>NZ_ATVT01000010.1 GCF_000420865.1 Butyrivibrio sp. XPD2006
ATTCTGTCAACTATTTTCGCAGAAAAAAAGACCCCTATACCATTTCTGGTATAAGAGTCTTATTTCCGTCACCCTTAACTTAATGACATTGGCGATAAACGCTTCCTTTTTTAGTAGCGAGAGGGGGACCCGCAGCCCCTACATCATACTCAAACCCACATAGAAAGGAGGTTTTCAAGCTCTGCTTCTACTACTCAAACACCTACTCAAACAACTCAAACAATTTCCCATTTTAAGCTTTTACCGTCATCAGATGGCATAAATGGCACAGGATAAGAAAGCTTATTATCTTGTAAGAACTTTATATCTATCAAAGGCAATGATAAAAGCTCTTTTGCTGCATCATCATAAGCCTCAATAATGCGCTTTTCAGCTTCTTTTACCTTATCTTTAAGCTCCGTATTTTCCCTCTCGAGATATTCTTTTTCAACATCAGTCTTTTCCTTAACTTCTACTTCATTAAGAATAGCAGAATAATCAACAGGCTTATCATTAGCTTTTTTATCAGCAAACTGTTTAAGACTCGCTTCAAAGCCCTTCTTAAACTCAAGGAATCTTTCAAGTCTCTCTTTTTGTTCTTCTGAAGTACCTCTCTTTGATGCATGAGTACAGATAAGATGACCTTCTGCATCTACATGACAGACATAAAAACGGTCAATAAAAGCACTGTTTTCGGGATTTCCGCCACAGTCTCTTACCCACTCTTCAAAAGATACATTAGAAGTAACGACAAAGAGTTTTCCGCACCAATACGCATTATTTTTATTACGAACATAAGCTCTACAGATATAGTTATCAGCCATACTTAAAAGGGCTTCAGAAGTATAGTCTGATATAGATATAACTTCAGTAGAAGGCTGTAAGTCGTCATACTTGCCTGTTTTTCCGCTTGTTACTGCAAGAGAATGAGGCAAGTTATCGGAGTAGAAACTCTTTCCGATACCTGGAGCACCTTGTATAAAGATAGATAAACGGTTGATATACCTATTCTCATTATATCTTTTGTGTAATCCTCTATAGTAGCTCTCTTTGATAGTCTTCATGGAAGTAAGCTTTCTTTGTGCAAAAGATAGGTTACCATACCACTCTTCCCAGTCTTTAAGCTCATATCCAAGCTGAAAAGCTGCATCATCAAGAACTACAAGCTGCTCAAGAGATAGTTTTCCTGTAGAAAGCCCTTGTTCATATCCCTTACGAAGAGATAAGAACTCGTCCAAAGATATATTCATAATTACTTCAGAAATATCATACTGTTCTTTACCGTCTTTAATAGCTTCTTCTGTGTCATGTGTAGCATACATGGCACAGCCAATCATTGTTTTACATGGTTCTACACCGTGGTTTTTAAAAAGGTCATCATCAATATCTTTTCTATATGTAACGTCAAAGAGTGATAACCACTGACTTATGTGAATAGGTTGATTATCACGTTTTTTAGCCCATATATGTACATGTGGCTTTTCATTAGCAGGAAGCCATATATTATCACCAAGAGTATCTTTATAGTGAACAATGGCGAACACTATAAAATCTCTTGAAATAAAAGGTATGATTTTTTGTATTTTGTGGATTATATCAAGATATGTAGCCGTTTCAGGAAGTCCAAGCTGTTCAGCATAGCACTTAACTGAAATAGTGCGTAAAGAACTACGCATAGTATAGGAAGTTTTCTTTTTTTTCATAGTCTTTTGTACCTTTCCAACGGGGGGAGAATGTAGGAGTCCCGTTTGCTTATATAAGTACATGTATCTCTTCTGTGAAAAAATACCCTCACTTTTTGAGATACATGTGATATAATCAGAAAAAAGAAGAAAAAGACGTAATTCAACGATTTTTGTTTTTTCTGATTACATATATATATGAGAAAAAAAATCTCTAAAATTGAGATTTTTGATATTTTTCATATGGTTTTGTACCTTGAAGAAGTTTCCTGTAGGAGGGAGGCTTCTTCTTTTTTATTACTGTTGATATGTGCGCTCGTGTAGCCCAAAGAATAAAAGTGGCTACATGGCTACACGGCGGGGGCTCTTGGCCGTAGCACCGCCCCCGCACGCGCAAAACCGCATTTTTACTGTGTTTTTACTGCTTTTTATAGTGGCTACAAAGTGGCTACATGGCTACAGTGGCTACATGATGGCTACATACTATGTAGCCACTTCTAAGCCAGTATTTATGCGACTTTTCAGACTTTGGCTACATGGCTACATGTTTTTTAATGCAAAAAAATAAGAGGCAGTTGATACCTCTTATTTCTATAAACTTATTCTGTCGGCGATGATGATATAAAGACCGCATATCATATCCGCCGACGGGGTCTCGAGAGGGAAAGAACAATCACCTTCCATATCCATACTGTGCTTCCTGTATCATCTCAAAAGCCATCCTGACAAGTGAAAATAAGTCTGAAAGTATACCTGTGATAATAGGTGTATACTGAGTTTGTAGAGTGTTTATAGATGATGCGTGCTTATGCTTTGAGCCGTACTTCTTATATATCTCAGAAGATACGCTCTTACTAGCTGTCCATATATCGCTTATTTCACTGTACATTTCTTTTCTGCCACCATAGTCAAGGATTTTCAGGTATTCATTCTTAACCATTCCGTTTAGGGCTTGTATGCTAGTTGAAAGGCGGTCTGCATCATCATCAAGAGTAAAGAAAGGGATGTTCTTATCTATCTTGTGATGATATTCGTCAAGTGTATCAAGTGCCTCACATGCTTTGATGATAGCGGCTCTTTCTTTTTCAGAGTCCACTTTGAGTAGCGCATACTCATGTATAAGCCCTGAAAGTGTAGAAGCGGAAGTATAAGGATTCTTCTTTGCTCTCGAGAATCTCTTTTCAAAGTCAGCTATCTGTTTATCTTTTTCAGTCTTATAACCTTTGTATTTGTCCCTCTGTTTTTCAGCAGAATCACGGGCGTTATTTGCTTTTGCATATTTCTTTTTAAAATCATCCCTTTCTTCTTCAAGTCCTTGTATCTGTTCATCTTTCTGCTTTACATCATCAGCAGCAGCACAGTAGCTCCAAAGCTCCTGTTCAGGTACTGCATAATGGGTCTCTTTTTTACCGAAGATTTTTACTTTTTTGTAGTCTGTCGGTTGATGAAAAGTCTTGGTAAATGCTTCATACTCAACTTTCTTCCGTTCCTGCTCAGTAAGTGTTTTAGAGTTTTCTTTTTTCTTATTTTCCTGTTCAAAAAGTATTTTAGAGTTTTCTTCTATCTGTGCTTCCTGTGTATCAAGTTTTTTGTCGTTTTCTTGTATAAGGTACTTTGTAGTGTCATTTGCACTCTCGAGAGCATCAGCACTTCTTCTTGCTCTATACTCCCGTGCATCTTCATGGTCTCTTTGGGTCGGCTTTTTAGTCTGCTTCATATCAAGTCCGACCTCTTTAGCTATCTCACGAAGTACGACTCTTTGACGCTCCTGCCATGCGGTAGTTGCGTTTTCCTGTCTGCCGTTTTTACTTATATCTATCCCGTGCATTTTTAGCTGCGCTTTTAAAGCAGTTGACCTATCATTTCTTACTTTCTGACCTCTTTCACTTTCTACCACTGGGACATATATGATATGCAGATGCGGAGAAGTCTCATCCATGTGGATAGCAGCAGCGACTATATGAAGATTAGGATTTTCTCTTTTCCATTGTTCATAATATCGCTTCAATCCCTCAAGACACTGTTCCCTTTTTTCAGGGTCATCAGATATCCCCTTGACGCCGTTCTTTTCATCATCATCCCTACCACCAAACTGGGCAACAACTTCATAAGCTAATTTCGTACTATTCTTTTTTGTATCATGTTGGTAAATATAGCTGTAGTAGTTTCCTTTTACACGGTCTTTATGTCCTTTACCGTCATGTAGTAGTATCTGGTCATACTCGTCTACTGCTGGCTGAAAAGTCTTTTCATAAAACTCTTTTAAAGGCTCATAGTGTAAAAGCACATTTTTATCAGCGTCTTCCATATGTACATGAAAAGGCTCAGGGATAAAGTCAGGCGGAAGTACACCGTCTGCTTTTCTTTTTTCATAATATGCATAGTAGTTTGCTTCTTCTTTCTTCATATACTCAGGGTCTCTGATAGTATGAAGTATATTAAACTTAGGCTCCTGTCTGAAGCTTACATATCCATCAATTCCATCCATATATATCACCATCCATTCAGGTAAAATCAACCCGTTAATATCCCCATATGTAACTCACTACAAGTGTGGGGGTATATATTTCGCTCCGCTCATATATTCTCCCCACACTTTCCGTTCGCTCTGCCGAGGGCTAAAGACATATACACTACCGTTAGGCTTCTGTATACGCTCACGCTAGGTCTTCTCCGAGATACTCTTTGAAAGCGTCCAGAGTCTTAAAGCGACTTCTGACAAGAGATACTATCTCTTTGTCTTCTTTGTCTTTTTGTGTTTTCTTCTGCTTCTCAAGTCTTGCTTTTGTTTCTGCAAGTGCTTTCTCCTTTTTAGCAATCAATACTTCCAATTCCTCATTTGTCATTGCCTTCATAACTAAAAATCTCCTTTCATGTCTTTTTGGTTATAAATATCTCTTTCTTCTATATGTATTTTGTTTTTGGAAAAATGGTCGATAAAGTGAACTTTTACTTATAGGAATGTATAACGGTCGTTATTTTTCACCTTTTGCGTGAATCCACCTGCATATACTAAGGGAGGTATAAGTATATGCACATAACAAATGAACAGAAGCAAAAAATCAATTTTATTAAGAGTCTTGATGGAATGATAAACTCTGCAGTAGAATTATCAGAAGCAGAGCTTGAAAAGTATCAAAAGATGAAAAAGGAGAACCTTGAAAAGTTAATAAGTGAAGTACACAAAGAAAAAATAAGACATGATTTTCCAAGAGATGGAAAGATATATCATTTTACTGTTGTTACTGATATAAATGGTAAAAGAAAACAGAAAACAGTAATAAATGATGGTACTGATAAAAGTAAATTTGCGTTTTATGAAAAGCTGTATGAATTTTACTTTGGGAACAGTAAGAAGACTTTTGCTGTTGTCTTTGAAGAATACTTCCAGAGCATGAAGCCTAAGTGGAAAGATGGCGGTAAGAAAGTCAGAACGGATTATAAAGGTAATATTCAAGGTACTGACATTGATAAAATGCTTATTGTAAAGATTAAAGGAAGTGACCTTGATAATTTCTTCCAGAGATATTCTGAAAAGGAAAAAAGAAAAAAGATAACGAATGTGAAGTCCATCTTTAATACAGTCTTTGATTATGCAGTAGCACATGACATTGTTCAGAACAATATCGCCCGTGAGTATAACAGCGGAAGTATTACAGCAAAAGCAGCCGACAAAGACCCTCATGACTGCTATACGGACATTGATGCATATCTTTTCAGGAAACACGTAGACAAGTCTAATATATATGACCTTGCAGCCATGTTTCACTCTTATATAGATGCAAGATGTGGAGAAGTTTTTGCTATCAATATAAGTGATATATCATGGGATAAGAAGTCAGTATGGATACATAGAGAGATAGTAGAAAGATATGATGAAAACGGAAAAGGTCACTATGTTGAAGTACAACACAATAAGTCACGAAAAGACCTTGGAAGACACTTTCCTTTATCAGATGAAGCTATTGAGATATTAAAGCTTGCTATAGGAGATAGGACAGAAGGATATGTCTTTACCGGCAGAAAGGGCGGTCATCTCTTTTTAACACCCTACTTGGAGCATATAGCCGCCGTTTGTGAACGTGCAGGCATCACATATCGTGGAAGCCATAAGTTCCGTTTTAGGGCGGCTACAAAGCTTGCTTTCCTCTTAGATGACGCTACAGCAGCTACTGTAGGCGGTCACTCACAACAGACTATACAAGGCTATAAGAGAATAGCGGCTCAGATGTCTGAAGCGACCATGGATGCTATACGACAAGCTTTATAAATACTCAAACAAACTCAAACAAAAAGAAAACCCCTTGAAACATACTATTTTCAAGGGGTTTGAGTAGTAGCGAGAGGGGGACTTGAACCCTCGACACCGCGGGTATGAACCGCGTGCTCTAGCCAGCTGAGCTACCTCGCCATATCTTCGCTCGTCAATCACAAGCGACTAGAATAATATACCTCTTACATGGGGGAGTTGTCAACAAAAAATATTAAAAAAATCAAAGTATTTTTCTCATGATATTAAAGTGTTCATTTTATTGTAAAATGAATATATATCATTTAGATAAATACAGACGGAATGAATAAGCGGAGGTCAGAATATGTGGGCTTATGAGATGAGTTTTTATCAGATCTATACTTTGGGTTTTTGTGGAGCACCCTTTGAGAATGACGGAAAATTGGAACACAGAATACTAAAGGTCATTGACTGGATTCCACATCTGGAAAAGCTCGGAGTTGGCGCAGTTTTATTTAATCCTGTTTTTGAGTCGGACACTCATGGCTATAATACAAGGGATTACAGAAAGATAGATACAAGACTGGGGACCAATGAGGATTTTAAGAAGGTCTGCAAAGCTCTTCATAAGAAAGGCATAAAGATAGTGCTGGATGGTGTGTTCAACCATGCAGGTCGCGGATTCTTTGGTTTTAAGGATGTTTTGGAAAAGAGATGGGACTCACCATATAAAGACTGGTTCAATATCAGTTTTGACGGCAACAGTAACTACAATGACGGACTCTGGTATGAAGGCTGGGAAGGAAATTACGACCTGGTAAAGTTTAATCTTAGAAATCCTCAGGTTGCAGACTATCTTTTGGAGAGCGTTAAATACTGGATAGATGAGTTTGATATTGACGGCCTGAGACTTGATGTTGCTTACTGCGTTGAGAGTGATTTTCTCAGAAGACTCAGGTACGAGACCGGGAACTGGAAAGAGGATTTCTTCCTCATGGGAGAGATGATAGGTGGAGATTACAACCGTATCATGGGAGATGATCTATGCCACAGTTCTACAAATTATGAGTGTTACAAGGGCATGTTTTCATCATTTAACAGCATGAATATGTTTGAGATAATTCATTCCCTTTTGAGGCAGTTTGGACCTGAAAACTGGACTTTGTACAAAGGAAAACACATGTTATCATTTGTGGACAACCACGATGTCTCTAGGATTGCCAGCACTTTAAATAACCCTGCGCATCTTAAGCTCATCTACACCCTTATGTTCGGAATGCCCGGAATTCCAACTATTTACTACGGAAGCGAGTGGGGAGAGAAAGCGGATAAGTCACAGGGAGATCCGGCGCTTCGTCCATGCTTTGATAAGCCGCAGTGGAATGAACTTACTGACCATATAGCTGCACTCTGCAAGGGACAGAAAGGGTCAAATGCTCTTAATTACGGTGGATTCAAGTCTCTTGTTCTTACTAACAGGCAGTGTGTATTTGAGAGGGAAACAGAAAACGACAGAGTGATCGTAGCAATAAATGCCGATGACCAGCCATATACTGCTCATTTTGATGCAAGAGCTGGAAGAGCAACGGATCTTATAACCGGAAATATGGTGGACTTTGGCGGAGGTCTTGAGATTCCGGGCTATACATCATATCTGCTTCAAATTTAACATGAAATCATAATTTTTAAATTACACATGATAAGAATCCATAGTTTCACAAAAGCGCATTAATGTACAATATTCCTGTGACAGATGACCATAAAACTGCGGGGAATAAATAATGAAAATATATTTTGACAAGCTTTACAAGGATGACAGAAAAAAGGAACTATGCGGTCTTTGCGTGCCTTTTGCGAAAGGCTTTTTGAAAGCATCTGATGCTATCAAAATCTTAGATGGAGACAGACCCCTTCCCGTTCAGCCTGAAGTGACTTCCAGATGGGATGATGGGTCTGTTCGTTATGTATATCTGCATTTTCTTGCGGATCTTCCCGGCAACAGTAAAAAAGAATTTGAACTGGTGACAGACAGCGATAATAAAGTTGATTATTCGAAAACAATTGATATTATAGAAGAACCCGGGAGTATCGCCGTAAACAATGACGTGATCAGTTTTTCTGTAAAAGACAATTCGGAGAATCTCTTCGATAAATTTGATTACGATGGTAGGTCTTTTGACAGAGCACAGTTTGTGGGCCCGCTTGTTACCGTATCGGGTGAGAGACTAAGAACTGTGTTTGATAAATGGAAGGTGGTCAGGAAGGGAAAACTCTTTTCGGTTATAGAAGGAGAGGGAAGATGTCTGTCTGCAGATAAAAAGACCTTTTCGGGAAATGGGATCTGTTTTGAGATGCGACTTTCCATAACTGTCGGAAAGCCCTGGATTGATATGGGATTCAGGTTTATCAACTGCACTGATGGCAATATAAAACCGGATGATATTGTTTTTGCTGTTAAATCTGAGGCGGATTCTGAAATAAATCTTATGAGCCCTGCTGCCTCCAATGTGAAGGTGGATTCAACGGGCTGTGGAGATACAAGGAAGACTTCGATTTCAGGAGATATTGTTACCACTACCGGGATCAAAGAGCTTCCAAGATATGATTTTGGAACGGAAGACTCTCTCCAAACAGGACTAGTCAGGACAATAGCAGGAAAATCCAATTACAGAACAGAGTTTAAGATTGCTACCGGCGGAGAACAGGTGGATAACACTATTATTGCTGAGATGTTGGAAAAAGAGGCTAATGAACATTTTGCAGAAGTCCTCTACGGAACATTTTTTGCCGATTGTACAGACAAAGCAAAGAATGTCGGAATCTGTGCCACTGTCTTTCAGGCATTTCAGAATTTCCCCAAGGCTGTTAAAGCTGATAAAGACGGAGTTGTCGTGTATATTTTGCCCGATCAGAACGAGAATTCGAAAGTATCCGGGGCGGAGCCTGTGGTATTTACTTCGGGAATGGCAAGGGAGACGAGATTTCTTTTGCATTTTCATGATGCTGCAGAACCGATTTATGAGCTTGATAACAGAAGCCTTATATATCAGATGCCGGACAGGCCATATATAGCTCCTGAGGAGTTCGCAAAAGCCGGAGTCTTCCCAAATGTCTTTTTACCTGAAGAAAAACAGGATGATGATGTTGAGATAGCTCTTATAGAAAAAGCTGATTCCCATGCAAGATGCTATGGCATGCTTAATTTCGGTGATGCTCCGGATCCGGGATATACTGCCCAGGGGAGAGGCGGCGGAAACCTGGTATGGACCAATAACGAATATGATTATCCGCATGCTATGTACATGATGTATGCAAGAACCGGGATACGAAGGTTCCTTGACTATGCGAATGTGGCAGCCTGGCATTGGATGGATGTCGATGTTTGCCATTATAGCTCTGATCCGCTTAGAATGGGTGGTCAATGGGAGCATACGAAAAAGCATACAGGAGGCTCCGAAGAGGGGCAAGGCTGCAAGGGAGAAATGGTTTGCAGCCACGAATGGGTTGAGGGACTGCTTGATCTCTATCACTTTACGGCGGATGAAAGAGCTCTGAGTACTGCAATTGGTATAGGAGAGAATGTCCTTGGGCTTTTGGATACGCCTATGTATCAGGTCCCGGGAGAAGCAAGTGCAAGGGAGACCGGATGGGCGCTCAGAACACTTACAGCTCTTTATATTGAGACCGGTGATGAGAAGTGGACTAAAAAGTGTGAGTGGATAGTATCACAATTTGCTGCCTGGAATGACAGATACGGCAAGTGGCTTGCTCCATATACCGACAATACCACAATAAGAGTCGGCTTTATGATATCGGTTGCGCTGGGATCGCTTATGCGCTACTACAGAGTTTTTCCGTCAGATAATTTGCGGCAGATGATGCTTGAGGCAATTGATGATCTTACTGAAAACTTTATGACTCGCCAGGGGCTGTTTTACTATAAGGAACTTCCCAGCCTTTCAAGAAACGGCACCAATACACTGCTTCTGGAGGCTATGGCTATAGGCTATGAACTGACCGGTGATATTAAGTATCTGGACTATGGTAAAAAGACATTTAAGAGATCCTTAGCAGTTTCTCCTGCTTCAGTTGGCGGAAAGAGGATAGTGGAGGATGCGGTCCTGGTCGGGAACGGAGCTACCAAGAATTTTGCCCAGAGCTTTTTGCCTATAACCTGCTATTACGTGCAACTTGCACTGGCAAACAAAACAGTATTATAATAAATTTATGGAAATACGTACACCTATTGTTGCAATATTGGTATTATCCATATTGATCATTGTATACCTGAGGCGGAATATGCCTCGGGTATTTTCTACGCGCGTCTTTTTTGCGTTTTTGGTCGTAGCGTATATACATATTGTCGGCGATATTATTGAGAGTGCGGTATTTCAGTATCTGGACAGCTCATTTTATGTTTTGAGAAGTACTTCTCAGAGTATATATGTCGGAACGCTTATAATGTGTGCTTTTATCATGGCACTTTATGTTTATGCCAAGATTTCCTGCGGAAAGCCGGTATCAAAAGCTATTGTTGGGCTTGCTGCAATTCCGGGTATTATTGGGATAGTCGCTCTTTTATTTGGAAGGATCAATTATAACGTAAACGATGCAGGACAGTACTATAACAACGGTTTTGTGGTTCTGTTAAGCTATTACATCGGCTTTCTCTATATCTTTGTCACCATGGTCATTGCAATAATGTTCAGACACAGAATGAGAAAGGATGATGCCCTTACGATTATTGCGGGCTTGCTGATTTGGGCGGTTCTGGCGTTCTTTCAGTTCAGCTTCCATGGATATCAGGTGTCCTCCATTGCCATTATGCTGATGGCTCTTATGCTGTTTCTGTCCAGTGAGAACCCCAGAGAGTATTACGAGAAAGATATTCCCGGAGTCAAGAACAAGGATGCGTTTGACCTGGTCATAACAGAAAGATTCGCAAACAGTAAGCCGTTTTTTATAACATCGGTTATATTCACCGGAACAACAGCCATACTGACCGGAGAAGACAGGCATCTACTCAACAGACTTCAGGGTAATATTGCAAAGATGGCTGAGGAGAGCATTGGAGAGGGATCGTATCTTTCAAGCTGGAATGCACTTTCGTTTATCATAGAAAATCCTGAAGACGTAGAGACATTGATGTCTCATGTCAACAACTACAAGGATGACAGCGGGAATTACAAACTGACATATTCCGTACTTGAAGTTCCAAAGCAGACAAAAAAGGCTGATGAAGCACTCCAGATTTTGAGCTATGTATCCGGAGAGTATGTATATGCAAGGTATTCACCTAATCTTGTCATCGATGAAAAGATTATTGATAAGATGTTCTATAGAAACAGCATTGAAGATGTTGTAAGAGCAGCTGTAAAAGATAAGGCGTTCGATGTATATTATCAGCCGATTCTCAATGTGGCTGAGGGGGAATTTGTTTCTGCAGAAGCTTTGGTTCGACTACGAAGAGCTGATAATGAAAATTTCATCTCGCCTGAAGATTTCATTCCTGTGGCTGAAAGATGTGGTCTTATTCACGAAATAGATGATCTGGTATTTGAAAAGGTTTGTTCCTTTATTGCAAAGGAAAATCTCTCAAGCTACGGAATAAGAAAAGTAGAGGTTAATCTGTCGGGAAATGAGGTGGTAGACAGAAAAACCTACTCAAGACTGATAGGAAAGATGGAAAAGTACCACATTCCTCCCAAGTTTATAAATTTTGAAATTACTGAGACGGCATTTATAAATAATGATGAAGCTTTCAAAGATAATGTACAGAAGCTGAAAGAGATTGGAAGTACATTCTCTATGGATGATTTTGGATCGGGTTATTCCAATCTTTTGGAACTTTTGAAAACGGATTACGTTATGGTCAAGATGGATAAGGAGTTTATCTGGAACTGCCTTGACCCTGACAAGCCCGAAAACAGGAGGATGCTTGAGTACTCCATAGGATTTTTGAAAGACTTTGGACTTCATGTTTTAGCGGAAGGTGTAGAAACGATTGAACAGGCTAAAACTTTAACGGAAAAAGGTGTAGAATATTTACAGGGATTCTATTATTCAAGACCATTACCCGAAAACGAGTATATTGAGTTCCTCAAGGCGCAGAAAGGAGACAGGAGATGAACGAAGCTCTATACAATGCAGTTTTTTGCTACGGTGAAAGCAAGATTGACCCATTTGCCAAATGTGATGTGGATTTTGACAGGATTATCTCGGATATGAAGCTGGTTGGATATGAGCTGAGCTCTTTCAATATTGTCCATCAGATCATGCTTGAGCAGCTCGATGAACTTATCAGGACCAAGGGCAAGGTTATAGAGGAAGCTATGGATCTTGATAACAGAGATGCATATTGCAGGGATAAGTATGGGCTTTCTTTCAAGGATATTGACGCTCTTGATCCCACCAATGATATAGAATGGGATATAAAGAGCGGTCAGGTTATCTTTTACCTTAAGCCTGAGGCCAAGCATAAAGAAGGAGAGTACTTCACGTTCTTTAAGAAGAATTTTGACCAGTTTATAAGCAAAACAGGATTTAACTACACTACCCTGTAATATGAGGCAGATATGATACTGGAAACTGATCGTTTGATACTTAGAGGCTGGAGAGATGAAGATGCTCCCAGCCTCTTTAATTATGCAAAAGACAGCAGAGTCGGACCTGTAGCCGGCTGGCTTCCCCACAGGGATGAAGCCTATTCAAGGGCGGTTATAAGGACAATACTTTCGGGACAGGAAACCTATGCCATTTGTCTGAAAGAGCGTAATAATGAGCCTATAGGAAGTATAGGCCTTACTCTTCAAGGAAGCCCGGAGAGGCCTCTTGAGGAAGGTGCGGCGGAGCTGGGATACTGGGTAGGTGTGCCATTCTGGGGGATGGGGATTGCGACCGAAGCAGCTGAAGTACTTATAAACAGAGGCTTTGCTGACCTCGGACTCGAGAAGATCTACGCAGGATATTTCATTGGTAATAACAGGTCGAAAAGAGTGCAGGAAAAATGTGGATTTTCATACCACCATACCAATACAATGTCGCGCGTTATCATGCTTGGAGAGACCAGAGTCGAGTGTATCAATTGCCTGACAAGGGCTGGCTGGAATGCAGGTATCAGGACACAAAAAAATCATAATTAATTCAGATTTAAATATTACAGAAAACGTAATATTGTGATATAATTTACGTACTGGCGGCGTGAAAACGCTTACAGTCAGTGGTCAAAATAAAACAAGGAGGAACACGATGTTAAATATTGGGCAGTGCGTTATTTATGGCAGTCATGGTTTATGCAGCGTACGTGATATTCTTGTTCCGTCTTTCCTTGAGAGAGGGAAGGAGAAGGAGTATTATCAGATGGTTTCGGCTGTGGATGCAGGAAGTGTTTTGTATGTTCCTGTTGAAGGCGCTGAGAGCAAGGTAAGAGATGTAATTACTGCTGATGATGCAGAAGAGCTTATTGACGAGATTGAGTATGCTCCTGAGCTTGAGCTTCCTGAAGGTAAGAAGGCTGAGCCGGTTATTACCAATGTGATTAAACGAAATCTGACAGATGAAATGATGAGTCTGGTTAAGACACTTCACAAGATCAAGGCTATACGCCAGGCAGAAGGCAAGAAATTTGCTTCACTTAACGAAAAATATCTGAACATTGCTGAAAAACTTTTGTATACGGAATTAGCGTTCTCACTTAAAGTTGAGAAGGATGACATAAAGAAAAGAGTTTTCGACGAGCTATCACAATTACCACTTGAGACTGCATAATGCAGTCTCTTTTTTTATGGGATTGTGGGCAAAGACAGGGCAAATGTGATACAATGAGTTCTATGGTTAAAACAGAGGAACTTTATTATCAAGATGCATATTTAAAGGAGTTTGAGGCCGAGGTTCTCTCATGCTCGGAAGGCAGGGACGGATCATTTTTGGTGGTTCTTGACAGGACAGCCTTTTTCCCGGAACAGGGAGGGCAGAGCTCAGATATCGGAACGATATCTGGTGCATGTGTAAGTCATGTCAGTATCAAGGACGGAGTGATCTCGCATGTTACTGACAAAGAGCTGACTGTGGGTGATAAGGTCACCGGCGCTATAGATTGGAATCACAGATTCAGCAATATGCAGCAGCATACAGGAGAACATATCTTCTCGGGAATAGTTAATTCAAGATACGGATATGATAATGTCGGATTTCATCTTAGTGACTCCGAAGTCACAATGGATTACAACGGCGTTCTTACAGATGACGATATCCGTGATGTGGAGATGGCTGTTAATAAGGCTATCTGGGAGAATATAGAAGTAAAATGTGAATTCCCGGCAAAAGAGATTCTGGACACCCTTCAGTACAGAAGCAAGAAGGAACTGACCGGTGATGTGAGAATTGTTACGATTCCCGGTTATGATAGCTGTGCATGTTGTGCACCGCACGTGGCCAGGACCGGAGAAATCGGTTTTTTGAAGGTTGTTAGCTGCCAGAACTACAAGGGAGGAGTCCGTGTAAGTATACTTTGCGGCAAAAGAGCTCTTGAATACATAAGCGCTCAGACAGGAGTAGTGGCAGAGCTTACAGGTCTTTTGACGACGGGATCTGACAAGATAGTTTCATCTGTCAAAAAGCTTTCCGAGGAAAACTATGCCTTAAAAGGGGAACTCTCCGACTGCAGAGAAAAGCTTATCGGCTATGAGCTTGACAGCATAGATGAAAATAAAGAAAATGTCTTTTTGAAGAAAGAATCCGGGCTCGATAGTAATCTGATGAGAAAGACAGTGAATGCACTTACTGAAGTTCACAAAGGCTTTTGCGGAGTGTTCTCGGGAGACGACAGTATCGGATATAAGTACATAATTGCTACAAGAGATGGCAACAGGGATTTAAGAGCCCTTCAGAACATGCTCCATGATGAGTATGGTGCCAAGGGCGGTGGAAGTTCTGCTATGGCACAGGGCAGTATGGGGCCTGTTGATGTAGCAAGTGTTATTATAAAATGTGAATCCTTCTAAAAGCACGGGCTTTTGGAATTGATCAGAGGATAGTTGTATGAATGTTGGGAGTTTTAAGGACTTCAAGGAGGGATGCAGAGATGCCATACCCATTTGTCTGGGATATATGGCAGTTTCTTTTGCTTTCGGAATTGAAGCGTCAAAAATCGGAATGACTGTTTTTCAGGCAGCCATGACATCACTTTTGAATGTGACCAGTGCAGGTCAGTTCTCTGCATTGGAGGTAATAGCAAGGAACGGAAGTTTTATCGAACTTGCAATACTGCAGTTCATCATCAACCTGAGATATATGCTGATGAGCTGTGCACTGTCCCAGAAACTGGATCCGGAGCTTGGAACCGGCCACAGACTGGGAATATCATATGGCGTGACAGATGAGATTTTTGGAGTGAGCGTACTAAGAAAAGGAAGACTGTATCCTCTTTACTCCTATGGACTTATAGCAACATCGGTTTTTGGATGGGTTTTTGGAACTACGCTTGGCGCTTTTTCGGGACAGATCATGCCACACAGACTTATCAGTTGTCTTGGACTTGCCATATATGGTATGTTTATCGCAATCATAATTCCTGATACAAGAACCAGCAAAGCTGTAATGGCAGTGGTGCTTTCGGCGATGGTTCTCAGTACTGTATTCACATACGCACCGGTGCTTGGAACTGCTATTTCCGGGGGCTTCAGGATTATAATAATAACAGTTGTTGTTGCTGCACTTGCTGCATTTTTTGCACCTGTTTCAGATACTGAAGGAGGTGACGGGGAATGAGCAGACTCTACATGTATATTATTCTGATGGCAGTGGTAACTTATCTTATCAGAGCGCTACCGTTGACACTTATCAGAAAAGAGATAAAGAGCAGATTCATAAAGTCGTTTTTGTATTATGTTCCGTATGCAACTCTGGCTGCTATGACATTTCCGGCTATTATTAACGCCACAGATTATGTGATTTCATCTGTTATCGGATTTGTTGTGGCGCTTGTACTGGCTTTTAACAAGAGGAGCCTTCTCACAGTTGCGGGATTTTCATGTGCGGCGGCTTTTATAGTAGAATTGTTTTTACACTAACAGTCAGATAATTATATTGAAAGGGATATTGCTATGCGAGTAGGAATGGGATACGATGTTCATAAGCTTGTAGAAGGCAGGAATTTGATTATCGGAGGTGTCAAGATACCTTATGAGAAGGGACTGCTTGGACATTCCGATGCCGATGTTCTTCTTCATGCTATAATGGATGCACTTCTTGGAGCAGCGGCTTTGGGAGATATAGGCAAACACTTCCCGGATACTGATCCTAAATACAAGGGAGCAGATTCTCTGGAACTTCTAAAGGAAGTCTGTAAGCTGCTTGATGCAAACGGTTATGTCGTTGAGAACATTGATGCTACAATAATCGCACAGGCACCCAAGATGAGACCTCACATCGATGAGATGAGAATAAATATAGCACATGCTCTTCGAATTGAAATGTCACAGGTTAACGTCAAGGCGACTACAGAAGAAGGACTTGGCTTTACCGGAACCGGAGAAGGAATTTCATCTCAGGCGATTTGTCTTTTGAATAATAAAATTTATACCTGCAAGGAGCACAGTAATGAGTAACAGTTTCAGATTTTACAATTCACTCACAAGAAAAGTGGACGAGTTTGTTCCAAATGAAGAAGGAAAGGTGTCAATGTACACCTGCGGACCAACCGTATACCACTATGCACATATCGGAAATATAAGAACATATATCATGCAGGATGTTCTGGTCAAGGCACTGGAGTATGCCGGATATGATGTTAAACGTGTCATGAACATCACTGATGTAGGACATCTTTCATCCGATGCGGATACCGGTGAGGACAAGATGCTTGCCGGAGCCAAGAGAGAGCATAAGAGCGTAATGGAGATAGCCAGGTTCTATACAGATGCTTTCTTCAAGGATTTTGCAGCGGTTGGCAATAAGAAACCTGATGTTATTGAACCTGCCACAAACTGCATTCCTGAATTTATCCATATGGTTCAGGTGCTGCTTGAGAAGGGCTATGCATATCAGGCAGGCGGCAACGTATATTTTGATACCAGTAAGCTTGATGACTACTACGTATTCTCATCTGCCATCGAGAAGGAAGAGCTTCAGATCGGTGTAAGAGATGATGTAGAAGAGGATTCAAACAAGAGAAATAAGACTGATTTTGTTCTCTGGTTTACCAAATCCAAGTTTGAGGATCAGGCTCTTAAGTGGGACAGCCCATGGGGAGTTGGATATCCCGGATGGCACATTGAGTGCTCATGCATTTCAATGAAGCATCTGGGAGAAAGGCTTGATATTCACTGCGGTGGTGTTGACAACATGTTCCCTCACCATACCAATGAAATTGCTCAGTCAGAGAGTTATCTCGGCCACAAGTGGTGCAATTACTGGTTCCACAGCAATCACTTAAATGACAGAGCCGGCAAGATGAGTAAGTCCAAGGGAGCGGTACTTACAGTATCCGTTCTTCAGGAGAAGGGTTACGATCCGCTTGTTTACAGATTCTTCTGCCTTCAGTCACACTATCGCAAACCTCTTGAGTTCTCGTTTGATGTTCTTGACAGTAATGTGGGAACTTTCAACAAGCTGGTGAAGAGAGTAGCGGAGCTTAAGGCTGACGGAGCTGTCGATGAGAAAGTCAAAAAGGAATTCGAGGATAAGTTCAGAGCGGCGATCTCTGATGACCTCAATACTTCAATGGCTATTACAGTTCTGTATGATGCTCTCAAGGCAGATACTAACGATGCAACCAAGCTTGCACTTGTAGAGAGTTTTGACAAGGTGCTTTCTCTGGATCTTATCGGACATGCAACCTCTCTTTCCGAGGAAACAGAGGTTGATCCCGAGCTCCTTGAATATATCAATCAGCAGATTGAGAAGAGAGCAGAAGCCAAGAAGGCCAAGGATTTTGCAACAGCAGATGCCATAAGAAATGAGCTTTTAAGTAGAGGCGTCGAGATAAAAGACACCCGTGAGGGAGTTAAATGGCAGTTAGTTTAAATGACTATATAAATGAGAGATTTGATATTACCTCCAAGGACATAAGAACCTATTCGCCTCTTACGCTTGCCTATATAGGCGATGCTGTATATGATCTGGTGATACGTTCAATCCTTGTTAACAGAGGTAATACAGCGGTCAACAATCTCCATAAAAAAGCGAGCGCTATTGTAAAAGCACCGTCTCAGGCTGCAGTTGCTGCCTCTATTATGGAGGAACTTACCGAAGAAGAAAAAGATATTTACAGACGAGGCAGAAATTCCAAACCTCATACCAAAGCCAAGAATGCATCAACAATGGAATATCTGGAGGCTACTGGTCTTGAAGCGGTAGTTGGTTTCCTTTATCTTAAGGGCGATACGGACAGAGCCCTGGATCTTATTAAACTCGGTCTTGAGCGAAATGGCCTTAATCTGTAAGAATATCTGAGGAATTTAAATGGAAAAAGAGATACTTACTCCCAATGAGGAGAAAATTGAAGGCAGAAACGCCGTTATAGAAGCATACAGATCCGGAAAGACCATAGATAAAGTCTATATTCTCGATGGATGTCAGGACGGACCTGTTTCCACTATCAGAAGAGAAGCCAAGAAGCAGGGAACTCTTATTAAGTTTGTGAGCAGAGAGAGACTTGATCAGATTTCCGAGACGGGCAAGCACCAGGGCGTTATAGCCATCGCTGCAGCCTACAAGTACTCTGAAATGGAAGATATCTTTGAACTGGCACAAGCCAGAAATGAAGATCCCTTTGTCTTTGTTCTGGATGGTATCGAGGATCCTCACAATCTCGGTGCAATCATAAGAACTGCCAATCTGTCGGGAGCTCACGGAGTTATCATTCCCAAGAACAGGGCAGTAGGACTTACTGCTACCGTTGCCAAGGCATCAGCAGGAGCTCTTAACTATACACCTGTGGTCAAGGTGACAAATATTGCTCAGACTATTGAGGAACTCAAGAAAAGAGGACTTTGGTTTGCCTGTGCTGATATGGACGGAACAACCATGTACAAGCTTAATCTTAAAGGAGCTATCGGACTGGTAATAGGCAATGAAGGCAGCGGAGTTTCCAGACTGGTAAAAGAGAAGTGCGACATGATCGCATCAATTCCCATGAAGGGTGATATAGATTCACTTAATGCATCTGTTGCGGCAGGTGTGCTTGCTTTTGAGGTTGTCAGACAGAGACTTTCGTGAGGTCGATAAATGAGCAAGGGAAAATACAGCGACATGGATGATGAACAGCTTATTGTTCGTATTCATGACGGCGGCGAAGATGATATAACCGATCATATCATGAACAAGTACAAGGATCTGGTCCGAAAAAAGGCTGCATCAATGTATATCCTTGGAGCTGACCGGGATGACCTGATACAGGAGGGCATGATAGGTCTTTTTAAAGCGGTAAGAGACTATGACTGTGGAAGAGATGCGAGCTTTGCTACCTTTGCCGAGCTTTGTATATCAAGGCAGATGTATTCGGCGATCAAAGCACTTGCCCGGAAAAAGCATGCTCCTCTCAACAGCTATATATCAATCTACGCCAGCAGAGAGGATGTGGATTCGGGAACCGAAGCAGCTCTGGAAGAAGTTTTGGAATCCGATGCAAATCTTATTCCCGAACAGTATGTGATTGATCAGGAGAATCTCAAGGATCTGGAAGAAGAAATTGACAGAGAGTTAAGTGACTTGGAGCGCCAGGTGCTGGATCTGTATATAACAGGTATGAGCGTAAAAGAAATCTCTGCAGTGCTCGGCAGGGATGAGAAGTCCACTGACAATGCAATGCAGAGAATTCGAAATAAACTAAAGAAATATCTTAAGAAAAAGGGTTAAGCAAAGGCGTCAAAGCTCATAGATGCACTGCCTGAGCCATAAGCTGAGGGAACAGATACTGTTATCGGTGTTGGAGAGCTTGATATTGCGGCACCTCCGCCAAAGGTCGGAGTGCTTGCTGCAGCTCCGGATAATCCGGTGCCGGCAACACCCTTTTTTTCATATTTATCCATAATAGCTTTGAGGTATTCACCATCGGCCTTGGCAATGTCTTTCATTTCTTTGGTACGATGCTTCATCTTAAGCATCTTGAGGTCGTCTTCTGACATATTGGGATCAGGAGCGACCATTGTATTTGCCAGATCATCCAGCTCAAGAACTTCATCCATTTCTTCCATGGCATCCCGGATCATATTCATCATATCCGATGTCATCTCTTCCATGGAATCCTGATTGTTCTCCATTAATTCCTGAATTGCAAGCTCCATCTCCTCAGAGAGTTCTTCCATCCTGTAGGCCATTTCATCCTGCATATCTGCCATCATGACCTGCATTTCATCTGCATAATCCTGCTCGGAGTATTCCTGCTCCTCCGGGATTTCTTCCTCTAAAGGATCCTCTTCAAGTTTTTCCTCTTCATTTCTTTCTTCTTCCTTCTCCTCAAGAGCAGCCATGGCGCCGTTCTGTCCGCGCTCAATCATCTCTTCCTGTTGAAGGTGAGCTACTTTCTTCTTGGCTATTCTTTCCATGGATTTTGCGTGCTCAATGGAGATCTGAAGCTCTTCTTCATCATATTCGCCGCTGTTTCGAAGCCTCTTAAGACGCTGAACTTCACGTCTTGCTGCAGAAGCAGCTTTTCTTGCACTTACAGAAGTCTTGCTTCTTACGATCTGAGAGGAGATCTTTTTATAACTGTACTGGAGTTTTTTCTTTTCCAGATTTGTTTCCTGTGCTTTTGTTCTTGAAGCTCTCAGGGAATCAGCGTAGCTCTGGCTCTGGGCTATGATTGAATTGTCTTTCTTTTGCTGGGTACGCTGCTGATATTCAAGAGCTCTGGTGGTATTGTGAGAGGTTGGAGTACTTTTGGTTGCAGACTTATTATTGGGCGCACCAAAACCACGAGCCTGACCGGCCCAGGTATCTGCCTGTGTCTGGCCCCTGTCTCTGATGGAAGCGTATATTTGATTGGCGTTTATGCTAATACTCATACGCATCCTCCTTGATGCCTTCGGCTGAAAATCCTTTTCAGAGTTGCATAACCTTCCGTATTATTTATCGTCACATATTATTAGAATCTTTAGTTTTTTAAAAAAAGAGGGTAAATAAAAAATCCTTGCCATATACTCATTAGTGTGCTATATTTATATAGCTGTTGTAAAACAGTAAACGTGAACACATTGATGTCAGGTGCTTTAAGCGCTGACAACGTCTGTCGGAAACAGATGAAGTATTCAGATATAGTGAGGTGAGAAGAAATGAGACAGGACATTCAGCCAGAATTCCATCAGGCAACTGTTACTTGCAACTGCGGTAACACATTTACAGTAGGATCAACAAAGAGCGAAATCCACGTAGAAATTTGCTCAAAGTGCCATCCTTTCTACACAGGAACTCAGAAGGCTACTGCTGCTCGTGGACGTATTGATAAGTTCAACAAGAAATACGGCATGGACAACAAGTAATATACAATTTGAGATCAAGAAACAAGTGAGGCCCAGGCATTTCGCCTTGGCCTCTTTTTCTTTAACAGGCGGTAAAGTAAGATGAAGAGACGTAAGAGAAAGATTAGACATTATTCCGGAATAGGCGGACAGGCTGTTCTTGAAGGTGTAATGATGAAGAATAAGGATATGTATGCTGTGGCTGTCAGAAAGCCCAATGGTGAAATAGAGGTTGAGCATGACGAGTATCACGGTGTTGCATACGGAAGCAAACTCCTTAATATTCCATTTGTAAGGGGCATCTTTGTTTTTGTTGATTCACTTATCCTTGGACTTAAGTCCCTTAATTACTCATCATCCTTCTACGAGGAGACCAATGAAAAGCCTACCAAGCTCGATGAGGAGATCGATAAGGTATCCAGCGGACATGAAGATACTTTCCTTATGGTGTTTACAACACTTTTGTCCTTTGCTTTTGCTATTGCACTGTTTATGATATTGCCTTATGCGCTTTCAGAGGTTATTTCTCAATATGCCAGAAATGAGTCTTTGGTAGCAATCATTGAGGGCGTACTGAGGATATTTATCTTTGTTCTCTATATTCTTCTTATATCAAGGATCAAGGATATAAAGAGACTGTTTATGTATCATGGAGCAGAGCATAAGTGCATCAATTGTATTGAAAAGGGAAGACCTCTTACTGTAAGTAATGTCAGAAAGAGCTCAAGACTTCACAAGAGATGCGGAAGCAGTTTTATGCTCTTTGTTATGCTTGTAAGTATTATCCTGTTCTTCTTTATCAGGATTGATTCCTATGTATGGCGCGTGGTCATCAGACTTTTACTTATTCCTGTTATTTCTGGAATATCTTATGAGATCATAAGACTTGCAGGAAGGACTAATTTCTTCCTGATCAGGATGATCTCAGCTCCGGGACTTTGGCTTCAGAGACTTACAACCAAGGAACCTGATGATGATATGATTGAGGTTGCCATCAAGTCTGTTGAGGCTGTATTCGACTGGAAGGAATTTCTTGCTGATTCCTTTGGTTATGAAATTGATGAGAGCTGGCTGGCAGATGACGATCAGGCAGAGCCTTCAGCTGAGTAAATATAGTATTTTCGCGGGATAGCAATTGTTATGAATTATTTGGAAGCCTTCGAAAACGGAAAAGAAAAACTTATGAGAGCCGGAGTAGACGAGTATGCACTTGATGCCCGGCTCCTTTTAGAATGTGTGTGTGGCACCGATCACAGTACACTTCTGGCACATCCTGACAGAGAACTGTCGCAGGAAGAGGAGGCTTTGTACAGCTCTTATACAGACAGGAGAGCAGATAGGGAGCCTGTAGCTTATATTCTTGGGAAATGGGATTTTATGGGCCTTGAGTTTAAGGTGAACAGGAACGTGCTTATTCCTGAGCAGGACAGCGAGTTTTTGGTAGAAGAAGCTTTAAGGCATTGTGAGGATGGCATGAAGGTTCTTGATCTGTGTACCGGTTCAGGTTGTATTGCACTCAGTATCCTTCACTATACCAATGAGACTAAGGCCCACTGTACTGATATCTCGAATGAGGCTCTCCTTGTGGCAAAAGAGAATGCGGAAGACCTTGGGGTTACTGACAGATGTGAATTTGAGCTGACAGATCTTTTCCCAAAGAACAATGAGAAATATGATATTGTGGTATCCAATCCACCTTATATAGCAACAAATGTCATTGAAACTCTGGCACCTGAGGTAAGGGATCATGAACCAAGACTTGCTCTGGATGGAGATGAGGATGGTCTTACATTCTACAGAAGGATAATTGGCGGAGCGGGAGATTATCTCTTTTCTAGCGGTTATCTTATCTTGGAGATCGGTTACGATCAGGCAGAGGCAGTGACAGGTCTTTTGAAGGAAAATGGCAAGTACCATGAGATTGAGGTGGTCAAGGATTTCTCCGGAAACGACAGAGTTGTTAAGGCATGCTTCTATTAGCTGCGCAAACTTTGATGACTGGGACAATATAAACGTTTGCGGGAGATAAGGATATGTTTGATAAATTAGAAGATATTATCAGAAGATATGAAGATATAACCATGATGCTGGGTGACCCTTCTGTGGTTTCTGATCAGGACAAATTCAGAAGCCTGATGAAGGAACAGAAGAGCCTTGAGCCACTTGTTGAGTGCTACAAGCAGTACAAGGATACAAAAAAGACAATAGAAGACAGTCTTTCAATGCTTGATGAAGAGAGTGATCCCGATATGAAGGAGATGCTCAGGGAGGAATTGTCAGAAGCTAAGGACAGAATCCCGGAGCTTGAGGAGAAACTTAAGATTCTGCTTCTTCCCAAGGACCCTAACGACGAGAAGAATGTTATTGTTGAGATAAGAGCGGGTGTCGGCGGTGATGAAGCTGCGCTGTTTGCTGCCGATATGTTCAGGCTTTATACGAGATATGCAGAGAGACGCGCATGGAGAATAGAGACCATGAGCGTAGAGGATATCGGTATCGGCGGTATTAAGACCGTCAGCTTTATGATAAAGGGAGACGGCGCCTACTCAAGACTCAAGTTTGAGAGCGGAGTTCACAGGGTTCAGAGGATTCCTACCACTGAGTCAGGTGGAAGAATACATACTTCAGCCATAACCGTTGCTATAATGCCGGAAGTTGAGGATGTAGAAGTTGAGATAGATATGAACGACTGCAAGTTTGATGTTTTCCGAGCTTCCGGAAATGGCGGACAGTGCGTAAACACTACCGATTCAGCTGTCAGGCTTACACATCTCCCTACAGGAATAGTTATCTCCTGCCAGGATGAGAAGAGCCAGCAGCAGAATAAGGCCAAAGCTCTTAAGGTTTTAAGAGCCAAGCTCTATGAGATGGAACGGGAGAGAAAGCACAACGACGAAGCGCAGCTTCGCAAGAGCCAGGTCGGCAGCGGAGACAGATCCGAGAAGATCAGAACCTACAATTTCCATCAGGGAAGAGTTACAGATCACAGAATCGGTCTTACTCTCTACAAGATTGACCAGATTATGGACGGAGACCTGGACGAGATCATCGACAGTCTGATAGCAGCAGATCAGGCAGAGAAACTTGCTTCTGTAGAAGAATAATTAAAATTACATAAAAAATGGCCTTAACGTTGATGTGAAAAACCAAATGTTGTAAAATTATTATATGTTACATCGTATGTTTTGCATTTCGGCTCACACGGATGGAGGCATATGGACGCAGGATTTAAATCTGAACTAATTGAATGGGGCGTTGACTGGAACGAGATATTGGACAGATTCATGGGTAATGAGGACCTCATTGCCAAGTTTATGTTCAAGTTTTTGAACGACCAGAGCATGAATGATCTTACCAAATATCTTGGCGAGGGAAATGTTTCAGAGGCTTTTAAAGCTGTTCATACATTAAAGGGTGTTGGTGCCAATTTGGGACTTAAGGGCTTCCTTACTCCTGTATGCGAGCTGACCGAGATTTTAAGGGCCGGATCCATGGATGGTTATGAAGAGAAGTATAACCAGATAAAGCCGAAGTATGAAGAGCTGATTGCTATTTTGCAGAAATATCAGGCATAAAAAAAGCAGATCAAAGTAGATCTGCTTCAATACCATTTGATTCCAAAAAGCTTGGGATGTATTCATCCCAGGCTTTTTCTGCGCTTTTATCCAGAGTAAATATTGAATAGCTTACTCCTGTGGTGATAACAACTTCGCCCTGTGAGTATTTGATGTTTATGCCAAGGGATATCTGATCCGGAGAAATATCCATATCGGATTTTTCAAGGAGAGACAGTTTCATGGCTTCTCCCAGATGTAATATAAACTTAAACCCCAAAGGAGTATGTTTGCCTTTTATTAGACTTAATGCGATGGGACGAATACTTGACCATTCGGAAAACTCGGAATCCGGAATCTCTTCGGTTCCATCAGAGCTTTTGTAGAACTCTTTGTGTATACGACCATCTATTGTGAAGGTGTTGAAAGTGTCTATGGTGGCTTCTTCTACAGTGAAGTTATCAAACAGCTCTGTAGTCAGAAGCTTTGCCATGAAGTTTTTTTGCTTAAGTATTTTAAGTGCTATCATCTTTTTACCAATGGACTTAACAGGTCACAACGATGCCGCCATCGCCGGCATAAGTAGTTGCAACTCCTGCAGCGTCAACGATAAGGGCTTCTTTGAAGGGAACCCTCTTTAGTATCATATCCTTTACAACACATGCTCTTTCAAAGCAGTTAACATGTGTGATTAGAAGTCTCTTTTTCTCGGCTTCCTTGATCTCTGATGCTACGACATCAACCATCTTGACCAGTGCCTTGCGGATACCGATGCCCTGAGTCTTTTGCTGGATTTCACCTCTTACACCGATACATACCGGCTTGATATTAAGAGTTGTGGCTACAAGAGCCTTCATACCTGTGAGGCGTCCGTTCTTTCTGAGTGTCTCGAGTGAGTCTAAAACAAAATATGTATTCATCTCGTCTCTGAAGGCCTCAAGCTGAGTTACAACT
This sequence comes from Butyrivibrio sp. XPD2006, assembly GCF_000420865.1. GTDB lineage: Bacteria > Bacillota > Clostridia > Lachnospirales > Lachnospiraceae > Butyrivibrio. Next base: position 25,859 of record NZ_ATVT01000010.1, read on the forward strand.
TCTTCAAAGGCAAGTCCCGATTCTGCAAGATCCATTGCCTTCATGGCTATCTGAGTCTCGCCGCAGCATGCAGAGAGGGAGTCACATATGTGGATATTCTTGTCTCCGATTTCCTCGTGATAGAGATTCTTGCCAAGAAGAGCACTGTTATAACTTCCGCTCAGCTTGGAAGAGAGTGTTACAACATATACATCGTCAGCATCTGTGGTGTATGCCTTCATATAGAGTTCGGGAGAAGGACATGCAGTCTTGGCACAGTCGTTTGATGCGGCTACCTTGGCCAGGTAATCCGCCTGATTAAATGTATCATCATCGATTATTACAAAATCATCCACCTGAAGAACCAGGGGGACAACTTCAATTCTAGGGTCCTTTCGCAGATCAGCCGGAAGATCGCAACAGCTGTCTACTACTATCTTATAGCTCATAAAACCTCCTGATAGAACGTTACTTACATGTAGTTTCAAATACCATGTTTGATGATATCATGTTTGCTCCGGTACGTAAACAAAACTTCAGGAATCATGCTCGCTCACATATTTCCTGGTTTTGTTGATGGCATTTCTGTAAGTAAAAGATATAGGGAGTGTCATATCATTATCTAAGGTGACTTTTCCAAAAGATGTCTTTTTTATGTGGTTGATATTTATAATGGCATTGTCATTTACAGGACATATCTGCGGAAAGATATTGCACTGATCGTAGAAATTGACGATATCGTCCAAAATGGCGATCATTCGTCCTCCTGTTAAGTACACCTCCAGATCGAAACGCGCTCTTTTTACACAGATGATATCATCACCGTGGGCATAGACGGTTTCATCCTTGCCTCGAAGCTCTATAGAAGGATCTGATGTGACACTGAGCTCACTGATCTTGTCAACCATAGCTGTAATCTCAGCAACTTTGATTGGTTTGTCCAGGAAAAAGATATTATCAGCCTTGATACCTTCTTTTTCAACAAGAGATCTGTAGTCAATGGAAGAGGAGCACATCACGATGGGACTCTCAATTCCCGCATACAAGAGCATCTTCAATATGTGAAAACCATTGCACTCGTCATCGGATACCATATCGATAAACAGTCCCTGATACATCTTGGGATTTTGCATGAAGGCTTCAACATTGCCAAAGGAATCTATCCAGATTCGATCTCCGGTTTCTTTGAAATATCTGTCAGACTGACGACCCAGAAGACGTTCTGTCTGCTTTCTGTCTGCTATATTGTCATCACAAACTGCTATGTGCATAGGACACCTCTTTTACATAAAGCTGAATTCGATGGGACTAAAATAAAGAAAGACTACAAGCGCTATCTGCAATATCAGTATTACGGGCATTCCGATGAGAAAATACCAGTGTTTGGTCTTGTGTCTGAAAATGTGCATACCCAATATGCTTCCGAGACTTCCTCCGATTATTGCAACAGCAAAAAGGGTTGCTTCCGGGATACGGAAGGCGCCACGAACAGAGCGCCTCTTGTCGATACCCATGAAAGCAAACCCTAAAATGTTTGTTATTAATAAATATATTCCCAGAATAAAGATGGATTTCATCTATTACTTGTTCTTTTCCACTTCCTGCATCTTCATAGCGCGAACCTTGCATGAAAGACCAAAGAGATTGATGAAGCCCTCTGCATCATGGTGGTCATAGAGATCACCTGTCTTGAATGAAGCAATGCTCTCGTTGTAGAGAGAGTAAGGTGACTTAGTACCAGCCTTGATGATGTTACCTTTATAGAGCTTGAAGGTAACTTCTCCGGTTACATACTTCTGAGTTGACTCAATGAATGCCTGCTCAGCTTCGCGAAGAGGAGTGAACCATTTCCCTTCATATACTAGATCGGCAAACTTGTTGCCCATATCTTTCTTCATTGTATAGGTATCACGATCCAAAATCAACTCTTCAAGCTGCTGATGAGCCTCATAAAGAATTGTTCCGCCGGGTGTCTCATAAACGCCGCGGGACTTCATTCCTACTACACGGTTCTCTACAATATCAACGATACCGATTCCATTCTCGCCACCAAGCTTATTAAGTGTGCGGATGATGTCTGAAACCTTCATCTCTTTGCCGTTAACTGACTTGGGAACGCCGCCCTCGAAAGTCATGGTAACGGTTGTAGGTGTATCAGGAGCATCCTCCGGTGTCTTGCCGAGTACTAAGAGATGCTTGTAATTGGGCTCCAGTGAAGGATCTTCAAGCTCAAGACCCTCGTGGGAGATATGCCAGAGGTTTCTGTCACGGCTGTAGCTGGAGTCTGCAGAGAATGGAAGGTTTATGCCGTGAGCTTTGCAGTATGCAATTTCTGATTCACGGGAATCCATTGTCCACTTATCATTTCTCCAGGCTGCGATTATCTTGATATCAGGAGCAAGAGCCTTGATTCCAAGCTCGAAACGGATCTGGTCGTTACCCTTACCTGTAGCACCGTGGCAGATTGCAACAGCGCCTTCTTTTCTGGCAATCTCAACCAGCTTCTTGGCGATCAGAGGACGTGCCATTGATGTACCAAGCAGATACTTGTTCTCGTAAACAGCGTGAGCCATTACACATGGAACAATGTAGTCATCACAGAACTCATCTACAACATCAAGGACATAGAGTTTGCTTGCTCCGCAACTCTTTGCTCTTTCGTCAAGTCCGTCAAGTTCTTCTTCCTGTCCGCAGTCTATGCAGACACATACAACTTCGTAATCAAAGTTTTCCTTAAGCCACGGGATGATAGCAGTAGTATCAAGACCGCCTGAATATGCGAGAATAACCTTTTCTTTTGCCATTGAAACACTCCTCAACTTTCTTCGTATGGTATAATTTTGTTGCTTGTTGGATATAAATATAAACCCTCGATGCATAAAATGCAACACCAAATTGCATAAATATTTAAAAATCTTTTGTTTTCTGCATAAATATTTAAATTTCTATTGCATTATTCATGCACCGGTCGTATACTTAAACAAGTTTATACATATTATGAGAGGTGAAAGCCAATATGATTAAGGTAGGAATTATAGGTGCTACAGGCTACGCAGGAGCTGAAATAGTAAGGCTCATTCAGGGACATCCCGATGCAGAGGTGGTGTGGTACGGATCCAGAAGCTTTATTGATGAGAAGTACAGTAGTATATATGGAAATCTCTTTAAACTGGTTGATGCAAAATGCATGGATGACAATATGGAAGAACTTGCATCCCAGGCAGATGTCATCTTTACAGCAACTCCTCAGGGACTGTGTGCATCACTTGTTAATGAAGACATTCTTAATAAAGTAAAGATAATCGATCTCTCTGCAGACTTCAGATTAAAAGATGTATCTGTATATGAGAAGTGGTACAAGATCGAGCACAAGGCACCTCAATATATAGAAGAAGCTGTATACGGCCTTTGCGAGATTAACAGGGACAAGGTAAAGGGAGCAAGACTTGTTGCTAATCCCGGATGCTATACAACTTGTTCAATTCTTACAGCATATCCTCTTGTAAAGGAAGGACTTATAGATGTAGATACTCTGATCGTTGATGCGCTTTCAGGCGTATCCGGAGCAGGAAGAGGAGCTAAGGTTGCCAATCTCTATTGCGAAGTCAACGAGTCTGCTAAACCATACGGAGTGGCCTCGCACAGGCATACTCCTGAGATTGAGGAGCAACTTGGATATGCAGCGGGAAAAGAGATGGTGATAAACTTTACACCTCATCTTGTCCCTATGAACAGAGGAATCCTCGCTACTGAATACGCTACTCTTATTAAGAATGATGGCAAACTTCCTACTTCAGCAGATATAAGAGCGGTTTACGAGAAGTACTACAAAGATGAAAAGTTCATAAGGCTTTTAGATGACGGCGTCTGCCCTGAGACAAGATGGGTAGAGGGTAGTAACTACGTCGATATCGGTTTTAAGATCGATGAGAGGACCGGAAGAGTGATCATGATGGGCGCTATAGACAATCTGGTCAAGGGAGCAGCCGGACAGGCAGTGCAGAATATGAACATCATGTTTGGCCTTGATGAAGCTAAGGGACTTGAACTTGTTCCAAGTTTTCCGTAATTAAGTGATGGCCGAGGAGTGAGATTATTATGGTTCGCAAGATGACAATTGAAGACTATGACAAGGTATATGCCCTGTGGATGTCAATACATGGATTTGGAATCAGGACCATGGATGATTCCAGGGATGGGATAGAGAGATTTATAAAAAGAAATCCCGACACCAGCGCAGTGTATGAGCAGGACGGTAAGATTGTAGGTGCTATTTTATGTGGTAATGACGGACGAAGAGCCTGCTTTTACCACGTGTGCGTAAGTGAAGAATACAGAAAACACGGCATCGGAAGAAAAATGGTTGAGTTTTGCTGTGAGCAGCTAAAGAAAGAGGGCATCAACAAGGTTTGTCTCAATGCTTTTGTCACCAACGAGGTTGGAAACAAGTTCTGGCAGAAGATGGGATGGACTCTCAGAGATGACATGAATTATTACGATTTCACACTTAATGATAAGAATCTTACAGTCTTTAATAAATAACGTGCATTATTCAATTAGGAGGCATTATGAAGGTAATAGAAGGCGGAGTAACAGCAGCAAAAGGTTTTACGGCAGCAAGCTGTGCGGCCGGCATCAAATATAAAGACAGAACAGATATGGCCTTTGTTTTTTCCAAAAAGCCATGTACCTGTGCCGGAACATTTACATCAAATGTAGTCAAGGCAGCCTGTGTTCAGTGGGATCAGAAGATAGTTTATTCAGGAGATCCGATGCACGGCGTTGTTATAAACTCAGGAATAGCCAATGCCTGCACCGGCAAAGAGGGCTTTGATGCCTGTGAAGCTACTGCAAAAGCGGTAGAGAAGACTCTCGGTGTTCCATTTAATACGGTAGCCGTAGCATCAACAGGTGTTATCGGAATGCAGCTTCCGGTAGATAAGCTGGTGGCAGGGGTTGAGAATATGAGCAAAACCCTGGATGACAGCATAGATGCTGGAACTGCAGCTTCTAAGGCTATTATGACAACAGATACAGTTAATAAAGAGATAGCCGTTACTTTTGAAATCGGTGGAAAAGAGATAACCCTTGGCGGAATGAGTAAGGGATCGGGCATGATACATCCAAACATGTGCACAATGCTTGCTTTTCTTACAACAGATATAAGTATTGATAAAGCTCTTTTGCAGGAAGCAGTGTCAGAGGTGGTCAAGGACTCTTTTAACATGATCACAGTTGACGGAGATACTTCCACAAACGATACGCTTCTTATCATGGCCAACGGCGAGTCGGGTAATGAAATCATTAAGGATAAGACCGATGAATACAGCACATTTAAGGAAGCTCTGAGCTATGTTTGTACATTCCTTGCCAAGAAGATGGCAGCCGACGGAGAAGGTGCAAGTAAGCTCTTTGAAGCCAAGGTTGTAAATGCAAAATCAAAAGATGACGCAAGAACATTATCCAGGGCTATTGTTGGTTCAAACCTTTCAAAGGCAGCAATATTCGGATGTGATGCAAACTTTGGAAGATTCCTTTGCGCCATGGGATATTCGGGAGCTGATTTTGATCAGAATGATGTGGAGCTTTTCTTTGAGAGTACAAACGGAAGACTCAAGGTCTTTGACAAGGGAACACCAATTGTGTTCGATGAAGACGAAGCACTTAAGATCATGAAAGCAGATGCTGTGACAGTATTTGTGGATATGCATGAAGGAAAAGAAGAGGCAACAGCCTGGGGATGTGACCTTACATATGACTATGTCAAGATAAACGCAGATTACAGGAGTTAAAGGAGATTATTATGGATCAGGGGATGCAGGATGTACTTAAGAAGGCGGAAGTACTTGTAGAGGCTCTTCCGTATATTCAGAAGTTTAACAGAAAGATTATAGTAGTTAAGTATGGCGGAAGTGCTATGAGCAACGAAGAACTTCAGAAGAATGTAATAACAGACGTTACTCTTTTGAAGCTTGTCGGATTTAAGCCTATTATCGTACACGGTGGCGGAAAGGCAATCAGCAACTGGGTGTCCAAGGTTGGCAAGGAAGCTGAATTCGTTAATGGCCTCAGGGTTACTGATTCTGAGACGATGGAAATTGCTGAGATGGTACTTGGAAGAGTTAACAAGCAGCTTGTGACTATGGTACAGGAGCTCGGAGTCAAGGCTATCGGAATCAGTGGCAAGGATTCAGGACTTCTTCATGTTAAAAAGAAGTATTCGGATGGTAAGGATATAGGATATGTTGGTGAGATCGACAAGGTAGATCCCAAGGTTTTATACGATCTTCTTGATAATGACTATCTGCCTATCATTGCACCTATCGGTCTGGATGATAATTTTGATACTTACAATATTAATGCAGATGATGCTGCCTGTGCGGTGGCTAAGGCAGTCGGCGCCGACAAGCTCGCTTTTCTTACAGACATTGAAGGAGTTTATAAAGATATTAAGGATCCTGAGTCTTTTATCTCAAGGCTTACCTGCTCCGAGGCAGATGCCCTTATTGCAAGTGGCAATATCGGCGGCGGAATGCTTCCTAAGCTTGGCAATTGTACAGATGCTGTAAGAGGCGGCGTTAACAGAGTGCATATTCTTGACGGAAGAATTCCTCATTGCCTTCTTTTGGAGATCTTTACAAATAAAGGTATCGGAACCATGTTTATGCCGGATGCAGATGCATCGGCAGCTGCAAATGTTTGATAACAGGAGATATTAAAATGAGTGAGATGATGCAGAAATATATAGACGAGGCGGAGAAAGCTCTTTTACATACATACAACAGATATCAGATAGTTCTGGACAGAGGTGACGGAGTTTATCTCTATGACATTGACGGCAAGAAATATCTGGATTTCGTATCGGGAATAGCCGTGTTTGCTCTCGGATACAATAACAAGGAGTACAATGATGCGCTGAAGGCTCAGATTGACAAGCTTCTGCACACATCAAACTACTATTACAATGTTCCTGCTATTGAGGCTGCCAAGAAGATAAAGGAAGTGTCCGGAATGGACAGAGTGTTCTTTACCAACAGCGGTGCTGAGGCTGTAGAGGGTGCTCTTAAGGCAGCAAGGAAATACGCTTTTCTTAAGGATGGAAAGAACGATCATGAGATCATTGCCATGAATCATTCCTTCCACGGAAGAACCTTCGGCGCTCTTTCGGTAACTGGTAATCCCCATTACAGAGAGGCGTTTGAGCCTATGATTGGTAATATTAAGTTTGCCGATCTCAATAATTTTGACAGCGTCTTAAAGTGTGTAAACGATAAGACATGTGCTATTATCCTTGAAACTGTTCAGGGAGAGGGAGGAATTTTCCCGGCAACAGAAGAATTCCTTACCAAGGTAAGAGCTCTTTGCGATGAAAAAGACATTCTGCTCATCCTGGATGAGATCCAGTGCGGTATGGGAAGAACAGGTTACATGTACGCATGGCAGAAGTATGGAATTAAGCCTGACATCATGACAACTGCCAAGGCTCTTGGCTGTGGAGTGCCGGTTGGAGCATTCCTTATGACTGAAAAAGTAGGCCAGAATTCACTGGTTGCTGGTGACCACGGAACAACTTATGGAGGCAATCCTTTTGCCTGCGCGGCTATAAACAAAGTCCTTGATTTATTTAAACAGGACAATATAATAGAGAATGTGAATGAGGTGGCTCCATACTTGGAGAAGCGCCTTGACGAACTTAAGGATAAGTATGACTTCATAATTGACAGGCGTGGCGCCGGTCTTATGCAGGGACTTGTATTTAACAGACCTGTAGCAGAAGTGATAAACAAAGCTCTTGAGAAGGGGCTTATCCTTATAAATGCGGGAACAGAGATAATAAGATTTGTTCCTCCGTTGGTTATAACTAAGGAGAATGTAGATGACATGATCGTTATTCTTGATTCATGTCTGGAGTCTTTATGAGAATTAAAATCAGGATAATATCTATAATACTTGTTGCCTGTGCGCTGTTGGGCACATATGTTTACGCACGCTCGGACAGGAGCATATTTGAGGATTATTCTCTTTTTGCAAGAAATAAAACTACCGTGAGGCTGTGGTATACAGACGATACCCTGACTCCATATCTTCAGAGTAAGGCAGTTGCTTATTCTGAGTCTAACAGTAAGGTTCGAATAGAGCCTGTTCTTGTTTCAGGTCTTGAGTACCTGGAGGCCATCAATAAGGCCTCCGTGGACGAGGACAATTACCCGGATCTATATATAATAACAAATGATTCTCTGGAGAAAGCCTACCTGGCTGGGCTTGCAATGGAGATTGAAGGCGGGGATGAATTCCTTTCAAAAGGAATATTCCCCGATGCTGCTATTAATTCTGTAACTTATAAGGGGAAAAAGATAGCATATCCCTTCTATTTTGAAACCAGTTCTCTTATCTATAACAAGACCTATCTTGAGAACATGGCCGTTGAAACCATGCAGACAGAGATAGATACTGCTGAGGGAGAGGCTGCACAGCAACAGACTGAAGAGGCAGTAGAAGAAGGGGAGATACCTGAAGATGACAGTGTGACTTCGGAGGACGTAAGTGCTGAGATTACTCAGGGCATGATCGATGAAGCGGTTGCCGAGAGCCTTCCTCTTAATATTTCCGATATTCTTAAGTTTGCACAGAGCTACAATGCTCCTGAGCAGGTAGAAGCGGTGTTCCAGTGGGATGTGACCGATATCTTCTATAATTACTTCTTTGTAGGCAACTATATGAATGTAGGCGGAGAAGCTGGAGATGATGTAAGCCAGATAGATATCTACAATACTGATACCATCAGCTGTATGAAGATTTATCAGCAGCTTAATCAGTTCTTTGCTATAGATGCCGATTCAATTGATTATGATAAGGTTGTTCAGGACTTTATTGACGGTAAGGTTGTATTTACCATTGCTACAACAGATATTATCAAGAAAATTGACGATGCCAAGGCAGCCGGAGAATGTGATTTTGAATTTGCGGTTGCAGATATGCCGGGACTTACCGGTGATTTTGGATCAAGGACTATGTCAGTGACAGAGTGTCTTGTGGTTAACGGACTTTCCGAAAATGCAAGCGAGGCCAATGAAGTAGCCAGATATCTGTGCTCTGACAATTCAGGAGATATTTATAAACTCAGCAGCAAGGTGGCAGCACACTATGGAGTTAAGTACGATAACCCCAATCTTGCTACATTTGTTGGTGTTTATGCGGATTCGGTACCTATGCCTAAGACTATTGAGACCAGTAACCTGTGGATGGAGCTGGAGATAGCATTCACCAAGATCTGGAACGGGGAGGATTGTAACTCAACCCTCAAGAATGTCTGCGAGAGCATTATGACCCAGGTAACGGGTACTCCTTATACCGCAGAGGTGCTTCCTGATCCGGATGATGATGCAATTACTGCCGGACTCACAGAAGATGTTGAAGATAATGATTGAATTATTTCTTTCAATCGCATAGAATAGAAAAGCATGGTGGGGTCCTCTTTATTTAAGGAGGAAACATGCGAAAAGTTATACCATTATCAGCATTATTGCTGATGCTTCTTACCGGTTGCACATCTGCAAACAGTGAAATTATCCTTTCAGATAACGCTGCTATGGAGGCCTGTGAAGACATAGAGCCTGCAGAGACAGATGATCCTGCCGAAGAGGCAAAAGAGACTGAATCTATAGAAGTTGTAGTCGTATATGTTTGCGGAGCAGTACAGACACCGGGGGTATATGAACTGCCCGGCGGAAGCAGAATAGATGATGCTGTTCGTGCTGCCGGAGGTTTTTCTGAAGAGGCAGACAGGACCTACGTCAATCTCGCTGCCAAAGTCAATGACGGTTTCAAACTTCAGATTCCAACCCTTCAGGAAACAGCTGATGAAGCGTTGGCGAGGAATATAGATTCTTTTGACGGAGATAGGAATACTCCAAATGTCGCCGGAAGTGACGGCAACGGACTTGTCAATATCAATACCGCATCCAAGGACCAGTTGGTGACACTCCCGGGAATTGGAGACGGTATTGCGGGTAAAATAATAAAATACAGAGATGAGAACGGCTCTTTTAAGAGTATAGAAGATATCATGAAGGTATCCGGAATCAAGGATAAGCTGTTCTCCAAGATAAAAGATCATATTACTGTTTGATTTAGGAATGGTGAGGAAATGGGCAAGAAAGCACTTGTAGTTGATGACGAAAAGGCAATCGTAAAGGGAATAAAGTTCAGTCTGGAACAGGATGACATAGTAGTAGACTGTGCATACGACGGACAGGAAGCTCTTGATAAGGCAAGAAGCGGCAATTACGATATAATCCTTCTCGACGTCATGCTTCCCAAGCTCACAGGGTTTGAAGTATGTCAGCAGATCAGGGAGTTTTCTGATGTACCTATTATCATGCTTACAGCTAAGGGTGATGATATGGACAAGATCCTTGGACTTGAGTATGGCGCTGACGACTACATCACAAAACCTTTTAACATTCTTGAAGTTAAGGCCAGAATCAAGGCTATTATCAGAAGAACCGGCAGAACTGCTGAGGTTGACAAGATGATGACTTTTGGCGACCTTAAGCTCAATGAAGAATACAGAAGAGTATTTGTAGGGGACAGAGAGATCAATGTAACCAGCAGAGAGTATGAGCTTCTGGAACTTTTGGCATCTACTCCCGGCAAGACCTACACAAGAGAGGAACTTCTTGAGACCATCTGGGGAACAGATTATCCCGGAGATGAGAGAACTGTTGATGTTCATATCAGAAGACTTCGTGAGAAGCTTGAGTCTAACCCAAGCGAGCCCAGATATGTAAGAACTAAATGGGGCGCCGGATACTACTTCCAGGCATAACTATGGATAAAAGTAAGTTTAAGATCAGAGATATTCTAAAGAGTCTAAGAGTGCGTTTCTTCATAATTGTATTTATAACGGGGCTTGTTTCATGCCTCGTTATGCATTCTGTCATTTTGACGAGCTATGAGGATCGTGCTGTCAATGTTAGATCAACCGAGGTGCAGACGCAGCTGCGTATTCTTGCCAATCACCTCATTGTTTCCAATTACCTGCTTGATACATCTTCGGAAGTGATCAATGCCGAGCTGGATATGCTTGCCAATCTTTACGATGGCCGCGTTATCGTTATCAATGACGATCTCAAGGTGGTAAAAGACACTTACAATATAAGTCAGGGCAAAACAATCATTTCGGAAGAGGTTGTAAACTGCTTAAAGACCGGATCCAAGGGTACAGTTTCTAAATATGACCAGGCCAACGGTTATATTGAAATCGTAACTCCGATCATTGAAAGTGAAGTCATTCAGGAGGAAGACGTATCTGTAACAGGCAAGACCAGCGAGGTGGTACGAGGTGTTCTGCTCACCAGCGTTTCAACAGATACCATAGCTACTACTCTGACTATCCTTAGCAGGAGGGCCCAGAGCCTGGAGGTAGTTATTATTCTGGTCATCCTTGCATTTGCTGCATGGGTTTCTCACACTCTGCTTAAGCCTTTCGACAGAATTACAGCTGCTATCAATGATGTTAAGGCCGGGTATACGGATGAGCCTATCACAGGACCTAACTATCTTGAGACTGAGCAGATCATCAAGGCATTCAATGCGCTTCTTAAGCGAATGAAGGTTCTGGATGACTCGAGACAGGAGTTTGTATCTAACGTCTCCCATGAGCTCAAGACACCGATCACTTCAATGAAAGTTCTTGCTGATTCACTGCTTGCACAGGAAGATGTTCCGAATGAGGTGTACAGGGAATTCATGACTGATATCGGAGCTGAGATAGACAGAGAGGACAAGATCATCAACGATCTGTTGTCTCTTGTTAAGATGGACAAAAAAGCATCAGGGCTTACAATCACTTCAGTAGATGTCGTCAGTTTGACAGAGGTTATCTTAAAAAGACTCAGACCTATTGCAAGAAGACACAACATTGAACTTACTCTTGAGAGCAAAAGAGCCATTGTTGCTGAGATAGATGAGGTTAAGATATCGCTTGTTATCATGAATCTTGTTGAGAACGCGATCAAGTATAACAAGGATGAAGGCTGGGTAAGAGTTGAGCTTGATGCTGACCACCAGAACTTCTACGTGAAGGTTATGGATTCCGGATATGGAATCCCGGAGGAGTCTCTTGATCATATCTATGAAAGATTCTACAGAGTAGATAAATCGAGATCGAGAGAAATCGGCGGAACCGGACTTGGTCTTTCTATTGCCAGAAACGCAGTCCTTATGCACAGAGGCAGCATAGATGTACAGAGTAAGGTGGATGAGGGAACAACATTCACTGTTTCAATACCGCTTACTGCAGGAGTTGCCACAGCTACAGCTAAATAAATCGGATTATCATATGGGAAAACTATTACATTTAAAAAACAGAATAACATGTGTTGTATTGGCTTTCTGCTTTATGGTTTGTGCCTTTGGTTGCGGCCAAAAGGATGCTCCAGATCCAAATGGGTTCAAACTCTTTTATGTCAATAACAGTGAGACAGGTATAGTAGCAGTTGATTATGAAATCGTGAGCCCTTTGTCAAATACAGATGCTGTTATAGGTGAGCTTATCGGCCAGCTTAGTACCATGCCTGAAAGGCTTCAATATGAGGCGCCTCTGACAGGTGGTGTCAATCTTTTGGGATATTCCCTTAATGACAAGATATTGACTCTGAATTTTGATATCAAGTACGCAGATATTGGAAGAACTGTTGAGATTCTGGACAGAGCTGCAATTGTAAGGACCTTTACACAGCTTAATGAGGTTGAATATGTTTCATTCCAGGTAGAGGGAACTCCTCTGGCTGACCACTATGGCAATGTAATAGGTAACATGTCTGCCGATACTTTCATTTTTAACGTGGGCAATGAGATAAACACCTATGAGAAGGTGGAGCTTAAGCTGTATTTTGCGAACGAAACCGGTGATAAGCTTATTCCGGTATACCGTTCTGTTGTATATAACAGTAATGTTTCCATGGAGAGACTGGCTGTGGAGCAGATAATAGCAGGTCCTAAGACTGATATCTGCTTTCCTACCATTTCCAAGGACACCAAGATCAACAGCGTCAATGTCAAAGATGGCGTCTGCTTTGTTGATTTTGATACATCATTTTTAAACGAACCCTATGATGTGAAAGCAGAGGTTGCATTATATTCTCTTGTAAACAGTATTGTAGAGATTACTGAAGTAAACAAAGTGGTGCTTTCCGTAAACGGTAATGCATCCTTTACCTTCATGGATTTTACGATTTCAGGACCATATGAGAGAAATCTTGATATCATGGAGTAATTTACATATATAGTTAGGAGTATTTTCTTTGAAGCGGCCGTTATGTCTTTTGGCAATTCTGCTGAGCGCGGCTGTCTGTATCTATCTTGAATTGTTTTTATCTGACATTATCGGAAGCGGGCCTTCTCTGGATGACGGTAGTTTTGTGACCGTTGTCGGAAGGGTTTCGTCAAAAGAGTTCCGAAGGGACTTTCAGGGGCGGATTCTTCCGGTAATCTATGTTGTTCCAACAAAACAGGAAAACAAAAATTCAAAGCTGATCCAGTGTTATCTGGAGTCGGGAGATTATGGTTTACCTGCTATTGGCCAGTATGTGGAAATATCAGGTAAAGTCAGAGCCTTTCAGGCACCAACCAATCCCGGAGAATTTGACAGTCGGCTTTATTATTCAACCCTTAAAATTTCATACAGACTGACAAATGCAAGTGTCATTAAGACCGTTGGTGCGCCAAATCTGTACAGAGAGAAACTGTATGAGATCAGGTGCTTTTTTGAGCGTGCTCTCGACAGAAGCCTTTCAGAGCAGGACTCGGCCATCATGAAGGCTATGATCCTCGGTGATAAAGCTTTTATGGACGAGGAAACAAGAGATATGTACAGGAACAATGGGATAATGCACATATTGGCAGTCAGTGGTCTTCACATCTCACTTATCGGAATGGGATTATATGAGCTTCTCAGAAAGCTTCACCTTGGAAAAGCAGCCACAACCATGATACCTATAGTATTTATGTATTCTTATGGGATCATGTGCGGAATGGGAACCTCTTCCTTCAGGGCTATATGCATGTTTAGCTTAAGACTGCTGGCTCCTGTTGTGGGCAGAACCTATGATGTTCTTACGGCGCTGGCCCTGGCAGAGATACTGCTTCTTTTAGATCAGCCGCTCTATATGTATAACAGCGGCTTTTTGTTTTCTTTTGGAGCGGTGGCCGGAATGACTTTAATTCTTCCGGCGCTTGATTTGGAGAGCGTTTTTGAAAATCTTACCATCAGGAAAATGAAGTTTGCCGATGATGAGATGTCTTTTGCAAAAGAAATACTGCTAAAGGCAGCGGACGGGTTAAAGAGTGGAGGAAGTATTCTGCTGGCAACACTTCCTGTATACGCAGGCTTTTACTATACTTATCCGCTACATTCTCTTTTTCTTAATCTTTTGGTAATACCGGTCATGGGAATTCTTATGATGCTGGGGATCATAACCATGCTACTGGGGAGCTTTGGCAGTATCATTGCGATCATACCGGGAGTGGCGGTTCGCATAATATTGTCTCTCTACAGGCTTCTCTGCTCATCGGAAAGCCTTATAAGAGGCAGTACCTGGTACATGGGCCACTCAGAGAAATGGCAGATACTGGTGTATATGATAATTATTTCAGCCTTCGTGTGGCTTAAAGGCAGAGCCGGATACAAGAGATTTATACTGATCCCTCTGGCGATACTGATCCTTACTTTTCATATAAATCCCGAGATGGAGATCAACATGATAGATGTCGGTCAGGGTGATGGAATAGTTATTTCCTCAACAGGACACCATATCCTGATCGATGGTGGAAGCACATCCAATAAAAGTGTAGGAAAGTACAGTATCATTCCGTTCCTTAAATACAAGGGCATCGGTAAGCTTGACGCTGTGGTCGTAACACATGAAGATGAGGACCATATCAGCGGAATTCTGGAAATTATGGATGACATGGAAAAAGGCGGGATAAGAATAAAACAGCTGATGCTTCCCGAAGTGTCGGCTGCTTCCAGAGGTGATAATTATCATAAGCTTGAACAAAGAGCCGGTGATCTTGGAATCCCGGTATCATACATTAATTCGGGAGAGGTATTTAACCTTGGGAAGATTTCTTTTACCTGTCTTAATCCTGCACTGGGTATGACTTCGGAAGGAGCTAATGCATATTCTACGGTTCTTTTTATGGAATACAAGGCAGCGGGAAAGCGTGGTGCTAACAGACCGTTCACAGCTCTTTTCACCGGAGATGTTGAGGGCGAGGGACAGGATTATCTTAAGAGTGTGATAAGAAGTTCGCCCGCAAAATACGCTGATCTGTCACTGCTGAAGGTGGCTCACCATGGATCCCGTTACACCACCGATGAGGAATTCCTTTCGCTGGTTAGTCCTAAGATTGCAGTTATCAGCTGCGGAAGGGATAATTCATACGGCCATCCGCATCAGGAACTATTACAGAGGTTAAGAGATGCAAATGTACAAGTCTTTCGAACAGACGAAATCGGTGCGATTTCTATCACTGTAAATAATGGAAAAGTAGTCATCAAGTAACACAGTGACCCTTGGATAGGAACAGATTTGCATTTTGTGATATACTAAACACTGTGCGAAAAATGATATCGGAGGAAAATGTTTTGAAGAATGATAATCGCGGGTCTTTTTCCGGAAAGATCGGCTTTGTACTTTCGGCTGCCGGAGCATCGGTAGGACTTGGAAATATATGGAGATTCCCGTATTTGTGTGCCAAGTATGGCGGAGGAATCTTTTTATTTGTATATATTATACTGGCTCTGACTTTTGGCTACACTATGATCGTGGCTGAGACAGCTATAGGTAGAAACACCAAAAAGAGCCCTGTTGGTGCATTTAACACTCTTAGTAACAGTAAGTTTATGTCTGTGGGCGGATGGATTAATGCAATCATTCCAATCCTGATCGTGCCTTACTATTCAGTAATAGGTGGCTGGGTATGCAAATACCTGTTTGAATACATAAGAAGTGATGCTGTTACCGTTGCATCGGATAGCTTCTTTGTGGATTTTATTTCGGACGGTTCAAAGTCTGAGTTTTGGTTCATAGTATTTGCGGTTCTTGTTCTGGGCGTTATTTTCATGGGGGTTGAGAACGGAATAGAGCGTGTGTCAAAGCTCATGATGCCTGTACTTGTGGTACTGGCGCTGATCATCTGCGTGTATTCGGTAACAAGGCCGGGCGCTATAGAGGGAGTTAAGTTCCTCTTTATTCCCAATGTTCAGAACTTTTCAATAATGACGCTGGTAACAGCCATGGGACAGATGTTTTACTCACTCTCTATTGCCATGGGAATCCTGATTACTTTTGGATCCTATGTTAAGAAGGAAGTCAGCATCGACGAGTCCACTAGACAGGTGGAGTTCTTTGATACAGCCATTGCTATTCTTGCGAGCCTTATGATAATTCCTGCGGTTTTCTCATTCTATAACGGGGATCAGAGCATGCTTAAGGCGGGACCTTCTCTGATGTTTATCACCATGCCCAAGATTTTTGCCAGCATGGGATTTGGAAGGATCATCGGCTTCTTGTTCTTTGCACTGGTATTATTTGCAGCGCTTACAAGTGCGATAGCTCTGACAGAGAGTGCTGTTTCCACCTTCTCTGATGAATTTGGATGGAGCAGGAGAAACGGAACTCTTATAATGGCCTTTGTGATGATACTTCTCGGAAGCCTTTCATCTCTTGGTAACGGTCCTCTTTCAGGTGTGACCATTATCGGAATGCAGTTTCTGGATTTCTTTGATTTTATTACCAACTCAGTAATGATGCCAATAGCAGCGCTTGCAACGTGTCTTCTTATCACAAGATATATGGGCATGGAGAAGCTTACCATGGAGGTAGAACAGGATGGACATCCATTCCAGAGAAAGCACATCTTTTCATTTATGATAAAGTTTTTGTGCCCTCTGTTTGTACTGATAATTCTTGTCAGCGCGATCCTTAACGTACTTGGTATCATATCCATGTAACAACAGATAATTATGAATGCGAGGAGAATGTTTTGGGGAAAAGACAAATTCTGATAACCAACGATGACGGAATAAAATCCGACGGCCTTAGGAGACTGGTAGAGTGTGCTCTTTCGTTTGGAGAGGTTACAGTGGTTGCTCCTGAGAGTGAGAGAAGTGCTGCTTCACATTCGCTGACACTGAGGCACAGCGTGGATTGCTATCCATATGACTTTGGAATAGAGGGCGTCAAAGCCTATACCTGTTCGGGAACACCCAGTGACTGCGTGAGAGTAGGAAGCCTTTATCTGATGCCTGAGAAACCTGATGTAGTAATGTCCGGAATTAACTATGGATACAATGTTTCTTCAGACATACAGTACTCAGCCACACTTGGAGCTGCCTTTGAGGGTGAGTTCCAGGGATATCATTCTATAGCTTTCTCTGAGTCCAACAACGGAATCCATGAGGTGACAGATTATTATTTAAAAGAGCTGATGGAAGAAATGCTAAAGAGAGAATATGTGCCGGGATATGTTGACAGTATAAACTTCCCCGGATGCAAGCTTTCAGAGTGCAAGGGAGTTCTAAGAGACAGAACTGTTTCAAGAACTCCGTTCTACACAGACAGATACAAAAAGACGGCTGACCTTGAAAACGGTGGCGTGAGCCTTATGGTGGACGGCATCTACAGCCCTGTACATGAAGATGATACAGACTACGGAGCTGTACTCGATAACTACGTATCTGTAGGCGTAGTCAAGAATCTGTGCTGATAAAAACTTGAATATACCAATAAAAACGGGACAGGCTGTTAGCCTGTCCCATTATTTATGCTTAATTTTTTATGATACCTGGCTGTCAGTAATCCAGCTCTTAATATCTGAAACACCGAGAACCTTCTGGAAATCGTCTCCTGACTTAACTACAAGAGTAGGAGCTTGCATGATACCGAACTGTTTTACCAGATCGGGATGCTCACTGGCGTCAAGTGTGCTGTACTTGATTCCTGCTTTATCAAGAAGAGAGCCTGCTATTTTGCAGTTAGGGCAGGTCTGTGTCTTGAATAGCATGATTGTCTGCTCATCAACATTTATAACGCTGTTTCCTGACTCTGTGTTGGACTTTTTGACAGCTGCTTCTACGAAGCTGGCCTGCTTGGGACCAACATGTGTAAGCTTGGAATTGCCGATGTTGTAAACTTTACGATCCTTGTATTCCTGAGCTTTACCGTCGTTCCAGTTGGCAACAGGACGGTAGTAGCCTGTGATACGGCTGTAAACTTCTGTCTTGGCTCCGCAGTGAGGACATACTGCCTGCTCACCGGCAAGGTAGCCATGCTCCTTACATACTGAATATGTAGGTGACATTGTGTAGTATGGAAGCTTGTAGTTCTCGGCAATCTTTCTGACGAGGCTTGCGGCTGCCTTCCAGTCGGGAAGCTTCTCGCCGAGGAATGCATGGAATACTGTTCCTGATGTATAAAGTGTCTGAAGTTCATCCTGAATATCAAGAGCGGAGAAGATATCCTCAGTGTAACCAACAGGAAGGTGAGATGAGTTGGTGTAGTAAGGAGTTCCGTTCATGTTAGCTGTGATGATGTCAGGATAAAGCTCTTTGTCATGCTTAGCAAAGCGGTAAGTTGTTGACTCTGCCGGAGTAGCCTCTAAATTAAAGAGCTCTCCGTCATACATTACCTGATACTCACCAAGGCGATTTCTCATGTGGTTGAGGACATCCTTGGAGAATTCCTGAGTTCTCTTGTCTGTCATATCTGCCTGGATCCACTTTGCATTAAGACCGGCTTCATTCATACCGATAAGGCCGATGGTTGAGAAGTGGTTTGAGAAGGATCCCAGATATCTCTTGGTATAAGGGTAAAGACCCTGATCAAGGAGCTTGGTAATAACCTGTCTCTTGGTGTGGAGGCTTCGCGCTGCAATATCCATAAGGTGATCAAGTCTCTTGTAGAACTCATCAGCGTCTTTTGAAAGATAAGCAATACGAGGCATATCGATGGTAACAACACCGATAGAACCTGTTGATTCACCTGAACCGAAGAATCCGCCGGATTTCTTGCGGAGCTCTCTGAGATCGAGACGAAGTCTGCAGCACATGGAACGAACATCTGAAGGCTCCATGTCTGAGTTGATGTAGTTTGAGAAGTATGGTGTGCCATACTTGGCTGTCATTTCGAACAGGAGCTTGTTGTTCTCTGTCTCGCTCCAATCAAAATCACGTGTTATTGAATATGTAGGTATAGGATACTGGAATCCACGTCCGTTGGCATCGCCCTCGATCATGATCTCGATGAAGGCCTTGTTGACCATATCCATTTCCTTCTGACAATCGCCGTATGTGAAGTCGAGCTCTTTGCCGCCTACGATACAGTTGAGGTTCTTAAGATCGCCCGGAACAGTCCAGTCAAGTGTGATGTTTGAGAATGGAGCCTGTGTTCCCCAACGTGAAGGTGTATTAACACCGTATACGAAAGACTGGATGCACTGTTTTACCTCTTTCTGAGAGAGGTTGTCTACTCTTACGAATGGCGCAAGATATGTATCAAATGATGAGAATGCCTGAGCGCCTGCCCATTCATTCTGCATGATTCCAAGGAAGTTAACCATCTGGTTGCAGAGGGTAGAGAGGTGACTTGCAGGTGAAGATGTTATCTTGCCGGGAACTCCGCCGAGACCTTCCTGTATGAGCTGTTTAAGGCTCCAGCCAGCGCAGTAACCTGTAAGCATAGAGAGGTCATGAATGTGGATTGCAGCACTTCTGTGAGCATTGGCAATCTCTTCATCATAAACTTCTGAAAGCCAGTAGTTGGCTGTGATGGCACCTGAATTAGAGAGGATAAGTCCTCCTACCGAATATGTAACTGTTGAATTCTCTTTAACACGCCAGTCGTTGATCTTGAGGTAATCATCAACGAGGTCTTTATAGTTAAGGAGGGCAGAGTTGACGTTACGAACCTTTTCACGCTGCTTACGATAGAGGATATATGCCTTGGAAACATCGGCATAGCCTGCCTCTGAAAGGACTTTCTCAACGCTGTCCTGGATCTCCTCCACAGTGATCTTGCCGTCCTTGACCTTGCTCTCAAAGTCTGAAGCAACTCTTAATGAAATAAGGTCGATCACACTTGAGTGATAATCTTTTTCAAGAGCTACGAAGGCCTTGGTTATCGCAGCAGAAATCTTGGATATATTAAAATCCGCAACTGTTCCGTCTCTTTTAACAACCTGATACATAAGAATCCCCCTTACACATAACTAACCATAAGATTTTCTGAAATTAAAAGTGCCAATTGCCTTGGCACTTTCGATAAAACAAGGATATCACAGCATAATGCAAATGTCAATATATTGATAAACGAAATATCATAAACACAATATATTGTGGTTGTACTGAAAAATCACATTCCACGCAACTCCGCATCAGGAACGTATTTCTTAACTGTTTCGAGATATTTCTCCATATCTTTTGGATCCGGAGATGAAAGATTTTTATCCGGAACAGTATCTCTTTCCACAAATGCTTGTAGATAATATCTCTTAGCACCACTGATCATTTTTCCGATAACTTCGAACGAAGATTCGTCATGCAGCTCTTTTACCACGGTTGTTCTGAACTCATAGCTTATATCACTGCCCATGATGATCCGGATACTTTCCTCGATACCTGAGGTGTCAAAATCCTTAATTCCTATGGTCTCACCATATCTCGGAAGAGAGTTTTTGACATCCATAGCGACATAATCAATAAGATTCTCGTCCAAAAGAGCCTTAAGAGCCTTGGGGTGATTGCCATTGGTATCAAGCTTAACAGCAAAACCAAGGTCACGAATTCTTCTGATGAAGTCAGGAAGGTTTTTATTCAGAAGAGGTTCGCCACCTGTGATGGCGACACCATCCAGAAGACCCTGTCTTTTATTAAGAAAGGCAAAGAACTCTTCATCATCCATAATCGGTGCCATGGTGCCATCGACGAGTTCAAAGTTGTGACAGTAGGGACATCTGAAGTCACAGCCGCCAAAAAACACGGTGCAGGCAATGTGCTGCGGATAATCAAGTAATGTCATTTTCTGAAGGCCATGTATCAACATATTGTGTCTCCTCATATTCTTAAAAGAAAGTAATGCGCTCATCTAGTATATCAAAAAAAGGCTATCTATGATAACATAGAAAACGAGGTGTTTTTAAATGGCAGTTAAGACCACGGATTTTCCGGCTAAGCAAAAACAACTTAATGAAGACATCGCAAGCGGAAATTTTAAGCCCTGCTATCTTATCTATGGTGAAGAGTCATATCTGAGGCTTCAGAACAGGGACAAGCTTTTGAAAGCTCTCGGATGCAATGAATCTTCCATGAACTTTAACAGATATGAGGGAGAGGGCAATATTCCGGGGCAGATCATAGATATGGCTCAGACCATGCCGTTTTTGGCTGACAAGAGGATCATTCTGGTCCAGGACAGCGGGTTTTTCAAGAGCGGATGCCCGGAGCTTGCCGATTATCTCAAGGATCCTTCCGACACTACGCTGTTTATCTTTGTGGAGAAGGAAGTCGACAAGAGAAAAGATCTTTATAAGGCAGTATCTAAGCTTGGATTTGAGATAGAGTGCGATATTCAGAGTGATGACACTCTTATGAAATGGATTAGATCAAGAGTGGCATCAGAGGGGAAAAACATTTCACCCAGAGCTCAGGCGGTTCTTATAGACCGCGTGGGAACTGACATGTCAAACATAGCAACTGAAATTGAAAAGCTGGTTTGCTATTGCATAGACAGAAATGAGATAACAGAAGCTGATATTGAGAGCGTATGCGCCAACTACCTGACCAGCAGGATTTTTGCCATGACGGATGCCATATCGGCTCAGGATCAGAAGAGGGCCATGGAGCTCTACTACGACCTGCTTGCGCTCAAGGAGCCGCCGGCCAAGATACTTTCTCTTATTACAAGGCAGTTCAATCTTATGCTCCAGGTAAAAGAGATGACGGACAACCGCAGGGACAAGAGCCAGATCGCATCAGCATTGAAGCTTGCACCGTTCCTCGTTGGCAAATATCAGAGCTGGGCGAGAAACTACACATATGAACAGCTGAGAAACGCACTTGAACTTTGCGCATCCAATGACGAGGCGGTCAAGACCGGCAAGCTTGACTATATCATCAGTGTAGAGATGGTCATTATAGGCTCCACATCCAAGAGAAGTGCCGGTTAAAAGAGATTTGAAAATATTAAAAGGTTGAATTATACTATATAAACGTGTGGCTATGGCCACAAAAGGGGTGTTTATGGCAGACAGACCAAGACCACAGGAAATCTACAGACATTTTAAGGGCAATATGTATCAGGTACTTACCGTTGCAATCCATTCTGAGACCAGAGAAGAGATGGTAGTGTATCAGGCATTGTACGGAGATTATAAGGTTTATGTCAGACCTCTTGATATGTTCATGTCAGAAGTCGACAGAGCCAAGTATCCGGATGTTAAGCAGAAGATGAGGTTCGAGAAGGTGACACCTCCTTCGTCAGAGCCTGTCAAGGAGGCACAGCCTGCTGAGGAGCCTGCCAAGGAGGCACAGGTTTCACCGGAACCTGAGAAAAAGCCTTTGTTTAACTTTAAGCCCACCGAGAAGTCTGTGATAATGGAAAAGAGCGTGGATGAAGAGGCCCAGGAACTCAATCTTGATCCTCTTGTGATACAGTTTATGGATGCGGATCTTGCATCTGAGAAAAACGATATTTTATCCAAGCTGCGTCCAATAATAACAAATGATATGATTGATATCATGGCCATGTCTGTGGGCGTTGTTGTTAATGAAGGTGATGTTTATGACAGATACAACGATCTTCGTACCTGCCTCACCACGATGGAGAAATTTGAAAGTACCAGATTAAGGAGTTGAGTTAATGAAGTTATTATCAATTGCAGTACCTTGCTACAATTCACAGGACTATATGGAGAAATGTATCGATTCACTGCTTGTGGGCGGTGAAGAGGTTGAGATTCTCATAGTAGATGACGGATCCAAGGACAGGACAGCAGAGATTGCCGATCAGTATGAGGCCAAATATCCTACAATATGCAGAGCAATCCACAAGCCCAACGGTGGACACGGCTCAGCGGTTAACGCCGGTATCGAGCATGCAACAGGCCTTTTCTTCAAGGTTGTTGATTCCGATGACTGGGTAAAAGAGATAGCATACAGAAAGATCCTCAGCACCCTTGCAGAACTTGCAGGTGGAGACAAACAGCTGGATCTTCTTATAAGTAACTTCGTATACAACAAAGTGGGAGAGAAGCGCCACAAGGTAATGCGCTACAACACAATGTTCCCGATTGAGCAGCTCTTCACATGGAAGGATGTAAAGAGAACTCCCAAGGGACATTATCTTCTCATGCACTCTGTAATCTACAGAACCAAGCTTCTTAGACAGTGCGGACTTAAGCTCCCTGAGCATACTTTCTATGTAGATAATATTTACGTGTTCAATCCGCTTCCGTTTGTTAAGAACATGTACTATCTCGATGTAAACTTTTACTACTATTACATCGGAAGAGAGGATCAGTCAGTCAATCAGCAGATCATGCTCTCTCGTATAGATCAGCAGCTCAGAGTCAACAAGCTGATGGTAGATTACTATGTTGAGAATTACGGTATGATTCGTTCACAGCATGAGCGTCATAAATATATGTTCAATTATCTTGAGATCATTACAGCCATTTCTTCAGTTCTTTTGATAACAGAGGACACAAAAGAGAATCTGGCCAAGAGACAGGAGCTTCTCGATTACATTAAAGAGAAGAACTTCCTTCTGTACACCAAGATCAGATACAGTATCGAGGGAACATATATTTATCTTCCGGGTAAGGGAGGAAGAAAGATCACTCTCGCCGGATATAAGCTCCTTCAGAAGATATTCCATTTCAATTAATGGATATTTTTCCTAAAACTTAACGTTATTTAGAATATTTTATGGTGATTCTGATGATTTACAATCACACTTAAAGTGCTAGAATAATTGACATCATTGAGTTTTGCTTGAATTTATGAGGAATATTATGAAAAAGAAATACGAAAAGTGGACCGGAAGGACGGTTGACAAGGGGCTGCTTGGAGATCTTTTGCATCTTGCCATGCCCATCCTGATTTATGCGCCCATTTATATGATTTGGTTTATTGCCATTGAGAAGCACACATTCTCACATTACTCGATCATACATACAGCTGTCGATGACATTATCCCATTCAATGAGATTTTTGTTATTCCATACTATACATGGTTTTTGTATGTATCAGTAACACTTCTGTTCTTTATGCTTTCGTTTGATGTAGAGGACTATTATAAGAACTTCATCTTCCTGGCTACAGGTATGACAGTGTTCCTTGTTGTATCGACACTGTTCCCCAATATGCATCATTTGAGACCTGTTGTAATGCCAAGAGATAATGTCTTTACACATCTTGTGCAGATGATCTACAGAACAGATTCTTCTGCAAACCTCTGGCCCAGCATTCACGTGTACAATTCGCTGGGAACAATGATTGCTGTTCATCACAGCAAGAGGATAAAGAAAACCGGCAAAGTTATAAGCGACTTCATCGGTATTTCAATTATCCTTTCCACAATGTTCATCAAGCAGCATTCGGTATACGATGTGATCACTGCATTTATTATGGCCATAATCTTTTACATCGTGTTCTATCATTCACCATTTCTTGAGAACTTCTGCTCAAGGCAGGAAGAGAAAGTGGCAGTCAGATATAACTAAAATAAATCCTCTCTGTTCGTTTTTGAACAGAGAGGATTTTTTAATTCATCATTTTGAGTTTTTGTTTAAGACATTCAAAGGTTATGTGGTCGGATTTGACTGATACCTCACCGTCTGTATGTACCCACATCGGCTTGTCGGTTTTAATGGATACTTTCTGAACAAGGTGATGTCCGATTCCCTTTATCCAGAAGTAGTGGCCGATAAAGGAAAGCGGAAGCGCCAGGAGCATTTTAGCTGAGGGCATATCGCCGGCATAGACAAGATCGAATTTTCCGTCCGTGAGGTCAGCGTTTGGAGCAAATTTAAAACCTCCGCCTTCATAGTGATGTACCATAGCTGCTATGAAGATAAATCGCTTTAAGTGAATGGTCTTGCTGCCGTCCAAGGTTATCTCGCACGGTACCTTCTCTGCGTTGAAGAGCTGCCTTAGGGCAATTGATCCGTAGGTGAGCTTGCCGAGGCCTATTTTATTGAGAAAATTCTTGGTGTTGGATGAGAGAGCCTGTTCGCAGACGGCTGCATCAAATCCGATTCCGGCACTTACGTCAAAGAGTCTTGTTACGGCAATGCGGTCCTCATGAAGTCGTGATGTTACCCTGGACATGGAGTTGTAAGTGAGCTTTCCGAGATCAAGAGTCCTAACGATTTTCGCTTCAAGGATGCGCTCAATGAGGTCGTCGGCTTTCTTGGGAAAAGACAGATCTCTTGCAAAATCATTACTTGAACCGATTGGGATGTATCCGACAAGAGTGTTTTCAAAATCCTGAATTCCGTTTATTGCTTCATTTAAGGTTCCGTCTCCGCCAAGTACGATCAGCTTGATCGGGCCGTTTTTGTCATTATCGGAAGACTTGGGTGCTGTAAGGCTCTGTGCCAGTTTGGTGGCGTGTCCGGGGCCCTTGGTAAAAACAGCTCTGTATTCCAAACCTTTTTCTGTGAATTTCTTTTCAAGCAGTTCCCAAATATCTTTTCCCTTGCCTGATCTGGCGGAAGGGTTAACTATGCAGTAATACATGTAAATCCCCCAATTAATTATTTTCGTCATAAATTGTACCATAAAAACTATAGAATTTTTAGAGAGAGTATGATACTATAACCAAGATGTTGCTTTAACGCATTAAACTGTAAATGCGTCAAGTCTTATGTAAAGATTCAGGAGGATTTGGTAAATGTATTCATTGGAAGAAGTTAGGAAGGTTGACCCGGAAATTGCTTCCCTGATCGAGGAAGAGGTAGCTCGCCAGAATGACCACATCGAGCTGATCGCATCAGAGAACTGGACCAGCAAGGCTGTCATGGCAGCAATGGGAAGTCCGCTTACAAACAAATACGCTGAGGGTCTCCCGGGGAAAAGATACTACGGCGGATGTTATGTTGTAGATAAGGTTGAGAACATAGCAAGAGACAGGGCAAAAGAGCTGTTCCATTGCGATTATGTTAATGTTCAGCCTCACTCAGGAGCTCAGGCAAATCTGGCTGTTCAGTTTGCACTCCTTAAGCCGGGCGATACTATCATGGGTATGGACCTTGAGCAGGGCGGACATCTTACACACGGCAGCAGTGCCAATATTTCGGGAACATACTACAATATCGTTCCTTATGGTGTAGACGAAAACGGAATTCTTGATTACGACAACATGTACAAGCTTGCAGTAGAGCACAAGCCTAAGCTTATTATCGCCGGAGCTTCAGCTTACTGCAGAACCATCGACTTTAAGAAATTCAGAGAGGCAGCTGATGCTTGCGGAGCTGTTCTCATGGTAGATATGGCACACATCGCAGGACTTGTTGCTGCAGGTCTTCATCCAAGTCCGTTCCCATATGCAGATGTTGTAACAACCACAACTCACAAGACTCTTCGTGGACCAAGAGGAGGTCTTATCCTTTGGAATCAGGCAGCACAGGATAAATACAAGTTTAACAAGGCTGTATTCCCCGGAATCCAGGGCGGACCACTCGAGCATGTTGTTGCAGCAAAAGCCATCTGCTTCAAAGAGGCTCTCTCACCTGAGTTCAAGCAGTATGCACAGAACATCGTTGACAATGCAAAGGCTCTTTGCAACGGTCTTATGAGCCGTGGGATCAAGATCGTATCCGGTGGAACAGATAACCACCTTATGCTCATCGATCTTACAAACTTCGGACTTACAGGTAAAGAAGTAGAAGCATGGCTTGACGACGCTCACATCACAGCCAACAAGAACACCATTCCAAATGAGCAGCAGTCACCATTTGTAACAAGCGGAATAAGACTTGGAACACCTGCTGTAACAACAAGAGGAATGAACACTGAGGATATGGATCAGATTGCGGAAGCTATCTCAATTGTTATCAAGAACAAGGGTGAGAAGAATGACGAAGCAAGAGCAATCATTAAGAAATTGACTGACAAATATCCACTGGATTAATTTATCAAATCTGAATTGACATATTATTTGAACTGCTATATCAAGGCATTGATGTAGCAGTTCTTTTATTTGCAGAATTGTATAAAATGAATATACAATTAGAATAATTAACAGAAAATACTACAATTTAAACGATAGTTTCTAAATAATTGGCGGATTATCAAAAAATGTATTGACAAATCTCGGGGCTCTGAATATAATAAAACCATCAAGAGATACTTATAAGATATCGAAAATACTTCGCCCCAGGTATATAGAACAAACAGAGCCGGGGAGAAAGAAAGGCAGGTACACTCCAAAGGGATAGGTAATTAAAATATTCAGGGAAAGGATGGTACACTCCACCAGCATACTAAGTGAGTTTTAGAAAAAGAAATTAGAAGTATTGTAAGAAAGTAAGTATCAGAACGACAGCACTTCAAGTACATGATTAGTGGTTATGACAAAATCTCCACCTTGCAACCACAGCATCTAAATGCAAAAGTTAATGGAACGATGGGGCTGAGAATTGGAGGATTAGTCCGTTGGACGTAATAACAATTGAATTTGATGAGTACTCGGCATAAGGGCAGAAGCAGGTAATATCGATGAAGCTTCTGCCCTATTTGTGTGTTTACAGAACTGTGAATGACAACGTAGTATGCGCAAGAAAATGTGTGCTATGTACCTTTTTGTGCTATCATATAAATTAGAAAATAGTTTGATTGGGGATACAGATGGCACGTTTGGACGAACAGGATTTTGATGAGAAAAGACTGGCTCGAAGAGCGCGAAGAAAAAAGAGCCAGCTTGCAGCATATATAACCTTGGGCGTGATATTCCTGGTAGTGGTTGGAGTACTTGTATTTGGTATCCATATGCTGAGGAAGAGCCTGGGAGTGAAACCGAATACAGAGGAAGTGGCACCGGAGGCTGTCCAGGAAGCTTCTGAAGAACCGGCGGTGATAGAAACTCCTGAAGAAACCGAGGAGGTTCAGGAGTATACAGAAGATGAACTGATGGATGAAGTCCTTGGAAGCATTATTTCCGAGATGACACTGGAAGATAAGGTGGCGGGGCTTTTCCTTGTTACTCCTGAGCAGCTGACAGGAGTCGATACTGCGGTGAAGGCAGGTACAGGAACACAGGAAGCTCTTTCCAATTACGCAGTGGGCGGAGTTATATATGCTCCCAAGAATATTAAGTCTACAGATCAGATAAAAGAGATGCTGGAGACAACAGCTACAATGAGTAAGTATCCGATATTTACTATCCTTTCGGAGCAGTCAGGTGTTTCTGATTCAGTAAGGACAACGCTTGGAACAGGACCGGAGGGTGAGATCACAGATTCTCAGACAGCTATGGATGCAGGTAATAAAGCAGGAGCCGAACTCTTTAAGAATGGGTTCAATTTTGCGGTAGGACCTGATATGGAAGTTGTTGAGAATGGAGAATTCGGATCGGATATAGATACTGTTAAGGAACTTACGAGTGCCTATGCCACAGGACTTCAGGATGCGGGAATTACATCCTGCGGATATCTTTTCCCGCAAAAGGGCGATACGACTTCGGGTATGGCAGCAAGTGAGTCGACCAGAGAAGATCTTGTTATCGGTGAATATGAGGTCTTCAAAAATGCCATTGACTCCGGCATAGGAGCGATGATGGTATCAAATGTTTCGCTCCCGGAACTTACGGGAGATAATACACCGGCTTGTCTTTCAGATAAGATAGTTGAGGATGAGCTGAGAGGAGCGCTGGGGTTCGAAGGTGTTGTTATCACCGCTCCTTTAAATGAAAAAGCAGTTACTGAGTATTACACATCGAAAGATGCTGCTATAGCAGCCATTAAGGCTGGAGCAGATATGATATACATTCCTGAAAATTTTGAAGAGGCTTACGCTGGCTTACTGGCAGAGGTTCAGGACGGTAACATCAGCGAAGAAAGAATTAATGAATCCCTCAGAAGAATTTATACTATCAAGTATGCCGACAGAGTCAGTCGGATATCTTCAGGTGGGTGACATACTCGAAACTAAAGGAATGCATATGCATTCCTTTTTTGTTTATTTAAAATAAAAAATAAATAATTTTATAAACCAGGGGGTAAACATGGAAGAACGCAGAAGTATCAACAGAATTGAGTTTTTGGCAAACAGTGTTATCGTGGACAGACAGACTCTTGAAAAGTTTTATGGACAGGTTAAGAATGTCAGTCCGCTGGGAATCGCGATCACGGTTGATAAGCGAGTACCCAATCTTGTTGGTAGGGATATGATAGTTGTAACAGAAACAATGATCATGTACTCTGAAGCGGTCAGAGAAGATCAGGAACTCGGGCCCAAGAAATCAGTGGCTTTTAAGGCAAGGAAATTTACATCAGATGTACTCCAGTATCTGTTTGAACAGATTGGAATTGACGAGGAACCGCAGGAATAATTTGTTTGGAAGAGGAGTATCATTATGAGAAAAAATGAACTTACTAACAGAAGACTGGTCTCAGCACTTACAGTTGGAATTTCAGCAATGATGGCGCTTGCGATGCCTATAACCGCATATGCGAATGGTGAGCCGACAGCTCCACCTGATGATACTCCGGATACAACTACTGAAGGTGAAGCTCTTGCTTCTCAGGAAGATAATGCGCCGGCAATTACAGAGCAGGCTGAAGAACAGGCAGAGGTTGTTCAGGAAGCTGCAGCAGGAGAAGAAAAGCAGGCAGAGGAAGGCGAACAGCAGACTGAGGCAGGAGAACAGCAGCTTCAGAGCGCTGCTGTGGAGGCTGAGGCTGCTGCACAGGAAATACTTATTTCAGAAAATGCAGCTGTTGCAGGCGAAGCGGGAACGTCAAAAGATAACGAAGCAAATAAAGCCATAGAAAATGTAATAGAAGCAGCAAACGCGATAGTGAACGACAGCGAGGCCGGAGATCCGTCTGCACTGTCTTCTCTTGATGCTGCTGCTGATAAAGCTGCTGAGGTAAAACAGGATCTGGATGATGCCGGAGAAGCAGATAAAGAGGCTTCTGCGCATGAAGAGGATGTGGTCAATGAAGCCAAGGCTGCTTTTGAAGATGTTAAGTATGCAACAGAGAAAGCTGAACATATGGTTCAGGATTCCATAGAGACTCAGGAAAAAGCAGATGCTCTGATAGAATCAATAAAAGAAGCAGGCACTGCGGAAGAAGCAAACAAAGCATATAACGATCTTGAGAAGCTGGTTGTTGATACCAAGTCTACTCTTGATGCCATGAAGGAATTCTACGACAATCTGACCAAGCAGTATGAGGCAGCAACAGCGAACCTTAAGGCTGCAGAGGAAAAGATGGAACTTGCTGAGAAGGAATACGGCGATAAAATTAACAGCGCTGATGAGAAGACTCAGGAAGCTCAGAAGGATATTGAGGAAGCCAAGAAGAAAGTTGATAATCTGGCAGAAGCTCTTGATATTGTCGGTGACAAGCTTGAAGATGCTCAGGAAGCCGATAATCTCAAACAGACCAGCGGAGATAACTGGAAAGGTAAGATAGGTGGTAACATTCCAAAGAACCGCGCTGTAATGGAGTCAGTTGTCGAGAACTACTTCCTATCACAAAAGCTTGATATTGATGTGGTACAGGGACCGGAATATGAAATCAAATGGCAGTACATCAAGGACGGAACCGATAACGATGAAGGTCTTGTATCAATTGAAAAGCAGGAATATAACGCTGCAAAGGTTACTTTCTACTATAGAGATAAAGACGGAAAAATAAAACCGGGCACAAAATACTTTAACTGGGATAGTATAGAAAAACAGGGCAGTAACAGCGACTGGCACAGTGGTGCAAGGTCTACCAACGGAAATGTTATCGTCGTTTATGAAAAGACAGAGGAAGAACTGGGTGCCACAAGATATCTAAATCAGAAATACAATAAGATTATCAAGAACACCAATAAGCTTAAAACAATGGTTTATAATGGCGAGTTGGATGTCTATGTTTATGAGGACAACGGAACTAAGGTATATAAAGCTATTGATGAAATAAACGAGATGATTGCAGCAGGCACCATCGGCAAGAATGAAGACGGAAGCATGTATATTAAAGATGCTGATGGCAATGATACCGGCATGCAGCTTCGTCTGGTAGTACAGAACCAGAACAATCTGTTCCACAATGCAAATTGCCTGGTTGTAGGTAGTGATGCCAACGTTAATTATTACGCATATGATGCCAAGTCTCCGGTTTCATCATCACTCAATGAAAGACTTGGCGGT
Source organism: Butyrivibrio sp. XPD2006 (assembly GCF_000420865.1). Lineage (GTDB taxonomy): Bacteria > Bacillota > Clostridia > Lachnospirales > Lachnospiraceae > Butyrivibrio. Next base: position 57,271 of record NZ_ATVT01000010.1, read on the forward strand.
GATAAGCTGGCCAAAATCCTTGAAGAAAGCGCAGCTCTCAATAAGTTTATCAATGGACAGTCAACTAAGGATAATAATGCCGCAGCCCTGGCTGATAAATATGTCGGTTTTGAGACTGCAACAGAAAAGGCTCAGCAGGCGGTTGCGGTAGCACAACAAGAGGCAGAGAAGCTAAGTGAAGCCATAGATGACCTTAAGAATCAGAAAAAGAGATCGGTTCTGGCTGTAAATGCTCTCGGTATTGAAGATGTTGCTACATACTTTGGGCTGGAGGTTGATCAGGAGAGAGCCGATGAACTGAACAAGATGACAGTCAGAGAGGTTCTTACTGAGCTGGACAAGATGCTCGATGAGTCTAACAAGAAAGTGGAAACAGCCCAGAATAATCTTACAAGGCTTCAGGAGGGATTCGGAAATGCCAAGGCAGACCTTGACAATACACTCCTTCGTCTCAATCCGGTTCGACCTGTAACGGTTGAGACTACAGGAGACGTAGCAAGTGTGGTTGAAGATATCATTGCAGCAAGAGCTGCGGCAGCAGTGGTAACTCCTGAGGAAGCACCTGCAGCGGCAGTGGTAACTCCCGATGAAGCACCCACAGTTGCAGCGACAGCGGTGGCTCCTGCAGAAACGGCAGCAGTTCGGGCAGCAGATAATGCATCAGCACCTGTAGCACAGGCGGTTGTGCCGGCAGTAGACTATGTGGCACCTGCAGCACAGGCAGTTGCACCTGCAGCAACTGTAATAGCTCCCGAAGAGACTCCTTTGCAGGACTCTGCTCCTGTAGTAGTTGACCAAAGAAGAGCAGCACGTCAGGCATCTGAGAATGCATTGACAGCCGGCGGAGATGAAGCTATAGCAGAAGGTGCCGGAACGGGAGAAACAACTACAATTGAGGATGGCGGTGTTGCACTTGCAGATGCCGTAGATACAGAGACAGGTGAAGTCAGAGAAGATAAAAACGCAGCTACAATAACCATTGAGGATGAGGATGCGGCCAAGGGACTTCTGGAAGAAGCTCCTGTAAAAGAAGATAATATGGGCTTCTGGTGGCTGCTTCTTATAGCACTCTTCGGAGAAGCCGGAAGAGAGATGTACGTGAAGCATAAAAAGAAACAGGAAGAGAAAGCCAAGATAGATAAATAATTGCTGATAATAAGGGAAACCGGCACCTTTAAGGTGCTGGTTTTCTTGTTGTTGGTGTATAATAGTTTTTTGAGGAAAACTATATTGGGGGATATAAAATGCTACACCTGATCGCACAGATGTATGTGACTCTTGGCCCTGTTATTCTGTCAGGGATATTCAATATGATCTTTTGCAAACTTAAAATTCTGAAAACCATGCAGGTTCCAATGGATGGCGGCCGTGTTCTGCGTGATGGAAACAGGATATTTGGTGATAACAAGACCTGGAAGGGATTTTTGGGATATTTGATCTTTGGCACCGTATTTACAGTGATATGGGGATTCGCCATCAGAAATACTGCTCTTAATTCGCTTGATTTTTTCTATATAAACAATGAGAATACGCTTACTTTCAATATGATTGTCGGAGTTTTACTTGGACTTGCCTATGCGCTTTTTGAGCTTCCCAACAGCTTTGTAAAAAGAAGACTTAGCATAACTCCCGGTAAACCTGCGACGGGAATAAAAAAAGCAATCTTTGTTTTTGTCGATCAGGCGGATTCAATATTTGGCTGTGCCCTTGTGGTATGGTTTTTCTATGATCTTGGAATTCTTAAATACATTGGATTTGTAGTGGTGGGCGCAGTAACTCACATTATTTTCAATATGCTGCTGTACTTTGCTCATCTGAGAAAAAATATGTTCTAAAAGGGGAAAACCACGTGACATTTGAGATAAGAGACAAGAACGCACAATTAAAGGGAGTGGGAAATAAAGCCGGCAATCTTTGGCTTATGAAGAGGCATGGCTTCAGAGTTCCGAACGGACTGATCCTTGATGGCGATACTTACACCGAAACCATTAAACTAAACGGAATACAGAAGCAGATAGATGAACTGCTGTCAGAGCTTAACAAAGATAATGTTAAGAGTACATCAGAGAACCTGATAAAACTCTTTGACAGAGCTGAACTTTATGGTGCTACAAAGCTGGACATTTCAGCTCATACAGATACCGGTAAGCTCTACGCAGTGCGAAGCAGCTGTATGGCAGAAGATCTTAAGGATTTTTCGTTCGCAGGGCAGTATGACACCACTCTGAACGTAGAAAAGAAGGACATTGCAGAGAGAGTAATTGACTGTTACAGGTCCATGTTTTCGGAGACTGTCCTGAGCTATCTTGCAGATAACAAGATACCTGCTTCGGATTACAGGATGTGCGTTATCATTCAGGAAATGGTCGATGCAGATTACAGCGGTATTGCATTTACGTTAAATCCTGCAACCGGCAATGACAAGGAGATGCTGATAGAGGTATCCGAGGGTCTCGGAGAGAACATCGTCAGTGGGAAGACCAAGCCTGAGCAGTATCTTTACGACTGGTATGATCTTCATGAAAACAACAGGAACCCGGAGAACAAACTCATCAGCCCGGAGAAGCTTGCGGATTTTGCAGAAATTTTTACCGGTATCCAGCTGCTTTTTGGCGTACCCTGTGACATAGAGTTTGCGGTAAAAGACGGAGAACTCTTTATTTTACAGGCCAGGGAGATAACCAAAATCCAGTACCGGGGGATCAAGGACCTTTGGACTACAGCTGACTTCAAGGACGGAGGAGTTTCTGCCAGCGTGTGCACTCCTTATATGTGGAGTCTTTATGAGTATATCTGGGAGCATGCTCTCAGACGCTTTATAGTTGATACGGATATTCTCAGGGACGAAGAACTGCCTGTGAAGCTTGGCGAGATGTTCTACGGACGTTGTTACTGGAACCTCTCCGCAGTCAAGAAAGCCATGAGCCGCGTTATAGGCTACAAGGAAAGAGACTTTGACAATGAGTACGGTATTTCTGGAAACTATGAGGGCGATGGTCAGACAACAGGCGTGACTCCCGGAACTTTATGGGGAATGGCCAGAATTGCCATCAAGCAGAAAAAGCTCCTTGATGACAGAAAGAAGAACTCGGAACGCTATAAGAGAGAACTTCTTGAAATTTACACAGATTACAAGACAAAATATGACAATGATGAGATAAAAGACATACAGTCGGATTTTTACGATCTTACTCACGAGAGATATCTGCGCAGTGAGACAACCTATTTCTGGCAGATATTTATAAACACTATACACCAGTCCATATTCAAGGACAGCCTGCTTAAGTATGTCAGCGAGAGCGACTACATAGCTCTTTTGGGAAGCATTGATAACATTTCACACCTCCTTCCGTTTTATGATATGTGGGAGGTTACAAGAAACATCAGAAATAGCGATGAAGCTTTCACATACTGGCAGGATACCAATACAGAGGATATTGCAAAAGATCTTTTGGCAGATTCTCATATGCTGCCACAGGTAAGAAAGCTCATTTCTGATTACGGGTATCATTCCGACAAGGAGCTTGACGTGACCTATCCCTGCTACTATGAGGATCCGCTTCCTATCATCGTCATGGTAAAAGACATGGTGATGCTGGATGACAGTTACTCACCGATGGAGGATAAGGAGAGGGGCACACGGGTTTACAGGCAGAAGCTTGAGGAGTTAAGAGAAAGAGTATCCGAGAAAAAGTTTAAAAAGCTCAGTGCCAAGATAGAAGGCATGAGAAACATGCTCTGGTGGAGGGAAGAATTCAGAGATGTTTCCACAAGGTTCTACTACCTGCTCAGGATCTATACTATCAGGTATGCCGAGAAGCTATGCGCAGATGGCGTGCTTAAAAATGTTGATGATGTATGGATGCTCAAGGTGGGCAATCTCTGGGATTATATTGCAGGCAAACTAAGCGCTGCAGACCTCGATAAGATAATCGAGAAAAACAGAAAGTACTACAACTGCTATAGGAATTACATCAGTGATAACGAACTGGGATGTGATTTTGCGCCTCTGAAGGGCGATGAAAACAATGCTTTTCTGCAGGGACTTGGAGCAGGAAACGGACAGATTACAGGAACTGCCAGAGTTATAGAGGATTTCTCTCAGATAGGGCGTCTTCAGGAAGGTGATATTCTTGTTACTCGATTTACGGATACAGGCTGGACTCCGAAGTTTGCAATTCTGTCGGGGATTGTCACGGAGTACGGAGGTATCCTGTGCCATGCTGCAATTGTATCTCGTGAGTACGGGATACCGGCGATAGTCTGCTGCAAGGATGCCATGACGCAGATAAAAGACGGGCAGATAATAACCATTGACGGAATGACCGGAAGAGTTGTCCTCGATGTAAAAAACACTAAAGAAACCGGAGAAGAATAATGATTGGATTTTGGAATAAATCAGTGATCCTCACATATTTCGGTATGGGGGTTGCTGTTTTGGGAATGATAATTGCAGTGGCAGGAATAGATGTGAGGTACGCCTTTGCGTGTTTTATGGTGGCAGGAGTGTGCGATCTCTTTGACGGCTCGGTTGCCAGACTATTTAAGCGGACTAAAGAGGAGAAGGCTTTTGGAATACAGCTGGATTCTCTTGCGGACGCAATAGATTTTGTGGCACTTCCAATAGTGATCTTTTCAGCCATGGGGATGACACACGTTTATCAGATAATTCTGTATCTTATATATGCACTGTGTGCTGTGGCAAGGCTTGGATATTTCAATGTATATACAGCCGATGAAAACGGACCGATCAAGTATTATACGGGACTTCCTGTAACATATTCAGCTCTGATATTTCCGGTGGCATATCTTTTAAAATACTTTATTGATGCCACGACTTTTGAAATCATCTATACCATTGTTATCCTGACTGTAGCTGCGCTTTACATTCTTAAGGTCAAGGTTATCAAGCCAAGGGGAATCGCGTATGCCTTTTTCGGGATACTTGCAATTGTAATGCTTGTTATTTATCTGGTGATACCATGAGAGTTTACGACAGATCCAGGAAAAAATATGAAGAGGCTGAGCAGTATGGAGGCGGTGCACTGAAGTTTTTATATACTAACCCGGTGGGGCGTGTATTATTAAGGCTTGCAGTTTCTCCGCTTATTTCCAACGTCTACGCCTGTTTTATGTCATTGCCGTCCAGTGCCAAAAAGATACCGGGATTTATAGAAAAATATGGCATTGATATGTCAGAGTATGAGGACAGGCCATACTCTTCCTTCAATGAGTTTTTTACAAGACGCTTTGCGCCCGGTGCAAGAGATGTGGACTCTGATATTGAGGCCTTTGTTTCGCCTGCAGATTCCAAGCTCCTTGTTTACGGTATAGATGAGAATCTCAGGATGAATATCAAAGGCAGTGAGTATACACTGACAGATCTTTTGGGTAAAAGAGATCATGCAAATGATTTTGAAGGCGGATATGCCCTGGTGTTCAGACTTTGTATGGATGACTGCCACAGATACTGCTTTGTGGACGATGGGCATCTTGCTGATCATTACATGATAAAGGGCAGGCTTCATACCGTAAGTTCAATTTCAAAGGATCATAAAATATACAAAGAAAATACCCGTGTGGTTTCTGTTCTGGACACAGCCAATTTCGGAAAGCTGATCCAGATTGAAGTCGGCGCGATGCTGGTTGGAAGAATAAACAACAGCTATCCCGAGAACTTTAGAAGAGGAGACGAGAAAGGCTTCTTTGAACCAGGCGGCTCCACAATCATTATCCTTACTAAAAGAGATGCTGTAGCCATTGACGAGGATATTCTAGCCCAGAGCAGAAACGGCATTGAGACAAAGGTTAAATACGGAGAGAAAATAGGTAAGAAAAAATGTTTGGAAGATTAAGAATATATTTTAAGGAGAGATACCCGATCCTGGCAAGGCTCGTACTTGGCTGTATCGTATTTCTTGAGATTCACTTCATCATTCTGTTAAATGAGGGAATCACCAGCTTCAATATATCGATACAGGAATTCATAGGTGCTTTTACGGTGTTTGCGTTTTTAATGTGGCTCAGGATCGCAGATGATCTCAAGGACTTTGAGACGGATAAAGCTCTTTTCCCTGACAGGCCTCTGCCAAGCGGCCGCGTATACAAAAAGGACGTTGTGATAGTATGCATAATAGTTCAGGCTATAGCGCTTATTCTCAACTTCCTGTTTATGAATAACTTTCCGTTCTGTGTGTTTTTGTATTTTTATGGCTACCTTATGAGCAAATGGTTTTTCCAGAAGGCCAAGATACAGCCATCACTCCCGCTTGCTCTGGTGACACACAATCCGGTGCAGATGATCATAAATCTATACATCATCTCTTTTACCGTCATCAAATACGGAATAAGACCTGTAACACTGATAAACATCATGGCACTTTGGACCCTGTACTTTCCTGCGCTTATCTGGGAAGTATCAAGGAAGATCAGAGCGCCCAAGGATGAGAATGATTACACCACATACTCCAAGCTCTTTGGATATGTGAGATCCACAAGGTTTGTAATGATACTTACCATCGTAGATATCATCACCAATTTCATTCTGGTCTACAGACTCAATCGCATTTCAGTGCTTGTACTTTTCTGTCTTGTTTCCTGGATGACCTGGAAGTTTATCCAGTTTATGAGAGATCCCGAGAAGTTCGTGCTGGTAGACAAGGTGGAGATATACACCTATCTTCAGGAGTCCACTATGCTGCTCACAATAGTTGTTTTTCTCCTGGTAGGAAGGATTTAATATGTCAGGAAACAAAATAGGCAATCTTCAGCTTTTAAAGGAAGCCGGCTTTAACGTTCCTGAGTTTAGGAAGATTCCCTTTTCGGCTGTGGTCGACAGAGAGAAATATAAAAGCCTTCTTGGTAAAAACAAAGATATAAACGCTGAGGAATATAGGAAAACAATAGATGCTTCATGGCGGGAAGACTTTGATATACAAAAGTTTCTGGACTTCGAAAAAGACATATCGATGTTTTCCGTGCGAAGCTCCTGTAATGTGGAAGACGGTGAGGAGCTGAGCTTTGCCGGACAGTTCGAAACCTTTTTAAATGTCGGGACCAAAGACCTTGGAAATAAGGTTTCTGAAGTCATCCGCTCACTGGCAAATCCCGGACTTATCGACTATGCCCGAAACAGTGAAGCAGCCCTTTCCGATATCGGAATGGACGTCATTGTTCAGGAGATGATATTGCCGCGGCTTTCCGGTGTCATCTTTTCCTCGAATCCTCAGGGAATCCTCAACGAAGCGGTTATCACAGTCGGCGAAGGCACAGGCGATGGCGTGGTCGGCGATCTTACGGACACATCATCTTATTACTGCAACAGAACGGATGATGAGTATTACTGCGAAGGCGATACGGATTTTCTTACGGCAAAAGAAATTTCGGCGCTGCTTGAGCTTACCGACAGGATAAAAGCTGTCACAGGCGAATTTATAGATATAGAGTTCGCCATAAAAGGCGATGAGATATTTGTGCTTCAGGTAAGAAACATCACAACCCTTAAGGGAGAGACACCGCTAATTCTTGATAACAGCAATATCGTTGAGAGTTATCCGGGACTGTCCCTGCCTCTTACGATTTCTTTTGTAAAGCTTGTTTATGGCGGAGTTTTCAGAGGCGTGAGCAGGCGTGTTCTTAAGAATGACAAAGAGCTCTTAAAGCACAGCGACATATTTGAAAACATGGTAGGGAGCGCCAATGGGCGTATCTACTACAAGATAAGCAACTGGTACACCATGCTCAAGTTCCTGCCTTTTAGCAGCAGGATAATCCCGGTATGGCAGGAAATGCTCGGTGTGGGTAACAAGACCTATGACAAGGAAGATGTGAATTTAAGTCTTCCGGTCAGGATAGGTACATATTTAAATTCACTTTATGAACTGATCAGAGTCCCTAAGGGAATGAAGGAACTTGATGACGAGTTCTCTAAGGTGAATGCTGAATTTTATGAGAAGTTTAGTGACGAGCTTTCACCAAAAGAACTTATTGAGATATTTAATGATATCAGGAAAAAGCTTTTCGATATATGGGATGTAACCCTGCTCAACGATATGTATGCTTTTATATTTACAGGACTTCTCAAGGCACGCATCAGAAAAAAGGGTGGAGATGAAAAGACTGTAAATGAGTACATATCAGGTATATCCGACATAGAGAGCATGAAGCCGGTCAGCACTCTTATAGATATAGCTCTTAATAAGGACAGGTACACCAATCTTCAATATGAAGAGGTGAAAAGAGATTATATCTCAAAGTACGGAGACAGAAATCTTGAGGAGCTTAAGCTTGAGAGCAGAACCTTCAGAACCGATCCTCAGCTTTTTGACGAGCAGATAGAGACCATCAGAAATAGTGAAAATAAGGATAAACTATCAGGCTATATGCATAAGCCTGCCCCGCTCGGGAGAGAAGGCGGTATCACAAGGTTTTTGTCAAAGCGCGCAGCTATGGGAATTGCAGCCAGAGAGAAATCAAGGCTTAACAGGTGCAGAGCTTACGGAATTGTGAGACAGATCATGCTTTCACTCGGCAGCAGCTATGAAAGACAGGGCCTCATTGATGCGCAGCGGGATATTTTTATGCTGACTCTTGATGAGGTGTTTGACATGGCTGAGCATCCTGTCCGGATGACTGATGAAATCGCAAAAAGAAAAGAGCTGTACAGGATGTATGATAATCTTCCTGCGTACTCAAGACTTATATTTGAAAACAGCGAGTTTGATAAGAATCACAGATCAGTAAATCATTATGTAAAAAAAGAAAGCAGGAATGAACTTACGGGAGTTCCGTGCTCGGGAGGTATAGCAAGAGGCGAAGCTCTTGTTATTAACGGACCTCGCGACAAAGCCTCTGTGGAAGGTAAGATACTTGTCACAAGAATGACCGATCCCGGCTGGGTGTTTATGCTGACAACCGCCAAAGGTCTGATATCCGAGAAGGGTTCCTTATTATCCCATACCTCGATCATATCAAGAGAGCTGGGAATCCCTTCGGTTGTGGGTGTTAAGGGACTTTTGGAAAACGTTGAGTCGGGAGATATCATATCAATGGACGGAAATACAGGTGTCATAAGGATAGAGAGGAAAAGCTGATGAAAAGTTTCAGACTCCTTAGAATGAGTGACAATCAAATAGCCAAAAGAACCTTTATTCGTGATTTTTGTTCTCTGCCCAAAAGGCTCTACAGCAGTAGGGACAACATGGAAGATCCATCCACTATGAAGAGCCTGTTGGAAGGAATGCATCCCTTAAACCCGTATTTTAAGCTGGAACCGTTTATTGTATATGACGGCAAAAGACCTGTGGGACGATTTGCCATTACATCCTATGAAGCAGATACTACCGCATATCTTGGCTTTTTTGAATGCGAAAACAACAAAGAAGCATCGCGTTTCCTTTTTGGAAAGGCAGAGCAGTACTGCAGAGATAAAGGCTTTTCAAGAATTGAGGGACCTGTTAATGCATCATTCTGGGTGGGATACAGATTAAAGATAAATCGCTTTGATGTCGCCCCTTATACCGGAGAACCATACAACAAGGACTATTACTATGACCTTTTTCTGGATGCGGGATTTAAGGTATCCCAGCACTACACATCAAATCTGTATCGCTCCATAGACGAGAGCTATGTAAATGATAAGTATGAAGAGAGGTTTAGCTCTTTTACCGGGCTTGGTTACAGGATTGAGAGTCCCGAGCCCGAGAATTTCGATAAGTGCCTTGGGGATGTATACCGTATGGTGACCGAGCTCTACAGCGACTTTCCGATCTTTAAGAATGTATCAGAGCATGACTTCAAAAAGGTCTTTTCATCCTACAAGCAGATAATGAATATGTCCATGACCAAGATTGCCTACTACAAGGACAGGGCAGTGGGCTTTTATGTGAGCGTTCCCGATTACTCAAATATCGTATACCACATAAATCCTTTGAATCTCATCAGGATCCTTAAGCTGAAAAAGAATCCAAAGCGCTATGTGATGCTGTATATGGGAGTTGAGCCCGAGCATCAGGGACTTGGGAAAGCAATAGTTTATTCCGTTATGAAAGAGCTGATGAAGAGCGGACTCCCCAGTATCGGTGCTCTTGCAAGGGACGGCAAGATAACGCAGAAATATGCCTTTGATGATGTTACTGATGTCTATGAATATGTACTTTTGGAGAAAGAGATATGAGTTACGGCGCAGGAGCTAACAGGCTCGATGAATTCTTGAAAAGAGATTACGAGAAATGGAAAGACAGACCCTACCTTCATCATGAGGTTGGAGCAGTTACGGATAAGACCTTCGGCGAGTTCATAGAAGATGTCAATTATGTCGCAGAATACCTTGTGGATGAAGGCTTTAAAGGCAGCAATATAGGAATCTACTCGCCCAATTCCATAGAGTGGATGACCATCGATGCAGCAGTGATGAACTATGTAGGCATCAGTGCGGGTTTCCCGAAGGAGTGGAATGAAAACGATGTGCGATACGGACTTAAAAAGTGCGATATCCGCTGCCTTTTCTACAGCAGAGTTCTCTCTGAAACAGTGGATGCTTTAAAACCTGATTTCTCAGATGTGCGCTTCATTTGCATTGAGGATGAGTGGGACAATATCCTCAGGGCAGGCAGGGATAAGCTTGATGGCATGTTTTCACTTGAGGCAGCAGATGATAATAGCGCGGTAAGGATAGTCTTTACCAGCGGAACAACTTCTTTTCCCAAGGCTGTATTGCTGAACTTCACCAATATCTTTTCGGGCTGGAGATCCCTTGGCAGACGGGTATCTGTAGGGAAGGACGATATCTGCTATCTGTTCCTTCCGCTTAATCATACCTACGGAGGAATATTCAACTTCCTGTATTCACTGGTCTTTGGATTTCAGGTATACCTCGCAGGTGCCATTCACAAAATGGCAGAAGAGATGATGAAGATACGGCCTACAATATTCTGTGCAGTGCCTATCGTTCTCATAAGAATGGAAGAGGGCGCCAAAAAGGCAGGTGTTCCCGTATCTGCATTGTTCGGGGGACGGATGAAATATCTGTTCTGCGGAGGTGCTGCGCTTTCTGATGAACTCAGGGGAGCCTACGAGGGGTGCGGGCTTGAAGTCCTTAATGCATACGCTCTGTCGGAGACTTCATCTTCGCTATCAATCGATTATCCGGGGGATCCTGTTCGCGACAGCGCGGGAACTGTTTTTGAGGATATAGCAGTCAAAGTTGTTGCCCCTGATGCTGATGGCTTTGGTGAAATTGCAGTAAAGGGTGATAATGTATTTGCAGGCTACTACGGTGATGAAACCGCAACGGCAGCAGTTTTTACGGACGATGGATTCTTTCTTACAGGAGATATAGGATGCATCAGGGATAAACATGTCTATCTTAAGGGAAGGAAAGATGCAAGGCTGACCTTTGCCAACGGTGAGAAGATTTCAGCAACTGCAGTGGCTGAGAGGGTTAAGAGTCTTGATGATTCGATTAAGAGCGTCAAGGTATATATCAGAGACAACATTCTTACCTGCGATATTTATATAACCGGAGATCAGGCAGCTGACTCTTTTGACAAAATAAGCGCTCTGATCGATAAAGACAATCAAAGCGCCTCAAAATACGAGAGAGTAGGAAACTTTAATCTCTACAGTGCTGACAGACTGCTTAAGTGAGCACTCAGTCTCTTGGCCTCATATAGAAATTACCCGTAATCTCCTCGGTCCTTATGGAATTGATGAAAGCATTCGGATCAATTTCACGGATCTTGGGGATAATTTTTCTTGTGTCGGCAGCACTGACGATGGAGTACACAATCTTTTTGTTCTTGTGGGCAAAAGAGCCTTCGCCGTCAATCAGTGTTGCTCCGTGCCCGCAGACGGAGTAAATCATAGAACAGACTCTGTCGGGCATATCGGTGATGATAAAAAGAGTCCTTTGCTGATATGTTCTGTACAGCGTGTGCAGAGCTGTGGTTGTAACATACTGGAATATCATTGAGTAAAGAGCTTTATCAAGACCGAACAAAATACCTGCGATACTAAGAATGACTACGTTTCCGGCAAGAATGTAGGGAAAGGCGTCGACACCCTTTTTCTGGGACAGGAATATGGAAATAAAATCTGTTCCGCCACTGGTGGCATCAACTTCAAGGCACATGGTTATTGCGACGGCGTTCAGAAGTCCGCCGAATACAGCCACAAGGAGTGGATCCTGGGTCACTGCGTAATCCGGGAGAAAGTCGACGAAGAAACCGTTTGCAACTACCATGACCAGTGAGAACAGAGTGAATCTTTTTCCGATATACTTAAAACCAATGTAAACAGGAATGGCATTTAACAGGACGGTTACGGGGGTATAAGGAATAGATGCTCCCCAGTATTTGAGAGCAATACGCTGGATGATAATAGCAATTCCCGTCGCTCCGCCGGGATATAGTCCTCCGGCGTTTACAAAGGAATTGATATTCATGGCCATAAGAAAAGCAGCTAAAAGGACTACAACCAGCCTTACAGCATCTTTTCTGAGCATCATCTTAAGTTTATTGGTATCTGTTTTTTTCATAGTTTAAGTATACAACTTTTACGTCTTTAGCGCCTTATTTCATATATCTTTGGAGATATCTTTGTGTTCATGTAAATATCCGCATACTGAGAGGCGGATAAGTTCTCAACGTAGTTTAGCTGGAAGTTCTTTTTTATGCCGTTTTTGATGAGAATATCGGCTGCTTTGTTATAGGCTATGGCTGCCTCTGCCTCTGTGTTGTACTTACCGACAACATAGTTGCTTCTGATATGTATTACGGCCTTGTACTTTACAAAACCCTTTTCCGCAAACTGCCTTACACCGCGGTATCTGTTGAGAATGATGATGTTTTCGTATCTGAAGTCTGACGGGTCTTCATTGGCAAAGCGATAGTCTCTGCCTTCAACCGCATAGCTCTTTATTCCGTAGCGTTCACGGATTGAGATCTGGCTTCCGTAGTCTGCCACAAACAGATGTGTTCCTCTTTGCATTATCTTGTGGGATGAGTAATAGAAGAGGTCATCTATATCGAACTTAAGGATCTGCGTGGGAGATAAGTAATATAGGAAATATTTTTTTTCAAGGTAAATGGGATTTGATATATACATTCCCTTATCCCGGTAATTTATAAGGGATACGAATTTTTCGAAACTAAGAGCCATATCCTTTTTGTAGGAGGGGATATCTATGGCTTCGTTTTCAAGAACGGCAGCAGCTTCCTTGTATGCTTTGGAAGCTTTTGTTATTTTAGAAAAACTTCCCAGGGAAATATGTTTGCCAAAATAAGTTATAGAAGCCCTGTAGGAAGGGGTTCCGTCTTTTAAGAAAGTTGAATATACACCAATATAATTTTTTTTGCTCATTTTTCCCCCAAATGATGCAGTATTATGGTATACTTTAGTGAAATTTGTTTTTATACATTCATTTTATATGAAGTTATATCTACGTGTCAAAATGGAGGAGAACCAATGCCCAAGGAAGTTTTGTATTCTAGCACCAGAGGTGATAAGTGGAGTATAAAGGCATCTGAAGCTATCCTGCGCGGTCTTGCGCCGGACGGTGGACTTTATGTTCCCAATTTCATCCCACATCTTGAGAAGTCACTCAGGGAAATCGCATCCCTTTCATATCAGGAAACAGCATATGAAGTTATGAAACTGCTTCTTACGGATTATACTGAAGAAGAGCTCAAATACTGCATTTCTCACGCTTATGATTCCAAGTTTGATACCGAGGAGATCGCTCCTTTGTCAGAGGCGGGCGGTGCATATTTCTTAGAGCTCTATCACGGCTCAACCATTGCATTTAAGGATATGGCACTTTCAATTCTGCCTTACCTTATGACAACAGCAGCCAAGAAGAATGCGGTTAAGAACGAGATCGTTATCCTGACAGCAACAAGCGGAGATACAGGTAAGGCTGCTCTTGCAGGCTTTGCGGATGTTCCCGGCACCAGGATCATTGTCTTTTACCCTAAGCACGGTGTAAGCCCTATCCAGGAACAGCAGATGGTTACTCAGAAGGGTGACAATACTTGTGTAATCGGTATCGAAGGCAACTTCGACGATGCTCAGAACGGCGTCAAGAAGATATTCACAGACGCAGAGCTCAGAAGTGTTATGGATTCCAAGGGATTCCAGTTCTCATCAGCCAATTCCATCAACATCGGAAGGCTGGTTCCTCAGATTGTTTACTACGTGTATGCATATTCAAGACTCCTCAAGGAAGGCAGAATTGCAGATGACGACATTATAAATGTGGTTGTTCCCACAGGTAATTTCGGAAACATCCTTGCTGCTTATTATGCAGGCAAGATGGGTGTACCGATCGGTAAGCTTATATGTGCATCAAACTCAAACAAGGTTCTGTTCGACTTCTTCCAGACAGGTGAGTATGACAGGAACCGTGACTTCGTACTTACAAGCTCACCTTCAATGGATATTCTCATCTCATCAAACCTTGAGAGACTCATCTACCATATTGCAGGTGATGATTCTGAGGCTGATGCAGCTTACATGGAGAAGCTGACCAAGGAAGGCAGGTATGAGATCACAGATGCCATGAGAGAGAAACTCTCAGACTTCTACGGCGGATTTGCAACAGAAGAGGAGACCTTTAATACAATTAAAGATCTTTTTGAAAAATCAGGATATCTTATTGATACACACACAGCTGTAGCTGCTTCGGTGTATAATAAATATAAAAAGGAAACAGGCGACAATACCGTTACGGTAATTGCATCAACAGCAAGCCCATACAAGTTCACAAGAAGCGTTATGAATGCTCTTGGCAAAAACGATGAGAGCAAGGACGACTTTGAACTTGCTGATAAGCTTTCAGAGATTTCGGGAGTCGAGATTCCGGCAGCAGTATCATCTATCAGAAATGCCGAGATCAGACATAAGACTGTTGTCGATAAGACAGAAATGGAGGGAGCAGTTAAGGCCTTTCTCGGAATCTGATTTAATAAATAACGGAGGTGCGTATGGATTTAGGCAAGGGATATTACTCAGAAAACACACCCGAGATTGTTGAGCTTTCCGAGCTTTCAAGGGAGGCGGATCTCATTGAGAACGAGCTATTTGTTAAATACGATGTAAAAAGAGGTTTGAGAGACCTTAACGGTAAGGGCGTACTTACCGGACTCACCAGAATATCAGAGATCATTGCCAAGAAGGTTGTAGACGGCAAAGAGGTTCCTGCCGACGGTGAGATATATTTCAGAGGTTATGATGTACACAAGCTGGTAGAATCGGCTGTCAAAGAGAACAGGTTCGCTTTTGAAGAATGCGCATACCTTCTTCTGTTTGACAAGCTTCCTACGGGAAAAGAGCTTTTTGAGTTTGAGAAGCTCCTTGGAATCTATAAGTCACTTCCACCAAGCTTTGTAAGGGACGTTATCATGAAGGCTCCCAGCCGTGACATGATGAATACACTGGCCAGAAGTGTACTTACTCTTTATTCCTATGACGACCTTGCAGATGACGTTTCACTACCTAACGTACTGAGACAGTCACTGCAGCTGATAAGCATGTTCCCGCTTTTGGCTATTTACGGGTATCATGCATACAATCATTACCATGAGGGCAATTCCCTCATTATCCATCCGCCCAAGGAGGAACTTTCAACGGCAGAGACTATTCTTTATCTGCTTCGTCCCGACAGCCAGTATACCGAGCTGGAGGCCAAGCTCCTTGATATTTGTCTTGTGCTTCACATGGAGCACGGTGGTGGTAACAATTCATCCTTCACAACTCATGTTGTGAGCTCGAGTATGACCGATACATATTCGGTTATCGCAGCTGCAATCGGATCCTTAAAGGGACCGAGGCACGGCGGAGCCAATATCAAGGTTGTTCATATGTTTGATGACATTGAGGCCAATGTCAAGAACTGGAAGGATGAGGAAGAGGTCAAGGCATACCTTGATAAGATCCTGAACAAGCAGGCTTTTGATAAGGCAGGACTTATTTACGGTATCGGACATGCTATTTACTCAAAGTCTGACCCGAGAGCAGTTATCTTAAAGAGCTTTGTACAGAAGCTTGCTGCAGAGAAGGGAATGGAAGACGAACTTGCTCTTTATGAGATGGTAGAGAGGCTTGCCCCTGAACTCATTGCAGGTGAGCGCACTATGTACAAGGGTGTCTCTGCCAATGTCGATTTCTATTCAGGCTTTGTTTACAGAATGCTTGATCTTCCTGAGGAGCTCTATCCGACAATCTTTGCCATTGCTAGAATTGTTGGCTGGAGTGCTCACAGAATGGAAGAGCTTGCCAATAACGGCAAGATCATTCGTCCGGCTTATATGGCAATCGAACCCAGAAAAGAATACGTCGAAATGGATGACAGAAAATAACACAAGATATTAAAAAGCCCCGGATCAATGCGATCAGGGGCTTTTTGATGCGTTTCTTATGGGATCAAAGTCCGTATTTGGCTGCGATAAGAGGAGCAACCTTGGATGAACCGATACGGCTGCAACCTGCCTCGGCATATGCAAGAGCGTCCTCGATTGTGCGGATTCCACCGGCTGCCTTGATCTTAACGTCAGGACCGATGTTCTTCTTGAAGAGCTCGATATCCTCAAGAGTAGCACCTGCTGTTCCGAATCCTGTAGATGTCTTGATGTAATCAGCCTTAACGTCTGTAACGATCTTGCAGAGCTCTACCTTCTCATCCTCTGTGAGGTAGCAGGTCTCGATGATAACCTTAAGAAGTTTGTCTCCGCAGGCCTTTCTGATCATCTCAAGTTCCTTTTTAACTTCGTCATATCTGTGATTCTTAACATCGCTGATGTTAACAACTGTATCGATCTCGGAAGCACCGTCAGCGATAGCGTCCTTGGCTTCTGTAACCTTGGAGTTTGCGCTGTTGTATCCAAGAGGGAATCCGATAACTGTGCAGAGCTTTAAGTTGTCTCCGTACTTGTCATGTACTCTCTTGAGATATGTGGCAGGAATACAAACTGTTGCTGTTCCGTATTTTACTGCCTCGTCGCAAAGTGAAACAATGTCTTCCCATGTTGCATTGGGCTGAAGCTGTGTGTGATCGATAAGTTTGAGAATATCTTTTTCGTCCATGTTAGAATTATCTCCTTGTTAATTAAATGAAAATTGCATTTTGTAGCACAAATATTATAAACTATACTGTGTCAAAAAGAAACATGTTAGGAGGAAACAACAATGTCAACTGAGAATTCAGTAATAAAAGACAGACTTTTGCGACTTCGCAAGAAGATGGCAGAAGAAGGAATAGATTACTATATGATGCCAACTTCTGATTTCCACAATTCAGAATACAGTGCGGATTTCTTTAAGGTGAGAGAATATTTTTGCGGATTTGACGGATCAAACGGAACACTGGTTGTAAGCGCTGATGAAGCAGGTATGTGGACAGACGGAAGATACTTCATTCAGGCTGAGAACCAGATGAAGGGCACGGGAGTCATTCTTTTCCGTATGCTTGAGCCGGGTGTACCCACAATTACCCAGTACCTGTGCAAGAATATGAAAGAGGGACAGGTTCTTGGTTTTGACGGCCGTGTTGTATCAACCAGTATCGGAGAGAATCTTGAGAAGAAACTGGCTGAGAAGAAAGTAACACTTAAGTTTGACAAGGATCTTGCTGAGGAAGTCTGGACAGAAAGACCTGCTCTTCCGTGCCATGATATGTATGTCCTTTCGGACGAGCTCTGCGGAATGAGTTTTAAGGAAAAACTCTCGGTTGTCAGGGAGAAGATGGCTGAGATTGGATGTGAGTTTTATCTTCTTAGTAAGCTTGACGATATTATGTGGCTCACAAATCTTCGAGGCAACGATGTAGAGTGTAATCCTGTGGCTCTTTCCTATGCGATCATAACCAAGGATGAGTTTACTTTGTTTGTTCAGGAAAAAGAGATCACAGACAGCGTAAAGGCTTACTGTGACAAGGAAGGTATTATTGTCAGAGACTATCACAGCCTTATAGCAGAGGTTGATAAGGTATCTATGACCGGTAATGTACTGGTTGATAAGAGAAATACCAATTTCCTGACCTTTAAAACTCTGGAAAAGAAAGCAAAGGAAGCGGGAGTTTCACTAAGAAATGAGAAGGATCCCACTGAGCTTTTGAAAGCCTGCAAGAATGACACCGAGATAAAGAACATCAGAGAGGTTTATGTTCGAGACAGTGCCAAGCTTACTGAGTTTATCTACTGGGTTAAGTCAAATGTCGGCAAAACTGAGATTACAGAGTATTCGGCAGCGATGAAGCTTGACTCCATGAGAGCAGAGCTTCCCGGATTTATTGAACTCTCTTTCCCGACTATCAGTGCCTATAATGCAAACGCTGCCATGGCTCACTATGAGGCAACTGAGGATAACTATGCTGTAGTTAAGCCTGAAGGAATGCTGCTTGTTGATTCGGGCGGAACTTACATGGGCGGAACAACCGATGTAACAAGAACCATTGTTGTGGGAGAGATAAGCGATGAGATCAAGCGCACTTACACTGCAACAGTAGTGGGAATGCTCAGGCTTGCTAATGCAAACTTCCTCGAAGGGTGCTCCGGCAAGAACGTTGATATCCTTGCGCGCCAGTGCCTCTGGGATATGGGAATTGATTACAAGCACGGCACAGGCCACGGAATCGGATATATTCTCAACGTACATGAAGGCCCTCAGAACATCAGATGGAGATTTACACCGGGACAGAATGAAGCACCTCTCCTTCCGGGAATGATAGTGTCCGATGAACCCGGAGTATATATTGAAGGCGAGTATGGAATCAGAATTGAGAATATCCTTGAGGTGGTTAAGGGAGAAGAAAATGAGTACGGACAGTTCCTTCATTTTGCACACCTTACCTATGCGCCTATTGATCTTGAAGCCATCGATAAAAAGTATATGGAACCAAGGGATGTAAAGGCTCTCAATGACTACCATGCAGAGGTCTACAGAAGGGTCAGCCCGTTCATAAAAGATGCAAAAATCCTTAACTGGTTAAGGCAGGCTACAAGAGAAATTTAATTGTAAAAAGAGTGTAAAAAAACGCCAAAAGCCTTGAAAATAAGCGCTTCAAGCGTATAATAAAGTTAGAGCAAAGCTATAAGCTCTCCTGGGATGTCCGACAACTCCTGTGTAATTTGAACCTACAGTTACTTTAAACGGGACTCCTACATTACCTGTTTGATTGCCACGCCTTCGGCCCTGCGTATACGCAGACCAGCTATGGGAGAGGAAGGCAGGAATTCAGGTTGCGGTAACCCACCTGGCGTTAGCTAGGAGTCAAATAACAGGAAACGGCATTTTGGGAATGCTTTAGACTATAAAAGCAGTCATTTCGGTGGCTGCTTTTTCAATGTGGATTGTATTATGAGGGAACGTGTATGGATGTAAAGGCTGCGCTGATATCTCTGGGAAGAGATTTTGCGTACAAAATGCAGAAAAAGAATATCGCCGCCTTCGCAGGAAGCTGCGCGTATTTCTTTCTTATATCGATCGTTCCCCTGCTTATTCTGATTTCTTCAACATTGCCATATACAGCTGTAACAGAGGCTGATCTTGCCAAGGCACTTACGGATATAACCCCTGATTTTGCAGATGATATAGCACTTAAGCTTATTGATGAAGCCTATGAGCAATCCGTGGCGGTTTTTAGTATATCTGCTCTTGCAACAATATGGTCCGGGGCCCTTGGAATGTTATCAATCATAAGGGGGCTTAACTGTATCTATGATGTAGAAGAGCGCAGGAACTATTTTCACCTTAGATTCATCGCAGCACTTTATACACTGGCTATGATTGGAATTTTGCTGGTAATGCTGCTTATAATGGTATTTGAGAGGGTTGTCAGAAATATTGCAATAAGTCACTTCCCGAGCATAATGTTTATTATTTCGTTATCATCCTACCTTAAGTTCCTGGTGGTGATTGCCGTGTCGACTTTTGCTTTTGCACTGATATACACCTTTGTGCCCAGTGCCAAGATGACCTTTGTTTATCAGCTTCCGGGAGCACTGTTTTCCGCAGTGGTATGGTATCTTTTTTCCTGGTTGTTCTCTATTTACGTAAATATATCCGGATACTTCTCGGTTTACGGAAGTATTGCAACTCCGCTGATCATGATGATATGGCTGTACTTCTGTATTTCAATCTTTCTTATCGGAGCCTTTATAAACAGATTCTTCCATCCGGCGGTTAAGGTGCTCTATGATGATCACCACCAGAAGAAGGTCAGGGAGAAGGCCAAGAAAAAGAGTACAAGACAGATCCGTAAACCCAGAAAATACAACGAGTTTGGCTAAAAGGAGAAAAAATGAGGTTTGGAAAGTGGGTTAAGAAAAAATGGTTTGCTTATACGGTTGCTACCTGTAGTGCAGTAGTACTTTATATGCTGCTTGCTCATTTGGGAGATATGTTTGCGGCACTGGGATCATTCTTTTCGTTCTTAAGACCTGTTATTTCGGCAATTATAATAGCATATGTTATCAATCCGCTTGCCAATTTCTTTGACAGAAAGGTATTTCATAAATTAAAGGGCGAAAAGACAAGATGGTCACTGTCATCAATATGCGCTTTGATAGTACTTATCCTGTGCGTGGTCCTTTTGTTTGTTGCTCTTATACCGCAGCTTGTGGACAGTATTGCAACGCTGGTTTCCAATATGGATACTTATGTGAGCACACTTCAGAAGCTTCTTAGAGGATTTGAATCAGGGTCAAAAGGTTTCTTTGGTCTTGATATCGCTTCTCTTGCTAATTTCGGCGACAGCATACTCGAGAAGATAAGTACTTACTTCTCAGAGAACATGGGCTCAATTGCCGGTGGTACAGCCAATGTTGGAAGAGGTGTTTTTGATCTGGTAATTGCATTTATCCTTGCAGTTTATTTCCTTTTGGATAAGCGCAGGATCACCGGAGGAGTCGGAAGGTTTATGGCTCTTGTCATTAAGCCTGAATCCTTTACAAAGGCAACGGAGTTTTTGGAGAGATGTAATGATATCCTTATAAGATATATCAGCGTTGATGTTATAGACGGTCTCATTGTCGGAATTGTGAATTTCCTGTTTATGATCATTATGAGAATGCCTTATGCAGCTCTTATTTCAGTGATCGTCGGCATCACCAATCTGGCACCGACCTTTGGACCTATCGTCGGAGCACTGATAGGAGCATTTGTACTTGTTCTGGTAGAGCCCTGGTATGCTCTTTGGTTCCTTGTCTTTACCATAATCCTTCAGACATTGGACGGATATGTCATTAAGCCCAAGCTCTTTGGCGGTAGTCTCGGAGTATCTGCTCTTATGATCCTGATAGCCATTGTCCTGGGCGGAAGACTGTTTGGAGTCGGAGGCATTCTTTTAGCCATTCCTTTTGCTGCTATTATTGACTTCGCATGGAAAGATTTTGTGATAAAAAAACTTGAGGAGAGACGCGCAAAGAGGTACAATAATTAGTAGAGAAATTCTATGGGATTACAACATATTGGATTTTAATAAAGGGGGTATTTGATATGGATTTTATGGGTTTGATCGATGGTGCCATTGAATTTGCCAAGGACAAGATAGATCGTGTGTTGGATTTCTGGGACGGACTTGAGGAAGACAAGAAAAAGCTTCTCATCGGCTGCGTTGTTGCATCAGTATCAGTGATAGTAATTGCTTCAATCGCATACAGTATCGGCAAGTCCCAGGGCAAGAGAATTGCCATTGAGGAAGAGGATTTTTAATATAACACCTGATAAACTGGGAGCTTCTTAACAGAAGCTCCTTTTTGCTTATTATGGAGAAAACATGAAAAATTCTTTGATGAAGAAAGTTATAACTGCATTTCTTATATTTGTTTTGTTATTCATCTTTGCGTGGGTTACATTATTCGCATATCTGACGGTTGATGAATACAGACCTGAGGAAGTGGAGAACCTGCAAATAGCAGGAGAACCGGGAAATGCCGTCTCCAAGAGCAAGAGTATACGAATAATGAGCTGGAATATCGGGTATGGAGCGCTTGGAGACAACAGCGATTTCTTCATGGACGGAGGTACGATGGTTTACACCGCCGATGAGGAGAGAGTCAGTCAGAATCTGGATGACATTGATGCAGAGGTTGATAAAATAGCGCCTGATATTTTAATTACACAGGAAACGGATGTAAGCTCAGCAAGAGCGCGTTTTATCAATGAACCTCAGTATCTTGCAGAGCATTCTGAAGCTGATGTATTTCAAAATCAGAATCTCTTTTCATACAACTATAAGGTCAGTTTTGTACCGCTTCCTATACCTCCTATAGGCAAAGTTCATAGTGGGCTGGCGACATTTAGTAAGTTCGCTATAGATTCAGCAGAGAGGATAGCACTTCCTTGTCCCTTCAAATGGCCGCTCAGAACTATTAACCTCAAGAGAGGACTGCAGGAGATCAGAATGCCTATAGAGGGAAGTGACAGAGAACTGGTTATTATCAATTTTCACCTGGAGGCCTATGATTCGGGTGAGGGTAAGATAGCTCAGACCAAGCTGCTTAAGCAGATTCTGATTGATGAGTTTGAGAAGGGTAATTACGTTATTGCAGGAGGTGATTTTAATCAGCAGTTTTCCAACGTTGATACTGGGAAATATGCTGCACTGGATGGGATCTGGCAGGCACCGGTTATCGATGTCGCCGAGTTTGGGGATGATTTCAGATTTTTGGCCGATCCTGAGGTTCCGACCTGCAGGTCTTTGGACAAAATTCTTGTTTCTGCGCCGAGCAGGGATTACAGTGATTTCCAATATTATGTGATCGATGGCTTTATTGTTTCAAAGAACATCGAAGTTGAGCAGATGTACACAGAGGATCTTGGCTTTGTTTGCAGCGACCATAATCCTGTGGTCATGGACTTCAAACTTCGCTGATTTTTCGTGACAGTAAACGTTTAATCGCATATAATATTAGATAAGGTTTTTTAGCAACTATATATTTTGAAAGGGGACAGGAGTTAATGGTACACAAGGCAAAACGAAACGTAATTGTTGGACAGTCGGGAGGACCTACAGCGGCTATCAATTCATCGCTGGCAGGAGTATACAGGACTGCTATAGACCGTGGATACAAGAAGGTCTATGGAATGATCCACGGTGTTCAGGGGCTTATGGAAGGCAGATATGTTGATCTTTCTGATCATATTCAGTCAGGTCTTGATATCGAGCTTTTGAAGAGAACACCTTCAGCTTATCTCGGATCATGCAGATTCAAACTTCCTGAGATTTTTGAGAGCAAAGAGATTTACGAGAAGATATTTGAGATTCTCGATAAGCTTCAGATTGACTGCTTCATCTACATCGGTGGTAACGATTCAATGGACACCATCAAGAAGCTTTCGGATTACGCCATCATTTCAGGTTCAAACATCAGATTTGTAGGCTGCCCTAAGACAATTGACAACGATCTGGCGCTTACAGATCATACTCCGGGTTACGGCTCAGCAGCCAAGTACATCGGAACTTCCGTAAAAGAGATCATCAGAGACAGCTGGTCACTGGAGACTACAAGCGGACAGGTTATCATCGTTGAGGTTATGGGAAGAAATGCCGGATGGCTTACAGGCGCTACAGCTCTTGCAAAGGGTGAGGACTGTGACGGACCTGATGCAATCTATCTTCCTGAGCTTCCATTTGATATGGATGCATTCCTCAAGAAGATCAAAGCGCTCTTAAAGAGCAAGGCTTCTGTAGTTGTTGCTGTTTCAGAAGGTATCAGGACCAAGGACGGCAAGTATGTAAGCGAACTTGGAAACAACATTGACTATGTTGATGCTTTCGGACACAAGCAGCTTTCAGGAACAGCAAGATATCTCTGCGAAGTTGTTTCCAAGGAGTGCGGATGCAAGACTCGTCCTATCGAGCTTTCTACTCTTCAGAGAGCAGCAAGCCACTGTGCATCACGTGTAGATATCCTTGAGGCTTATGAGGTTGGTGGTGCAGCTATGAAGGCTGCTGACGAAGGCGACAGCGGCAAGATGGTTGTTATCCAGAGACTTTCAGATGATCCTTATCAGGCCGGAACAGAGGTTAAGGATGTTCATAAGATTGCCAATGACGAGCGTGTGGTTCCGAGAGAGTGGATCAACAAGGATGGCACATATGTAACAAACGAGTTCATTACTTATGTAAGACCTCTTATTCAGGGTGATGTAGGACCTATCATGGTAGATGGTATCCCGAGACACCTTTACAGACCTGGCTTCCAGGACATTCTGTAACCTGAAATACTTGAATTTTCTGAACAAAAAGACAGAAATTGTACTAAAAACTTGATAAAACCTTGTTTATGGTACAAAACTATAGTAGAATAGGCAATGTAGTAAATAATTTCTTTTTTGGAGGGAAACCAAATGAATAAGACAGAACTTATCGATGCAATCGCAAAGGAAGCTGGACTTTCTAAGAAGGATGCGGCTGCAGCACTGAACGCTTTCACAGACACTGTAACAAAGGAGCTCAAGAAAAAGGGTAAGGTTCAGCTTGTTGGCTTCGGTACATTCGAGACAACAAAGAGAGCAGCTAGAACAGGTAAGAATCCTCAGACTGGCGCTGCCATCAAGATTCCTGCTTCTGTAGCACCTAAGTTCAAGGCTGGTAAGGCTCTTAAGGATCTTGTTAACAAGAAATAATTTTTACTATAGGAAAAAGGCTGTGCGTTATTGCACAGTCTTTTTTTATTGTGTTATTATGTGTATATATTCACATTATCGGGCGGGACTAGGTTAATGTCATTTGAAAAAAGCTTTGAAAATTTTGTTCAAATATTGTCAGAAGAAGAGGTAACCCCGGAGATCACTCCCAGCGCACTGGCTGATCTTTCCAAGGATTACTCTATTCGTTCTATCGTTTCCGTTGTTTCTTTTAAGCCCGATTCGGATAAGGCCGGTGAGCCGGATACTATCATTCCTCTGTTTGGTCCAGCTGTCCAAAATGAAGAGCCCGATTATATATTTAAGAGCAATATGTCCGGCGAGAGGACTGTTACTTATTTTGTCTATACTCATGACAATAGAAGATGGAATGATGCGGAGTACAGGAATTTTTCTCTGATCATGGATGTTTTATCTTTTCACATGGAGAGGTTCCTGCTTATTAACATTGTCAAGAAAAGCGCATTTACTCAATATCTTACAGGACTGCCCAATTCCGGTGGCTTTCTGGCTTTTGTCAGAGAGAAGTTTTCAATCGGTCAGATAATGAAATATGACGCTTTTTTCCTTAATCTCAAGAGCTTTGGTCTTATAAGCCGCAGATACGGCATACAGGAAGGCGATGAGATAATGAAGCGCTATGCCAAAAAGCTCAATGAGTTTTGTGAGCCTGATGAGATTGTTGCCCATTTCGGAGGTGACAACTACACGGCTCTCATCAAGAAGGAGAGGACCAAAGCGTTTCTTAAATACATATCTGCCATTCCTGTTTTCGGCTACAAGAATGACAAGAGAGATGTATTTACAATCTCGGCAGTTGCCGGTGTTTACGCAATTGATGAGTCCATGACAAGCCCCGGACAGGTGATCTCCAGAGCCGGTATGGCTTGTAATTATGCCAAGAATGTGGCCAATAAGCCCTATGTATTTGTTAATAAGGCTATGAGCACCAGAATATATCGTCAGAAGCAGATTGAGGACAGATATGAGGAGGCTCTGGCCAACGATGAGTTCAGAATCTATCTTCAGCCCAAGGTTGATACAGAGACAGGCAAGATAGTAGGTGCTGAGTCTCTTGCAAGATGGTTCTGCAACGGAATAGTTCTTTATCCTACGGAATTTGTGCCCATCCTGGAACAGGAGGGTATGGTGGCATCCCTTGATCTTTATGTCCTCAAGAAGACCTGTGAGTTTATCAAGGAGTGGATTGATAACGGGATCACACCTGTACCTGTATCAGTCAATTTCTCCAGAAGAGATCTTACATACAAGGATCTGGCCAAAGAGATATTGGAGACAATCGACAGCTTTGGTATAGACAGGAAATATATTGAGATTGAGGTTACAGAGACTGCCAGTGAGGACGAGCGCGTTCTTATGACAAACTTTTTATCCAGACTCAAGGATGCCGAGATCTCCACAGCTATAGATGATTTTGGAACAGGTTATTCATCGCTGTCAACGCTGAGAGATTTTCCTGTTTCTGTAATCAAGATCGACAGGTCTTTTATCAATAACGACGAACTCAATACCAGCGATGAGATAGTACTCAGGAACATTGTGGCCATGGCCAATGAACTTGGAATAGATGTGGTTACAGAGGGAGTTGAGAGACCGGATCAGACACAGCTTCTTAAGAATGTAGGCTGTCATGTGGTTCAGGGATTTTTGTACGACAACCCGATGCCCAAGAAAGACTTTGAAAAGAGACTTCAAAAGGGCGTATATGATGAATAAAAATAACGCTGACTGAAAATCAAATCAGTCAGCGTTTTAATTTGCGTATCTTTAGTCGACTCTCTTGCCGCCCCAGAAGAACAGTGCAACGGTACCCGGGCCTGTGTGGCTTCCGATGGTGGTTCCGATGCTTACAATCTTAACCTTGCCCTTTAAGTTATGGAACTTGGATTCAATAAGATCTGCAACAGCTCTTGCTTCATCATAGCAGTCTGAGTTTGAAATATAGCAGTCGCCGTCATAATCAAGACCATTCTCGGCAAGCTCTTCCATTTTGGCTACCTGAGCCTTCATGGCTGCGTTGATTCCGCGAAGTTTGGAACGAACAATAAGTCTTCCCTGATAATCAACATTAAGGAGAGGACAGATCTTAAGGGCTCCGCCGATGATTCCGGCTGCCTTGGAAACTCGTCCGCCCCTTACGAGATATGTAAGATCTGATACAAAGAACCAGTGCTGGCATTCAAGTCTGTGCTCGATTACCCATTCATAGAGCTCATCGATGCTCATTCCGCTGTCACGAAGATCTGCAAGCTTGTTCATAACAAGTCCGTATCCTGCAGATGCTGCAAGTGAATCAACAACATATAGCTTTCTGTCCGGGTATTTGTCCCTGAGCTGATCCCTTGCAATTGTAGCTGAGTTAAGTGTTCCTGATATTCCGGAACTTAAGGTTAAGTGAAGAATATCTTTGCCTTCCTTGAGTATAGGCTCAAAGTAGTCAACATATTCACCGACGCTGACCTGTGAAGTCTTGGTCATGGCGCCTTTGGCCATGGCAGCATAGAAATCCTTGAAAGGATAGGAGATGCCAAGGTCATCAGGATAATCTTTTCCGTCAATATTGAAATGGAAGCAGACGTAGCTGATATCTCTTTCTTTAAAATGTTCTGCTGTAAGATCGGCAGTAGAACAACAGCTTAATACGTAATCCATAGTGAGTTAATCCTCCGAAATAATGATAAACATCTAGCTTATAATAACATTATTGTGGCATAACTAGCAACAAGGCTTTTTTTTTATTATAATTAGAGCGTAACCTTGATTCGTGCGGAGAAAATCTATGAAAGATTACAGCTTTATTGAAGTGGTGCTAACAGATGACAGTCATGTTCTTTTAGAGTGTGACGACAAAGCCAGGAAGATCTTTTCCGGGATTAATGATGGTGCACTGGAAGAGCGTGTAACCGATAAGTACAGGGAGAACTTTGTAAAAAAGCTTGAGCTGGCAGATGGCAAGTGGTTTCCTGCAAGAATAATCATAGGTGATGAGACTCCGCTGTTTTATATTAAGGCATTAAGGAAGAAGGGAAGCAGTAATATAAAGCTTATCCTGGTAAGCCTGGATGAGCTCCTGGAAACTCATGATGAACTTATAAGACTTTCATCTTCACTCAGGGCCCAGCTTGACCTGTACGAAGATGTGTTTTTTGAATACGATCCCGAGACTGATGTTGTGGGAGTTTTCAATACCGATATTGCCAAGTTTGACGCGGGACTATATTCAAGTGAAGAGTTTGAAGCGCTTTTGTGTGACGGGATTCCTGTCAAATCGCAAAAAGCGGTTAAGAATTTTATCGGCCAGATGAAGAGTAAGACCGGAAGGTTTTCATCAAGGGTTGATTCAAATGTTTTAAACGATGACAGCGGATATACAGTCTCCCTTATGGAAGGAGCATATGTCTTTTTCTATAAGGGAACAGAGAGTGTGGTTGGTCACATTCATGTGGGAAACGGCAATGGTAAGATTGTGGCTTCCAGTATTAAACGCGATTCCCTGACAGGGCTTGTGGATAAAGCGGATATTACAAGGATTGCTCAGGAGAGGATTGATGACAGAAAGCTCGAAGGAACGACACTGGCAATAATTGATATCGATTTCTTCAAGAATATAAATGATACTTACGGCCATCAGTTTGGCGATACAGTTATAAAAAGAGTTGCGGATATCATCGCTGCTGAGGTTGGAAATAGCGGTATTGCAGGCAGATTCGGAGGAGATGAGTTTCTTGTTGTTTTCTACAATGTAGAGGATGAGACTGATTTAAGAGATCACCTCAGGCGTATGTTTGATGTTGTAAAAGAGAGCTTCCCGGACAAAGGTGCTGATGGAAACTCACCACTTACTCTGTCTATCGGTACGGCTACGTATCCAAAAGATGCAACAAGTTATGAGGATGTATTCATGGTTGCCGATTATTGCCTGTATCTGGCCAAGGAGAAGGGCAGGAACAGATATATAATCTATACTCCCGAGAAGCATGCTTCTTTCGATGAGATCATGGCCAAGACCATGACTACCAGGAAGTTCAATGACAGAGGAGAACTTTCTTACGGAGATATGCTTATCAATATGTTTGATACTGTTCTCCATGGCCCGGGAGCTTCAGTTGAGAATCTTATAGATGAGTTTGCTGTAAACTTTGGAATTCAGCATATTCAGCTGTTTGTAGGAAAACCATTTGAATTTCGCTATTCTGCCGGAACGGATAATATCTGTGATACAGCCTCCAGGGATATGCTCACAGGCTTTCTGAATTCTCCGGTAAAAGACAAATATATGGCCGGAAGGAAATTCATAGTGGTCAACAAGATCGATCATATGCCGCCTCAGGCAGAGGCCTTTAAGATACATTTAAAAGAAATCGGTGTGTATTCTTTCATGTTTATATGCTTTAGCGATGCAGATGACAATGAATGTGTTATGCTGATCTCAAGTATAGGCAAGTATACGCAGTGGAATGAAATGCACTACAAGTATTACAGAGGTTTTGGAGATATTTTGGCATGCTGCCGGTGTAAAAACAATGCCATTGACAAAAGCTCTTTTGCAAAATAAAATAGTTTAAGTTAAATATTTAAGTGCAATGATGGTGTGGGCGATTGCCCGAGAAGATATATTCTTCTTACAGAGAATTGGAGTCATCGGCTGGAAGCTCCATAAGATCAGGATATATTGGAAATTTCGCACCGGAGCATACATTTAAAATGAGTGTCTGACCTATGGTCAGGAATAAGGGTGGTACCGCGATCAATTCGTCCCTTGTGTAGATTTACGCTACGCAAGGGCTTTTTTATTGTCTTGTGTAGAGTGTACATTATTTTTCAGGAGGAAGGAAATTTGGAAAACAGCGCATTACATCAGCAAATTGAAGCGATTCGTGAAGAAATCAAAGCCAGTTCCGAGAAGCTGGACAGCTCTAAGCTTGTTTATGAGCTGAGAAAGAGCTTTTTGGACAACAAGGGCGGCAAGATCTCTGCTCTTATGAAGGAGATGAAGAATATTGCCGCAGAGGATCGTGCTGAATACGGCAAAAATGTTAATGAACTTAAGACATGGGCTCTCGAGCACTTTGATGAACTCGACAAGAAGATGAAAGAGAAAGAGCTGAGGGCAAGATACGAGAGAGAGAAGCAGGATGTAACAATGCCTGCCAAGATGCGTTATCAGGGTAATCTTCATCCTGTAACACAGATGAGAGAGACTCTTATCGATATTTTTGCAGGAATGGGATTTGAAATTTATGAAGGCACAGAGATTGAGAATGACTACTACAATTTCACAGCCCTCAATACTCCTGCCGATCACCCTGCAAGGGATATGCAGGATACATTCTACTTAAGCCCTGAGTTCCTGCTCAGAACACAGACTTCATCAGGTCAGATCCACGTAATGGAGAACAAGAAGCCTCCGATCAAGATTTTATCTCCGGGTAAGGTTTTCCGTTCAGATGATGATGCAACTCATTCACCTATGTTCTCACAGATGGAAGGCCTTGTAGTTGACAAGAATGTTACACTCTGCGACCTGAAGGGCGCTTTGGAGACCTTTGCTCAGAAGATCTTCGGTGAGGGAACAACAACAAGACTTCGTCCGTCATACTTCCCGTTCACAGAGCCTTCAGTAGAGGTCGACTGCAGCTGCTTTGCATGCGGTGGAAAGGGATGTAACCTCTGTAAGGGTACCGGCTGGATTGAGGTTCTCGGAGCAGGTGTAGTTAACAAGAAGGTTTTGGAGAACTGCGGAATCGATTCAGAAGAGTACAGCGGATTTGCTTTTGGTATCGGTATCGAGCGTGCAACAATGCTCAAATACGGCATCAACAACATCAAGCTTTTATATGAGTCAGACATTGATGTTCTTAAGCAGATTGATCACTACGAATAATTCAGGAGGAAAACAAACATGTTAGTACCTTTAAGTTGGCTTAAAGATTTTGTTGATATAGATATCGAACCAAAAGAACTTGAGAAGAAGCTTTTCGACTGTGGATTTGAAGTTGAAGAGTGCTGGGAAGTGGGAAAAGACATATCCAAGGTTGTAGTTGGTCAGGTTGAGACCTGCGAGCCTATTCCCGAGACACATCTTCATGTATGTACAGTAAATGCAGGTGAGCATGGAACTTTCCAGGTATGCTGCGGAGCAGACAACGTTCAGGCAGGAGGCAAGTATCCTCTGGCTCTTGTAGGCGCTACAGTTATTGAAACCGAGAGAGACCATGTGACAGTTATCGGTGTTGCTACAATCAAGAAGGGCAAGCTTCGCGGCTATGATTCAGAGGGTATGCTCTGTTCAGGCGTTGAGCTCGGAGTAAGCGAGGATATGTATCCGGGAGCAGGTTACAACGGCCTTCTTGTTTTCCCTGAGGATACAGAGGTTGGCGCAGATGTTAAGCCTATCCTTGGTCTTGATGACTGGATCTTTGATGTTTCAATTACAGCAAACAGACCTGACTGCCAGAGTATCTACGGCCTTGCAAGAGAGGTTGCTGCTGCGCTTGATAAACCTTTAAAAGAGATTGACCTGTCCTACACAGAGACAGACGTTGAAAATGAAGGATTTAGCGTAACCGTAGAAGATCCCGATCTTTGCCCAAGATATATCGGACACTATGTATATGATGTAAAACTCGGTGAGAGCCCTCTTTGGATGAAGAGAAGACTTGCCATGGTAGGCAATAACGCGATCAATAATATCGTTGATATCACAAACTATATTATGAGAGAGCTCGGACAGCCTATGCATGCCTTTGACGGCAACTTTCTTGAGGGAAATAAGATCGTTGTAAGACGTGCCAAGCAGGGCGAGAAAATTGTAACTCTTGATGAGAACGAGTTTGAGCTCACAACAGACAATCTTGTAATCTGTGACGGCGTTAAGCCTGTAGCTCTTGCAGGTATCATGGGAGGTCTTAACTCAGAGATCCGTGATACAACAACTACAGTAACCTTTGAGGCTGCCAAGTTCATGCGTGACAATATCCGTAAGAGCTCAAGAGCACTGGGACAGTCATCCGATTCATCAGCTGCTTTTGCAAAGGGTGTTTACGAATACACAACTGTTATCGCCATGAAGAGAGCCCTTCACCTTATCGAGGAGCTTGGTGCAGGTAAGGTATCCAAAACTCACGTAGATATCAATACCGGAAACAGCCTTGAGAAGAAAGAGATGAAGGCTTCCATAAAGAAGGTAAACGGAGTTCTCGGTATTGAAGTTCCTACAGATGAGATCAAGAGAATTCTTACAAACTTAAGCTTTGAGCCTGTCATAAACGGTGATGAACTCACCATTAAGATTCCTGCATATCGTGAGGATATGGAAGACTATCCTGATATTGCAGAAGAGCTTATCCGTATGTACGGATATGATCACGTTGAGGCTACATTCCTTAAGGACTGCAATGTTACAGTCGGAGGAAGGAACCTTAAACAGAAGACTGAACTCAGGATCAAGAGAGCTCTTTGTGCACAGGGCGCATTTGAGTGCATGCATTACTCATTCTTCTCACCCAGTGATCTCGATCTTTTGGGATTTGCAGAGGATGCACCTGAGAGAGAAGCCATAAGGATCCTTAATCCTATAAATGAAGATCTTTCAATCATGAGAACAACTCTTGCAGCGCAGATGATCCACGCTATAGCAAGAAACCAGAAGAAAGGAACTCTTGAGGGAAGACTTTTTGAGCTTGGTAACAGATTTGTTCCAAAGTCACTTCCACTTACAGAATATCCTGATGAGAAGGCTACACTTTGCATCGGTATCTTCGGTGAGGGAGAGGATATCTTCACATTAAAGGGACTTGCTGAGAATGTTGCAGATGCTCTTCATATAAGCTTTAAGTATGAGCAGGGGGCAAGGACATTCCTTCACCCATACAGAACTGCCAAGATCCTTTGCGAAGGAGAAGAGGTCGGATACCTCGGACAGATCACATATGAGATCCAGGATGAGACAGACATGAGAATCCCTGCTTACATCTGCGAGATCGATCTTTCACTTCTTGATAAGTACTATGGCAAGACTCCTGTATTTGAGCCGCTTTCAAAGTTCGCAATCGTTAAGCGTGACCTTGCCCTTATCATGGACAAGACAGTTACCTGCGGAGAGGTTGAGGATGCTATCTATGGCTCTTGCAAGTATGTAACAGATGTTAAGCTCTTTGACGTATACGAGGGACTTCCTATTCCTCCTACCAAGAAGAGCATGGCCTTCACGATCACCTTCACTCCTAAGGATGAAGAGCTTACCGATGAGGCTATAAACGGATATGTAGACAAGATGCTCAGAAAGCTCTCATTTACCATGGGAATTGAAATCAGAAGTTAATTTGATTGAAACCTTAACAGGTGTTAAAATAGTCATTGCTTCAGTTAGCAATGACTATTTTTAATTCGAAAGGAGTTTTTATGAATAGAATAAACGCATGGACAACTTATAATGCTACTCAGCTCAAGGCTGTTGATAAGTTTGCAGATCAGTACAAGGTATTCCTTGATAATTCCAAGACTGAGAGAGAAGCTATCGATACCATTGTCAATGAGATTGAGGCAGCAGGCTACAGAGAGCTTAATACTTTGATCGGAGGCAAGACCAAGCTTAAAAAGGGCGATAAGGTTTACTCCGTATGGATGAACAAGTCAATTGCCATGTTCCAGATCGGATCAGATCCAATGGAAGCAGGTATGAACATCCTTGGTGCACACATTGATTCTCCAAGACTTGATGTTAAGCAGAACCCTCTTTACGAGGACAGCCAGATCGCATA
This sequence comes from Butyrivibrio sp. XPD2006, assembly GCF_000420865.1. GTDB lineage: Bacteria > Bacillota > Clostridia > Lachnospirales > Lachnospiraceae > Butyrivibrio. Next base: position 90,699 of record NZ_ATVT01000010.1, read on the forward strand.
CCTTGATACACATTACTACGGCGGGATCAAGAAGTATCAGTATGTTGCAATGCCTCTTGCAATCCACGGCGTAATCGTTAAGACAGACGGCACAACAGTACAGCTTAATGTCGGTGAGGACGAGGATGATCCTGTATTCTTCGTATCAGACCTTCTTATTCACCTTGCTCAGGATCAGATGGCCAAAAAGGCTTCAAATGTTATCGAGGGTGAAGCTCTTGACCTTATTGTAGGAAACAGACCTTTTGTGATCGAGAAGGATGAGAAGGAAAAGGCTGCCAAGAAGAATACAAAGCTCTCAGCAGGCGAGCAGTATGCAATCGATGCAGAGAAGGCAGAAAAGGATGAGAGTGGTAAGCTTTCAGGAGCTGTAAAGCGTGGAATCGTAGCAATCCTTAATGACCTCTACGGAATCACAGAGGATGACTTCATTTCAGCTGAGCTTGAGATCGTTCCTGCAGGTAAGGCAAGAGATGCCGGCTTTGACAGATCAATGATCCTTGGATATGGACATGATGACAGGGTATGTGCTTATCCTTCAATGAGAGCTATCCTTGATGTCAAGAATGTAAAGAGAACATCCTGCTGTATCCTTGTTGATAAAGAGGAGATCGGATCAGTTGGCGCAACAGGCATGAGATCTCACTTCTTTGAGAATGCAGTTGCTGAGCTTATGAACCTTACGAAGGAAGGTTACAATGACCTTGCCCTCAGAAGATGCCTTGCAAATTCCTGCATGCTCTCATCTGATGTTAACGCAGGCTTTGATCCTAGCTACGCTTCATGCTTTGAGAAAAAGAATGCTTCCTATCTCGGAGGCGGACTTGTATTCAGCAAGTTTACAGGATCCCGTGGTAAGTCAGGTTCAAACGATGCAAACGCTGAGTTCATCGCAGAGATCAGAAAGGCTTACGAGAAGGACAAGATCGTTTATCAGACAGCTGAGCTTGGTAAGGTTGATGTCGGCGGCGGCGGAACCATCGCTTATATCCTTGCGCTCTATGGTATGAACGTTATTGATGCCGGTGTTGCAGTTCTTAACATGCACGCACCATGGGAGGCTATCAGCAAGGCTGACCTTTACGAAGCATACAGAGGATATGTATCATTCCTTCAGAACATTGATTTTAGAAACGAGTAATATAGAAAATAATGAGTGAAAACAAAGAAATTGGACTGAGTACAGCGGATTACTACTTCGATCTTCCACAGGAACTTATTGCACAGGATCCTCTTTTAAGAAGAGATGAGTGCAGACTTCTTACTGTGGATAAAAAGACCGGAGAAGTAGAGCATCACGTATTCAGCGAGATAATTAACTATTTAGAGCCCGGGGACTGCCTTGTTCTCAATAATACCAAGGTTATCCCTGCAAGGCTTCTTGGTGTCAAGGAAGAAACAGGCGCTGCGGTAGAGATTCTGCTTCTTAAGAGAAGAGGAGCAGATCTCTGGGAGTGCCTTGTTAAGCCGGGCAAAAAGCTCCGCCCGGGAGCAAGAGTAAGCTTTGGCGATGGTATCCTCACCGCGGAGATAACTGAGGTTGTAGAAGACGGTAACAGACTGGTAAAGTTCTTTTACGATGGAATATGGGAAGAGGTTTTGGATAAACTCGGCGAGATGCCGCTTCCTCCCTACATCACCCACAAGCTTCAGGACAAGAACATGTACCAGACGGTATATGCCAAGTATGACGGATCGGCAGCAGCCCCTACAGCCGGACTTCATTTTACCAATGAGCTTCTTCAGAAAATTCAGGATAAGGGTGTTGATCTTGCGTTTGTAACTCTTCATGTTGGTCTGGGTACCTTCAGACCGGTCAAGGTTACCAATGTCAAGGAACACATAATGCATTCCGAGTGGTATCAGGTTACAGCTGAGGCTGCTGAGAAGATTAATAAGGCAAAAGAGTCAGGTCACAGAGTTATCTGCGTCGGCACCACCAGCTGCAGGACCATTGAGAGCGCAGCTGATGAAAACGGAAGACTTACGGAGAAATCCGATGATACCTCAATCTTTATCTATCCGGGATATAAGTTTAAGGTAACAGACTGTCTTATCACTAATTTCCATCTTCCGGAGTCAACCCTTGTCATGCTGGTTTCTGCACTGGCAGGCAGAGAGCATGTACTTGCAGCTTATGATGAGGCTATTCGCGAGAGATACAGGTTCTTTTCTTTCGGCGATGCATGCTTTTTCTATGACAAAGAGCATTAGAGCATTAAATGTGTTAGAATAAAAGAAGCTAGGTTACTATCAATTCTTCAACATATGGGGGTGCATAATGGAAGAAAAGAGAAAACACAAAAGGCTTGGACTTACCGGAGAACTTATTCTCAAGAAACTTGGTGGAAATGACGAGGCACAGCCCGCTCAGATTGAGATCCATGACTGTTCAAGAGACGGTATCGGATTTTCAACTGATGTTCAGCTGACTATCGGAAACAATTACGAGGCTAACTTGACTCTTTGGACCAAGGAAGTTCTTCATGTATTTATACAGATAGTAAGAGCTGCCAAGGTTGGCGACGTATTCCAGTACGGCGGAATATTCATCGGAATGCCTGATGCAGACATTATGAGAATACAGGTCTATGAGACTGTAGAAGACCAGCTAAAGGAACAGGAAAACAATTCATGAAAATAGCAGTAGTAGGAACAGGATATGTAGGATTATCCAATTCGGTCCTTTTATCTCAGTATAACGATGTAACAGCAGTTGACGTTATACCTGAAAAAGTAGAAATGATAAATAACAGGAAATCTCCAATTGTAGACAAGGAGATCGAGGAGTATTTATCGACTAAGGAGTTAAGACTCCGTGCAACACTTAATGCTTCGGAAGCCTATGAAGATGCAGATTTTGTAATTATATCGACTCCTACAAACTATGACGAGAAGCTCAATTACTTTGACACATCTTCAGTCCTCAGCGTTGTTGACCAGGTCAGGAAAGAGAATCCCGATGCATACATCATTATCAAGTCAACAATACCTGTAGGATATACAGAGGAGTTGTCAGAGACATATCATACGGATCATATTATGTTTTCTCCCGAGTTCTTGAGAGAGGGACATGCGCTGTATGATAACCTTTATCCGTCCAGAATAATTGTCGGATACAACATGGAGAGCGAGGAAGCAGCTGAGAAGGCCCACATGTTTGCGGATCTTCTAAGGCAGGGAGCACTCAAAGAGAATGTCAGCGTTCTGTTTATGAACAGTACTGAGGCTGAATCTGTTAAGCTCTTTGCCAATACATATCTGGCACTTCGTGTATCGTTCTTTAACGAGCTTGATACCTATGCAGAGGTGAGAGGCCTCAACACCAGAAATATCATTGACGGTGTTTGTCTTGATCCGAGAGTAGGTAATTTCTATAACAATCCATCCTTTGGATATGGCGGATACTGCCTGCCCAAGGATACCAAGCAGCTCCTTGCCAACTATGAGGATGTTCCCAACAACCTCATTACGGCCATTGTAGATGCCAACAGGACCAGGAAGGACTTTATTGCTGACAGAGTATGGGCCCTTCACCCCAATAAGGTTGGTGTATACAGACTTACTATGAAGGCAGGCTCGGATAACTTCAGACAGTCAGCCATCCAGGGCATCATGAAGCGTATCAAGTCAAGAGGTATCGAATGCGTGGTTTATGAGCCAACTTTAAAGGATGATGATTTCTTCAATTCAAGAGTTGAGAGAGATCTTGATAAGTTCAAGAAAGAATGTGATTTCATCATCGCAAACCGCCTTACAGACGAGCTCAAGGACGTGGTGGACAAGGTTTACACAAGGGATCTGTTCGGTAATGAATAAAGAATTGATTGGCCTCCTTGGCAGATAACCAAGGAGGCTTTTTGGTAAAAGGGACTATGGAAGAGAAGCACAAGAGAAGAGTTCACTACTCGGGCAAGTACCCGAAGAAATTTGAAGAAAAATATAAGGAACAGAATCCTGAGAAGTATGCGGATACAATAGCCCATGTAATTTCCAAGGGCTCAACTCCTGCAGGAATGCACATTTCCATTATGGTAAAAGAGATCCTGGAGGTCCTTAGGATACAGCCCGGAGAGCAGGGACTTGACTGTACCCTTGGCTATGGCGGACATACCAGGAAGATGCTGGAAGAGCTCAATGGAAGCGGCTGTGTATACGGTCTGGATGTAGACCCGATAGAATCAAAAAAGACTGTAGAAAGGCTGCGGGATGCAGGCTTTGATGAGGACAGATTTAAGTTCAGACTCATCAACTTTGCCAATATAGATAAAGTCTGCGAAGAAGCAGGTAAATTTGATTTTGTACTGGCGGATCTTGGTGTTTCTTCTATGCAGATAGATGATCCGAAGAGGGGCTTTTCATACAAGATTGACGGACCCCTTGACCTTCGTCTTGATCCAGAGCACGGAGAGTCTGCAGCAGAGAGACTTCACAACATCACAAGGGATGAGTTTGTGGGAATGCTTATAGAAAACTCCGACGAGCCCTATGCAGAGGAGATTGCAGACAAGGTCTTTTCTCTGATGAAGAAGGGCGATGCCATGGATACAACAACAGCTCTCAGAGAGGCTATTGAAGCTGCTCTTTGGAAGGTTCCGAAGGAAGAGAAGAAGGACGCTGTCAAAAAGAGCTGTGCCAGAGTATTTCAGGCCCTGAGAATAGATGTAAACAGTGAATTTGAAGTGCTGTATTCATTTCTTGAAAAGCTTCCGGGTATCTTAAATCCGGGAGCAAGAGTAGCCATCCTTACCTTCCACTCGGGAGAGGACAGGCTGGTAAAGAAATCTTTTAAGGCATTATACAAAGAAGGAATATACAGCGAGATCTCAGAGGATGTCACAAGACCCTCCGCTGAGGAACAGAGGATAAACCCAAGGAGCAAGTCTACCAAGCTAAGGTGGGCTATACGTAGTACGCAATAACAATGAATGACAATAAAATGTTTTATAGAAATCTAATAAGAATATCACTGCCAATTGCTCTCCAGAGCCTGATGCTGGCGCTGGTGGCAGCTTGTGATGCCCTGATGCTCGGACGTGTTGCTCAGGCTCAGATGACGGCAGTTTCTCTTGCCACTCAGATCCAGTTTGTGCAGAATATGTTCCTCTCGGCTGCAACAGCTGCCGGAGCTATTCTTGGTGCACAGTATTGGGGAAAGGGCGATAAGAGGACCCTGGAAGACATATTTGACCTGATGCTGATGTTCTGCGGAATGGTATCAATACTGTTTTTTACAGCGTGTGAGTTTTGCCCCGGGGCACTCATGTCCATATTTGCAGGGGATAAAGAGCTGATTGCCATTGGTAGTTCATACCTTAGAATAGCCGGCTGGTCATACCTTATAACAGGTGTATCCCAGTGCTACCTTACTATCATGAAGGTAACTGAGAATGTAAAGGCCGGAGCACTCATAAGCTCAGCAGCGGTAGTGATCAACATTGCTTTTAATGCAGTACTTATCTTCGGGCTTTTCGGACTTCCTGCCATGGAAGCAAAGGGAGCAGCTCTGGCAACAACTATCGCAAGAGTCATAGAGCTTTCGATATGTCTTTTGATATCGACAAAGAGCACCTATATAAGGCCTGCCCTTGGGCGTATGTTTTCTTTGTCAAAAGACCTTGTGAAGGACTTTTTCAGACAGTGCCTGCCTCTCATGGGAGGTGGCCTTTGCTGGGGAGTAGGCTTTACGTCATACACAGCAATAATGGGACACATGGGTGTCGATGCAGCAGCTGCCAATTCCGTAGCTGCGGTGGTAAGAGACCTTGTGTGCTGTATGTGTAACGGTATAGGAAGTGCTGCAGGAATCATTGTGGGCAATGAGCTTGGCGCCGGAAGGCTTGAGCTTGGCAAAAAATATGGAATCAAACTGACTAAACTATCGTTTGTGATAGGATTTATTTCAACGGGAATTGTTCTGGCGGTTACGCCACTTGTGGTCAATGGAGTGATCCTTACCGACAAGGCTCGTGACTATCTTATCTGGATGATGGTCATCATGTCTTTTTACATGATAGGAAGATGCGTAAACACAGTGACTATAAACGGTGTCCTGGACGGCGGAGGAGATACGCTTTTTGACCTCTACAGCCTTATTGTATGCATGTGGATGATAGCGATCCCTCTGGCACTGTGCGGAGCCTTTGTATTCCACTGGTCACCTTTGGCGGTCTATGCATGCACCTGCCTGGATGAAGTAGGCAAGATCCCGTGGGTTATGATAAGAGTCAGAAAGTATAAATGGGTCAAAGACCTTACGAGATAACAAGGAGAACAGATATGAAAATGATACAGCTAAATAAATACACAGACTTTATTGTAGAGAAGACAACGGAGCTCTTAAACATTGATTCACCAACAGGCTATACTGAGGAAGCAGCAGCCTGGGTTAAGAAGGAATTTGAGAGCCTTGGATTTAAAACTAAAACAACCAATAAGGGCGGAATCATTGTTGATCTTACAGGCAAGGATAAGAATAACGGCCTTCTTCTCGAGGCTCACACTGATACCCTTGGCGGAATGGTTGCTACCATCAAGGATAACGGAAGACTTCAGCTGACTAACCTTGGCGGAATGAATCCCAACAACGCTGAGACAGAAAATGTCAGAGTTGTGACCAAGTTTGACGGCATCTACGAAGGTACCTTCCAGCTCAACAATGCGTCAATCCATGTAAACGGAGAGTATGACGACACCAAGAGAACCTGGGAGAACTGTGAAGTTGTTCTTGATGAAGATGTTAAGAAAAAAGAGGATACAGAGAAGCTTGGAATCTCAGTTGGCGATATCGTATGCTTTGAGCCTAATGTGAGAGTTACAAAGTCGGGATATATCAAGTCAAGATTTCTTGATGATAAGCTCAGTGTAGGTATTCTTCTTGGTCTTGCCAAGTATATCAAGGATAAAAAGGTTACTCCCAAAAGAGCCCTTTATGCGCATATTACTGTGTTTGAGGAGGTTGGCCACGGCGGAAGCGGAAGCGTACCGGAAGGATGTACAGAGGCTATTTCGGTGGATATGGGATGTGTCGGTGATGGACTTACATGCACCGAGAAGCAGGTTTCTATCTGCGCCAAGGACAGCGGAGGCCCCTACTCCTATGACATCGTTAAGGGACTTGTTACAGCGGCCAAAGAGAGTGGCGCAGACTACGCAGTTGATATCTATCCTCACTACGGAAGCGACGTTGAGGCTACATTAAGATCCGGTGTTGATCTTAAGCACGGACTTATCGGTGCCGGCGTTTATGCTTCCCACGGCTATGAGAGAAGCCACAGGGACGGAGCAGAGAACGTACTTCGCCTTCTTATCGGATATGCACTTTAAGATTTAATGTACGGGGGTACAGCTTATGGGTAAAAGAATCTTAAACAGCTTTGCAAGCGATTTTGAGAAAATGGGTAAAAAGGAGCTCCTCAGCGCTATAGCTGAGAGCGAGGGAAGAACTATTATAACTGAGTGTATCGGTATGTTTACACCTCAGTGTGAGGACGTATCCAATGCTGAGCTCTGTGCAGCTTTTGGTTCAGACTTTATTCTCTGCAATATCTTTGATGTCTGGAACCCTGATGTTAAGGGACTTCCTGAGCATAAGGCAGAGGATACGGCGCGCCTGATAAAAGAACTGACCGGCCTTCCTCTTGCTATCAATCTCGAACCGGGTAAGATCATTGAAGGCTCTGACAACCCCTGGGCTCTTACAAAGGGGCGCATTGCCAATGCGGAGAATGCTGTTCGTGCCAGAGACATGGGAGTCAACATGATCCTGATAACCGGTAATCCGGGTATCGGTGTAACCAACGAAGGTATTCTTAATGCGATCAGAGAGATAAAAGAAGCTGTCGGAGATGATATGATCATTGCCTCCGGCAAGATGCATGCAGCGGGCATTATCACAGAGGGTGCGGATGCTATCCTTACTATGGAAGATATCGACGCCTTTGCTGAGGCCGGTGCTGATATCATTCTTCTTCCTGCGCCGGGAACTGTTCCCGGAATCACTGTGGAATGGGCAAGGGAGAGAGTAAGCTATATCCATAAAAAGGGCAGACTCTCCATGACTGCCATCGGAACCAGCCAGGAGGGTACTGATGAGGAGACCATCAAGCAGATTGCTATTATGTGCAAACAGACAGGAACAGATATACATCACATAGGAGACAGTGGTCATCCCGGTATTGCTGCGCCTAAGAACATCATGGCCTACAGCATCAGTATTCGAGGCATTCGTCATACCTATCACCGTATGGCAGCAAGTGCTAGAAGATAAGCTGAGCAGAGAAAAATCACTTCTTCTGACTCTTCCTGTATTCCTTTGGAGTCATTTTGTATTTGGCTTTAAAAACATTCTGAAAGTAGCTCTGGGTTGAGAAACACAGATACTCGCTTATCTCACTGATAGTCTTGTCGGTATAGGTTAGAAGGCTCTTAGCTTCTTCCAGTTTGCGGCGCATTATATAAGAGCTGATATTAAAACCAAGCTCTCTCTTAAACTTTTTGGACAGAGTAGTTCTGTCCATGTTCAGGTGCTTTGCAATCTCTTCTACAGAGATATTCTGGTTTACATGATTTGCAATAAACTGGATTGCGAGATAGATGTCCTCAGGCATGCCTTTTGGTATCCTGGCCTCTGCCACGCGGCTTGTAAAATCAATGGCTGCTGTGGCATTTAGAGCCAGTATGGAAGCCTGATCGGACATCTTTTCTGCTTCCTGGATATATGAGTCAGAGAGCTGATAAGCTGTTTCTATATCAAGGCCTCCTGCTATTGCTCGACGTGTAGCTATAGCAGTGGTTGATATGAAAATGTTTTTGGCCTGGCGAAGCGAATCATTGGAAGTACGACCTTCTGTAAAAGAGGGCACTTGCTGAATGAAATGCTGAAGACCGTTTACGTCACCTCTTTCTATATAGCCATAGTATTGTTGTTCAAAAAAGTAAGTGTCATGGAACTGCGACTGTTCTTTATTTTCGACCAGAGCGTCTGCATGATGTTTTCCCACGCGTTGTTCTTTTGTCTTATCTGTAAAACCGAAGTATTCAAATATATCTACAATATTCCCGTTTAATTCTTTATTTAAGAGAGCCATTATGTTTAGAAGCTGAGAGACGGTAAAACTGGGAGTTTTGTCGTAAAAATCCCATATCTGTTCTTTATAGTCTATCGGCAGAGAGTAGCTGGCAATCAGTGAGTCTATATCTGTTTCTGAGAGAATTGTTGTGGATACAGGTCCTATTATGATGTCCATATCTTTTGTATCACTCTTTATAATACCCACGTGCAAAAACTCTTTTGTAGAAAAATAGTTAAGTGAAGCCTCTTTGAAAACAATATTGTTTCTGTATGCGACTATAAAGTCTACAGGTAATTCATTATTCGGTATTGAGCATATACAGTTATTGTTCTCAAATAAGTGAATAGGCATGAATGTAGAATTATAGATTATCTGTAAGGTGTTTATAAGCTCTTTTGTATAGTCTTTCATATGTTGATCACCAATGAATTAAATCAGCAACATAGTTACAATAATATTCACATAACTACAATAATTCTATTACCTCCAATCTTATAATGTCAACATAAGAGCTATTTATGTAAAACGGAGGAAAGAATTATGTCAAAGAAACCACTGGGTTTAGACAAAGATGGTATTCAAAAAGTCATGCGAACAGGAGACTATTTCGCAGATTCATTGGGTCAGTTTTCACTTAATGTAATTTCGGGTCTGGTTGGACAGTTAACTTACTTTTACACAGATAAAGTAGGAATAGCTGCTGCAGCAATAGCAACAATGCTTCTTATTTGTAAGATAATTGATGCTTTCACAGACATATTCATGGGACATATAGTTGATCATACAGCTCCCGGAAAAGAAAAGTACAGACCATGGCTGTTTAGAATGGCAATACCGGCAGCTATAGTTATTGTATCTCTGTTTACAGTTCCCAAGGGCTGGGGAGAGACAATGCAGCTTGGATATCTGCTTATAACTAATGTTTTGTTATCTGCAGTTATTTATACAGCAATATGTATTCCGTATGCTTCTATTCAGGTTGTAAGAACTGACAGCCAGGAAGAGCGAGGAAACATGGGAATATGGAGAGCAGCAGCCGGATATGTATCAGGTATGATCATAGCAGTAGCTGTTATTCCTATCACCAATGCACTTGGCGGTAATCAGAGTGCATGGATCAAGATGGGAGCTATCTTTGGACTGTTTATTGCGCTTGCATTGTTTATTTGTTATTTAAAGGCAAAGGAGACTGCAACAGGAGAAGGTGTTCAGGCAGATAACGCAACTGATGATGAGGAGCCTGTTCCCTTTGGAGAAGCGCTTAAATCTTTGTTTGGCAACAAGTACTGGGTAATGATCCTGATCATGAATTTCTGCGCTAATATCTCTTATGGAATCAGTGGCGCAGCAGGAACATATTACTGCAAGTGGATATATGGAGATGACAATTTGGTTGCTATTCAAGGCGCGATCGGTATGATACCTACACTTCTTGGATTCATAGCTGTTGGACCGATGTCTAAAAAGCTTGGCGTTACAAAGACACTCAGGGTTTCGTTCATGATCGGAGCCATCGGCACAGCTTTAAGACTCTTTAATCCGACACACTTTGTTTACAACACTACTCTTTCATGTTTTGCTACTTTCGCAAACATTCCTATGATGTGTCTCATGGGGGTTATGTCTGCCATGGCGATTGATTATAATGAATATAAGTATGGCAGAAGAATGGTTGCTACAGCTCAGAGCGCATGCAGCTTTGGTAATAAGGTTGGATCTGGTATCGGCGCTTCAATAATTGGATGGTGCCTTGGCCTTGCAGCTTATGACGGACTGGCAACAACTGTATCACCTGCTGTTATTCAGGCAATTTACACATTCAGCATCTATATTCCTCTTATTCTGTTCATCGTATTGTTTGTTTTTGCTTTGCGATTTGATCTTGAAAAGAGACTTCCTGAAATTCATAAAGAGATTGCTGCAAGAAAGTAAAGTTGAGGGGAGCAGATTCTGTTCCCCTTATTTCTAAGGAGATCAATATGGAAAGAAAAGACGCGGATAATTTATCATTTGTACTTAGCAATGCAGCTGAGTGCACGGTTCTTCTTAAAAAGAGCGGACAGTTTCCTCTGGATAAGGCCGGCAAGATCGCAGCTTACGGCAGTGGACTTCGCTATACGATAAAGGGCGGAACAGGTTCCGGCGAAGTTAATTCAAAAGAGACTTTTACAATAGAGCAGGGGCTTGAAAAAGCAGGGGTTTCAATTGCTTCAAAGAGCTGGCTTGATGCCTATGATGAAGTAAGAAAGCAGGCTAAAAAGCAGTTCTTTAAGGATCTTAAGGCACAGGCGAAGGCAAAGCATGAGAATGCGATCATGTATTCAATGGGAAAGACCATGAAGGAGCCTGACCACAATCTTGAGATCACTAAATTGTGCGATACAGCTATTTACGTTGTCAGCAGAAATTCCGGAGAGGGCAGTGACAGAGAGGTCATAGAGGGAGATGTAAAGCTTGCAAAGTCTGAGATTCGTGACATCCTTCTTCTCAATAAAATGTACGACAGATTTATGCTGGTTTTAAATGTCGGAGGCGCCATTGATCTTTCACCTGTGATGGAGGTAAAAGACATTCTCCTTTTATCCCAGCTTGGAACCGACTGCGGAGCTATACTGGCAGATATTCTTCTGGGGAAACAGAATCCTTCAGGTAAGCTCACAACCACATGGGCTAAGTTCGAGGAGTATTCAAATGAAGGAACTTTTGGCGACTGGAATGATAACCGCTACAAAGAGGGTATCTATGTAGGCTATCGCTACTTTGACACCTTTAAAAAGAGATCTCTTTTCCCGTTTGGATTTGGATTGTCTTATACGACATTTGAGATTAAAGCGCAGGAAGTAAGGGCAGATAAGGATACCCTTACATGTGAGGTGCTTGTTAAGAATACAGGAAGCTGTGCAGGAAAAGAGGTTGTGCAGGTCTATCTCTCAGCCCCTGAGGATAAGCTTGATCAGCCATATCAGCAGCTGGTAGGCTATGCTAAGACTTCGCTTCTTGATAGCGGATCAGAATGTAGGCTTGAGATATCATTCAGGCTTTCTGATTTTGCTTCCTATGATGAGGAATCTGAAAGCTATGTTCTTGAGAAGGGCAGATATGTGATCAGGGTAGGCAACAGCTCAGTGGATACAAAAATTGCTGCAGTTGCTACTTTGGAAGAAATGGTTACAACACTAAAGACCAGGAACTGTCTTGGAAAGCCTGACTTTACAGACATAAAGTTTGAGCATTCAGAGCCGGATTCAATTCCTGAAGGTATCACAGCCATCACACTTACTGCCGATGACTTTGAGAAAAGAGAAGTCTCTTTTGACAGCGAGGTACCTGTAGACCCAAGGATAAAGAACCTGACGGATGAAGAGCTTTCTTACATGCAGATCGGAAACTTTGATCCCAACGCAAGAGGACTCAGCATTATCGGCAATGCTGCGACACATCTTGCAGGTGCTGCAGGTGAAACAACTTCACAGCTTGCAAAAAAAGGAATCAGGCCTCTGATCATGGCTGATGGCCCTGCGGGAATCAGGATCTCACTTAAGTATTACGAAGAGGGTGAAAATCAGTATGATGCCGGCAATAAAGGTATGATACCTGAAAGTATGCTTGAGATGATGGGGCCAATAGCAAAGTTTATTGCAAAAATGCTGGTAGGTGGAAAGAAGATTCCTAAGAATGCCGTGATAAAAGAGCATTCGGCGACCATGATTCCTATAGGAACAGCTATTGCACAGAGCTTTAATACAGAGCTGGCAGAAGCGCTTGGAGATATAGTCGGATCGGAGATGGAGAAGTTCGGAGTTCATCTCTGGCTTGCTCCTGCTCTTAATATCCATAGAAGTATCCTCTGCGGAAGAAACTTTGAATACTATTCAGAAGATCCGCTTGTGTCAGGAGAAGTGGCAGCAGCCATCACCAGAGGTGTACAGAAGCATAGGGGCTGCGGAACTACGATTAAGCACTACGCTGCCAATAATGCAGAAACCAACCGCTATTGTAATAACTCTCAGGTAAGCGAAAGAGCAATGAGAGAGATTTACCTTAGAGGCTTTGATATCTGCGTGAAGAAATCCCAGCCTAAGGCAGTCATGACCAGCTACAACTTGCTCAATGGTACGCATACTTCCGAGCACAGAGGCCTTATTGAGGATATTTTAAGATCTGAGTTTGGATTTAAGGGAATAGTGATGACAGACTGGGTAATGGAGGTTATGACAAGTAAAAAGTCTGTTTATCGCAATGCTCTTTCCAATGAAGTCGCTAAGGCCGGTGGAGAACTGTTCATGCCGGGAACAAAGAAAGACTATGAGAGAGTTCTTACGGCACTTAAGGATGACACACTTTCAAGAAAACAGCTTGAAGTCAATGCAAGCCGCCTGATCAGAACTATTGATGAATTCTATAACGCAGAGTGAAGGTAAGATATGAAAGCAATCAGACTAAAAACAGAGTACTTAACAAATCCTATCGGAATAGATTACACAAAGCCAAGACTTAGCTGGGTCTGTGAAGGTGGCAAAACACAGACTGCCTATCAGATTATAGCTAAAGATGATAACGGAAATATTATCTGGGATTCCGGAAAGACCGGCTCTCATAAGATGCATCTTATTCCTTGGGGTGGAGATGCCTTAAAAAGCAGACAGAGGATAACCTGGAGTGTTGTGCTTTGGGATGAGGAAGACATAAAGGGAGAAGCAAGCGATGAAGCTACTTTTGAGCTGGGACTTTTAAATGAGAGCGACTGGAAGGCTACATGGATTACCGGTAACTATTCTGTAAAAAGAAAAATGAGATACCCGGTAGACTGTTTCAGAATGAGCTTTATTGTGGATCCGGAAAAGAAGATTTCCAGAGCAAGAGCCTACATGTCCGCCTGTGGTCTATACGAAGGTCAGCTAAACGGCGAAAAGATTGGAAGCTTCTGTCTTGCACCGGGACACACAGATTACAGAAAAAGAGTTCAGTACCAGACAGTAGATATCACTGCTCAGATAAAAGAGGGAAACAATGACCTCTTCTTCATGCTGGCAGACGGATGGTACAGAGGATCTGTAGGAGCCTGGGGACTAAAGAACTTTTACGGAAATGAGACTAAGCTCCTTGCACAGATTGAAATATATTTTTCTGATGGCAGCAAAAAGATAATATGCTCAAGTGAAAATTTCGAATGGACAAATGATGGTCCTATAAGATTTGCCGACAATAAGGATGGCGAAATCTATGATGCAACAAAGGATGATATTAAGAAGGCTGTATGGAAAAAAGCAAAGGCTGCAAAGCATAATGTGATTCCAACCGCTTCAGACAACTTTGCTCTTACTGAGCATGAAAGATTTACAAACCCAAAACTCATCATTACTCCCGGCGGCAAAAAGGTCTTTGACTTCGGACAAAATATTGCCGGATATATTGAGTTTAAAGTGAACGCAAAAGCTGGCCAGAGAATCTTTATGAGATTTGGAGAAAAGCTAGATGAGAACGGAGAGTTTACTCAGACTAATATCCAATGCGTAAAAAAAGATTTAGTGACTCCGCTTCAGCAGATAGAGTATTTCTGTAAAGATGGAGATAACTATTACAAGACCAGATTTGCCATTTTCGGATTCCAGTATGTCCTTGTTGAAAGTGATGTGGAGATACGTCCGGAGGATATTACAGCTATTGCAGTTTATTCCGATTTTGAGACCACATTCTCTTTTGACAGTTCAAATGAACTTCTTAATAAGTTCGTTGAGAATACTCTTTGGTCCCTTAAGAACAACTCTGCCGATCTTCCTACAGACTGCCCTACAAGAGAACGCCATGGTTGGTCAGGAGATGCACAGATATTTGTAAATACAGCAAGCTATATGGTGAACTATGCACCTTTTGCTGATAAGTATGAAAAAGATCTTTGTGATCTTCAGCGTAAGAACGGCGCTTTTACTCAGATAGCGCCTGAGGGCGGAACGGACTTTTACATGAAATCCATGGACGGTTCTGTAGGCTGGGCCGATGCGGGAATCATGATCCCTTACAGACTGTGGAAGAAATACGGCGATATTTCTTTTGTCGAAAAGTACTATGACAACATGAAAAAATACGCCGCATTTGCAATCGGACGCCTTGGTAAGCGCTCAGCTCTTATGTCTGAGAAGGTTAAGATATCCAAGGAAAACAGCAAATATCTGTACAATGTCGGACAACACTACGGTGAATGGGCTGAACCTTCCGATGTTCATAAGTCGTCTTTTAAAGACTTTTCAAAATCCAAACCTGAGGAAGCAACAGCTTATACAAGCTATGTTTTAGGACTTATGAGCGAGATTGCAAAGGCTCTTGGAAAAGAGCAGGATGCAAAGGAGTATCAGGAATATTCTGAAGGCTGCAAGAGAGCCTATCAGGAGCTGATTGAAAACAGTGAGTTCTCTCTTGATACAAACAGACAGGCTCGCCTTGTTCGCCCGCTGTACTTTGATCTTTTGAATGAGACCCAGAAAGGGTATGCTAAGAGAAGACTCATAAAGGCCCTTGATGAATACGGCTGGAGAGTCGGAACAGGCTTTCTATCAACACCTCTTATTCTGTATGTCCTTCAGCAGATTGATTTAAGCCTTGCATATAAGCTTCTGGAAAATGAAGAAAAACCGGGATGGCTCTATATGCCGAAGATCGGAGCAACCACTATCTGGGAAGACTGGAACGGGCCTACTTCAGACAACGGACTGGGCGGCGGAATAGCATCTCTTAATCACTATTCAAAGGGAGCTGTTTGCGAATGGATATTCTCTGAGATGTGCGGCGTTAAGGTGGATGGAGAAAATCATTTTGTCATTGCACCAAGGCCCGGAGGACATTTCACACGAGCATCCTTTAGCTATGACAGCATATACGGAACTGTGTCATGCTCATGGAGTCTTCAGGAAGATGGCAAGTACAAATATGACATAGTCGTTCCACCAAACACTACGGCTGATGTTAAAATTGAATAGTTTTTGCATTTCACCGAATGAAAAGTGCAACTCACCGCAGTTGCGCTTTTTTTGTGCGAAAAATCATGTATTATCAGTTCAGAAGCAAGGAAACAACAAGTTAAAGAAAAGGGGAACGAAATGAAAAAGGCAATCGAAGTAAATAACCTCCAAAAGAAATACGGAGAATTCACCGCAGTTAATAGTATTTCTTTCTCGGTTAGTCAGGGTGAGCTCTTTGCTTTCCTGGGAGAGAACGGAGCAGGAAAGTCAACAACAATAAATATGCTGAGTACCATCCTTCCAAAGACAAACGGAAACGCATACGTGATGGGACATGAGCTTGGCAAGGATGATGACAAGATAAGGAAAGAGATCGGAATCGTATTTCAGAACTCAGTACTGGACGGAAAGCTCACAGTTAAACAGAATCTCATGACAAGAGGAGCATATTACGGATACGACAAGAAAGAGATCATGAAAAGGCTTGAAGGTCTTTGGGAAGAGTTCAATCTTGGAGATATCTGGAACAGGAAATACGAGAAGCTCTCAGGTGGTCAGAAGAGACGAATAGATATTGCGAGAGCTCTTTTACACAAACCGAGCATTCTGTTTCTGGATGAGCCCACAACCGGACTTGATCCGATGTCACGCAAGATGGTTTGGGACTACATCAATTACCTGAGAAAACATGAGAACCTCACAATCTTCCTCACAACACATTACATGGAGGAGACAGCGGAAGCAGAAAACGTGGTGATCATGGACAAGGGGAACATAATTGCCGAGGGTACGCCGGCAGAGCTTAAGAGCAGATATACAAGCAAGAAGCTCATCTGGTACACCGATGAGAGCGAAGAGAGCAGCAGGCTGATAGAAACGTCAGGAAGCTCAAAGTTCAGATATGAAGTAGATCACTACAACATCTCAATGAACGAAGGAATTACAGAGTTTATCTGGAAGAACAAAGGACTTGTAAAAGATTTTGAAATAATCAAAGGCACAATGGACGACGTATTCTTAACACTTACAGGAAAGGAAATGGTGAACGTAAATGGCTAAACTCAGAGGATTTATCGGACTTACAAAAAGAAATATGCTTGTATTTTTTACAGATAAAGGAACACTGTTTTTCTCAATGCTCACACCAATGATCATACTTCTTCTCTACATTCTTTTCCTGAAGAACAGCCTTCTGTCAGCTCTGCAGAATGCAGCAATAGGGCTTGAGAACCTGGTAGCAGCAAAAGACATGGCTCAGTTTGTAAACGGACTTCTTCTTACAGGTATCATCAGCTCAGCTCTTATAACAATTCCTTACAATGCACTTGAGATCATCGTAAGGGACAGAGAGGACAGAGTAGACCTTGATATGCTCTCTACACCCGTTAAGAGATTCGAGATCATTCTTTCTTACTTCTGCGCAGCAGTTATTTCAGCTTTCATGCAGGCAATGATAGTTCTGGCAGTTGGAATTGGGATACTCAGCATGAGCGGAGATATGTATCTTTCTGCAGCTGATATTGTTAAGCTTGTTGGCGCGGTTTTCCTCGGAACAGTATCTTCAACATCCGTATTCATGGTAGTTATGATGTTCTTTAAGAGCATGGGTACCTGCGGCGCTTTCATGGGAATCTTATCAGCAGTATCAGGTTTTGTGATCGGAGCTTACATGCCTCTTTCAGAGTTTAACAAGGGCATTCAGAATGTATGCAATCTTGTTCCTGCAACAGGAATCACAGTACTTATCAGAAATTACCTTACAGGTGGAATCCTCCGCCACATGGATGAGTGCATAGGCGGCCTTGACGGTGGTGCCTTCATGAAAGCAATGGTTGATATTTTTTCATATAACACTGTAGTAGGTGGTGAAATTTGGACGTTGAATCTGACATGGATTTACGTGATAATTAGTACAGTTATATTTATCGGAGTTTTGAGAGTGGTATATCCTGCTGTTTTCGGCAGAAAGTAAAGGGGAAAAGTTTTGAGGGTCACATTCAACAAGATTTCGCAGGAAGAAAGCGAAAGTGCAGTTATAAATGCATACGAGCACACATCTTCCATCGACACTGCAATAGGTCTTTTGGAAAACGGGGAACAGATAATAGCAGGCTACCGGGACGGCGAGAAAGTGCCTTGCAGATTATCCCAGATCTATTATTTTGAAAGCGTTGATGATAAGTGCTTTGCCTATACCAAGGACGCATGTCTTGATATGAGGTGCAGACTCTATGAGGTTGAGAGTAACCTGGATTTCAGGTTCTTTAGGTGCTCCAAGTCAATGATCTGCAACCTCCGCAAGATAAAGAGTGTTAAGACGGAGAGCAACGCCAGGATGCGTGCAGAGCTATTAAACGGCGAAGTGGTGGTCATCTCAAGGAGCTATGTAAAAGAGCTTAAGAAGAAATTGGGGTTATAAGTATGAATAAACTTAAACTGGTTTTTGAACAGACAATGATGGTAAGTTTCATGGTCCTGTGTTATATAAGTGTTCTCGGACTTCTGGCCTTCAGAGGTACAGATACCGGATTTCCATGGTATATTCCGGGATCCATCGTGCTTGCGAGCTTTTTTTGCAGCCTGGTAACAGTGTTTCTTTTATCTGATGCCGGTGATAACAAGGATGAGTCTCCGACGAAATATTATATTAAGCTCATAGCGCATTTTATCTTGCTGTATGCACTTATTATGGGATTTGGATATCTCTTTTACTGGTATCGCGGGACCGTCGGATTTATTTTAACTTCTGTGGTCTATGTCATTATCTACGCCGGTACCTGGGTGGGAACAAGACTTGTTTTTTTACATGACGATAAGATTATAGGCGATGCACTTGATAAGATAAGAGACGAAGAGTGAGAAAAAGTGGCAACTGATATGATCAGTGCCACTTATTTACATCCTTTTTCTCCATGGCGATGAGGAGAACCATATCTTTCTGGAGCGGCTCCTGAGGAGAACTGAAGCACCATTTCTGGCCCTTTTCGCGAACAGCGATGACGTTCATCCTGTGCTTTTTGCGAAGTTCCAGTTCGATCAGGTTCTTGCCGATCCATTCATCTTTGACATACATCTCAACGATATACATGTTGCTGTCAATTTCAAAGAAATCCTTAAAGGATTTTGAAAGAAGAATACGAGCTGAACGCATACCGCCTTCTCCTTCGGGATCAAGAATCTTATCTACTCCGATTTTCAGTAGAATGGATGACATCCTGTCTGAGGAGGTTTTTGCAACTATAAGGGGTACGTTCTTTTCTTTTGCAACTGCTACGGACATTATGGCAGCAGCAAGGTTACCTGTGGCACATACAACGATATCCATGTTTTTTAGGCCCAGGGCTTCTACTTCATCCTCGTTTTCCAGGTTTGCACATACTGCAGAAGTGCATTTTCCTGCAAATTCATTGATTACTTCTTTATCTTTGTCTACAGCAAGCACATCAGCGCCCATCATGTAAAGATTCTCCGCAAGGCTCTTGCCGTATTTTCCAAGTCCAAGTACTGCAACTGATTTTCCCATGATTTATTTTCCTCCTAACCAACGTAGAATATTCCTTCTGAATGACTGATCCTGTTTTTGATCCCGGCCTCTCTGGCAAAGAAAAATGCCATTGAGATAGGACCGATCCTTCCAAGATACATTGAAATAATAACGATAATTCTTGAATATGAGCATAGATGCGGTGTTAAGCCTCTTGTAAGTCCTACTGTTCCAAGGGCACTTGTGATCTCATACAGAGCATCAGTAAGCGTAATGTCTTCGCCTGCAAGAAGAAGCAGTGTCATAAGGATTACAAAGGACAAGCTGACGGTCACGATAGCAGCGGCCTTTCGCATGAGCTCCGTTGAAACTTTTCTGTGGAATACGACAGTTTCTTTTTTGCCGCCTATATAAGAGAAAGCATTCATAAGTACAAGGAAGGCTGTAACAGTCTTGACACCGCCTGCTGTTCCGACAGGTGAGCCGCCTATGAACATGAGGATGTAGCCGATGGAGCAGGAGATTTCTGTCAGACTCTCCTGGGGCACTGATGCAAAACCAGCGGTTCTGAAAGTGACCGACTGGAACATACTGTTTAGAATCTTATAAGACAGGCGCATGTTGCCAATGGTTTCGGGATTGTTGTATTCAGCTGCCAGAACAACGCCGGTCCCTGTCAGTATGAGAATTATGGTCGCCCAAAGCACCAGTTTGGTATGCTCAGGAAGATGCCTTAGGGTCACAATAGGCCCGAGGTGATTTTTGATTCCCTTATTGATTCCGTCGATAACATCAAACCATACAACAAAGCCAAGTCCGCCAAGTATGATTAGCAGCATTGTAAGGCTCATTAAAAAGTATGAGTCCCTGAAGTCTATCATGCTGTTTGGTCCAATCACATCCATTCCTGCATTACAGAAGGCTGAAACTGACTGGAAGATGGCAGACCAGAGACCTTTCCAAAAGCCAAATCTTGGTATGAATTTGATTGCAAAAAGAAATGCAGCTACGCCTTCTACAGCAAAGACGCCCTTGAATATTCGAATAAGGAAGCCCAGAAGACCGTGGTCCAGATCGACATTTAGTGCATCGCCAAGAAGAACTCTGTCTCCAAGGGAAAATTTCTTTTTACCGACCAGAAGCAGCATTGAACCTACTGAAACTACTCCAAAGCCTCCAATCTGGATAAGCAAAAGAATTACGAACTGTCCGAACAGACTCCAGTGAGCGTATGTATCAACTACAACAAGGCCGGTAACACAAACCGACGTTGTTGCTGTAAAGAGCGCAGTAAGAACACCGGTTTTTTCACCCGGTGCTGTGGATATCGGAAGCATGAGAAGGAGCGTTCCGATTATTATGGTTAAGAGAAAACTCACCGGAATGAACCTTTCCGGTGTGATCAGGATACGCCTGATCTTTGCACTTGTTTTTTTCATAGTTTCTATTCTAGTATGAAAAACAACTGAAGTACACTTTTTGTTTTAATTTTTAATTTCACAAAATCGCAACAAGATTATGGAAGGGATTGTGTATAATGTAGAAAGCGACTGATGGAGGAACAGTGTATACATGGAAATACTTGAGCAAATAACAGCTATTCTTATAGGAGCACTAATATCGGCAACATGTGCAACTTCAGGAAATGCTGATGAATTACTCACAAGATTTATTGAAGGCGATGTGTCGGTATTGGAAGAAAATCAGAAAGAGGAGTGGTTTATTCCGGATTTTAATGATGGCAGTTTTGAATACGAATATACGCTTCTGGATCTTGACGGCGATGGTGAAAATGAGATGATAGTCCAGATGAAGGATGAGCCACAGGGCTTTTCGGCTGTGTTTAATGCAGAAAGAGATAAGGTTTACTGCTGGGGAAGTGACAGTGTTGAAATGAACTGCTTTGAATATCCGCTGGATAATGGAATGATGGTAAGCGAGTATGATTATGACGGAGCTGTTTCTTACAGTATTTATGCTTATGATACTACTGGTGAAGCTAAGCATATCAGCTTGCTGTTTATCCGCGAGGTGCCTGCTTCGAACAACGCGGCTGTAAAGTATCCGGATTACAGAATTGATGATAAGGAAGTCACAAAAGAAGAATTTGGAAAAGAGCTTAAGGCAGCGATAGGGGATCACAGGCTGGATCGTACGTCATGGATATTAGTAAAATAAGGAGATTTTGATATGACACGCAGAGAAATGGCAATGGCTAATTTTATGAAAGGCTACAACTGTTCGCAGTCGATTGTGCTGGCGTTTTCAGATATGCTTGATATTGATGAGAAGACTCTTTCTAAAATGGCATCGTCTTTTGGCGGAGGCATGGGAAGGCTGAGAGAGGTTTGCGGATCTGTCAGCGGAATGTTTATGGTTGCAGGTCTTTTATATGGCTACGACGGACCTGAGACAGGACAGGTCAAGGCGGATCACTACGCCAGGATTCAGGAGCTCGCTCACAGGTTTGAAGAGCAGCACGGATCAATTGTGTGTCGTGAGCTTTTGGGCCTTAATGTGCGACATGATGTGCCGGTTCCGGAAGCCAGAACGACTGAGTATTACAAGAAAAGACCCTGCCCTGAGATAATCGGAGATGCTGCCGAAATTCTTGAGCAGTTCATTAAAGAGAATTCTGTTAAAGAGTAAGAGTGGAGCTTGAAATGGAAACTGAGGAGTTTAAGATAACCGGGAAAGAGGTGAAGGCTGCGCTGAAAACCTCTTTTCCCATTATGGTAACCTTCCTGGTGCTGGGAAGCGGATACGGAATACTGATGGAAAAACACGGCTTCGGACCGCTTTGGTCTGTTCTGTCCGGAATTGTCATATTCAGCGGAACCGTTCAGTTTGTGAGTATATCGATGCTTGGCACTGGATCTTTTATCATGGCTGCATTAACAGCTTTCATGGTATCTGCAAGACATGCCTTTTTCAGCATCTCCATGATCGGAAGATACCGAAAGGAAGGGAAAAGAAAATGGTACCTTTACTATGCACTCTGCGATGAAACCTATGCGATGCTCAGTTCGGATAACTGCCCTGAGGGAGTAAACAAAAGCGGACACAGACTTCTTGTGACACTTTTTGATCAGTCCTCCTGGGTTATCGGATCTTTCCTTGGCGGAGTGATGGGCACATATCTTAACTTTGATTCGACGGGAATTGACTTTTCCATGACAGCTCTTTTTACAACAGTATTTATTCAGCAGTGGCTTGATGCGAAGAACCACACTCCGGCAATACTGGGACTTGGAGCCACACTTCTCTGCAGGATAATATTCGGAACCGATTTGTTCCTGATCCCGGCGATGATCATAATCATTGGAACACTTACACTGGCAAGGGGCAAGATTGAGCCGGAGAAAGAGGTGCACAATGGTTGATTACAGACATGCTCTAATAATTATTCTGATCATGGGACTTGTAACCCTGGCTACGAGAATAGTTCCGGTGCTTATATTCGGAAGAGGAGAGAAGGTTCCGGATTACATCATGTACCTGGGAAGGACTGTTCCGTACACGGCCATGGGGCTTCTTATTGTATATTGTCTTAGGGATATTTCTTTTACCTCTGCGCCGCATGCGATTCCGGAGATCATTGCCATGGCGGTTGTCATCGGTTCGTATTTGTGGAAAAGAAATTCTATCTTTAGTGTAGTTGTCGGAACGGTTATATATATGTTTTTGGTTCAGGCTGTATTTGAAGAAAGTTTTTTTGAGGAGATTGATACTGCTGCGGAAGATATTTCTGTGGTAGAAAGTGATACAGATTCCGATGATCTGACACAAAAGTGCCTTAAGGGCTATGCCGATTACCTTGCGGATCATAAAGATCTTTGGCAGAGTGAGACTGTTTACGAGCTGGATTTCATAAATGACGACGATGTGCCGGATCTTATCTTTGGCGGAACTGACGGTGCTCACGCATCGAATATATTCATTCTTACATATCTTGACGGTAACTACGATGAAGTGGTTTGCTGCGGAAGTATTGGAGCCTATAACGCAACCTGTTATTATCCGAAGCTCGGAATCATCCTCAGTACAGATATGGGAATGGGCTATGAAACTGAATACTACAGTGAGCTTTCAGCCGATTCGGAGTACGGCTATAAAACCCTTTGCCACATGTATTCCTACTATGAGGAAGATTATGAGGGTGAGCCCTCTGAGATCAAGTTTTTTATCGGTGAAGGTGAGGATAAAGAGGTCATGCAGGAAGAGTATGACGAATGTGTAAAAGAACTTGTCGGTGATACTGAGCACAAGCTCTTTTACACATATGAAAATGAAAACGGCTATGAATATCTTACGCAGGAAGCGCTTGATAATCTGTTCGGAGAGTGATCTATGGAAAACATGAGAAAAAAGGAGAGGATATGGAACCGGAAGTATTGATTGAAGAATGGTCGCCTGTGGCAGATATACAGGCTTTTGTGGAAAAGAGCGATAAAAACTATTATTTTTATCTTTGGGTTAATCCTCACAGTGATGAGCCGGAGGTTAAAGCCTGCTGGATATGTAACAGGGTAAAGGCTCCGGTGGATATCAATGAAGCATTTGCCAATGAAGGTGAAGCACCATGCATGCCTGCAGAATTTGTGGACCACGATCCGGAAGGAGTCGAGCTTAATAAAGAGTCACTGTCCATCGAGTGGTTTGAGGAAGGAGATTCGGCAGCTGTTTTATCAGACGGCAAAATCATAGCTGTTATCCCTTCTTTTAGTGGATATAAAAGCTTCCCCGGATATTCGAAATATGCTAAAGGGACAGGCCCTTTTGCCTGGGAATTGAAAAACGCTTATTCCAGATTTGAAAGTGAAGTTAATAACGGCAGAGCTTTCCGGTCTTTCTTTGATCAGGAGGATTATTGGCCGAGGGTACAAGACTTTCATATGAATACGCTGTACAACTTTTTCGGTGAGGAAGAAAAGTATTATGCAATAGACGGAGGCCAGTTTCCGCCCAAGGCCCTGGTACAGGGAAGAAAAGGAAATACCATTTACGGTATCACGCTTGGCGTAAGTATGATTCCCATGCCAAAAGTTGAAATGGCATATCAGGATGACTATAAGAGTTTCCGCAGAATAGAACTGGGATTTGCTTGCAATGAAAAACATGAAGAACTTCTTCGGACAATAATTCCCGTGATGTCCGGGCTTTCTTCATATCCATGGAAATACCTGACCTTTTTTGGCCACGGCCACACTATACCATTCAATAACATAAAGGGATATGAATACATTCTTTTCCTGAATGACAGACTTTTGAAGAATACTGATTCGCCCAAATATGCGGACTTTATGGGTGAAAGTATAAATCTGCTCTGGCTTGTTCCGATAACTCAGAGCGAGCAGGAGTTTATTGAGGAAAAGGGAGTGGAAGAATACCTGAAGGATAAGGATGGCTCAAGGATTTATATTTTTGGTGATCATTAAGGGTGATTAGTCTTATGCTGATACGGAATCTTAGAGAAAATGAAATAGATCTGCTACGGGACTTTTTGTATGAAGCCATATTTATACCGGAGGGAGTTACACCGCCTCCAAGGGAGATAATAGAGCAGCCTGAGCTTAGAATTTACTATGAAAATTTTGGAACTGGCAAGGCTGATCATTGTCTGGTTGCGGAAGATGACGGAAGAGTGGTCGGAGCTGTCTGGACACGTATCATGGATGACTATGGGCATGTGGACGATGAAACTCCGTCATTTGCTATCTCATTGTACAAGGAGTATCGTGGTCAGGGGATAGGGACAAAGCTTATGACTGGGATGCTGGAAGAACTTAAAAGAAATGGTTATACAAGAGCCTCTCTTGCTGTGCAGAAAGCCAATTACGCAGTAAAAATGTATGAGAAAGTAGGCTTTAAAACTGTGGATGAAAATGACGAAGAATACATAATGGTCAATAATAACTGTTGACAGTGAGTTGTCAGTCAATTATACTAACAACTAATAATTTTCAGAAAGCGAGAAGCTATGACAAGAAACAGTCTCATCAAGTTTTAGGTTTGATGGGGCTATTTTTATAGCTGCTGCTATGAAGGAAAGAGGGAGGCGTAAATGGAACAGAAGAAGATCAAGTACAGAAAAGCTCGTATAGAAGACGGATATGAATGGTATAAGTTGCTTGACGATGTGTGGCGTGTTGCATACAGCCATATTTTTCCTGAGAAGTTATTTGAAGTACGTGAGAGCGCGATAGACGAAAGAGCTAAAGGATTTACCGAAGAGAAATTTCTTGGTGATAGGAAAATAGCTTATGTTGCAGAAGCAGGCGGAACAATAGTTGCCTTGATGTTCGGTGTATTGGATTCGAATTATGAATACTTTAAAAACGACTACGCTGATCTCGTTGGGCTTTATGTTCGTCCTGAATATCAGGGTATGGGTGTAGGTACTATGTTAAAAGACATTTTCACCCATTGGGCAAAGGAAAATAAGGCAGATCAGTATGTCATAGGCGTATTAAAAGACAACGCTAAAGCCCGAAAGGTCTATGAATCCTGGGGCGGAGTACTGTCTGAACATGAGCATGAATTTATGCAGATGGGAGTCGGATATCCTGAAGTGTTCTATACTTATGAGATATAATATATTGAGCTGTATATAGCATATGAAATGAGAGAGGACTAAATGAGTATTTTTGATTTGTTCAGGAGAAAAACGGATAAGAATACCGTTAACGTGAGTAAGCCTGTAATTGACACATATGAGAGTAAGAAAATATCACCGCCTGATACGCCTTTTGTGATGGAAGAGGACAGATTTGATCCGGATAAACTGTTAAGGGCATGGCAGGAAGCAGATAAGGGTGTAGAGACCATATTGGTTGATGATATCGAAGTGGTTGATTACCGGGAATGCTTTGATACAATGATGCAATCATTTTGGAAGAATATCTGCAAAATTGATAATTATATTCAGAAGTATTGCGTGGATGAGCTTAATGTCAAAACAGAAGCCTGGAAAGTGGAGCTGGTTTGGTTATCAACAAAAGAAGGAGAGCTCGAACTTGCCTACTGGGGGGTATATATGAATATTGAGCTTACAGCGGTATGCAAGTATCAGGACGGTGATTGGAATGTGACAGAAGTATATTACTGCTGAACTAAGTTCGGAAGGGGATAAGGGAATGGAACTTAAGAAAATACCGCATAGATTGACAGTTTGCAAAGTGAAAGAAATCTCTGACATAGATATGGATGCAGAGATCTATTTCATCGGTAAGACAGATGAAGAACTGTCGCTGGTGTGCATTACGGAAAATACTCCTTCAAAGACGATAGAACGTGATGATGGATGGAGAGGATTTCGCATTCAGGGAACACTTGATTTTTCACTGGTTGGTATACTGGCCAAAATATCCGGAATTCTTGCAGACCATAAGATCAGCATTTTTGCTGTATCAACTTACAACACCGATTATGTTCTGGTAAAAGAAGAAAACTTTGACAGGGCTTTAAGTATATTGGGGGCTGAAGGATATTCCATCATATGAAATATAGAATGACAGAGCGAATTATTGATGAAGAAATAAGATTATCTAAGCTCTCATGGGGATTGCTACTACATAGCATATAAGGGGACATTGGTAGGGGATGTTTCGTTAAGAGACAATGCAGACGTTGCTATTGTTGTGTGCAAAGAGTTTCAAAATCAGCATATTGGTAGACGATGTGTTGAAGATATGCTTAAACTTGCGAAAGAAAAAGGAATAGACACTGTTAAGGCCAATATCTACTCCTTTAATGAGCAGAGTAGGAGAATGTTTGAAGCTGTCGGGTTCAAAAAGATAGATGAAGAATGGTACGAATACCAAAGCAGATAATTGGAGTATGTTAGCAAGGATTATATTCCAGCATAACTTACTAAGGAATATTTTATAAAAGAGAATCAAGACACATGGTTGATCAAATTGAATTACAAAAAATACATCATTGCCTTAGAATAATCGAAAATATAAAGAAACAGATAGGTGCTGAGGAAGCAGCTCGTTATGTCGAAAAAGCTATAGATTTAACTCGGCAATGGCTGAATGATAAAACGGATGTATCTCAAAAGCTGTATGATCTTTTAGATGATGAAGAATGCAGTTTTACATTGTATCAGGAATCTGAAAAAGATGAGTATATGATTGATGTATGGAACTGTATTATTGATGCGGTAGCGTATATATGTCGGAAGATTTATGAAGAACAGGGTGCGGATTATTTTCCTGAGCCGATTGAATTGGTTGATGAAGACACCTATTCAAGACTGTTAGCAGGTTATGAGAAATGTATGAAACAGTAAATTACAGTTTTATAGACAAATGGGGGTGCGGAGGTTGCGATGAAGAATTATACACAGGTATATGTAAAAAACAGTTTTGAAGCAGCAGAAACATACTGCAAAGCTTTTGGAGCAGAAATAACCCGCGAGTTTAAAAACGAAGATAACACCGCTTATGAGCACTGTGAACTGTCTGTAAACGGGGAAGGTTTTTTGGCGTTGGCAGAAGCGAAAAATCCTTGTGATATAGAAATAGTACATAAATACAAGTGGGAAACTATGACTTTCAACGTTTTTGAAATGGGAACAGAAGAAGCGGTTTATAATGCTTTTCAGGTTTTGAGCGCTGGGGGTGTAGTTATCGAACCTATCGGAGAACTTCCGTGGAGTAAATGTTGTGCCACCGTTATTGATAAATACGGTGTGTGTTGGTGGATAGCAATTTAACAAATTCAAATTTGTAGAGCGATTAAATTTCAGGATAACCGAGAAAGATGAATTTGAAGGGATAAAATATGTTTTTTGGTGTAGAAGATTTAAAGACAGATGAAATATTTTTAAAACTAACTAAAACATGTGAGGAACAACCTGAGAAGAGGTGGCTCCCAGCTTATTATTTGGATATTTGTTTAGTGGATGGAACCACGATTGGAAAATGCGATTTAAGGATAGGACACAATGACAAAACATATATTGGCGGCAACATCGGCTATGGAATTGATGAACCTTATCGCGGGCACCATTATGCCGCCAAGGCATGTAAACTTCTGTTTCAACAGGCGAAGAAACATGGCTTGGATTATTTGATTATTACATGTGATCCGGCTAATGTAGCTTCTTACAAAACTTGCGAGCATGCAGGCGGTATATTTATTGAGACAGCAAATATTCCAGAAGATAATGAAATGTATGCGGAGGGTAAACGAAAAGTGAAAATCTATAGGTTTGATATATAAATTGGAATATATTGCAGGAGAAAAACGGAGAGTATTATTGAATATGAGCAATCCTTGGGAAGAAATAAGCTTGAATGATTATGAGAATCATATGAGCCTTGATTCTGTTAAACAACTCCAGATTATGAATTCAATAATGAAGGAGCAGTTTGAAGATTATCCGGTTTCAACGGCTATGGTTCTTGGAGTCGCCGGTGGTAATGGCTTGGAACATGTAAGCCGGGATAAGTACCGGACTGTTTATGGAGTGGATATCAATGAAGAATTTCTTCGAACAGTTTCGGAACGATATGCACATTTGTCTGATGTGTTGAAATGCTTGAAGATAGATCTGATTGGCGATGCGGATAAGCTTCCCGGAGCGCAGCTACTGATAGCAAACCTTCTTATAGAGTATATTGGGTATGATGTATTTCAGAGAGTGGTTTGCAAAGTAAATCCTGAATATGTTTCTTGTTTGATTCAGATCAATGTGGATGATAAGCAGTGGTTATCAGATTCTCCGTATTTGCATGCGTTTGACGGGCTGGATGAGGTACATCATCAGATGGATGAGAAATCTCTTTTAACAAAAATGCAGGAAATAGGATATAAGGACATACTCCAAACAAGGATCCCGCTTCCTAACGGAAAGGCTTTTATCAGAATGGATTTTCAAAATGGAAAATTGGGATAGAACGATAAACCGGAGTAAAGCATACTATCGCAGGAGGGGAAATGGGGTATAGGATTAGAAAAGCAATTACGGATGATGAACAGAAAATTCGTGAATTGTTTATAGAGATGCTAAAGACAATTTATCATACAGAAGAAGTGGATGGCTACGAATCCGGCTATTTGGATCGATATTGGACAAATGGAGAGGATGTGCTTTTTGTAGCTGAAGATAATGAGGTTGTTGCATATTTAGCTGTGGAAGTTCATCGGGAGGATGAAATGGATTATGTCTATCTTGATGATTTGTCTGTCACAGAGAAATATCGCAGTCAAGGTATCGGCAGTTCTTTGATCCACGAAGCAGAGTCTTATGCACAAGAAATTGGCATACAGCACATTCTTTTTCATGTTGAAAAATCTAATACTGAAGCATTTCGATTATATGAAAGGCTTGGCTATAAGATTTTTCGTGATGACGGCAACAGATATTTGATGAAGAAAGATGAGATTCATATAGCGGAAGAGCGCATTACTACTGAGGAATACGTTGATTTTTTAAAGAGAACCGATTTGGGGGCACAATATCCAAAAGAGCGTTTTGAAGACCGAATCAGGAAGCTTGTTAAGAATGTTTCCATCAGTCTGATTGCGCGTAATGATGAAGGGCTGATTGTTGGGGCTTTGTTTGGACTTACGGATTTCTGCTATTGGTTGTACGTGACAGACCTTGGCGTGGACAGAAATTATGAAAGGCAAGGCATCGCGACAAGGCTCATGAAGACTGCACATGAAATAGCCGGTGGAGAAAAAGATATAGCCGTATATCTAATTGCCAATGAAGAAGCTGTAGGCTTTTATGAGAAGATAGGAATGAAAAAGGCTGATGAAGTAATGAAATACAACCACATAGAATGGACAGAATGGACAGTATGAGCAATATAAAGACTGGGAAGTTCGTTTATAAAAATGAAGACAGCATGAAAAAAATGCATGAGTTCTACGATAAGACCCTTGCATCTCTTGACGTACCATATTCGGAAGATTATTTTGATTCATCTTTCGGTAAAACCCATTGCCTTCTTGTTGGTGATCCTGAT
The DNA here is from genome assembly GCF_000420865.1 of Butyrivibrio sp. XPD2006. Taxonomy (GTDB): domain Bacteria; phylum Bacillota; class Clostridia; order Lachnospirales; family Lachnospiraceae; genus Butyrivibrio. Next base: position 121,198 of record NZ_ATVT01000010.1, read on the forward strand.
AAGCCAAGAATATGTACAATTCATGGTGGAAACGGGATTACAACGTTGAATCTGAAACTGTTTCTTCCGTTGCTTCAAGAATACTGTATCATTGCGCCGGATGTGATCGGGATGCCCGGGAAAAGCGATCCATACAGGAACATAAGCAGCAAGAAGGATGAGTACGGACTGTGGATCAAGGAAGTACTGGATCATTACAAAGAAGATCGGATATCCTTTGTTGTATCATCCTACAGTTCCGCTATGTTTCTTTCATTTGCAAAGATGTATCCGGAGAATGTAAGAAGCGCCTTGCTTCTGGTTCCGTCAGGAATAGCACATGGCTCGGTCCTGCCTATGATGGGCAAGATGGTCGTACCGTTTATGAAATACTATTTTAGTCCTTCCGGGAAAACACTTGATGCAGTGATTGAGTTCATGGGAGGAAAAGGGGATCCGGTATGGAGAGAATTCTTCGATATCATGATGTCATCATACAAGATGGAGATGAGACCTCCCAGGGAATATAAGAAGAGGGAGATGATATCGTTTAAGGCTCCTCTTCTGATAATCGCATCGGAAAAGGATATCTTTTTTCCGGCAGGCAGAGTATTCAGAAGGGCAAGAGAAATCTTTGCGGGACCGATTACTACAATAGAGATAGATAGCAAGCATTTACCATCAGATGAAACTATGGCAGATGTATGTAAACGGACGATAGAATTTCTTATGAACTCGTAACTAATATAAATTCCAGTTTCGGAGGGGATTCTCTGATGGTGATGTCTCTATGATAAAAAGTATGGCAGTTGGGAGATTCAGATATATGGAAAAGGCACAGATCAGATTTTTGGAAAAAGCAGCAAATGAAGGATTTAAAGGGCTGGAAATCAAGCAGTATGACGGATGGGAGCTCAGGTTTTCTGAAGGATATACAAGACGTGTTAACTCAGTAAGTGTATATGAAGACGGAGAACTTGATGTGGATGAAAAGATTGCATATTGTGAGAATGAGTATAGATCCCATGGACTTCCGTGCATTTTCAAAATCACTGATGCGGACAGAGAGCTTGCGGATAAACTTCTTAAACGCGGCTATATCATCACGGCTCCCACGGATCTGATGATACTGAAACTGGATGAATATCAGTCAGATAATACGGAAGAAGTTTTGAAAAATGTAATATTCAGTGCAGAACCCGATGCCTGGTATGAACCATATTTTGAATTCGAAGGTCCGAAGGATGCAAAGAATCAGGAGCTTTGCAAAAGAATAAATAACAGCGTTACTCTTGATAAATTGTTTGTTAAGGTTATGCATGATGGCAGTACTGCAGCGGTTGCATCAACTGCAACAAATGAGGGATACAGCCTTCTGCATAATGTTGTTGTTAACGAACCGCTTCGAGGAATCGGGTTGGGCGAGAAGCTGTGCAGAGCAACTATAGAGAAGTCAAAAGAACTCGGTGCGAAGTATTCCTATCTTCAGGTTATGCAGGAAAACAAAACGGCATTAAATCTTTACAAGAAGATAGGATTTGTGAAACTTTATGAATATTGCTATCTGAAAAAAGATTGTAATTGGAAGATAGTTCCAGAAGCCGTAGAACAAATTGGAGAAAATAAATGATAAAGAGGTTAGCAGATGGCATCAAGTAAAGACTATTTGGAATTCATATTAGAGCAGCTGTCAGGGCTTGATGATATAACGCATCGTTCCATGATGGGAGAATATATCCTGTATTATAGAGGCAAGGTGTTTGGCGGTATCTATGATGACCGCTTTCTGGTGAAGCCTACAAAGTCCGCCAAAGCTATGATGCCTGATGCGGATATGGAACTTCCGTATGAAGGAGCAAAAGAGATGATCCTTGTTGATGGTGTTGACAACAGAGAGTTTATGAGAGAACTCGTAGAGGCGATGTATGAGGACTTGCCGACGACAAAGAAGAAATAACTTTCAGCTTAAAATGTCTAACAGGGGAGAGTATGAAGACTATCATTAAATCAGATATAGTAAGTGCATTAAAAAGTGTTGGGCTCCAGAATGGTGATTCAGTAATGGTACATACATCACTTGGACAGATTGGATATGTATGTGGTGGTGCACAGACTATTATTGAAGCTTTGATTGATGTTGTGGGGCAGAATGGAACTATTATGATGCCTACACAGTCATGGAAAAACCTTGATCCGGAAACAGGAGTTCATTGGGATGCAGATGAGGCTGACTGGGATACAATACGCGAAAACTGGCCGGCATATGATAAGGTGATTACTCCGACAAACACTATGGGTGCGGTTGCCGAAATGTTCCGTTCATGGCCTGGAACATTAAGGAGTGACCATCCTGCCAGATCTGTTGCGGCTTGGGGAAAGAATGCTAAGTATTTAACTGAGAACCATGATCTTTCGAATATATTTGGAGACTCATCACCAATTGGGAGGCTTTATAAACTTGATGGGAAAGTTTTACTGATTGGAGTTGATTATGATAAGAATACTTCCATTCATTTAGCGGATGCGCGTGCAGAATACTCAAGCAAACATACTTGCATTGAACACAGTGCAGTCATGGAGAATGGTGTTCGTGTCTGGAAAGCTTATGAAACATTGTATGTTGATGGAGAGGACTTCAAAGATATAGGAAGGGCATTTGAAGTAGCCTATACTACATGTAAGGTAAAAGTGGGCAATGCTGACATAAAGCTGATGAACCAGCGTGAATTAGTAGATTTTGCTGTATCGTGGATAGAATGTAACAGAAAATAACTTTCAGTTTTATAGACGATGACATAGTGCGGGGCGGAATTTTAGAAATATGCCTTAACAAGATGTGTTTGTTTTCAGAAGGCATATTTTTTATATAGTATTGATCTTTGATTTGCCTTTGTATGCCTTAAAAAGCCCTTTGTATCTATTAAAGGCATAACATTACGTATGGAAACCTTCACTGGCACCAAAATGTATGCCCTATAGCTAAATTTTTTCTTCTATAAGGCATACATTGAAAATATTTTCATTTTTTGACTAAACCATCAATAATTCCCGAATTTAGTCACTCTTTTTGGAGCTTCTAATGATGTTTGAGTATGGAAGTGAAAACTACAAGTGGTGGAAAGAAAAGGATTATCTGAACATGATAAAAGAAACTACCATCACGGAAGACAAGAACAAGGATGAGATTGTAAACGAAATATATTTCAGAGTATGTAACGGATGATACATTCCCAGTTTTAAAGAATTCATTGTTCATCAAAACAGAGGAGGAGCTGATATGAACGCAAGGGAGTACTTAGAGATTTTACATGTTGCTGAGAGGCTTAAAGATACGCCTCGTCATTGCACTACAACGAAAAGAAGAACGGAGAGTGTGGCAGAGCACAGTTGGCGGATTTCGCTCATGGCATTTCTTCTTAAGCATGAGTTTGAAGATATAGATATCAATAAAGTTGTAGATATGTGCCTCATTCATGATCTTGGTGAGTGCTTTACCGGCGATATTCCGACATTTATAAAGACTGATTCCGATAGAGAGGTTGAGGATTCTCTTTTGAACCGGTGGGTTAAATCTCTTCCGGAGGAACTATCCGGGGAAATAGCTAATCTTTATAAAGAAATGGATGCCCAAGAAACTAAGGAGGCTAAGCTATACAAATCATTGGATAAGCTGGAGGCCTTGATTCAACATAACGAATCTCCAATTGATACATGGTCTGAAAATGAGTATGAACTCAATAAGACCTACGCATTTGATACAGTATCTTTTTCAGAATGGCTTACTGAACTTAGAAAGGCGATTCTTGAAGACACCTTAGAGAAGATTGAAAATGAAGAGGCGAATGTTTGAAGCTGTTGGATTCAAAAAGGTAGATGAAGAATTCATGACAGAATGGATGGATAAGTTGATGGACATTGTTTATAAAAGATTATCAGAGAACGAATTGAACAGGATCATAAAAATGAGAATAGATCAGCTGACAGAGGAATACACATCAGAGGGAAAAACTGTACCGAGTGATGTAAATCTTGAAGAGGCTCTACTGGATTTTTATAAAAGGAATATGACTGCAGGAACCTATATTTCCTGGCTTGCATTTGATGGTGATAAGATAGTCGGAACCAGTGGAATGTCTTTTGCGGAAAAGCCGCCATACTTCACATGCCCTTCAGGGAAATTAGGTATCTTGTCCAGTATGTATACCGATCCGAACTATAGGCGGATGGGAATCGCTACAGGGTTGCTTGACAGGGTAGTAAAAGAAGCAAAAGACTATGGCTGCGGAACAATCTACATTACAGCGTCGAATATGGGTGTAAAGCTGTACGAATCATATGGGTTTAAGCACAATGGAAATTTCATGCAGTACAACTTTTGATCAGCGTTATAGCGAATTAAGATATCAGTGAGGATTTGAAAATGGGGCTCATTCATTTTGGCAAGAAACAGAAATCTATAAGCAAAGACATCCCTTTTGACCCCGACAAACAGATAGCTGTAATTAAGTGCAGTATCTGTACCGGAGAGCAGGTGGCAGGTTTTAAGAGTAAAGAAGATGGTCATTTTACCGAGGTAATGCTGATAAGAGATGCTAAGGATCTGGAAAAGTTTAAGGAAACTTACAAAATAGAAGAGATAAAAAAGGAATACTAAATTAATATTAGATAATGATTGTGATTACATTTCTTCAACTAATGCTTTTTATAACAATAATATGGATTATTACCCGCTTGGTGGCAGCAATTATAACAAAGTCATTTTCAGTAAAACGTGAAATTCTGCTGCTTTTAGTCTACGTGTGCATCGTTGTTATCTTCAGATTCACATATTTCGAATTTTATACGGTGAATGGAAATATACAACTTTTAGGGTTGGGCTTTGAAGATAATATTCATGATATGATTAATATCATTCCATTTTATTTCCTGGTAGATCGATATCCTGGTTGGAAGATGAACATAATTGGAAATATTGCAATGTTCATACCTGTTGGGATTGTGTGGCCTATTTGCTTCAAAAAACTTGATACGATTGGAAAGACCATATTGGCAGGAGCCGGTTTTACTCTGTTCATCGAATTGACTCAACTGTTCTGCCTGGGACGACATACAGATGTTGACGACTTGATGTTAAATACGTTTGGCGTGGCGATTGGCGCGTGTATTGTATTCATGACTCGGAGAAGAAAACAGCTGGTCAGAACCATTCGACTTAATAACATAGATGGAGAAAGTAAAAAATGATCAGTGAATTACAGCTATTTATTCCCCGTCCTGAAGACGGATGGTTCTATGTGAAAATGATGTCCGACCCGGAGACTATGGCTTATAATGCGCCTTGGTTTCCGCCTGACGGATGCATCCCCGAACCGGAATCCGAGTGGCTTGATCTACAGAAGTTCTGGATTGGAAAGACGCCTGAGAGATTCTATGCTTTTCTGCAAAGAAAGAGTGACGGAGCCTTTGTCGGAGATGTGAATTATCACAAGAATCCGGACCGGGATTGGTGTGATATGGGAATCGTAATCTACGCACCTGAGAGAGGAAAAGGCTACGGAAAGCAAGGACTTAGCCTTCTTTTGAATCGCGCTTTTAATGTGGACGGAGTATCCTGTCTACACAACGATTTTGAAGAGACTCGCAGCGCAGCGTATAACATACATAAAGCTGTCGGCTTTAAGAAAATCGGTAGGGCTGACGGGATTATTCATTTAGCGATTACCAAAGAGGACTATCTTAGCTATGAAAGATTTTTTGAGAGAAAGCTTCAGTTACTCAGCGATTTATAAAGAGATCGGGAAAGTCCCCAAAATAATCACTCCCGAGAAAATCTCTTACGGCTCAGATAAAAATCAGTATTACTACTATTATGAGCCGGATAAGGTGAAGTCGGATAAGGTCATAGTCTGGATCCATGGAGGCGGCTGGAATGCCGGTACGCCTGAGGACTTTGATTACATGGGACAGCGCTTTGCGGATGAAGGCTATCGCTTCATATCGATGGGGTACAGGCTCTCTACGCAAAAAAAGTACCCTGCCCAGATTGAGGATGTATGTGCCGGATACAATCATGCGATTTCGTATCTTAAGGGGAAGGGAATTGATACATCCAGGATCATTATTTGCGGACCCAGTGCAGGAGCGCATCTTTCTTCAATCCTGACTTTCAGTAAGGCAGACCAGGAGAAGTATAATGTAGATGTATCAGGAGTTATAGGCTATGTCGGCTGGGGCGGACCCTATTGCTTCAACGATAAATCTTCGCTTGTGCTCAGGATTCTTGAGAATCAGCTGTTCCCCAAAGGGTATGACAGAAGAGAGGCTGAGCCGATAGCTCTTTTGACAAATAACCATATCCCCATGTTGCTGATACAGAGCAGGCATGACGGGCTTGTGGATTTCTCGTTTGCGGAAGACTTTCGCGATAAGGCGCTGGAACTTGGTATGCAGTGTGAACTCTATGAAGTGACTGATGAACTCAACACGCATTCCTGGTATACTGCAGGAGTATTTGCCAAGAGACGGGAAGAAAATAAGAGCGTTGATAAGTTCTTTAACTGGGTGGAGGAAAGATAACTCAAAAGACAATGAAGATAAGAAATTCGACTAACAATGACTTAACAAGAATAATGGAAATCTATGCTTATGCCAGGAAATTCATGGCTGAACACGGGAATCCCAATCAGTGGGGGCCGACAAACTGGCCTCCGGAATGGCTGATAAAGGAAGATATAGAAAAGGGATGCAGCTATGTGTGCGAGAATGATAACGGCAGCGTGATCGGAACTTTCTTTTTTAATCAGGGAAAAGAGATTGAGCCTAATTACATTGATATTGAAGACGGCAACTGGACCGGCAGCAGTACATACGGAGTCGTGCACAGGATTGCATCAGACGGCTCTGAAAGAGGTGTAGGTTCTTTTTGCTTAAAATGGGCATTTGATAAATGTGGAAATCTTCGCATTGATACCCATGGAGACAACAAGGTTATGCAGAATATGCTCAAAAAGAATGGCTTTGTTCATCGTGGGACCATTCATGTAGATGAAGACGATAACCCAAGGATGGCCTTTGAAAAAATAAGTTGAAGCACCTATAAGGAGGAAGAATGAAATACGGCGAGTCTTTGTTTGATATTTGTTACCTTCTGTTTGCAATAATAAGCGGATGCATTATCCTGAAAAGATCTAAAGACACTATGGGAAAACTCATGGGATATGCAGCGTTGATACTGGGCTGTGGCGATGCGTTCCATCTTGTTCCAAGGGTGCTTAACTATTTCGTGGACAGCGACTTTACTGTGGCACTTGGAGTGGGCAAGCTCGTAACTTCGATTACCATGACAGTCTTTTATGTGCTTCTTTATTACCTGTGGATGCGCGTATATAAGATCAATGAGAATAAGAAACTGACTGTGGCAGTATGGACACTTTCTGTCATCAGGATTATTCTGTGCCTGTTTCCGCAAAACGGGTGGCTTAAAAATGAAAGCAGCATAACTTGGGGCATTATCAGGAATATTCCTTTTGTGATCCTAGGGGCTGTGATCTGTTATCTGTACTTTGTTAAGAAATCAGAAGACAGAATCTTTCGCCTGATGTGGCTGTATATTCTGTTGTCATTCCTGTTCTATATCCCGGTAGCAGTGTTTGCAGGGCTCGTTCCAATGCTAGGAATGCTCATGCTGCCGAAGACAATCTGCTACATTCTTATGATCATAGCATTTTTGAAGAGAGTAAAGACTGCATGAAAAGAAAAATACTAATCCCGGTAATTTCACTGATATTGCTGGCGGGACTTACGAGCACTCTTTTATATACCGGAGTGATACATATAAATAATCCTTCAAGATCAAAGTATCCAGTTCGTGGAGTTGATGTTTCTCATCATCAGGGAGAAGTTGACTGGGACAAGCTCTCGAAGGAGGATATCTCTTTTGCTTTTATAAAAGCTACCGAAGGCTCACAGTATAAGGATGAGCAATTTGACAGGAACTGGGGCAAGGCAGCAGCCACTGAATTAAGGATCGGAGCGTATCATTTCTTTAGTCTGGATTCATCCGGAGCCGATCAGGCTGAGAATTTTTGCAATACGGTAGAAGCGGTAAAAGACATGCTTCCACCGGTGGTTGATGTTGAACCATATGGGAATTATCAGGATCCGGGACAGCTTGATAAAGAGAAAATGATGGCAGAGCTGGGTGACTTTCTGATAGGTGTTGAGTCATATTATGGGCTAAAGCCAATTATTTATACCACTGAAGAGTGGCTGCCTGTTTTGGAGGAGAAGTTCAGTGATTATGATCTGTGGATCAGAAACGTATACGGTAAACCCGATCCTGCAACAAACTGGACATTTTGGCAGTATTCCAACAGGCATGTGCTCTCCGGGTATTCAGGAACAGAGCGATATATCGACATGAACGTGTTTTATGGTGGTGAGGAAGAATTTCGCTTGTATTAGGCAGATTCGAGAAAGCCTTATTCAAATGATTTCTTGATCTGATCCAGGAACTTCTCTGCAATAGGAGTAAAAGTCTGGTACTTGTTCCATATAAGATAAAGATCGGAAGTGAGTTTTGGGGAAAGTGGCCTGAATACCAGGTCACTTTTTTCTGTGTTGATCAGATCTTTAAAGGTTAGAAGTATGCCGAGGTTCTCTTTGGCAAATACACTGGCATTGTATGAAAGTCTAAAAGAGCCTTCAAGTTTAAGCTCAGAGAATCTGTCTTTTGCCCAGGATTTGATCTCGTTATTCCAACTCTGTTCAGATACAAAAAGAGGTTGCCCCACAAGGTCAGAAACTCTGATGGTTTTCTTCTTGGACAGCGGATGCGAGGCAGATATTATTGCGCCCCATACATCGGCCTGCGGGAATTTTACAAATTCATATTTATTGCTGTCAGGTGTTTCGCACAGCACGGCAAAATCAAGAATGCCCTTGTCGAGCTTCTCTGTTACCTGCTCAGTATCTCCGCTGGTTATGTGATATGTGAAATTAGGGTATTTGTCTTTTAACTTATGAATCTCTCTCGCAAGATATCTGATCTGATAGCTCTCAGCCAGACCAAAATAAATATCACCACCGGTTATGTCGTCCAAAGTATTGAATTCCTGCTCTATCTTATCTGACATAGCGACAAGGTCCTGAGCGCGATCGCGAAGGAGCATTCCTTCATCTGTGAGTGAAATACTGAAGCTGTGCCTTACAAACAGTTTTTTCCCAAGCTCTTCTTCCAGAGCTTTGAGTGTCTTTGAAAGAGTGGGCTGAGAAACGTGGAGTTGCTCTGCGGCCTTTGACATGTTTTCTTCTCTTGCGACTGCAAGAAAATACTTGAGATTCCTGATTTCCATGAAAGCTCCTTTCTATTGAGAAGGATAATATGATATTCCAAAAATGAATATCATGATATTTATTTTATTCATTAGCGAAATTCAGGTCAAGGCCTTAGTATTGAAATTGGAAGGAGCACTAAAGATGGAAACAATAAATATTCTTGAAAACCTTTCAGATATGGGCTGTGATGAGAGACAGACATCATCTATGAAAAAACTGTATGAAGAAGGTGACAAAGAGACCTTACTACGCAATCTGAGACAATGCCGATGTCATTTGATGGATGAGCTTCATGATAGCCAGAAAAAAGTAGACAATATGGATTATTTGATAAGACAGATTCAGAAGGAAAAATGATTATTAAGGAGGAAAAGAAAATGATCAAAAAAGAAGAATTAAACCTGGTAACCGAGTGGGATAAGACCTTTAAAAAGAGCGAGAGTGTAGACCACAGCAAGGTTACATTCGTAAATAGATACGGCATCACACTTGCTGCAGATATGTATGTTCCAAAGAATGCTGAAGGAAAGCTTCCTGCCATCGCTGTATCAGGACCTTTCGGTGCGGTAAAAGAGCAGTGTTCAGGCCTTTATGCACAGACAATGGCGGAGAGAGGTTTTTTGACAATAGCATTCGATCCCTCTTTTACGGGAGAGTCAGGCGGAAACGTGAGATACATGGCATCTCCGGATATCAATACTGAAGACTTCATGGCTGCGGTTGATTTCCTCTCATTAAACGAGAAAGTAGACCCGGAGAGAATCGGAATAATAGGCATTTGCGGATGGGGCGGAATGGCGCTTAATACTGCAGCGCTTGACACCAGGATCAAAGCTACGGCAGCTATGACAATGTATGACATGACAAGAGTAAATGCCAAGGGATATTTTGATTCTGAAGATAGTGAAGAGGCCAGGTATCAGAAGAAAGCTGCTATGTGTGCTCAGAGACTTGAGGACCTTAAGGCAGGCGAGTACAAGCTTGGCGGTGGAGTGGTTGATCCTCTTCCTGACGATGCACCTTTCTTTGTAAAAGACTATTACGACTATTACAAGACTACCAGAGGATATCACGGCAGAAGCCTTAATTCCAACGGTGGATGGAATGTGATAGGTTGCGAATCTTTTGTGAATCAGCCAATATTAAAATATAGCAATGAGATCAGAAGTGCTGTCCTTCTAGTTCACGGAGAAAAAGCTCATTCATGCTATTTCTCTAAAGATGCGTACGCAGATATGATCAAAGACAGTAAGTATGCGGATAACAAGGAACTTATGATAATTCCGGATGCAGTGCACACAGATCTCTACGATGGCGGAAATAAGGATTACATCCCGTTTGACAAACTGCAGAGCTTTTTTGAGGAATACTTGAAATAAGGATGGTGACGATATGAGCAGAGTATTAGTGATTTCAACAAGCCTTCGCGCAAAGAGTAATTCCGATATATTAACAGAAAAACTTATAGAAGGTGCCAAGGCTGTAGGACATGATGTTGAGCACATAAGCCTTAAGGGAAAGAAAATTGGGTTTTGCATCGGATGCCTTGCCTGCCAGAAAACGCAGCAGTGTGTTATAAATGATGATGCAGTGGAAATTGCTGAAAAGGTAAAGAACGCAGATACATTGGTCTTTGCTACACCTATATATTACTATGAGATGAGCGGGCAGATGAAGACTCTTTTGGATAGGCTTAATCCTCTCTATCCGTCTGATTATAAGTTCAGGAATGTTTATATGCTCTCTGTTGCAGCTGAGGATGAAGAGTTCGTGCCTGAAAAGGCTGTCAGTGGACTTCAAGGCTGGGTGGATTGCTTTGGTAAGGCAAAGCTTGCAGGTTCATTGTTCTGCGGTGGAATAGGTGATCCCAATGAAGCGAGTGGAAAGAATGAGGAATTAAATGAAGCCTATGAGTTTGGAAAAGAGCTTGCATAATCTTTTAAAAAAGTCACAGCTGCTTGTTATGCTGGTATTGGTTTTTACGACTATAACTTCCTGCGGTAGAAGTGATACATTCAAGGATGCTCTGCTAGAGGAGGATAGTGCATTATTAATCAGCAACGCTTCCGAAATTGTAACTGTGTCTAAAAACGAACCCACAATTGAAGAAACAGTGATAGAAGCAGATGAAATGAATGAGGAAAAGGCCATGGTTTTATATATCAATGATGAAAAGGTAAATGTAAGCTGGGAAGATAACAGTTCTGTTGATGCGTTAAAAGAGCTTGTTTCATCCGGCCCTTTATCGATTAACATGTCAATGTATGGCGGTTTTGAGCAGGTGGGCTCAATTGGACAGAGCCTTCCAAGAGAAGACAAGCAGACCACAACTGCATCCGGCGACATTGTTCTTTATTCAGGTAATCAGATGGTGGTATTTTATGGTTCAAACAGCTGGTCATATACGAGGCTCGGGCATATAATTGATAAAGATGACTCGGAGATAGAATCTCTTTTATCAAATGGTGATGTTACGATCACGTTAAAGACGGATGATAATTGATGGACTTAAAGAAACCAAACACCCTCAGTAACAAGTCAAAAGGCATTATATGCATTTTGTTTGCTGCACTTGGCTTTTCGTTTATGACGTTTTTTGTCAGAATATCAGGAGATATACCGACGATGGAAAAGGCATTCTTCAGGAATGCTGTTGCTATCGTCGTTTCTCTTTTTATGCTTGTGAGGACAAAAGAGAAGATCAGCATAAAGAAGGGGTGCGGTGGAGATATCTTTTTCAGATGCCTGTTTGGCACCAGCGGACTCATAGCAAATTTCTATGCGATAGATAGACTCAACATAGCAGATGCGAATATGCTCAATAAACTATCGCCCTTTTTCGCGATTCTCATTTCTATACCGATATTAAAAGAAAAACCGAAGAAGATAGACATCGCTGCAGTAATAATAGCCTTCCTTGGCGCTATGCTGATCGTAAGACCTTCAGGAAATAACATGCAGCTGGTACCGGCGCTGTTAGGCTTATACGGAGGCTTTGGCGCAGGAACAGCCTATGTATTCGTCAGAAGGCTTGGCAAGAAAGGCGAGAGGACACCGATCATTGTTCTCTGCTTTTCGGCGTTCTCAACTCTTGTAACCATTCCTTTTATTGCAATGAATTTTGTAGCCTTACAGCCATGGCAGCTTCTATGCCTTGTTATGGCAGGACTTTCTGCGACCGTCGGACAATTCGGAATAACCTCTGCATATAAGTTTGCTCCGGCAAAAGAGATTTCGGTGTTCGATTATACACAGGTGATTTTTGCAGCAATTCTCGGAATGCTGTTTCTCGGTGAAGTTCCGACAGTTTTATCTTTCATCGGTTATGCTGTGATCATCGGAGTTGCCGTGTTCAGATGGAGATACAATCTGAAGGAAATCTAAAGCAACAATTCTTAACATAAATGCTTCTTAAATGTTAACTTTGATTGGTGTGAGTCAATGGGGACGTTTCAGATTGACTCACATGATAAAATAAATCCTTCAACTACGTGATGCGTAGTTGAAGGATTTTTATTTGAAATGTAATTAACTGTTTTTTAGTCTGTCTATTTCTGCCTGGAGGGCAGCAATTGTAGTGTTTGCTGCATTAAGCTGATCTTTCGTATCATTGAGCTGATCTTTTGTCTCATTCAGTTCATCCTGAAGTTCATCAATCATGTATTTAACTGTGTTGCGGTCGAGGATTTGAAGTTCTTTAGAAAACATATTAATCATCCTTTCCGTGTTCAGACACATGCTATATAGGTCTTCGTATAGTGGTTTGAAATATGGATAATCATCTATGAGCTTGATTATATGCTCCGGCTCATCACATCCAAGAAACGTAAGCCAAGCATCAAGCTCACTCTCTATACCATTATTATGTAGTTTATCCAGGAAAATATCAACCGGAACAAAAATGAAATTTTGTAGCATATTTAGTGAAAGTCCGCTGTCTGAGACAGTGAAGAAAGTATGCACATACTGATTTTTGAATTTATCATACATCAAGTTATTTGATATATTTTCATTCATAAACCGAACATCGTTCTTTTTATTATTGACAAATATCTCGAGGTAAGGTTATATTGAATTAACAGAACGATATTCGGTTTATGGAGGTGAAGAACATGGCTAATGAAAAAGTACTGTTCCAGGCAGGATACTACGAGTTTAACAAGGATGCAGGGCTGAACTTTCAGCTCAACAGATTCTATACCTACGGAGTCTTTTCCAAAGATGAGCTGATGGATATCGGAGGCAGGATAGACAGCTTCGAGAAGTGGATTTCTCTTTTCATGGAAACCGGAGAGAAGGCAGAACAAGAAGGTGAACTGCTTAAGGCAGCTACATGTTATCGAGCAGCCCAGTTTTACACGCTGAGCGGAGAGAAGGATTCTGAGGGCAGGAACCTTAAACATGTGCTGTACGACAAATGCATGAAACTTTATAATGAGTACTATGAGAATATTCCTTATCTTAAGGTGGTAAGGATTCCGTACAAGAACTATGAACTGCCGGTCTATTACGCAGAGTGTGAGCATTCCAAGGGGACCATTGTGATCCACGGCGGATATGACAGCATAGCACAGGACCTTTTGGCTATGCTTCCGTATTTCTACGAATTATCATATAACGTGTATTTCTTTGAAGGCCCCGGGCAGGGTGAAGTCCTGATGCACCATGATGTCAGGATGACACCGGAGTGGGAGCATTGCACCGGCGCGGTTCTTGATTACTTTGGATTGGATGATGTAACGCTTATTGGCGTTTCACTTGGTGGATATCTTGCAACAAGAGCAGCTGCTTATGAAAAGAGAATTTCCCGCCTTGTAATGTATGATCTAATCTATGATTTTTACGGAGCAATATTAAGCAAGATGGGGAATTTCGCGAAGCTCTTCGATTATCTGACAAGACATCCAAAGAATATTTTATGGAAGTCACTTAACAGGAAGTTTGACCAGAAATACTTTACCAAGTGGCTCCTCTTACAGGGCTATGCTATCTATGAGAATGTGCATACGCCGTGTGAGTATTTTAATCATATAAGACTTTATAACACGAAAGAAGTATCAAAGCTGATCACCCAGGATACACTGGTGCTTGCGGGCGAGGCTGATCTCTATACCGTATTCTATCAGGATCAGCTGGACGCACTGGTTAATGCACGCAGTGTAACGGGAAGACTTTTTACAAAAGAAGATCAGGCAGACCACCACTGTCAGATTGGCAACATGGGGCTTTTGCTTGATACCATCGCAGGATGGATTGAGGAGAAAACGGATGGCAAGGAAAGCAGTACTTGAAGGCGGCAAACGAGATGAGATTATAATGACCGCAATGAAACTGTTTTTTGAACATGGATATGAAGCGACTTCAGTCAGGATGATAATGAACGAGGTTGGCGGCGAGATAGGAATGTTCTATCACTATTTCAAGTCAAAAGACATGTTGTTTGACATGGTCGTCGAACGATTTTTTAAGGAGTACCGTGAGAAATTTGAAAAAGTTCTTTTAACATGCAATACGCGTGAAGATCTGGTGAAGATGCTGACTCCGATTTACGAGAAATCCATGGAGGATTTTGATAAGCTCAAGGGAAACATCCACTGGACGGTTCAGTCTGCGATGCATGAAGGAACTCTTATGGCGCTAAAACCTGCTATTCAGTCGCTTATTGAAAAGTGGGATGTAGGTAACAAGGCTGATCCTGAAATACTTGCAGGTCAGGTCCTATTTGGATTGTCCGCAACAATTCATTCAGAAGCATTTAATAAAATGGAACCGGCCGGCAAAGAGAAATGCATTTTGGATTTCATCGGAAGAATAATGGACTGATAAAGTTCGCAGTTCTTTTATAGAACTGCGGACTTTTTTGCTATGAGGAATGGCTAAATGTGCCGAGTTGTTTGACAGTTAACGAGCGTTAGAATATAATTGGTAACGATAGTTAGAAATCGCAAGGCGAGAAGGGGGCTATATGGCAAGAACTAACGCTAGAGAACCTTTGATTCGGGCAGCAAGAGATCTTTTCTCTGAAAAGGGATACGACGGGACCGGTGTGGATGAGATAGCAGAGTCCATTGGCATTAAGGGGCCAACCATATATAAATACTTCAAGAATAAAGAGGATCTCTTAAAAGCAGTTATTGACTGTGCGGAAGATGAGTACATAAAAGGCATGGGAATAAACGAAAAACTGCCTGACATGATTAATTCAGGAACTGAGCTTAAGGCATATGTTTTGAAAGCTTTGCAGTTCACGCTGAAAAATGACACGGCCAAAAAGATGCGAAGGCTCATAACTATGGAGCAGTACAGAAATGCCACCTTGGCGAAGCTCACTACCAGGCATCAGCTTACGTATCTTCAGAGTGTCTATGCATCGATTTTCAAAAAGATGATGGAACGCGGACAGATGATGCAGGGGGATGCAGACATTATTGCGCTTGAATTCATATCCCCGATTACGATCATGGTACAGCTATTGGATAGAGAGCCCAGGAAAAAGAAGGAGGCTCTTTTGACAATTGAAAAGCATATAGATGTTTTTTTGGAGAGATATGAGTTTGTTTAAGAGGAGGAAAAATGAAAGAGTTTGAGAATATTGTAATTGGAAAGAGCAGCATTCCGGCCTTGAGCATCACGATCATTCTTATGATTGCGATGACTGTCGGCTTTTTTATTTATTGGCGACTTAAAAATAAGCAGAGAACAAATATCAGTTATCTGATAGCGGGAATCGTCGGATTCATGGTTTCGGCACGTGTCTTGGAGCTCGGAGTACACTATTTCTGCATCATCATGGACAATCCTGTTTCAAGGTTTATCAGCGGAAGCACAGCCGCATACGTGCTTTACGGAGTCACGATGGCAGGCGTCTTTGAAGAGTGCGGTAGGCATATTGTTCTCAAATATATTATGAAAAAGAATCACACCCGTGAAAATGCGGTTTTATATGGCATAGGTCATGGAGGCATAGAGATACTGGGAGTTATTTTGCCTTCAATCATCACCTGTCTTGTTGTTGCAGTAATGTTCACTAAAGGGCCTTTAGATGTGGCATTGGCTTCACTTAATATAACAGAAGAAACCGCTGCAGCTGCGCTCCCTACTGTTAAGATGGCTTCTGAGTTTAGCTACGGCATGATGGCCTTGAATGTTATCGAGAGATTACTTGCGATGCTTTTACATATTTCGCTCACGGTCATTGTATTTTACGGTGTGGTCAGTGGGGAAAAGAGATATCTTCCACTGGCAATTGTCTTGCATATGCTGATGGATACTTTTGCCGCGCTATATCAAAGAGGCGCTGTTCCGCTTTGGTCAGTTGAAGTCTGGGCTGCATTCTGGACTGTGGTAAGTGTAGTTATTGCAGTCAGACTATATAGAAAAATGGCAGAAAGGTGAATTGCCGAATGTATAGGTTTAGTACTAAAGGGATACGTAGTAAACGAATTCATATCGATGCAAACGGGCTTAGAGTGCCTCTTTTGATTTTAAAACCTCTGACTGAGCCGGAAAATGCTCCAGGAGTTTTGTGGATCCATGGAGGCGGATACATGACCGGAATGAAGGAGATGGCTTATATCGGAAGGGCAGCCGATCTTGTAAGAAATCACGGCGCGGTTGTGATAGCTCCCGGGTATCATCTGTCGCTGTTTCATCCTTATCCGACAGCACTTAACGATTGCTATGCCACGCTTTTGTATATTAAGAATCATGCAAAAGAGCTTGGAATAAACCCCGACCAGATAATGGTTGGCGGAGAGAGCGCCGGAGGAGGACTTGCTGCAGCTATCTCAATGCTGGCAAGAGATAAGGGCGAAGTGAAAATTGCTTTTCAAATGCCGCTGTATCCAATGATTGATAATTTTGATACAGAAAGTTCCAAGGATAATCACGCCAAGGTCTGGAACACAAGAAGAAACCATCAGGCCTGGGCTGTATATTTGAGAAAAGACGCTAAGAAAGAGGTGTCTCCATATGCAGCTCCTTCAAGGCAAACGGATTATTCAAACCTTCCGCCTGCTTATACTTTTGTATGTACTGCAGAGCCCTTCTATTGTGAGGCACTGAAGTATATAGATGATCTTAAGGCTGCAGGCGTAGAGGCGAAAGTTGATGTATACGAAGGAATGTATCATGCATTTGATATGAGCGAACCGGAGCATCCTACTGGAAAAGAGGCTATAAAGAATTTCAATGAGATGTTTGCTTACGCCAAGGAACATTACTTTGCAAAGCAGGAGTAGATAAATGCATCATAACTTTCTTTTTGATTTGGATCAGACATTGCTGGATTTCCATGCATCTGAACATAAAGCACTCGGAATTGTACTGAAGGCTAATGGATTGTCTTTTTCAGAAAAGATATATCAAGCGTTTAAAGATTATAACAAAGCCCTTTGGCTGGAACTGGAAAAAGGAACCATCACAAGGCCGCAGCTCTTTACTAAAAGATTTCAATACATTTTTTCGCTGTGCGAAGGAGATGCGACGAACATTGATCCGCTGAAGATTAACGATGAGTTTATCAGAACTATGTCTGTGAATGGCGTACTAATGGATGGCGCATTGGAATTTGTCAGAAGGGTAAAAGACAATATTCCGAATGCCAGAATCTTTATCGCTTCCAACGGTGCAACCATAAATGCCAATGGCGGATAGCTTCTACGGGGCTTGATAAGTATATAGATTATTTGTTTATCAGTGAAGATATGGGAGTAACAAAGCCGGATGCAGCATTTTTCGACATTTGCATGGAGAGAATCGCGGAACCAAGATCATCATGCATCATGATAGGAGATTCGCTTACTTCAGATATGCTGGGTGCAAAAAATGCTTCCATAGATTCCGTCTGGTTTATGCCTTCAGGGGACATTGAGAAATCTGTTACTGATTATGATATTGATTATGTGGCTGCCTCTTTTGACGAACTATTTTCGGTTCTTGAAAAGTGGTCCGCGATGGGAGGAAATGAATGAAAGTATTGCTGTTTTGTTGTAAGGGATTTGAAACTATGGAGTTTGCGCCATTTGTCGATGTGATGGGATGGGCAAGAAATGACCATGGCATGGAAGTTGAAGTGGTTACTGCAGGCTTTACTAAGACTGTTGTATCTACGTTTGGAATCCCGGTTATTGTTGATAAGACCTATGATGAGATAGATATCTCCGAATACGATGCACTTGCAATTCCCGGTGGATTTGAAGAATTCGGATTTTACGAAGATGCATATGATGAACGTTTCTTAGATCTCATTCGAGAATTTGACAGTGCACATAAATATATAGCTTCTATCTGTGTTGGGGCGCTTCCGGTTGGAGCAAGTGGTGTGCTCAAGGGAAGGAAAGCTACAACATATCATCTGGGAGATGGCAGACGACAGAAACAGCTGGCTGAGTTTGGGGCAGAGGTAATACCTGATCAGAGTGTTGTGATCGATCGGAACATAATAACAAGTTTTTGCCCCGAAACAGCTCCGCATGTTGCACTTGCCTTACTGGAAATGCTTGTAGGTAAGGAAAAGGCCGGGATTGTTGCCACTGCAATGGGATTTTAAAAGGGTAAAAAGGAGAGAGAATAATGATTGTTGAGAGTATAGATCCAAATGAAAAACAGGCTATCGCAAGAAAAGTGCTGGAAGCTCTCACTGACTGGTTTGGGATAGAAGAGAGCAGAGAAGAATACATCTCGGGCAGTGCCGACTGGACTTTTTTTGCTGCGAAGGAAGAAGATGAGGCTATTGGATTCCTTGCTTTAAAAGAAACAGGAAAGGCCACTGTTGAACTGGCAGTTATGGGAGTTTTAAAAGAATATCACAGGAGCGGAATAGGTCGGCAACTGGTAGAGAGGGCGAAAGAAACTGCCGGAGCGAAGGGATATGAGTTCATGCAGGTCAAGACTGTGAAGATGGGCATGTATGAGGATTATGACAGGACAAATCTGTTTTACCAAAGCTGTGGATTCAAGGAGTTCGAAGTTTTCCCACTTCTTTGGGATGAGGCAAATCCCTGCCAGATCTATGTGATGTCTTTGAATTGACGCCCCGGAAAGTATTTCTGAATGAATATTGAAAAAGGGAATGAAAATGAACACAAAGGAAATTGACAAAAAATACAGAGCTTATTCCAAATATTATAAGAATCTATTGGTAAATGAGGGAATAAAAGATGTTGACATGAGAATGTCGTCATATGAAAAGAGACTGAAAGACATGTATGGGTCCAAAGAGTTTGAGGCTCACAATGTCTATCCTTCAACAAATGTTTCTTTTGTATACGCCGTTATAGCAATGTGTCTTGAGCTAAAGGAAGCCGGGTACACGGACGAAAGAATCGTTCCTGCAGTTGAAAAATGCATGGAGGGCCGGTGGGATGCTTTTGTTAAGATACTCAAATTCATTGACCTTTTTCCATTCTGTTTTTCTGTCGTGCGCAAGTGGAACAAATCCGATCATGCAGACCGGATAAAAGATGGAAGCGTTACATATGATCACTTTGAACTGGGAAAAGAAAAAGTTGAATACTATATCAGCAAATGCATGTATGTAGAAATGTTTTCAAGTTACGGTATCAGGCCGCTTTGCAAGATATTCTGCAATACAGATCGGATAGCATACTCCGGATTAACGAGGCATGTGAAGTTTGTTCGCCATTCTGATTTGTCCGATGGGAATGCTTGTTTTGATGAAATAATAAAAAATGAGGGAAGGAATCAATGAAAACACTAATTATTTACACATCACAGACAGGGTTTACAAAGAGATACGCTCAGTGGCTTGCTGACAGAGTGGGCGGAGATCTTCTTGATCTTAAGGATGCGCTTCTTCATAATGCGCTCACTGACGCACAGAGAGAGTATATTAAGGTGTTTTACTGTCAGGGTGGAATGAGCTACGAAAAAATGAATGCGCCTACCAGGATCACTATGAAGATGTTTGTTTCTGCAGTCAGAAATAAAAAAGATGCAACTGAGGAACAAAAAGAAATGTTTGAAAGAATGGCTTCATCCTATGACATATCAGATATCAAATATATAGAGCCTATTGCAGCCTATCTTGCAGGAATGGACGAGGAAAAAGCTGTATAAAACGCCAGTATAACCGACTTTAGGAGGAATCGATGAAAGCATTGATCATTAACTGCAGTCCGGTAAAAACAGGAGCCACAGCAGAAATCGCAAGTATTATCGAAAAGGAAATCTCCACTCGATATGATACAAAATGTATATGTATAGACGACTATTATTTTAAGTTCTGTAAAGGCTGCAGATCTTGCCACAGCACAGCGAAGTGTGTTATGGATGATGACATCCTAAAAATCATGGATGCGTTTGATGATGCAGATATCATTGTTTCGGTATCTCCATCATACTGGGCAGATATCCCGGGGCAGTATAAAGCATTCATAGACAGATGCACGCCATGGTGTGATACCCATGAACCGCATGCATCTATCAGGGAAGGCAAAAAGGGATATACGGTTGCTCTTAGAACAGGCCCCAGTATGCATGAGTGCGACAGGATAATTCAGAGTATTGAGCATTTCTATGGACATTTACATATTGAATGTTCAGGCCATCTTGGACTTACTTCGATTGAGTATAAGGAGAATGTTGAGCCGAGGAAATCTGAAATAATTGATTTTTGTAAGAACATTTAATTTCAGGATAATCGGCTAAGGGGGAGAAAAGAAATGTATATTGAAACAGATAGAACGATTATAAGATCCATTCAGCGTGGCGATGAAAAAGCATATGCTGAAATGGCTAAGGATGGCAGTCTTTCCGAAATAGGATTTGATGAGAATTTTTCTGATTGGGCGGAGAACTGGATAAATGAGGCTGTTGAACTAACAGAAAAGGATGATCCGAGAGTCGATTATATACCGTGTACCATAATACTCAAGTCTTCAAGTAAAGTGATTGGAAACGTTGGATGTACGTATTATGAGGACACGGATAAAATTGGGATATGCTATTTTGTTGGGACCGCTTACCGAAGAAATGGATATGTCAGTGAGGCTGTGAATGAGTATATTTCATACTTCTTCAATCATTATGATGAGAGGGAGATAATAGCGACAATCAAGGATGCAAACGTACCATCTTGGAAGACGGCTGAAAAATGTGGATTTAAATTGATGGAAACTAAGATGTATAAGGACATCGATGACGAGAAAGAAGAACTATACAGATTCTACGTGGTAAAAAGATAATAGGGAAAATATATTCCAGTAGAATCGACTAAAGGGATTACCATGGGGCATAGAACTGAAAAGGTAGAATTAACCGTCTTGTGCTTGATTCAGGACGGAAACAGAATACTATTGCAAAACAGAATTAAAGAAGATTGGAAGGGCTATACACTTCCGGGTGGTCATGTTGAGCCAGGGGAATCCTTTGTGGATGCCGTGAAGCGTGAGATGAAGGAAGAAACCGGACTTGATATCATCAATCCCAAATTGGCGGGAATAAAACAATTTCCTATAGATGATGGAAGATACATTGTTCTTTTGTTTAGGGCCGTAGAGTTTGCCGGTGAGGTGATTTCTTCAGAGGAAGGACAGATGGAATGGGTTGATAGGAGTAACCTTTCGGAGATAGAAACTGTAAATGACTTGGAACAGCTTATAGAAGTTATTATTAACCCGAAACTGACAGAGTTTCAGTATCTTGTTAATGAAGATGAATGGACGGCGTCAATAAAATAAAGCAAAGAAAAATTATTTTTCAGTATAATTTACGATGCCAAGTTATATCGAAAATCAATGGAGGATTACCCGGGTGAATGCAGTAGAAACAATAAATAAAAGGCACAGCTATAGAGGAAAGTATCTTTCAAAACAGGTTCCTAGAGAGGATTTAGTAAAAATACTGGAAGCGGGAATGGCTGCTCCATCTGGATGTAATAAGCAGACAACCAGTTTTATAGCAGTTGATGATTCAGATATTTTACAGAAGATTAAGGAAGTAATCAATCCTCCGATATGTGAAACAGCACCAGCAATAATTGTGGTGTTGACGCAACGGATAAATGCATATCGGGATAGATGCTTTGCAGTGCAGGATTACTCTGCTGCAATTGAGAATATGCTACTTACGATTGTTGAGCTTGGATATCAGAGTTGTTGGTATGAAGGCCATATTACAGATGAAGATAGAATATGTGACAAAATAGCTGATATTCTCTCAGTGCCGAAGGAATATGAAGTTGTATGTATATTACCGGTAGGTGAGGCTGAAAGCGATCCTGCGATACCTAAGAAAAAAGGGTTTGAAGAAAGGGCATGGTTTAATACATTCAAAGGATGAAAGTCTATTATGAGTCTAAACAAAAAAGTAATTACACTTGAAAATGCCTCAAAGGTATATGATGGTAAGTATGTGATAAATAATATTTCACATGAATTTGCCAAAGGAGAATCCATAGCATTATGTGGACATAATGGATGTGGCAAAAGTACAATGCTTAAGCTATTAGCTAGCATTGTTTCGTTAAGCTCTGGGAAAATAGTGTATCAAAAGAAACTTAAATTCGCTTATGTACCTGAAAAGTTTCCAGGTATGGAAATATCGATGATTGATTATCTTCAAGGCATTGCCAGGATAGAAAGAGTGGATTTTTCGCTAGTGAATGAACTGATCAGTGAATTCTACTTGGAATCCATGATCAAAACAAGATTAAACAAACTATCAAAGGGAAGCCTTCAAAAAGTAGGAGTTATTCAGGCTATTCTTGCACCGTCGGATGTGATTTTTCTTGATGAACCTCTTTCAGGTCAGGATGCAGACTCTCAGAAACTGTTTATAACAAAAATGAATGAATTGAGGAACAAGGGAGTTACGATCTTCATGGCTTGTCATGAGAAGATGCTGATAAATGAGTTGTCTGACAAGGTCTATACGATAGATAAAGGAAAACTCATGGAAGTAAAGAACCCAGGAGAGTCACAATATTTGGTCTATGTTCGAAAATGCCCCAAGCTACAAGCTTGGCTTGGTATGAAAAGTAATGGTGATAGGTATGGAATTACGGTAAAGGAAGCAGTGTTAAAGGAAATGGTGCTAAAACTATACGATGAGGGTTGGGAAATTGTTGGGATTGAGAAACTTGATTGAAATATATAGATTAAGGTTAAAAATGCTGAAGAAAAGCTCTACATTAACGATTCCTACAGTTGTCACTCTGATTTTTCTCGGAGTAATGTATTCTGTAGCACCGCATGATATATGTAGTAGTTTTTTACTGTCTGCGCTTTTCATATACTTTATATGTCTGTTTCTGTCTATATACTTGAATGGTGGAGAGAATGATATATATGAAGAAACGCTATTCCTGCATTGTTTGGACATTCATAGCTATTACTTTTCGCGCGAACTGTTATTAATTACATTGGATTTAAGCTATACACTTGTGCTGACATTAGTGCCTACGATACTGTTTTTGATGGATAATGGCAGATTTACCAGGCAGATGGAACTTGCAGATATTGCATGTGGAGGGGGACATATTTTCATGTGTGGACTCGGGGGTATGATGACAGGAGATTTTTTTCACCCAAGAATTTTTAGAAAGAGAAGGGATGCGATAATAGGAGCAATAGCGATTTCCATACTTGCAGTCTCTAAGGAGGGACTTATTGATTGTTCATCAGCATTTAGTATTTTGAACTTTATACTCCCGCCTATCACTGATGGGCTCAAATCTGTGGGAAGCAATAGTTATTTTGAACCAAGAGAGATGATGCTGATATGTATGCACGTGGCGGTTTATTGTTTACTAATTATGATAGTAAAAATAAAAATGTTAGAAAAGAAAAAGTTCAGATATTAGTATGTAGATTGCTTTAACACAATTGATGATAAGTTGATAGTTGTTAAGATACATTTTATGTTAAAGAGTTCGATAACTTCAAGTTTGTCGGGATGATGTGAACCACCATATATTTGAGGTGCGGTATAAGTATCGTGAGCTGGAAAAGAAAGATGGAAGCTATGTCATAACGGTTTATGGTGATGCACCTTTCCCAGATAATATTCCAGTATAAAATGCTTACAAATATCTTAACAATCTGTATATTTCTTGCATGATAATGCATATAATTGTGATATTATATTGGTTAGAGGCAAAGACGCTTTCAGAGATGATGGTGTCTTTGCCTTTTTCTGTTAGGTAAGATTTGTGAAAGGGAGGATCTGGGGAATGATTACATTGAATGATTACCTGTATTCAGGGGACACAGTCTTAAAGATTCTGCAGAGATATCACAATGATTTGAAAGAAGATGCTAAAAAGACACAAAATGGTATGGATATGATTCACTGTAATTTCCTTTTGCAGCTGATGGAACTTCTTGAACATAATGATTTCCTTACTTCTCAGTCCCAGCGACTCAGGGAATTTTACAAATATATGTCAAGTGAATACCCTTTTCTAGCGTTTACTTTTAAGGGAAGAATCAAATCGCTTATAAGAGCGGAACAGAAATTCAATGGAAACATAGTAGAACATGTATATGATTACTATGAGAAAAACACTTCTTTCCCAAGTATCACAGAGCTTAAAAAGCAGATTGGTCCCATACGTGATCTTATTGCTTATCGCATAGTTATATCCATGCCTGTCTGTCACCTTAAGGATGGTGAAAAACGAGAGGAGATAGAACTTAAGTATCTCTACGAGATTGCCAATGCGCTTCCGGGGTTTCTGGAAGAGAAAGGCTTTACGGCAGAAATCTATGGAATACCAGGGAAAGAACCTTCTGAGATGATAACAGAATCATTAAGGCCATATTACAGGGACTATATAAAGAATCCTAGTCCCTATGGATATAAATCTCTTCACATTACCTTCTATGATAATCAGTCCAGGTCTTACCTTGAAGTGCAGATGCGTACCAAACAGATGGATGATTATGCTGAGATAGGACCGGCACATCACCTTGGATATGAGAAGAGACAGGATAAAGAGAGAAGCCGTAGGGATGCAGTACCTTCGGGGGAATGCACTTATTTTGATGAGGCTTATGAGAGGGGAATGCTGTTGCAGGGGCTTGATCTGGCCAAGGTTGATGTAAATATGTTTGGGGCGGTAAACAATCAACTTGTAAATGACGGATGTGGATTATACAGGGGAAGGCTTATCTTGCCATATGAGCATCTGTCAAGGTTTCAGAATGATATTATAGATTAAAATATGAAGGATATAAGGAAGATAGGGAAATGATAGACGGATATTTAAAAGTTGCAGCTATTACTCCAAATGTAAGGGTTGCAGATGTAGAGTTTAACTGTAATGAAATATGCAAATGCATAGAAGAAGCTGCTGGGAAAAAAGTAAAGCTGATGGTATTTCCGGAACTGTGTATAACGGGTTATACCTGCCAGGATTTGTTTTTTCAGGACAGATTATTGGAAGCAACAAAGGAAGCTCTGCTCAAAATAGCTAAGCATAGTCAGGGCGTGGATGCACTGATTTTTGTGGGATTGCCACTCTCGGTTGATGCAAAACTATACAATGTTGCAGCAGCTTTATGTAATGGAGAAGTATTGGGAATTGTGCCAAAGACATTCTTGCCAAATTATAACGAGTTCTACGAAGCAAGGCACTTCTATTCTGGAAGAGAATTAGATACAGTTATCAATATTGGTGGGCGAGCTGTACAAATAAGCAGAAATATCCTGTTTGAGTGCAATGAGATGCCGTCATTTAGAGTTGCATCTGAGCTTTGTGAAGATTTGTGGGTGCCGGATCCGCCAAGTACTGCACACTGTCTGGCTGGAGCGACAGTAATAGCCAATCTTTCTGCTTCCAATGAGATAATTGGCAAGAGCAGATATCGCAGAAATCTTGTGAGTGCCCAGTCGGCAAGGCTGGTCTGTGCGTATCTGTATGCTTCAGCAGGACCTGGAGAATCCACTCAGGATGTTGTTTATTCCGGACATAATATAATAGCAGAAAATGGAATTGTTTTGTGTGAATCGGAACGTTTCTCTGAAAATATGATCGTATCAGAGATTGATCTGGAATATCTTGAAGCTGAAAGAAGACGTATGACAACATATGAGGCAGACTCCAGCGTCAAGTATACCCGCGTGGTATTCTCACTGAATAAGGAACATGCAGAACTGACAAGATATATTGATCCCAATCCGTTTGTACCTGCTTTGGGACAGGAACGCGACATGCGATGTAATGAGATCCTTACCATACAGGCAATGGGATTAAGAAAAAGACTTGATCATATCGGATGTAAGACAGCAGTCATTGGTATATCAGGCGGCCTTGACTCGACACTTGCATTTCTTGTTATTGCAAAGGCATTTGACTATCTGAACTTCGATCGAAATGGAATTATAGCAGTCACAATGCCGGGCTTTGGTACTACAGACAGGACATATGTAAATGCAGTAAGGCTCATAAAAGAGATAGGTGCATCATTTAGGGAAGTTAATATAAGTAAGGCTGTTAAACAGCATTTTGCTGATATTTGTCATGATGAAAATGTTCATGACGTTACCTATGAAAACAGCCAGGCCCGCGAGAGGACCAAGATTCTGATGGATATTGCCAATAAGGAAAACGGCATAGTAATTGGTACGGGGGATCTATCTGAGCTTGCGCTCGGATGGGCTACTTACAATGGTGACCATATGTCGATGTATGCGGTGAATTCTTCAGTGCCGAAGACTCTGGTTAGATATCTTGTACAGTACTACGCAGATACTACTGATGACAGAAGGCTCAGAGAAACTTTATATGATATTTTAGATACACCTGTATCGCCAGAGTTATTGCCACCAGATGGAGGTGAAATCACACAGAAGACTGAAGATTTAGTCGGACCGTACGAACTTCACGACTTTTTCCTCTATCATATGCTAAGGCTTTCGCAAAGTCCCGGCAAGATATACAGATTGGCAAAAATCGCTTTCACCGGTGAATATTCGGATGACGTTATTCTGAAATGGGAAAAGACATTTTATAGAAGATTCTTTGCGCAGCAGTTTAAGAGGAGTTGCCTCCCAGACGGACCAAAAGTCGGCTCTGTGGCTGTTTCGCCCAGAGGCGATCTTAGGATGCCATCCGATGCTTGCGTGAATACATGGCTGGAGGAACTTGATAACTTATGAAAAAACCTATTATTGGTCTTGTTCCATTATTTGATGATGAAAAGGAAAGTCTGTGGATGCTTCCAGGATACATGGATGGAATAACGGAAGCTGATATTCAGGGAGTTTGTGAAACATTGTCAGGAGCTTTGATTTGGCAAAAATAATGATAAGACCAGGATATTGTCGCAAAATTTTTGTATAAAATAGCAATTGTCAAAATAAATACAAACCGTATACTTGTATACAAACAAAGGCGTTTTGATTCACACAGTGTTTCGGAGCGCCTTTTCTTTTATTCTTTTTCATTATAACTAATCCTATATAAGTGCAATGAGACAATGGCGTTTCGGCATGATACCGGAGCGCCATCTTTGCATTTAGGAAAGGAAAAATAAGCTATGGCAATGATCAAGCTGGAAAATGTAAATAAAAGCTTTGGGGATCTTCATGTATTAAAAGATGTGAATCTTGAGGTTGAAGAGGGAGAAAAATTGGTAATTATAGGTCCGTCCGGATCAGGAAAATCCACAACAGTTCGCTGCATGAATTTTCTGGAGGCACCAAGTAGTGGACATGTTTATATAGACGGGACTGAGCTGACTTCAAAGAATAAAACCAAAGTGGTTCGCGAAAGTACTTCGATGGTATTCCAGCAGTTTAATCTATATCCACATATGACTGTTCTAAAAAACCTTACACTTGCACCTATGAAGCTTCATCATAAATCCAAGAAAGAAGCTGAGGAGCTGGCATACCATTATCTGGATATCGTGGGATTAAAGGATAAAGCAGATGTTTATCCGACGACACTTTCCGGAGGACAACAGCAGAGAATAGCAATTGCCAGGGCTCTTTGCTCACAAAGTAAGATCATTTTGTTTGATGAGCCAACATCAGCGCTTGATCCCGAGACCATTCAGGAAGTGCTTGATGTAATGATCAAGCTGGCTAAGGAAAACATAACAATGGTGGTAGTCACCCATGAAATGGGATTTGCGAGGCAGGTAGCCGACCGGGTGATTTTCATGGAAGATGGGCAGATCATAGAATCCGGAACACCGGAACACTTTTTCAATAATCCGGAGAGTGAAAGAGTAAAACAATTCCTGGGAAAGATCATCAGATGAGATGACAACGTACAGACTAAAGTAGCTGTACTGTCTATAGAAAACACGAGGAGGAAAAAATTATGAAGAAAAAGATCATGAGGAGATCATTAAGCGCAGTGGCAGCAGGGCTGATGGGAGCATTGCTCGTTGCATGCGGAAGTGCTTCCGAGCCTGCAGAAGTATCAGAGATAACAGATTCAGCTCAGGAGACGCCTTTAGCAGAGCAGCCGGCAGATGACAGCCTGGAAGAAGATGTAAAGGCAATTGTCGACAGAGGAGTTATAAAGGTCGGTGTTAAGAATGCTGTAATGGGATTTGGATATGAAGACCCTCTTACAGGTGAGTATACCGGATTGGAAATTGAGCTTGCAAAGGCTTTGGCAGACAAACTTGGAGTTGATGTTGAATTTACGGCTGTAACAGCAGCAACAAGAACGGAACTTCTTGATTCAGGAGATATTGATTGTGTACTCGCTACATTCACAATCACTGATGAAAGAAAAGAGAGCTGGGATTTTACGACACCGTACTATACAGATTATGTAAGCGTTCTTGTTGAGGATTCAAAAGGAATTAAGACACTTGATGATTTGGCTGATGCAACTGTAGGTGTCTCTTCCGGATCAACATCAGCTAAGGCTCTTGTAAAAGCAATGATTGAAAAAGGTCTTATAAGTGGTGATGGCTTTGATGAAGAAAGCTTTGATCCGGCCACCTGGACTGATGGTATAAAGTTCCAGCAGTATGATGATTATCCAACAATCTCTACAGCACTTAGTGCCGGTGAAGTTGATGCGTTCTGTGTCGATAAGTCCATACTTGCTATATACAAGACAGAGGGAAGATCTTATATCGATGCAGAGTTTTCGCCCCAGAATTATGGTATTGCAACCACAAAGGGATCCGGTCTTTCAAAGGTGGCCGAAGAGCTTGTGAGCGAAAGCTTTGAGAACGGAACAATCGATAAACTTATTTCAGAAAACGGACTTGATTAAACTTCGGAGGACTGGTGATGTCTGGATTATTTTCTCCAAGAGCATGGAATAAAATATGGATCTATCGGGAAACATTTCTGCTCGGAATAATGAATACACTAAAGACTGCTGTTATAGCGCTTCTCATAGCTTTAATGCTTGGAATCATATTTGGACTTATGGCAACAAGTAATAGAAAAATACTGAAGAGTATCAGCAGAGTGTATGTTGAGGTGATTCAGAATACACCGGTCCTTTTACAGATGTGCTTTCTATACTATGCATTGGCTTTTTCTGGTCACAGTCCTGGAATTATAGTCACTGGATTCCTGGCACTTGGTATATATACCGGAGCATACATGGCAGAAGTTATAAGGGCAGGGATAGAGTCGGTTCCAAAAGGACAGTTTGAGGCAGCTCAGTCTCAGGGATTTGGATATGCCGGGCAGATGTTTTACATCATAATCCCACAGAGTATAAAAGTGATTTTGCCACCGATGACAAATGTAATTGTGAACATGATTAAAAATACTTCCTGTTTATACATAGTGGGGGGAGCAGATCTTTTATCGCTTACTTATAGCTTTGTTACCGGAGAAAACACAGGTGGCTCGTATGCTCCAGCATATATCGTATGTGGAGTAATATTCTTTCTTATCTGTTTCCCTCTTTCATCCTTTGCATCGATGTGGGAGACATCATTAAAGAAAAGAGATCAGAAAGTATTCCAGAACAGTACACCAAAGGAGGCGTGATATGAACACATTGGATGGCAGCCTTTCAATGCTGAGAAATCCGGCAATTATAAAATTCATACTTCAGGGGGTGCTCTTTACACTGATAATATCTGTTGCTGCAGTACTTTTCAGTATAGTGATAGGAACTGTACTGGCACTTATGAGGAATTATTGTACAGGTAAACAGACAGGAGTACTGAAGGCTCTTTCCGTAATATACATAGAAGTGTTCAGAAACACACCGTTGTTATTCTGGATTTTCATATGTGTTGTATTCTGTCCTGCACCGGGATTTGTAGACAGGCAGATGTTCGGTCTTTCTTCAGTAAACAACAAGCTTTTGTTTAAGGCTGCTGTGGCGCTTATTTTATATACATCAGGTGTTATTGCCGAAATAGTGAGGGGCGGATTGAATTCCGTTTCTCATGGACAGATTGAAGCTGGGCAATCGCAGGGATTTTCCATGCTTCAGATCATGTGGTATATTGTGCTGCCTCAGACATTCAGAGCAATTGACCCTACACTTTTAAGCCAGGTTATAACAACTATCAAGGACAGCTCATTTCTTGCAAATGTTGCAGTTATTGAGCTTATGGCAAGGACCAAGCAGGTTTTGTCAGCAGCTAACAGGTATAACGGACTTAATTCGATAAATGTATCTGACGTATTTGTACTGTTTGGTCTTGCTGCAACCATTTACTTTGTGATCAACTTTTCGATTTCCATGACAGTAAGGAATCTGCAGAAAAAGAAAATGACTGTAAAAGTGAAAAAAACTCCGGTTTTGGAGGAGAGAAGGCAGACAGGATGGGCCTACAATGGATAAATATGTAATTACGATCTCCAGACAGTTTGGCGCGCTGGGAAGAACAATAGCTCAGAAGATGGCCGCTGAACTGGGAATAGAATTTTATGATAGGGATATTGTTGAACATACTGCAAAACGTATGGGACTTCCTGTTTCTGAAATAAGTAAAGAGGAAGAACGCGCAGGAGGCTTCTTTGCAGAGAGAAGATATCCCCTTGGAATGGGACCTGTAAGTATGCAGGAAGAATTATTTCAGGTTCAGACAAACATAATAAGGGATTTTGCATCTAAAGAATCATGTATTATAGTCGGCAGGTGTGGTGATTACTGTTTGCGAGATATGGAGCGTGTGCTTGATATATATGTATATGCGCCGATTGAGAAAAGGGTTGAAAATTGCATTTCAATACTGGGGATGGATGAAAAAACTGCAAGGGGAATGATACAGGATGTCGATAAAGCCCGCGAGAATTACAGGCGTAAATATTGTAAGGATATAGCAGGAATCTTTGACAACAGAGAAATATGCATAGATTCCGGAAAGTTTGGAGCTGATACAAGCGCCGATATTCTGTGTGGAGTTGTGAGGAGTGTTTTTTACTGATATATGGAAAAGGGCATGGTACATGTTCCGCGTATAGGGATGCGGATTATAAAATCAGCACTAGGAGTGCTTATCTGCTTTGCTATTTATTTCATGAGGGGAAAACAGGGAGCACCGTTTTATTCAGCACTGGCAGTTTTATGGTGCATACAGAACCAGACAAAAAACACAGTTCAAAACGCACTTCAAAGAACAGTTGGGACGGGCATAGGAGCAGCATATGGGCTGATATATATCTTGATAAAACAAAGAGTCCCGCAACTTGGTGATAGCTTTCTTCATTACTGCATCATATCACTAGCATTGATCCCCATAATTTATACAACTGTTGTTATAAAGCAGAAGAAAGCATCGTATTTTTCATGTGTTGTTTTTCTGAGCATAGTCGTAAATCATCTTATGGATGAAAACCCATACATATTCGTTGCTAACAGATCTCTGGATACTCTTATAGGCATATTTGTGGGACTTGTCCTGAACTCAGTATGTATTCATGGTGAATATGACAGGGACACACTTTTTATTGCAGATGTTGATAGGGCTATGGATGGTCTTTCGACAGGAATAACGCCATTTAGTCAGATCATGATAAAGAACATGCTTGAAAAAGGTATGCAGCTTACATTCATGACATTGCGGACACCAGCCGGATTTTTGGAGGGGATGCCTGATATAAAACCGAAGCTACCAATAATAGCGATGGATGGGGCAATCCTTTATGACATAAAAGAAAACAGGTACCCGAAGGTATATGTTATATCCGCAGAGCATGCCTGCAACATAGAAAGCTTTATCAGAAGCAGGGGGGTCAATATCTTTACGACAATAATTCTTGAAGACGTACTTATCATCTATTATGACGAGCTAAAGAATACTGCAGAAAAAGATATATATGGGAAAATGCATAAGTCTCCCTACCGTAATTACCTGAACAAGGAAAGGCCAAAGGATCATCCGGTAGTATACATGATGTGTGTTGATGAGACCAGAAAGATAGAGCAGCTGGTGGAGGATATAAAAAGAAGCGATATCTACGAAGAACTTAAGATCCTTTCGTATCCGTCTGATGATTACAAAGGATATTCATATATAAAAATCTATAGCAAGAACGCCTCCGTACAGAATATGACAGACTACCTGCGAAATATGACAGGCGCGGAAGAAACACTTACGTTTGGCGATAACGACAGGAACAAAACGGATTACTGTTACACAGAGTGCGACCAGATAGTGCGCAAACTACACCATCAGTTTTATTTCAAGAGAAGGGAAAAGGCCTATGAACAATGTAAACCTGCTAAAGCATACAGATGATGTCAATGCACTGCTGGCAAGGTATGGAGTGAAATTTGGAATCTATAAGAATAATGAGTTTAAGGAGCAGCTTTTTCCCTTTGATGCCATACCAAGGGTTATAGAACACGATGAATTTGAATACCTTGAAAAGGGGCTAAAACAGCGTGTTACTGCATTGAATCTTTTTCTTAAGGATATATACAGTGGCAAGAAGATTGTAAAGGACGGCGTTGTGCCTGAGGATTTTATCTTTGCTTCCAGTGGTTATATGGTTGAGTGCGAGGGAGTGTGCCCGGTAAAAGGAATTTACTCCCACATATCCGGAATTGACCTTGTAAAAGGTAAGGATGGGCAGTGGTACATACTGGAGGACAACCTGCGTGTTCCATCAGGAGCATCATATCCGATGATAGCAAGGGAGCTCTGTAGAAGGAGTTCGCCAGGAACATTCAATGATGTGAGGCTTGAAGATAACAGAAATTATGCAAGACTTCTAAGGCGGACTATGGATAACGTCAATGTTGGCGGACACACTGTCATCCTAACACCGGGAAGATATAATGCGGCATATTTTGAACATTCCTATCTGGCAGAACAAACGGGAGCGCATCTTGCAAACGGCTCAGAGCTGATCGTGGAAAATGACAAGCTTTACTTTATCACTGCTGATGGAAAGCATGAGAGAGTGGGGGCTGTTTACAGAAGAATCTCAGATGAGTACCTTGATCCAATGAATTTCAATCCTGAGTCAGTCATAGGAATTCCGCATATCTACGATGTTTTCAGAAAAGGAAATGTTGCCCTGATAAATGCACCGGGCAATGGTATTGCTGATGACAAGGGAATATACTATTTTGTCCCGAAAATGATCAGTTATTATCTTGGCGAAGAACCAATACTTCAGAATGCGCCGACATATCTGCCATTCTATGAAGAAGATATGAAATATGTGCTTGATAAGTTTGACAGCTTGGTACTCAAAGATGTAGCTGAAGCAGGCGGCTATGGAGTTGTATTTGGAAGCTCAATGTCAAAGGAACAGAAGGAAAACTTTATAAAACTTCTCAAAGCAGAGCCAAGAAGGTTTATCGCGCAGGAAGTCATAGACTTCCAGGATCTGGATATTCTTGAAGGCGATGATATGGTTCCAAGAAAAGCAGACCTCAGGGCATTTGTGCTGATGGCAGATGAGCCACTTGTATGGAAAAGTGGCCTTACACGTTTTTCAAGGAATCCGGATTCGTTTATTGTCAATTCTTCACAGGGAGGAGGATTTAAGGATACATGGGTATTATCTCAGTAGAACAGACAAACAGATTATACTGGCTGGGAAGATATGCTGAGCGGGTGTACACGCTGGTTAGGTGTTATTTCAAGAGCTATGACACCATGATTGATGAAATCCGTGACAGCTATCATGATTTTTGCCAGATGATTGATATACCGGATATTTACAAGGACAAGCAGGATTTTATGGAGTCTTATCCCTTTGATGAGAATAATCCTGACTCAATTATCAGTAATCTCATCAGAGCCTATGATAATGCCATTGTGCTGAGGGAAAGCATTGGCTCAGAGTCTCTTTCATATATACATCTTGCGATATATGAGATGAACAAGGCAAAGCTTAGCGATGCACCGCTTATTGAGCTTCAGCTTGTAATAGATGACATTTTGGCGTTTTGGGGAATGATAGATGACAAGCTGGATGATGATCACGTAAGGAACATAATCAAGTCTGGAAAAAGGATTGAAAGATTTGATCTTTATGCAAGGCTTGGTCTTGGAAGAGAGGTGCTGGTCAGGGAAGCAAACAGAATGATTCCCAGGATTGAAAAGAGCGGTATGGACATAAATAAGGACAGACTTGAGGAAATTCGCAAGGCTGTGGAAGAACAGGAAGTAGATTATTACGGCGTGATAAGAATGGTAGAGACGCTGATTGCCTAAGGTTTAAGGATGTGATATCGTGAAAAAACTTCATTTTGATTATTGCATGGAAATCCGCTATTCTTCTGATGTTTCATGGTGCTGCTATACAATAAAGTGTATCCCCAAGGATACCGACAGACAGAAGATTTCGAATATAAAGATCGATATGATACCTGAAACAAAAGCAGAATGGGCTACCGATTCCCACGGAAACAGATACATTTATGGCAGCAATGAGATACCGCATTCATATTTTAAATATCACATTAAGGGTGATGCAGAATGTGGATGTGCGACGCATGAATCTGTTGCGACTGAAACTGAAGAGATGATATACAGGCATAGTCATGGACTTACTGATCCTGGAGAAAGGCTTAGGGAGTATATGGAATCCATAAGGGCTTCTATGCCTTCTTTTGATGATTTGAGATCACTTGATAAGGCAAAGCAGATAATGGAAAGACTGCATGGTTACCTTGTTTATGAAAAAGGCTGCACCAGCATAGGCACAGGGGCTGAGGAAGCTTTTTCGATTGGAAGGGGAGTATGCCAGGATTATTCCCATATCATGATCTCACTCCTTAATATGTCAGGATGTTCAGCCAGATACGTAACCGGACTCATCATAGGAGAGGGTGAATCTCATGCATGGGTGGAAGTTGTAGATGATGGAAAATGGTATGGCCTTGACCCGACAAATAATATTCTGGTGCAAGACTCACACATAAAAATAGGCTGTGGCAGGGATGCAACTGAGTGCCAGATTAATAGGGGGATTATGCATGGGGGAGGAGAGCAGACACAGGATATATATGTGAATGTATCTGAGATAAGCCCCGGACAGAGCATCATAAGCAGAGGAGCATTGTTCTGATGATAAAAACTGTAGCAGAGGTAGCACTACCAGTTGATGAAGTTTTAAGAATAAAAAAAAGACGCATAATGCCGGATGGCTCTGAAAGAGTTCCGAAGCGAATAAGCATTGTTACAGGAATACACGGAGATGAGCTTGAAGGGCAGTATGTATGCTTTGAACTTGCAAGACAGATAGAGGAAAACAAAAAGTGCCTGAAGGGAATAGTTGACATCTACCCTGCCATGAATCCACTTGGGATAGACTCGGTGACCCGAGGGATACCAGCTTTTGACCTTGATATGAACAGGATATTTCCGGGAAATACAGAAGGCAATATGACAGAATTACTTGCTGCAAATATTTTAAAGGATGTATCAGGATCCGCTGTGGTGCTGGATATACATGCGAGTAATATCTATCTTACTGAGATTCCGCAGATAAGAATCAACAGACTCCATAAAGAAGAACTTGTTCCACTTGCAAAGCACTGCAATGTTGATTTTGTCTGGATACATGAAGCAAGTACTGTTCTTGAGTCTACGTTTGCATACAGCCTAAACCATGCGGGAACACCATGCCTTGTTGTTGAGATGGGCGTTGGGATGCGTATAACAAAAGAGTACGGTGACCAGCTTGTGGATGGGATACTGGGGCTAATGCATTATATGGGAATGTGGACCGGAGAAACGAAAACACCAAGAAAGCCTATTGTTTCTGAGAATGCTGAAGATGTCTGTTTTCTCAATGCGGCATCAGGTGGGCTTTTTATCCCTGACGTGAAGCACTGGGAGAAGCTTTGCAAGGGCGACAGGATTGGGAGGATTATTGATCCGCTTTCCGGGCAGGTTTTACAAAATGTTGAAAGTCCTGTAGACGGAATTCTTTTTACCATAAGAGAATATCCGATTGTTGATGAAGGATCGCTCATTGGCAGACTACTTAAAAAGGAAGTCATGGCTGTATGAAAAAGAAGATTATTTATGAGATCAAAGGGCTGTACAGAGACAGTTTCAGAATAACAGGTTTTGAATTTGGAAAGGGCAAAAAGTCTCTCTGCATTGTCGGAAGCATGCGGGGAAATGAAGTTCAGCAGTTATACTGTTGTTCCCAGCTTGTTAAAAAATTCAGGCAGCTTGAGGAAGAAAGACGTATCCGTCCGGATGTCAAAATTCTGATTATACCCTGCTGTAACCCATATTCGATTAATACGCAGAAGCGATTCTGGACTATTGATAATACTGACATAAACAGAATGTTCCCAGGGTATGACCTGGGGGAGACTACCCAGAGAATTGCCGACGGCATTTTTTCTCAGATAAAAGATTACGAGTATGGGATTCAGTTTACATCATTTTACATGCCGGGTGAGTTTATACCACATGTGAGACTAATGGATGAAGGATATTCTGATGTTATAACGGCAATGAAGTTTGGAATGCCTTACGTTGTAAAAAGAACTGTCAGACCGTATGATACGGCAACGCTGAACTATAACTGGCAGGTGTGGAACACAAAAGCTTACAGCCTCTATACATCTACAACAAGTAGGATTGATAAAAAGAGTGCCGGTCAGGCAGTGCTGTCTATTCTTAGATTCTGCAAAAGCGTTGGATTTGTAAAATACCAGGAAAATGGTGATCACCCGTCAATAGTTATAAGTGATAAGGAGCTGATTAGTGTCAGAACTGCCAAATCAGGCATATTTGAGCCGCTTGTAAAAGTGGGAGACAGTGTGGATGAGGGGACTCCTCTTGCTGAGATCATAAATCCCTATGATGGTTCAGTAATGGAAACATTGTACGCGCCAAGAAGAGGTACGCTGTTCTTTATGCATTCTGACCCGATTACATATGCGGAAACAGCAGTGATAAAGATGGTTTGAGATCATTTAGCTGGAGAATGTAACGCTGTATTTCCTGTGGTACAGTTTTCTTTCCCATCGCAGAGAGGGTTATCAGAGGCTGGAGGCTTTTTGCAACCTACAAGTCCGGATGATTATATGAAGAGGTCACAGGATTTGCAGCCAATTTATCATGATTGCGGTCAGTTCTATTTTTCTGGGTGGATAATTTCATGAAAACTGGATCCGTAGTAGACAAAGCAAAACCTCTATCTCACAATGGCGAGATAGAGGTAATTTGTATATTATTTCAACTTACACACTCGTTACTTACTTAAAATATTTATCCGACTGTGTGTACTCCAAAAATTATAAAGTATAAGAACGCAAACACATTTGCAAAACCAGTCGCGATACTATCGCCAACATCATCAGCGGAGCCGATATAATCAGGATCATGGTACTTATTATAATTTATATCCTGTGTTTCTGTAATCTCAACAGGTGTACTCTCACATGCAAATGTTGTAATAGGTGTTACGCTTATCATCATTGCTGACATCATTATTGCTACCATTGTTTTCTTTAAAGTCTTCATAATCTTTACCTCTCTCTTTTCTCAATCTATTTTGGGTTGTTATGTGTCTTATTTGTGTTGGTTTGTTTTATGTTGAGTTAATATTATCATGGCGACTATCACAAAATTGTCACACAAAAAACAAAATACATTTCAATTATGATTAACATGG
>NZ_ATVT01000011.1 GCF_000420865.1 Butyrivibrio sp. XPD2006
TCATTCTGTCAACTATTTTCGCAGAAAAAAAGACCCCTATACCATTTCTGGTATAAGAGTCTTATTTCCGTCACCCTTAACTTAATGACATTGGCTCAGATGCCTTCCCTTTTTAGTCACTCAAGACCGCATTCATTATAGAATTTGGTGATTCTTCTCTTGGCTTGTTTCTTGTCGATTATATCAAGTTCCATAACCTTGGATATCATAGCACAGTAGAACTTGAATGCCTCCTTGGCTGCCAGGAGCTTCATATAGCGCAGTTCTTCATGTTTGCCCTGACCAATGAAATCCTGAAGGCCCTTGATTATAGTAGTGCAAGCCTGTACCTCTGTGCTGATTCCGGCTCCGGAGTTCTCTTCCTCCTCCATCATTTCCTCTATATATTCCTTGCAAGCGGTATAGACACTACCGAGGTACTCATGGTTGTACATATCAAAGTATTTGTCTATGTACAGCAGAACCTGAGATTTGCGGGTTCTTGCGCTGTTTACTCTCGGGCTTTCGACCCTTGTTATATATTTGTCTGCATTAAAAAATAGTTTCATATAAAAATTATAGCATAATTAGTGCACCGTGATAGCTAATTATTTTTCACCCTGATAACCGGTCTGATGGCGCCACCGGGCTTATTTACATACTTTTCATCAATTGAAATCACTCCGTCAACCGTGACTATAGGAGCTGTGATTGAGGATTCATTATTGTCCCCCCTAAGCCACCACCAGGAGGTTTTAACATTGGTCATATCCCATTCGTGGTGCTTGCTGAGATCGTTAATGTTAGTTCCCTGGGCCTTTGCCACAGCAGTGATGATAAGCTCTCTGTCTTCATCTGTGGAAAAGAGCTCTTTAGCCTCCTTGGCTGTCAGGAGAGAGACAAGGTCCCCGTCAATTGGAAGCATGCTATCAAGCTCATAATTACTGAATGACTTAGATATCGGCCCTGAATTGATAAGATTTCTCAGGTCACAGTCATTCCAGGATATTTCAGCGTGATGCTGGTTATAGTAGCTTCCGGCAAGGCCCATTTCCGATATAAGAAGGGCACTTTCGGAGTCTTTTTCAAGGATTATCCAGGAAATGCGCTCTTTTCCGGGGAGAGACGGGTTGGTGTCGTAATGTCCCCACAGAATAGTATCTCCGACAGATGCGTTTTTTATCAGGTCGCATTCACCGGCATATTCTCTTTTTTCAGCAAAAGACCTTATCACTGTAAAGTACAGAATTGATGCTATCGCTAAAAATGCAATTGTTATTGCCAGAAGTCGGAGCTTTTTGCTTTGCCTTTTTTCCTTGATTGCCTGCTCTAAGGTGTCGTTTTTTATCCGTTTTGTGAGCAGAAGGGCAGTAAGTTTTTTTACAAGAAATCCCACAAGCCCGGCAATCGGTATACAGCATAGGATACTGCAGGATATCACAACTATGAAGCGCAGAAAATCATTCATTTCAACGCGCCCGAATACTTTATCCAGGAAATAGCCGTGTACCAAAAACAGTTCAAGACTCATGAAACGAATAAAGAGAAGAGGCTTGTTGCCTATAGAAAGCTTCATGTTAATTATCAGGATAAATGTGGTAAAAATAATGCATGAAAGCGTTTGAATAACAAGCGTTATGGCTGCGTCACGCATTCCATGGTGCACCGGCTCATGGTAATAGCCGAGAAAATTCTGAGCATAAATACTGCCCCAGACAGATATAACTGTCAGAACAGCAAAAAGAGATATCATTTTGCCATAGTGCTTAACACAAAATCCGGAGAATCTGTCCTTGAATTGTGTGAAATAGATACCAAAGACAAAGGTCAGGGTTGAATTGTACCACCATTCGCCCTTGAACCAGTGTGCTTTTGCGCCTTCCGGATCGTGCCCCTGAAAGAAGGCATAGACTATGATCAGTATCGTAGCGACGCACATAAGCGCCGATGCTACATTGCGGTTCTTTATAAGTCGAAACAGTACATAAAAGATGATATACAGAAGACATATCTCTATTATGTACCAGCCGTTGCTGTTAATAAGGGTAAGACCTGTGATATCACTGATGACTTCAGCCGGTTTGAGCTTTGGCCCCGGAAGAACCGATGTAAGGATTACGCCAAGGATATTGATGATCCAAAACGGAACAAGAACAGCCGGAAGTCTGTGCCTTAAGAAAGATTTCAGGTAGTCAGGTTTGGCGTCTAAACTGGCCATAAGTCCGTATCCTGAAAAGAAGAAGAACATACCGGTAAACAGGTATCCGATATAACTAAGCAGGGTTATAGGACCCTTGGGACGCATACCATAAACGGTAATCTGCTGGGTCAGGTGATGTAGTATGATCGCCAGACATATAGATGCCTGAATGTTCTTACTTTGATTGAGATTTAAAAAGGTATCGGAAAGAAGACCTTTTTTGGCGGGTACTGCATGAAAAAAGGTCATTACCAGAAGAAGTATAGGAAATATCATAAGCAGCACGTTTTGCATACAATTATCATAAACCCGGGATAAAGATTTAACAATATTTCTTCGCATAATAGGTTATAATAGTGAGACTGGAATCGCAGTTATATAAATTATAGAAGTGGAGTACGTAGTAAATGAGTATTTTGAATGTTGAGCATCTTACCCATGGTTTCGGGGACAGAGCTATTTTTGATGATGTTTCTTTCAGGCTTTTAAAGGGCGAGCACATCGGCCTTGTGGGAGCCAACGGCGAAGGAAAGTCGACTTTTATGAATATCATTACCGGGCAGCTTATGCCTGATGCAGGTAAGATTGAGTGGGCCAAGAACGTGAAGGTTGGATACCTTGATCAGCACGCGGTTCTGAAGGAAGGCATGACTATAAGAGATGTTCTCGCTTCTGCATATGACGAGCTCTTTGACATGGAGCGCAGAATGAACGAAATCTGCGATGCCATGGGCGAAGCGGATGAAAAAGAGCTTGAGGACTACATGGAAGAGCTTGGCACCATTCAGGATCTTTTGACCAATCACGATTTTTACCTGATAGATTCAAAGATTGAGGAAGTTTCAAGAGCTCTTGGATTTTTGGAACTTGGCCTAGACCGCGATGTAACGGAGCTTTCAGGCGGACAGAGAACAAAGATACTGCTGGCTAAGCTTCTTTTGCAAAAACCCGACATCCTGCTCCTTGATGAGCCTACAAACTATCTGGATGCAGAGCATATCGTGTGGCTCACCAGGTATCTTCAGGAGTATGAAAACGCATTTATCCTGATTTCACATGACATTCCGTTCCTTAACAGCGTGGTAAACATTATCTACCACATGGACGGGTATACCCACAGTCTTGAGAGATATGTCGGTGATTACGACAAGTTTACGGAAGTCTATGAGGCTCAGAAGGCACAGAGAGAGGCTGCTTACAACAGACAGCAGCAGGAAATTGCCGAGCTCAAGGACTTTGTGGCAAGGAATAAGGCAAGAGTCGCAACACGAAACATGGCCATGGCAAGGCAGAAAAAGCTTGATAACATGGACCTTATCGAGAAGATTCAGGAGAAGCCAAAGCCGGAATTTTACTTCAAGACAGCCAGAACACCGGGCAAGTTCCTTTTTGAGGCAAAAGACCTTGTGATAGGCTATGATGAACCGCTCTCCAAACCGCTTAATCTGGCGATTGAGAGAAATACCTTCACGGTTCTCACAGGAGCTAACGGAATCGGCAAGACCACTCTTTTAAAGAGCATTCTCGGTCTGATACCACCGATTTCAGGCAAGGTTCAGAGGGGTGAGAACGTGGAGATAGGCTATTTCCAGCAGGAGATGTCACCTGATATCGAGACAACCTGCCTTGAGGAGATCTGGAACGAATTCCCCGGATTTTCTCAGTATGAAGTCAGATCAGCCCTTGCTAAGTGCGGACTTACCACCAAGCACATTGAGAGTAAGTGCAAAGTCCTTTCCGGAGGCGAGCAGGCCAAGGTCAGACTATGCAAACTTATGAACAGAGAATCCAATATTCTGGTTCTGGACGAGCCCACAAACCATCTGGACGTGGATGCCAAGGATGAACTGCACAGAGCCCTCAAGGAGTACAAAGGAACAGTAGTAATGGTGTGCCATGAGCCGGAGTTCTATCAGGATCTGGCAACGGATGTGCTTGACTGCACAAAATGGACGACAAAACTGATCTGATAAAAAGGTATTGAGCGTATGAAAAAAAGACAATTACTGATAATACTGACAACAGCTCTTTTGACAACCGGTTGTAGCGGCTTAAATGCAAATGATGCGGTAAGTGAGACAGATAATGCCACAAGTGAGGTATCTGCAGTAGAGGCTGAAAGTGAGCCGGAAGCTGAACCTGAAGAAAAGCCGGAAGAAGAGCCTGAAAATACATATGAGCTTGCATATGCTTATGAGGACCAGCTTGAGATAATAAATGACAACTTTGATCTCTGGAAACTCACTGAGGAGGACCAGGAGGTCTTTTCCCCGTTTATTGATTACGGCTATGCTATAGATGACCTGGACAGGGACGGATATCTTGAGGTTATAAAGACCTTTTGGGGCGGCGAAACAAAGCTTTATCGGACATCCGTTTATGAGACGACAGATGACAGGACACTCATCGAATGGAACATGGATGCCTTCAGAGAGCTGGATATAGAGCCGTGCATAAGTGAGCTTGATGGTGTGTATGTGATCGAAGATGCGAAATATATGGTTTATGCGACCGAGAAAGAATCAGCGGATTCCTACTGGGGCATGAACATCTTTTACAGGATGTTTATAGATGACAACAAGATCACGCTTGAAGAGATCAAGGATGGCGAGCAGTCCTGGTATTTCGGCAATGAAAAGGAAAGATTTTCCTGGTTTAAAGATCTGTCTATGGAGAATCTGACCACCTCCTATGAAAAGAAATACTTCCGAGATGAAAGGGACACAACAGGTCTGTACACCGCTTATCTGAACGGTGAAGCAGAGGCTGTACAGGATTGCGAATTTGATGACTTTACGAATGGAGCGACGGAAAGCGGATATACCATTCATGATTACAGCTATATTGACTGCGGAAATGACGGAGTATATGAACTGCAGGCGATAGTTAATGCCAAAGAGCTGGACCATGTCAGTTACAGCTTTGTGATCAAGGAAGATGGCGGTAAATTATATATAAGATATATAACAATAGTCAGTGCTGAAAAATCTGAAGGAAGTATCAGTCCTCTGGGCTTTGTCTATGAATTCGGAAAAGGCGGAGCCAGTCTTGCCATCTATAATTACGGCTTCCTTGACGCTGATGCCAGATATCACTTTTTCTATGAAAGCTTTTACTACCTGTCAATCGACAATTTTGACTTTGGAGATGATGTGGAGATTGATGAAGAAGTGTGGAAAGATACCCAGCTCATGGTCTATTATCTGTCTGAGGATCGTAAGGACGCAGAAAACACTTATTATCAGTACTTTTACATCGGAAGTGACAAGTATTATGAAAATGACAACATTTTCAAGAACACCCTTGAAGAAGCAGGATTTAAGACCTATACAGATAAAGAGATCAAGAAGATACTGAATGATCGAGCCAAAGAGATCGGTCTGGACCCGGCTGTAAGGAATGATTAAAAAGTAGCGCACAATATAATTGCAAAAAACACAAAACGTGATATAATCCTCTTATAACAATTAATGCTTATAAGAGGATTTTGCAATGTCTAAAGAGTTTGATATTCAGGAGTACATGACCAGGGGAGTTGAGCGCGTTGTTGCAGATGCAGTAAGAGCCACACTCAGGAATCCCAAGGAGAGCGCATATATGGCTAAGTTTGCGGTAGCCAGCAGTGCAGCTTCCAAAAAAAGAGCAAAAATGGAGAAGGCAGGAGAGCATATTCCGCCATTTCTTATTGCCAGCATAACCAGCAGCTGTAATCTTCACTGCGCCGGATGCTATTCAAGATGTAA
This sequence comes from Butyrivibrio sp. XPD2006, assembly GCF_000420865.1. GTDB lineage: Bacteria > Bacillota > Clostridia > Lachnospirales > Lachnospiraceae > Butyrivibrio. The sequence continues at coordinate 5,923 of NZ_ATVT01000011.1, forward strand.
CGACGCAACCAATGACAATGAGCCTGTTAAGCAGCTCTCAGACGAGGATTGGAGCAATATTTTTGATGAAGCGGATGAGCTTGGAGTAAGCTTTATCCTTCTTGCGGGCGGAGAGCCACTCCTCAGGCGCGGAGTAATCGAGGCTGCAGGTAAAAAGCAGTCAATCCTGTTCCCTATTTTCACAAATGGAACATTTATGACTGAGAAATACTTTGATGAATTCGACAGAAATCGAAATCTTATCCCTATCATGAGTATAGAGGGTGAGCAGGAAGCCACAGACAGAAGAAGAGGAGAGGGCGTATATGAGAAGCTTATCTCAAACATGGATGAGCTTAAGAGAAGAGGCCTTATTTTCGGAACTTCGGTTACTGTGACAACCGATAATCTCAATGAGGTTTCATCTGAGAGCTTTATCAGTATGATGTCAGAGAAAGGCTGCAAAGCAGTTATTTTCGTTGAATTTGTTCCTGTAGATGAGGATTCGGAGCATCTGGCACCCGGAGATGAGGACAGAGAGTACTTAAAGGCAGAGATCATGAGGCTTCGCGAAGAGCATCCGGAGATGGTATTTGTATCATTCCCCGGAGATGAGAAGAACTCAGGCGGATGTATTGCTGCCGGCAGAGGCTTCTTCCACATCAACTCCCAGGGTGGTGCAGAGCCATGTCCATTCTCGCCATACTCTGATATCAATGTAAAAGAGACTTCCCTCAGAGAAGCTATGAAGTCCAAGCTTTTCCTTGATCTTCAGTCTCAGGGCGTTCTTATGGATGACCACAAGGGCGGATGCGTCCTCTACGAGAAGCGTGAGCAGGTAAAAGAGCTTGCGGCTGTATAAATAGATAAATCAGGCTACCGATACCAATCGGTAGTCTTTTTTTGATTAATCCATACGATACGTGATTGCGTGAAAAACTGAATAATAAAGGATTTGTTGGCACTCAGAGGCCTCAATGTTAGAATTATTGCCGGGGCAAAGTATTATCAGGAGGAAGTGTTAATGAAAAAAAGAATTGTATGCATGGCTGTATGTCTGACTATGCTGATCACAGCAGGTTGCGGAAACAGCACCGAGACAGATGTCAGCCGGGCACAGGAGCTTTCCACAGCAGAAGGCTCAGGGGAAAAGAGTGAGGAAAAGCCTGAAGGGGCAGCCGGAGACCAGTCTGATGAAACGGGGAATGCATATCAGAATGTAAAGTCTGTCACCATGAATATCGGCGGAAGCGATCTGGTTTTTCCGACATCAAGAGAAGATGCTGAAAAATTTTTGAATGATAACGGGTATGAACTCAGGCAAAATGACAGGGTCCAGATAAGCGGATTTTCAAAAGAACAGGATGGTTTTTTAATCCTCGATTATCTCGATCAGGATCCTTCAATCTGTACGGGTATTCAAGTCCAGGGAATACCTGTGACTTGCGGGGATCTTGTCACAGAGGACCAAAACACATATAAATCGGTATATGACTTATGTAACGATAATTCTTCAGATTATCATCCCATTTATCAAAGAGAGGGCACTACCGATTATGAACTCGGAATACAGCAGAATTCCGCTGATAATTGTTATCTGATCAGCTTTAAGGACACAGTGGATAATTTCTGGGCATTCATTAACAGAGATTATTATGACAATCATGGCGGCATAAACTGCTCCCTTGATATTTATGAAGGCGAATATTTATCATCGACGGATATAGAAGGCCTTTATCTTTGTACTCAGGATGAAGGAAAAGTGCCTCATACACATTATTTTTACCGTGAGGGTCTGAACTTCAAAATGGACAAAGCAAGTGTATGCACTGTTGACACCTATGATCGCAATTACAGTCAGAACATAGAGAATTTTGATAATATCTACGCCGTTAAGAATGATAATGGTGAGATAATAGAGATTTATGAGACCGGTGTAAGCTCTGCTGCTTATTCGGAAGCAAAAGCAAAGTATGAAGAGCTTTGCCGGAATAACAATATTTCCGTAGAGCCAAAAGAGTTTTTGGACGAGCTTGTACCTGAGCTTTGGCATCATATAATCATCGAATGCCTTGGATGGGTTATGTCTCAGAATCCTGACATGAAGGGTGGCACTTTCAGGATCAATAAGGAAAGTGTCAAGATGGACTATGATGTTGATACGACATATTGTGATTTTAAGATGACAATTGACGAATATCCCGATGTAATGCTGCTGGTTGATACAACTTTTGACTATGAGACCCGCTTTAGCATAGGCGTGAAGGCAGCGAATGTAATTCCGGGCAAGCAGATATGGGCAAGCTGCAGCAATGACGCGGTAGGTATTATGGATCAGCCTTCTGATATCGGAAAAGAGTTCGATAATTTCTTTTCAACGTCAGGTAAATATGAGGATCTTCCGACAACATACAGCGTACATGACTATGTTGGATACTTCGCTTCAGGAATTTCAGGAACTACCAATATGCTTATAGAGGATGCTTCAGGTAATCCGGTCGCAGTTTATCTTGGAGAACATGATTATTCCAGATACCATAAGGTACCTATCATTGAATATGGGGATGACGTGAACTTTCCGGGCTCTAATATGCTGGATGGATTGGACTTTTCTCATGGAGAGGATGCTGACGGTAACATATTGTATATCGAATAAATCGTCGTTCTCCTTTTTGGGAAAATACCGACAGATAATTTACAAAGGCCAATATGTATTGTATTGTGCGCCTTTTATATAATTTTTTTAACAACAAACGATACTTAAAAACTTAAGTATCACACATGGGCCAAAGACCCGGGAAAGTGAGGAGAGTGTATGACACTACAGTTAATTTTAATGTTTGCATTGATCGCGGTAATAATCATGATCATTGTTGCAGGATATGTGAAGGCTCCTCCGGACAGAGCATATATCATATCCGGTATGAGAAAGAATCCCCGAATCCTGATAGGACGTGCAGGAGTTAAGATTCCTTTCTTCGAGAGAGTCGACAAATTATATCTTGGTCAGATGACTGTTGATATTAAAACAGAACAGTCAGTACCTACAAACGATTTCATCAATGTAAATGTTGATGCCGTTGCAAAGGTAAGGATTGGAACAGATACAGAGTCAATTCAGCTGGCTGCCAAGAACTTCCTTAACAAGGATCCTGAGCAGATCACTTTGGACCTTCAGGATTCTCTGCAGGGTAACATGCGTGAGATCATCGGTACACTTGCTCTTAAGACCATAAATACTGACAGAGACAGCTTCTCGGATCAGGTTATGGAAAAAGCTTCAAGAGATATGAGCAAACTCGGTATCGAGATTCTCTCTTGCAACATCCAGAATGTTACAGATGAGAATGGTCTTATCAGTGATCTTGGTATGGATAACACAGCTAAGATCAAGAAGGACGCAGCTATTGCAAAAGCTCAGGCAGACAGGGACGTAGCAATCGCTCAGGCAGAGGCTGACAAGGCTGCCAATGATGCGAGAGTTCTTGCACAGACTGAGATTGCTGAAAAGAATAACGCCCTTGCCATCAAGCAGGCTGAACTTAAAAGAGAAGCTGATACAGCAGGTGCTATTGCAGATGCTGCTTATCAGATCCAGGAACAGGAACAGCAGAAGACCATTCAGACAGCAACTGTAAATGCACAGATTGCTAAGGCTGAGAGGGAAGCAGAACTTAAGCAGAAAGAAGTACTGGTAAAACAGCAGGAACTTGCTGCTGAGATTGAGAAGAAGGCTGATGCCGAGAAATACCAGGCTGAAAAGAAAGCTGAAGCTGAGCTGGTACAGCGCCAGAAAAAGGCTGAGGCTGCCAAGTATGAGCAGGAGCGTGAAGCTGATGCTAAAAAGGCTCAGGCCGAAGCTCAGAAATTCGCAGCAGAGCAGGAAGCTGCAGGTATCAAGGCAAAATATGATGCTGAGGCTGCAGGTATTGCTGCCAAGGGTCGTGCGGAAGCTGAAGCCATTAAGGCCAAGGGTCTTGCAGAGGCTGAAGCAATGGAGAAAAAGGCAGAGGCTTACAAGAAGTACAACGGCGCTGCTATGGCAGAAATGATGATCAAGATCATGCCTCAGATGGCTGCTGAGATTGCAAAACCTCTTTCTCAGATTGATAAGATCAATATCTATGGTACAGGCGACGGCTCAAACGGAGCATCACAGATTTCAGGAAATATGCCGATTGTCATGAAACAGGTATTTGATACCATGTCAGAGGCTACAGGCGTTGATTTTACAGAAATCATGCGTGCCGGAACCTATGATGCAAAGGTCAACAAGAACATCAATATAACAGGTGCTGATGTTTCGGTAGAAACAAAGTAATCAGTACCTTAAGATCTAAAAAATCCATCCTCGTTCATATAACGGGGATGGATTTTATTTTGCTTATTATTCTTTACCGCTCCAGCAGTATGTGCAGAGCTTGCAGGGTTCGATCGGAATAGCCTCTACCATGTCATCAAGACGGTGATAGTGAAGAGAAGTGAAGTTGAGCTCTTTTCTGATCTCCTCAAGCATTGCCTCGTATTGAGGTGAATCGGGATCGGTGTACTTTTTCACGGTCTCTTCGTTTGGACTTGGATATCCTTCAAGCTTTTCAATGACACGTCTTGTGATAAGCTCCATTTCGGTGTTGGAACGAGAGAAGTTCAAGTATTTGCATCCGTAGATAAGTGGCGGACATGCAGGTCTTATATGAACCTCTTTTGCGCCGCTTCTGTATAAAAACTCTGTTGTTTCCCTAAGCTGTGTTCCTCTTACGATTGAGTCATCAATAAGCAGAAGACTCTTGTTATTGATGAGCTGATTGATGGGCAGAAGCTTCATCTTGGCAATAAGATCGCGCCTTGACTGAACTGTGGGCATAAATGATCTGGGCCATGTGGGTGTATATTTTACAAACGGTCTTGAATAAGGTATTCCTGAGGTGTTTGAATATCCGATGGCATGAGCAACACCGGAGTCCGGAACACCTGCAACAAGGTCGGGATGAAGACCTCTTTGCATGTCTCGCTGAGCAAGCTTGCCACCGCAGCCGTATCTGATGTTTTCTACGTTAAGTCCCTCATATGTAGATGCAGGGAAACCGTAATAAATCCACAGGAATGTGCAGATTCGCATCTCATCAAACGCGGGAGCTACTATTTCGACGCTTTCCGGTGTTATATAAGCTATTTCGCCGGGGCCAAGTTCTTTATATGGATCATATCCGAGATTAAGATAGGAAAAGCTTTCGAAGCAGACACAATAGCCTTCATCCTTGTGGCCGATCTGAACGGGGGTTCGGCCGTAACGGTCACGTGCTGCATAGATTCCTTCGGGAGTCATAAGAAGAAGGGACATAGAGCCCTTTATGATTTCCTGGGCGTAACGTATTCCCTCTACGATGGTTACTTTCTGATTGATTATAGATGCTACAAGCTCTGTGGGATTGATTTCTCCACCGCTCATCTCAAGGAAGTGAGAACGGTTATCTGCAAAGAGCTTATTGGTTATTTCATCGATATTGTTGATCTTACCAACGGTGGTGATTGCGTAAGTGCCATGATGTGACCTTACGATAAGTGGCTGGGGCTCGAAGTCGGAGATACAGCCGATGCCGAGATTACCCTCCATTTTGAGCATATCATCTTCAAACTTGGGTCTGAAGTAGGATCTTTCTATATTATGAATAGAGCGATCGAAGCCTTTCTTTTTATCATAAACTGCGAGTCCGGCACGACGAGTGCCAAGATGTGAATGGTAGTCGGTACCGTAAAAGAGATCGAATACTGCACTTTCACGAGACGCTACACCAAAAAATCCTCCCATGTGGAAACCTCCGGATGTACTGCGAATAGAATCAAGGGTTGTCAGATACGCTAACAATAATATCACAACTCTCAGCAATTTTTGAAGTATTTTTGATACAGATTGATAAGAAAAATAATAAGGCTTGTAGTATCATTGTTTATTGAGGAAGTATTTTGATTTTATAGGAGGACGATATGAAAATTTATAAGGTTACAGACCCGGAATTTGTCAATTACGGAAGAATCATTGAGGGGTATGAAGAGGAGAAGAAGCAGATTGAAGATGCGCTTCGTGACAAGACTCCTATTCCCGAGGGAACAGACTACGTAGCTGAGGAGAAGGCTCTTCAGGAGCTTCCTGCAGCAGACAAGATCACAAACTCTCTCTTTGGCGGATCACCAATGCAGTTTGGATGGTGCAACGGACACAACACCAAGCTCAACTGCCTTGAGTATCATCGTTCAAGCGAGATCAATCTCGGTGCTACAGACTTTATCCTTCTTCTTGCAAAGAGAGAAGAAATCGTTGATTACAAGATCGATTCAAGCAAGGTTAAGGCATTCCTTGTACCTAAGGGAGTTATGGTAGAGGTTTATGCAACAGCTCTTCACTATGCTCCATGTCAGGCCAGCAAGGATTCAGGATTCCAGGTACTCGTTGGACTTCCAAAGGGCACAAACGTTGGAAAACCTGATTTCACACCTGCTAACCAGGAAGATAAGCTAATGACAGCAACCAATAAGTGGCTCCTTGCACACGCTGAGTCTTCTGAAGCAAAAGATGGTGCATGGGTTGGCATAACAGGTGAGAACATCGATATCGCTGCAGATATCTGATAGCTCTTTTTCCTGATCATTAATGAAATAAACTCCGGCAGAAAGGCTGATTGCTATTCTGTCGGAGTATTTTTTTGCGGTAACTGAGCAAGGATACCATTATGGCATGAGTTCTACGATATGAAATAAGGATATTGGATTGTGTGACAGTTTTGTGATATACCCCATGATATTATTACTTTGCAGTTCACAAGAACAAAAAATAAAAAAGGATGGTAATTCTGATATGAGAAAAACAATCAGGACATTGCTTATTTAAATGATGGTATTGAGCATGTATTTACCGATTTTACAATCCAGTATGGCGCAATTCAGGGTATTGGCCAGGTACAGTTTATTACAGTCGGAAACAACATTGAATTAACATATTTTGAGTCAAACGGTATTCCAGGTCTCATCGCTAAGGATGGCACAATTTATGCATGTGAGTTCCTTGATGCATATACGGTTTCACAGCTTATGAGTATGGACTGATATTATTCTGTTTCTATTGTTACGCTTGCAGGCGCAAGTCCTTCACCGGATACGATAAGTGTACATGATCTACCCATGTATCCGCTTCTGATAATGGCGGTTGCGCGACCTCTGTAGGCTGAAAAAGTGCCCATGGTGTAGTTTTCCTCGGTAATAGGGTTGGCTGAACCAAAAGCTGCGAGGAATCCTGCACCTTTCACAGTGGCGCTCAGCCTGTTGTCAGCATCCGGAACGATATTTCCGTCAATATCCAAAAGCTCTGTCTGAACATAGATCACGCTGTGGCCGTCTGCGGCCATTTTTGTTTTTTCCGCTGTCAGTTTTATTGAGTGGACAGGGCCTGTTGTAGTCAGAGTGTCTTTTGAAATTGTCACACCGTCTTTGTAGCTTACAGCTTCCAGAGTTCCCGGAGCATAAGTAATATCAAAGAGGAATGACTTTGGAAGGTCACTTACAAGCCTTTCTCCGGCTTTGCAGTTGCCCACAGACTTTCCGTTAAGAAAGAGCTCAACGCTGTCTGCATTTGAGAAAACCGCTACCTTCACAGGCTTATTTTCTGAATCTTTCCAATTCCAGTTTTTTCTTACATCAGTAAATCCCCAATTGCTTATAAGCTCCTTTTTGTCGTAAACCGCAGGGTCATAGGAGTATAGGTAAGTCTTATTGTTTCCCCAGATAACCGAACGATACTCGCCCTGAGGAAGTATATGCCCGTTGATATCAACGTCTGCGTCATTGGCAAGTCGCCATGGATAGGGTGAACCGTGGGACATAAGGGCAAATCCGCCTATTTTGTGCATAGGATCATCCGGTGCCAAGAATACTGACTTTCCGATACCTGCCTCACCGATATAGTCAAAGGCTGTCCAGGTGAAATCGCCAAGGACGTAAGGGGTTGATTCTACCATTGGCCAGCGAATACCGATTTCCTTGGGATAATTCTCGGAACCGAGTATTACGCGCTCAGGGAACATCTCATGGTCAAGCTGATACTTGTCTTCCATGTAGTTATAGCCAACAATGTCGAGGGCGTTGGTGAATGCTTCAGAGTATTCTTCCCAACTTGTATCGTTTTTACCTCCATCTGCATTCTGAAGCGGAGCATTGTCAGATGCATTGTTTCCCATGATTTTCTTCATGTTTTCTGCAGTCAGATCATCGTCAAGGCCACTCCAATATGAACAGATGGCATTTGAGATGGGACGGCTTGGATCCAGAGCATGCGCTTTTTGTGCAATGCGTGTGGCGAGACTGTAGCCGTTGCCAAGACCTCCACGCTCTGGAATTTCATTGCCTATTGACCAGATGGTCACTGATGGATGGTTTCTGTCACGTTTCATGAATGCAGAAAGGTCTTTTTCCCAATCGGTCTCGAAATACTGGTTGTAGTCGCCAGGCTGTTTCATGATTCCCCATGCATCAAAAGCTTCGTTAAAGACATACATACCGATCCTGTCACAGGCCTCTAAAAGAGCTGAGGATGGGGTGTTGTGCGTGGTTCTTATGGCATTGAAACCAATCTGTTTCATAATGGATAGCTTACGGAATTCAGAGTCGTACAAAGAAACTGCGCCAAGCATTCCATTGTCGTGGTGAAGGCATCCGCCCTTTAACTTAACAGTTTTACCGTTGACTCTAAGACCGTGCACTACATCGGCAGTTACGGTTTTTATGCCGAAAAGAACGGAAGTCTCGTCATGTGTTCCGTGTCCTGTGGGGATGAAATGCGTTCTGAATTCTCCAGGGTGTCATTCTGCACCCGTATTTCTGTGCGAATAAATGCTCTGAGGGCCTTTCCTTCGGAGTCAAATTCGATATCTTTGGTGTATCCGAATATTCCGCTACCGGCAATATGGAGCTTTGGGCAGTGCATAAGCTCTACACTTCTGAAGATTCCGGCGCCTGTATACCAGCGGGAGTTTGGCTGCATACTGGGATTAACGGTCACAGTGACACTGTTCTCACGTCCAAAGTAGACTAAACGTGTGATGTCCACCGAAAATGGGGTATATCCGTTGTGCTGGAGCGCTGCCTTAGAGCCGTTTATATCTATCGTGGCATTCATCATGACACCGTCGAAATTCAGATATATGTCATCATTTTCCCATTCTTTGGGAATCATGATCTTTTTGGTGTAGTAAGCAACACCTTCTGTATAAAAGCCGCTGGAAGCCCTTGCCGGAGCATCCTCTTTTACCCGGCTTTCTATCATATAGTCGTGAGGGAGATTTACTTCGCGAGTGGTATTCTCCCCGGATGGGTCCGGAAAGCCTCCCGGAAATCCGTAATTAAACTGCCATCCCATATCAATATTCTGATTACGCATAGATGAAAATCTCCTTGCTTTTTTCTAAATCATATATACAGGGAGGTTAAAAGACAAGGTTTATTATTTACGGTAACCGGCGTATTTTCGCGCGTGAAAACAAAAGAGTTAAATTTTTGGACCTGAAAAGTCTCCAATATATTAAGAAATGTTCGATGAGATAAAAAGATTTGTCATAGGCATGTGAGATGCCTGTGGGATAAAATTATCATTAAGATATTATATTTTGTCCGGAGGATAATGTGAGAAGCATATATAAGATAAATGATAACTGGACATTTCGCAGAGGCGGGGATGCGCCGGAGACAGTTACGATCCCACACTGTTACAACGCTGTTGACGGTCAGGACGGCTCCAAAATGTTCCGCGGAATCACAACTTATGAGCGGAACATCGAGATAAAGGGCGAGGACCTTAAGCGTGCGATTTATCTCGAGGTGGGAGCTGCTTCTTTATCCAGCAGAGTATTTATCAATGACAAACTCTGCCATGAGCTTAGATGCGGATTTTCGCTGTTCAGAGTTGATATAACTAAGTTCTTGTCAGAAGGCATCAACAGTGTCCGTATAGAGGTCAGTAACGCAGTGGATAACACTGTTTATCCTGCCATGGCCGATTTTTCTTTCTACGGCGGAATTTACAGAGATGTAAATATTATTATGGACGATGATCTTCATTTTGAGGAAGTTGGCAAGGGCCTAGACGGAATATACATAACTCCCGCAGTTGCCAGAGAAGATGGCGAGCTTTCAGCAGATATTTTTGTTAAAAGAGAAAACGGCTATGCAGGGGAAGCTACCTGTGAACTTAAGGTGATTGACAGGGCAAACGGCGGAGAAGTGGCCTCAGCTGCCGGAATAATATCAGACAGCTATGCAAAATTGTCGACAAGAATTCCTAAAGTGAACCTGTGGGACGGAGTCAACGGTCCATTTCTTTATGATGTTATTTTTGAGCTTTATGACCGGGAAGGCAGGCTGTGCGATACGCGCAGGATTGCTACAGGCTTCAGGACTGTTGAGTATTCTCCTGAAAAAGGTCTTTTGCTAAACGGCAGACCCTACAAACTTCACGGTGTTGCCAAACATCAGGATTTCGGCGGACTGGGAAATGCTATTACGGAAAAAGAGCTGCAGACAGACCTGTCACTCATCCTGGAAATGGGGGCCAATTCCGTGAGATGCTCTCATTATCAGCACTGCGACAGATGGTATGAGCTGTGCGATGAAGCCGGACTTCTTGTATGGGCGGAGATACCGGTTATAAGCTCTGTTCCGCAAAAAGCAGAGGCTGATGAAAACGCAATGAAGCACCTGGAGCTTCTTATTGACCAGGTGAGAAACCACACCAGCGTATACTGCTACGGCGTTCAAAATGAAGTATGTATGGTTTCTAAGAACCAATACACCTTTGATCTTGTGGACAGACTGAGCAAAAAGGCCAAGGAACTGGACAGTACACGTCTGATAGCCCAGGCCAATGAATATACAACAGAAGATGATTCGCCTATCCATAAATCAACGGATATTCTGGGATACAACCTGTATTATGGATGGTACTACGGCAAAACAGAGGATCTGCAGCCAAGGCTTGACAGTGTTCATGCTGCCAATCCGTATAAACCACTCATACTGACGGAATATGGCGTCGATACAAACCCGAGATTCCATAGCACAGAACCTAAAGCAAATGATTACAGCGAAGAATATCAGTTGTTATTTTCCGAGAATGCCATAAATGCTGTCGAGAACCGTTGTTTCATGGCTGGTTCATACGTATGGAACATGTTTGATTTTGGAAGTGCCGGAAGAGCAGAGGGCGGTGAAAAAGGCAAGAACCAAAAAGGTCTTGTTACTATAGACAGGCAGATCAAGAAGGACGCCTATTATCTGTATAAAGCCCACTGGTCTCAGGAGAAGTTCATCTATATAGCCGGCAGAAGATATGTTAACAGGCCCGGTGATAAGACGGACATAACTGTAATTTCCAATGTAAAAGAGCTTTCGCTTAAGGTAAATGGCGAGATTATAGGAAACAAGCCTGTGACATCCGCTATGACAGTGTTTGAGAATGTGACAATTAAACCCGGAGAGAACGAGATAGTTGCCTATAGCGATGAGCTCAGTGATCAGATACTTATCAATTCGGTAAAAGGGCCTGATCCTTCCTATATTTGTGAGAAGAAGACGCAGTCAGATATCGCGATCAACTGGTTTGAAGGCCTGGACCCGGAGACCATGGAAAAGACGAAAGAGACAGAGCTTGATCCTGACGGTTTTTCCTTTGATGATACAATCAGCGATATTTTTGCAAACAACGAGGCCAAAGCTGTGTTCATCAAGTACTTACGGCCTGTTACAGATGGCCCCAGATTTGATGAAGGGTCTCCCATAACAGTAAATACACTGCTCGGGTTTGTGAAAGCTTTGAATATACCGGAGGCGCTCCTTGCTGCTTGTGAGCGGGAGCTTAATAAAGTTAAGAAATGAAGAGGTAAAAGAATGAGTTTTTCAAAAGATTTTTTATGGGGAGCTGCTTCTGCGGCGCACCAGATTGAAGGAGCATATTTGGACGACGGAAAGGGTCTCGGAATATGGGATCATTTCGGACATGAAGAGGGACGCATTGAATTTGGCGAGAATGCTGATGTTTCCTGCGATCATTATCATCACATGAAAGAAGACGTTGCTCTTATGAAGCAGATTGGCTTAAAGAGCTACAGATTCTCGATCAGCTGGCCAAGGGTTATGCCTGAGGGAACCGGCAAGGTGAACGAAAAGGGAATGCAATTCTATTCGGATCTGGTAGACGAGCTCATCAGTGCCGGAATCGAGCCGATGGTAACTCTTTTCCATTGGAATCTTCCTATGGCTCTTTATGAGAAAGGTGGTTGGAAGAATCCTGAAATAGCTGACTGGTTTGGAGAGTGTGTAGAAGTAGTGGTAAAACGCCTTGGAGACAGGGTTAAATACTGGATGACCTTCAATGAGTATCAGATGTTTGTCGGACTTGGTCATCAGATTGGTGCAATGGCGCCCTTTGAGACCAATGATATTCAGACTATGCTGAATATTTCAGTAAATGTGTTTAAGTCTCATGGAAAGGCAGTTTCAGCCATCAGGAAGAACAGTAAGCTTGAGGCTAAGATTGGTATGGCTCCCACAGGAAATGTGTGGGTTCCAAAGGATGATACTCCTGAAGAAGTTGAAAAGTGCAGAAAAATGTCTTTTGCCATAGATCCGTATGGCTTCCTCATGGGAAATGCGTGGTGGGCAGACCCGATCTTCCTTGGCCATTACCCGGAAGGATCGGAAGAAGCATTCGGAGACATGCTTCCAAAGCTCTCACAGAAAGAGTGGGATGAGATAGCTCAACCACTGGATTTCTATGGCTTTAACGTATATGAGGGAACGATCAATTACCCGCAGGATCCGGCTAAATATGGCCCATATGAGTATCAGGGCAGCGCCCACACAATGATGGGCTGGAGTGTGACTCCAAGAGTCCTGTATTATGCGCCTAAGTTTTTCTATGAGAGATACCACAAGCCGATCATGATTACAGAAAATGGTATGGCAGGTATGGACTGGAAGGCGCTTGATGGTAAGGTTCATGACTATCAGAGAATTGATTTTACTCACAGATATCTGTTAGAGCTTGAAAGAGCCATCGATGATGGAATCGAAGTCATTGGATACCAGCACTGGTCGATCATGGATAACTTTGAGTGGTGTCACGGTTATAAAATGAGATTTGGCCTTATTTATGTAGATTATGAGACTCTTGAGAGAACTCTTAAGGATTCTGCATATTGGTATAAAGAAGTGATCGCTTCTAACGGCGCAAGTCTCCACAAATAACTTAAAAATCCCCTGTTCAGCAGTGAACAGGGGATTATTTTACTTAATTCTTTTGATTTCAGCAAATCGGATTTCAAGAGGATCCAGAACCGGAGAATATTCGTATACTCCGCTTTCAATCAGTCTGTATTCCTTGTGCATTCCGGGAACGCAGTAGCCCTTTATGATCTCAACATCACTTGGATCAAGGGGCACAGCGCCCATCTTGAGCCAGATGTCGTAGGCACTGCCATATTCCCTGTTAACAAACAGCTCTTTAATACAGTAGTTACCGTTATCCAGATCTGTGAGTTTTATCTGGAACTGGAGGCGGTTTGTCATGTCAAACGGAGTGTATCTGTTGGTTTCTGTCATATCAAAAAGCTCACCTGAAGCGAACAGATTACCGTAGTGTACATAGTTGTAAGTGATGATCTGATAGGCATCGATACTCTTCGTAATGAAGTATCCTTCACCTGAGGCTATGAGTTCATCACCCAACAGACTTGCAAAATAGAAACTGTAATAAACGCTCTTTCGGATACCGTTTGTTGTGTAAATGCCAAGACCTCCGTGGAAAAGAGTGTCCGGCAAAGCATTTTCCTCAAGAAGGTCCGTAAGGGACCAGTATCCGAAGCTGTCCAGTCTGTCGTAGTTCCTGAGCAGGTTTTTAAGTATATAACAGGATTTAAAACATGTGTCGCTGGCAAGATTCCTGTGGGAGAGAGTGAAGTTCCACTCCGTCATGTATATAGGAAGTGAACCAACCCCCGCTGATGAAAAGATCTTTTTGATACTTCCGATCCACAGTGAGAAATCGTCTGTTCTTCGTGGGAAGGAGAAAGACACGCTTCCTATGGTTATGTTCTGCTTGGCTGTCATTGGAATAATGTCGGAATAATAGTGTACGTTGAGGAATTCCGGTTCGCAGTTATTCTTTTTGGCATATGTAAGGAAATCCTTGATCCATTTGTCTGTTCCGAGATTCTCCATATACAGGATCGATGGAGAGCCGAATACAAGCTTGTCATCAACTCTTTTTACGGCTCGGTAAGAAGTTTCATAAAACTTAAAAAACAGAGGATCGTCGCCAAAACCGAACATGGATTTAGGCGTTACCGGTTCATTCCATGCACAGAAGAGCCATGATCTGACAGTATTTGTGCCGTAGCGTTCAATAAGGTGTCTGGTGAAGTTATCTATAAGCTGCTCCCATTCCGACATGTGCTTGGGAGGACTTGTGATCATCGGTGAATAGAAGATGGTCTTATTAGGGTCGGCAGCCAGATCCCGTGGCATAAAAGAGAGCTGTATAAGTGGCTTTAAACCGATGGAAATAAGGAAATCCAGCGCCATATCCACAAGAGTGTAGTGGAAAGTAAGCTTTCCGTTGATCCTGGAAACAACCATCATGTCATCGGAAAGCAGGCCATGGAACTTTATGTATTCATAACCGATGTTATTTTGAAGATCTATGAGCATGTTCTGAATGTCCCTGTTTAAGAGCTCTTTAGCCCTGCCCACAGTAATAAATTTCTTAAAGTTATGTTTTAAGCTCCTTACACCGCTGCTGACTGAAGCCACTACTTCCTCGGACTTTACGATGTTCCTGGTGCTGATGGTGTGTGGCTGATCTTTGATATCTCCTAGATACTTTGTCAAAAGATGCAGATAGTTGCTGGGCTCCATTTGCAGATAGTTCAGTGTTGAGCTGGCTTCAGCGGTCGCAGGAGTCTGGCCTCTTTGCTTTCTGTATGTACTTGGCAGCGTTCCGTACTGTTTTTTAAAGCTGCGCACAAAGGAATGAGATTCGGTAAAACCGTTCCTGACAGCTATGGTCTCAATGGAATCATTGGTTGAGAGCAGGTCTGAAAGGGCATGGTTCAGCTTGACTGTTGTGTAATACTGCGAAAACTTAACGCCCATGTTCTTGTCGAAAAAATTAGATAAATAGGGAACTGACAGATCTTCCTCTGCAGCCAGATCACTGAGGGAAAAGTTCTCGGCGTAATGGTCTTCGATGTATTTAAGCAGTCTTGTGAGTCTTGCTGCGTATTTCTGCTGGGTTTTAATGGCATTTGTGATCGGAACACTGAAATTTGCCAAAAGCTCAGCAACAAGATAATAAGCCAGTGAATAGTTTCTGTACTGTGATTCGTATGAATTGTGGGCGTTCTCGTTGAGCATGGTGGCAATAGCGAACTTTAAACCATCAAACTTGGATAGATCATCTGTTGTAACTGTATTACAATCAAAGACCATCTCGTCAAGATTTGCATCAAACTGGTTCATTCTGGACAGATCTATCTGTATGGCGATCATAACAGCGCTCTCAGAACGCAGAGAGTGGATAGTGTTGCTGTTTATAAGAATGATGTCTTCGCTGGTCAGTGAGTACTCTGTATTATCGATTGAAATAGATATGGTTCCGTCTAAAACCATTAAAAGCTCAATGCTTCTATGCCAGTGATTATCTACAGATCCCAGCTTATGCATGAAGATTTTCAGGGGAATATTAGGTGGGAACTCGATTATCTCGTGACGTTCTTCAAGATACATGATAAAACCTCGTAAAAGAAAAAATGTACGTTTTTTGTATCTAATTCAAGGATATATCATTTATTTTTGCCGGTAAAGGTAAAAAAGGTACAAAAATTAATGTGAATAAACAGTAAAAGAGACCCTGAAATTTAAAATTAGCTTTTTTCTTAAAAATTGTACATGTTTTTAGAAAGGGGTGACCTAGGGATGGGTACCCCTTAATTTGTATAATTGTTTCATCAAGAGAACAAGTGATTATTCCATGACATGGAGGAACCTATGGAACAGGAATTGATAATTGAAGTAAAAAACATGACCAAGAACTTTGGGATCACTAAAGCGCTCAGGGGAGTAGATGTAAAGTTTTACCGAGGTCAGATCCGTGGTCTTATAGGAGAGAACGGTAGCGGTAAATCAACCATAACATCAATCCTTGCAGGTATGCAGAAAGCAACCAGTGGAGAAGCTTTTTATAAAGGACAGCCCTGGGATCCCGACAGCATGGTAGAAGCTCAGAAGGCCGGCATCAGTATGGTACTTCAGGAGGCAAACACAATTCCTAACTGTACGGTGGCTGAAAACATCTTTGCAGGACGATTTGATGAGTTCTCCAAGTTTGGAATAGTAAATATGAAGAAGCTCAACGCTGCAGCTCAGAAGATGCTTGATGATTTTAATATCACTCACATCAAGGCAGCCGACAGCATCAATAAATACGGCTTTGAGGACAGAAAGCTTATTGAGATCGTGAGATGTGTTTCCGAGGATACTGAGGTATTCGTTGTTGATGAGACAACCACAGCACTCTCTCATGAAGGAAGAAAGCTCATTTATGACCTGATCCATAAGCTTAAGGACAACGGTAAGTCAGTAATCTTCATCTCCCATGATATGGAAGAGATCCTGGAGCAGTGTACAGATCTTACAGTCCTCAGAGATGGCGAGATAATCGGTCATCTTAACAGAGAAGAGATGGACATGCCCAATGCGGAGCAGGTTATCAGATACATGATGGTTGGCCGTGAGATCGGAGATGCCTATTACAGAGAAGATTACGATATATCCCATGGCGATAAAGTTGCGCTGGAGCTCAAAAACGTAACACTGGGAGAGATAAAGGACTTCTCACTGCAGGTTCACGAAGGCGAGATCATAGGATTTGGCGGTCTTAGCGGATGCGGAATGCATGAGATAGGAAGACTTGCATTCGGACTTGAAAAGCCCGAATCCGGGGAGGTCTTAAGAGAAGGTAAGAAGATACACAGCTGTAACGACGCCATCTCAGCAGGAATCGGATATATATCCAAGAACAGAGATACAGAGGCACTTATCCTTGAGGGTTCAATCCAGGATAATATCACACTTCCTTCGGAGAAAGACCTTGCGAAGAAGCTGTTCATCAAACCTTCCGATGAAAAGAACTTATCAGATAAAGAGATTGATTCCTTCAGGATCAAATGTAATGACGGTAATCAGTGGGTTAACACTTTGAGCGGTGGTAATAAACAGAAGGTTTCATTTGCAAAGTGGACTGCCAAGGGTTCTGATGTGATCATCATGGACTGCCCTACACGAGGCGTAGATATCGGTGTTAAGCAGTTTATGTATGCTCTGATCGCAGAGATGAAGAAGCAGGGCAAGGCAATAATCCTCATAAGTGAGGAAATGGCAGAGCTCATCGGTATGGCAGACAAGATCGTGGTAATGAAGGATTTTGCCATCAGCAAAGAGTTCACAAGAAGTAAGGATCTGTCAGAGACAGATATTATCGAATACATGATCTGATCTAGGAGGAAAGAGATGTTTTCAAAAGCGTTTTTTAAAAAGCATGTATATGATATCGCGGCGTATGCCGGTCTGGCAGCGACTTTTATCCTGTTTCTCATATTCAGTAGAGAGAATCTCTCCTACAACGTAGGAACAGTACTGCAGGCAGCATCAGCGTATGCGATCTTATCCCTGGGAGCGGTGTTTGTTTATTCCATGGGATTCATGGATGTATCAATAGGACAGCAGATTGGTGTTTACTCAATTCTGATGATATTGATCTCCAACGGAATGGGCGGAACTATTGCAGGAGTGGTACTTGGTTTTGTTGTTATCCTGGCCATCGCTCTTGTGTGCGGTGCTTTCAACGGAGCAGTTGCTGTATGGCTCAAGCTTCCGTCAATTGTAACTTCACTTTTCCTTATGTTCTTCTTCACAGGAGCACAGCTCCTTCTTATGGAGAGCACCGGAAATAACACGATTTCCATTGAGGCAAGCATTAAGCCCTCAAGCAGAACAGCTTATAACTGGATCATTTTGGCAGCAATTGTGATAGTTGCACTGGTAGTTACATTCCTTTTCAACTACACCAAGCTGGGTAAATATACAAAGGCAATCGGAGCAAATGAAGTAGTTGCTGCACAGAGCGGCATCAACACAACCAGATGGAAAGTTATCGCTTATATGACATTTGGTGTGTGCGTAGCTATAGCATCCTTCATCATGCTGATGAGAACCGGAACAGCCGGAAAGGGAACAGGCGGCGGATATGCAATGGATGTAATGATCTGCCTGATCCTCGGAGGAATGCCTCTTTCAGGAGGAATGGTCTCAAAGGTAAGAAGTGCTCTGATCGGTACATTTACTTATGTGTTGCTGACAAATGATCTGACGACAATGGGTGTAGAACTCAATTACATCAATTTCGTCAAGGCAATCATTTTTATAATCATTATTCTCATTACTTGTCGTAAGAATAATGGGGTTTTACCAAGATAACTTATTTAAGGAGGGTTTTATGAAAAACGCAGTAAAGAAATTTGTAGCTATGATGCTTGCAGGCGTAATGTCATTTTCACTTATGGCATGCGGATCAAGCGGAAGCGGAGCAGCAAGCACAGAAGGTGCTGCATCAAGTGAAAAGGCAGGCAAGAACTGCACAATCGGTGTAGCTTTCTATCAGGACAGTGGTCTTGCAACAGAGGCAACAAAGGCTTATCTCGACAATATGGCAGACACATTAAACTGCAAGTTTAAGTACACAGTATTATCTCAGACAGATGAAGGTGTAAACCTTACAAAGATCCAGGAGCTCATCGCTTCAGGTGTTGACGGAATCATCTGCACAATGGATTCAGGTACAGCAGCTATCGTACAGGAGTGCGAGGCAGCTAATGTATACATCGGCGGATACCTTTGCGACTATGATATTTCTTACACACAGGCTTATGATGCTGTATTCAAGAACGATCATTTCGTAGGAACAGCAATCGACGGTTATGCTCCTGATAACGTAGTAGTAGGAAAGCAGATGTTTGAAAGTCTTCTTGAGTACAACGAGAGAAATGCAGATGCACCTATTACACATGTTTCACTGGCTATCTTCCCTGTATGGGCATTCCCTGCACAGACACTTGCTGCTCAGCAGTTCATCGCAGAGGTTGATGAGTACAATAAGACAGCTGACGTTCAGATCACATGCGATCCTTTGAACGAGGAGACAGACGTATTGGCTTTCGCACCTATGGACAGCACATACTTTGCTAAGCATGAAGGCATTCAGGCAATCATGAGTTTCGCAGCAGGTACAGGTTTTGTATACCCTGTAATGGTTCAGACAGGCAACGACAAGAACATCAAGCTCTTCACAACAGGTTTTGACGGTGGTGAGGAGAAGAACTTTGGCTCAGCAGGAGCACAGACATATCAGCAGAACTGTGTAACAGCAGTTGAGACTATCACATATCCACTTGTACTTCTCTTAAACAAGATCAACGGCGTAGAGTTTAAGGATCAGCCTGAAGATGCAGAGAGAGTAAGCTGCGATCAGTTCATCATGAACAGTGATGAGGATATGGCAGCATTTGAGAAGAACATCTACTATACAGCAAATGCTTCTGACGCACTCTTCACACCTGATGAAGTACTCAACATGACAGCTTATGCTAATCCTGATGCTACTTACGAGCAGCTCAAGAAATCTATTTCAACACTTACAGTTGATTCACTTAAGTAATTATAAGAAATATTAATGAAATGGTAATGATGTGGGGGATATTTATTATCCCCCAGGCATCATCCTGGTAATGAGGAAACGATATGAATACAAATAAAGGCTTAGAGATATTCAAAAAAATAGGGTTATCTGTCATTTTTCCATTATTGATGTTTGTGGTGATGCTGATCATTACCGGTACTAATGAAAAATGTTATGTCAATGGAAAGCTGATCTTCCTTTCGGGAGATATGGTGCAGCAGGTATTTCTTAATGCTTCCATGACAATCTGTGTGGCTCTTGCAATATGGATCCAGCTCAAGAACGGACGATTTGACTTCTCCGGTGGAGCAACCATGATCCTTACAGCCATTGTTGCAGGACATATTGGTTATGACACCAAGAATCCATGGCTGGCACTGATTATCGCAGTGGTGCTGGCAGTTGTTTTAAGCATGTTTACAGCAACAGTGTACATCTTAGGTCGCATTCCGATCATTATCTGTACAATCGGTATGACTCTTTTCTATGAGTCACTTACATACCTTGTATTTGGTGGACAGGGTATCAGAGTTTTTTACTCATCAGTTGAAACATCAGTATTCGGAAGACTTCCCGGAATCTTCCTTCCTGCAGGACTTGCTATTTTGGCATTTGTGGTATTTACCTACTTCACCGCAGCCGGAAGAAAAGGAAAGATCTTATCAAACAATCAGCGTGCCGGTGTAAACATCGGTATTAACGAGAAAAAGAATGTATTTACTACATACATTTTTTCAGGAATCATCCTTGGATTTGCAGCAATTATCTACGTATCCCAGCATGAAGTCGGTCCTCAGTCTGGACTTGCCACATCAGGAATCATGTTCTCTTACATCGTTCCTGTATTTATGGGAACTTTCATCGGACTTGCAAGCTGTGATGTTATAGGTATTGCGATCGCTGCAATCGGTATGGAAATCATGAATTACGGATTAAATTGTCTGAACCTTGGAGCTGGCGGATGGCAACAGATCATCCTTGGAATCTTCGTACTTGGATTCTACTCATTCTCAGCACAGACAGATAAAATACAGGCACTATTTGCCAGAATGAAAGCCGGAAAGGCAAAAGCATAAAGAGGTTTTTTCAATGGATTTAAAAGCTAAACCATTTTATTTATCAGATGAAGACATTAAGTGGGTTGAAGAGACAAAGGCTTCTCTTACACTAGACGAGAAGCTTGGACAGCTCTTTTTCCCGATAGGATATTCACCGAACGAGCAGTATCTGCAGTATGAGATTCTTTCCAAGAATCCCGGCGGACTTATGTTCAGAACCGGAAAAACTGAAGAATTGTTCAATGCTTATTCATATCTTCAGACCAACAGTAAGGTTCCAATGCTTCTTGCAGCAAATCTTGAGGCAGGTGGCGACGGGATCGTGCTTGAAGGAACTGCTTTTGGAAAGCAGATGCAAGTGGCAGCAACAGATGATCCGGAGCAGGCTTACAGGCTTGCGAAGGTCAGCTGCAGTGAAGGACAGGCTGTGGGTTGTAATTACGCGTTTGCCCCTGTTGTTGACATTGATTTTAACTATCATAGTCCAATAACCAATGTAAGAACCTACGGCTCTGATCCTGAAAAGGTCAAGAAATTCGGCCTTGAATATATGAGAGGTGCAAAAGAGTGCGGCTCTGCCGTTGCAATCAAGCACTTCCCGGGAGACGGAGTAGATGAAGTTGACCAGCACATTTTAACCAGCGTAAACAGCCTTAGTTGTGAGGAGTGGGATAAGACCTACGGCGATGTATACAAAACACTTATCGACGAAGGCGCACTTTCAGTAATGGTGGGACATATTGCGCTTCCTTCTTACCAGAAGAAGTTTAATCCCAACCTTCCCAAGAAGCTGATGCCTGCATCTCTCTCACCTGAGCTTTTACAGAATCTTCTTAGAGATCAGCTCGGATTTAACGGAATGATCATCACGGATGCAACCCCTATGGTTGGTTTCCTGTGCGCAATGGACAGAGAAAAGTCAGTTCCTTACTGCATTGAAGCCGGCTGTGACATGATCCTGTTCAACAAGGATTATGACGAAGATATTCAGTTCATGAAGAAAGGCTATGAGGAGGGAATTCTCTCCGAGAAGCGTCTCGATGAAGCACTTACACGTATTCTCGCCATGAAGGCTGCGCTCAGACTCCATGAGAAAAGAGCTAACGGAACTTTGGTTCCTGATAAGAAAAACCTTCCGGTTATCGGAAGCGATGAGCATGTAGCCTGGGCAAAAGAGTGCGCTGACAAGTCGGTGACACTTGTAAAGGATACACAAGCTCTTTTACCTATATCACCTAAAAAGCATAAGAGAGTCCTGTATGAGATCATGGGCGGATGTGCTTCGGAGAAGAGAGTCGAAGAGACCTTTGTAAAGCTCATGGAAGCTGAAGGTTTTGAAATGATCCCTTACGTGAAGGAAGAGTTTGATTTCAACAAGCCTATCAAGTTTGAGTCTGTTACCGAGTTCAGAAACAAGTATGATCTTGTTATCTACCTTGGAAACGTGGAGAATGCATCAAACAAAACCACAGCAAGACTCAACTGGCATACAATTTTCGGAGCAGGCAACAATATTCCGTGGTTTGTGGAAGTTGTTCCAACAATGTTTATTTCACTGCAGATTCCGTATCATCTTCTGGATGTGCCTATGATCAAAACATATATCAACGCATATTCAAACCATGATTACGTGATCGAGTCAGTGGTAGAAAAGATCCTTGGCAGAAGCGAATTTAAGGGTGTAAGCCCCGTGGATCCGTTCTGCGGAAAAGAGTACCTGGCATATTAACTTTGGAGGTAGAAAAATATGGTAATTGATAAATTATCGGATTTTGAAGGCTTTTTAGAGGTGGTAGAACAGTGTAAGGGAGAGGTTGAACTTGTCACACCTGAGGGTGACAGACTCAATCTAAAGTCCAAGCTTTGCCAGATCATAGCGTTATCCAGTGTATTCCCTCAGATTGCTGAGATCCCCAACGTTGAAGTTTTTGCGCATCAGCCTGAGGATATGGAGAGGATCGCCAAGTTTTTATTTAAGTAATTTGTAGCCTGGATATGAGATATTCATGTCCGGGCTAATTCTCATATTTGATTAAGGACAGAAAGTATGAAAATTGTTGATGTAAAGATAAACGGAATTGAAAATCCCATAGGCTTTTCGTATCCCAAAATAAAGTGCAGCTGGAAAGTAGTTGAGGCAAAAGGCTCTTATCAGGTGCGCTCCAAGATCGTTGTAAGCACAAAAGAGGACTTTTCGGAAATCCTCTGGAGCAAGGAAGATCATGATCTGGACTGGATCGGAGAGACTATAGAAATTAGTCCCGAGCCCAGAACAAGGTATTATTTCTACGTTGAAGTAACTGATGATGAGAATAATACTGCCAAGAGCGATATCTGCTTCTTTGAGACCGGCAAGATGACCGAGAAATGGAAGGCTAAGTTTATCGGTACAGATGAGGAGCCTTCTTTCCACCCATGCTTTGTAAAAGACTTCTCTCTGGGCAAGATCAGGGACATTGAGAACGGTCGTATTTATGTGACAGGCCTTGGCCTCTACGAGGCTTACTTAAATGGTGTGAAGATTGGCGATGACTACCTGGCGCCTTTCTGCAACGACTACAATAAGGGAATCCAGTACCAGACCTATGATATTACTGATCTTCTGGAGGCTGAGAACAAGCTTTCAATAATCTGCGGAAACGGCTGGTACAAGGGTCGTCTTGGCTATGACGGAGATGTGGCGTACTACGGCAATAAATTCGGCGTGATCGCGGAAGTATACGTCAACGGAAAGCTCGTTGTCATGACAGATGAGAGCTTTAGCTACTGCGGAAGTGATATTGCTTCAAGCGACATATATGATGGCGAGGAATACAACCATCTGTTATGGAAAGATAAAAAGAATGAATTAAAGCCTGTTAAGATCTGGGATGACAATAGCAAAGTCAGATCAAGACTGGTGGAGAGATACAGTCTGCCTGTTGTGGTAAAAGAGACACTCCCTGTGAAAGAGATCATTGACACACCTGCAGGTGAGAAAGTCCTTGATTTTGGGCAGAACTTTACGGGATATGTTTCATTTAAGTCCAAACTTCCAAGTGGTACAAAGGTTACCCTGGATTTTGGTGAGGTTCTGCAGGAGGGCAATTTCTATAATGCCAACTACAGATCTGCCAAGTCGCAGTTTACCTATGTTTCAGACGGAAGAGAAGAGAATGTGCGCCCGCACTTTACTTATTTCGGATTCAGATATGTGAGAGTAACAGGCTGGGAAGGTGAGCTAAGCGCAGAAGATTTCACCGGAAACGTTGTATATTCCGACCTTGAGACCACCGTATCTATAAAAACGTCCGATGCGAAGCTGAACAGGCTTGCAAGCAACTGTATCTGGGGCCAGAAGTCCAATTTCCTGGATATGCCGACTGACTGTCCTCAGAGAGACGAACGTCTCGGATGGACAGGCGATGCACAGGTTTTTGCGCCTACTGCATGCTTTAACATGGACACAAGAGCTTTCTACAGAAAGTTTTTATATGACCTGCATCTTGATCAGATGGACCATGACGGAGTGGTTGCAAACTTTATTCCCAATATCAGCAAGGCTCCCGGTGGAAGCAGCGTATGGGGTGATGTTGCAACCTTCCTTCCTATGGCGCTGTACGAGTATTACGGAGATGAGGATGACCTTAGAGCTAACTATCCACTGATGAAGGACTGGGTTGATCATATCATCCACGAGGATGAAGAACACGGTGATACCGGCCTTTGGAACTTTGGATTCCACTTTGGGGACTGGCTGGCACAGGACGGAATCAGTCCTCAGAGCATGAAGGGCGGCACAGATGACTATTTTGTGGCTTCCGTGTACTACTACGAATCACTGATAAAAGCCGGAAGCGCAGCAAGAATCCTGGGCTATGTCGATGACAGCATAAGATATGCAAAGCGCGCAGAGAAGGTAAATACAGCGATCTTAAATGAGTATTTCTCACCCAGCGGAAGGCTTGCCATCGATACGCAGACAGCGTACCTTATCTGCCTCAAATACAAGATTTTTATCAACAAGGACAGGATAATCGAAGGCCTTAAACTCAGGCTCAAAAAGGACTGCTATAAGATCAAGGGCGGCTTTGTCGGTGCCACAATGATGTGCCAGGTGCTGGCTGAAAATGACATGGAGGATATTGCTTATTACATCCTGTTCCAGGAAGGATTCCCGGGATGGATGCACTGCATAAATCTTGGAGCGACAACGATCTGGGAGAGATGGAACTCAATCCTCGATGACGGAACCATCAGCGGAACCAATATGAATTCGCTCAATCACTACTCTTATGGCTCTGTAATGGAATATGTATACCGTTTTATTGCAGGAATACAGCCTAATTCCGCAGGATTCAAGAGCGCATATATCGCTCCGCAGTTAAGCTCCAAGCTTCAGTATGTGGACTTTGAATATAACTCAGTAAGCGGCAAATACACATCTTTCTGGAAGATCAATGATGACGGAACAATCACTGTCAGAGTAGGTGTTCCCTTCGGATGTTCCGCAGTTTACATTTTGCCCGGAACAGGCGGAGAAGAGGTGCAGCTTCAGGCAGGAGTCTTTGAAAAGACCTATAAGCCTAAGAGGGACTACAGGCTCATGTATACCATGGACACAAGGCTTGAAGAGTTTGCCGAGGATGAAAGAGCAGTAGATATCATCAAAAAAGATCTGCCAATCGCGTATAAGCTTATGGAAAGCAAGGATGTTGAGAGCCTTGGTCTTACGCTGAATGAGATGCAGACAATGTTCTATATGGGCTTTAATCCGCCAATGGTAATGGCTGCTGCAGAGAAGCTTTTGGCACTTAAAAAGGAGTGGAATTGATGAAACAGGTTTTTAATCCCTATCTGCCTTTATATGAATATATTCCTGACGGAGAACCCAGGGTATTTGACGGAAGAGTCTATATCTACGGATCGCATGATCTTGCCGGCGGCCAGAAATACTGCATGGGAGACTATGTGACCTGGTCTGCACCCGTAGAGGACCTCACCGACTGGAGATATGAGGGAGTTATATATAAAAGAACACAGGACCCTTCGAATGCAGACGACCGGATGGATCTTTGGGCACCGGACGTGGTTAAGGGCGCAGATGGCAGATACTATATGTTCTACTGCTATTCGTTTAACCCGGAGTTTGGCGTGGCGGTAAGTGATTCACCTGCAGGACCCTTCAGCTTTTACGGCCATGTTAAGTATCCTGAGGGAATTCTTGGAGGAAAAGAGCTTCAGGAGAATTTCCCGTTTGATCCCGGCGTGCTTGTAGATGATGACGGAAGGGTTTTCCTGTACTACGGATTCAGTCCTGCTAAGCCACTTCCTGCGCCTCCTATTGAAGCATTCCTTGAGATGGGGATGAGTCGTGAGGATGCTGAGGCGCAGCTCCAGGCTATTGCTGACACTAAGTTTTCTGACGGCGCTTATGTTGTAGAACTTGAGCAGGATATGCTCACAGTTAAGGGAGAGCCGCAGCTGATGGTACCGGGAGAGAAAATCTCAGAGGGCTCCGGATATGAGGGACATGCTTTTTTTGAGGCTTCTTCCATGCGTAAGGTAGACGGAAAGTATTACTTTATATATTCAAGCTCAGTAAGCCATGAACTGTGTTATGCAACTTCCGATCATCCTGACAGAGACTTTAAGTATGGAGGAGTGATCGTATCTAACGGAGATATAGGATACAAGGGCAACACAAAGCCCAGAGCCATGATGGGCAACAATCACGGCAGTATAATCGAAATAAATAACAAGTGGTATATCTTCTATCACAGACAGACTCACGGGACTGAGAGCTCGAGACAGGGCTGTGCTGAGGAGATTACTATAGCAGGCGATGGCAGTATTGCGCAGATTGAGATGACAAGTTGCGGTTTAAATGGGGGGCCTTTGGCAGGCAAAGGAAAATATTCGGCTGCCATCGCATGTAATCTTATGTGCGGTGAAAATGACAAGAAGATCATATATGGACAGTCACTTAAGGATTCTCAGCCATATATCTTCCAGCTGACTGCCGACAGGGAAGAAGATTCAGAGCACTGTATCGCCAATGTCTTTGACGGCGTTGTGGCAGGCTTCAAGTACTTTGACTGCAAGGATGTAAAAAAGATTGCAGTAGAGGCCAGGAGCTACGGAAACGGTAAGCTTTCTGTGTTGCTGGATTCTGAGAATTCAGAGCCGGTTGGCGAAATCTCTTTTGCGGGAGCAGATGATGGATTTGCTCGGCATGAAACAGAGGTAAATATTCCGGATGGAATCCACGGCCTGTTCTTTGGTTTTTCCGGCGAGGGAAAAATAGATTTTAAGAGTTTTACATTTGAGTGATGAAAGGAGCCGTTATGAAATATAAGGCTGTAATTTTTGATTTGGACGGGGTTATCTGCTTTACGGATGAATATCATTATCTTGCGTGGAAGCAGCTTGCTGATAAACTCAGCATCCCCTTTGACAGAACGATAAATGAAAGACTCAGGGGTGTCAGCAGAATGGATTCTCTTGAGATAATTCTGGAGAAATATACAGGGCCTGAGCTTTCTGCTGAGGAAAAAGAGAAGCTGGCTACAGAGAAGAACGATATTTACAGAAAGAGTCTTGAGAATATGTCTCCGGCAGATTTATCAGACGAGGTAAGAGAGACGCTCAATACATTAAGAGACAAGGGACTCAAGCTTGCTATCGGATCTTCCAGCAAGAATACCAAGTTTATTCTAAAACAGATAGGCCTGGAGGATTTCTTTGACGCAATAAGTGATGGCACTAATATCTCAAGATCAAAGCCCGACCCGGAGGTGTTCCTGAAGGCTGCGGAATTTGTAAGGGAAGAGCCTGCTGACTGCCTTGTTATTGAGGATGCAGAGGCCGGAATTGATGCGGCTGTTGCCGGTGGTTTCGATGGCGCGGGCATCGGAAGTGCTGCAAACTACGCTAAGGCCACATATCATCTGAGCAGCTTTAAGGATATTTTGAAATACGTTTAACTCAAGGGAACTTTTTAATGTTTGGTTAATCTTTCTTTTAGTTACGTTTTAAGTTAGACTCCTAGAATTGCTTTTAGTCAAGCAAACAACTTAGGAGGAATGATCGATGATCAAGAGAAAGATAATTTTGGCAATAATTCTGGGTACTTCAGTCGCTCTTACAGCGTGCGGAAGCAGCGTAGCAACACAGACGACAGTAAGCACAACACAGGAGAGCACAGAGGATACAGCAGATGCAGAAGATACAGCAGCAGAGACTACCACAGATGCGGACTCAGTAGAAGAAACATCAGAGATAGTAACAAATCTGTCCAAGATAGATAATAAAAAATGGCAGTATAACGAAGAAGACAACGTGTATTACCAGCTTGGGATCCAGTATTGTGAGAATCCCGCAGATAC
Source organism: Butyrivibrio sp. XPD2006 (assembly GCF_000420865.1). Taxonomy (GTDB): domain Bacteria; phylum Bacillota; class Clostridia; order Lachnospirales; family Lachnospiraceae; genus Butyrivibrio. The sequence continues at coordinate 34,158 of NZ_ATVT01000011.1, forward strand.
AGAGTATGAGGAGCTGGCTATAATTGTTCCTGCAGCTTACATGGACGCTACGGACAACGGCGATGGAACCTATACCTGTACACTGAATACTACGGCTGAAGTAAACGGATATACTGCAGAGACAGCGCCTATTGTGTTCCCTGTAAACACCCCCGGTTATTCGGCACAGTCTCCAATGACTGAGTATAGCAGCGTTTCAGAGTATACAGATGCTGGATACATCTATGTACATGCAGGATGCAGAGGAAGAGATGCCGGAGCACCTGCAGGTGTTACGGATCTTAAGGCAGCTATACGTTACATAAGATATAACGATGGAAATATCGCAGGAGATATGGACAGCATCTTTACATTCGGTATGTCAGGTGGCGGTGCGCAGTCAGCTCTTTTAGGCGTGACAGGCGATTCTGAGCTTTATGACGATTACCTTGAGGCAATCGGCGCAGTTATGGGAGTCAGCGACTCTGTTCTTGGATCAATGGGATGGTGCCCAATTACATCACTTGATTCTGCAGATGAAGCCTATGAGTGGATGATGGGAACCACCAGATCCGGTCTTACTGAGGAAGAGCAGAGCATTTCAGACGGCCTTACTGTTGCATATGCTGAGTATATAAACAGTCTTGGACTTACTGATTCCGAGGGAAATGCACTCACTCTGGAAGAGAGCGAGGATGGAAGGTATCAGTCAGGAAGCTATTATGACTACATGGTCAGCATCATTGAGGAGTCATTGAACAATTTCCTTGCAGATACAACATTCCCTTATGATTCTGATTCTTCAAGTCAGGGACATCAGGCAGGAATGGGACCTGATGGAGGAAACGGAGGTCCCGGCGGTGGAAACGGAGGCCCAGGAAATGGAGCTCCGAGTGGAGAGAAACCAGAGGGCGAGATGCCTGAAGGCGAAATGTCAAGTGGTGATATGGCAAGCAGCGCAGAGACCGGCGAAGTTGATTTCACTGCTATGGATAATATATCAAGAACAGAGAATAGCTCAGGTGTTTCAATCTCAGGAACCTTTGAGACAGCACAGGATTATATAGATGCACTCAACGCAAACGGAACCTGGGTAACCTATGACGAGGCAACAAATACTGCTACAATCACCAGCATCGCTGACTTTGCGGAAGCGGTTAAGACAGCTTCCAAGGGAATCGCAGCATTTGATCAGCTTGATGAGTCACAGGGTGAAAATACTCTCTTTGGATATGGAGACGGAGAAGGGGCGCACTTTGATTCAATGCTCCTGTCAGTTTTAAGTGAGCTGGGATCAAGCTATGTATCTGATTTTGAAGAAGACTTAAGTCAGGAAGATGAACTTGGACATACAGTAGATTACAGATTAAATATGTATTCACCTCTGTACTACCTGCTTTCAAGCTCAGAAGGATACGGCACATCAAATGTTGCAAAGTACTTCCGCATAAATACAGGCTTATGGCAGAGTGATACAGCAGTTAATACTGAAGCAAACCTTGTGCTTGCGCTCCAGAACTATGGCTCAGAGGTTGATTACAGCTTTGTATGGGGCCAGGAGCACACAACGGCTGAAAGAGATGGTGATTCCACAACCAACTTCATCGAATGGGTAAATGCCTGCGTGGCAGCGGAAGCTGAATAAAATTAGCTATTGAAAAAGATAATTAAACATATTAGCCTTCTATTAGGAAATTTGAAATTCCTGATAGAAGGCTTACTTTTTGGAGGAGAGTAAAAGGAAATGAAATTAGAGGGATTAAAGATCAATTTTCTCGGGGACAGTATCACAGAAGGCCATGGAGTATCAGATCCGCAGAACTTCTATTGGAGAAGGTTTGAGAAGGACGGCTGTATCTGCAGAGGCTACGGAATCGGTGGAACAAGGATAGCAAATCAGCAGGTTCCGTACGATGAGGTTATGGACAGGTACTTCGCATCAAGAGTAGATGAAATGGATGCAGACACAGATGTTATCGTACTCTTTGGAGGAACCAATGACTATGGCCACGGAGATGCGGCAAAAGGTCACATGAGCGACCGCACTCCGGATACATTTTATGGCGCTTTGCACGATCTGTATCAGAAGGTTTTAAAGAAATATCCCGGAGCAACAGTCATAGTCATGACTCCGCTTCACAGAACAGAGGAAGATAAGGTATATAACGAGGTCGGCGTTCGCAACTGGGGCACTCTTTTGGATTACGTTGAGGTGATCCGTGAAGTTGCTCAGTACTATGCACTTCCTGTTGTTGACCTCTATAAAGAGAGCGGTATCGAGCCACAGGAAGATTTCATACGTGAAAGATACTGTCCTGATGGGCTTCATCCTAACGACGACGGACATGAGATAATCTACAAGCTTCTTAAATCCAAGCTTGAGACAATGTAAGTTATCGGGTGAGTCACCGGGGACTCTACTGTGCATATATAGCATGGAAGTGTTTTATTTATTATAATTGTAAGCATGGAAAAACCTGATTTTGAAAGTATAAAAACACTAATAGGAACAATAGTCTATTTAGACAAAACATTCGATGATATCTTCGCCGAGGGAGAGAAGCAGCAGCGTAAGATAAAAGCTGCATGCAGTAAACTGGCTGCAGAAAAAGCCAAGGATGCTCTCGATGAGATTTCAGTTGAAGAGCTCAAGAACTCGAAGGCCGGGATTCGCGTTTCTGCGCTTAGGGATGCGGGATTTACGACCCTTGGTCAGATTGCGAGAGCGCCCGAGGATGACATTCAGGATATCAATGGCATCGGTGAGAAGCAGATTGAGGCCTTAAGGCGAATAGTCACAGAGTTTGCTAACAGTCTCTCTTCCGGAGTGACAATTGTATTGGATGAGAATTGCCCTGAGCTCATAACGGATATTTACAGGTATATCAGAGGTGAAAGAGTCAGAATTGACGCAAGAGGATCAGCTGAGAGCCTGAAAGAATATGTCAAAAAGGTAGCGTCTGCAGGAATTATTACAAACGGCTTTTGGTGGTTCTTTTCCGGTAAAAAGAGGAAAGAAAAAACAATTGAGATGGCCGGGGAGATGTATGATTTCTGCAACGGAGCGCTGTTTAACAGGCTTCTTAACATAGTGGATGCGTATCACCTGGCAATAACGGTATCTGAGCAGGAAGCAATGAATTCTTTTTCCATAAACGGAGCAGAATTCTACGCTGTTCTTGAGAATCTGGGAACAACTAAGGGAAACAGGCCTTTCGTCTACGAGAGCATTCCTCAGGAGCTTGCTGAAGAGATAAGTGATCTCAGGCTGAATCTTGATGGCTTTCGCGGAAATCTCCGTGCGTATCAGGAATTCGGTGCAAAGTACATCCTGAATCAGAGAAAAGTACTTCTCGGCGATGAAATGGGACTTGGCAAGACCATACAGGCAATAGCTGCTATGACACACATCCATGCGGAAAATGCCGGTTTCTGCCACATTATGGTGGTATGTCCTGCCAGCGTGCTTATAAACTGGTCCAGAGAAGTCGGGAAATTCAGCAATATCAGCACCTACATTCTTCATGGAGCTGATATAGACGAGGTTTTCAGCAGGTGGATTGAATACGGCGGCGTAGTAATAACCAATTATGAATCCATGGGTAAAATTGTGGACAGGATTGACAACCGTATGCTGCTGCAGATGCTTGTAATTGATGAGGCTCACTATATCAAGAATCCCGATGCAAAGCGAACCATGTATATCAGAAGGCTTGATAATGAGTCTGAACGCATTGTTTTGATGACCGGAACACCCCTTGAAAACAAGGTCGATGAGATGTGCAATCTTATTGACTTTGTCAGACCCGATATGACCGCCAAGGTACGTGAAATGGCGCTGCTTAGCCATGTTCCTGAATTCAGGGAAACTCTGGCGCCTGTATATCTCAGAAGGACCAGAGAGCAGGTGTTAAAAGAGCTGCCTCCTATAGATGAGGAATATGAGTGGTGCGAAATGACAGACGAGGACAGTGCGTATTATTCCGAAAGTATTAGGAAGAGGAGCTTTCAGGATATGCGTCGCGTGGGATTTCAGCTGGATGATCTGAGTAAATCCGCCAAGGCTCAGCGTCTTTTGGAACTGTGTGAAGAAGCGCGGGCTGAAGGAAGAAAGGTTGTAATCTACTCGTATTTCCGAGAGACAATATCCAAAGTGGAAAGATTTCTCGGCGATAAGTGCATAGGCGTCATCAGCGGTGATACACGCGTGGAATCGAGGCAGGATATAGTCGACAGGTTCGGAAACTCTGAGGGCGGCAGTATACTTCTGTGTCAGATCGTCGCAGGAGGCGTTGGCCTTAATATCCAGGCAGCCAGTATGGTCATTTTCTGTGAGCCGCAGGTAAAGCCATCTCTTACAAGTCAGGCGCTTTCAAGGGTTTACAGGATGGGCCAGGTGCGTAACGTCACCGTATATCATCTTTTGTGCCCATATTCAATTGATGAGGCCATGATGGATATTCTGGAGGAGAAGCGGATTGAATTTGATAACTTCGCCAACGAGTCCGTAGTTGCCGGTGCTTTCGATAACCTGATGGATAAAGAGTGGATTCAGAGAGTGATAGAAGAAGAGAGCAGGAAACAGGCAAATCTGATAGATGAATGCACATGAACAGCGAAAAAAGTGATACAGATCATATAGAATATAGGCAATCTGCTCCGCAACATACTACATGTTGCGGAGCTTGTTCGTTCTTGTGGATGCCCGGGATGTTGGATATAATGGGATGAGTTTAAGAAAAATAGGGATGTAAGGAACAATATGGATCACTTTTATTTTGTAAGACACGGCGAGACAGTATGGAACGTCGAGAATAAGATATGTGGGGCTACGGACATCGAGCTCACTGAAAAAGGCCATGAACAGGCCATAGAAACCGGGAAAAAGATTCGCGAACTTGGAATAAAAGCGGATGTTATTTTAACATCGCCACTGGTTCGCGCAAAAGAGACTGCTAGGCATATATCAGAGGAAACAGGCATTCCAATGGAAGTTGAGATGCGTCTCAAAGAGCAGAACTTTGGCAGGTATGAGTCAACTCCCAGGGACGGAAAAGAGTTCCATGAAGCCAAAAAAGACATGGCAAGCCGGTTTGGAACCGGAGAATCCATGCTTCAGATGGCCCAGAGAATATATAATCTCCTTGATGATATCAAGGCAGGCGACAGAGAAGTGATACTGGTAGCGCATAATGGCATAGTGCGTATAGTTGAGTCATATTTCAGAGAAATGGACAATGAGGAGTTCTCTTCTTGCGGAATAAAGAACTGCGAGATTAAGAGGTATGATTTTTGAAAGATTTGAACAAAATCGGGGGAAAGAACAATGAGCAAACAAGATTTATTAGACTTAATAGATAAAGCCGGAAAGGGCAGCATAGAAGCAGCCGAGGCTATAGCTGAAGGGTACTTCAAAGGCTCTTTTGACGGAAAAAAGAACCTGGAAAAAGCCAGGAAATGGGCATCTTATGCGGCAAAACACGGCAGCGAGAAGGCTGCGGAGATACTGGAAAAATTAAATTAATTTTCCTATTACACAAATCAAAAGTTTCTGCTATAATCACTACTCGATGCTAAAAATTTAGAAGATGTCTGGCCGGTAATAAACATTGGAAACGCACACCCTGTGGTGATAACGAACAACACGCCTTCGGTCTTCCCCTGGACAATGAAAGGAGAACCCCAGGTATGTTACCACAGAATAAGTTTCAGGATGTTATTTTCACTATTTTCATGGCATTTGTCATGGTCTATGCAATGATCTGCTACAACATTTCCCTAAACGTAGGAGGAATGCAGAATTTTGTGTTCCTCGCAGCATTTAAAGAGATCATAATCATGTGGCCTATAGCTGTTGCTTTAGAGCTTTTATTTGTTGGAAAGCTGGCGCAGAAACTGGCCTTCAGATTTGTTACACCGGGAAAAGACCCGATGATTATGATCATACTTGCAATCTCAGCAATGTCAGTTTGTCTGATGTGCCCACTTATGAGCCTTGCAGCCACAATTTTGTTTAAGAATGCAGGCGTAGAGTTTGTGGCAGTATGGCTTCAAACAACAGCTATGAATTTCCCCATGGCGCTGTGCTGGCAGATTTTCTTTGCAGGACCGCTGGTTAGGAATGTGTTCGGATTTTTCGTTAAGACTATAGCCAAAGTGCTTGAAAGAACAGGGGTGAAGTAAAAAATACCCCTGTCTTACCTGAAGTTTAACGCACTTCCACTTGCTTTTTTGCTCTCATATACACCGCTATCCGCCAGTTTATAGAGTTCTTCGAAGGAATGTTTCTCGCCTTCTTTGCAGAATACGGCTCCGGCGCTGACACAGATTTTTCTGTCTCCCAGTTCCGGAATATCCAACTTGGCAATCTCTTTAAAGACGCGGTCCATTACGGCTTTTCCGGCCTCTTCATCATTCAGGTTCATAACATATGCGGCATACTCATCACCGCCTAAACGGAAGATGATATCGTCATCACGGAAGGTGTTTTTTAACACATCTGCAATCCCACGGAGCGCTTTATCACCGACATTATGACCTAAGTTATCATTGATATCCTTAAAGTTGTCGACATCCAGGATGCAGAGCATTCCGGCTTTGTTGTTTGCCATAGCGTCGATCACTTTTCGTTCGCCGCTGCCACGATTCAGAATGCCTGTCATTATATCGGTACTGGCCAGGATCTCAAGATTCTGGCGCTCCTTTGCCGAGGCCACAATGTCGTCTACATTTTTGAAACCGGCCAGCATATCACTGTTTGGAATATGGGCATTGATGAGAATATAGGTAAACTGATAATAGTGTACCTCCCCCTTATCCATGACACGGTAACTGGAAACATACTCAGAATTATCTTTAAGCTTGCTATTGATCGTATCCAGAGAGATGGCATCATACATCCACTCCTGATCCTCAGAATACACACGATCCTTCACGTACTGCTTATATAGTACATCGTAGGGATATATCTTTTCGCCTGCGCCTTCCATACCTTTTGTAACATAGCCGTCCAGCTTAAGGATCACAACATCACCGGTCTGGGGATTGATTTTAAAGATATTATAGTAATCGCGGCTTAAGGTCTCCACGATATCAAGCTGTTCCCTTAAATAACGCTTATCAGCAATATGCTTGCGAATGGACTTGTCAATATCACGGAAAGCCAGGATAAAATTCTCTGTTTCTCCGGGCTCTCCGGCAAGCGCAAATGCCATCTGATGATAGGACATATTCCCGTCTTCGGCCAGACGCATATAATCAACCGTAAACAGTTCTCCGTCTTTGATTCTTGAAAATACGACATCAAGTCTTACATCACGCTGGATGCTCTCAATGCTGTTTACCACAAAGCGATCTACGTATTCTTCAATAAAACGGTCGTAATCGTCAAAACGAAATCCCAGTTCTACCGCATATCGATTCGTACTTTCTCCGGTGGAGCGGTACAGATACATCTTCTTTGTATTGGAATTGATGACCCAGATTGTATGATATTCTTTTCCGATTCCGGTAATGATACCGGTCAAACGTCTGATGCGTGAATTAAAATCTTCAACCAGACTGCGCTGCTCTTCCGGATACATCGATGGATCGATCAATTCGTTCTCTTTTATGATTAAATCTGATTGCATATCCCCTCCTGCGAGAATGCTTTGAAGTATAAAAATAGTCGGTATACAATAAAAATTCTACAACAATTCTGCGAAAGGTAACCATCGTTAATGAAAATTTAAGAAAGTTTCCGTGTTAAAATAGATATATGATGTAATTAATCGTAAACAGCAAAGGAGCATTACTATGAATCAGGAAGTAAGGGATCCATTTCTTGAAGGCAATGAGATTATCGACGAAGCTATTTCTACATTCCATGCAGATCAAAGCAACGAGAACCTTATATCCGTCCTTGAGAGCATAAGAACCAGAATGCATGCTGACGGACATTTCGTAATTCCGGTTGTTACGCATAATGGCGCTGAAATGACATACTCCTTCAGGGGTATTAATACGAACGATGGTAAGGTTTGGAATGTAGTGTTCACATCACAAAAGGAATTTGAGAAAGGCCAGCCGAGCCAGGTAATATCACATTTCATAGATGCAGCTCTCAAGGCATGCGTAGAAGCATCAGAGGCAGAGGGTTTTATTGTCAATCCCTGGAGTGATGATGCTTTCATGCTTTCCCGTGAACTGATCCGTATCATTCTGGATGCAGATGACGGTGTTGAGTATTCCGTTCCTGAGAATCCTATAACAAAAGAGCTTTTGGAGGATGGATCGTTTCTGACCAGAGCAGTGGAGATTTGCTGCAGAAACAGCACAGATCTCAATGCCTTGAAACTTATGAAGATCCTAAGAAACAGCAATGTATGGGTCCCATGTGTTGCGATTCCGGAAGAATCCGGCAATGATTCTCTGACTCTTTTCCCTGACATCCTTCAAGATGAAGATAAATTCTACCTTCCGGTCTTTTCAACAGCAGAAGAGATGGGAGAGTACGGAGAGAATTTCACCAAGACCAGGAGCAGCTTTATGGATACCATAAAACTGGCCAGAAACAATGAAAGAGACCTTTCCGGCATTGTGATCAATGCATTTACCAATGAGTACATCATAGATAATGACATGCTAAACATTATAGAAGGTATGCAGGGAATCTGACAGAACGGAGAGCATGGCAATAACCCCCCGGGGGGCTTGTGAGCCTGATTTCCCAATGATATCCTTTCCATTGTGTGAGGTAATTTAGGCACAATGGAGGATACTATATTATGAAGAAAAAATTTTTAGCAGCACTGCTTGCTGCAACCATGACATTATCAATGGCAGCCTGTGGTTCCGGTGCAGGAACTCAGACAACAGAGACTCAGACAACAGAATCTGAGGCATCTGCTGATACACAGGCAACAACATCTGATGATCAGACAGCTGACGCAAGTCAGTCTACAGCTACAGGTGAAAAGATTCTTCACACTGCAGCATCTTTTGCTTATCCAAGTCTTGATGTACACAAGGAATATTATGGATGGTACACATCAATTTATGGAGTTTCAGAGGCACTGTTTAAGCTCGACGAGACCATGAGCGCTGTTCCATGCCTTGCTAAGGACGCAGTCGCTGATGGAAGCACATGGACCATAACACTTAATGATGGAGTTCAGTTCTCAAACGGAAACCCTCTTACAGCTGATATGGTAATCAGAAACCTTCAGCGTCTTGCAACAGAGAACAGCAGATTTGCTTATCTCGGCGATTTTGAAATGACCGCTTCAGATGACAAGACAATCGTCATCGATACTAAGGAAGTTTATCCTACTCTTAAGAACGACCTTGCAAGCCCTGAGTGCGGAATGGTCGATCTTGATGCAACAACAGATTTTGACAACGCACCAATATGCACAGGCCCGTTTGTTGTTACAGAGTTTGTTCCTGAGGGAGACGTAACAGTAGCAAAGAACGAAAACTACTGGGGCGGCGATGTTAAGCTTGACGGCGCTGTATTCTACTATATGCAGGAGGATGATCCCAAGCTCCTTGCAATGCAGAGCGGCGAGATCGACTGCTACAACAGCGTTTCATCTGCAGCTCTTGAGGTCTATAACCAGAGTCCCGATCTGTACGATGTAGTTTCAATTCCCGGTGCACGTCTTCAGTTCTACATTCTCAATGAGAATACACTTGATGATTCTGTGAGAGAAGCAATCAACCTCACAGTTGATAAGGATAAGATCGCAGAGTACCTTTCAGGTACGGTATCTGCAGCAGTTGGCCCTTTCTCAACATCAGCTGCTTATGGTAAGGTAAGTGTTCCTGCAGTAGATACAGCCAAGGCAAAAGAGCTTTTGGAGGCCGATGGTTATACACTCGGATCTGACGGCATCTACGAGAAGGATGGTCAGAAGCTTAGCATCAGCATTGCATACTATGCAGCAAGATCTCTTGATACTCTTGCAATCCTGATCCAGGAACAGCTTAAGGCTATTGGTGTTGATTCAACACTTAGAGTTGAGGAAGATCCTGATGCTACTTACATTGCAAACGCTGACTTTGATCTTGCTCTTTATTGCATGATCGCTGATAAGTCAGGTGATCCTCTGTACTTTATTGATTCAACTCTTGCAGACGGAGCTTACTACAATGTAGGTGGATTTGAGAGTGCTGAATGCCAGAGCATGATCGAGGAGCTCAGAACTGAGACAGATACTGCAAAGAGAGCAGACCTTGCCAACAAGATCGTTCAGATTGCAATAGATGACAATGCATTTGGATATGTTGGACTTTTCAATAACACAACAGTTCTTCGTAAGGGCGTAAGCGGATTTGCTGAGTATGTTCCTTTCGATTTCTATGGAGTAGACGCAGAGACTGACATTAATGGCTAAACAGATATTTAAAAGGATCCTTGGACTTGTCCTGATACTTCTGGTGCTGAGCTTTCTAGTGTTTGGCATAATGTATCTGGCTCCCGGTGATCCTGCGGAAAAGAGACTCACCTCCCAGGGGGTGGTGGTCACAAAAGAAATACTGCAAGCGGAGCGGGAGAGGCTTGGCCTCCTCCGCCCCTTTATCGTTAGGTACGCAGAGTGGCTTTCGAATGTCCTTAGAGGAGATTTTGGTGTTTCTTTTAAGGATGATCTTCCCGTTGCGCCTAAACTGATAAAAGGGCTTAAAAACACATGTGGGCTGGCTTTAACCAGTCTGTTTCTGGCGCTTATAATCTCTTTTCCACTGGGAATATGGTCAGCGGTCAAAAAGGGAAAATTGGTAGACCATATCGTCAGGCTCTTTTCATTTATAGGTAATTCCCTTCCGAATTTCCTGATATCAGTACTTTTGATGTATCTGTTTTGCATACATATCAAGGTCTTTCCTGTAATTGCAGATGGAAGTATCAAAGGACTTATGCTCCCTGCACTTTCTCTGGCAATACCAATGGCGGGCAGGTTTACAAGACAGATAAGAAGCGAACTCTTGGATCAGCTTGGGGAAGAGTATGTTGTGGGGATGAAGTCCAGAAAGGTAAAGGGCAGATTTATTCTAATCAACAACGTCCTTAGAAACAGTCTTGGACACATACTTACTATAATCGGTCTTCAGATCGGAACCCTGATGGGTGGCAGCGTTGTTATTGAGAACATATTCAGATGGCCGGGCATCGGCAAACTTGTGATGGATTCCATCACAGCCAGAGACTACCCTGTGATCATGGGATTTGTGCTCATCATGGGAACAATCTATGTTGTGATAAATCTGATAGTTGATATTACTTACAGACTTTTGGATCCGAGGTCTTTTTAAATGAACCGTAGACGGAAAAAGATTAACAGAATAAAAGTAATAGTATCTGCAGGTGTTGCACTGCTTTTGGTGCTTATAGCACTTTTCGCAAATGTAATTGCACCTAATGACCCATATGCAACAAGCGCATCAGCCATAAGGTCAGCTCCGTCGGGGGAATTCCTGTTTGGAACAGATAACCTCGGAAGATGCGTATTTTCAAGGGTTTTATATGGAGCAAGGACAACTATAGCAGCTACATTTGTATTGGTTGCGATTTCTTTCATCCTGGGAAGCATTATCGGAGTCCTTAGCGGATATTATGGCGGGATACTGGATGAAATTACGATGAGGATTGCCGATATTATGCTGGCATTTCCTCAGATGGTAGTAGCCATCGCGGTTGCGGGCATTCTTGGAGGAGGACTTTCAAGTGCCATGATCGCGCTGGGAATAACTATGTGGACCGGGTTTGCCAGACTTGCACGGAGTCATACTTTTGCCATAAAGAATTGCCCCTACGTGCAAGCTGCAAAACTGGCGGGAAAGAGTGGGCCGGCTATAATGATGGCCCACATACTTCCCAATATAATAGCACCACTTCTTACAAATGCGCTTACGCAGATAGGAACCACCATGATTGGTATCTCGGGCCTGTCCTTTTTGGGGCTTGGAGTTGTGCCACCCACTGCTGAGTGGGGATCAATGATCAATGAATCCAGGGCGTATATACAGATAGCACCTTGGGCTGTGCTGTATCCGGCAATTGCCACCATAGTCACCATCATAGTATTTAACTATCTTGGGGACTGCGTCATGGAATACAGAGATGAGGACTAATGCATGGATACAATACTTAGGATAAGCAATCTCTCTGCCGGCTACGGTGATGAGAATGTTATAAATGATATTTCTTTTGAGGTGGAAGCAGGTAAAAGAGTCTGCATCGTCGGCGAGAGCGGAAGCGGTAAATCTACGCTTCTGAAGGCTATTCATGGCTTTGGAGGTGTGACTGTAACAAACGGTAGTATAGAGACCCCAAAAGACATTTTGTTTGGCGTTGTGCCGCAGAATCCCGGGGGATCTTTTAATCCCATAAGGACTTACAAGGCACAGATCAGTGAAGCGCTAAAGAGCAATAACATCGACTTTAAGATAGAGGAAGTGGAGAAAACGCTCCGGATCCTGGGACTAAATGATGCGTCAAGAGCACTTATGTCAAGGCCCTATGAACTGTCAGGAGGCATGAACCAGCGTATGGCCATTGCCACAACAATGCTATTGGAGCCGGGAATTTTATTATGCGATGAGGTTACAAGCGCCCTGGATGTTAAAACAGCAGGGATGGTTGTGGAGCAGCTTCTTGAGATCAACAAACTAAAGGGTACTACCATTTTGATGGTTACCCACCATTTGGGTATTGCATCTAAAATGGCTGATTACATTGGAATCATGAAAAGTGGCAGGATGCTTGAGTATGGCCCTGCAAAAGAGATACTGGAGAATCCACAAAACGAGTACACAAAGAATCTCTTGAAGGCCGTACCAAGACTGAAGGTGAGCTGATATGCCGGATTCAGATATAATTTTAGAAGGAAAAAATCTAAATAAAAGCTACGTTGATAAAGGCAAAAAATTACAGGCTTTAAAGGATGTGAGTTTCTTCCTGAAAAATGGAGAGATTCTTGGGATCGTAGGCGAGAGCGGAAGCGGAAAGAGTACTCTTCTTCGTCACGTCAGCTGTCTGGAAAAGCCTGATAGTGGAAATCTTTATTATAAGGGAACAGAGTATACAGGTAAGTCGCCGGCCTTTGCTGGAACTTTTCTGCAGATGATATTTCAGGATGCCCAGATGTCTTTTGACCCAAGAATGAAGATGAAAAAAGCCGTTGTAGAAGCTTCAAAGGGCTGTGGTCATGAAAAACTGTCAAGAATCCTTGAGGCTGTCGGGCTTGATGAAGGTCTTTTGGAGAAAAAGGCAGGCAACATGTCCGGAGGACAGTGCCAGCGAATGTCAATTGCAAGGGCACTGTGTTCTGATGCCGGGATTCTTTTGTGCGACGAGGCAACAAGTGCGCTGGATGTTACAACTCAGGCTCAGGTAGTAGCTCTTTTGCAGCAGCTGCGTGAGAAAGAAGGGGTGTCGATCATATTTGTCTCCCACGACATTGCCCTGGTGAGCATGCTCTGCGACAGGATAATGGTCATGAAAAACGGAGAATGTGTGGAAGAGGGCGAGACCGGTAAAGTCCTCGGGAATCCACAGCATGAGTACACAAAAGAACTGCTTGATAATCTGATCGAATAACTTAGTATTAGAAAGATAATTGGGGTATACGTAGTAATATGACTAAACTTATGCAGATTCCTTTTGAGGAGGAAGCGACAGATATAAAGGATAAAGTAGTGACCTACTGGTCCAAGAGAGCGGAGAGTTTTAGTGAGCACAAACACGAGGAGATACACAGCAAGAAGAAGCAGCTGTGGCAGACGGAGTTTTTAAGGCATTTTTCGGCTGAGGATAAGCTGACTGTGCTGGATGTTGGGTGCGGAGCAGGCTTTTTCGAAATGGTGCTGTCGGATTTTGATTTTGACGTGACCGGTGTGGATCTTACGCCTGAGATGATAGAGAAGGGAAAAGAACTTCTTACTCGCCATGGAGCAAAGGCGGACCTTAAAGTTATGGATGCAGAAAAGCTGGATTTCCCCGATAGTTCTTTTGACCTGGTGATAAACAGAAACCTTGTCTGGACACTTCCGCATCCGGTGGAAGCCTACATGGAGTGGCACAGAGTGTTAAAGCCGGGAGGAACGCTGCTTGTGTACGATGCTGAGTATGCCAAGGGGTTTCATCACTATGACCAGATGCAGAACCTTGCCCACAAAAATGTTACTGACGCCATGATAGAGGAGTGCCACGATATATATCACATGTTATCTATAAGCACTTTGGACAGACCTGAGTGGGATAAGGCGGTTCTTGAGAGAATTGGTTATGAAGATGTAGTTACTGATCTTGGGGTTGGAGATATACTGTACGGCGAAAAGGATCAGTTCTATATGCCTGACAGGATGTTTCTTGTAAAGGCCCGGAAAGCAGTGATTTAAAATAAAGGGAATGGAGTTTGATATGAGAAGAGGAATTGATACAACAGATATGATGGTATATGGCCACGAAGCCTGGATAATCACAGACAAGAGTGTATATGAGCCGGGGGAAGAAGTCTGCGGAATAATGAGATGGGGACATCACATGAGGCCTGACGGGTTCTTTCGCCTTGATGAGATAAGAGCCTTTGCCACAGATGAAAAAGGAAACAGGATAGCAATAACACCGGTCAAGGGCCCCGGCGATGAGCAGGGAGACTACTATGAGCTTCGTTTTACGCCTGTTTCTGAGGGTATTTACACCCTTATGTGTATCTATGACAACAATTATGTAAGAGATGAAAAAGACGTGTATTATGAGGGCGACAGGAGGACATATCCTGATATTCTTGATGCCAAGAATTATCCTCAGATATATGTGACAAACATAACTGTCGGGGATAAGAAGGGAACTCCCGAGTTTATCCATGAGTCCAGAGTAAGCTTCGTTCCTGATCCATGGGAAGCAGACACCGATGTGCTTCATTTAAAGCTTATTCACGACAAATTCCCGCTTAAAGGATCTACAGTAGTTGTGGTGCACTATGATGGAAAAGAGTATTTTGAGAGAATTCTGAACACAGATGAGGAAGGCAGGATATTCTTCTCAGTGGAGAAAAAGGGTGTGTATATGGCCGTTACAAGAACTCCGCTGGCGGAAGGAATTCCCGGAATCTATGACAGCAAAGAGATAGCTTCAACATTCACATACGTTAAGAGGTAATACAAAAACAGGATGCATTTAACATGCATCCTGTTTTTGTATTACTCCGTAGGTCACCATGGGACCATTCTTTATTATGCTAAGAGATGAGCACTGGTGGATCAGAACTCCGTCAGTATCGGCAATGGCTGTGTGAAGGGGCCTTCCAAAGTAATCCCTTATCTCGCCAAATTTATCGCCTTTTGAGAATCTGTCTCCAACCTTTTTCTCCGGATACCAGCAGCCGGTGAAGGGGGCGTCATCACTAAATTCTCTAAGCTCTGTTTTAGGATAGATCTTGTACTCTCCTTCGATAAGGCCAAGGAACTTCAAAATGTTCAGCACATCCTCTTTGTCTGCCTGTACCTCATCCTTTGGAAGGAGACTAAGCTGGCCGCGCTCTATGAGGACACTTGGAATTCCGGCCATGGAGGCTGTGTTGTAGGCACCTTCGGTGGTGCATGTACTCTTTACGCAGTAAGAGGCGTTGACGCAGTCCACCATCTTTTTTGCAATATCGCTGGCAGGAGAAGCTCCAACGTAGTATGCGTAGGGGATAAGAGTCTCGTATCCGTCTCCGCTATGCAGGTCAATGTAAGCATCGGCGTTTTTGATAAAAACATCAAACAGAAGATTAGCCAGTCGATCAGCGGCTGAACCATCCTTGTCTCCAGGGAAGACCCGGTTGAGATTTTTGCCATCCTCATAAACAAGGGACATGGTTCTGTTTTCAAAACCTGACCTGTTGGCTAAGGGGATGATGATAAGATTTCCTGAAAGTTCTTTGGGAGAAATCTCATTAGAGAGCTCAATAGCTGCCTGAATGCCAACATATTCTGCGTTGTGAATGCCGGCTGTGACAAGAACGGTTTTGCCCGGCTTTTCTCCGCAGATGATGATGTGGGGAATGTGTATCTCAGTTCCACCGACATGTATATGATCTTTTATCGTCTTGCCGGAGGTAAGTTCGTGTCCGGCTATATTTATTGTCTCCATAGTATTAAACCTCGCTTCAGAGGCAAGGTTATCATGATAAGGCCAGGGCTTACAAGCCCCCAGGGGGGTTATGGGTGCGGAGCTGAAGATGTAAAAACAATTTCATGCTTATCGTGAATTAAAATTATCTAAAAAAGTTTGAAAAAGAAATAAAATTACCTCCATTTGGCGGTAGCGGTTTTGAACGTAAATGTTTAGCATAGATGTGCTAGGGCGCTGTTTTTAATGTGTGTTTCAGCCGTGGGCTGAGATTAAAAATATGAGAGGGGGCATATCTATGCTGAATAAGAAAGTGCGGAAACTTTGGCGAAAAGTCTTTGCTACATCAGTTGCAACAATACTTATCGCCACGACGTCAATCGGCTACAGCGTGGTTTCTTTTGCTGATGCTGAAAATGATGGTGGAATTCTGTTTGAGGAATTTGAAGAGGAAGAACCTGAAGAATTACAGGAGCCCGAGTCTGAGACAGAAGTTGATGAAGAGAACGATGAAGAGGTAAAAGAGCCTGTAGAAGAGCCTGTAGAAGAGGCTGAAGAAGTCGCTGAAACTGTTGATACTGAAGAAACTGGAAACTATAGGGGGAACCATGGAAGTTATCGGTGCTCCCGAGTTTGTTATGAATATAAACCTGCCGAAGGCGGGAGAATACATGGGAGTAAACTATGGGGCATAGAGTTGTTATCGCAGAGGATCTGCGAATGATACGTGAGATATTTGAAAACGCAGTTACAGATGCAAGTGAATATACCCTGGTTGCTTCTCTGCCTACGGCTGCAGAGGCTCTGTCATATATTGAAAAATATGATGCGGAACTTGTCATCATGGATGTACTGATTCCGGGGAGCATGAACGGTCTCGATGCTGCTGCAAGAATAAAGGCTGTAAAGCCGCATGTCAAAGTGATCATTGTGACTTCGATGCCTGAACTGTCCTATGAGAAACGGGCCAAAGAAATAGGTGTTGAGGGATTCTGGCAGAAGGAAGTCCAGGAACAGCCGCTTATTGAGATTATGAACAGGGTTATGAACGGCGAAACCGTATATCCTGAAAACACCCAGAGAATCTCAATCGGGAATATGATGAGCGATGAGTTCACCGAGAGGGAGATAGATATTTTACGAGAGCTTGTCACCGGTGCATCAAACAACGAAATAGCAGACAAACTCTGTATCGAAGCGTCGACAGTCAAGATGCATATCTCCAACATGCTTCAGAAGACAGGATATCACAGTCGCCTTGAACTGGCAGTAAAAGCCAGACATCTGGGGATCATTATAAACGAATAGTTCATATTGGCGATAAATGAAAAAAGATATATACTGTTACCTTGGATGGATAAAATCTGTCCCGGAGGAAAGTGTTGAAGAGATTTATTTATCGTATGATAAGAAAAGTGGTGTCATGGGTGATGCCGGTATATAAAGTTGAGGGGATAGACAATCTTCCTGATGGCCCTGCTGTTGTAGTGGGTAATCATTCTCAGGCCTTTGGGCCTCTGGCTGCCGAGCTTTACTTTCCCGGCAAGCATTATACCTGGTGCATTTCGGAAATGATGGAAAAAGAAAAGGTTGCAGACTATGCCTATAGCGATTTCTGGTCCGGGAAACCGGCTCTGATACGACCTTTTTTCAGACTGTTCTCATACATTATCCCCCTGCTTGCAGAGATAGTCTTTACCAATGCTTATACTATACCGGTTTACCGCGACAAGCGTGTTATGAAGACCTTTCAGATTTCCTGTGACAAACTTGAGGATAACGCCAAGGTGGTCATTTTTCCGGAGGATTACACGGAACATAATAATATCGTCCATGAGTTTCAGAGGGGCTTTGTACATGTGGCCAAGTATTATTACAGAATGACAGGGAAGATTGTCCCGTTTGTTCCCATGTATGTCTGTCCCGAGCTGAGAAAGCTCGTTATCGGAAAGCCTATCCTGTATTCTCCGGAATTGCCGGGAGGGCAGGAAGCCGACAGAATATGTACATACCTTCAGGATGCCATTTCCGAAATTGCTTATGATATGCCGAGACATCGTGTGGTGCCCTATCCCAATGTCTCAAAAAAGAATTATCCGTATAATGAAAGAATGTAATGAAGAAACCTGTTGTTGATTATAGAAAACTGAGATTATCAAATATTACAAGTAAAGAATACAGACACCTTCTGTTACTTCTTGGATGGGTCGTGTATTTTTTTATGTACTTTGTTACCGAAAGACTTATTCCGGAGAGCAAATGCCATGTGGTCCACAGCGTTGTTGACGATCTGATACCTTTTAATGAGTACTTCGTGCTGTTTTATGTTTCCTGGTATCTGTTTATGATCTGGTCGCTGCTGGCCTTTGTATTGTACGACATAAAGAGTTTTGTCAGGGCCCAGAAAATAGTGATAGGAATGCAGATAATTGCCGTTATTACATATATCGTGTGGCCATCTGTTCAATTTCTTCGACCGACAAGCTTTGAGCATGATAACTTTTGTACATGGCTTTTGGGAATCATATATTCCGCAGATACACCTACGGGCGTATGTCCGTCCCTGCATGTGGGATACACACTTGCGGTATTATCAGCGTGGCTGACTGCCGGGAATGTTAAGATTTGGAAAAAGATACTGATCACCTGTTGGGGATTTATGATCTGCATTTCCGTATGCTTTGTCAAACAGCATTCCTATACTGATGTATGGGCTGCGCTGGTGATGTATGTTTTTCTTGAACTGTTATTATTTGGAAAGGACATTAAATTGGGAAAAAGAAAAATTGGAGACAGACGAGACGGGACACAGCTCAGAGATATTGACGCAATGCATTATATAATGCCTCTGATGTACCCGAACAGATGCGATAATGAAGCATATATGAAGCTTGCGGTAGATATTTCCGGAACTGAGGAGTACATCCGTGAGTACAATAAGAGTCATCCGGATAACAGAATAGCGATTTTTGATGTTGTAATCGCAGCTGCTATGAAGATGTTAAGGCTGAGGCCGCAGATGAACCGATTCATAGCCAATCAGACCATGTACCAGCGAAATAATATCACGGCAGCTTTTACAGTAAAAAAAGAGTTCAGAGACGAAGGTGATGAGACTCTGGCGCGAATTGTAGCCGATGATACGGACAACCTTGAGAGTATCAGCCGAAAAGTCAGAGAGCAGATTGCCTTCTGCAAAACTCAGAACGATGAATCGACCGAAGCGATGAATTTTATTAAAAAGCTCCCCTGCAAGCACTTTATTGGCGCTGTTGCAAGATTTCTGGACAAGCACGGATGGATGCCGCAATCCGTCATTGCTACCGATCCTTATCAGTGCTCGGTGGTTCTTACCAATTTAGGTTCTCTTGGAATGGATATCGGATATCATCATCTTATGAACTGGGGAACCAACTCCATCTTTGTGATCGTCGGAACCAAGAAAAACAGAACATATCTCAATCAGGACGGAACCGTTACAACCAAAAGAGAACTCGATCTCGCCTTTACAATAGATGAGAGGATATCAGACGGCTTCTATTACGCAAGATCCATGAAGATGGTAAAAATGCTCATAGAGAATCCGGAACTCATGGAGAAGACACTTCCTGAAGATTTATGAAATGTCTCCGCGAGAGAGCTTGAACATGGATTCAGCAAAAAACCTGTGAATCACATCAAGGATGTTCTCTTTGGGTGAGGTTTTTAGAAGATATCCGTCAGGCTTGTACTCAAGAACGTGGAATACGATATCCTTATTGCTGTTACCTGTAAGGAGTATTATCGGGATACGGGGGTCGGTATAATCTGTGCGGATGATCTTCATAAGGTCAAAACCGTCCATTTTGGGCATCTCCAGATCAAGCAATAAAAGGTCGGGCGTTACCGTGGACAGTCCTGCCAGCATCTCACTTCCGCTGTTAAAGCACTGCACGTTATAAAGTGGGCTCAGCCAGTGATGGATAACTGACAGATAACCGGGATCATCATCAACGATAAAGACAGTCTTCTTTCTGTGGAAGTCAGCTTCCAGCTCCGTAAAGAACACCATATCATTTACAAAAGTTTCAATATCTACGGGCCTGGGATAGGTTTTGGATACTCTGTGTGAGCCGTTTGAGGCCATGGCTTTGTTGATGTCGATGATCTCTCCGGTAAGGCACAGTATCTTAGAATCATCCTGGCATATTTCTCCAAGAAGATTCATGGTTATACCGATATTGGATGCATCGTTGGTACCCGGATTGTAGATCACGATGTCAGCTTCATTTCTTCCGGTAATGATCTTGTCGGGTTCATCCGGTATTGTAATGACGTTGAACTTTGCTTCTGTAAGATTTTTTTCGATACTTTTTTTGATAATTCCCTCGCCACTCTGGATATAGAGAATTGAAGGGCGGCGGAAGGGATTGTTTTCATTGGAAGCCGCAGGCGGTGCCTGATCAGGCTCTTTTGCCTTCTTGGCAAATATATCTTCTTCCTCAATAGGAGATAAGGAATTCTTGAAATCCCTGTAGGACTTTAGAAAGTCACCTGTTTCTCTTTTTATAAGGCTGTAGTTTTCTTCTCTGGCTGCAGCTTCCAGCATTGCTGCGCTTTTTCCGAGCTTCTTGGCGCCGATGAGTCTTGTGATGCTTTTTAAGGAGTGGACTCTGAGGGCATACATTGTCCAGTCTTCATGCTCAAGGAAACCCTCGAGTTCGTCGGCTTTTTCATCCACAGAAGAGTAAAAGATATATAAGGCGTCCAGATAATCCTCGTAGTCGCCACAGTTTGTAACACCTGCGCTTAGATCCAGCTGTGGGATGATCTTAAGCCAAACAGGAAGCTTTTCAATTTCTTCTTTGATATCACATTCGGAATTCCCGGCGCCTTTACTGCTTACTGTTTCGGCACTGGACAAGATGGAAGCATAAGAAGCATCATCCTCATGATAAGAGGGATCCCCTTCATCCTTAAGGTATACCATAATGGCTTCATAGAGCTCCCGTGGATCAATAGGTTTTATCAGGACATCAGCAAACCCTGCAGCTTTGTAGAGATTTACGTTGCTGCGGCCTTCTTCCGTGGTGTGACAAATGATGGGAACATCTTTACCGCGTTCTTTAAATATCTCTTTTAACCTGACAAGAGTATCTACTCCGTCAAGCTCGGGCATGCGGTGGTCTAAAAGGACCAGGTCGTAGTCGTTTGTCCTGCACAGATTGATGCATTCGAAGCCACTTTCGGCCTGGTCGGAGATGATTCCGTGGGTCGCCAGTATAGACGCCAGCACTATTCTGTTTATGCGCATATCATCAACGATAAGTACGCGAGATTTTGTATTTTCCATATAATGATTATAACATGGAAAGGTTAAAATATGATCATAATCCCGAATATGCTCCAATGTCACACTTTTCTCAGCACCAGTTCTACCACGAATCCGTTGTCGTTGTAGTACTCCATACCTCCGCCCTGTTTGTTCATATACATTTTGCAGAGGTACATTCCGAGGCCGTAGCCGGATTTATCCGTAGAATTTTTGCCGCGGTAGTACTTCTCGGCGATGAGTGGAAGATCGTCCTTATCGACACCGGGGCCGTTGTCGCGGATCCTGATCTTGATGAAACTCTCGGTTTTGCCGTTTTCCTGCGGAATATCGTCGGTTACTGAGAAGCTTACTGTGATATCGGTGCCGGCGTACTTGGCAGAATTACCGATAATATTGTCAATGACCTGTTCCATGCGCTGTCTGTCCATGTAGACAAGGCAGGGATGGATGTGGTTTTCAAGTATGATATTTCCAAAGGAGGAGAGGCTCTTTATCCTATCCTCGATGAGAACCGAGCTTTCCTCGGTGACATTTATACTGATCTTTTCCATATCCTCAAGGCTGGCGTGCATCACATCGTTAAGGAGTGAGCTTACGGTGCCGGCTTTGGTGGATATGGTTTTTATCTTATCCAGAGTATCGCTGCATTCTGAGAGCCTCTCGCCCTGATCCTGTGTCTGCGGAGCAGAAGAGAGCTCTCTTAATTTGCGGGAATATTTAAGATCCAGGACTTCGCAGGTGGCGTTAATGACAGCCAGCGGAGTCTTTATGTCATGGCTAAGGCCCTGAATAAGCTCTTTTCGCGCAATCTCAGAGGTTCGTTCTCTGTCAATTGAGCGTTTGAGCTGTTCGCGCATGAGATCAAAGCCTTCCACAAAACTGCCGAACATGTTGGTCCTGCGGATGGGAAGGGGCTTATCAAGATCGCCTTTGGCGATATCTGTGGCAAAGTCTTTAAGTTCTTCTATGGGTTTTAAAAAGACTGTGTACATGTACAACAGCAAAAGATAGCCGCTAATGAGCACTGCGAGCCACAGTAGCATTGCGACTTTCAAAATCTGACGTCTGGTATTGTTAAAGTTATCCTCCTTGTCGTTCCAGGCCACTTTCCCAACATACTGACCATCCACGCTAAGATCCAGGACCAGAGCGCCTGAGGCGTAGAGCTGAGAGAGCTCCGGATCATCAAGCTCTTTTGCAAAAATAATATGACAGGAGTATTTGTCCTCCACATCGGCTTCAGCCATTCCGTTTTCGATATCGGAGCACACCTTGTGGAGCTGATCGTTGTAGTATACGATATCTCTTTTGCCATAAACCGTCTTCCTGTTCAGGTTGTAGAACAGGATCAGAATAAGTAGCATGAATATGGTAAAAGAGATGAATATCCGTTTTAAACTTTTCATGATAGCTCTAAAATGTATCCTGTCCCCCAAACAGTCTTTATGAGCTTGGGCTCATTTGGGTTTTCTTCAATCTTTTCCCTGAGTTTCCTGATGTGTACGTTGAGTGTACTGTCGCTGAAATATGTATCTCCCCACACTTCGTCGAAGAGTACTTCCTTCTTGACGATGGTGCCGCGGTGCTTGTAAAGGCAGTCAAGAAGCGCGTATTCCTTGGCCTTTAGCGGAATGCTGTTGCCGTCAATTACGACCGACATGGTGGGATTGTCCATAACAAAAGAGCTATCGTTATCGGACTGTGCTCCGTCCGCAGAAGCCTGTGCCTCGCCGGCGGTTCCCTGTGCGCTTTTCAGCTGGGCTATTCTCTTCAGGTTAACCTTGACCTTGGCCAGAAGGACTGACAGGCTGTAGGGCTTTTTGATATAGTCGTCGCCTCCGATGGACAGCGCGATCAGCACGTCATCGTCGCTCTGCCTTGCGCTGATGAACAGGATAGGAAGCTGCATTTCTTCGCGAAGTTTTTTGCAAACATCAAATCCCGAGCCGTCTCCAAGGTTGATGTCCAGCAGCACCAGATCCGCAGTGTTGCCCTCGTCAAAGAAACTGAGGCAGGATGCGGCGCTTTCCACAAACTCCGTGGAAACGTCAAACATCCTGAAATACTCAGCAGTCATCTTGGCAAGTTCAGTTTCATCATCCACAATAAGACAATTGTAATGCATAATTTATCTCCGTATGGATTATTGTATCATAAAGTGTTTATTCTTCGGTAATCATCTTAACGGGTTCAAGGGTCTTTATCCTGCGTCCCATGAATGCGGCGGTCAAAAGAGCTACTCCGCAGATGATGAGTGCAGTAAGAAGGTAGGATATGGGCTCGATGTTAAAGTTTATTCTCTTAAATCCGAATATTGCCATGGTCGCTACCATGAGCTTGGTGCCAAGGATAGGAGAGAGCAAAAGACCTGTCGATACGCCAAGCAGGATCGAAGGCATGTTGGACATCATCACCTGGCCGATAAGCTGGCGGGAGGTAAAGCCCAGGGCCTTGCTGACGCCAAGATTCCTCCACTGCTTGTTGATGTTGGTCCTGACGATCAGGGACTCAACAAAGGCCACGATAAGTATGGTCAGGAATGTTACAAAGAAAGCAAAAGCTTTCATTCCGCTTGTAATAAGGCCAACGGTCTGGTGTGCAGCCTCCTGATAGTCTGTTACCGCCTCTTCGGGATAGAGGTCTTTAAACTCTTTTTCAAATTCTTTAAAGGTCACACCGGGCTTAAAGGTGACGCAGACCTGCATGGTTTCCGGAAGGGCTGTGACCTTGGAGAGACCCTCAGTTGTCATAAAGGCCATCATTCCCATGTTGTTCATGGTCTGTGATATTCCGCATACAATATAGGATTCCTCGGCCATGTCGTTCTTGACCATCACAACGTCGCCGACTTTGGCGCCTAGCCTTATTGAGGTATTTGTGGCCAGCATAACTTCGTTGGGGTATTTCGGCCAGCGACCTTCAATTATGGATCCGCCCACAATTGTTGATGTATCGGAAAAAGACCTTGTGGTGATAGATTGCTTGTTTCTCTTGAAATAGTAGTTGACGCTCATCCAGACCTCGCGCCTGGTGTTTTCTACGCACTTCAGGCCCCGGATGGTGTTCTCCATAGCCTCATCACCTGAGAAGAATGCGTCATATACATCAAAACCGCCCATTTCCAGCACGCCGGCGTCATTTCCGTAAGTGTCCATCATGCCGAAGGCAACGATGGTAGATATAGAGAGGATCATCATGATAAAGATGACGCCAAGCTGATTCCTGAATCTTCCGAAAGTATCCTTTAGAGCGAGTGTAACTGCGATCGGAAGAGCCGTTTTGTCGAAGGAAAAGAGATTTCTTTTAAAGTTATGCGTATTTACGCCGCCTCTTAAGGCTGATAAAACGCTGACTTTGCTGTATTCGCGTCCGAGATAAACGGTAAGGAGTGCAACGAGCAGGCAAATTCCTAAGAATACGCAAAGCACCACTGTGATGTTCACGGGCTGGTTCCACTTAAGACCCAGAGTTATGAGGATGATGATCCCTATCTTGTCTATGAGAAGTGCGCCGATAACAATTCCGATAAGTGCTCCGATTCCGGCCACGAGCAGAAGCTGGCACAAAAGGATAAGTACCAGTTCTTTTACGGTATAGCCTGAAGCCTCCATGATTGCGGTGTTTTTCATGTTTGTCATAATGAAGTTCTTGACACTGAAATTTATAATAACAATTGCTATTGTAAGCATGATGACCGCAAAAAGGAAGATCATTACCACAAAGACCATAGGAAGGATCATGGAACCTGTCTTCATGAGCTCAGCGGGAACGATATTGACGCTGGACATTTCCGCATCGGGATGAGCTTTGGAGTATTCGTTGTACCAGTTCATCAGATCGTCGCCAAGTTCATCCGAGAGAGCATTTGTATCAATGTGCTTCTTTTTGGCGGTATCTGTAAGCTGAGTCTTTAAGTAACGGCCTTCAAGGGCGCCCTTTGGGTTTTCAAAGAGGATGGTTTCATAGAGCTTATCGGATACATACATTTTGTAGATTCCCATGTTCAGGGGTGAGCAAAAGAAATTATCCTCGTTGTAACCTGCTACATTAAGATCATAGACGTTATCGCCTATCTTAAGCTGCAGAGTGGAGCCGATATCAAAGGTGGTACTCAGTGAAATCGGGATTATTACATCATCTCCCGAAAACCCGCTTGCGTCGATGCTAAGTGTCTGAATCTTCATCTCTTTTTCGTAGCTGCTGATGTAGAATGGGTATTCGATCCAGGTCTTGGAGCCTTTTAATCTGTATTTTGAACTGCAATCAATGTAATTTTCGGCCTCATAGTTCTTGAGATAAACATTGCCTTTTATGATTTCTTCAAGCTTGGCTATTACCGGCTCGCTGTGTCCGCATAGGGCGAGGATATCGGCGGCATTTATCTTTTCTCTGTTGGTGTCTACAACCTTTCCGGTATCAGCCAGGAAGGAAGCGCTTATAAAGATAAAAAGGGCAGAGAGAGCGGAGAGGATAAAGAAGGTTATCATGTCGCTCTTTTGCTTTTTTATGTTATTCTTGGCAATAAAGAAAAATCTGTACACTGTATGTTCCTCTTTCAAAAAGGTAAGGATTACCAGCCCATCTCCTGAAGGAAGTTCTTAAGGCGCTGATGGCGCTGCCTTGCCTCTTCCAGCCTTGGGTTGGATTCATCCTTGTAATCCCCGGCGTAGGGGCCGAGGTCGATTTCATCGCTGATAATTCCGTCTGAGAGGTAGATTATCCTGTTTCCCCGCTCAGCGGCTTTGATGGTATGCGTTACCATTACTATGCTCTGACCCTCATTATTGAGGTTTGAGAGGATATTCAGGACATTCTCTGTATTCTGAGAGTTTAAGGCGCCTGTCGGCTCATCTGCAAAAAGAACTTCCGGACTGTTTATAACGCCTCTGACCACCGCAACTCTTTGCTGCTGTCCACCGGACATCTGGGTCGGGAACTTGCGAAAGTCGGCTTCTCCGATCTCTACGCTCTCAAGAAGCTCTTTTGCCTTAGCTGCGAGTGCTTTTCTGTCAGTATTCTTAAGAAGTCCGCAGACCATGACGTTGTCCAGGGCGCTCATGCTGTCGTTCAGATAGTTCTGCTGGAAGACAAAGCCCACGTGGTCACGCCTGAACATGGCAAGCTTGTCATTGCTGAAGTTTGAGATATCAGTCTCTTTTCCCTCTTCATCCGTATAGTAGGTTATGGTGCCCATGCTGGGTCTGTCCATACCTGAGAGAGCATAGAGGAGAGTACTCTTACCGGATCCGGAATTGCCCATGATTACGGTAAAATCCCCTTTATATATAGAAATATTCAGGTTTTTCAGTACGTGCTGCTGCACGGAATCATTTGAAAAGGTCTTGGAGAGATCTTTTGCACTTAGAATTCTCTGCTTTTCTGTTACCATTAGTTATTCACCTTTACGCCCATTCCGTCGGTTATTTCCACGGAATCCTTCCAGACTACGAGACAGCCTTCGTCGATGCCGGATCTTACTTCGACCATGTCATCGCTTCTGATGCCGCATTCTACAAACTCTTTTTCTGCCTTACCGTCTCTTGCGACAAAGACATAGCTGCCTTCCTCGTCCTCGTTGAGAGCTTCGAGAGGGATGCGGGTAACGTCAGTGAGATCGGAGGTGTGGATCCTGGACTTAGCTTCGAGGCCAAGGATAATGTCGCTGTCAGGCTTATCCAAGGTGATCTCGATGCCGATACCTGTGCCGGTTCCGGAGTCCTTGGTCATGCGCTCGATCCTTGAAACCTTGCCTTCATAGTCTTTATTCTTGATACTTACTGTGGCCGTCTGGCCTTCTTCAATGTTTACTATATCATACTTGTTTACACTGCTTTTTATAACTATATCAGATATGGACTTCAGAGTGAGGAGTTTTGCGCCTTTGGCGATGCTTCCGCCCTCCACAGCGTCAATCTGTGTCACAACACCGTCAAACTCGGCGCGGATCCCCTCTTTTGCCCTGGCGTAATCTTCGAGCTCAAGGGAGGTTGCGAGCTCATTTGACTCTTTTACGGCTGCGAGCTGATCCTTGGCGCCGGAGGTCATAAGACCCATGACGGTGCTGGCTTTCTGGCTTGTCATCTCGGCTTTGTATTCCTTGAAGTTTGCCAGCTGAGTGTTCAGAGCGTTAAGCTCTTCCTGCATCTGAACGATGTCGTCAGCGTATTGCTGCTCGTATGCATTGGTCTGAACGAGTTTCTGGAGGTTCTCGTACTCATCGGAATCAGGCTTATCTGCCCAGTCGATAAGAGATATCTGAAGCTTGGCGCCGAAGTCTGCAAGCTCCGCTTTTCTCGCTGTCAGCCTGTTCTGTGTATTTGTGATGGCTGTCTGGGTGTCGGCTATCTGCTGATCAAGAACCGCGAGGTTTGTCTTGGCCTCAGAGTAAAGACCTGCTGTACGTCCGCCGGTCTGCATGGAGTTGTTGTAGCTTCCAAGATCGGCCTTGGCCTTGAGCTCTGCCATTGTTTCAAGTTTTTCAATTTCTTCAAGATCGTAGGAGATGATGAGATCTCCCTTTTTTACGAAGTCGCCTTCCTTGACGTGGATTGTGCCGACCTTGGCATTAACATCTGAATAGTAGCTGCGTTCTGTATTGCTCTCAACGGTTCCGTTTACCTCAACTTCACTGTCAACGACGCCCTTGTCAACAACATAGGCGCTTACTGACATTGCTGCGTTTGAACTGATTGAAACGCCTCCTATTGTGACAGCTGCGATCGCTGCGGCGATTATAATAAGTAGTTTCCTGTTTCCCAAAAATTTTTTAATCATAACTTCATCCCTCATACTTAATCGATTACGTTTGTTGCTATACTTACTTTACCGCGATAAAATTAATAAGTCTTAAGCTGTCTCTTGTGTAATTATTAATTGATTCTTAACTGATATTTGATAGAGGTCCCCATGAATAAGCTGATAACCAAACTCATTAACTTCTACAAAAAGGAAACAGAACTTGATGTGGTGTTCTTTAAGCTCCTGGGAACTGCAGGTGCGATCATCAGTCTGATAGGAGCGGTGCAGTCGATCTTTACACTTACAGACTGGGCAGGATTTTTCATAAACATGGCAGCTGCGGTGGGAAGTGTAGTTCTTGTTCTTTTTGTGGACAGGACAGGTCATTATCTCATTGGATATCTTATAACTTCCTTTGGCATATTTATGGCTCTGTTTGGCATGCTCTTTTTCGAAATGGGTGGCCTATATGGCTCAATGCCATATTTCTTCTCCTTTGGCATTCTGTTTACTCTTTTGATGTATCGTACGCCATGGATTCGCATTGTAATGCTGTTTATTCATGTCATTTTCTATGCGGGACTTTGTTATATTGCGTATTATCGACCGGAAACGGTTACTCCGTTTGACACACCACAGGCACAGTACGTAGACCAGCTCACCGGAATCTTCGTGGCCAGTGTGGGTATAGGTATCATCTTCCTGATGTATATTCGGGAATACAGGAAACAACAGCGTCTTGCCCAGGAGTCCAGCAATGCCAAGAGTATTTTGCTGGCAAATATCAGCCATGAGGTAAGAACGCCTATCAACATGCTCCTTGGCATGAATGAGATGATCGCCAGAGAAGCGGAGAACACTCAGATACTGGAATATTCCCAGAACGTAGATGTTGCCGGCAGACAGCTCCTGTTCATGATCAACCAGTTCCTTGATCTTTCCAGGATTGATATGGGAAAAGAGGAGGTCTTTGAGGAAAACTTTGATCTGAAGAACCTCATCGATTCGCTGGCACTCTTTTACAGGAAGGAAGCGGATAACAAGCATCTTGATTTTGTAGTTGATACGGACAAGGATCTTCCCAGGTACTTTGTGGGTGATGTAAGAAAGCTCAACCAGATTCTGATGAATCTTTTGTCTAATGCCTTTAAATATACTAAAGAAGGTATTGTCGTGTTCAGTATCCATAAGCTTGAAGATAACGGCGGAAACGTAAAGATGCGATTTGAGGTCTCTGACACGGGCATTGGAATAAAGAAAGAAGATCAGGACAAGATCTTCGAGAGCTTTGAGAGATCCGACATTGTCCGAAACCGCGGAATTGAAGGCACAGGTCTTGGCCTTGCGATATCCGGAAACCTTGCAAAGCTCATCGGATCTCAGATAAAGGTAAAGAGTAAATACGGTGAGGGAAGCCAGTTCTGGTTCGATGTCGCGCTAAGGCGCGGAACCGAGACGGAGACAGAAATCTCTTTAAATGAATCTTTTATCGCCCCTGAGGCGGTTATTCTCGCTGTAGATGATAACAATATGAACCTGACGGTTCTTAAATCTCTTTTGAAAAGAACTCTCATCAAGGTGGATACTGCACAGTCTGCCCAGGAGTGCTATGAGCTCTGTAAAGACAGAGACTATGACCTTATCTTTATGGACTACATGATGCCTGATGTTGACGGTATTGAGGCCTTGAAAGAGCTAAGAAGGATGGATAAGGATTCCGGTAAAAAGACTCCCATCATTGTCCTTACAGCGGATGCAACGCCCGAGAGGAAAAAGCTCTTTTTGGAAAATGGCTTTGACGACTATCTTCTTAAGCCATTGGACGTGGAGCTCCTTGAGAGCACACTCATAAGGCATCTTCCGGAGAGGCTTGTGACAAAGATTGAGAAACAGACGCAGATTGAGGTTCCGGAGGAGACTCTTATGCGTTTTAAGCAGATACTCTCGCAATACGATATCTCTTTTGACATGGCAATGAAGCACTTGAGCGGTGATATATTGCAGTTTGTAAGGATTGCAGAGTTTTTTGCAGAGAGTGCAAAAAAGAATATGTCTGAGCTCAGGCGGTTCATTGAAAACAAGGATTATGAGAACGTTGCACGCTTGACTCATTCTTTAAAGGGCAATTCCGGGAATGTTGGCGCGGAGGACCTTTATTACAATGCCAAGAGACTTGAGAAGCGGGCAAAAGAAAGCGATGGAACATACGTTGACGCTGCTTCAGAGCTCTTTTTCATGGAGTGGGAGCGCGCCAGGACAGGGCTTGTGGCCTTCCTGTCAGAATTTGAAAAGATAAAGCCATCTCTTGAGGAGGTACAAGATACGGTAGGAACCGTTCTTGACAAGGATGAGCTTGTTGAAAGGCTCATAGATGCCATAAATAATGGCAATCAGGCTCCGGCCCTAAAGTATGTAGATGATCTTGCTGATAAAGTGGGTGAGACCGATGTTATAGGCGAGATCAGAAGGTGCATTAAGAACATCGATTTTGACAAAGCCGAGGAATTTGCACTTAAATTAAAGAGGTAACAAAAAGGCACTTATCTATTACGGTATAACTGCTATGATAAAAGGGAGAGAAGGCTATGGAAGAAAGTTCGGGCACATGGTCGGAGGGTATGATGGAATACTACAGGATTCTCTGTGTAGATGATGATATAAATATGCTGAACACTGTAGAGGATATACTGATAAGTTCCGGCTACAGCGTAAGTCTTGCCAAGTCAGGAAAGCAGGCCATTGACTTTGTAAAAAAGGGCATCGGCTTTTCCCTGATCCTGCTTGATGTGGATATGCCCGGGATGGACGGCTATGAGACCCTAAGGGAGATAAAGAACCTTGATGAGGGAAAAGATATCCCTG
This sequence comes from Butyrivibrio sp. XPD2006, assembly GCF_000420865.1. Classification (GTDB taxonomy): domain Bacteria; phylum Bacillota; class Clostridia; order Lachnospirales; family Lachnospiraceae; genus Butyrivibrio. Next base: position 65,150 of record NZ_ATVT01000011.1, read on the forward strand.
TGATATTCCTTACTGCCAAGGATGAGCCTGATTTTGAGATAAAGGGCTTTGAATATGGCGCAGCAGACTATATCACAAAGCCCTTCGTAAAGAGCGTATTCCTTGCCAGGATCAAGAACCGTATAACAGCTCCTTCAAGACAGAAAGCCATAGAAAACGAAAATCTGGGACGTCTAAAGAATATCCTGTCAGACCTGGAGCTTAAGATAGCAGGGTATATAGCAGAAGGCCTGTCAAATCAGGAGATAGCAGATAAGACCAGTTATTCCTACGGCTATGTCAGAAGGATTGTATCCTCGATCCTGGAGAAGACCGGGATGAAAAGAAGGTCGGATATACGTCAATTTCTGAAATCAGGTTAAAATTTTCCCGTGAAGCATATAATTAAGTGACGAGGAGATATGCTTCCATATTCTTTAAATGATATGAATCAGATTATGATGGGGTGTGCTTCAATACTGGCGCGAGGCTTGATTTGTCCGATTTTCTACGCCCATGAGGCACTTTTTGTCATATATAGAGAAAAATATCGGCATCCAAAATTTTGTAAGCCTGATTTTCTACGCCCACGGGGCACTTTTTATGATATAGAGAGAAAATGAAAAAGTCGACTTCAGCAAATTCTACACCCACAGGGCACTTTTTAGCATATAGGTAGAAAATATGAGGGACAAAGATTTTGGGCTCAGATATTTTCTACGCCCAGAGGACACTTTTTAGCGTATATGTAGAAAATTTGAGCAACAAAGTTTTTAGATCTAATATTTCTACCACCAAAGGCTATATTAGGATCATAAAAAAGCCCCCTGCACCCGGTATGTTGCCATTTTTAAGTTGCCATCGGTAACCTTTGTGCAGAGGGCTTTTATCATTATTCAGTTATATCTTTGTTCCGATCAGGGGCATCTATTTACTGCCCAAGATTTACAAGCACAATATCATCAAAGCTGACGTTTGCAAAAGCTCCGCCATCTCGCTGTGAAGCCCAGATTCCGTACTGGATATCACCGGCACCTTCAGGCATCTTCATCTGAACACTGTAGCGTTTCCAATCTGCTGTGCCTTCAATCGTTTCATATTTGAACATGCACTTAGGATTTCCATTTTCATCCGGCATATATGTTCCATCCGGATAGCAGAATCGCAGATACAATCTGCCAAAATCTTTTTCAACCTCAGTGTCATCAGCATAAGTATGTGCATAACAGGATATTTCAAATACATCTCCCGGCTTCGCACTTTCCGGAATAAGCACGTCATTAAAAAGGAAAGTATCATAATCCCCTGAAACAGATGAAGCAACAGGAATAAAGAAATACTTTCCTGAATGAGGTCCTGTAACCTGCCCGCCTCTGTCGCTGTAATCTGTAGCCTTCCACACACCAACAGTGTATGCCTTTGACTCTTTCCATCCGGTAAGATCTCCAGTCTCCGCATCGCCGTTGACGATCAGATTCTCAGCAGCTACAGAACTTGATGAAAGTACAATAAAGAGCATGACCCCCGACAACACAATCCCCAATAATCTCCCAAATTTGCCTGTCATTCTCATATCTGTACTCTCCTTTCTTGCAGAAACATGATAAACAAACGTATCATCCATGCCTGCTTAGTATAAACATCTATATTAATGATACCCTATTTTTTACATCATTCCACATGTGATAAGAATATGTCATTGACAAATTGAATTGTCACGCAGCCTTTGATATTCTTTATTTTTACAATATTTTTGACAACAGAAAAGATATTCACTCATCAAGTAAAAGAGGTAACAAAAAGGCACTTATTTCTTAGAGATAAACTGTTATGATTAATTGTGCAAAAGTGGGCTTTATTTCGGCGATGTAACAGGGTAAATGTGCTGCGACAGGTCTTTTTATGGAGGGAGAGATATGAGGAAACGGACAATTGTTGCAATACTTACGGTGGTTATGCTGGTTGCAAGCGCCTGCGGCAGCGAAGGCGCGGCGGATACCGGTGAATCGGCACAGACTTCTGAAGACGGGGCATCTGAAAGCGCTGAGGAAGCTGTAGATAACAAAGGAAATGCAGATTTCGAATACGTTGGTATATGGAAATATGATACACACCCGCTATATATAGATATCGGTGAAAGCAGGTGGCAGGTGTATACAGTATACGGCGATGCGACTAATCAGGGTGATGTTATCGCTGAGGGCGATCAGATCACATTGAAGGATGATGATACCAACTATGAACCGTTCTGGCTTAAAAGTTCCGGAGACGGCAAACTGGTTGATGGTGATGGTGATAGTCTTTCATGTGTTGACAAGATGCTGTTCATGCCTACAGTAGACGATCCTATGGCTAATTCCATAAACTTCCCGGGGGACAAATTCGGAGGCGTAACAATCAGATTCCCGGAGGAGATGGTAGCTACGCCAAGGACAGACATCGCACATGCTTTGGATTTTCATCATTCCATCAAGGGGATATTGGAAGATGACTTTTACAGCACTATCATGATCAGATTCCAGCCTGTTACTGATTATGATGAGTTTCTGCAGAGAGGGCCCGAGCTGGCAAAATATGCCATGAGCTACATGCTCAACAACATGATCGAGACTTTTTACAGAGATTATCTCATTAAGTCAGTGGGCTCATCCTTTGAGGATAAAGGGACCTATTACAGTATCAAAGGCTATATGTGGTTTAACGGAACGATATTTAAGGAGGACATCGATAAGGAAATGTGCGGTGTCATGGAGCTGCGCTATTATGGCCCAAGCGGCTATGTGTTGATGGCGGTTTCAGTCATGCCCGAGAACAGGCTGGGTACTGTATCGTATTTTGCCTCAAAGATCATGGATACCTGCTCCTATACAACCGGCTGGAACACAGCGCCCAAGCCCGTACCTAAGGCAGCCGGTGCGAAAAAGAGCTCTTCAAAACCGAAGAAAAAACCCGCAGGTTCTGATCCCGGCGATTACGGTGATGACTACTACTGGACAGATTCAGACGGCGACATCTGGTATTGGAACGGAGTGGAGAATATATTTGTCAGCTTCGGGTCTGACGGCTACATCGATGATGACGGCGAATACTACGAATCAAACGATGCCGGCTGGGACTATGCGGACAACTATGTGGACGACTATTATGCGGGAGATATAGAGTATTACAGTGATCCCGGTGATACGTATGATTTCAGTGATCCCGGAGACATTTATGACTACAGCGACCCCGGAGATACGTACGATTTTGACTACTCGGATTACGACTGGTAAGTCACCGGGGACGTTACAGATTGACTCATAAATAAACGTCGGAGCCAAGGGCTTGAAGGCCTTGGCTCCGGTTTTGTTTTCGCCTGAAAAAATGTAAAATTGAAATACAGATGAGGAGGCAAAGAAATGAACGACATATTATGCAGACAGCTTGCTATAGATTATTGCTGTAATCCGGAAGATGTTCTTGATGAAAAGAATCATTTTACCGAGCACAGTTTTATTGAGGGCAGACGTAGATATCATGAGAAGGAAGACTGCTATCTTAAGCTTGTTCTGGTTAACGGGAAGATTCTTTTTACAGGGAGAAAAGATATTGTAGAGTGGTGCAGGGAGAACTATTCTGAAACGGGTTCGGAGTGGTTTCTGGAAGTTAAGAACCTTCGCAAGCTAAATGAGCGCTTTGCTCAGGATGGCTATCAGATTGGAATGGCGCATCCATTCTATATTTCAGAAACTGTCTCTGAAGTCGATACCAAAGGCTACGATATTGAGTGGTATCGGGGAAAAGAGATTGAGCAGTTTAGAGGTGATGACAGATTTTGCGAGGCATTTACATACTGCGAGACAGCCCCTGATATAATCGGTGTTGCTGCGATCAAGGATGGCGTCATTCTCGGAATGGCAGGAGCAAGCCTGGATAGTCCGCTTATGTGGCAGATCGGCATCAATGTCGAGCCTGCCGGAAGAAGGCTTGGAATCGGTAAGATACTGGTTGCACTTCTTAAGAATGATATACTTGAAAGTGGACATCTTCCTTACTATGGGACATCCATGGGGCACATAGCTTCACAAAAGGTTGCGCTCGGAGCGGGATTCGTGCCTGCCTGGGCGGAGCTTGTGACTGATAAGATCACTAATTGAGGCTGCACTAGGCCTGTGTGAGGCTTGATTTGGCTGATTTTCTACACCCAGAGGGTACTTTTTGTCATATATAGAGAAAGATATAGGAGTCCGAAATCTTGACAGCCTGATTTTCTACGCCCACGGGGTACTTTTTATGACATAGAGAGAAAATGAAAAAGTCAGCTTCAGCAAATTCTACGCCCAGAGGGCACTTTTTAGCATATAGGTAGAAAATATGAGGGACAAAGATTTTAGGCTCAGATATTTTCTACGCCCAGAGGGTACTTTTTAGCGTATATGTAGAAAATTTGCGTAACGAAGCTTTCTGGCAAAATAATCCTTACCACCAAAGGGCACTTTTGCCTGTATATGGAGAATGACTTAATATCGATGCACATTTTAGTGCTATAATATAAATAATCACGAGTTGGGGCATTAGCGCAGTTGGGAGCGCATCACACTGGCAGTGTGGGGGTCACGGGTTCAAGTCCCGTATGCTCCATTTATAGGACAAGGCGCAAAGTGCCATCGGTTCCGTATGCTCCATTGGCAGACAAAGGAGGATTGTGCAAATGAAATTCGAAACTGTATTATCCAAAGTCAGGAAAATGGCTGAAACCGCCGATGTATCGGGCGTAGATTTCCTTGCAGTTCAGATCAATCTCACAGACTGTGATCCCGGAGTCTTCTACGTTGAGGTCAAGGACCATAAAGTAAATGTAGAGCCTTATGACTATCACGACAGAAACTGTGCGATTACCATGAAATCCGATGATTTCAACAAGCTGATCAGTGGCAAGCTTGATCCTGTCGCAGCATTCACGATCGGTAAGCTGAAGGTAGACGGAGATGTTGGTAAGGCTTTGGAGTTCTCCAAGCTTCTCAAGAAATAAATAGTTGAAATATTTGCACACATTGGACAAAACGATATAGTTCCAATGTGTGTTTTCATAAGTGAGGGTACGTATTATGGCAATAGACAGATTCAACAGACACAGCAAGAGAAGAGATGCATTCATGCTTCACGGGCCGCTGGCGCATCAGGGCTACGACTGGTGGTGGCATTCATTTACCGCACAGGATGCGCTGACAGGAGAGGATAAGCCTTTCTTTATTGAATTCTTTATCTGTAATCCTGCGCTTGCGGAGGATGATCCCGTGCTGGGACAGCTTCCCAAGAATCAAAAAGAGGGAAAACGCCCGTCGTATCTGATGGTGAAAGCCGGGACCTGGGGCGAAGACGCTTGCCAGCTTCACAGGTTCTTTTCCCTGAAAGGCGTTAAGATACACGGCAGTGCGCCGTACAAGATAATGGCAGACGACTGCCTGGCATCCGAGTCCGCCCTGAAAGGGCATATTGTGGTATCAAAAGAGGCTGCAGCTGCCTTTCCTGAGAGAATGAGCGATGCCGGCGAGATCTCTTTTGACCTGGTAATCGACAAGCAGATCGCCTTCAACGTAGGTTACGGCGCAAGTAAGCCCTTAAGGGATGCGGAGGCCTTTGCCATGTACTGGCACGCAGAGGGCATGAAGAGTGCCTATGGCGGAACGATCACGTTTAACGGAAGGAAGTACATCGTTACTCCGGAAAAGAGCTATGGATACGCCGATAAAAACTGGGGAAGAGACTTTACAAGCCCCTGGGTGTGGCTTTCTTCCAACTGTCTGGCCAGTAAAAAGACAGGCAAGCAGCTAAAGAACAGCGTGTTCGATATTGGCGGCGGAAGGCCGAAGATCTATTTTGTGCCGTTGGATCGAAGACTTCTGGGCGTGTTCTATTACGAGGGAAAAGAGTATGACTTCAATTTCTCCAAGCTTCACCTGCACGTGAAGACTGAGTTTAGCTTCGAGGAAAAAGAGGATGAAGTTATCTGGCATGTAAGGCAGGAAAACATCAAGGCAGTGATGGAAACTGAGGTTCATTGTCTAAAGAAGGACATGCTCTTTATCAACTATGAATCACCGGACGGCCAGAAGAACCACAACCATCTTTGGAACGGCGGAAATGGCTGGGGTACGATAAAGCTCTATGACAAAAAGGGCGATGAGACGGTACTTGTAGACGAAGTGGAAGCAACCCACATCGGCTGTGAATACGGAGAATACGGAGAGTAAGGCAGCATGAGTCACGGACGAAACGTATACAAAGATTTGGATAAAATACCGACCGGACATGCAAGAGGGCAGCTCACAAAGGGCTGTCTTGTTGTCGAGGGCGGAGCATTCAGAGGCATGTACAATCAGGGCGTTATGGATTTCCTTATGGAAAATGGCCTGAACTTTGAGTGCGTGATCGGAGTCAGCGCCGGAGCCATGGCGGCTCTTAATTATGCTTCCGGCCAGATTGGAAGATCTGCAAGGTGTAACCTTGAGTTCAGGCACGATCCGGATTATATCGGTGCTCAGGCTATGCTTCATGCCCACAGCCCCTTGAATATTGATTTTGCTATCAGGCCGAACGATAAGCTTGGAAAGCTCGATGAAACCACGTTCTACGATCCGCAAAGGAGATTCGTGGCAGTGGCTACGGACTGTGATACCGGTAAGACAGTGTATTTCGAGAAGGGCAAGTGCAAAGACATTTTAAGCGCAATTAAGGCCTCGGCGTCAATGCCATACGTATCGCCGATGGTGGGCGTTGACGGTCAGAGATGCCTTGACGGTGGCTGCAGCTGCCATATTCCCTACAAATGGGCCATTGAGCAGGGCTATGAGAACATAGTTGTCATCAAGACCAGAGAGAGGGGCTACAGGAAGAAAGAGTCCTCGAAGACCTACGCTGAGCGCTTCTACAAGGACAATCCGGAGTTTGCCAAAAAGCTCATGGCCATGGGCACAGACTACAACAAGGAATGCGATGAGATAGACAGGCTTGAACAGGAGGGAAGGATCTTTGTTATCGCGCCTTCCGAGCACGTAACTGTCAAGCGTGTTGAGAGCAACATGAACAAACTGGGGCATTTGTACTGGCTTGGCTACAACGACGCCAAGAGCAGTCTTTTTGCACTGAACAAGTACCTGAGGTGATGGCATGGAGCTGATAGCACTTGATAAGGATCAGGTCGCTTCTCTTTATAATGAGCGCATGGTCCATGATTTCAAAAAAGGATATACTTTTTTGGTCAGACAGGGGAAAAGATATCTTGTAGATTACCTTGCAGTATATCCCGAAGAAAGAGACAAGGGCAGAGGAGCCACTATTCTTAAGCTGCTGAGTGAATATATCACCGATGCTGAGATTATGATCGTAGAGGTGGAAGACCCCTTCTATGCAGAGTCTTCTGAGGAAAAAGAGATTCAGGAGAGGCGTATTTCTTTCTATTTAAGGAACAATTGCGTGGATACGGGGGTAAGAGTCAGGTGCTTTGGCGTGCCTTTTATCTTAATAAGCTTCTTAGATAAGAGCAGTTTAGACCGGAGCACTGTGTGGGAAGTCTATCAGTCTTTTTACAGAGCAGTACTGCCAAAGAAGATGTTTGATGCGAATATTGAACTCATTAGTTATGCGGATTTGGGGGAATAAATGAACCATAAGCTAAGAAGCGATGCAGATAAGATCATAAAGCAGGCAATTGGCGCTGTTATGCCTAAAGAGGCGGTAGAGCGAGCGCTTACGGATGCGGATCTAACAGGAAATGTCTATATTGTTGCTGCCGGAAAGGCGGCTTACAGCATGGCGAAGGCAGCTTCTGAGCATGTTTCGTATAAGAAGGGCATAGTGATCACCAAGTATGGGCATGTTAAGGGCGAGCTGGAGCGGATAGAGTGCTTTGAGGCCGGACATCCTGTTCTTGATGAAAACAGTATCAAGGCCACAGAGAAGGTACTGGAGCTGGCAGGCGGGCTCAGTGCTGAAGATACGGTACTGTTTCTTTTGTCAGGAGGCGGAAGTGCGCTGTTTGAGAAGCCTTTGGTGGATCTGGCTGAGCTTCAGGATATAACAAGTCAGCTCCTTGCCTGCGGAGCGGATATAAATGAGATAAACACCATCAGGAAAAGACTCTCAGGAGTAAAGGGAGGGCGATTTGCAGAGATTGTAGCTCCTGCGAAGATTTACAGCATAATTCTCTCGGATATCGTGGGAGATCCGCTGGATATGATAGCTTCAGGCCCGACAGTTCCGGATAGTAGTACATGCGAGATGGCAAAAAACATTGTCCGGAAATATGGGCTCAGTCTCTCTGAGAAGGCTCTTTCATGCCTTGAAGTTGAGACGCCCAAAGAAATAAGCAACGCGGCTAACGTAGTGATAGGCAGTGTAAAAGAGCTATGCAGAGCAGCCGGGAAGTGCTGCGAGAGTCTTGGATATCAGGTCGTGTTCCTGACGGACAGAGCAGGTGGAGAAGCAAGGGAAGTTGGCAGAATGCTTGGAGAGATTGCATTTTCTCATGCTTGTGACGGCGAGAAAACTGCATTCATCCTGGGCGGCGAGACAGTTGTACACCTTAAGGGGAACGGCCTTGGCGGTCGTAATCAAGAGATAGCCTGTGGTGCAGCAAAGGCGCTGGCCGGATTTGACAACGTGGCTGTTTTCAGCGTCGGATCTGATGGTACAGATGGTCCTACCGATGCAGCCGGAGGATACGTCGACGGAGATACTATGAAGAGTTTGTCGGATGCCGGGATCTCTTTGGCAAGATTTAATCAGATGCTTGAGGATAACGATTGTTATCATATATTGGATGCGTGCGGAGGCCTCATCAAGACAGGCCCCACAGGGACAAATGTCAATGATTTTTCAGTGGTGCTCATTGGGTGGAAAATGTCTGCTTTGTACATAAGGTAAACGGTTAACCAAAAATCATTCAATTTTACCACATTTCATAAGCACAATTAATAAAGCACCTTCAAAAGATTTGAAGTTTATGTCTAATTGACAGTTTTAGTTGCCCAAAAATATAATATCATTGTTGGGAGTTAATCGATTAACTATACTGGTAAAAGACTTAAATTGAATTAGGAGGTGCCATGAAAAAGGTAAAGTTGTGGCGTAGGAGCTTAATGGCTACAGGGCTTGGTTTGTCGGTAGCTTTGAGCTCTTTGGGAAGTGCGACTGTTGCATTGGCGGCAGAGCAGCCGGCTGTTGAGGCGGCTTTGGAGGTTACCGAGCCAAGTGAAGTTGAAGAACTGACTGCGACGGGTGAAGTCGAAGATCAGACTGCGCCTGAAACAGATGGGGCAGTAAACGAAGAAGTAAATTCAGAGACAACTGAAGTTAACACAGAGACAGAAGCAGAAGAAGAAACGGAAGAAGAAGTAGAGGTTGAAGCGGAGACAGAAGCTGAAACAGAGGTGGAGGCAGAAGCGGCAGATACAGCGGCTGAATCGGATACCGATGTAACTTCCGAGTTAAAAACACAGGAATTCACAATAACCGCAGCGGAGGAGAAGGCTCCATATGTGCCTACAAATCTGGCTTCTCGCGATCACAGGGATTCAGATAACGCATCAGTTAACAGAGATAATATCCATGACGGAGCAATTCTCCAGGCATTCTGCTGGAGCTTTAATACAATTGCCGATAACATGGCTGATATAGCAGATGCAGGATATACTGCAGTTCAGACATCTCCGATAAATGAGTGTCTTGATACCAATCCCGGCAGAAACCTTCATGGTCCTGACGGAATGTGGTATTACCACTATCAGCCTACAGACTGGGTTATCGGAAACTATCAGCTTGGATCAAGAGATGAATTCAAGCACATGTGTGATGTTGCCGATGAATACGGCATCGCGGTTATCGTAGATATCCTTCCTAATCACACAACACCTTCTATGGGCAATGTTTCTGAAAATCTAATAGAAGCAGCCGGCGGAAGTGATGCCCTCTATCATACAACAGGTATGACAGGCGGCGGATATTCAGACAGACTCGAGCTTACATATTATGCTATGGGTGGACTTCCTGATGTAGATACAGAGAATATCGGTTTCCAGGAGTACTTCTATGAATTCTTAAAGGACTGTGTATATCTTGGTGCAGACGGATTCAGAATTGATACAGCCAAGCATATCTCACTTCCTGATGATCCGGTTACTTCAGACTACACAGATTCTGATAGAAATACATTCTATCCTAATATGAGAGAGGCCCTCAACGAATACTCCGGTGAAGTAGGCACAAAGAGCTATGATGAGCTTTTTGTATACGGTGAAGTTCTTCAGGGATCAAGCGACAGACTTGCAGGCTATCAGGAATATATAGGCGGAACAACAGCCAGCAACTATGGCTCAAGCCTTCGTTCTGCTCTTGCAAGCGGAAATCTTTCCGTAAACAAGATCACTGATTATCAGATCTATGATGAGACAGTTGGCGGCAGAACTTATAATGCTGACGATGAGAAGCTTATCACATGGGTAGAATCCCACGACAACTATATGAATGACAGCGAGAGCTGCTGGAAATCCATAAATGACGAGCAGGTTATCCTCGGATGGTCATTTATCGGTGCAAGAAAGGCCGGAACACCACTGTTTTTCTCAAGACCTGATGGAAGTTCAGCTGAGAATCCATATGGTAACAACCTCATCGGAGAAGCAGGAAGTGATATTTATAAGGCACCTGAAGTTAAGGCGGTAAATCTTTTCCGCAGACAGATGCTTGATGCTGATGAGTACATTACAAATCCGGGTGGCAACATCCAAACTGTAATGGTTGAGAGAAAAGGCGCAGATGTACAGGGCGCGGTTATCATCAACAGCGGCCTTAACAGAACTACCATCAACGCTGAGACAGTTCTTGAAGATGGAACATATGCCAACATGGTTGAGGGAAGCGAAGATATCTTCCTTGTAAAAGACGGAATCATCTATGGAAGTGTTGATGCAAGATCTGTAGCAGTTCTCTCAGACAAGCAGGAGGGAACAGGCACAGTAGTTTCTTTCTGCAATTCTGAGAACTGGGATAATGTTGTCGGAAGAGTAGACGGAGAGACACTTTCTACCGTAAACGACAATGACGGATGGTACTGGACAACAGTACTTGACGATGAGTTCGAGATCACATTTGAGAATTCAGACGGAAGCAAGGCTTCACCGGCATACAAGGTTGATACTGCAAGCGGAACCTTTGCAACCCTTGGATCCGATAAGCTCTATTTCAGCAAGGAAGAGGCAGAAGCAGCACTTGGAATTGCTACATATCCTGTATACTTCTTCGGAACTGAAGGCTGGGCAAACGTAAATGTATACGGATGGCTTTCTGACGGCACACAGCTCTTTGGCGGATGGCCCGGAACAGCTGCAGCCAATGAAGGTGAAGGCTGGTGGCGCGCTGACGTTAAAGTTAAGGGTGAGATAGACTCTTTTAACCTTATCTTCAATAACGGTGGCGACAAGCAGACAGTAAATATCGAAGGTATAACACCTGAGAGCGAGGACATTTATCTTGCGGTTGATGCTGAGAAGTCAAGCGGACAGCTGGTTGTAGACAGATATACGAGCAAAGCGGCTGCTGAAGAGGCTGTTGGAGTGTCAGGAAGCTTCACAACAGCATACTTCTACAATACTCAGGGCTGGGAGCAGGTATGTGCATACTCTTGGGGCGCAGCAAGCCTCGGCGAGTGGCCCGGTACAGAGATGACTCAGGAAGAGGACGGCTGGTACAAGATCGTTCTTCCTGCAGGCGCAAGTGAAGATCTCAACATAATCTTCAACAACGGCAATAACGGCAAGCAGACCAGTGATATGAAGATCACTGACATGAAGTACAGATTCTTCCTTCACAACGGAATCGGTTTCCAGAAGTACGGCTCCAAGAAGGACGCTATGGCAGCGATTGCCACAGGCGAGGATATTACCTATACAACAGTTTATTTCTACAATGAGAAGACTGAAGAGGATTCATGGCAGGACGTAGCTCTTTACATCTATGGCGGCGAGAACGGTGAGTACAACAACCTCATCGGCGGATGGCCCGGCAAGACCATGGTGCGTGAGGAAGGAACAAACTGGTACAGCGTAGAAGTTCCCACAAAGGCCATTGAGACAGGTACTCTTACCTATATCTTCAACAACAACGGCGCAGGTGAGCAGCTCTCCGACAACAAGAATGTAACTGTGGAAAAGAGCTTCTTCACAACAAGCAGTACTGATGGATTTGAGAGTAAGGACACAGTTTATGAGTTCCTTGGCATCGAGGTTAATGAGCTGGAAGATCCTGAGAATCCGGACGATCCTACAAATCCTGACGATCCCGGCCAGGAAGTAGAGCCTGTAGATCCTACAAATCCGGATGAACCCGGCGAAGTAGTGGAGCCTGATGACCCTACAGACCCTGAGACTCCCGAAGAGCCTTCTGAGCCTGAACAGCCATCACAGCCTGACAAACCATCCTATGTACCGACACCTGTCGTTAAGATAATCGTACCGGTTATCAAGGTGGTTAAGACGGTTGTTAAGGTAGTTACAAGCATTCTCAGGAGATTATTCTGGTAAAACACAAGAAATAATAGGCTTTACTAATCCTTGAAATGGGTTATAATGTTGCCTTAACAGGGACTACGGAGTTGGCAGAGGAATCTGTTTGCTTGTAGTCCCTTTTTAAGGGAGGAGAGTAAAGGCATAAATGAAAAAAGTATATAGGTTTTTTGCTATAGCTGTATCTGTAATATTTCCTTGCATGGGGATGTTATTACCCGGGAGAATGAAGTCTTTTGTTGCGTATTTGGTAGCAGGAGGGCTTTTTTTACTTATAAATATTGTTCCCCGCCCGGATGCGAAAAATCTGCGCACCGGGAAACTTAAGCAGTGTCTTAAGGGCGCTGAACTTTTGAGGTTTTATCTTGTTGCTTCTATCATCAATTTCGTGATATGGATTGCTTATCTTATTGTCCATATTCCGGGCATCACCCTGAGGTTTTGGGGACCTTGGCTTTTGTCTGCGCTGATCATAATTCTTTCCATGTCGGTGCTATATTTTAACGGAGTTATCAGACTTATCATAAATTCTACCCAGGTGGGAATTGTCAATAAGGCTGTTACTTACTTTCTTGCGTGGTTTTTGCCCTGCATTTTATTTATAGTGCCGAGGATGATAAAAACAGCTGAAAAAGAGGCATATTTTGAAAACTACCGTATGGGTCTTAACGAGCAGAGACATAGTGCGCAGATTTGCAAGACAAAGTACCCGCTGTTAATGGTACACGGCGTGTTCTTCAGAGATTTTAAGCCGGCTTTTCTTAACTACTGGGGAAGAATAACAGATGAACTAAGGCAGAACGGATCGACAGTTTATTTCGGGAATCAGCAATCTGCCGCTTCTGTAGAGAGATGCGGAGCTGAACTCGCCGAAAGAATAAAGCAGATAGTGGCTGAGACCGGCTGTCAGAAGGTTAATATTATCGCACATTCAAAGGGCGGTCTGGATTCACGTGCTGCCATCGCCAGATATGGAGTTGAAGATATGGTAGCAAGCCTTACAACAGTCAATACACCGCACAGAGGATGTGAATTTGCCGATTATCTGCTTGGCAAGATCGGTCAGGGTATCAAGGATAGAGTAGCAGCAACTTATAATGCGGCACTTTCAAAACTCGGAGATCCCAGCCCTGATTTTATTGAAGCTGTAACTGATCTTACGCATGAAGCATGTGAGAAGTTCAACAGTATAACTCCCGATTCTGACAAGGTCTTTTACCAGAGTATCGGATCGTACATGAGAACAGCCACAAACGGCAGATTTCCGCTCAACTTCTCATATCATCTTGTTAAGTATTTTGATGGCAGAAACGATGGTCTGGTAGGGGAAAAATCTTTTCAGTGGGGACCCAACTATACATTCCTGGAGCCCATGGGCAAAAGAGGTATTTCCCACGCTGATATGATCGACCTTAACCGCGAGAATTTCGATGGTTTTGATGTCAGAGAATTCTATGTACAGCTCGTGAGCTCATTAAAGCAGAAGGGGTATTGATCCGGTATAGGACTGTCTTTCTGACCGACAGAGCAACAGGAGAAGCCAGATACTCCAATGGAAAAGAGATAACGGTATAAGCCAAGATTATTGACATATGTCAGAATGAGTTGTATATTCAATCTGACATATGTCAATTTAGATTAATGGAGAATAATTATGCCAAGAGCTACAAAGTGCAGAAAAATCTGGAATTTCCCGGACCATTACAGCTTTATCCCTGAGGATGCGGATACGCTGGAGCTGGAGACCATCGTGCTTTCTCTTGATGAGTACGAGACCATAAGGCTTCTTGACCATGAGGGTCTTAATCAGGAGGCGTGTGCAGTTAGAATGGGTGTTGCCAGAACTACAGTGACAGCCATGTACGAAAGCGCCAGGAAGAAGATGATCAGCGCTATTGTTGAAGGAAAGAGACTTCGCATAGCAGGTGGCAACATCGAAATTGACAGAGAAAGAAACAAATTACAAGTAAGTATGAAGAAAAAAGGAGACAAGATGATGAGAGTAGCGGTAACATATGATAAAGGAAATGTTTTCGGACATTTTGGAAGAACAGAAGAGTTTAAGGTTTATGACATAGAAGATGGCAAGGTTGTTAATTCCCAGATTCTTGGAACAAACGGAGAGGGATGCGGAGCTCTTGCAGGTATTCTCAACATTGCCAAGGTTGACACACTTATCTGCGGCGGAATCGGCGGAGGAGCACAGCGTGCACTTCAGGAAGCCGGAATCAGGCTTTTTGCAGGCGTAAGCGGAAGCACAGACGCTGCAGTTGACGCTCTTATTGCAGGAACTCTGGAAGCCAGCAGCGAAGCTAACTGTGACCACCACGATCATGAGCACGGAGAGGGAGAGTCCTGCGGACACGGCGGATGCCATCATCACTAACTGATACGCCTTAATACAGGAGGCAGGAAAAGACATGGCAACAGGAAGCCAGACTAAGGAAAAGACATTCAGCAGGATTAAGGAACCACGGCAGTACAACGTGATCATGCTAAACGACGATTTCACTACCATGGAGTTTGTCGTTTCTGTTCTTGTGGATATTTTTCACAAGGATCCCGTAAGTGCTGAGGCCATCATGCTTGGCGTTCACAAAAACGGTCAGGCGGTTGTGGGGAGATACCCCTATGATATCGCCGTTACCAGAGTCAACAATGCTCTTTCAAGAGCCAAAAAAGAGGGATTCCCCTTTAGAATGACAGTGGAGGAGGCATAATATGGATCTTTCAAGAGAAGCTTCTGCAGTTTTCCAAAAAGCTGTTGCATTTGCAGGTGAGAATCACTATGAATTTGTGACTCCCGAAATAGTCCTTCTTATGATCCTTGACGACGCCACCTTCGCAGAGGCTTTCAAAGAATGCGGCGGAGATCTGGGAATCCTGGAGAATAATCTCAGGAAATATATTAAGGAATATGTTGATAAATCCGAGAATGGCCAGCCTGAGCTTTCTGTCGGAACCAACTTTGTCATAAGCTTTGCCGGGCAGAGTGCTTACAGCAGCGGTTGCGACCAGATCCATGTAAGGCACCTGGTCCATGCCATTTGGAACCTTGATAACAGCTACGCTGTCTATTACATGGAACAGCAGGATATCACTGAAGCCGATGTGCTCCAGGAGATGGCGATCATAGAGTCAGAAAACGAGGCAATTTCCGAAGATATCGACGGAAGCATCAAATCCAAGGAGGACAAGGGCGGGATAAGTCTCTTTGCCCCGTGTCTTAATGATACGTTAAAAGACGTCAACCCGCTTATCGGGCGTGAAAAAGAGCTTGAGCGCACGATACAGATCCTCTGCAGAAAAGATAAAAACAATCCTCTTCACATCGGAGAGACCGGCGTCGGTAAGACCGCGATAACCTACGGCCTTGTGGAGCGCCTCAAAGCCGGCGATGTTCCAGATGCTATTAAGGGCGCAAAGGTCTTTTCCCTGGACCTTGGTGGTATGCTGGCCGGAACCCAGTACAGGGGCGACTTTGAAAAGAGATTCAAGAAGGTCCTCTCAGAGATCGGAAAAGAGGAGAAGCCCATAATCTACATCGACGAGATCCATAATCTCTCCGGTGCTGGTGCGGTAGGAGAAGGCTCTTTTGACGCATCAAACATGCTAAAGCCCTATCTGACCGATGGCCATATCAGGTTCATCGGGGCTACGACCTTCGAGGAATACAAGAAGTATTTTGAAAAGAACAAGTCTCTGGTGAGAAGGTTCCAGAATGTTGAAATCAAGGAACCCACTGAGGAAGAGACTGTGGCCATCTTAAACGGCCTCAAATCCAAATATGAGAAGTATCACGGCGTAAAATATGCGAAAGGCATCATGGAATACGCCGTTAAGATGAGTGCCAAGTATATAAACGAGCGGTTTTTGCCGGATAAGGCCATTGACCTTATAGACGAAGCCGGCTCTTACAGGAAGCTCCATCCCCTTCAGCAAAAGACACAGACCGTGGGCAGGGACGTTATCAACGAGATCCTGACCGGTGTCTGCAGAGTGCCCATTGAAACAGTGGATACCGATGACGCTGCGGGACTTGAGACCCTTGAAGAGCGCATTAAGACTAAGATTTTCGGCCAGGACGAGGCTATAAGCCAGGTTGTTAATGCCGTGAAATTCTCAAAGGCAGGTCTTATCGAGGATGGCAAGCCTCTTGCGAGCCTTTTGTTTGTGGGACCTACGGGTGTCGGCAAGACTGAGATCGCAAGGACACTTTCGGATGAACTCGGAGTTAAGCTCATCCGTTTCGACATGAGTGAGTATGGCGAAAAACACGCAGTTGCCAAGCTTATCGGATCTCCTGCAGGATACGTGGGATACGAGGAAGGCGGAATTCTGACTGAAGCTATTCGCAAGAACCCTTCATGTGTACTGCTTCTTGATGAGATCGAGAAGGCCCATGCAGACATCTACAACGTGCTTTTGCAGGTGATGGACTACGCAACACTTACTGACAACCAGGGCAGAAAGGCCGATTTCAGGAATGTTATTATCATCATGACTTCCAACGCCGGCGCCAACAGGCTGGGAAAGAGCGGAATCGGATTTATCAGCACCAGCATGGACGAGAGCGTCCTCACCGAGGCGGTCAAGAACACCTTCCAGCCTGAGTTCAGAAACAGGCTCAATAAAGTTGTTGTCTTTAACAGCATGGATGATGACATGGCCACAAGAGTTGTTGATAAGAAGTTAAAAGAGCTCTCGGAGCAGCTTTCTGCCAAGAAGATTACTCTGTCTGCCGACAGGAAGGCAAAAGATCTTTTGAAAGAAAGGGGCGTCAGTCAGGAATTTGGCGCACGAGAGATCGACAGGATAATCAGAAACGACGTGAAGCCTTTGTTTGTGGATGAGATTCTGTTCGGTAAGCTCAAAAATGGCGGAAAGATCAAGCTTTCAGCTAAAAACAGAGAGTTTACCATTGAATCTTCAAAAGTCGCAAGAAAGTGATACATAATGCCTGTTTACAAACTTGATGACAAAGAAATATCTTTTCCCAGACCCGAACTTGCCCGGGATGACGGACTTCTGGCCATAGGCGGAGATCTGTCTGTGGAGAGGCTTGTGCTGGCATATTCTCACGGGATCTTCCCCTGGTATGCAGAGGGCGAGCCGATCCTGTGGTGGTGCCCGAAAGAGCGCTACATTATCAGGCCGGAGAACATCCACATTTCCCATTCCATGAAGAAATTCATGAGAAAGCACGAGGTAAAGGTTGAGCTGAATTGGGATTTCTCCCACACCATGCACAAATGCAGGGAAAAGAGAGTTCACACCAAGGAAGGCACATGGATAACAACTGATATGGAAAAAGCCTATGCAGAGCTTGCTTCTCATGGGCTTGCGCTGAGTGTTGAGGCCTATATCGACGGTGAACTTGCCGGCGGACTCTACGGAGTGAACCTCGGCAGGTGTTTCTTTGGCGAGAGCATGTACTCGGACATGGAGAATGGCTCCAAGATTGCGCTGATTGGACTTGCGCAGATTTTGAATGAGAACGGATATCTCCTGATAGATTGCCAGTTTCACACGGACCATCTTGAGAGTATGGGTGGAGAGAGCGTCAGTTACAGGGATTACATGGAACTGGTGAAAGAGGGAACTGGAACTAAATAACATACATATGCCGGAATCACTCCAGTTTTCTATATTCCTCCGGAGTCATTCCGGTTTCTTTTTTGAAAATTCGGAAAAAGTATTTTTCATTGTCATAGCCCACCTGCTTAGCAACCTGGTAGGGCTTTTTTGCTGTGGATTTGAGTATATACTTGGCTTTGGCGATTCGTACATCTGTCAGATAATTGCTGAAGGTCTCGCCGGTTCTTGTTTTGAACAGATGGCTGATATAGCTTGGGTTCATGTAAAAGAGCCCTGCGATGAAGTCCAGATTAAGCGGATTATAGTATTTTTTGTCTATATAGTCTTTAATCTTCTCTATCACATCCTCATTGTCTTCTTTTTTCTGGGAAGAAATGGCATTTGGGATATTGGTAAAAAAGATTGTCATGAATTTCTTAAGCTCAGCAAAAGAGAAGATAGTCTCCATAATAGAGTTGGAGTTGCCTGAACCATTCTGCTTTATAGGCATGACATTCCTTAATATATCTTTTCCCTCTCCTATAAGATAGGTGCAGTATTCCTTGGCATCTCCAAGGGTTACACCTTCCATGGCACGGATCTCCTCGAATAGGTTGTATAGAAGATTTAAGACAGGCGCAGTTTCTCCGTTTTCTACTCTGAAAAGGAACTCCTCCTCCATAGGCCAGTTCAGCCTCGATGTGGCGGGGCGGAAGGGACTGTAGAAATAGAAATTATTCTCTGTGTCAATAGTTATTGAATTAAGAGCTTCTCCGGCCTCGAGATATGCGCTTCTAAGGTCATTGAGTGAAGTGTGTGCAGAACTTATACCGATAGAAAGAGCTCCCTGCAATTCCTCAACATACTGAATAAAGGATGAGGCAATCTTGTTCATGAAGGGCTTGCCGTCTCCGGGAAGCTCTTGTGATATGCGACAGATCAGCGTGTTCAGGCAATTGTTGTTTGGCTGAGGTATCAGAATGCACATATCACTCATTTCGTTCTCAGTTATGAAATTATTTATAGTTGACTCTGGCAGTACCGATTCCGAAGTAATGAGCATGAGATAATAGGATTCGTTAGATCTTAGAAAATTCATGACCCGTAAAGAATAAAAGGCCTTTGCATCTACCTGATAACCCATGATTATAGAAGACATGGCATCAAGATCGTACTGAAGCTTGATATTCTCATGTTCCTCTGAGATTTTACTTATATAGTCAGTCTGAGCCTGCTCTTTTTCTATGGAGTCGATGGCCTCATTTACAGCACCGATAA
This sequence comes from Butyrivibrio sp. XPD2006, assembly GCF_000420865.1. Lineage (GTDB taxonomy): Bacteria > Bacillota > Clostridia > Lachnospirales > Lachnospiraceae > Butyrivibrio. The sequence continues at coordinate 84,523 of NZ_ATVT01000011.1, forward strand.
TTTCTTCTTTGGAAAAGGGCTTTAGGATGTACTTGCAGGCATTGGATTTGATGGCGCTCTGGGCATACTCGAAATCCTTATAACCGCTTATCACAATGATGGGGATGAGAGGCAGTCTTTTCCTGATCTCCATAAGGAACATGGTTCCGTCAAGCTCGGGCATGTTCATGTCGGTGATGATTATGTCGGGATGAGCTTTTTCAATAAGATCGAGACCTTCAAGGCCGTTTTCGGCTTCTCCGACACAGGTTATCTTATCCCCAAGAGAGGAGAGCTTTTTAATTGTGCCCTTTCTGGTAAGTGGTTCATCGTCAACTACTATATAGCTATACATTTTGTTTCCTTTCCTGTTTGCGAGGTACTGTTATCAGCGCAGTTGTGCCTTCGTTCTCTACACTGTCTACATCCAATCCGTACATGGTTCCGTAGTAGAGCTGGATACGTGAATTGATGTTCTTTATGCCGATGCTTTCATAAACTCTTTTTCCAAGTTCCTCAACAGCGGGCTTGGAATTAAGAAGGTTCTTCAGTTTCTCGAGCTGAGTTTCATTCATACCGACGCCGTCATCCGAGATACGAATGTATAGGTTTGATTCATCGGTATATGCTTCAATAAGTATCTTGCCCCTTATCTGACAGCGTTTAAAGCCATGGTTGATAGAATTCTCAATAACAGGCTGAAGGATGAGCTTTAGAACACGTTCGTTCAGCGTCTCTTCCGTAATCTGAATATCTACGGTAAAACGGTTGTCGTAGCGTATATTCTGTATGGATATGTAATTTCTTATGTGATTGATCTCATCTCTTAGCGGAACCAGTTCACTTTGAGTCTTGATGCTGTAGCGGAACATGTTGGCCAGAGCCATAGAGATGGTCTGGATAGGCTCAACTTCCTCAATTTCAGCGATACTGTTGATAGTCTCAAGAGTGTTAAAGAGGAAGTGCGCGTCAATCTGCGCTTCCAAAGCACGCATCTGAGCATCCATGGTGGCCAGTTTGTTCTGATAATCCTTACGGATATACTCATTAAGCGATTTAACAACTGCGTCGTATTCTCTGTACATCAGGCCTATCTCGTCATTGCGCTTGCTGTATCTGGGCATATTGGCAGGCTGCCTGAAGTGGGTGGCATGCATGTGATTGGTGAGCTTTCTGATTGGCTTGATAACGCCGTTTAAGAGCGGTATGTACACAAGCGCCAGAATAGCCATGATAAGCAGCGCTACAAGGTACATTTGCCGGGTTGCGCTGCTTACGCTGTCGGCGAAGTAATCATGATTCATGGCTACATTCATGGTAAAATTGCCATTGAGTATGTCTTTTGATATAAAGAGCGGATCGTCTTCAAAAAGCTCTTTTGCGATGGGAGTTTCAGTGTTGGCGTAGTAGATACTGTCCGGGTTATCCGCGTCAGTCAGAGAAATGTAGATATCTGAAGGCAGCATATTTACCGAACTGAGATCAAATATTTCAGGAGAGCAGTCTATAAGTACGGTCCCCAGATAGTCATTGGTATATATATTATGAAGTGCTTTTGCGAAAAAGACTGATTCTCCTGCGCCAAGGAAGAAGTCTTTTTTGGATAGATCACTTATATAAAGACGGCCGTGAAGGTCCAGTGTTTCTTTGTACCAGTCATCCTCAGCCGGTTTGTACTTATAGTCAAAATCAATTCCGTTGCTCCAACCAAGGGTCTGATTGTTGGCAAGTATAACGAAAATACCGTTGATGTTGGGATTGGAAATAAGGAGTGTCTGACAGATGTATTTGATGTTCTGTCTGCTGGTATAAAGATCATAGTAAGACATGTCATAGTTCATATCTTTGTATTTCTGCAGTTCATCGATGATACTTCCGGAAGTTGTGCCGTTTGCCTGAAAGAGGTATGTGGCATTGGTAATTGCGCCAACCATGTTTTCAACCTGAGCTGTGGCGGAGTACATTGTGTTTTCAAGCATCTGATTGGCTTTCTCGGTACTTACGAGGGTGTATCTGTACAAAAAGTACTGCATAGCGCCAAATAGCATAAGCAGAGAACATAGAAAATATATTAGAAAGAATCTCATCCGTAGTTTCATATTTATACTCCATAATTGCAGTGAACTCAAAATCCAAAATAAGTATACTATAGGTCTGCGAATATGTACACTATCAAAATGATAATATGAAACTACAAAAGAACGGAGGTGTGATATGAAAAAGAAAATGATTTCACTGTTACTTGCCTGCAGCATGCTGGGAACACTTATCACCGGCTGTGGCAGCGCTGAACCTGCAACTTCTGATGGCGGAGCAGCAACGCAGCAGACTACTGAAACTGCAAAGGCTGATACTCCGGATAATGCAAGTAGTGATGAGCAGATCACTCTGACAATGATGTTTTCGGGTGTCGCTACTGAGGGGGATTTTGAGACAGAAGTTCTTCCTAAACTGGTAAAAGAGAAGTTCCCTAATATTGACCTTGAAGTCACCAAACTTCCGGATGATCAGTATTATACAGCTCTTAAGACAAAGCTTGCATCAGGTGAGTGTCCGGACATTATTCTGGTTCAGCCCAAATATGCAGGATCCAATTCTGTAATTGAACTTGCAAAGGCCGGATATCTTCTGGATGTTTCAGATCTTGAGTTCCTTGATAAGGCCGGCGATGCTGCCAAGGAAGCATTCAGTTATGACGGCAAGGTATACGGCGTAGCACAGGGCGTTTCAATCCTCGGAACTTACTACAATAAGAAGATGTTTGAGGACAACAATCTGACAGTTCCCAAGACATGGGATGAGTTCCTCAACTGCTGTGAAGTTCTTAAAAATGCAGGCATTCAGCCAATCGTAATGGGAGATAAGGATGCCTATGTAATGCAGTTTGGTCTTTATCAGATCGCAGCAAATGAGATCTATCCTCAGAACGGAAACTATGATGACCAGCTCCGCACAGGTGAGACACACTTCACTGATGAGGGAACATGGGACAAGGTTCTTTCAATGTATGGTGAACTCTATGAAAAAGGCTACGTTATTGATTCTTCACTTGGACTTGGTGCAGCACAGAGTATCCAGATGTTTGTTGACGGAGAGGCTGCCATGACCTTTGATGGCTCATTCAATGCTTCAGCTCTTTGCGCAGCAGGCGCTGTTGACTTCGAGAGAGGATATTTCCCTCTTCCGGCAGTAAATGGTGATACATATGCTTCAATGGCTCCGGGCGGCGGACCAGCAGTATATTCAGGAACCAAGCATCCTGATGAAGTAAAAGCTATCCTCAACTACTGGTTTGACGGTGAGTCTCCTGTATACCAGGCATTTGCAAGCACAGGAAACGTCCTTATCACTTATGGATATGGCGCAGACCAGAACGACCCTATGTATGATGAGTTCATGAGTCTCTACAACCAGGGCAAAGCATGGTACTGGTGCAATCAGGCTTGGCCTGCTGGAACAGAGAACGAGATGGAAGCATTGTTCGGAAGCATGATCGGCGGACAGGGCACTACAGTTCCCGATATCACAAACGGAATGCAGAACAAGCTTGAGGAATTGCTCGATCAGTAATGAAATCTGATTAAAAATATTGAAAAGTGCCGTATATCTCCTTCTTACGGCACTTTTTTAAAAAGGAAAGAGGATAGTAATGAGAAAAAAATTACGTGGCGCATCTTTGGTCATGCCAGATCGTATGTACTTATTCGTTGTGCCGGCGCTTTTGTTGTTTCTGGTTTTCTGGGTTTATCCGGTTCTTCAGATGTTCTTTTACAGCGTTACAAACTTTAATGGAATTGATTATAACTATGATTTTGTTGGGATAAAGAACTTTAGGCGAATTCTTGAGGACGGCTCCCTCGTAAATGCCACTAAGAATACGCTGATATATACGGTAGTAAATGTATTGTGTACTAACGTGCTTGGACTTGTCCTGGCGCTTCTTCTCAATCTGAGCATTAAGGCGAAAGGTCTTTTCAGAACAATATGTTATATTCCGGCTCTGTTCAGTGCGATAGTAGTAGGCTTTATCTGGTCTTACGTATACATGCCGGGGTCAGGCATGATCTCGTCTGTTATGGACACTATAGGGCTTGACGGAAGCTCTTTTAACCTGATTGGAAATTTCAAATGGGCTCTGTACGGAATAATCATAGTTGATATATGGAAGAATGTCGGAACAACTATGATAATCTACCTTGCAGGCCTTCAGACAATAGATGAGAGCCTTGTTGAAGCAGGCAAGATAGACGGTGCTTCCGAGTGGGAGCTGATCAGGAAGATCAAGCTTCCTCTTATCTCGGCGACTATAACTATAAATGTAGTACTTAGCATTATTGGTGGTCTTAAGGCATTTGACTATGCGTTTATCATGACAAACGGAGGTCCGGGAAAATCCACACAGACCCTCATGTTTGTAATATTCCAGACAGCGTTCAACAATCAGATGATGGGTAAAGCAAGTGCATACAGCGTTGTTTCATTTGTACTCATTATTGCGATTACCATAGGAATGCTGATATTTATGAACAAACGGGAGGTGGAACTGTAATGAAGAATGGAAAATTAAAGGCAGGTACCATAGCCGCATATCTGTTTCTCATCATATATAGCGTGGTATCCATTTCGCCTCTTGTTATAGTTCTTTCAAGCTCTTTTAGAAAGCCTGAGAACATGACCTCTCCGTTGAAGCTCTTTATTGAATTTTCTATGGAGAGCTATCGCACTGCCTTTACCAAGATGGGCTTTATGACTGAGTTTGCTAACAGTCTGATCACTACTGCAGGCTCTGTAATTGTGATCGTTCTCATTGCAACTATGGCTTCGTACCCGATTGCACGAATCAAGAGAAAGAGCAGTCGTTTCCTGTATTATTTTTTTATTGCAGGACTTGTAATTCCGGCGCAGATGGTAATTGTGCCTGTGGCTCAGGTTTTTGGCAGGCTTAATATTCCGAATTCAAGATTTACTCCGATGATCATGTTTATTACATGTTCATTGCCGTTTTCGACATTTCTTTTTACGGGATTTATGAAAGGTGTTCCGGTTGAAATTGAAGAAGTGGCGTATATGGAGGGTGCTAGTCTGTGGACCAGATATTTCAAAGTGGTATTTCCGCTGCTTAAACCTGCTACCGTTTCTTGTGTCATTACGCAGGGACTTTGGATCTGGAACGATTATTTCTTCCCTATGGTCTTTGTATCCAAGAGGGCACACTATTCACTTCCTGTGGGCATGATACAGTTCCTTGGGGATAAAGAGAATCCGGCACAGTGGAATGTGCTGTTTGCGTCCTGTGTTTTGTGTGCATTACCGCTAATAGTAGTATTCATGCTGCTTCAGAAGCAGTTCGTAAACGGAATTGCTGCCGGAGCTGTAAAGGGATGATGAAAAGAGGTCTTGGATGGATCGAGAAATTTGGAAAAAACCGGAATTGGTAAAGAGCCTGGATGAAGCCCAGTGTCCGCTGTGGTTTTGGAATGACAAGCTGGAGAACGAGGAACTTGTAAGACAGCTGCGTCTAATGAGCGAGGTGGGCGTTAAAAGCTGTAATCCTCATGCCAGAACGAACGGGGGAGAGGGCTTTATCGGCGGATATTTGGACGATGAGTGGTTTGACCACATAAAGACTGTGGTGGACTATAAAAAAGCTGCCGGTGAACCCATGTGGCTGTACGACGAAATAGACTGGCCGGCAGGAACCTGCGGAAGAAGCCTCACAAAGAATGAGGATTTCAGGGAGCATTACCTTGTTTTTGAGACCCATGAGATTCCGGCAGGATCGGTATTTAAAGCGCAAAGGATGTTTGCGCTGGCTCTTTATATAGTGGATAAAGAGAGTGGGAGCCTGATCGACCTTGCGCCGTATGAAGAGAATTATATGTTTGGCCCGGAGCTATGCTTTAAATCCGGTCGTGATGCAGTCTGTCATATAGTGCGCGAGCAGATTCGCAGCTATGACAACGGCGGAGATGAGGAGATAAGTTATATTAATAGGGAGGCTACAGAGGCTTTTTTGGAGTCGACCTATGAGCTGTATGCTGAGCGCTATGGAGACTGTTTCGGCGATACAATAACAACTGTTTTCAATGATGAAACCCGCATGAGTCATGCGTTTGTGTGGGATAAGAGAATTCCAGAGCTGTTTAAAGAGACTTACGGGTATGACATTATGGAGTGCCTGTATTTGCTTCCGCTTGAGGGTGAGAGAGCAGGGAGACTCAGGATAGATTATTACAATCTGATCGCAGAAATGTATGGAAAGAACTATTTTGCTGTGATCAGGAATTGGTGTAATGAGCATGATCTTAAATTATTTGCACATCTTCTTGGTGAAGAGTCAATCTATGGGCATGCAAGGTACAGTGGGGACTATCTGAGGCAATATCGCTACATGGATGTTGCCGGCGCTGATCATCTTGGAAAGGGTATTGGGAGTCTGAATATCAAGTTTGCAGCAAGTGCTGCGCACTCCTATGGAAAAGAGCGCACGGCTGTGGAGGTTTTTGCCGGATGTGGCTGGGATATGACCTATGAGGAGTATATCAGGATGATAACCTGGATGTTCCAAATGGGTATGCAGACCATAATAAACCATGGATTCTTTTACTCAGACAGAGGTGAGCGAAAGAACGACTGGCCACCATCCCAGTTCTTCCAGTGGAAAGGGTTTGACAGGATGGCGGAAGCTAATCGCATGACCAGAAGGCTTCACTATGCTTTGACTGATGGCTATAATGACGCGCATATTCTTATTTTCCATCCGCTGGACAGTTTTTTACTGGACTATCAGCCGGATAATCTTTTTACACATGCGTTTATATCAGGGCCTGTGCTTCGAAGTGAAAGAGCACGTAGGATTGATCAGGGCGAACAGATCCTTATGAATACTCTTCTGTGTGAAAATCTGGATTTTGAGGTGCTTCACAGGGATGCATGCGAGAACTTTGCTGCTGAGAAGGGGACGATTGAGAATAGGCATACGGGTCAGAGATTTAGCGTTCTGATACTACCATATTGCAAGGTTCTTCCGCTTTCGGCTGCGCGTATTGTTAGGGACTTTGCTATCGGCGGCGGACATGTTATCTGCGTTGAGGAGATTCCGGAGATGGGTGTCAGTGCTGCAGAAGATACCGGAGTGCAGGAGATTTTTAGTGAAATCCGTGACAGGTGTACTGTGATACCGGGAGATGAGATCGGAAAGATTGCCGATATAATCGGAGATGCGATAGTACGGGATGTTGAGATAATCAACGGAACGAAAAGAACGATCAATAATCATATGTCCTATGGGGATTATCTGATAGACCCCTATGTACATACCGGGGAAGATATAACCGGAGTTATGTTTAACACCTACGTTGCAGATGATGAGCGCAGGACGCTTTTTATGAATTATGGAAAAGTGACGGAGGAGATCCGGGTGCGGGTAAGAAGCCTTACAAAGCCCGTGATTTGCGATACGCTGAGCGGTGAAGTGCGAGAGATTTCGGACTTTACTGTGGATGGAGATGAATGGTTCTTTGATCTGACGCTCCCTCACACGCATGGAATTGTTGTAGTTGCAGATAAATGAATATGTTAAAAGAAAAAGTGCCTCTCGCTGATCTGAATCAGCGGAGGCGCTTCTTTAGTTTTCTGTATTTAGTTTTTAACTCGTACCGGGATCAGCTTGAGATCTCCAACGCCGAAGAACAGGGAATTTCTGATCATCCCTATTCTGTAGAGGTTAAGTACGTAGAACATGGCAACCATGATCCTGGCTGTGCCAAAGTTCAGGATAAGCTCCTCCACTGTGGGCGGATATCCGCGCCTTCTGGTATAATTTCCTACGAATTCAGCAATTGCTGCTTCCAGTCTTTGCATTTTTAGTAATCCCCTTTGTGTTTTTTACTCACAAAAGATATTGTACCTTCAAGATTTGAAATAAATGTGGAGTACATATTAAAAAAGTATAAAATGTATAATAGGTATGAGGTGACAAATTATGAGAATACTGTTTTTTAGACACGGAGACCCCGATTATGTTATTGATGGCCTGACAGACAAGGGCAAGGTCGAGGCAGAGCTACTTTCCGCGCAGATTAAGAGCTTTGGAATTGATGAGGCGTATGTTTCGCCTCTTGGCAGAGCCAGGGCTACAGCTGATTATTCGTTAAAAGAGCTGGGGATGGAAGCAAAGGTCCTGGACTGGCTTCAGGAATTTCCGGCACATTTCGATGCAAACATTGCAGATCCCGAGACGAGAAATGCTTATAAGAATGAGCTGAAAACAGGCGAGGATGGCCTGTTTGAGAAGCGTATCGTCTGGGATATGATGCCGTCATATTATGCCGGGCATCCGGAGCTTTTTGATGTTAATGGTTGGCGGGAGAGTGAGATTGCCCGGACTTCAGATATTGTCCCTGTCTATGATCATATAATTGAGTGCTTTGATGAATTCCTTAAAGAACAGGGCTATGAGAGGGACGGAAACATCTATAAAGTTAATGAAGGAAATGAGAAAGTCTTAGGATTTTTCTGCCATTTTGGAATAACATGTGTTTTATTATCAAGACTGTGGAATGTGTCGCCCTTTGTTACACTGCAGTTTCTTGCAATGGCGCCGACATCACTTACGGAGATCGTAACTGAGGAGAGGGAGAAGGGAATTGCGATTTTCAGGACTCTTAGGATCGGTGATATTACCCATCTGACTATGGGCAAAGAAGAACCCTCTTTTTCCGCAAGGTTCTGCGAGAGGTTTGAAAACGAAGATGAGAGGCACTGAGTCATTGGGGACGTTTCAGTTTGACTCAAAATGAGACAAACTGAAACGTCCCCGGTGACTCAAAAAAAAGAGGAAATGATGATGAATAGGAAGATTCTTTTTGTTAATGCATGTGTACGTAAAGATTCAAGGACTATGAAGCTGGCTCACAAGCTGCTTGATAAGATCGGGCAGCCATATGATGAAGTAAAGCTTGAAGAAATCTCTTTTCCGGTAGTAGATGAGGCATTTCTCAAGATGAGAGATGCCATTATAGCCGCCGAAGACTTCGCAAACCCTGTCTGTGACCTTGCTAAGCAGTTTGCGGAAGCTGAAACCATTGTTATAGCTGCACCTTATTGGGACTTGTCTTTTCCTGCATCGCTCAAGCAGTACTTTGAGCAGATAAATGTCCTGGGTGTGACCTTTAAGTACAATGAAAAGGGCATTCCTGTGGGACTTTGCAAGGCGGAAAAGGTCTTTTACGTGACAACCGCCGGAGGCGATTTCGCGCCTGATGAATATGGATTCGGATATGTTAAGGCCCTGGCTCAGAACTACTATGGAATTCAGGATGTCCGGAAGATTGAGGCTGTTGGGCTTGATATCTACGGTGCTGATGTGGACGGAATCATGAGGGCTGCCGAGGAAGAAATTCTGCGCATGACTTTTTTGAAAATCGAAAAAAGTTTGTGAAACATGACTATTACGTGTGGCAATTAAAATCGATAAAATCTTTAACTGAAGTTTAGAAATGAATATTTGGCTATCTGAAAAAAGAAATGCAGACGGCCGGGTTGTAACTGTACGCGTGTGAAAGTGAAGACCTTCGCATGCGTATTTTTTTATGGAGGTTTTTATGAATCAGAACACAAACAGATATCTTGCAGAAGAGAAGATTGGCAAGCTTCTTTTGAAGTTTTCTATTCCTTGTATTATGTCTCTACTGGTATCCGCACTCTATAACATCGTGGATCAGATATTTATCGGAAGAGGAATCGGTTACCTTGGAAATGGCGCTACCAACGTTGTTTTCCCAATAACTGTCATCTCTTTGGCTGTAGCTCTTATGATTGGCGATGGCTGTGCTGCGTTTTTGAGCCTTTGCCAGGGTAAAAAGGACCTTAAGAGTGCTAATAAGAGCGTTGGAAATGCGCTGACTCTTCTTGTTGTTATCGGAATTGTGATGACAGCTCTTTTTGCAATATTCAAATCACAGATTCTGCTTGCGTTTGGCGCAACCGAGAATAACTTTGCTTATGCCAGTGAGTACTTTAACTTCATTATTATGGGTATCCCATTTTTTGTTGTTGGAAATGGACTAAATTCAATTATCAGGGCTGACGGAAGCCCTAAATTTGCGATGATCACAACACTTCTTGGATGTATCATCAACGTTATCCTTGATCCCATTGCTATCTTTGCTCTTGGTTGGGGCATGAGAGGCGCTGCTCTTGCGACTATTACAGGTCAGATCGTTACTGCAATTTGCGGACTTGTATATCTTACAAGAGCTAAGTCCGTTAAGCTTGGGCTTAGAAGCTTTGTGCCGTCTCTTGATATCATTGGCAAGTTCCTGCCTCTTGGAATCAGCAGCTTCCTTACTCAGATCTCAATCGTGGTCATCATGGGCGTTATGAACAATATTCTTGTAAAATACGGAGCAATGAGTAAGTATGGCGCTGACATTCCGCTTACGGTTGTTGGAATTGTTATGAAGGTGTTCCAGATTGTAGTTTCTGTATGCATCGGCATTGCAGCAGGTTCGCAGCCTGTAATCGGCTATAACTATGGCGCCGGAGAGTATAAGAGGGTTCGAGAGCTCTTTTTAACTATAATAAAAGCTGAGGCAATTGTCGGACTTGTGGCACTTATCCTCTTTGAGGCATTTCCGCTCCAGATCACAGCAATCTTCGGAAGCGAAGACGGCCTCTACAACGAGTTTGCGGTGCTTTCATTCAGGCTTTTCCTGTCGATGATCGTGCTTACATGCATTCAGAAGTCAGTCAGTGTCTTCCTTCAAGCGCTGGGCAAACCCGTTATGTCCATGGGGCTTTCACTTCTCAGGGAGTTTGTGTTGAGTGTTCCGCTGGCAATCGTTCTTCCTATGTTCTTCGGAGTTGAAGGCGCGCTTTACTCCGCACCAATCGCAGATATCGGCTCCATGATTGCAGTTGTCATCATGTCCGCAATTATGCTCAGGGAGTTAAAAGAGAAAGAGGAGAGTTCTCTGCAGTTTGTAAAAGCCAAGGAAGCAGCCTGAATATATGCCACGTTTAAGAGCGTAAGTGCTATAATACAATCTTGAATAAACAGCAGAAAAGGGAGATTGTTATGGAACTTAGGCCACATCATGGGATGTGTTTTCAGTTTTATGAAGGAAAGGGTTATAGCGAGGATTTCACGGACCATATGGGCCGGGTGATTACGCAATTGAGAAAAGACCCTTCGCAGAAAATCAGGCTAATCGTAGCAACAGACGTTGTCTGCGCAAATTGCCCTAATAATGAAGGTGGAATCTGCAACAGCCTTGAGAAAGTAAAAAGGTATGACGAGGAAGTACTGAAGGCATGCGATCTGGTAGAGGGAGATGAAATTTCTTTTGCCAAATTTACGCAGCTGGTTAGGTCAGAGATTATAGAGAAGGGCCTTAGGAGCAGTATATGCGGCGATTGCAGCTGGGACTATATCTGCAGACCGAAGGAGAAGGAGCTGTGAGTCAAAGTGAAACGTCCCCGTTGACTCATTTTATAAGAGCCTTCTTTTGGGCGTGAGATAACTGTTTTAAGTGCCACTCACGGCTCATGGCTTCTTCTTTGGAATCAAATTCTTCATAGTAAACCAATACAACCGGGAGCCGGGGCTTTGTGTATTTAGCGCCTTTACCCCGGTTGTGTGTTTCTATTCTCTTTTCCAGATCATTGGTGTATCCGCAGTAGTAGGTGCCATCTGCGCATTCCACGATATATGCATAGTGTTTCATAGTCTGATTATATCACTGCTTTTTTGTATTAACCTTCCAAAAATGGAAATTAGAATTATAAAACATGCCAAAATGAGCGTATATACATTCGGAATTATGCTATAGAATATACTTGTAACAAAGCAACCGGTGTTAGGAAGGGGGATGCCCATGAACAATTTTTGGAAGGGATTTTTGGTTGCGCTGCTTGTAGTTTATGTTATCTCGCCGATGGATCTTTTACCCGGTCCTGTTGATGACATTCTTGCAATTGTATTTGCCCTGGCTGCTACTAAGAACAGGCATGCTATAGAGAAAAGAGATAACGATAAGATTGAAGTAATTGATGTTGATGGAACCGAACTTTAGGAGGTAGGTGTGATGGAAAAGAAATTGTACAGAAGCAATGACAGAAGAATCTTTGGTGTATGTGGCGGTGTTGCTGAATACTTCGGATGGGATCCGACTTTAATAAGAGTTCTCTGGGCAATATTTGCGGTATCCGGCGGAATTGGACTTCCGCTTTATATTATCCTGACATTCATAATGGATAATCGTCCTGATTATGTAAGCAGATACGACCAGAAGCAGGAATAATGCACTGATCAGGTGTTTTTTCTGAATTCTGTAGGCGTCATATCATAGTTCTTTTTAAATACTTTTACGAAGTAATTATTGTCGGAGTAACCGACGTAGCTGCTGATCTCCTGGATTGGAAGATTTGTCTTCTTCAGGAGGTTGGCAGCTTTTTTGCAGCGCAAAAGAGCTATGTACTCCGTCATGGTAACTCCTGTTTCCTTTTTGAATACCTTGGCCAGGTGAGATATGGACATATTGGCATTGGCTGAGAGATCTTCGTTTGATATATGGTCCCCGAGATGCAGATTGATGTACTCAAGGACTCTCTGCATGGAAGGAGAATATTTGTCCAGGGACAACTTGTGATTGTGAACTGCCTTTGTCAGCTCAATGATCATATCGGTCTGATAGCGAACCTGAAGATCGGCGTTGTTTGTGGCTGATGAAAGCTGAGTGTATTTTTGGGTAATCTCATCTATTGTAATGACCGAAAGACCTGATTCTTCCGCAGCTTTTCTGGAAAGAGCTTTAAGTATAGCCAGACCATAGCCTGAGGCATAGTAGTTGAGGCTCTCTTTCGAAAATACGGAAAGGACCTCAGGGCTGGACATTTTTTCAAATGCAGACAGTATGTTTTTTGTATCCCCGTTTCTTATCATTGAAAGAAACTGTTTTTCCTGGTCGTATCGCCTGTAAATTTCACTGTAATTCTTCTCGGACAATTCTGTCTTATCATCTTCTTCAGATACATCCTGAATAAATCCCGATAGTCTTCTGTATGAATACTCACTTTCCATAGGGGAAAAAGAGATTATGCATTTATTTACAACACTGGTGATCTGCTCAGTATACACAATGGGAAATGCTGTGTAATACAGCTTAAACGCCAATGATTTGGATGAGGATTCATCGTTTTTTGCAAGTACGGTTTCTGTCTTAAGCTCTGAATATTTCTCTTTTACATAAGGTCCGATTATATAAATCCTGTTATTAAACGTAAAAAAGGACAAGCAGATACCGAGCTGGTCTATGAGCTCATAGATCATGCTTTCTTTGGATGAGGTCAGAAGATAGTAAAGAGCATCGTTTGTAAACATGGGCTGCATCTTGATGCTGAAGCAATACTTCTTTTCGAAGACCTCAAGGGAGTTACTCATGTCTGTTGCATCCGTGACATCTGCGGAGAGAAGGTTTTTTAAAAGAGCTGAAAAAAGAGTGTGGTCCATATTTATTCCTCAAAACAATAAAATAATACTAATTGGGATAAAATAATTCTAACATATTGCAAAACTAAATGATACTATGACCATAACAGGAAAGCTTTCAAAGATTATCATGCAACTGAAAGGGGTTAATAATGGGTAAGGACAAATCTCTGATAAGAGAAGAAAATGGGGTAACTTATAAAAGAGCTAAAACCTGGCATATTGCGCTTGCAATGATGACAGGTGCCGGGCAGATGGCATTTTATCTGCTGATGAATGGTGCAACATATATTGGAAATTCCAACTTTGGAATACTTGTTGCAGTTACAGGACTTATTATCACAGGATCAAGGCTTTTGGATGGAATTACAGACCCGGTAATAGCTTTTTTCCTGGAGAGATTTAATTCCAGATTTGGAAAAGTAAGATTTTCGATCATGTTTGGATGGCTTCTAATGGCCATTGCTACGACGCTGATGTGTAATATAGGGGCAAAGCTTTCGCTTACAGGCGCAGCAGGAATAACATTCTTTGTTCTTTGCTATGTGATCTATATCATTGGTTATACATTCGTAAGTATAGCCGGCCAGATCAACATGAACATTCTGACCAACGATCCTAAGCAGCGTCCTACAATCGGTGTCTGGAGTACAGCGTATTCATATCTGGTGCCAATGATCATGAGCGTTGTGGCATCGGCTGTGATTCTCCCAAGATTTAATAGCATTCAGGGAACAGAATACTTCGCAACTTACAATGTAGTTGTAATACTTGTATCACTCTTTTTCTACATTCTGGCATGCATAGGAATTGCTCCATATGACATCCCCGAGAATTTCGAAGGAATTAAAAAGGATGGCGAGAAAGATGAAAAGCCAAGTTTTAAGGACATGCTGGCGCTGATCAAAGAGAATAAAGAGCTTCAGAGATTCATCATGGCTGCAACATCCGATAAGCTGGCACAGACAATAGGCTCTGCAGCGGTAGTATCCACAATGCTTAATGGAATTATGCTTGGATCCATGGCTATTTCATCAATTCTTTCTGCAGTGGCAATGCTTCCGTCCATTATTTTCGCGATCATTGGTGCGAAGATTGCCGGTAAACAGGGTAGCAGAAAGGTCATGATCGACTGGACCAAGAACTGTATAGGACTGAATATCGCATTTGCAGTATATCTTTTGTTTACACCTACAACGCTTGTGGGAACAGTATTCGGTGGCAACTTATCAACCGGAGCAGTTCTCATGGCAATCACTTATGTACTCTTTACATTTGGAAATAACGCAATGAAGATGGTTGTTTCTGTATCAACAAGCGCGTTCAGAATGGATGTTGTTGACTATGAGATGGATCGCTCAGGAAAATACATGCCTGCGACAGTATCCGCTACTTACAGCTTCATTGACAAAATAGTTTCATCCTTTGGTGCAACTATCGCAACACTCATGATCGGACTTATAGGATATACAACTACAGCGCCTCAGCAGGGTGATCCGCTTACCTTTGGCGTCAGAGTTATGACCGTAATACTTCTTATCGGATTCCCTATTGTTGGATGGATCTGCACACTTCTGGCAATGAAGAATTCCGAGCTCACATACGAGAAGATGGAAGAGATCCAGAAGAGTATCGGCGAGAAGAAAAAGGCTGCAATGGGTCAGTAAAAATCTGGAGAGGTGAAACATGCGAACAACAATTCTTTGGAATGATAACTGGATATTTGAAAAAGAGGGAAAGAGCGAGAGTATAACTCTTCCGCATACCTGGAATGCTATTGATGGACAGACAGGTCCCGAGCAGTATTACAGAGGAACCTGCTTTTATAAAAAGACATTTGAAAGACCGGTAATGGAAGAAGGACAGCGGGCGTTTGTGGAATTTCGAGGCGCTAACTCCTCTGCAAAAGTTGTTTTAAACGGCCGTGAGGTTGCGAGCCATGATGGCGGATATTCCTGCTTTAGGACGGACATTACAGAGGCACTTTCAGATTTAAATGAGATGGTAGTTTCTGTTTCCAACGAGCCCAATACAAGCGTGTATCCACAGAAAGCGGATTTCACTTTCTATGGTGGCATTTACAGAGATGTTTATCTTGTGGTTGTGGATGAAAAGCACTTTGACATGGACTATTATGGTGGAAAAGGACTGTATGTCACACCAAGACTAAACGGAAATGATGCTGAAATTGAAATAAAGGCATACACGAGCGGCGGAGAGCGCGTAAGAATATCAATAGATGGTGTAACAGAGCAGGAGTTTGAGGTGGTTCCGGCAGAGGATGCATCCTGTGGATATGTTGCCTGCGGTAAGATCACGATAAAAGAGCCACATTTATGGAACGGTCTCAAGGATCCGTTCTTGTACAACATAACAGCAACTCTTTTGGATGGAACAAAAGAGTGTGACAGAATCTATGACAGGTTTGGAGTAAGGCAGTTTCATGTTGATCCTCATAAAGGATTTTTCCTCAATGGAGAAAGCTATCCGCTTCGAGGCGTTTCACGACATCAGGACAGGGCAGGAGTTGGCAATGTACTGACAAAAGAAATGCACAAGGAGGACATTGATCTCATCCTCTCCATGGGCGCCAATTCCATAAGGCTTGCACACTATCAGCACGATCAGTACTTCTATGATCTTTGCGATGAAAAGGGCATAGTGGTATGGGCTGAGATTCCATATATTACCGTACATATGGACAGTGGAAGAGAGAACACCATATCCCAGATGAAAGAGCTGATAAGCCAGAATTACAATCATGCATCAATAATGTGCTGGGCACTTTCAAATGAAATATCTCTGCAAGGCGTAACTGAAGACCTTTTGGAGAATCACAGGATATTAAACGATATTGTCCACGAGATGGATCCTATCAGATATTCTGCCATGGCAAATCTGTTCCTTCTTGAGACAGACTCGCCTCTTGTAACACTGCCTGATATTCGCGGCTACAACCTCTACTATGGCTGGTATGTAGGCGAGATGGAGGACAATGACAAGTGGTTTGACGATTTCCATAATCAGCATCCCGATGTGGCAATAGGACTTACGGAGTATGGCGCAGATTCAGTAATTACGCTTCAGTCTCCAATACCTGAAAAAGGCGATTATACAGAGAGTTATCAGGCTGTTTATCACGAGCATATGCTTGAAATGTTCAGCACCCGTCCATATATCTGGGGAACATATCTTTGGAATATGTTTGAATTTGCTGCAGCAGGACGAGATGAGGCAGGAGATCCGGGAAAAAACCACAAGGGTGTCATCACCTTTGACAGAAAGCAGAAGAAAGACGCCTATTACATTTATAAAGCATGGTGGTCAGATGAGCCTTTCATCCATCTTTGCGGAAAAAGATATCACGACCGCATCGAGGATAACACTGAGATTAAGGTATATTCAAACCAAAAGTCCGTAACTCTCTTTGTTGACGGCGTAGAAGTAGGAAACGCAAGCGGAGAACATATCTTTAAGTTTAGTGTTCCCATAAGCGGAGTTCATACCATAAAGGCTGTGAGCGGAGAACTTTCGGATGAGATGGAGATAACAAAGGTTTCCGAGCCCAATCCGACATATTTTGCACCGGATAAAAAGGTCAGAAACTGGTTTGACAAGAAAGATGAGCCTGAGGAAAAAGAGGGATATCTCTCCCTTTCAAGTACAATGGCAGAGATTCAGGCCATACCTGAAGGAAAAGCAATTCTCGACAGGATGATGGCAGCAATGACATCAAGAACAGCAGGCGGAATGGGAGAAGGCGTAGAGATTTCAGAAGCAATGCAGCAGATGATCGCCCGCCAGCCCCTTAAGAAGCTCCTGCAACAGGGCGGAATGGATATAGAATCTGACGAGATTAAGGCACTTTCAAATGCTCTTATGAATATCAAAAAGCGCTAAAACAGAGGTGTTAAATGGAAACGGCTAAGATTTTTGAAAAAGCAAAGTGGATATCACCTGAAACCGTGACAGAACCTGATAAGAGAAAGGGAGCAGGATATTTAAGGACCACATTCTCTTATAAAGAGGGGAAAGTTAGCATATATGCTACGGCCCATGGCTTGTATGAAATACTGATAAATGGCCGTAAAATCACGGATGCACGACTGACACCGGGATGCGATGAGTATGATAAAAGACTTCAGTATCAGGAGTATGAGATCACTGAAGTGCTAAAGCCCGGTGAAAACGAGATCTTTATAACGCTTGGTGATGGCTGGTACAGAGGATGTAACGGAATTGACGGCGTGAGAAACCTCTACGGCGAGGATATTTCATTTCTGTGCGCAGTGATAGGCGATGGAGACATGGAGAATCCGATACTTGTCACGGATTGCAGCTGGGATGCCTGTGAAAACGGGCCCATTAAGCTTACGGACCTTGAGCTGGGAGAGACCTATGATGCCGGTGCGGGCTTTGGCGAGTGGCATAAAGCCGGGGAGATGTCTTTTGACAAAAGAAATCTGACAGCCCAGAAGGCACCATTTATCACTGAGCATGAGGTGTTTGAAGGAAGGCTCATCACTACTCCGAGCGGAGAGAGCGTATTTGATTTCGGACAGAACCTTGCAGGTTATACGTCTTTTGTTGTAGAAAACGCCAGGGGCGGTGAGAAGATCTGCCTCGTCCACGGTGAAACCCTGGATGAAAACGGAAACTTCACGATCAGTAATTTCCAGCCCGGAGACAGGAACAAATCCGGCGGAATAAAACAGGAAATAAACTATATCTGCAAGCCGGGCAGGAATGAGTTTAAGCCTCATTTTTCGATGTTTGGATTCAGATACGCAAAGATAACGGGTGATATTTCACCGTCTGACATCGAAATTAAGAGCATTGCTGTGTATTCGGACATGAAGGAAACAGCAGGCTTTGAATGTGGCGTGGATGAAGTAAACAAGCTCTTTAAAAACAGCGTATGGTCCATGAAGTCAAACTTCTGCGACATACCTACTGATTGTCCCACAAGGGAGAGAGCAGGCTGGACAGGCGATGCGGCGGTCTTTGTGAGGACCGGTGCGTACCTTATGGACTGCAGGGGCGTTTACGAGAAATGGCTTGCAAACGTGAGGATAGGGCAGCACACTGATGGCAAGATGGCGTATATCTGTCCCAAGAACTCAAATCCCGGCAAGATAGCAGAGATGTTCTCCGCTTCTGTTGGCTGGGGCGATGCGGCAGTTCTTGTGCCCTGGAATCTGTACAGAATATATGGCGATGAGCAGATACTTAGAGACAACTATGAAATGATGAAGAAGTGGGTGGATTTCCTCGGAAGAAGGGCAGGAAAGAGCAAGCTCAAGAACCGCTTTGGAAAGAACCCTTACAGAAAATACATCATCGACACCGGAATGGACTACGGTGAGTGGTGCGAGCCCGGAACTGATGTTATGAAGACCATGATGGCTGCATTCAAGGATGGCCAGCCTGAAGTGGCAACAGCTTACTATGCATATTCATCGGGGATTCTTGCCAAAATATCAGAGCTCCTTGGAAATGGCGCCGATGCGGATAAGTACAAAGAGATCTCGGAAAAGGCGACTGAGGCATACAGATATCTGGTTCTGAAAGACGGGCATATAAGATCTGACAGGCAGTGCGAGTACGTAAGGCCTCTTGCGTTTTGTCTTTTACCTGAAAAAGAGGCAGTGGAAGCTGCTAAGGACTTAAATGAGCTGGTAGTGAAAAATGACTATCATCTTAATACGGGCTTTCTTTCAACGCCTTTCCTGTGTAGCGTGCTTGCAGATTACAGTTATGTGGATACTGCATACAGACTGCTTTTGCAGAAAAGCTATCCTTCGTGGCTCTATGCGGTGGAGAAAGGTGCTACCACTATCTGGGAGACCTGGGATGGCGTCAGAGAAGACGGCACTGTGCATGATTCACTGAATCACTACTCCTATGGAGCTGTTTCCGGATGGCTTTTGTCCGGTGTCTTGGGAATCAGATACGATTTTGACAAAGTCCTGATAAAGCCTCTGCCGGATGAGAGATTTAAGTATGCAAAGGGCTACTATGATTCACCGAAAGGTCGAATAGTTTCTGAATGGAAGTATATTAAGGAGACGGATTCTTTTGCCTACCGTTTTGAAATTCCTGAAGGAATGGAAGCAGAGCTGGAGCTCCCCGGCGGGGAAAAGAGAATTCTGACAAGCGGAAGTTATGAGATTTAAATTATGGAGGATAGGAAAATGAACAAGTTCGAGAACGGATTTATGCTGGGCGCTTCTACTGCAGCCCACCAGGTTGAAGGAAACAATACAAATTCAGATTACTGGGTAATGGAGAATATGGAGTATTCACAGTTTGTTGAGCCTTCACTGGATGCTGTGGATCACTATAACAGATACGAAGAAGACATCAAGATGCTTGCGGATGCAGGCCTTAACACCTACAGATTCTCTGTTGAATGGGCACGTATTGAGCCTGAGCAGGGCAAATTTGATGAAAAAGAGATTGAGCATTACAGGAAGATGATCAAATGCTGCAGGGACAATGGCGTTGAGCCGGTTATTACTCTGATGCATTTCACATCACCAGTGTGGCTTATAAAGCTCGGAGGCTGGGACAATGAGCAGGTTGTAGAGCTTTTTGCCAACTATGCCGGATATGTCACTAAGCAGCTTGGAAGCGAGATAAAGTATATCTGCACCATAAATGAAGCTAACATGAGACTTCAGATTGGCGCTCTCATGGAGAGATTCAAGAAGCAGATGATGGCAAAGATGGCAAATGCAGCTAAAAGCGATGGCGACTCCATGGAGGGGCAGGTCCAGGTTGGTCTTAATCTCTCCGATCCAATGGAGAAAATGAAGCTGGCAGCAATGGAGAACGCCAAAGTATTCGGAGATCCTCAGCCGCATACATTTGTCTCTGCAACAGATGCAAATGGCGATATGATAGTTATAAAGGCGCATCGGGCAGCCAAGGAAGCAATCAAGGCTGTTAATCCCGACATTAAAGTTGGTATTACGCTTTCCCTGCACGACTGCCAGTACATAGAAGGTGGCAAGGAGCGCGCAGACAGCGACTGGAATGAGGAGTTTAGCCATTACATTCCTTATATCAGGGATGATGATTTCTTTGGACTTCAGAATTATACAAGAACTACCTACGGCCCGGATGGAATCGTGCCTGTTCCCGAGGGAACACCAATGACACAGATGGATTATGAAGTATATCCTGAGGCTCTTGAGCATGTAATAAGACGCGTGCATGAGGAGATGCCAAATGTTCCGATCATGGTTACAGAAAATGGAATTGCAACATCGGATGACGAGCAGAGAGTTAAGTTTATCGACAAGGCAATTGAGGGTGTTCAGAGCTGTATAAATGATGGAATTCCTGTCATCGGATACTGCCACTGGTCACTTATCGATAATTTTGAGTGGCAGAAAGGTTATGCGCTGACATTTGGTCTTTGCGCAGTTGACAGGAAAACACAGATCAGGGCACCAAAGCCCAGTTTGAAGCATCTTGGAGGCTATTTGAAATAATGAAAGACACAGTACTGACGGGTGTGCAACAGATAATGATAGGAAGCAGATGCAATAGTTATGAGAGTGCACTTAGCACGCTTAGAGCTATTAAATGTGCAGGATATGATGGCATTGAACTAAATGACTTCATGATCAAGCCAACGCCTTTTATTGTGAGGCTGCTTACAAAATTTGCCGGTATGCCCACTGGTAATGGCGGAAAACTCGATTGGAAGAAGCTGATCTCAGAGAGCGGCCTGAAAGTCATAAGCCTGCACAGTTATCTTAACAGTATTGAAGAAAATCCGGAGGCTGTTGCTAAGGAAGCGTTGAGCTTTGGGACGAACACCGTTGTTATAACCGGTATGTACAGGTTTGATTACGGAAATGCATCAGAGGTAAAAAAGCTTGCTGAGCGCCTGAACAATGCAGGAAAAGCTCTTTTACCCTATGGAGTAAAACTGCTTTATCATAATCACAATGTAGAACTGCAGAAGATCTCAGAAGATAAAACTGCATATGATGTGATCATCGAAAACACAGACCCTCAGTATGTAAACTTTGAACTTGATACATATTGGATTGCAGATGGTGGCGCCGATGTTACAGCCCTTATAGATAAGCTGTCAGACAGGATGGTGATGTGGCACATAAATGACAGGGGATGCAGAAAGAAGGGACCTTTCATTACGCCTATTCTTAAGGAAGATGCTGCTGAACTCGGAACAGGGAATATGGCCCTTGATACTATCCTGGAAAATGTACGGGCAACTTCCAAAGTGGAAGCGATTGTTCTGGAGACCCATAAGAATTGGATCGACAATGATCCTGTAAAGAGCCTTATCGTAAGTGCAGAGTGGTTCAGAAAACATCAATTGATGTCTTAAAATGTCAGGACTTCGACGGAATCTGAGCCAGAAGAACTGCGGAAAATATTAAAACGCAGCCTGTGATCTCTTTTCCCGACATCAGCTGATGGAGTATCAGCCAGCCGAAAATCGATGAGAAAACTGATTCGAGGCTCATGATGAGGGATGCAAGGGCTGGATTTAAGCCGCGCTGGCCCACAGCCTGCAAAGTGTAGCCGATGCCACAGGAAAAGATACCTGTATAGAGGATGGCTATCCAGGAAGAAGGTGCAGATAAAGAGCTGATCCAGGCAGAAGGATCAGGCATAAATTCAAATATGAACGCAGACACCAGTGAAACTGCGCCACTTACGAAGAACTGAACGCACGCAAGTGCAACGGGACTCATGATGGGAGCGTAGTGATCAACGCACAGGATCTGCACCGAGAATAAAAGAGCGCACAGAAGGAGCGCTAAGTCTGCGGTTGATATTGAAAAACTTCCGCCGGAAAACGGATTGCAGAGAAGGTAAAGACCGACAAGTGCGATTCCTACAGCGGGCCATACCCAGAAGCTGCATTTTCTGCCGATGAAAAGACCTATGATCGGTACCAGAACGATATAAC
This sequence comes from Butyrivibrio sp. XPD2006, assembly GCF_000420865.1. Classification (GTDB taxonomy): domain Bacteria; phylum Bacillota; class Clostridia; order Lachnospirales; family Lachnospiraceae; genus Butyrivibrio. The sequence continues at coordinate 106,950 of NZ_ATVT01000011.1, forward strand.
AGGCTGTTAAAAAGCCCGCCTCACCGGCGCCGGCGCCAAGTGCGATTCCGGCCTGCTGGAAGGTGGATGCCAAAAACAGAGCAAGACCACATATTACGCCTCCAAGGAGCTTATTAAAAGGGATCTTTGAAGGCGTTTTATTATGCCCTCTAAGAAACGGAAGAAGGCATACTCCGCCGATGAGAAAGCGTATTCCGTTAAAAGTGAAAGTACCGACTCTGTCGCCTGCCACGGACTGGGCTACAAAGGCAGCGCCCCAAACGATAGATGCAAGCAGGAGCAGTAATGAATTTTTTATCTGAGATTCTCTTATTTTTTCCATAACAGGCCTATTATAGCAGATTACGAATAATTTAGGTAAAAATATACAAGCACAGAGAAAGTATTTAGGTAAAAATAGAGAAAATCGGGGTTTTAGCAAGAATAGAACATAGAACGCAAGAATAAGAGATGTAGTAATTTAGCCTGTAAATATAATTTAACTTACAAAACAATTACTTTGTAAGGGAGGATTATATGAAGCTGAAGAAAAGAGTTTTGTCACTAATTGTATCAGCCGGCCTGATTTTCACATCTGCAATGCCTGCTTACACGGTTGCAGCTGCTGAGCCACCGGGTAATGCAGGCTTTTCTGATTATATCACTGTGTCGGGAACAAAGCTCATGGACGGGGAAAATGAGCTGAGGTTCATATCTTTGAACTATCCGCAGGCAACGAGTGATACACCCTGGGAACATGCAAATGCCATGAAGACCTTCAGGGCAATGGGAGGAAATGTAACAAGGACCTACACAATTCCGGTGTTCAACGGGCAAAACAGTGCAACAGCATATGTTACGGGCGTTGATAACGAGGGCAATCTTACCTTTAATGAGGATGCTTTGAACATGCTCGATGATGTGCTGGCCAAAGCCAATCAGTACGGGATCAGGGTAATAGTTCCCTTTGTTGATCACTGGCACTGGATAGGCGGAATGGACGGCTACGTCTGGCTTGCGGGGGAGTCAGACGGGAAAGCTCCGTCACAGTCGGGATTCCAGGACTGGGCATGGAGGTTCTACAGCAGTGAGAAGTGTATGGATCTCTTTAAACAGATGATCACACACCTGCTTAACAGAACCAATTCGGTTACAGGGGTCATGTACAAGGATGATCCGGCGATCCTGTGCTGGGAAACAGGAAATGAGATAGGTAACAGAAGCCAGGTTGAGAGGGACGAGGAGCTCAGTGCATGGACCAACGAGGTCGTTGCCCACGTAAAGAGTATCGATTCAAATCATCTGGTGCTGGACGGCAGAATGTCCATGTCTCCCAAATCTCTAAGTGATGATAATCTGGCAGATATCCTTGGTGCTCACTACTATGAGGGTAATTACGCACAGAGATGCGAAGATGATACCAGAGATGCCCACAATGCAGGAAAGCCTTTTATACTGGGCGAGTTTGGCGCTAAGGTCACAGCGCAGCCCTGTATTGACGTATTCCAGAAGGGCATTGAGAATGACACCAACGGAATCATGATGTGGAGTCTTAGAGCCCACAAGGATGGATTTGGTTTCTACTTCCACAATGAGGATGGATACTGGGCGTCCTACCATTGGCCCGGTTTCGAGTCGGGAAATTATTACGGAGAAACTGAGATAATCCGCTCCATTTATGCCTATGCACAGATAGTTAACGGTAAGGCTTCAAGTTACGAAGAAGCTAAGAATATTCCGATTCCTGCGCCTGAAGCTGAGGAAGCACCCCTTCTTTATTCAGAAAACGGCACTTCCCACGACAGCTCTTTTGCCGGAGGATCTGTGGGTGATATCAAGTGGCGAGGCGTTGTTGGTGGCGTGTGGTACGAGATCCAGAGGGCGGAAGGAAGCGTAACTGACCAGAACTCCGATGCTTTCGTGACTGTGGCAGGTGAAGAGGATTACATCTATGATTCCGGCAGAAACTGGGAGGATAAGGCACACGACTGCATCGCAGGTTTCCACGACGAGACGGCCATTGATGGACTTACCTATTCTTACAGGATCAGAGCCTGCAATGAATCCGGAGTCGGACCATGGTCTAACATCGTGGTAGTAGACAATGTTAAGCACGTGGTAAAAGACAATCTGGACCTGATCGCAGTTTCCGGAAGCGACCAGAATCCCACCGAGATCAGGCGCACTTACAGCAGCGATCATTCTGCAAACATAGAGTATTCCAGCAGTTCAATCGTGAATAAGAGTGCAGAAGAAGGTTATATCGAGTACTCATCAAGGATTCCTGTGGATGAAGTGCGAATCGAAGCTGTAGCGGAAGGTGCAGCGCCAAGGCTCATGGTTTCTAAGGACGGAATCGTATTTGAAGAGGCTGAGCTTAATCATGATGCTGGAACGACGCTCTATAGCGCATCTTCTGTTCTTTCATCCGGCGATTATTACTACAGCAGAATTTATCTTCAGGGAAACAGCAGCTGCAAGCTGGACAGTATTGAGATCACCTACAGGAATGATGGTGAGTCCTACAGAGATCCGGCTGCTTCGGATGCAGTGAGAACCAACGTAATGATACAGGATTCTGCTTTCGGAGAAGATGCTCCCAAATACTATGTTTCAAAGAGCGACAATCTGGCGCTTGCCGGTGAGGGCGCTTTGAGAGGCCTTACTACATCAGGCGTAGAGAGCGGATCAATCGTTTACAAGACCGGTGATGATATCAATGCTTTCCGTGTGAGCACACTGACGGTAGATGGCAAGAGGGCTGTAGTTGAGTATTCCTTTGATGGTGTGACCTTTAAGGAGGCAAAAGAGCTCTCTGCCGTGGAAGGCGGCGAAGCTACAAGCGTAGTTTACGGAGACCTTAACGTTTCAGAATCTGTGCGAGTTATCAGGGTTACAGTTCCGGAAGACAGCCAGGGGCAGGTTTTTGTTAAGCTTGTTGAGATCTCAAGCGGACGAAAGATGATACCTCTTGCTGATTCGGCACCTTCAAACACCATAGAAGACGGAGAGTACTACACCGGTTCAGATGCGAGTCTGAATGCGGCTTACAGCATAACCTACGGGGAAGGTGAGATCTCTTTTGCAAAAGAGCTGTCAGGCAAAGACTACAGCGCGTTTGACAGCATATATCTGTGGGTGAAGCCTGACGGAAGCGGCAATGAGCTTCTGATTAGACTTAGGGACAACGATAACAGAGTCTGGGCAAGTGAAAAGATAGCTCTGAGCGGCGCTGCGCAGATGAATAAGCTAGCGATTGACAAGAGCGGCGATTTCAACTGGGAGAGCGTAAACGGAGCTGAATTTGTCATAACAAACAATGATGGTACTGCCGGCGCAGAGGGCGCTATAATGCTGGATTCTGCCAATGTATATACAGGTAATTACGGAATCGGACTGGAGTATTCATTTGGCGGAGAAAGCAGCAGAGTTTATATTGACAGTGTTTATGCAAGTTCATCTACGAAGGTGGATGATTTTGAGGGCTACAGCGGATCAAATACGCTGCTGAACCAGGCATATTCAAGAAATACAAACGGCGGAATTTTTAATCTGTCACTGGATTCGGGCAACAAATACGAGGGTTCATATGGGCTCAGGGTTGACTACGACTACAACGGAACGGGTTATGCCGGAGCAACCAAGACTATGGATATGCTGAACCTCAGCGGATATGACGGATTTACGATGTATCTTGATTCCGACGGGTCAGGTAACGAGATCAAAGTCCAGATGGAGACTGATACATCAACTTACGCTTACACGGGATATATGACAGGTAAGGGCCCGATGATCATGTACATGCCCTTTAGCAAGATCATACAGCCCGATTGGGCAACGTCCGGAACACCTCAGCCAATCGACAGTTCGCAGAATCTTAAGTCGGTGTCGATCTATACAAACCAGAGCGGACAGGTATCCGGCGGAACATTTTATGCGGATGACCTTAAGGGCGCCAATTTCGCTGAGGATCTGGCGTCAGGCGCCGGAATTTACATGGATGAGCCGGCTGATGAGATTACAGAATTCCCATACAGTATTGGCGGTAGTGCATCTTATGTGGAGTACGTGACTGTAACGGTGGGGGATAAGAAGTTTAACGTGCCTGTAGACGCTGACGGAAAGTGGAGCTATGAGCTCACTGAGGATTTAGGGCTTTATAACACGGATGCACTCGGCCTTAAGGCAGGAATCTACTATCCTGACGGTGAAGCAGTGGCAGAGAGTGCGCAGTACACCGTAAAGCTTAACCTTGAAGCCAATGACGGTCCGGAAGAAGAAAAGTATGACAATATCATCTGGAGCTGGGACTTCGAAGAGAAAGGCGTGGAAGGCTGGACTTTTGAGGGATTTTCTCCATGGCTTGAGAGCGGAAGGCTGGTGGCCTGGTCTCAGGATGGCTATGAAGCTGAGTTTTCTTATACCGTTACGGATATTCCAAATGGAGTATATGCGCTATCAAATGACATAAAGGTAAAGAGCAACATGAACAGCGCAGTAATGGCGCTGGTGTCCGGGGATAATGAAGTAAGATCTTTGCCGATCGATACTGCCGACCAGATTGTGGAGGATCAGCTCCTGGGGGAGAAGATCACTGTTGAGAATAACACGGTTACGGTGAGGTATTATGTGAATGCGCCTGTTGACGCCAATGGAGTTACTTTTGCCGTCGGAGATGTGAAGCTGTATCTCATGAAGAGCCTAGAGAGTGAGGAGCCTGAAGGCGGTGAAGAGCCCGGCGGAAATGAAGAAGCTGAAGGCAATCAGGAATCTGAAGGAAGTCAGGGATCTGAAGGAGGTCAGGAAGCAGGCGGAAGCGAAGGAAGTGGAAGTGCTGCCGGCAGCGAAGGTCAGGACTCTAGTAATGTTGGAGAAACAGGAGCTTCCGGAGAGTCCGGTGATACAGGAAACACAGGAGGTTCCAACAATACAGGAAATACAGGAGAAGACAGCGGAAGCACAAGTTCCGGTAACGGGCAGGAGAGTGCACCCCAGGCAGCGCCTACTCAAGCACAGCCTACCCAGACACAACCTGCTCAGGTGACAGATGCACAGGCATCTACTAAGGCTTCTGCTAATGATCAGGCATCAGACAAGGTTGCACCAGCTACTCAGGACCGGAAGCAAGACTCGCAGCAGAGTTCAAAGGCAGGCATGAAGCTAAGCACAAAGCCAAACACGAAGCCAAGCACAAATCCGAGTACAAGTCAGGCTTCTATAGAAGATGAACCTGTAGCGATGGCAGAGTCAGTAGACGAGGCATCTACAACAGATGAAGAATTGGCTGAAGAGACCAATATGCAGGAAAACGTGCAGAATTCTGAGGAGAAAGCTGATGCAATTGAGGGAACCAATATCCAAGAGGAAGAAGTACCTGAGGCTTCATTCAATAACGTTGAGCCGGAAGGAAGCTCTTTTCCTATAATTCCGGTAAGTACATTAGCAGTTCTGATGATCATTGCATTAGCAGTATTCATTATAAGAAAGAGAATTAGATAGAAAATTTTCAACTGATGGACATATAATAGTATCATCAGTTGAAAGAAATGACACAGTGGATTATGGAGAAGGTAAAAGACTTTCTGCTTGATTAAGAAATAATTAAAGGATAGAGCAGCTACGCTCTATCCTTTTTTGTAAAACATTATAAGATAAAATCTAATTGTGCACAAATGTTTTTTGCGCAACGCCTTAATACAATTTTAAGAACGATAGCTCACGTAATATAGTAATATATAGTTAGTGAATGAAAGGGGGATTATACAAAATGGAAAAGATGAAAATCGCAATGGCAAATGATCATGCCGGAACACAGATGAAGGAAGAAATCAAAGCATATCTTATTTCTCAAGGTTATGAAGTAGAAGATTTTGGCACATATTATGATAAGTCTTGTGATTTGTCCGATTTCGTATACCCTGCGGCACTTGCAGTTGCCAAGGGAGAGTGCGACCGTGGTATTTTCTGCGATGGCGTCGGCTATGGAAGCGCTCTGATAGCGAACAAGATAAACGGTTGCTACGCGGCTGTGTGTCAGGATCCTTTGTGCGCAACGCTTGCAAGGCAGCACACCGACTCCAACATCCTGTGCCTGGGAGCCAAGATAATTGGCGGACTGATGGCCATGGAGGTTGTTAAGACATGGCTGACCACGGAGCCACTTATGGAAGAGAAGTACAGACGAAGAGTGCAGAAAGTCTGTGAGATCAACGATAAGCACTGCGTTCCGGTAAAAGAGCTTTAAGAGGGATTACTGCTTATGAGTGAAAATCAGGATAAAAAGCTGCCGGCGGAGAGCAAGAAGCAGGATATAAAGGTAAAGAAAAATCCGACTGCAGAAGCCTTAAAGAAAGCGCCGGATGAGGCTCTGGCAAGGGCTATACATGATGTGCTGTTAAAGGAAAGGTTATAGGTGGTCTATGGGCAGCAACGTTAAAAAGCTATGTATAAATTGTGGAAGAGAATTTGTCGCAAAAAAGTCCGGGCACATATTCTGCTCACTGGAATGCAGAAAGCGCTACGGAAATCATACCGGTTATAGATGCAGCGAATGCAGAACTTTGCCGTGTGAACATCGTAACGTGCTTTCAAATAAAACACCTGATGATTGTCCGAACTATAAGTGGAGCTGGTAAGTTGTAAAAAGGGATATCTAAAAATCAGAACTCTTGCTGCATTGCGGCAGGAGTTCTTTTTTGTTGCTTATTTCAGAAGAAATACACCGGGCGTATGGTGTATGATAGTATTCCGTTCTCGTCTACGCTGTAGCAGGCGGGTTGAACCATCTGGGCAGCCTTCTTTAATGTGTGTGGTTTTAAAGTTGCTTTAAGGTTAGGACCGTATCATAAAGAGAAATAAGACATCACTTTTTGCCGTTGTGGGTATGTAAAAATACTTTGAGGGAGAATAGAATGATACAAGTAGGGGGCATTGCCAGGAAAGTCGATGCCACTGATGAAAAAAGAGGTTAACGATATGGACAAGATTAGACAATTTGGAAATCAGATGTATTATAGGATGGCACAGTTTATGTATGGCCGTAACGGGCTGGATGCGCTTGCGCGTACATGCAACTGGATAGCGATCTTTCTACTGGTAATAAACCTGTTTGTGCAAAGCAGTATAGTATATCTTTTATGGCTTATATTCTTTTCTTATTCCTGCTTCAGGGTCTATTCAAGAAATATACCTAAAAGATACGCTGAAAATCAGAAGTTCCTTGATATGACCACAGTTCCAAGAAAATATGCAAAGCTTGCTAAACTTCAGTGGCGTGACAGAAAAGTTAGCAGATATTATATCTGCAAGAGCTGCCACCAGCAGATAAGAGTACCAAAAGGAAAGGGCAGGATCGAGATCAGATGCCCTAAGTGCAACGAAAGATTCATTAAAAAGACCTGACCGGTCTGGAGGACAATGTTATGATGATGGATCCCTACAAGGTTCTTGGGGTAGCCCCGGGGGCTTCAGAAGAAGAGATCAAAAAAGCATATAGAACGCTTGCGAAAAAGTATCACCCGGACTTAAATCCAGGCAACGCTGCAGCTGCCGAAAAGATGAATGAGATAAATGCAGCTTATGATATCCTTACAAAACCGGGTGCTGAGAGATACAGACAGGCGCATACATATACCGAGGAGCGTACTTATACCGAGGAGCGTACCTACGCCGAGAAAGAGGAGACTCCTTTTGAACAGTATGGAACATACTGGCAGTGGAGCAGCCAGGATTTTGGCAGAGGGTATAACAGACCGGAAGAGAGCTGGAATACCTGGAACAACCGGACCGGATGGAACAGGACTCCGGTATATGGCGTTTCTGTTCTTGGAAAGATCTTCAGGTGGTTTATCATCCTGCAGATCCTGTCGATGTTTTTCAGGATGTTTTTGTTCTTCTGATACAAGGTAAGCATTAAGGAGAGAGTCTAAGGACTAGGAGGAGTTTTATCGTCAGGACAGGCATGATCAATACGACTGCCTGGAAAACCACAACGTTGCAGAAGATGCATATACTAGCTAATCAGTCTTAAGTAGTCTGAAATGACTTTTCCTATACTCTATAAGCCCTTCATCTTGCATGCGTGAGAGTTCTTTTGACATATTGGTGCGCTCAAGGTTCAGATAATCAGCAAGCTGTTGTCTGTTGAATGGAATATCAAATTCTCTGGAGTCAGACTGCAGTGCAATGGCATTGAGATATGACAGGAGGCGTCCGCGGCAGCTCTTGGAAGAAGTATAAAAGCTACGTCCGGAGAGGACAAGGTTCTTCTGTGATGAGATGATAAGTATATTTTTAAGGAGCTTTTCCTTCCAGGGAGAGCTCTTTTTGCTATCTTCAAGAAGGTTCTTTATATTGCAAAAGAGAATGCGGCTTTCCTCATTTGCTCTTACATCAACCAAAAGGACTTCACCAAGAAGAGCATAGGTCTCGGCAAAGTACTGGTTCTTTCCAACATGGCTTAATACAGTACGGTTGCCCCAGATGTCGTTGCTTTCAACAGTAACACTACCGGAAAGCACCATGCCTATTTGGGAAGTCTGTTCTCCGGCGTGGAGAATCACATCATCTTTTCGGAATCTCTTTTCCTTTGCACCCAGGAAGTCAAGGCACGAGGATAGTTCTTTTGCTGTCATTCCCTGGAACAGTCTGCTTTTTTCTATACTTTCAAGATTCATAAAAAATATCTCCTGAAATGTGGTTTAAACAACATACATACTATGAATAGTATATTATACTGACACCATCAGAACAAGGTTAAAGCTAAGAACAGAGAGGTTTAAAGATGGTAAGAAAGATAATAAAGATCGACGAAGAAAAGTGCAATGGATGTGGTATTTGTGCCAGTGCCTGCCACGAAGGTGCTATTGATATTGTGAACGGAAAAGCAAAGCTGGTAAGAGAGAACTTTTGCGATGGATTTGGCGACTGCTTACCGGGATGTCCTATGGGAGCAATCTCTTTTGAAGAAAGGGAAGCGCCTGCTTATGATGAAGCAGCAGTAAAGGAAGCGCAGGAAAAGAAAGGAATGGTAAAAGATATGCATCAGTGCGAGAACAAGATGATGAATGAAATGGAACAACATGCCGCCGGGCATGGATGCCCGGGGTCAAGGTTTATGATGCTCAAGAGCGGTAACCAGGAAGAGAATGATCTCAGTCAGGACATGATTTCAAGAATGAGCACTCATCCATCAAGATTAATGCAATGGCCATGTCAGATAAAACTTTTGCCGACGCAGGCAGATTTTTATAATGGGGCCAAGCTCCTCATTGCAGCTGACTGTACAGCATACGCCTATGCAAACATGCATGAGGAATTTATGAAGGGCAAAGTTACAATGATAGGATGTCCAAAGCTGGATGATGGCGACTACACAGAAAAACTGACAGAAATCATATCAAATAATGATATCGTCAGCGTGACCATAGTAAGGATGGAAGTTCCATGCTGCGGAGGACTGCAGAGGGCCGCAGAGAATGCTATTAAGAACAGTGGAAAGTTCCTTCCCTGGCAGGTTGTAACCATCTCTCGTAACGGAGAGGTACTTGATTAAATTTCCCAATAAACATTTTTTTGCGTAAGGTTCAGATAAGTGAGTTTATACTTAGTATAATGAAAGAAAAGGAGGCACACTATGGCAACATTAAACGAAAGAAAAGTAGCAGTAGTAGGTTGTGGATTTGTTGGTTCGGCATCAGCATTTGCCCTTATGGAAAGCGGGCTTTTTTCCGAGATGGTGCTGATAGATGTGAATAAAGAGAAGGCTGAGGGGGAAGCGCTTGATATCAGTCACGGACTTCCTTTTGCAAAGCCAATGCAGATATATGCCGGTGATTATCAGGACGCAGGGGATGCTGCAGTTGTGGTTGTTACAGCAGGTGCGGGACAGAAACCCGGCGAGACCAGGCTTGATCTTGTTAAAAAGAATGTAGGTATCTTTAAGTCTATTATTCCTGAGATTGCAAAGTACAACAAAGATGGAATACTTCTTATCGTGGCGAATCCGGTAGATATTCTTACATATGCCGCAGTCAGGTTCAGTGGATTCCCTGAAAACAGGGTGTTTGGTTCGGGAACAGTTCTTGATACAGCCAGATTCAAATATCTTCTGGGGGAACATTTGAGTGTGGACAGCCGTTCAGTGCATGCATTTATTATAGGCGAGCATGGGGACAGTGAGATTGCAGCATGGAGCAGTGCAAATGTTTCTGGGATTCCAATTCACGATTTCTGTGAGATGAGGGGGCATTTCGAACATGAAAAAGCCATGAAAGAGATTGCTGAAAATGTTAAGAACAGTGCCTATGAGATCATTGAAAAAAAAGGTGCGACCTATTACGGAATTGCCATGAGTGTAAGACGTATCTGTGAGGCTATAATACGTGATGAAAAATCAGTTTTGCCTATATCGAGCATGCAGCATGGTGAAAACGGCATTGATGGAGTTGCACTCAGTATGCCTGCAATTGTCGGAAGAGGTGGCGTTGAAGGTTCTGTGCCGATCAGACTTAGTGAGCAGGAAAAAGAGGCATTGATGAAGTCGTCGGAGACTCTGAAAGCAGTAATTAACGAATCGCTTTGAAACTCAAGAAAGGGTGCGTAAATATTTCTGGGCATTAGGGAACTTATTAGTTTGAAGTTCCCTAATTTTTTTATTGCATGATTTGCAAAATGTTGATGGCAACTACATTTTAATATTCTAAAATGTTGATATAAGGTACTGAATTATATTCCAAAATGTTGATAGAGGGTAGCGATGAGAAGAAAGATATCTGAAAAACTCAAAAAATGGAGCACATTAAAAGATAGGAAATGCCTCGTCGTACAGGGGGCAAGGCAGGTCGGAAAAACATATTCGATTGAGAGATTTGTCAGTAGATTCAATGATAATGGCAATGAGGTTCCGATTTCCGGAAAAGAAGATACTTCCCGGAAAGTGCTTGATCTTTTTAGATGAAATACAGGAGTGCCAGGAAGCAATCACTTCCCTGAAATTCTGGGCAACAGACAATAGATACGACGTTATAGCTTCAGGATCATTGCTTGGGATTGATTACAAAAGAGCATCCTCATATCCGGTAGGGTATGTAGACTACATTAAAATGAATGGAATGGATTTTGAAGAGTTTTTATATAAAACTGTATGCTGCATTAGAATATACTTAATGATGAAAATTGTTAAGTATATTGCTATAATGAAAGTGGCCCGTTAAATACACCAAAGGTACAGTTTATGATTGACATCACCAATAAGACAGAAGTTTACAATTATGTAATTTCCAGCATTGATGACGCCATTTCCAATCAATGGATTAAGGTCTATTACCAGCCGGTTGTAAGGTCTCTTACAGGGCAGCTTTGTGGTGCGGAATCCCTCGCAAGATGGATTGACCCCAATATCGGATTTCTTTCCCCTGATAAATTCATAGGAGCCCTCGAGGAACATGAACTCATCCATAAGCTTGACTGCTTCATGGTAGAAAAAGTCTGCAGCGACATTCACGAACATCTTGAAAGCGGCAGGCCGACTTTTCCTGTCTCGATCAACTTCTCAAGACTTGACTTTATAAAATGTGACATGCTTGAGCTTGTTGAGAAAACAGTCGGAAAATACAATATTCCAAGGGACTATCTGCACATCGAGATTACAGAGAGCATGATCGCCAAGGATGAAGATCTTATGACTAAAGTCATCGAGAGCTTCAGAAAACGCGGCTATGAGATCTGGATGGATGATTTCGGAAGCGGCTACTCCTCCCTTACACTGCTGCAAGACTATCAGTTTGACCTCCTTAAGATGGATATGCGCTTTTTGTCCACCATGACAGAAAAGTCCAAGATAATTCTCAACTCAACCATCAATATGGCCAAGCACATAGGGGTAAAGACCCTGAGTGAAGGTGTGGAAACCAGGGAGCAGATTGAATTTCTGACCTCAATAGGCTGCGGCAAGCTTCAGGGCTACTATTATGGCAAGCCACAGCCTTATGATGACATGCTCTCCGGCATCGAGGAAAAGGGAATAACAATTGAAGAGAGGCAATGGCGCAGTTACTACGAGACAGCCTGCCTTTCCATGGTCGACCTCGACAGACCTCTTGAAATAATCGAGTACGACGGCACCTCTCTGCACACTCTTTTTATGAATGAGTCGTTCAAGCAACAGATATCCATCAGGGAAGACGATCTTTCGCTGATAGATAAGATTCTTTACAATCCGTCGTCGCCCATGATGGCCAAATACCATCAGTTCATCGAGACAGCAATTAAGAGCAAGGCCAAAGAGAGCTTTTATTACACCCTGAAGGGCAACTACTACCTGTTAAAGGCTGAATATTTGGCAGAGCACGCAGGACGATACCTTTTTAAGGCTTCTATTACAAACATTTCAGTGGATCAGAATACTACTGAGAGAAATACGCTGGACCTGCGGCTTAGAGAACTCAATAATCTCTATGAAATGGTTCTTTTTGTCAACCCCAAGGAGAACATAATATATCCGCTTCTTGGAGGCTATAGCTACAGTGACAGCGTGCCGGTCCATGAAAAAGGTCTGGTAGAAGTCTGTAAGGCTTTTGCCGAAAAATATATCTTCCCGACCGAGAGGAAATCTTTTTTGGATTTTACTCACCAGGCAAGCGTCGTTCCGGAGGAATTAAAAACCGGTCCGGGATTCATCAAACACCCTTACAGGACCAGGCAGGCTGACGGTTCATACAAGTGGCGTGAGTATTCACTTCTTTCAATTGCCGGTTCCAAAGGCAGAGAGTTCCTGTTTACCGTCAATCTCATCTCTGATGACCTTGCACGCGCGCTTGATAAAGTAAACTACAAAAGTATGCAGGTCGATGATGAAAAGGTCAACAAGGAGGCCTTTGACCGCGCAAGACTTTGGGAGACTCTTATACAAAACTCATCCCAGAAGCTTTTCTGGAAGGACAAGAACAGGCGCTTTCTGGGTGTAAGTCAGTCATTTCTCGATTTTTACGAGATCAGGTCTCTTGACGACATAATCGGCAAGAATGATGAGGAAATGCACTGGCATGTGGACGACGGCCCTTATAAGGGTGACGAGCTTGATGTTCTAAGCTCAGGGAAAGTTGTATTTAACGCCCCTGGCCAATGCATAGTAAACGGAGTTGTACACAACATCATCTGCAACAAAATGCCCATCTATGACAAGGGGGAAATTGTCGGCCTTGTAGGCAGCTTTGCGGATGCCGACCAGGAGCTGTACAGAGTTCAGAAGCTCATCAGCCCCTCCAAGCTGGATACCGCTACAAGACTCATGAACAACAAGTTCTTCATGAGCACCATGATTGATTATGCCATGCAGTTTAACGAAAACGGCAAGGACTACGGGCTCATCCTTCTCCACAGCACCAACCATCATCGCATTGAAGAAACCTTTGGCGCCAAATTTGCATCCAAAGTGCTCAGGGAGATCGGAGAAAAAATTATCGATGTCATTGGTCAGCGCGCTGTAGCCGGTAGGCCCAAGGAGGCGTACTTTGGAGTTATCATTTACGTCGATTCAAAAGATAAGCTAAAAGAGCTGGAGCTACAGTTAAAAGAGCATATAGAAGAGATCAATTCAGTTGGTGGCAACAGCGTAACAATCAGAATGGCTTCTGCCAGCGTACTCAGGACAGAAGAAGGAGTTACGGATGAATCCATGTACCAGATGGCACTTGAGCAGCTGAATGGGAAATAAGATAAAACGTAGTAACCGATAATTCGGATCAATTATGGTGAACAAAAGAGCTAATAAGAGTTGCAGTTCATGGATTTTTCATCCATGGGCTGTGGCTCTTTATCATACCCACAGATTACACGATAAGGCACTTAAGGAAATAGAACAAGAATTATTAAAAAGAACTAATGGTGGTATAAAAGTAATATTTAAGATTAAATAAGGAGAAAAATAGATGGCAGTTGGGATAACAGTAGATTTTTATTGGTATCAGATTGGTACAGGAGATTTTTTCCATTCCTTTTTTTCAACTATTGCTTTCAATCTTGAAGGTGGTAGTTGGGGAAGCCGATTTCCTGTATTTATGAAAGACTTCTATGATGGTGAATTAAAGAATGCCAGAATTACTGAGGCTTTATCTGAATTAGATGTTATAACAGAGGGACTAAAGAAGCTGCCTCCAGATAAGGTCATTTTGGATATTGAAGATATTTCAAAACAGCCACCATGGGGAAGCAATATCAGTACTGATATAACTGATTTATCAAATTATTTTGTGACCAGTGATGGTGAAGATCTTATAACGACTATCAGGGATGCATTTGAAATGGGACTGCAGATTAATGAGGATGTACATATTTCGAGCTTATGATGTTGCTTAATGATAAATGTATGTCAGTGGAGGAATCGGATGAGAAAGGTATATTAAGGTGAAATAATGGAAAACGTATTATATCAAGGAACTGGATATGCTGTGGTTGAAATTGATGGAAAAATGAAAATATGCTGGGCAGAGGGTATTGAAGGAACCATTAAATATTATGATATTACCCAGGAGTTATTTGAGAGACTTAAAAAGTCTGAAAAGGATGCAAACGAGGTCATGTTCTTTTGTAAAAATGGCAGGTGGCTTCCTAAGGAGGATGAGGTTCGTGAGGCAAAAAGAGAGTTTTTAAGAAATAATCCGAAGCTCTTATTAAAGATTCCAAGCAATCAGGATTATTTTGAAAAAGAAGAACTTGAAGAGATCCTGAAAAAGCTGGAAGCAGAAAAGTAACTTACAAAACAGTACATGGGCACCTAATATAGCAGGACGCCATACTACGGAAGCTTTGGAAAGAATTGTTAATGGATTAAAGGCAATAGATGATATGGGTGGTTCCTATGAACAAATTGTTGAATTCTTGAAAGATATGGCAGAATTAGCAAAAGGATTCTAGAAAACCATAGACTTGATTGTAAGGAGCAAAAAATGGATAAAGAAACAATTAAAGAAATAAGGATGGCGATTCAGGAAAACCGAGTCGATGATTTCAAACGAATGGCGAGTGAAAACAGCGATACGTTGGAAGTTGTTACTTTTTTTGGAACATTTCTGCATGATGCTGCGATATTTGGAAGTTATGAAATTGCCAAATATCTTGTGGACAATGGAATAGATGTAAATAAAAAAGCCGGTTATCGTAATAGTACAGCGCTGACCTCTGCAGCATATAGAGGATATCTGGATATAGTAAAACTATTATATGAAAACGGATGCAAGCTATATGTGGATACCTTTGACGAGAATCCTTTATTTGCAGCCATTTGTGAAAGGCACCTGGATGTTGTTAAGTATTTGGTTGAGAAAGGAATTGATCTTTCTCCAAAGTATACAATTGGCGGTAAGCAGATGGATGCTTGTGAATATGCCAGCCATTATGCAAAGACAGAAATACTTAGCTACTTATCTGAGCAACTTGGAAAAGAGCCTCCTGTCGAAAAGAAAAAAAGAGAAGTTGTTGTAGACTCGTCAAAAAAGCCTGAATTTGACTATGGCTCTTTTGAAGAAAGACTATACGCAAAAATGCGTGAAGTAATGAAAAAGTATAGTGACAGAAGAGATGATATATATGCTTTTTCAATTAAATATGAGTCGGAGTTCACCTCTTTTATTAATATACTTGCAAATTCCTATTCCTATCTGAATGAGTGCGCCCAGAAAGGCTCCTTTTCACTAAACGATTATAAATATAGCGAGGAAGACTGGGGAATCTGGGAAAAAATAGAAGATTTATCTGATGATCTGGCGTATCATTATGAACTTGTTGAAAAATGGTGCGGAGAAGACGAAGATCTTTATGAGGATATGTATGAAGAGCACAAAAAAAGAATCATTGATACCTGCATCAATGTAATGATGAAGATAAAACAGTCTGAGGAGTATTCTATTTATCCCGGATTAAACCTCAATGTTTATGTGAGGGAAGGAATGTCTGAGGATGAAGAACTTGAAATATTCAAAAAGCTTAATGATGAACAGGCTGTTAAGGAATTTGAAAAGTTTATGGGAAAGGGCTGAATCAGTAAACGGACGATAAAAGGAGCAGAGTACAATGGCCCAGAGGAAGGACGAATATATATAAGTATATTCAAATGGTACAATGATAAGAACATTGTGCTTTTATCACATTTTTCACATATTTTTTTGATATGATTTTAAGGTACCTTTGGGGAAAAGGATAAAATAGGGAGAAGGAAGAAACAAATGGGGGCTTTTTTTGACAATTTGCATATTTTAAAAAGTGATAAGTATGACCTGGAGACATTAAAAAATGAACTGAGTGGCATACTGAAAATACGGGGATTTTCTCTTTTGCCGGAAGGGTCTGATGGGGATGTTTCTGTAATGATCTATGAACCTGGTGAGGGTTCATGGGTATCTATAGCATCTGATGCATTTATGTTTGATTCAGAAGAGGCTATCAGAACTTATACAGATCCACTTTCTTTGGCATTTAATACGGATGTTATTGCTGCTACATGTTTTGATTCGGATTATCTCCGGCTTGCGCTTTTAAATTCCGTAGATAACACAGATGGCTGGATCAATGTGGGCAAAAGCTATGACCCATTGATACGCAGAACTAAGGTTGCACCATGGAAAAAGCTGGTTAAAGATACCGAAGGATTAAAGGCTACTATAAAGAAGGATCACGCGTGTGCAGAAGAGGCTTTCGAAGAAATCGCTGAAATGATCGGGATGCAGCCGCAGCAGACTATGCTTGGATGTGGCGGAGAGGAGCTTCTTGATGGAAAGATAACCAGAATGGAATTCTCTGCTCCTGAAGGGAAAATAAAACCGCCAAAATTACAGTTGCATTCATATAACGCACCACCAATAAAGATAGGAGAATTCTTAAGAGTTTCATTCATTAATACTGGAGATAAGGCAAAAGGACTTAAGTTCATTTTCATGGGCGAGTGTGTAGAAAAAGGAGAGATCATTTTTGAAGACGTTTCGCTGTTTTATGATGATAAGCATCATCCGATAGAACTGCAAGAGTCCGAGTTGATGGGCGGTGAAAAATGCTATGTTTGGAAAGATCCGTATTTTCAACTCCCACCTGCTGTAAATGAGAATCTTCCGCTGGTTAAACAAATAAACCTGGGCTTTGACAGAGAAATCAGCGTGTGCTGTACTCCCAAAGGGAATACGGAGAATCCAGAGAGTCTTCGCATTGTTGGAATTCCTTTGAGCAATCCGATGGAAGGACAGGTATCCTGGATCAATAGCAGTGAGTATTGCTGAAATCGATTATATTAGGCAGGAAGTATATGGGTACAAAATTAAGTAACATTAATCTGTACAATCCTTATGGAGCAGAATATGTGCTTGAAAAAGGATTTTGCTCTAAGAACATTGTTGAGGGATGGGATACCATCCTGAACGACGGGGAAGGCTACGATTTCCTTGGAATGCTTAAGCAGGCAAAGAAGCTTTCCAAAGAACTTGGTACAACGGCTGTTTATACAAATTACTTCGACGATTCGGAGCTTGTTTTCGAAATCTATATAAATGGTTCAAGAAAAGCATATTACCAGACCGATGGCGGAATGTCAGTTAAGAAGGGTATTCCGACCATGGTCAAGGCTCTTTTACTGGATAACGCATCAGCAAAGGTTTTTAGAATGCTCATGGGAACCGACATGGACGCTGCTGAGTCCATTGGAAGGATCAGTGCGCTAAGCGGATTGCCACTGTATCTGGATGGATTTATGTATAACGAGCAGAACGGGAATGTCAGCATTCCGGATAAGGACGCATTGTTAAAAGAGCTCTCGAAGGCCAAGAAAGCTGAAAAACCTGATAAAACTATCAAAAAGACACCTGAGGTTCTGCAGGAGATAAAGGGCATTAGATGCGGAGGGCGTTATTACAATTGTTTTACGACCATTGAGCCAGAGGAAGATGGCAGTGTTGACTATGGTCACGGTCATGTATACCAGCTTATTCAGGGACCTGAACCCAGATTTGAGAAGTGCCATGAATACAGGTATGATCTGGTAAAGCTGTCGGGAGCGCGACATGCCCGTGGAATCAGGTGTGTCCCAAAGCGTGACAACAGGGCAGAGGATATCTGCATTTATGATTATGTAGAAACTCAATATACCAAGTGGTGCGATAATGTTGAGAAATATAAAAATGAGATGTTTCCTTCAAAAGATACCCTTGCTCCGCTGGTTAATGAAATTTTGACATATGCTGATTTGCCGAGACGCCTTACGCCAAAAGGATATGCAGAGTTTTGGCGTGATAGGACGAAGTATTATTCAACGGATTTAACAGGCGAAGTTGTTGCAGAGGACCAGGTGGAGTATCATCCGGACTATGAAGATTTTAGTAAGGAGAATGTTCTGTATGTGGAGTTTGGGAGTCGCCTGTATCCTACTGATAACTACCTGATCAGACTTGGCGGAGAAATAGATTCTCGTACAGCCAGGCACGCTATACGAGTAGATTTTTTTGACTATGACGGGAATCTGAAAAATACTATCAGAATTCCTAAGACCGTATCGATTGATTTCAACTCAATGTTTGGCGAGTATACCTTCATAGAAGAGAAGAATGTCATAATCGCAAACGGATACTGCATTGATCTGGATAAGAAAGAGTACAGACCTATCGGAAATCTTGACACTAAGCTCAAGAGAAAGTTCTCAACCTGCATTGTTACTAAAGATTCAACGGGGAAAGACCTTATCCTGATTTTTGCAGAAAAGACCATCTATGTTTTGGATATGGATCTCAATATCCTCTACAGCGTCTCTTGTGGCGGGATTATCATCTCCTACTGGCAGGACGGAAAGGGAAATCTGTTTCTGATTACCTCCAAGTACCACTGGACCATGCCCTACAACTATAAAGCAGATTCAGTGATAAAACTGCAGAAGTTTCAGCTCGGACATGCGAAGCAACCTAATACTGTCAAAAAGAAAGCTGGTAAAAGACACTGAGCCAACACTTAAGAGGATATATGAATACTCATATCCGTTCGAAGCATGGGGACCTGGCGAGAACTCAAGGTTTTTGTTCATATGTCCCGGTGAAAAAGAGATGCTTTTATACGATAACACTGAGACTGTAGTTTATGAATGCACGGATGCTGAGAAGGTAAAGAAACAGATAGATCTGATGACAATACCTGAAGAGGCTATTTCGCCTTTAGAGTTTTCGATGGATTGTGATGTAAAGATTACTGGAAGGTCCGCGAAGGAAAGAACTATCGCTAGGTTTACTGATGCAAACGGATCTAGTTATAAGATAACATCTACGGGTGTTTTCGGACTTGGATTGGTATTGGACTCTCAGCCTAATGATGTGATTAGGATTTATAGGACTTAAAGCTTTAATAGTTATTCGATGAGGGCTGATATGGCAATACAGTATAAGAAAATTATTAAAAAAATATTAGGACCGGATGCTGAGAAGAATGGCTTTAAGTCGGGACATCTTGGACCTTCAGGTATAAGCAAGAGAACGCTGGCTTGTTATGAAAAAGAGTATGATGATGGGTATACTTTAAGTTTTGATATTGATCTTGATACTTTTTTTGACAAGTTAGAATTATCAGCATGCGGGATATTTGAGGAACGCTCCTTTGACAGTAGCGATACAGAATCTTTTAAGAAAGTAATATTTGAATTTGCGGAAATACTTCGTGATAAAGGCTATCCTTTAATGGAAGAAGCAGCCAGAAAAGAAGCTGCAAGACCCAAGTTTACTGCAGAGGAGCAGCTTTATCTGCTGAACAATTACGAGAGGCTTGCAGAGGATTTCTGCAAGAAAAAACAAGTTGATAGTGACATGTCATTCATGGACAAATTGTGTCTGATAAAAGAAATGGTTGAATCATCCAGAGAACTACCCTTTGAAAAAGTAAGAGAAAGGCTGATAGAAATCGCTGCATTTTACGCAGTGACTCTCCTTGGATGTGAGAAGGTAAACTGTTATTTGGTAAACAGTGGTGGTCAATATCTCACAGTCTTCGGAGCTTGGAAAGGAACTATAGCACCGCTAGAATCAATACTTAATATTTGGCTTAATGAATACGATAGAGATCAGATTAAATTCGATTGCAAATTGGTACTCCAGAGTGAGCAATATGATTCACTTGAATGGAAGGACAGGAATTTCAAAGTCTACGCTGATAAGGGCAAAAAAAGAAAAGAATAGTTTACAAGTTTCAAAAGATTAACTCTAAGGAGGTTGGGGATGGCATACGAAGAAAAAGAGATCCTTGCCGAATGGTTGGATCATCTAAGTGAATTAGATGTGAAAACAAAGAAAATGTTTGGTTGTTACTGTCTATACTGTGATGGTCAGGCGGTTGGATGGATTCATGACAGTGTCCTAAGCCTGCGCGAAGTGGGTCTTGATTATTTGCCTGATGATATAAAGCGACCTACTCCAGAGGACAAGATACAGGAGTTAGTAATCCCACTCGACTATGTGAATGCAGAGTGGCTGCCCATGGCGATTCAAGATACCGCTGTAATCAGGAAACAGGAAGAATCTTAATATAGAATAACTTCCAGTATAACTACGCAAGGAAATAAATATGAATATTTTATTGGAAACAGACAGATTAAAAATATCAGAAATGACAATGGATACACTATATGAGTTTTGGTGGATATTTTCTTAGATAATTAACTCAGAAGATAATGATCAGAAGAAAACCTCTATCTCACAATGGCGAGATAGAGGTAATTTGTATATTATTTCAACTTACACACTCGTTACTTACTTAAAATATTTATCCCACTGTGTGTACTCCAAAAATTATAAAGTATAAGAACGCAAACACATTTGCAAAACCAGTCGCGATACTATCGCCAACATCATCAGCGGAGCCGATATAATCAGGATCATGGTACTTATTATAATTTATATCCTGTGTTTCTGTAATCTCAACAGGTGTACTCTCACATGCAAATGTTGTAATAGGTGTTACGCTTATCATCATTGCTGACATCATTATTGCTACCATTGTTTTCTTTAAAGTCTTCATAATCTTTACCTCTCTCTTTTCTCAATCTATTTTGGGTTGTTATGTGTCTTATTTGTGTTGGTTTGTTTTATGTTGAGTTAATATT
>NZ_ATVT01000012.1 GCF_000420865.1 Butyrivibrio sp. XPD2006
CGATGATATCAGATACACAGAGGGAATGAAAGATCTTTATTCCCATCGCAAAGAAACAATAGAAAGAATTTTTGGGACCGCCAAAGAAAACCACGGATTCAGATATACACAGATGTATGGCAAGGCGCGTATGGAAATGAAGGTCGCGCTTACCTTTGCGTGTATGAATCTGAAAAAGCTTGCAAGGATCAAGCATGAATGGCGGTTAGAGATGGCCTGATATAGGCTGTTTCTGACCTTTGTTCTGAACAAAATCCCCATAACATAAGAAAAATGGTCCAGAGAGCTACGCCCTCAGGACCACTTTGTCTACAGTCTGAAAAGGCTGAATCCGGTAGGGTTCAGCCTTTTTATTGATATGCCTGTCTGACTAAAGACGCAGTCAGACACACAGCCTCTGCTTCATCGGAGCCGCCAAGCAGTATTCCAAGGTAGTTACCGGCTTCATCAAAAAGCCCGGTACCCGACATGCCGGGTGTAACAGCGCAGTAGCAGTAGATCATGTCCATGGCGAAATCTTCGGAATAAACTGAAGGGTTGGCTATGCTTCCGGCATAGATGTCACCTGTATTTGCATCAACCAGGTAGATGGTCTGTCCGGAATACAGTGTGCCGTCAGACTTAGAGGAAACACTTGAACTGGAAGAAATATCTGATACAGAATAGTAATCCGTAGAGATTTCGTTTTTACCAACACCCAGAAAAACGATATCAAGATCTATGTTTTCATTTAATATAGAAGCTTTACCGGATTCATTATTTTCAAACTTAACAATAATATCCTCAGAAGCTCCATCATAGTAGTCTTGAAGTACATGCTTTGCAGTTACTATGGTATAAGAATTCTCATCACTGTCATAAACAGTTCCGCAACCATAGTATTCACCACAGCTTACAGATACACATAACTTTTTGATATCAACGTAAGAATCGGCGACGGGATGATTTTCTTTTTTGTCTTTATTCATTTGCTGAGTCCAAATGCCTGCAAACGCAGTGATAATGAGCAGGAGACTCATAACGATTCCACATGTTTTTTTCATAACAAAATAATTATCAAAAAAAAGTTTTATTTTTGCAACATTTTCTTTTCCCGGTCTGTATACAGGTTAGAAAGGCAAAAAACTTGCCGCAAATCGGAGGGAAAAATTATGAAAAAGCATTACAGATCTTTATCGGTACTATTAACTGCCGGCATGATGGCCGGAGCACTTGCCGGATGCGGACAATCGGCGAGAATGACAGAAACTGCCACATCACCGTCACCGGCTGAGTCAGAGAGCCCGGCTACTTCAAGCAGCCCGGCATATTACAATGACGTTCAAGCTGAAGAGGCTTGCTCAGAGCCTGTTACCGGCTCAAAGGGAAACAGCATTTTAGATATGTTTGGTTCATCTGACAGTAGCAGCAACTCAACCTACACTTATACTCCTGCTGATTATCCTGATGTAACGATTGTACCTGAGTACAACACAGAGTCTTACGACAAACCTGATGAAAACGGATTCTTCCTTTCACAGGGGCAGCCTCTTTCAACTTTTGCAGCGGATGTGGATACAGCATCTTACACTAATATAAGAAGAATGATAGAGTCCGGCTACAGCGCAAGCGATATCAATCCTGAAGCAGTAAGACCTGAGGAGTTCATCAACTATTTCTCCTATGATCTGAACGGCCCTGACAAGGGTGAGAAATTCGGAGTAACCACTGAGGTTGCAGCCTGCCCATGGAATGCTGAGCACCAGCTTATGTTTGTGGGAGTCAAGGCTGAGGATGAACTTGACGGCGAGCTTCCTAAGAGCAACCTTGTATTTCTTATCGATGTTTCAGGATCCATGAACAGCGAGAACAAACTTCCGCTTCTTCAGAAGTCATTTAAGGACCTTGTAGATAATCTTCCGGGTGACGGAACAGTTTCAATTGTTACATATGCCAGCAGAGAAGAAGTTATCCTGGACGGTACGAGCATGTCAGACAAAAAGGCGATCAAGTCTGCAATCAGTAAGCTCAGCGCAGGCGGAAGCACAGCAGGACAGGCCGGAATGGAAATGGCCTATGAGATTGCAAAAGACAACTTCATCGAAGGCGGAAACAACCGTGTCATCATGGCAACAGACGGAGACCTCAACGTAGGTATTTCAGATCCCGATGAACTTGAGAGATTTATTAAGAAGAAAAAGGACGATGGCATTTACCTTTCAGTACTCGGCTTTGGCGAAGGAAACTACAAGGATGACAAACTCCAGGCTCTTGCAGATTATGGCAACGGAAACTATTCATATATAGATTGTGAGTCTGAGGCACACAAGGTTCTTGTCGATGAGATGAGTTCAACACTTGTAACAGTAGCCAAGGATGTTAAGTTCCAGATTGAGTTCAACCCTGCAATTGTAAATGCATACAGACTCATCGGTTATGAAAACAGAGTAATGGATGCTGTAGACTTTAACAACGACAAGAAGGATGGCGGTGAAGTCGGTGCCGGTCATGAAGTTGTAGCTCTTTATGAGATCATTCCGACAGGTGCGAAGTCTTCAATAGATCTTAAGTATCAGCCCGCCAATGAGCAGATTCCCGATACCGGTTCCGATGACTATGCTACCATCAAGATCCGCTACAAGGAGCCCGATGAGGATACATCAAAGCTCGTGTCCTATGTTGTTAACAATGAGAAGTTCACAGACACACCAAGTGATAATCTCGCATTTGCAGGTCTTGTCTCAGAGTTCGCAATGCTCCTTTCAGACAGCGACTATTCAGGAACAATCAGTTACAAAGATATTCTGAAGGCTTATAAAGACATTGAAAACACCGATGATTATAAAGATGAGTTCTACAATCTTGTAAGAATGGTGGAAAAGAGAAGCTGATATGATATACTATCTCCCGGGGGCTAAATGACCCCGGGGAGATATTTATGTTTAGATTCGTTTTCAGATTTTTAAATTTATTTTGCGGAGGGCCACCGCCTGAGAGTGTGGCCGAAGTTATGGAGAGACACGGAAACAGGATTTTGCGTGTTGCTTATTCATACCTTCACAATATGGAAGATGCGGAGGATATTTTGCAGGATACGCTGATCAAATATATACAGAGCAGCCCTGATTTTAACGGCCCGGAGCATGAGAAAGCCTGGCTTATAACTGTGGCATCAAATCTGAGCAAGAATAAGATCAAATACAATAAGGTCAGGGAAACCGATGAACTCGCGGAGGAGCTTGTAGGCAGAGAGGATGAGGATCTTGCCTTTGTATGGGAAGCAGTTAAGCAGCTTCCTGTTAAGTACAGAGAAGTGGTCCATCTCTTTTACCAGGAGGGATATTCAACGGGGGAGATATCGAAAATTCTTGACCGTAAGGAGGCTACAGTCAGATCTGACCTTTTGCGGGCAAGGAAGCAGTTAAAAGAAATACTGAAGGAGGCGTACGATTTTGAGTAAGTATCAAGAAGTAATGAATCATATTGAAGTCGACGACGAGATGAAAAAGCGCATCCTTCAGAATGTACAGAGCAAGCTGGAGGAAGCTCCTGAGGCTGATATTCCTAAGGCTGATATACCCAAGGCCAAGGTCGTTCCGTTTCGAAAATATGCAGCTATAGCTGCTACTTTTGCAGTGCTTCTTTTGGGAAGCTATGCTGTGATGCAGGTCACAGGCGGTATCGGCCATATGTCCGGATCCACTTCTGTCTACGAGGAAGCAGCGTCTTCTTCAGAAGCACCTGCAATGGAGGCGGAAGCTGATTATGCGGCAGAAGCCCCTGCGATGGAGGAGGCTGCGGATGCATCGGCTGTAGAAGAGGCAGCTGAGGCTACAGCTGATAAGGCCGGTCAGAAGCCGGTTATGGAAGCTTCGGCTAAGCCGGTGGTACAGGAGGTTATCAATCATGCGGCACCGCCTCAGGATTCTGATGAACCTGTGTTAATAATAGCGGTATCTGCTGTGGTTGCAGCGCTTGTTCTGGCGGCAATAATAATGTTTGTTATAAAAAAGAAAAGATGATATAATGTGTTTCCTAATGAGCAGGATGGATGATCGCTGCCGCACAGACGAAAGGGTGCGGGAGAGGAAAGTCCGGGCTTCACAGGGCAGGATGCCAGATAACGTCTGGTGGAGGCAACTCCCAGGATAGTGCAACAGAGATATACCGCCGGATGCCATGCATCCGGTAAGGGTGGAAAGGCAGTGTAAGAGACTACCGTGCTGGTGGTAACATCAGTAGCCATGTAAACCCCATCCGAAGCAAGACCGAAAAGAGAGCCATGAGCCGGCCCGGTTCACTCTCAGGTGGGTCGCTTGAGGCTGTTGGTGACAGCAGTCCTAGATAGATGATCATTCACGACATAACCCGGCTTATAGTCCTGCTCATTAATAGAATTTTCACACCTTCATAGAAAAAAAGCTCTTTTCATACCATTTAAACATGGTAAAATGTGGCTATATTCTATGGAGGTGTTTTTTTGATGCAAAAATGGGCAAGACTTAATTATCAGCCTGCACTACCACTTAAGGGAGACAGGAGAATCACAGGCAGCAGTGAGCATATTGCTGTATCCAGAAAGGCAGCGCAGGAGGGAATGGTTCTTTTAAAGAATGACGGAACACTTCCCCTTAGCTCAGACAAGAAACTTGTCCTCATGGGCAAGGCAGCCGTTGATTACGTAAAAGGCGGCGGAGGATCAGGCGATGTCTATTGCGCCTATATCCACTCTTTGTATGACGGCCTGAAAGCCAAGGGCGTCTCAATCTTTGAACCCATGATCAATTTATATAAAGATGAAATGAAGAAGCAGTATGATTCCGGAAGAGTTCCCGGAATGACAGAAGAGGTGGCACTGCCTCCAGATATGCTTAAAGAGGCAGCAGAATTTTCTGATACTGCTATTGTTATGATTAGCAGATTTTCCGGCGAGGGCTGGGATCGCAGCAGCATTGAGTGCAACAATGAATTCAATCCATGGCCTCAGAGCAGGAGTATGCCTTCCTTCTCATCAGAGATATTCCCTGATGGAGATTTCTATCTTTCTGCCAAGGAAAAAGAAATGATAAAGGCTGCCAAGGACAATTTTAAGAATGTCATTGCTGTCCTTAATGTTGGCGGAGTCATCGACTGCAGCTTTATTGCAAAAGACGAGGCTATAAACGCAGCTCTTTACATGAACCAGGGCGGAATGGAAGGCGGAGATGCAGCAGCAGACATACTTCTCGGAGAAGTCAATCCTTCAGGTAAGCTTGCGGATACCTTTGCTGCAAGACTTGAGGACTATCCTTCAACAGAGAATTTCCATGAGTCCTTTGACTATGTGGAGTACACAGAGGACATTTATGTCGGCTACAGATATTTTGAGACCATTCCGGGAGCAGAGGATAAGGTAATCTATCCCTTCGGATTTGGACTTTCATATACAACCTTTGACATCGCGGTTCTCGGGGCAAAAGAGCTTGAGGACGGCTTTAGTTTTGATGTAAAGGTTACAAATACAGGAAAGGTTTCAGGTAAGGAAGTTGTACAGCTCTACTTCAGAGCGCCTCAGGGCAAGCTCGGAAAGCCTGAGAGAGCCCTCGGAGACTTTGTTAAGACAAAAGAGCTCAGCGCCGGCGAGAGTCAGCAGATAACTCTTAAAGTTACCAGGAAGGCTATGGCTTCTTACGATGATCTTGGAAAGGTATCAGAAGCTGCTTACGTACTCGAGAAGGGAAGCTATGAGTTCTTTATCGGAAACAGCGTAAGAGATGCTGCAAAGACAGACTTTACCTGGGAGAATGCTGAGGACATCACCATTGAGAAGCTCAGTCACAAGGCGGCACCTGTATCACTTAAAAAGAGAATGTTATCTGACGGCACCTATGAGGAGCTTCCTCTTGGTACTGCCAGAGACTTAAACGAATGTATATTTGAGAAGATGGAGCCCGGAACTGAAGAGGCACTTACTCCATATGAGAGAAGCAGGCAGATGCACTATCTCACAAGACCTTTCAAGGAAGGTGTTAAGACTTTCTATGATGTGGCAGAGGGCAAAGCTACCCTGGATGAATTCATGGCGCAGCTTTCTGATGAAGACCTGATCCACCTTGTCGGCGGTCAGCCCAATACAGGTGTTGGAAATGTCTTTGGAATGGGCAATCTTCCGGAGTACGGTGTTCCGAATGCTCAGACATCTGACGGACCTGCAGGTGTTCGTATTGCTCCTGAGACAGGAGTTCTTACAACAGCTTTCCCATGCTCTACACTTATAGCATGTACCTGGAACCGTGAGATTGCTGAAGAGATCGGACGTGCAGGCGGTGAGGAGCTCAAGGAGAACAATCTCTGCGTATGGCTTACACCTGCCATCAATATTCACAGAAACCCTATGTGCGGAAGAAACTTTGAGTATTACTCAGAAGATCCTTACCTCACAGGAAGAATGGCAGCAGCCATGGTAAGAGGAATCCAGAGCAATAATGTTGGAGCAAGTGTCAAGCACTTTGCATGCAACAACAAAGAGACAAACAGAAAGCACAGTGATTCAAGAGTTTCTGAGAGAGCTCTCAGAGAGATTTATCTTAAGGCTTTCGAGATCATAGTAGGTGAGGCCGAGCCATATACAATCATGTCTTCCTACAATGCCATCAATGGTCAGAGGGCTTCCGAGAACAGAGATCTTCTCACAGGAATCCTTCGTGAGGAGTGGGGATACAAGGGAATGGTAACCTCCGACTGGTGGACAAGAGGAGAGCACTACAAGGAGATCAAGGCAGGTAATGATCTTAAGATGGCCTGTGGATTCCCTGAAAGAGTTAAGAAAGCAATGGACATGGGAGCTCTGACAAGAGCTGATCTTGAGCCTTGTGCAAGAAATATACTGAATACAATTTTGAAATTTGACTAAGACTACCTCGAAAGGACAATAAACATGAGCGGATACAAGTTTACCGGTAAGGGCGGCGACTTCATAATGGAGGATCCACAGTACAGCAGCGGACTTTATATACCCGTTGCCGGCAATACCGGTCTTAGAAGTGCGGTTTCACCTGATTTTGGCGGAGACAGCAAGCTGGATCAGAACCACTTCCTTATAGCACCAAAGAGCATTTCAAATCTTCACAGCGACAGGGACACAAGGAATTTCTTCTGTGTGTATAAAGACGGCCTTTGGTCTGCCTGCGGAGCATCTGCAGGTCAGGAAGCAGCAAGGTTTACAGATGCTGAGGATAAGGTGGTTCTTGAAGGTGGACGCATGTGGCAGAAGGTCACAAGGACCGACAAAAAAAGATCGGTAACAGCAGAGGTTACCATCTTTTCTCTTCTTGATACTCCTTCTGAGATCATGAATATCAAGATCACAAATGATTCTGATGCTGAAGCGGTCTTTACTCCGGTTGCTGCAATTCCTGTTTACGGAAGAAGTGCGGACAACTTAAGAGATCACAGGCATGTAACATCTCTTTTAAACAGAGCAAAAGTGTGTGCGGATGGCATTGTGGTTAAGCCTACTCTGTCCTTTGATGAGAGAGGACATCAGATCAACGACACAACTTATTTTGTACTCGGAGCAGGAGAAGGCGGCGCTTCTCCTAAAGAGTTCATTGCGGATGCAGATCTTTTCCTGGGAGAGGGCGGAACATTCCTGAGGCCAAGAACTCTTCTGGATATAGATTCCGCTTCATGGAAGAAGGCACCGTTTAATGTGGACGGAAAAGAGATGATCGGTGCCCTTAAGTTTGACGAGGTAACACTTAAGAAAGGTGAGTCATTATCCTTCAGACTTGCAATCGGTGCAACCACAGAGCCTGAAAAAGACATGGCAGATGCCCTTTTGGCTATTAAAAAGAGCGAGGATACAGACAGGATCTTCGAGGAGACAAGAAACTACTGGAATAATCTGACCAACATTCACGTTAAGACCGGGGATGAAGGTTTTGATAACTATATGGAATGGATCACATTCCAGCCACAGCTGCGAAGGATTTACGGCTGCAGCTTCCTTCCTCACCATGATTACGGAAGAGGTGGAAGAGGATGGAGAGATCTCTGGCAGGACTGTCTGGCACTCCTCCTTACAGACCCTGACGGCGTAAGAAAGATGATCATCGACAACTTTAAGGGTGTTAGATTTGATGGCACCAACGCGACCATCATCGGTGATAAGCCCGGTGAGTTCAAGGCAGACAGAAACGGCATTCCGCGTGTATGGATGGATCACGGTTTCTGGCCGTTCCTTACACTTAAGCTTTACATGGATCAGACGGGAGATATCGAGATTCTTGGCGAGAATACAACATACTTCAAGGATGCTCTTGTTTGCAGAGCCGAGAAGAGAGACTCAGAGTACAGCGAAGGCTATGGTGTTGTTCAGAAGGATAAGACAGGTGCGGAGTATCTGGGAACAGTTCTTGAGCACATCCTTATTGAGAATGTATCGGCAATTTACGACGTCGGAGATAACGGCGAGATCAGGCTTCGCGGTGCTGACTGGAACGACGCTCTTGATATGGCAACACACAAGGGTGAGAGCGTTGCCTTCACTTGCGGCTATGCAGGAAATCTTGTAGACATTGCAAAATATATAAGACTTTACGCCGAGAGATCCGGCAAGACTACTGCGCCTGTTGCAGCCGAGCTCAAGGAACTGATCTTTGCAGACGGCTCAGATCTTCTTTCATCACCTGATAAAAAGAGAGAACTCCTTATGAATTACATGGATAAGGTATCTCATGCCGTATCGGGAGAAAAAGAGGAGATTGCCTTAGAAGATATAGCAAAGGCTCTTGAATCAAAGGCTGAGTTTATGATGAACCTGATCAGGGATAAGGAGTGGGTAAAAGACTCCGAAGGAAACGGCTGGTTCAACGGATATTATGACGACAACGGAGAGAGAGTAGAAGGTGAGTTTGATACCCCCGAAGGCAAGAACATCAGAATGATGCTTACCGGACAGGTTTTCTCTGTAATGTCAGGCACAGCCAGGGAAGAAAACGTAAAAGAGATCATTAAGAGTGCCGATAAGTACCTCTACAAAGAGGGCATCGGCGGATATCGCCTTAATACAGATTTTAAGGCCCTCAGAACAGACCTTGGAAGAATGTTTGGCTTCTCCTACGGCGATAAGGAGAACGGCGCTGTCTTTTCACATATGGCAGTTATGTTCGGAAACGCACTGTACAGGAGGGGTTTTGCAAAGGAAGGCTACAAGGCACTTAATTCACTGTACAAGGCTTCCTCAAACTTTGAAGTCAGCAGGATCTATCCGGGTGTTCCGGAGTACTTTAACGCAGAGGGAAGAGGCCTTTACAACTACCTCACTGGCGCTGCGAGCTGGATGATGATGACTGTTGTCACCCAGAGCTTTGGCGTAAGGGGTGAGGCAGGAGACTTATGCATGCAGCCGGCTCTTTTGGCAGAGCAGTTTGACAATAACGGAATAGCTGCAATAACACTTCCGTTCAGAGGAAAAGAGTTCGAGGTAAGATATATAAATTCCGGCAGGAAGGAAGTTGGTGATTATCAGGTGAGCAAGGCTGTTGTCGATGGCAAAGACATGACAGTGAAAGACGGAAAGAGAGCTGTACTTACTGCAGCAGAAATCGACAGCCTTTCTGATGGAAAGCACACAATTGAAGTTTACTTATGAACTACCATCACCGACAACATCGGAAATGGTTTCTACAATACCTTGCGGCATAGTAAGGCACGTTCACAGTGCCGCTACTCCGTCGGGAAAAACCCTTCGGAATACTTGCAAACGTTTTAGATGCGCTTGTGGCGCGTGGGAACTAACACCTTGTATATTTTACGTGCCATAGGTTCTTGGTTAGTTAGATACATGGCACAACCGTATATATACAGTTTTCAAGGTTCCGATTGACTCATTTTACCACGAACAACTGTTCGTGTAAAGGCGATTTATCCCACAACCGACTTCATCGGAAGGGGTTTTCTCGCTGAATTTTATAATATTTATGAGGAGCGTGTTAATGAAAAACATGAATGAAGTTAAGGATGTAATGAAAGGTTATGGCAAGAAGAGTCCCTTCGCCAGCTTTCTTCCGGGAATCGCCGGAATCAAAGGAACACCTATCTGGTGCTACTACGTAAACAGGGGGCAGGCTGTAGTAAGTTTTGGTGTACAGGACAAGGATCACAGCATCATGGAGTTCTACCCTGCGCATACAGCATATCAGAACGTATCAAGAACAGGATTCAGGACCTTCATCAAGACTGGTGGAATGGTCTATGAGCCTTTTGTAAAAAACACAGCAAATGCCGATATGGAAATCCATATGAACACCCTTACCATCGAGGATGACGACAGAGAGCACGGCTTTGATGTGAAGGTTAAGTATGCAACTCTTCCCGGTGAGGAGATTGGCGCTCTCATGAGAATGGTTACCATCACCAACACAGGTGCAGAGAGCCGTGAACTTGAAGCTCTTGACGGAATGCCTGCGCTTATTCCTTACGGATGCATGATGGATGTAATGAAGAACATGGTACAGACCACCAAGGCATATATGCAGGTTGAGGATGCAGACAAAAAGAGACCTTTCTTCAGGGTACGCTTCTCAATGGAGGACTCAGCGGTAGTTAAGAAGGTTCCCGGTGGAAACTTCGGCTTTGCTGTTGATGAAGACGGAAATGACCTTCACACCATCGTTGATCCCGGACTTGTATTTGCTTATGACCTCTCTCTTTCAGAGGCTGTAGGCTTTGCCGGAACAGACTTTGACGAGCTTGTAAATAGCGAGCAGAATACATCAAACGAGTTCCCGACATGCTTCTTTGCCAAGAAGAAAACTCTCGGCAGCGGCGAGAGCATGACTCTTTACGAGCTCATCGGACAAGTGAGAAACAAGGATATCTTTGATGATTTCCTTAAAAGAGATATTGATCCGAAGTATTTTGAAGAGAAGTTTGAAGAGGCAGAAAAGCTCACAGATGAGCTTACAGCTGATGTCGCCACATCAACAGCAAACAAGGCCTTTGATGACTACACAAGATACAACTACATGGATAATGTCCTCAGAGGAGGTAAGCCAATTTCACTCCCGGGCGGACATACTTTCTATGTTTACTCAAGAAAGCACGGCGATCTTGAGAGAGATTACAACTACTTCTCAATGTCACCGGAGTTCTATTCACAGGGCAACGGTAACTTCAGAGATGTAAATCAGAACAGAAGATGTGATACATTCTTCAGTCGCATAGTCGGTGATGAAAATATAAAGAGATTCTACTCACTTATCCAGATGGATGGCTATAACCCGCTTAAGATCGAGCAGCTCAGATTTAATGTAAATCCTAACGCTCTCGGCGAGATCGAGCTTTCACAGCCATTTACACCGGGAGAGCTTGTTTCTGCAATCAAGGACTCCATGAAGGGGATTTCCGACAAGGAGTGCGAAGAGATCTTTTCCAAGGTGATGGAGAAGGCTACAGAGACCATAAACGGTGATTTCGGTGAGGGCTACTGGTCAGACCACTGGACATACAATCTTGATCTTATCGAGGACTTCCTTGAGGTTTATCCTGACAAGGAAAAAGAGCTTTTGGTTGATACAAAGGTTAAAGCCTTTGAGGCAAAGGTAGAGATTCTTCCAAGAAACAAGAAATACGAGGAGACAGAAAACGGCCTTCGTCAGTACTATTATCTTGCAAAAAGAGATAACGCCAAGAAGGAAGGAAGCTTTGAGACCTATGCGGATGGCAGGGATATTGAGATGAGTCTTTTGTCAAAGCTTGTTCTGTTATCTGCCTGCAAGTTTGCAGCCCTTGATCCTGAGGGTATGGGCGTTATGATGGAGGGCGGAAAGCCCGGCTGGTACGATGCTCTTAACGGAATGCCCGGTATGTTCGGTTCATCCATGAACGAGAGCTATGAGCTTCTCAGGATGATCAGATTCACCAAAGACGCTATTGCAAAGTTTGGTGCAGACATAACACTTCCGGCAGATTCTGTTGATTTCATTGAGAATCTCAAGGATATTGAGACACACTTCACAACAGACTTTGAGCTCTGGGACAACAGAAACGCAGCTCTTGAGGGCTATAGAGATGAGGTTTACGGTAAGCTCTTTGAACAGGAGAAGACCATCAGCTATGCAGATGCTTTAGAGATCCTAGGTCTTATGGAAAAGAGACTTGAAAAGGGTGTATCCAAGGCCTTTGACCTCGGCAAGGGAATTGCTCCCGGATACTTCACCTTCGAAGTTCCTGAGTATGACAGGAAGGAAGACGGAATCTATCCTAAGAGCTTTAAGGTTCAGAATGTTCCTTACTTCCTTGAGGGACCTGTAAGATTCTTTAAGCTTGAGAATACTTACGATGAGAAGAAAAAGATCTATGACAGAATAAAAGGCAGTGACCTCTTCGATAAAAAGCTCTCAATGTACAAGGTTAACGCTTCTCTTGAGAACGCAAGCTTTGAGTACGGAAGATGTAAGTCCTTCACACCCGGATGGCTTGAGAATGAGTCAATCTGGCTTCACATGGAATACAAGTATCTGCTTGAACTTATCAGAAGCGGACTTTACAAAGAGTTCTTTGAGGACTTTAAGAATCAGGCTATTCCTTTCCTTGATAAGGAAGTATACGGAAGAAGCACACTTGAGAACTCATCATTTATTGCCAGCAGCATGAACCCCAACAAGGCTATCCATGGAAAGGGCTTTGTTGCAAGACTTTCAGGCTCTACCATTGAGTTCATCAGCATGTGGAAGCTTATGTTCTTTGGCAGGAATATCTTTAAGTGCGAAGATGATAAGCTCGTGTTTGCTCCATCTCCTGCAATCCCTGAGTATCTTATCAAGGATGAGGCAGGTAAGTATACTGTAGAGAGCACTCTTTTGGCAGATACAAGTATCACCTATGAAATAGACGCAAAGAGCGATGTCATCCCGGGTATGTATGAGATCAGTGAGATTACAGTAGAGTATGCAAATGGAGATTCCAAGACTTTCAAGGCAGACACTGTTTCAGGTGATGATGCGCTTGCTATAAGAGATGGCAAGGCTGTCAGCGTTTATGTTAAGATTGAGATCAGATAAATAATCTTAGATTGAGGCTGCGGAATATGAAACGCAATTATAAATTCATCATAAGTTATGACGGGACCAGATTTTTTGGTTGGGAGAGACAACCGGGGAAAGATATGACGATTCAGGGCAAGCTTGAATCCGTCCTTTCCAGGATGACAAATTCTCCCGATGATAATCCTGTTAATGTCATCGGTGCCGGTAGAACCGACGCCGGTGTTCATGCAAGAGCCATGACGGCAAATGCTGTTCTCGACACTGATATGACAGAGCAGGAAATTCAAGAGTACATGAATGAGTATCTGCCTGATGATATCAGTGTTAATGAGGTAAGAGCATGTTCTGAAAGATTTCACGCGAGGTACAATGCTCTTGGCAAGACCTACAGATACACCTGTTGGTACGGAAAGAGCAAGCCTGTATTTGACAGGAAGTATGTGACTGTGCTGGAGAACAAGCCCGATGCAGAAGCCATGAGAAAGGCAGCAGCCGTTCTTGTGGGAACTCATGACTTTAAGAGCTTTTGCGGGAATACCAAGATGAAGAAGTCCACAGTCAGATGTGTGGATACCATCAATATTGAGGAGAGCGGAAACTATATCAGATTCTACTTCCATGGCAACGGGTTTTTGCAGAACATGGTAAGGATCCTCACAGGAACTCTTTTAGAGGTGGGTTACGGAAATATAAAACCCGAGGAAATGGAAGAAATTCTAAATGCCTGTGACCGTCAAAAGGCCGGTCCTACAGCGCCTCCTCAGGGCCTTTGCATGATGAAAGTGGATTATTAATTGCTATTTGCACCGTTTTTCGGTATCATTAGAATACTGGGTAACAAAAAACTTTTTTAATGAGGGGTTATATGAATAAGAGAATCTTTTCATCACTTTCCATGGCAGTTGCTACAGCTGCCCTTGCTTTAAGTGTCTTTTCTTCTGTGCCAATTAAGGCAGAGGCTGCAGGAACAGGCGCAGTTACTATCAATTCTGTTTCAATTTCCGGAGAAAATGTTATTGTAAACGTTTCGGCATCGGATCTTCCGTCAAGTGATGACGGCGCATTTTATCTGTTTGCTGAGAAACCATATCAGGGAGCTCCGCAGGGAGAACCCATTGCGTCACTTCCGATTTCGGGCAGTGCTGTATTTTCTGTGCCGCTTGGCTATCAGACTACAAGCTGCAGACTGTACGATAAGTTCCAGGTCGCTGTTAAACAGGGCGGAGCTTTTGTTGCTGTGGCAGGCGCCAAGTATATCACCAATCCCGAAGCACTGGCAGGCGGAGGCTCCCAGGGCAGAAAGAACAACGGCAAAAAGGGACTTATCCTCGATGGTGCCAAGATAGGTAACGGCAATAATGAGGTTGTTCAGCTCGGTGTACAGCAGGGAGCATACAACATAAATCTTACTGATGTCATCGGTGGAAACGGTGGTATCCAGTATGGTTATAACGGCAAAACTTATTACTTTGACTCGGCATATATGAGCCAGTATGATCACTGCGTAAGAACCAGCACCAATCAGGGAATAGGAATGACCATGGTTCTTCTTAATCCCCATTCCGGTGGCGAGGAGTTCATGATATCACCGACTGCAAGAGGCGGTATCGGCAGGGCGCCATACTATCTTATGAATACCTCGGAGGATAACGGACTTGAGTATCTTGAGGCGGTAGTTTCATTCCTGGCTGCAAGATACAACGGCAAAAACGGCTGTGGACAGGTAGATAACTGGGTAATAGCCAATGAGGTAAATGCCAAGAATGCATGGAATTATTCGGGTGTTACCGATCAGATGACTTACGCGCAGCTCTACGCTGACTCTGTAAGAGTATGTTACAATGCCATTAAGAGCAGAAATGCCAATGCATATGTGTGCATAAGCCTTGATCAGAACTGGACCAGGATCCACAATGGCTCTTATTTTTCAGCGCGTAGTATGCTGGATGCCGTCAATGCATGTATTTCGGCGCAGGGCAATATTGACTGGTGTCTTGCGGAACATCCTTACAATTATCCCATGAACTGGACGAGCTTCTGGACACCCAAGAATCCGGCCATGATCACTCACAGTATTGACACACCCTATATTTCGATGGAAAATATAGAGCAGTTAACGGATTATATGTGCCAGCCGGCCCTTCGGAACAGTAAGGGTGCAGTGAGACCGGTACTCCTTACTGAGGTTGGATATACATCATCTCAGGGAGAAGAAGCTCAGGCAGCAGCCATTGTTTATGCTTATCAGAGATGTATGACCAATCAGTACATCAAGCTGATAACATTTAACAGACAGACCGATTATCCGGTTGAAATGTCGCAGGGGCTTGCTCTCGGTCTTTCAAGGCAGGATGGCTCACATAAGCTTTCCTGGGAGTTCTTCCAGCAAATGAACGGTGCAAATGCAGGAGCCTATATAAACAGGGCTGCATCATACATGGGAATAGCTGACTGGAATGCTGCTATGCACGCCAGATAAAAAGGAAGTATAATAATGCGACTTATCGATTATTACAACTATATAGCTACGGCTGCCTACATCCTTATGGGTGTGGCAGCTGTATTTTTATATTTCAGAGGCAAAAAGAGCGATAAGGAAGGTCTTGGAGATGGGGCTGCCCGAATAATCTTTTTGCTGATCATGGTAGTGGCCGCCGTCATCAGACTCTACAAGCTTGGAGAGATTCCTCTGGGACTTCAGCAGGATGAGGCCTCCATAGGTTATGATGCGTATACACTGGCTACTTATGGAATTGACAGAAACGGCTATCACTGGCCAATTTATCCGATCACCTGGGGATGCGGCGGAGGAAGCCCGCTTCTTATCTATCTGAATGTGATTTCGATTTCACTGTTTGGTCCGTCAATAAGGAATCTGAGGATGATCCCTGCCGTATGCGGGATTTTGACAGTAGCTCTTTTCTATGCGGTTATCAGGATCGTTATGGAGGGCAGGAGATTCAGGAATGAGATGGCACTTCTTGGTGCAGCCTTTCTGGCGGTCTGTCCATGGCACGTCATCTTATCCAGATGGAGTCTTGACTGCAACATCATGCCTTTTAATCTGATGCTGGCATTCTGGCTGTTCATGCTCGGAGTCAGGAAAAACAGCACTTTGTTTTACTGTCTCAGTTCAGCTGCTTTTGCGCTGTGTATGTACAGCTACGGGGCAGCAACCATTGTAATTCCGATACTGCTTCTTTTGATGTGTGTCTACGGATTAAAGATAAAAGCACTGACCTGGAAAAAAGTGATATCAGCAGCCGTGACATTTATTGTTGTATTCCTTCCGCTGCTCGTATTCTATGCGATCAATTACCTCGGACTTCCGGAAATCGTTACAGAGCACTTTTGCTTTAACAAGTTTACCGCAGCCAGAACGGGAGAGGCGTTTATTGCGCTTGACGGTTCATTTTTCGCAACCATGCTTGGCAACTTAAAGTCAATGCTGCTTGCTGTTACTGTGGGAGATTCAGGCCATACACTTGCACATTTTTATCCTGGATATGCCTCACTGTTTGAATTTACATTTCCGGTTACTTTCCTGGGCCTTATTATCTGTATTAAGCATGCTGTTACAGGAAAAAGAGGAACTGAGCAGCTCAGTCTGCAGTACAGGATGGGACTTATGCTCTTTATTTCAGCAGTAATAGGTACTGCAGTGCTTGATATCGTGATACTTCCAGATATCAACAGACTTGTTATGCTGTTTATTCCGTTTATCTTTTTCTTTGTCCTGGGAGCAGGATTTATCCTCGAGCAGGCAAGGGTCATGTTTGTGGCTGTTGCCTCTATTCTGCTTATAGGAGCCTTGTCTTTTTCAAAGGATTACTTTACTGATTACAGCACCTATGCCCTTAGCATTTATATGCCGGGATATGGTGATGCTATTGCGAAAGCCTATGAGATTGCAGGAGACGACAGGCAGATCAGGTCGACCTATGAAGGTCTTTCATCGCCGTTCATGCTTGCTCTTTATTACACGAATTATGATCCGTACAAGTTCTATCAGACAGTAGAGTACAAAGACCCTTATGCGGAGTTCAGGATTGCCAAGTCGTTCGGCAACTTCATATTTGAGCTTCCTGATGATGTGACAGATGAAAAATATGCTTCGGATGTCTTTGTCGTAGCAAGCAGTGAACTTGAGCTTTTCGGGGATTTGAGCGGCTATAATGCAGATGATTACGGCGGGTACTTTGTGGTATACAGATAGTTTCTAAAGAGAATCAGACCTTTCTAAAATTAGAATTAAATAACACTTGTGGTTGTGGCGAAAGCACCTTTTTTTCGCGATAATACTATTACACAAATTCTTTGTGAATAATATTCTGTTTTGGAGGAAAAGGCTATGATAAAAAGGATTTTCGCTTGTGCTGTAACATTAGGGATGATGATAATTCTTATATCAGGCCGATCTTCTTCTTTTATTCCCGCAGAAACCGTATATGCTGCTGAAGAAACTCAGGGCGAAGTCACAATTGATAGTGAATATCTGATTCCTGACAGTATCGGATGGTGTACATACTATGTGGTTGTTGCAACAAACAACACCGGATCCGATATTTCCATCAGTGCAGATTTTGTTGCAAAGGATGGCTCCGGGAATGTTCTCAGAAAAGTGAATGATTATGCAGATGCAGTTAAAAAGGATCAGCAGTTTATCCTCTACGGACAGTTTGTAAATGCTGAGATAGGAAATGCCAAAAACTATGAGTATGCATATACGATAAATCCCACTGACAGATGCGCATACACTTCTGTTGCGATAGATACCAGAGACATCGGTGACTGTGTCGAGGTAAGTGCAACCAACTACTCCGAGTATGATATTCAGAGTGTCGGAGTCAGAAGCGTGTTCATGAAGAACGGAAAACCGGTTGCTTTCGATACTGTGAATATTGCTGATGCCGGAATTACTTTCCACGGCGGAAGTACCAACTCTCAGGTTATCGGAACACGAGCAGGGGACTACGATGATATGATTCTTACCTATACATCGGTTAGTAACCATGCGATTTCAGAAGACCTTTGATATCTGAAAATCAGAATATGTCTTTAAAGCCGAGGCTTAAAATAGCCCCGGCTTTTTTATGGTCGGAATTATGTTTCAATATCATGTATTATTTTTTGTTTTTGAGTGTTTTATTCACAAAATATTCACAAAAATATATGATAATATTCCTCGTGATTATGAGGAGGAAATTTACATGCTTACAACAGGTTTATTCAGACTACAAGCCAACCACCCCAGAACATTTGCTGTAATGATGAACAAGAGACAGCGCAGCAAGCTGGTCAAATATCTAAACGATTTGGAATCCAGCGGAATCAGCAGAACAGATGACAAGAAGGTCAACAAGCTCATATATAAGCTCGAAAACGGGCATATGTCCTATGATAACAATGAGCTTAATATAATGAGAGCTGCAATTATTCTCAACAGATTTGTAGAACCCATATCTTTTATCTGCAAGAGATATATTGCACGCGCAATATCACGCAGTGCTGCATGACCTTATCAGACAGGCAGTATTTCGGCGAGTCCACAATGACTCGCTTTTTTGTTGCATTTTGTAATATAATTATATGTAACGCTTTGAGAGGAAACAGGAGAGGATGAGAAAGGGTCTTGTTATGGAGGGCGGCGCTATGCGCGGGATGTTTACCTGCGGAGTGATCGACGTCCTTATGGAGAACGGAATTGATTTTGATGGAGCTGTGGGCGTTTCTGCCGGAGCTACCTTTGGAATAAACTATAAGTCCAAACAGATTGGCAGAGCAGTAAGATACAACAAGAAATACTGTACTGACAAGAGATATCACAGTATAAGGTCGCTTCTGCTTACAGGGGATATCTACAATGTTCCCTTTTGCTACGACGAGCTTCCGTACAAGCTTGATAAATGGGATATTAAGACATTTAAAGAAAACCCGATGGAATTCTATTGCGTGGCAACTGACATAAACACAGGTAAACCTGCATATCACAAGTGCACAGACGGAGAAAAAGAAGACCTTACATGGATACAGGCTTCTGCATCAATGCCGCTTGTATCAAGGCCTGTGCATATAGACGGTGGAGTATATCTCGACGGAGGACCATCGGACTCCATTCCTTTGAAATTCATGGAGGATAAGGGGTATGAGAGGATACTTGTCATAGAGACTCAGCCCGGAGACTATGTAAAGGGACATCAGAAATTTATGCCTCTTGTCAAAGTCATGCTACGCAGATATCCGAATATGATAGAGTGCATGGAAAAGCGTCACCTCATGTACAATGAAGAAAAGAGATACATACGAGAAAAAGAGAAATCGGGAGAGGTGCTGGTAATAAGACCGGATGAGCCTCTTAATATAAGCCCTGTTGAGAAAGATCCGGCGGAGCTCGAGAGAGTATATCAGCTTGGAAGAGCTGCCGGGCAAAAGAAGCTTGAAGCTATAAAAGAGTATTTTAGAGCATAATAATATTTCTTATATACTGGGGGAAAATACAATGGACGAAAGATTACAACCTCTGTTTACACCTTGGAAAATCGGAAACTGTGAAATCAAGAACAGAATCGTACTGACATCTATGGGAGGAACAGATCTTTTCGGATGGATGGAAAAGAACCACTTTGACAAAGAAGGTGCGAATTTCATCCTGAATGTTGCCAAAAACAATGCGGGACTTGTGCTTCC
This sequence comes from Butyrivibrio sp. XPD2006, assembly GCF_000420865.1. Lineage (GTDB taxonomy): Bacteria > Bacillota > Clostridia > Lachnospirales > Lachnospiraceae > Butyrivibrio. Next base: position 19,698 of record NZ_ATVT01000012.1, read on the forward strand.
GGGGTGTCAGCCTGTGTACAATCCGATGTTCGGACAGTGGCTTTACACCAATAAACAGATGTACCGGGATCTTGCTGCCTGGATGCCTGAATTTCACAAGACCGGAGCCAAGCTCTTTGTACAGCTTACAGCCGGATTTGGCAGGTCTTTTACCGTCAGCAGCATGATGGAGAAGCTCTACAATAACCCGGCTCTAAGGGTATTATCCAAGCCCTTTATGGACCTTGATAAGATTACCGCTTCGGCAAGCCCTTCGCCCAACAGATGGTCTGACAAGCTTCCTTCAAGGCAGCTGACCAAAGAGGAGATCAGGGAATATGTTGAGGCTTTTGGAAAGAGTGCGAGACTCCTTAAGGACGCTGGTGTTGACGGTGTAGAAGTGCATGCTGTTCACGAGGGATATCTTCTTGATCAGTTCACTCTTCCCTATGTAAATAAGAGGACAGATGAGTATGGCGGATCTTTTGAGAACAGGTACCGTTTTGCTGTGGAGATAGTTCAGGAGATCAAGAAGCAGTGCGGAAGTGATTTTCCGGTATCTCTCAGATACAGTGTGATATCCAAAACCAAGGGAATGCGACAGGGAGCCCTTCCGGGTGAGGAATACACTGAGGTCGGAAGAGATTTCGAAGAATCCAAAAAGGCTGCAAAATATCTCCAGGATGCAGGATATGACATGCTCAACTGTGACAACGGAACCTATGATGCATGGTACTGGGCTCATCCTCCTATCTATATGCCTGAGAACTGCAATCTGGAGGATGTCGTTAACCTCCGCAAATATATTGATATACCTGTGGTGTGCGCAGGAAGGCTTGACCCGAGAGTGGCTGCCGATTATATAGCCGGCGGAGAGCTTGACGGAGCTGGATTTGCAAGACCGTTCCTCGCTGATACAGAATGGGTTACCAAGCTCATGAATGACAGGGAGGACGACATAAGGCCATGTATTCTGTGTCACAACGGTTGCTTTAACATGTGCCATTACAAGGGCGTTCCAAACGATCAGGATCTCTCGGATTCGCTTCACCTGGCAAGGTGTGCTGTCAATGCGGAGACAATGCAGACCGACAAGCATTTTATCCAAAAAGCCAAGCATCCGAAGACCGTACATATTGTCGGTGGCGGAATAGGTGGAATGGAGGCTGCAAGAGTTCTTAAGCTCAGAGGCCATAATCCTGTCATATATGAAAAGAGTGGCGTACTGGGCGGTACTTTTATCGCTGCAAGTTCAGAGTCCTACAAGGGTAAGCTAAGGGATCTCCTCAGATGGTACAGAAGACAGATGGATGTTTTGGGCATCGAAGTGCACCTGAATACAGAGATTGATGACCCGAGGAGATTCGGAAGAAAGAGCGATATCATTATTGCAACGGGCTCAAGACCCAGGATTCTTAAGAATGTTCCGGGGCACGAGAAGATGATTGAAGCCTGTGATTTCCTTCTTGGCAAGGAAGTTGGAGAGACTGTGGCCGTTATCGGCGGAGGACTTACAGGAAGTGAGATTGCGTATGAACTGGCTCTTTGGGGCAAGCATCCGATCATAGTTGAGATGAAGGATGATCTTGTATCACAGAAGGGCGTTTGCCTTGCCAACAGTTCATATTTAAGAGAGTGGTTTGCACTTCATGAGATTCCTGTTTATCTTGAGACTAAGCTCAAGGAAGTGCAGGATAACGCCATTATCTGTACAGACAAAGATGGAAAAGAGATCCGTATAGAGTGCGATTCTGTCATCAGCTCCGCGGGATATATTCCTGATCCTGTGATAAGTGATAATGACAGAACCAGCAACATGGATTTCGTCGGAGACTGCAAACAGATTGGCAATCTCAGGTCTGTAATCTGGCGAGCCTATGAAGTTGCGATGAGGATGTAAAAAGTAATTGACATCTCCTATGCGTGATGTTATTATTTCAATAATTTAATACTTCAAACCGATGAAGTGGAGATAAAGGTAATGATGACCTCACAGAGAGCCCGAGGAGCTGAGAACGGGTAGGAAACAAGTTATCAAATGGACCACAGAGGGCGCAGTGAACAGTGTTTAAGGCTTAGTATTCTGCGACGTGAAGACATACGTCAGTTGTCGGGGATATGTTAGTATCTCTTAAGGGTGCGACAATAGTCGCAAATTCAAGGTGGCACCGCGGATTAAGTATATTCGTCCTTGACAGAACAGAAATTCTGTCAAGGACTTTTCTTTTGCACAAAGGTCTTTGGCAGGCCCAAAAAAGGAGGATGACGAAATGATCAAAGAAGCAATCGTAAAAATCGTAAACAAGGAAGATCTCACCTATGATGAAGCCTATCAGGTGATGAATGAGATCATGAGTGGAGAGACCAGCCAGACTCAGAACGCTGCATTTCTGGCAGCTCTTTCCACAAAGAGCGCAAGAGCGGAGACAACAGACGAGATCGCCGGCTGTGCAGCAGCCATGAGGGATCATGCCACCAAGGTTGATACCGGTATGGATATATTTGAGATAGTAGGAACCGGTGGAGACAACGCTCACAGCTTTAACATTTCAACAACATCTGCTATTGTTGCTGCTGCAGGCGGAGTGAAGGTTGCCAAGCATGGAAACAGGGCAGCATCAAGTAAATGCGGAACAGCTGACTGCCTGGAGGCTCTTGGAGTCAATATCCAGCAGGATCCGGATAAGTGCACTGAACTTTTAAATGAGGCCGGAATGTGTTTCTTCTTTGCACAGAAGTACCACACATCCATGAAGTACGTAGGAGCTATCAGAAAGGAACTTGGATTCAGAACCGTGTTCAATATCCTTGGACCTCTTACAAACCCGGGTTCACCCAAGATGCAGCTTCTTGGTGTTTATGATGAGTATCTGGTAGAGCCTTTGGCACAGGTTCTGGTAAACCTCGGAGTAAAGAGAGGAATGGTTGTCTACGGAATGGACAAGCTTGATGAGATCTCAATGAGCTGCGAGACCAAGGTTTGTGAGATCAATGACGGATGGTACAAAACATATATCATAAAGCCCGAAGATTTCGGCTTTGAGCGTTGCTCAAAGGAGGAACTTGTGGGCGGAACACCTGAAGAAAACGCAAAAATAACAAGGGATATCCTTGCAGGAGCCAAGGGACCTAAGACAAATGCAGTTCTCTTAAATGCAGGTGCATCTCTTTACATAGCAGGAAAGGCTGAGTCCTTTAAGGACGGAGTTAAGCTTGCAGAGGAACTGATCAGTTCAGGAAAGGCAACAGAAACACTTGAGAAGATAATCGAGGTTAGTAACAGATGACAATTTTAGATGAAATTGCCGATTACGCAAGATTAAGAGTTGAAAAACAAAAAGAAATAAAGAGCATCGAAGCTATCAGATTTGAAGCTGCAATGTTTCCTAAAAAGGATTTTGCATTTGAAGAGGCTTTAAGGAAGGACGAGCTGTCATTCATCTGTGAATGCAAAAAGGCTTCTCCGTCAAAAGGTATAATAGCTGAGCAGTTTCCTTATCTTGATATTGCCACGGATTATGAGAAGGCGGGAGCAGATGCCATATCGGTGCTTACAGAGCCGAAGTGGTTTCTGGGAAGAGATGAGTACCTCTCAGAAATAAGCTCTGCTGTGAATATTCCCTGCCTTAGAAAAGACTTTGTTGTAGACGAGTATATGATCCATGAGGCTGCTGTTTTAGGCGCATCGGCGGTTCTTCTCATATGTGCGATACTCTCTGAAGAGGAGATAAAGAGATATATAAATATCTGTGACGGGCTTGGGCTGTCGGCTCTTGTTGAAGCACATGATGAAGAAGAGGTCAAAAAGGCAATAAATTCAGGTGCCCGGATCATCGGTGTAAACAACAGAAACCTCAAGGACTTCTCGGTGGATACGGAGAACAGCAAGAGGCTGCGGGCACTAATACCGAATGATATTTTATTTGTGTCAGAGTCGGGAGTTAAGGAGCCTGAGGATGTCAAAGCAATAAAGGACATGGGAGCCGATGCGGTTCTTGTGGGAGAAACACTCATGAGAGCAGCGGACAAGAGCATAAAATTAAAGGAGCTTAAGAGTCTTTTGTGAAAAAAGCCAAGGTTAAGTTTTGTGGACTAAAAAGAATAGATGATATCCGGGCAGCCAATGAGCTTAGGCCTGATTATGCAGGGTTTGTGTTTTGGGAAAAGAGCTCTCGAAACGTATCCAGGGATGAAGCGATAAATCTTGGAAAAGCTCTTTTGCCGGATATAAAGAAGGTTGGAGTTTTTGTCGACGAAGTCCCGGACAGGGTTGCAGCTCTTTTAACAGATGGCGTTATTGATATTGCGCAGCTTCACGGACATGAGGATGAGGAGTATATCTCAAGATTAAGATCTCTGGCGGATGGAGCATGTGTTATCAAAGCGTTTGTTATCAAAAGCAAAGAGGATCTGGAAAAAGCAAAACAGAGCAGCGCAGATTATCTGCTGCTGGATTCGGGGAAGGGTACAGGACAGACCTTTAACTGGGAACTGATTGCCGAAGCCGGGTTTGACAAGCCGTACTTTCTGGCAGGAGGTCTTGGACCTGAAAACGTGGCGGATGCGGTTAAAAAGCTAAAGCCTTATGCAGTGGATGTCAGTTCGGGAATTGAGACTGATGGTCTTAAGGACCCTGAGAAAATGAGTAAGTTTATGGGAGAATTATTATGAGTAATCAGAACGGAAGATTTGGAATCCATGGTGGTCAGTATATACCGGAAACACTTATGAATGCGGTCATAGAGCTGGAAGAGGCTTACAACCACTACAAGGACGATCCTGAGTTTAATAAAGAGCTTCAGACTCTTTTTAATGACTACGCCGGAAGGCCTTCAAGGCTGTACTATGCTGAGAAGATGACTAAAGACCTGGGCGGAGCCAAGATATATCTGAAGAGAGAAGATCTTAACCACACAGGAGCTCACAAGATAAACAATGTACTTGGTCAGGCGCTTCTTGCCAAGAAGATGGGTAAGACAAGGCTTATCGCAGAGACAGGTGCAGGACAGCACGGAGTTGCAACAGCTACGGCTGCTGCTCTGATGGGCATGGAGTGCGTTGTTTTCATGGGAGAAGAGGACACCAAAAGACAGGCGCTCAATGTTTATAAGATGAAGCTTTTAGGGGCAGAAGTAGTACCGGTCACAACAGGAACAGCAACTTTAAAAGATGCAGTATCGGAGGCAATGAGAGAATGGACATCAAGGATAAGCGATACACACTACTGCCTGGGAAGTGTCATGGGACCACATCCGTTCCCGACCATCGTAAGGGACTTTCAGGCTGTTATCTCCAAAGAGATCAAGCAGCAGATAATGGAGAAGGAAGGACGACTTCCGGACGTTGTAATGGCATGTGTAGGAGGCGGCTCAAACGCAATAGGTACCTTCTATAATTTCATTGAGGATGAAGGCGTTCAGCTGATTGGCTGTGAAGCTGCCGGAAGAGGCGTTGATACCTTTGAAACAGCAGCTACCATTGCAACAGGTAAGCTTGGAATCTTCCACGGAATGAAGTCATATTTCTGCCAGGATGAATACGGACAGATAGCACCTGTTTATTCAATTTCCGCAGGACTTGATTATCCCGGAATAGGACCGGAGCACGCTTATCTTCACGACATAGGAAGAGCGCAGTACGTACCTGTAACTGATGACGAGGCAGTTAATGCCTTTGAGTATCTTTCAAGAACAGAGGGTATCATACCGGCCATAGAGTCATCCCATGCGCTGGCACATGCCATGAAAATAGCACCTGCTATGGATAAAGACAAGATCATAGTAATAACTGTTTCGGGCAGAGGCGACAAGGATTGCGCAGCCATTGCAAGGTACAGAGGGGAGAATATCAATGAGTAATATAAGAAAAGCATTTGAAAACGGTAAGGCATTTATTGCATTCATAACCTGTGGTGATCCGGACCTTGAGACTACGATAAGAGTAGTAAAAGAAGCTGCTGAAAATGGAGCAGATCTTATAGAGCTTGGAATACCTTTCTCGGATCCTACAGCTGAAGGACCTACAATTCAGGGGGCTAATCTCCGCGCCCTGACAGGAGGTGTTACCACAGACAAAATATTCGATATGGTAAAAGAGCTGAGGAAAGATGTAACGATACCGATGGTATTCATGACTTACGCCAACGTGGTTTTCTCCTACGGAGCAGAGAGATTCATCAAAACCTGCAGCGAGATCGGAATCGACGGGCTTATCCTTCCGGATCTTCCCTATGAGGAAAAGGAAGAGTTCCATCCGGTATGTGCTAAATACGGAGTTGATCTGATTTCCCTGATCGCGCCTACCTCCGAGAACAGGATCTCACAGATTGCAAAAGACGCTGAGGGCTTCATATACGTCGTTTCCAGCCTCGGAGTAACAGGAACCAGAAGTGAGATCAAAACGGATCTGGAAAGCATCGTAAAGGCCATCAGAACAAGTTCTGAAGTGCCTTGCGCCATCGGTTTTGGAATATCCAAACCCGAGCAGGCCAAAAAGATGGCCGACATTTCCGACGGTGCCATCGTCGGCAGCGCCATAATCAAGATAATAGAGAAGTACGGAAAAGATTCTCCCAGGTATGTCGGGGAATATGTAAAGAGTATGAAAGACGCCATAGCGTAAAGCAAAGGTGTGACATATGCTTTGTCAATGACAAAGTGTACGTCACACCTTTTTTGTGCATAAGTGTTGGTAAAATATTAATAAGTGTATGTTTTGCCGTTCCATCAACTAAATCATTGAGTTAATTCGACTTTGGAGGTTTTGCTATGCGAGGCATGTCATCATTCCAGGTAAAGGCTCGGGTTATTACTATTTTTCTAAGCATCATCCTTATTATAGGGGGATGCTCTTCTTCGCGTGGAGAGAAAAATCCAAAAGAGCCTGAAAAGGAAGAGGCTTCGGCAACAGAGCAGGCCTCTGTCATAGAACAGAGCACAGCAGAGGTTTCAAAGATTGCCAGCGAGGAGGATGTAGCTCTTTTCCTGATGGGAGATGCAGGGAAGGAGGATGAGAACGAGTATAATCCTGCGACTTATGCGATATCGGGCGGAAGCTGGGATATCCTGGAGTCCGGCGAGAAGATATACACCATGGCTGACGGGAATGAAGCAAAGAACGTCTGGGTTGAGGATGATGGCAAGTATTACTATGTGGACTTTACCGGATGTCTTATGAAGAATAACTATACCGCAGATGGCTTCTATGTAGGAGATGAGGGCTACTGGGTCAGGAAGGAAAAGCAGCGACAGGATGATGTGGAACCACTTAGTGGCAAAACATATGGCCATGACCCGGTATTTGTGATTGAGATCATGAACTATTCGGATGATTCTCATTATGCTATAGCAACAAAGACATACAGTTTTGGGGCAAAAGAGGAGTACAACGTGATGCCACTGGGCCACAGTACATATCTGTTGGAATATCCGGATGAATTTTATGAGGGATATCTGATGTCTGTTTCAAAAGATCAGAAGACGATCATAGTTTCCGGTCTTGGATGCACAGATGAATACACTATAGAATGATCTGACATTGGAGGGCTGCATATATGAAAAGAAATCTAAACAGACGAAAAGGTGCCTATATAGTAATTGCTTTTCTTTTAGTCATGATATTCACCGCCGGATGCGGATTTGTGGGAGGTACGCCCAATATGCCTTATGAGCCTGACACACCGGCGCCTGATCCCCATAACGGATTATTTGTATCTGATCATGGAACCATGGAATTTAACGGCGATGGCAAGAGCGTAACTACAGACTTTGACAGTGAGTTATCTGCTCTTCTCGGACTTCCGGAAGGAAAGCAGGAACTGACTTATGTATTTTTATCAGGTGACCTTCCACCAGGAGGAAGCGTTGACTGCCGCTACGATGTGGCGCATGAACTAAGACTTAGCACTGCTGATACATCAGTAGTGGTTGATATGGCACTTATAGGTGAGGACGGAGTAACCGTGACAAAAGGAACTAATCATGTCACACCTGAGAGAATACCGATGTTCTTCAGGGAAGATGGAAAAATAATGAATGTTATTTTTACAAAACAGTAGTCTGTATACTGATGCGATGGATAGCTTTAGTGAGGAATGGATATGGATGCTGAAATTAAATTCTGTAAAAACTGTGGGGCTAAGGTAAGCAAGAGCGCAAAGTTCTGTGGCAATTGCGGATATCAGTTTGAGGTTTTGCCTCAAGTTGATCCAGAGTCTGTAATCAGTGTCAAGCACTGTCCTCAGTGTGGAAATGAAATGGCAGTTACAGCAAAGTTCTGCCGTCATTGTGGATACAAGGTGGGTGAGCAGAAAGATGCAGCTACACCTCAGATGCAGAAGAAGGAGACACCTGCGCCTGAAGCTGTCGCAGCTTCTGTGCCTGATCCGTCAAAGGTCCATGCTTCATCACAGCCAGGAGAAACTGCAGTAATGGAGTTCTTCACTGAGTCTGTAGTTAAAAGGCCTGTGGCAGCAGCTATGAATGGTGGTGCTCAGATCATCGGGGATGTCACAGAGGTGCCAGAGATAAAATCTGCGTTTTCCACAATAGGTGGCAGTATCATGTCCACCCTTGGTGGTTCTTTAAGTCTTATCATCAAGCCCAAATATCTGATCCTTGCAGTACTTATGGCGCTGGTCTGGATAGTGCTTGGTTCCATGAGAGATTCGAGCTCTGCACTGGTAAAATTCCTTTCCTGGCTGACTTTTGCCAAGGGTGGTTTTGACAGAGATGGTCTTTGGACTCTTGGAGGAATTGTTGGAAAATCAGTTGTCGGCGTGACGCTCTGTTCGTTTTTTACAGGTGGAATACCCAGAGTATTTAAGGGACTTGGGGCTGCGTTTACACGTACCAGTGGCAAAAAAAGCATCCTGGCATTGATCGCTGGTTTCTTTACAGGAATAATTGGTTACTTTTCTTTTGTAGGGTTCGATGCAGCTGATATCACAACATCAATGGCAGGAATATCAGGAGCATTACTATCGTTTGAAGCTCTTGGGGGAAGATCCGGAATGCTTTATGATATCGCAGAATCCCTTACTTCCAAAAAGATAGATGGTATAAGAATGGCGCAGGACGGAAAGGCAAACAGCCTGCTGACGGGACTTTCTTTTGGATTCCTACTGATAACTCTATTCGCTGCGATTTCAGCTTGACCATACAATAGGAGATCAGCCTATGCATAGAAAAATGAGAAATACCATCATAAAAAGAATATGTGCTCTGTCCGGAGCATTTATGATGCTGCTGTCCTTTATAGTGATGTCGACAGCTCTTTTCCCGGTAAAGGCAAATGCGGAAGGAGATGGTTACTGGCAATTTGATCGCTCCGAGGTTGAGGGTCCCAGGAGTAACTTTGAGGATTCCGTAATGTCAGGCGGACATGGATCATATCAGTGCCATGCGGAGTGTACTAAGGATTATGTGACAAATTACCACGATAGTAATGAGCATGAAACTAGTTGCAAGGGCGAATCTGTTGATATTTCAATAAATGTTTCAGAACCCCCGATGACAACATTGGTACCGGGTGAAGAGATTGAAATTGCTGTATATCCTTCAGTATCAGGCACACAGTACACTGACAGCCTTACTGCTTATACCTGTACCATCAATGCGGATATAGGTTTTGGGTCTGATTATAACGCCTGGAAGCATTTTTATAATAGCGAGCAGGAGAAATATTTTGGCGTAGACAGAAGCTGGGAAGAAAATGATTATTACGGATATGGTGGACATCTGTATGCCATGAGTGGTGACAATGTCCTTACGGCAACTGTGCCTGAAGGAAATAGCGGAGGCACTATGTGGATATCCGTTAACTTCAGCCATGCAAGAGGTGAGGATGCGATAACCACATATTATTACTACAAATGGGTTGATGGTCAGGCTAAAGAAGCTAAGCCTGTAGAGGAGAAGAAGCCTTCTGACGGAAAGAGATATTGGGTCTATGATCATACGGAAAACACAGGTCTGGGAGCTGTGGATGGACAGTATCCCGATTCCGACGGTTTTATCGCCCAGCTCAATGTCTATGGCAGTGATGGAGGGTATGAATACAATCTCGTAGAGTATGATGATGATGGAAAAGAAGTAGATGAGTTTCATAATTCCTGCTCATGGAGCGGAATACCTGACAGGATACCTGTGGGCAAGGAGTCGGAGGTAGGTATTAACTTACATTATTCAGCCAGCAATTTTGGACTTAATACCAGCGGTGTGAGGTTTTGGATAAGGCTGGAAGATACAGCGGAAAGAAATGAACTGGAGACAGTTAGTAGCAGGGAAGGTTGGAATTACGAAGACTATATTATCTTGATCTCTGATCAGTACGACTATACGGATGCAGACGGTGTTGTCCATCATGCGGAGAAGGTCAATGCTGACATTGTTCTCTATCCCGATCTTCGGACTGGCAATGGAATCCCAGATCTTAGTGAGGCAACCTATGATCTTTCAAACACAATATTGGTAATCACGGCTTGTGACAATACTATGGATATAGATAAGGGATCTATTATGCTCACCAGGTATGTCTACCATCTTGAGATGCCTGAAGAGAGTGCTGTAGTTGAAGAGACTGATGACAATCATGGAATATTCCAGGAAGATTATACCGAAGCCGATAAAAATCCCGGAGAGGATGAGGGAACATGGATCAATGAGGATATATTCGGCGATGGTGTGCCAACTCCTGATCCTGAAGGGGCGATCATTGGAGGCGGAGCAGCTCTTCTTGGCGCTGGCGCGCTTGCAAGGAAGAAGAAAAAGAAAAATAAAAAGAAGGTTAAAAAGAACGCAGCTGTGGCTGATACTTTTGAGGAAGAAACAAAGGAAAAGTCACAGTTTAAGATGTATATAAATAAGGACTTTGGAAACACTCTGCAAAAGGGTGAAGATCCAAAGTACGTATATGCGCGCATTATGGAGGTTACTCCACAGAAATGGGAGAAGGAAAGAGATGACCTTACTTCCAAGATAGTTGCTTTCTCAGGTGATGGAGTACTGAAAGTAACTGACTGCGGAATGACATCCAACGGATATAAAGCGGCTATGGTTGAAGTGCCGGAAGATAATACCATGGAACAGGGTGAAGTCAGCTTCAAGTTTGTAGGAGAGGGTGGCACCTATATTCGCCATGTGGTATTCGATCTTGTAAATCCTGGTATCAATTTTGCCCAGGAGAATCTTGGACTTCCTGCTCATTACGAAAAAGAGGCGAGACTTCCGTTTGGTGTTATCGGAATGAGCGAAAAAGTGGATGTAACGGCCACAATAGAGGATAAGAAGAAAGGAAAGACAGTATATACTGTTTCACTGGAGCAGGATAAAGAGGAAAAACGTCTTTACTATGCGATCATCAAGGACGTTCTTGCTGATGACAAGGAAGAGGCAGGTACTACAGAGGAATATACTCTCAAGGTAAAGGCACAGGATAGTAAAAAGACTCTGGAAGAAAACTTCAAGATAATGAGAATCCATATGGGACTGGTGCTCATACTTGAAGGTGCTGCCATAGGGTGCTATCTGAAGATCAAGGAAGGACACGAGGGAAGAGCTGCCAAGCGTGCAGTTGGTTCTGAACTTGGCTGGAACCTGTCAGTTTCAGGTGCTGTAGGACTCAATCCAGCAAGCGCGCTGATCGCTCCGGGAGTGCATGCTATGCAGACTGCAACGAGCGCGACAATTAATGAAGTGAAATCTGAAACTGCCCGTGCAGATGAAATTGAGCCATGTACAACGATAGGTAAGATTTTCCTTCTTCACTGGAATGAAGAGAAGAAGATTATCGAGCGCATAGCTGTCGTGCCGGATAGAGAGTGCGTGGTAATCCCTACTACGGTTGAGAACAGCGGCAAATACGCTCACAGGGGAAAGGCAGAGGAAAAACATTACACACTGGTTGAGAATCTTGGGATATGTGCATTCCCGACAAAAGAGGTTGATGAACATGGCGCCAGAACCATCAAACTATGCAGCACAAAGGGAGCGCTTGATCCGCCTACACGTATGAAGGCTGAACTGACTGTAAGGGCAGTTTATGATGAGGTTCAGTACGATGTTACAAAGAAAATCCTTCTGCACAGTATGCCGTTCAGGCAGTATGAGAATGCAGCAGATGAGGCTCAGTACGAGCAATGGGATAAGCATGTCAAGGAAATGCTGTTAAGCATAGAAACCAGAATATACGACAGCTACATGTATCATCTGTATTCGCTCAGAAATATGATCAATCGCATGCTGAATGGCTATGACAAGAGATTTGGGTTTGACAATACCCAGATAAATACTGTCATGGAAGTATGGACGAAGTTCCTTAAGGGAGAACATACCGGTGCAAGAGGAAGAGCCCAGGGACTTACTTTGGCTGATGATCTTGCAGCAGCTTATGCTTTCCTTGAGGGTATGCGTGATAATGGAGGAATGCTTGGAAGAATTGCGCTGGGTATATGCACAGCAGGCTATTCAGAACAGCTCTTCTTTGCCATGGAAATCGGTGAAAAGATGAAACAGGCTGTCTTTGCCTGCAAGGGTGATGATGAATTCGGCTTCTGGGACGGAATTAAACTGGGAGTTCAAGAGTACGCCAAGTCAGAACTGCAGGGCCTTTTGTTCAGCGGTGCTCTAAAACTTGGAGGCGCTGCGCTCAATCTTGCCGGCAAGGCAGTAAAGGGACAGGACTTCGACCTTCTTGGCACCATAGCTGAGAAATACAAGTCAACCATTAAAAACCTTGATGAAGGACTGAAAGCCAAGAGTAAGACCTACAAGCTGGCTTCGGATACCATGGACAGTGTCGGAAACTTCTTCAATACATCGGCAAAGTCCGCAAAAGAGTCGATGGAGAGGAATGATCAGCTTAATGCTGCTGCAGAGAAAAAAGCTCAGACCACCATTGCAGAGCGCAGGCAGGGTAAGGGTCCGGAGCTTAAGAGTGCACAAGAAGCGGCTGATGAAGTATTGTATGATCTTGCAAGGCAGCGAGGTATGAACAAAGTCCGCAAGCTCTGGAAAGCACAGCAGAAGATGAGCAAAGCCAAAGGTACCGGAGGCGGATACTGGGAAGCAAAGGCTGAGTATGAGCAGATCTGCAAGGAAGTATGGAGAGATAAGAATGCCCTTAAGCAGCTCAAGAATTATGATGGAGCCGCTGGCATAGATATGCGATATGAGTTCAATCGATACAGAAATAAGGTTAAGGCTAAAGTTTCAGAAAAGATGCTGGATGATATAGCCCGGGAGACAGGTAAAAAGAGAAATGAGCTCTATATCCAGAGTGCGACCTCAAACAGTGACGCTGATGTTCTGGCAGGAAAGACTGTACCGGAGGATTGGGATGTAACTGTAACAGAAATATGCTATTCAAATCCTAAAGCTTCGAAGAATTTCCTTGTAATAGATCAGGATATCGGTCAGGATGCGCTGTCCAAGAATCTGTACAAGGAGATATACGGAGTTGATCCTCCATCATTAGAAGTTGCAAGAGATATGGCTGATAAGTTTGATGTTACCTATGTAGAGCCTGTACATCATAAAGGTCAGAAAATTGAGGTAAATCTGGAGGCCTATGCTGATCTTGACGGTATGATAAATCCTAATGAGTTCAACCGTGACCTGAAGCTGTTGGAACTTAACAGAAAAGCATTTGCACATAAGGGCAATGAATGGTACAAGAAGGGAGATAACATGCTTGCCAGTGCTGCAGAAAAGGAGGCTAAGGCAAGAACGTTGTTTGGAGCAGAACAGTCAGCTATGATGAAAGAAGCGCAGGAGCTGAAATATGATGCTATTGCCTGCTATGTAGAGGGAACCAGGCAGATTACAAAACAGACAACCAAGACTTCAATGCCACGTAATGCCTATAAGATGTCCCAGGGAATGGCTGATTCCTTCTCGGCTAATGCAAGAGAAATACATGCCCTGGCACTTAAGGTTGGTGATACATTAAGTCCCGGAGAATTCTTCCATATTTTAAGGACTCAGTATGGTATCGATAAGTATGCTTATACTGAACTTATGGCGAATTGTCTTGTTTAAGGACTTTGAACGGAAAAGGAGCATCTATGTATTGTGAAACTTGTGGAGCAAAGATACCGGATGACAGCACATTCTGTGAAGAATGTGGAGCAAAGATAACTAAAGACGTGCAGGCCAAGGAGCCGGAAGTGAAGATGGTTCCGAAGGCTCCGGTGCCACCGCCGCCTATTGTCAATCCGCAGCCACAGCAGCAGTTTGCAACGAATGAAAGCATACAGCCTCAGTCGACAAGCTCGGCTGCTACGCCTTCTGAGAAAGCTGGGTTTTCTGGCAATGGTAAGACTTTAATAGCGGCTATAGGAGGAGTGCTGGCCGTAGTAGTTATTGTGATAGCTGTCATTATGGCTAAAAAGAGTGGGATCATCGGAGGTAAAGGCGATAAGGCAGACAACCAGGAAGCTGAAGTGGTTTCTGAGGTTGTCCAGGAGAGTGCCGCGCAGTCGGTGGAAGAAACGAAGCCTGAAGCTCAGGCAGAAGAAACAGCGCAGCCGGAGCCGGCAGCAGAAAAAACTGATGCTGACAGTGCAAGTGCTGAATCAAAGCCGGCAGCAGGTTCAAAGGTGCCCAGCATCAGCGGCCCTGAGCAGGACGTGGTTATTCAGGACTTTGACTGGTATTTTAATGACGGATTTCCGGAAGACGGTACTGCTTATAATGAGCTCTGGGGTCTTGGCGGAATGTGGAAGTCTTTGATGCTTGCAAGGACAACAACAGATGGCAATGATATGAGCAGGGTCATCATATCAGATACTGAGGTCCAGTACATGGGATATAAGCTGACACTTCTTTTCAATACCAAGTCCCGCTTTGAGTATCCTGAGGATAAAAGAGATCAGATCCAGCATACTGACGATACCCAGGTTACTATGACTCTTAATGGTGACTGGGATGAGGAGAGAACGTCTATGGATGTCTATAGCGTCAACTCCGATCTTAACTGCAAGATAAACACCTTCGTGACAAAGAATGGATTTGATTATGCACTGGGCACTTTGTATAACGGTGACAACGAAATTGGCAAGGTGATAATGATAAGAGCAACTCCTTAAGAGAATCAGTCATACCTGTCTTCAAGCATTTTACGAAGCGTGTTTCTGTCAGTTTTGTTTTGTTCCATCAAAGTTCTGGCATAGTCTCTGAAGGCGTTGCACATTGATGGATGATTGAGTTCAAATGATAACCCTTGCTGTGAGGCAGGGGTTATTTTTGTTGAATTGTCAGAGATGAGAAGATCAATATTACTGAAAGGGGTCTCGGGGATAGGGTAAAAACGGTAGTTTTCATACTTCTCAGACAGGGCGATGATATTTTTTATGTGCAATGAATACTGCTGCGGCGTATAGAAATGCTCAGTGCCTGAAAAAAACGGAGAAATGGGCACAGTACCTCCTGAGAGTGCTTCATCATCAGCCAGTGGAATGCATTCATATAAAGTCCCGGACTCAAGCTTTTTAAGCAGAAGCATATTGTTATTCTTCCAGTTTTCGTAGAGCACCTTGTCATTAAGGCTCTTTACAAGGGCCTCGGGCATTGTGGCCAGAGACAACACATTCTTGATGATGATATCTGAAGCCGTTGGAAATGAAGTCATGGGCAATGGGTGAATAAGAGGTGAAGAGTTCTTAAGGAGCGCCTCATACTCTTTTTCAAAAATGGAAAGGCTCTGCTCGTCGGTGTAGTAGTTATATATTGCATCTGTATCCACAGGTGAAACCTGAAATGACCTTATGCAGGCAACACCGGGAATAAGGAACATGGTATGTGTAAATCTCGGGTTCCTCTGCTTTCTGCAGTAATAGGATTCGATCATACCGGACATATAAAGAGGAAGCCAGCTTCTGATGGCATCACTCATTTCATCAAGACTTCGGTCGAGATTGTGGATTATTCGTATATGTGTTTTGTTCTTTACGTTGGCGAACATCAGAGCTGCCCATTTTAGCAGAAATTCGTAGTCCTGAGTCATCCAGCTCTGATCCATGTCAGAGTACAGATACATGATCGGTACGTTTTTCTTAATGGCAGTGGAGAGAAAACGAAGCACAGCATTTCTAAGGCCTTCAGCACCATAGTAAAACGTATCGCTAAAGTCTCCATTTACAAGAACATCTTTAATGTCAGGGAGCTTCAGTGACTTGCTGGATGGCATAGAGTCAAATATTCCTAGAATGTTCTCGGCAGCCTGTACGTTGTCTTCCTGCTCGTCTTTTCCGTAAAGCCAGCCGGTAAAGAGCTCCTCTTCAAGATCCGGAACGGGAATGCCCATAAGATCACAAAGCTCAGCTTCATTGCCGCTTTTGATTATTCGGTCAAAAAGGACAGAGCTGATCTGCATGGAAAGCTCTGAGTCCGCAACAGGAGTTCTTACGCCGCTCCTGTATCTGCTTATAAGAGAAGCATCGGCGTGAATGAGCTTGCTGAGACGTACGTTTGAGAGATCAGCCAGCAGCATGGAGGAGTTGAGCCTCTCAGCGAAGTGATGGGAGGCAGTTTTTGCAGTGGAACGTTTTTTGCCTGAAGTTCCGTTTGATCCGGCTGAGAGATTTGGATCATAGCCTTCGTATAGCCAGTTTTTCAGGCAGGTCTTTATCTCATTTGCGGAAGCTTTGGGGGCAGCATCTATTACAGAGCAGAGCTTGTCCAGGTTATTTTTATTATCCGCAAAAAGGTATATGCCGTTTATCAGTTTGTCGGCGGTGACACTGTCAGGGTGGGGAATCCTCTTGCCGCTTTTGATACGGCTGATGTTCGTTCTGTCAAAACCCACTTTTTTAGCTATTTCAGCTCCTGTGGCATCAATCTTTTCCAGCAATTCATTGAGCTTTTCGGTAAGCATTCTGGTGACCTCCTGATGTACCCTTTTGAAATTCACTGATATTAAAAGTATATCAGAGTAAATGTGACCGTTCAATTTGTCAATGACACATTTCTGTCACGGCATGTATAACGCAAATTATAAAGTATCATATTAGTATAGGAACACTGTTTACACAAAAAACTTATAGGAAGGACCACAGACTATGGAAGAGATCAAAGGCCGTAAAATAACGGAGAATATCTATGCTTGTCCGGATGGAAAGTACAGATGGATCTATGAACTGAATATGTTAACTAATCCTATAATACTTCTGACTATATGGAAGCTGTTTTTCATTCTTATACTCATTCAGCTTTTGTTTTCGTTTTTGATCGAGCTGTTTGAAGGTAATGCTGCCGGCTGGTTTACGGATTATCTGTTATCCCCCGGAGTTCTCATTGTTCCGGGAATAATGTTTGTACTTTCCATAATTGCTTATCTGATAGTAGCTGCTATCTATGGATGGAAATACATCGTATTGTTTGAAATGGATGACAAGGGCATTGATCATATTCAGATGCAGAAACAGTTTGAGAAGGCACAAGGTCTGGCCTGGCTTACTGCCATGGCAGGATTTGCAACCAATAATTTCACAACAGCCGGTGCCGGAGTTCTGGCAGGAAGCAAAAGTACATCCAGTTCAACCTTTGCAAATGTAAAGAAGTTGATAAGCCAGAAAGGTTTGCACTGTATCAGGGCAAACGAGCTTCTGGAGAAAAATCAGATATATGTAGCTGACGAGGATTATGAGTTTGTATGGGATTACATGGCTGCGAGATGCACCAATGCCAAGATCAAGAGATGAAATGGCAGATTTGTTAAGGTGCATCAGCTGTGATAGAATAACTATCTGTCGAAAGGAAACAGATGGTTGATGGGAATATACAGATTAAAGCCCGCCTGTAAGGATTACCTTTGGGGTGGTCACAAGCTGGTGGAGGATTTTGGAATAGAGTATGAAGGCGATGTATGCGCTGAAGCCTGGCTTCTGTCATGCCATGAGGATGGTAAGTCTATCGTTGCTGACGGGCAGTACGAAGGCAAGAGTCTTGACGAGCTGATAGATGTTCTGGGAAAAGAGTGTCTTGGCACAGCTTGCAGGGATAAAGAGGATTTCCCTATACTGATCAAGCTTATCGATTCAAGAAAACCCCTTTCAATTCAGGTTCATCCTGATGAGGAATATGCAAGGACCCATGAAGGACAGCATGGTAAGACAGAGATGTGGTATGTTCTCGACGCTGATGAAGGGGCATATATTTACAGGGGATTCAGTAAGAGTATCAGCAAGGAAGAATTTGAGAAAAGAATTTCCGATAACACCCTGGAAGAGGTACTGAATAAGGAATACGTCAAAAGGGGAGATGTATTTTTGATCACCCCGGGAACCCTTCATGCACTGGGAGGAGGGATCCTCCTGACAGAGATACAGCAGAGCTCAAACGTGACATACAGGATTTACGATTACGGTCGTGTGGGAGCTGATGGCAAGGAAAGACCTCTTCATATCAGGCAGGCTCTTGATGTGACTGAACTTGTCATGCCGCATAAATATACGCAGGGAGACAGGTGCCTTCTGAGCTGCGAACACTTTGTGGTAAGTCACGAGGCCGTTACTTCGGATGTGTCGTTTAAGGAAAGTGCTGATGAAAGGTCTTTTGTCTCGATAATAGTTATCGGGGGACAAGGCAGTATAACATGCTGCAGTGACAGCTTCGAGTGTAAAAAAGGCGAATCATATTTTATAACAGCAGGCAGTGGAGAATTTCAGATTGATGGAGACGCGGAGGTTTTGATAACCAGGATTCCGTAAATAGTGATATATGAACAGGTGGCCCTAAGCCACCTGTATTTTTATGCTTTTATTAAAAAAATATTAAACGAAAAAAAGATAAAAAATAGGTTGTATAATGTATTTACAAGTAAAACTGTGCTTATTTGAAAGGAGAATTATCATGGCTGGTTCATCTGAAATTAAAAAGAGAAAGGTTCCGTTTTTTAAATCGATTCCTGTTCAGATATTATTTTTTAATATTCTGATGCTGATCGTTTTCAATGTGGTAAGCTATGTTGTTAATAGTGGAATATCATCACTGTCCGACAGCGCACAGAGTATTATAAACGGAGTAACCGATCTCGCTCAGAGAGAAGGTATTGTTAAGGAAGATATGGCTAAATTGGACGGCACAATACAAAGTGCTATCGGACTTTGGCAATACTATGGAGATTCTGACAAGGAAAGAATCGGTAATGACATTAAGACTTATGAAGATGAGATTAACACTCTGGTAAAGTCTATGGGTGATGAATTTGCGCAATATGGCGATACGACAGCTACAGCTCAGCTGGAAGCATCGTCTAAAGCTGTTATGGCAAATGTTGATGAAGTATATAATATCTTGATGACCAGTGGTGATGGAATGACTGCTTCAGGCATCCTTACCGGAGAGTATATTACCAATATGGATGGTGTAAAGAAAGGGTTTTCAGATCTGGATACATCCTTAGAAACCCTTCAGGGAAGTGTTGTCGGATTTATGAAAGAGTCGAGAGATAAGATAACAGCCATGAATGTTACCGGCATGGTGGTATTTATAATATGTCTTTTGCTGAACCTGTATGTATCCTTCTTCCTGATCACCAAGGTTATTACCAGGATTTCAGATTCCGTACAGGATATCATCAGTGATATCAATGCGGGAAAGGGAGATCTTACCACAAGAATAAATGTTAAGACCGGCAATGAGCTTGTGTTTATCAGAGACGGTATAAATGATTTCATCGGAACGCTTCAGGGTGTAATGAAGGATGTTAAGAGCGGAACTCTTATACTCACGGATTCTGCAGACAAGATGACGTCACAGATCGCAGCAGCCAATGACAATATTACCAATACATCAGCAGCTCTTGAAGAACTCTCAGCCAGCATGGATAACGTATCTACCACAGCTTCTCAAATTAAGGATCAGCTTAATGACGTAAAAGATGCAGTAGAAAGCATCAACGATGAAGTGGCATCCGGCAAGGAACGTGCGGGTGAGATTCAGAAGGAAGCAGATGCTATCAAGAACGAGGCTATGCAGAAGAAAGAGAATACGGGTTCAAGAGTTGAGGCTCTCAGTAAGACCCTTGATGAGTCTGTAAAGGAAAGTGAGCAGGTAAATCAGATCGGTGAACTTACCAAGGTCATCCTTGATATCGCATCTCAGACAAACCTTCTTGCACTTAATGCCAGCATTGAGGCTGCAAGAGCAGGAGAGGCAGGTAAGGGCTTTGCGGTAGTTGCTCAGGAAATCAGCGCACTTGCAGACAACAGCAGACAGACAGCCGGAAACATTCAGACCATCAGTGAAAACGTAACCAAGGCTGTTCAGGATCTTTCAAACAATGCCATCGAGGTTGTGGACTTTATCAACAGTACGGTTATAGCTGACTATGAGGCTTTTGTTGAAACCGGTGAGAAGTATGAGAATACAGCAGAGATCATGAATGAGATTCTCGCAGGCTTCACGGAAAAAGCAGATTCTCTGGATAACACAATGCACAGTATGGCAGATTCCATTATTACAATTACCGATTCCGTTGAGGAGTCCACTCAGGCAATCAGTCTTTCAGCTTCGAACTCCACAGAGATTGTAGGTGAGATCCAGGAGATCGGCGAGGCCATGGACAATAACAACCAGGTAACAAATAAGCTCAGTGACAGTACAAGGAAGTTTATAAACGTATAAGATTTTTTAATACTTTTTTAATAAAAATAGTACACCAAATGGTGTACTATTTTTATTGTACGTTATGTGTGAGGAGGAATTTGATATGAATACAAAGACATGGGTTATTACTGTTGGTGGGGTTGTATGTGCACCGTCTCTTTTGTGTGATGTTGACAGCAAGGCACAGGAAAACAACATTGAGACAGATGAAAAGTCAAAAGAACAGTAATACGGCAAAAAACTATTTCCCAATAAAGTGGCACTAGCATGACAATCATGTTAGGGCTATTTTTTTTTGCCAACACTGCTATACTATTCTTCAGACGGAGGGTGAGAAAATGTATGGAGCGATTGAAGCCGGCGGGACCAAGATGGTCGTTGCCGTGGGCGATGAAAACGGAAACATCATTGATACCAAAGAGATAAAGACCGAAACTCCCAAGGAGACGATTCCCGGTATCCTTAAGTTTTTCGAAAAATATGAAATAGATTCTGTAGGCATCGGTGCTTTTGGCCCGGTATGCCTTGATAAGAACAGCAGTGATTACGGCAGGATAGGAAAAAGTCCTAAGCTTGACTGGGTAGGATTCTCCTGGAAAGAGGCTTTTGCAGAAACAGGGATTCCTGTTGTTGTTGATACGGATGTCAATGCAGCATGCATCGGGGAAGTTATGTTCGGAAACGGGCAGGGACTTAGTGACGTCATATACATTACCATAGGAACAGGGATTGGTGTTGGCGTCTACTGTGATGGTCATCTCCTTCACGGAATGCTGCATCCCGAGGCCGGTCATATTCTGCTTGCAAGAAGCGTGGGAGATGACTTTAAGGGAAGCTGTCCGTATCACAGTGACTGTTTTGAAGGGCTGGCATCAGGCCCTGCCATAAGGATGCGCTATGGCAAGGAAGGTTTTGATCTTACAGACAGAGAAGATGTTTGGGAGCTTGAAGCGGACTATATCAGCAAGGCTCTGATGCAGTATATCTGCTGCTATTCGCCAAAACGGATAATACTTGGAGGAGGCGTGATGCATGTTGAAAAGCTTTTTCCCATTATTCGTAAAAAGACTGCAGAGTATCTGAACGGTTATCTTAATACTTCCGAATTAAGAGACATGGACAGCTATATCGTTCCCGCACTGCTTAGAGGAGAGCAGGGGATAAAGGGATCTCTTTTCCTGGCAAAGAAAGCAAAACTATAAGGCGGCACTGAAATGAAACGAGTTGATTTCGAGAACGGAAGAACATTTTCAAATATACTTGCTACGGCAATTCCAATGCTGGTGGCTCAGATAATAAACCTTTTATACAATATCGTTGACAGGATATATATTGCCAGAATCCCCGAGATAGGAACCGTGGCACTGGGGGCGGTTGGACTGTGCTTTCCACTGGTGATACTGACGACAGCTTTTACCAATATGTTTGGAAGCGGTGGAGCTCCGCTGTTTTCAATTGCAAGGGGACAGAAGAATGATGAGAGAGCGAGGCAGATACAGAATACCTCGTTCTTTTTACTGATCGTGACGGGAATTGTACTGATCATTGTGGGTGAAGTTTTTGGAAGACCGATCCTGACGTTGTTCGGTACTTCGGATGCAGCTATGGTATATGCACTCCCTTACCTCAGGATATATCTTATCGGTACTGTTTTTTCGATGATAGCAACGGGAATGAATCCCTTCATTACAGCACAGGGGTATGCTGTTGCCGGTATGACTACGATTGTCGTCGGTGCTGCAGCCAATATTATCCTGGATCCGATTTTTATTTTTCTGCTTGGAATGGGGGCGGAAGGAGCAGCTATAGCAACTGTGATCTCACAGGGATTGTCTGCAATATATGTTCTTAGATTTTTCTTTGGAAAAAAGTGTGCTTACAATCTTAAGATAATGTCTTTTGCAGAAATAAGACGATGCGGCAGGACGGCTGCAGCAATTGTAGGCCTTGGAAGTGCGGCATTTATCATGCAGTTTACCAATGCGATGGTTTCTGTCTCCTGCAACAGCGTTCTGGCGGACGTTGGTGGAGATCTCTACGTATCAATCATGACCATGGTAAATTCGGCACGTCAGATGATGGAAACCCCTATTTTAGCTATTTCTGAGGGTACATCCCCCATAATAAGCTACAACTTCGGCGCTCGCCGTTTTGATAAGATCAAGAGATCAATTGCCATCATGGTGGCTATGGAATTTGGATATACTTTCCTGGTGTGGATGTTTATCCGCCTGTTCCCGGCTGCGGTGATAGGGGTATTCAGTAACGACAGGACAATTCTGGCTGATTCGATACCGGCATTTAATCTGTATTTTTCAACCTTTATCTTCATGACCTTTCAGCATTCGGGACAGGTTGTATTTAAGTCCTTAGGCAGAAAGGGCCACGCAATTTTCTTTTCCCTTTTCAGAAAAGCAATTATCGTGGTCCCTTTAACTTATATACTTCCATATTTATTTCACATGGGAACTGACGGTGTATTTGCCGCAGAACCCATCAGCAATGTCATCGGAGGCATTGCCTGCTTTGTTACCATGCTCTTTACCGTAAGAAAAATGGAAAAGGCCGGTTAAGTGTACATGCTTTCTTTTGCAGCCTTTCTTCTGAGGAAGAAGATCACACCGGCAGCAATGACAAACAGCAATGTGATCCAGGCCCATGCGGGAACGGAGAGGATATTAAAGCATCTTACCCGTATCCACATGCGGTTGATGATCTCGCTCTGTGCCTGGTCGAAATAAACCATAATTGAAGCACGGCGGATCACATCTGCAGAAGGATACTGGGCTGCAAGCTGGCGCTTTAACTGCTGCTTTGGTACAGTCAGAACATAGTCTTCATCTTCAGAATCTCCCGAGAAGAAATATCCGACGGGATACTCTGTCACATCTTCTTCATCCTCGGCACCGTAATTCCAATCAAGATACTCAAATACACGTCCGTCGTCTCCGCCTGAGATGACTGAAGAGTAGCCGATATAGTACATGTTACGAATAACGTTGTCCGGTCTTGATATGAAATTGATAAATGCCTCGGCAGCCTGTTGCTTTGAAGGATCCTGAGCGATACCTTTTTTGAGCATTACCCATCCGTCAAAATAGATATTGGTACACTCTCTTGGGGCTGCAAAGTTAAGGTAGTAGTCGTCTTCTTCAGCCTGATCCATGGCGTAAACCGCGTCACCTGACCACTGATAGTTTGCGACAACCTTACCGGTGATCATATCTGCTTTTCCGGAATCTGTTTCAAAGGAATAGAGGTTATCCTTGATCTGCTGGAGATAGTGCTGTGCCTTGTCTACTGTTTCCGGAGATACATCGTTCATTTCGGCCTGCAGAGCTTCCTTATAGTCAGCTCTGTTTTTGAATTCTTCGGATGTAAGAAGATCTGATTTCAAGGCTCCGACAGCCGCAAAATATGCATCTCTGACATTGTCTTTTATTGTTACCTGGCGACGATATGCCGGATTTTCAAGAAGCTTCCAGGTTGAAGCGTCTTCCTCGCTGACGGCTTCGGGATTGTAAACAAAACCTGTTATTCCCCACATATATCCTGCAGCGCAGCGATCCCATGTGACGCCGTTTATATCGTGAGTCTCGAAGATGTTTTTGATATATGGTGATACACCCTTTATGTAGTAGTTGGTTTCAACTTCCGGGTCAAAAAACCCATCAGATAGCGGCTGAACCATATCATCTGCCATGAGCTTCATGATCATGTATTCGGAAGGGCATACCAGATCATATACATCTCCGATGGTAAGCATGTTGTAAAGATCTTCATTTGTACCAAAGGTGGAATACTCTACCTTTACTCTTGTGCCATAGGTCTCGTAGTACCAGTTTTCAAAATCTTCGATCATGGAGTTCCTGCCGATAATATCGCCACTCTCAAGATCTATCACTTCATCATCGTCCCATTCGCCCTGATCTATATATTCTTCCCAGTTACAGATGCGAAGGGTTATAGCTTTTTCATTTTCTGAAGCAGCGGATACCGGGCAGAAGTCAGCCGTGATAAGACTGACTGCCAATATTAAAGCTGCAATAATTTTCGATTTCATCAGACTCTGTCCTCTTTCTTTTCGCTTCGCTCGAATGCCAGATTCCTTACAACAACAACTATGATGACTATCAGGAATATCAGTGTTGATAGAGCCCACAGTGCAGTCTTAATGCTGGTCTGCGATCCTTTGGTGGCGTTTACAACGTAGGTACTGATAGTGTCAAAGGTTGCCGGTTTGGTATAGGTGGCAATGAAATAGTCATCCAGCGATAGTGTGATAGCAAGGGAAAAGCCGGAGATCATACCTGAAAGTATCTGAGGAATGACGACTTTTCTGAGAGCCTGGAAGGGCTTGGCACCCAGATCCAGAGCTGCCTCATACAGGCTGGAATCCATCTGTTTGAGCTTTGGAATGACTGAAAGATATACAAAAGGAGCGCTTAGAGTTACGTGGCCAAACAGCAGCGGAAGATAACTCTCCTTGTCGATACCGAGCACAACAACAAGCAGGATGCACAGAGAGAAACCTGTTACTACATCAGCGTTGATGACAGGAATCTGGTTAACAGTATCCATTGCAGCTGCTGTTTTTCTGTTTGAATAAAAGGCTCCTATAGCTCCGAGGGTACCAAGAAGCGTGGCAAGAAGTGCTGATGAAAGAGCCAGCAGCACTGTGCCGAGGATCATGGTCTGAAGCTCCGATGTCGTAAAGAGCGTCACATAGTTTTTTAGTGTAAAAGAGCGAATGGCTCCGATCTGGGTAGCGTCTGTAAAACTGTACAGCGCAAGCATCAGGATCGGTACATATAAAAACAGTAAAACCAGAATCGGGATCCCGGTACGGATAATCTTTTTGGTCACAGCAGTGCACCTCCTGTTCTGGTAGTTTCACCCTTGTCATCGTCATTTAAAATATTGATGATGCATATGATACCAAGCAGGATCAATGCGATCATAGAGCCGCCGTTCCAGTTGTAGGCAGAGAAGTAACTGCCGATAAGGCTTCCCATGATATATGTGCTGTTATACAGCATATCGAGTACCACATAGTTAGTCATTGCAGGCAGCAGAACCATTGAAATACCGCTTATAACGCCCGGAAGAGAAAGGGGCAGCGTTATCCGCAAAAATGCATGTCTGTCGTTGGCGCCCAGGTCTTTGGCTGCTTCAATAAGAGATGCGTCCATCTTGGCAAGCGTGTTATAGATGGGAAGTATCATAAAGGGCAGGAAATCATAGGTCATACCTATAACTGAATTGATGAACGGGTAGAACGCAAGGTTTCCTTCTATAAGGCCCAGGATCTCCTTGAGTGCGGTAATACGCAGAGAGAAGTTGATCCACATTGGCATGATAAAGATCATTATGAGCACTGTATTCTTTTTAAGCCTGCCTGTAGTCAGGATATATGCTGTCGGGTAGGCAAGTATCAGACACAAAGCTGTTGTTGTCAGCGCAAGAGCAAAGCTGTAAAACAGTGTGCCTAAAGTGTTTGGGTCTGTAAAAAAGTCTGTCAGGTTCCGAAGTGTGAACTGCCCCTGTCCGTTGGTAAATGCGTAAAAGAATAAAACCAGCAGAGGAGCTACTACAAATAGCAGCAGGAAGACAGCATATGGGATACCTAAAGTTTTTCTGGAAAATCTCATGTGCTCCTCCTTATTTCTTAACCACGAAATTCATTTTATCCATAGGCAGGATAAGACCGACTTTATCGTCCATGTTCCAAAGGTATTCGTCATCTACGATAAAGTCCTGACCAAAATCGGTATTGATAACATAGCTGTAATGGTCACCCTTATAGATAAGGTTACTGATAACACCGGCTACCAGTACCTGTTCGTCGTCTGCATCATCTGTCATGCGGATATCCTGAGGCTCTATGGCAGCGATAATATGTATCTTGTCAGGATCGATAACCTCTCCGTGTTCGTCAAGAAGCTCATGACTTTCATTGCGATGACTTCCCTTGATGAGCTGTGTAAGGCTGACATCGAGCTCTTTGTTGTTAAACTCAAGTCTGTGGTTTCTGTTCATATCAACATGGAAGATATTGGTGTGATTCTCGGCAATCATGATATGTATGCCGTCAGGCTCAACCTTAATACCCACGTCACTTCCTACTTCAGCGGATTTGGTACTCTGGATAACAACCTCATAACGTCCGGACTGAACGGTGATCTCGTAGTGCATGCCTTTGAAGATCACAGAGATAACTTTGCCGCGAATCTGTCCGCTTCCCGGTGGTACAAGCTCAATATCTTCCGGACGTACAACGGCTGTGATCTGTGTGCCCTCAGGAACATCGTCAACGCACTGGAACAGACCGCCTGCAAAGCGCGCCTGCATACTGCCGGTCATGATGCCGTTAAAGATATTACTTTCTCCGATAAAGTCGGCGACAAAAGCATTCCTGGGTTCATTATATATATCCTCGGGAGTACCGATCTGCTGGATCTTGCCCTCAGCCATTACTACGATCTTATCGGACATGGTAAGAGCTTCTTCCTGGTCGTGGGTTACATAGATGAAGGTAATGCCCAGTTCATCATGCATGGCCTTTAATTCAATCTGCATCTCCTTGCGCATCTTAAGATCCAGAGCGCCAAGGGGTTCATCAAGGAGCAGTATTTCAGGTTCGTTTACAAGAGCTCTTGCGATGCCGACACGCTGCTGCTGGCCACCTGAAAGAGTAGAGATGGAGCGCTTTTCAAAGCCTTCCAGATCAACGAGCTCCAGAACCTTTTTTACCTTTTTCTTTATTTCTTCCGCAGGGAGCTTTTTGAGCTTGAGACCAAAGGCAATGTTGTCAAATACGTTCATGTGCGGAAAAAGCGCATAGCGCTGGAATACAGTGTTGATCGGCCTCTCGTAGGGCGGAAGCTGTGAGATATCCTTACCGTTTAAGAGGATGTCTCCGGAAGTCGGCATATCAAAACCTGCGATCATTCGAAGTGTTGTGGTCTTGCCACAGCCTGAAGGACCCAGGAATGTGACGAATTCACCGCGCTTAACTTCAAGATTAAAGTCTTCAACGGCTTTAAACCCATCTTCGAATGTCCGGTTGATGTGTTTTAATTCAATGATGTTTGTGTTATTGTTATCCATTTCGATCTGCTCCTTACCAAGTCGTAACTCAATGCTAATTATTCTATCATTACAGGGGCTGTCATACGATCATCCTCACCGACAACGAAAAAATTAAATTTTTCTAATTTTCAGCCATTGGTACACACTTTATCTTATTATAGTGTAAAAGGAGGAATTTGTAATGAGAATTCTATTAAACATACTTTGGATTATTTGCGGCGGATTAGTGAGTGCGTTGGGGTTCTGGATCGCAGGTCTGTTATGGTGCATCACGGTTGTGGGAATACCGGTTGGCGTACAGTGCTTTAAACTTTCATCAATTTCGCTCAATCCTTTCGGAAAAGAGATTATTGACGATGGAGGAGCTGGTTCGGTTCTTCTGAATCTTCTTTGGATCATATTATTCGGATGGGAGCTTGCTCTTACGAATGCAGTTATCGGACTTATTCTTTGCATCACCATCATTGGAATACCTTTCGGTAAGCAGTTCTTTAAGATTGCCAATGTAGCTCTTTTCCCGTTTGGCAAAAGAGTTGTGAGGACACATGTAATGTAAGAATCAGTTCTTTTTACAAATCAGCCTTAACATGGTAATATATATTCGCCGTGTTAGGGCTATTTTTATGTAAATAATTGTTTTAAAGGAGATATATTACCATGAAGCTGGGAATCGAAAGACTTTTCCTTAATCACGTATAATTACATAAGGTCACGCGAGCCGTTATTTCACGATTGTTTGGAAACTTAAATTACACGTTTCGCTACATAAATTCACATTAGAAAATGGCAGTTGGTGTAGGCCTGGTGTAGCGCTGGTGTAGATACTGTTAACCGGACATCATCACGCAGGATATTTGAATATGGATTTTACATAAAGGGCAGTTGTTCTTAAAGAGAATGACTGCTCTTTTTCTACGCCCAAAATCGGGCACGACCATTATTCAATTCATAGGAGGATACAGTATGAACTACGAAGAGTTCAAAGAAAAATTAGCAAAGGATGTAAAAGAGCAGTTGGAGAAAGACACCGGGAAAGAGTTTGAAGTGGAGGCCAGGAACGTCGAGAAGATGAATGATTCTTATGAGGCCCTTACAGTAAAGGAAACAGATGGCGAAATAGGTGTAAATCTCAATGTAGACAGCCTTTATGCGGCATATGAAGATGGCACTGCTTATGAAGATGTTGTGGACAAGGCCGCAACGATGGCAGGAGATGCTTTGAGCAACAGACCGGAGTTTGATGTCGAAGCCTTCAAAGATTATGAAAAGATGAAAGATAAGCTGGCAATCGAGGTTGTCTCTGCAGAAAGAAATCAGGGAATGCTTGAGACTGTACCACACAAGTCTGTTGAAGATATGGCCGTTGTGTACAGATTTGTGGTTGGAGGAACCCCGGAGGGAGTAGGTTCGATTCTTATAACAAATCAGATGCTTGATATCTATGGTATATCTGCAGATCAGCTTCATGAAGATGCATTAAAGAACGCTCCTGAGATCAGACCGCTGGTCATCAAGGGAATGGGCGAAGTTCTTGCTGCTCAGATGGGCGTTGAAGATCTTGAAATGCTTGGTCTAAATATTCCACCTGAACAGGAGCAGATGTTTGTAGCTTCTGTTGAAGGAAATGTCCATGGCGCCGGTGTTCTTGCTTATCAGAATTTCATGGACCAGGCTGCAGACAGAGTCGGTGGTAGTTTCTTTATTTTACCCAGCAGTATTCATGAGGTGTTGATCATTCCTGACAATGGAAAATTCGATACGGCAAGTCTTGAGAACATGGTAAAAGAGGTAAATGCCACAACAGTGGATCCTTCAGACCAGCTCACAGACAGTGTATATCACTATGATGCAGATGCAAAGGTGTTTGAGCTAGCGGAGAAGTATGAAGACAGAATAAAGGATAAGGAAGTTGATATCAAGAAAGGAACGCTTGAGCATGCAGCGTCTAAGCCTCACAGAGATCGCGGAGGCGAAGCAATCTAATGGAAAAATACGCGGCTGATAAACCAAAGGACTGTAAAAAGTGCTTTTTTGGAACAAGCAAGGGCGTATGCACCAGGCATTCTGAGTGCTTTTACGTCATCAGAAGAAATAAGCAGACGCGTAAAAAGTGTGTGAAGGACTGCCCTTACGGAGCGCACTGGCCATGTATAGGCTGGTGCACCCGTAAGATTCTTGAGGAAATGAGGAATTAGTATAAATGGCTGAGTTTGATTATTTCTATGGTCAGGAAGCGGATCTGTTCAGTTTTATCAGAGTACCGAAGCTGTTGTTTACAGATGCAAGGTTTAAGGAGCTTACAAGTGATGCCAAGGTTCTTTATGGCCTGTTACTGGACAGGATGAGTCTGTCTGCAGAGAATAAATGGTTTGACGAAAGAGGCCGAGTATATATTATCTACACAATTGAGCAGATCAGCGACAGCATAGGATGCTCAAATGGAAAGGCTTGCAGGACACTTAAACAGCTTGTTGATATAGGACTTGTAGATAAGAATTTTAAAGGACAGGGAAAGGCAGCTCTTTTGTATGTGAAGAAGATCCTTTCTGATATGTCACAACGTGAAAACAAGAATGTTCAAAATGGAAATCCTGGAATGCCTAAAATAGAAATCCAAGGATGTTCAAAACAGGAATCTAATAATACTGATATAAATAATACTGACTTTAGTAATACTGAAAATATAAATATCTTATCTAATCTTATCAAGGTATATCCGCCAGAACATATGACTTATTCTGATGATGCGATGAGAAGGGATGAGAAAAGAGATTTCTGTTGGTCTGACATACCTGAGCTTAAAAGAAAAGTCTGTGAGAATATTGATACATGCAGTTTGAAACAACGCTTTCCTTACAACGGTGAGCTAATAGACCAGATAACAAATCTGATTGTTGATGTCTTATCGGACGATGCCAGATATTTCATTGTTGGTGGAGTAAAGAAATCTCCAGAGCTTGTAAAAGATCAGTTCAGGCAGCTTGATTACAGCCATGTAGCATATGTTATAGATTCGCTAAAAAGCAACACAACCGATATTAAGAATGTCAGGCAGTATCTTATTGCAGCACTTTACAATGCGCCACTTACTATAGATGCCCATTATGAAAATATGGTTAGTCATGACCATGCAAGGGGATACTTTTGAAGAATGAGAGGAAGAGTATGAGCAGAGGAACAGTATATGCCCTGGTCAACCAGAAAGGTGGGACAGGGAAGACTCAGAGTACCGAGAATATAGGAATAGGCCTTGCTAAAGAAGGCAAAAGAGTCCTGCTGGTTGATCTTGACCCGCAGGGCTCTCTTACTATCAGCATGGGATATCCAAAGACTGATGATATACCCGTTACGGTGACGGATATAATGAGCAGTGTTCTTCAGGAATACCCGATAGAACGAGATAAAGGAATCATCCATCATTCTGAGGGAGTTGATCTTCTCCCGGCAAACATATCACTTGCAGGGCTTGAGGTTTCGCTAGTGAATGCTATGGGAAGGGAAAGAATCCTGAAAGAATATATAGACTGTGTGAAAAAAGATTATGACGCTGTTTTGATTGATTGTATGCCATCACTTGGAATGCTTACGGTCAATGCACTTACAGCAGCTGACAGACTGATTATTCCGGTTCAGAGTCAGTACCTGTCAGCAAAAGGACTGGAACAGCTTCTCCAAACTGTCAGCAGGGTAAAAAGGCAGATGAACCCGGGACTTAAAATTGATGGGATATTGCTGACAATGGTAGACAGCAGGACAAATTATGCAAAAGAAATCAGTAGCCTTGTAAGAAATGTCTATGGAAAGAATATTAAGGTATATGATACAGAGATCCCTTTTTCTGTAAGAGCAGCCGAGATCAGTGCTGCAGGGAAAAGTATTTATGAACATGATCCTAAAGGAAAGGTTGCCGAGGCATATAAGAAGCTGACAAAGGAGGTGCTGAAGAATGCAGAAATCTCGCGGAAACATTCAGCTTTCGAGTTATGATGACATTTTTGGCAGTTCAGAGGTTCAGAGTAAAGAAGATAGAAATGGAACCGAGCAGGTTCAGGATATTCTTTTATCGGAGCTTCATCCATTTAAAAACCATCCCTTTAAGATTCTGGATGATGAAGCGATGGATAAAACTGTTGAAAGTGTCAGGGAGTTTGGAGTCCTCACTCCGGCAATTGTGCGACCGAGAGATGAAGGCGGATATGAGATTGTGTCAGGCCACAGAAGATGTCATGCTTCGGAAATTGCTGGAAAAGAAACGCTTCCGTGCATCATAAGGAATTTGGATGATGATGCAGCCACAATATTGATGGTAGATGCCAACCTTCAGAGAGAGGAACTGCTTCCAAGTGAGAGAGCATGGGCCTTTAAAATGAAGCTTGATGCCATGAAGAGATTAGCAGGCAGACCATCAAAAGAAAATGCGTCCCAAATTGGGACACATTTAAGGTCTGATCAAATTTTGGCAGAAGAAACAGGCATTAGTCGCAATCAGATTCAGCGATATATTCGTCTTACAAATCTTCTTCCTGAAATACTTGATATGGTTGATAACAAGCAGATCGGCTTCAATCCGGCAGTAGAGCTTTCATATCTAGACGAAGATGAGCAGAGGCGTCTTTTAGAGGCAATGGATTTTTCACAATCGACACCATCGCTGTCCCAGGCGCAGCGCATAAAGAAAATAGCTCAGGAGGAAGGTATAACGCAGGAGGCAATGAATGTGATCATGTCAGAAGAGAAAAAGTCAGATGTGGACAGAGTAACAATAAAAAATGATATTCTCAGGAAGTATTTTCCGAAGTCATATACACCAAAACAAATGGAGGAAACAATCGTGAAACTGCTCGAACAGTGGCAGAAAAAGCGCGAAAGAGAACAAAATCTTAGTTGATCAGGTAGAGCAGTAGATACAAAAGTCTACTGCTTTTGTCATTGAAAGGGGGATTCTTATGCAGGAGGAGGTAGAACAGAAAACCATAAATCTGGCGGTTACCGTTACCAAGTTTTCATGGAGAGTAATTACAGGTGCAGTCAGATCTTTTATAAATTACAGAAGACACAAGCAGATGATGGGGCCAAAGCGCTATAGAGGAAAGCAGACTGTAAAACAACTTCTCAGCCAGGACCAGGGAGCTACAAGCATGCTTGTGGGCGACGAAGGTATTAAAGATTTTCAGCGTATTGCAAAAAGATATGGCGTTGACTTTGCCATTACAAAAGATAAATCGGTAGATCCACCTAAGTACACAGTATTTTTTAAGGCAAAAGACATGGATGCCCTTGAAGCAGTAATGAACGAGTTTGAACAGGTAAAAGCATTCAAGAAAGACCGGCCAAGCGTGCTTCATCAGCTTGATATATACAAAGAAAAGGCAAAAGAGCAGATGGTTAAAGCAAAAATCAGAGTAAAGGAGATGGTCAGATGACACGTAAACAAAAGCGCATTATTCTGCTCAATCTCCCATATGTGATTATGGGGCTTGTGGGTACTAACATAGGCGAGGCATGGAGATTGTCCTCAGGAAGTAATGCCTCCGAGAGAATTGGCTCACTTATGAATACACTACCGCAGGCTTTATCAAATATGTTGCCAAGTTTGTATCCATTTGACATCTTAGTAGGAATAGCTGTAGGAGCAGGTATCAGATTGGCAGTTTACCTGAAAGGTAAAAATGCAAAGAAGTATCGGCCAGGAGCTGAATATGGAACTGCAAGATGGGGAAAGCCACAGGACATAGAACCATTTGTAAATCCCAAGTTCCAGGATAATGTTATTCTGACCCAGACAGAGCGTCTTACCATGGAAAGCAGACCAAAGAATCCTAAGTATGCCAGAAATAAAAATGTACTGGTTGTTGGTGGATCCGGATCAGGTAAAACGAGATTCTTTCTTTTGCCGAATCTTTTGCAGATGCATAGTTCTTATGTGATAACAGATCCCAAAGGGGACCTTATCCTTAAGACAGGAACAACATTAAAAAAGCATGGTTATGATGTAAAAGTCTTTAATACCATCAATTTCAAAAAGAGCATGCATTACAATCCGCTCCGATATATCCATTCCGAGAAGGATATCCTGAAACTCGTAAATGCTCTTATATCTAATACCAAAGGGGAGGGAAAATCAGGGGATGAATTTTGGACTAAAGCCGAGACACTTCTTTATACTGCCTATATTGGCTATATTTATTATGTTGCTCCATATGAGGAACAGAACTTCAACACTCTACTTGAACTTATAAATGCATCCGATGTCAGGGAAGATGACGAGGACTATATGAGCCCGGTGGATATGCTTTTCAGAGATCTTGAGAGAAAAGAGCCTAATCACTTTGCTGTAAGGCAATATAAAAAGTTCAAGATAGCTGCCGGCAAGACCATGAAATCAGTGCTCATAAGCTGTGGAGCTAGACTTGCGGCTTTTGATATTGAATCAATCCGAGAGATCACTTCTTATGATGAACTTGAGCTTGATGCTCTGGGAGACAAAAAGACAGCACTTTTTCTTATCATGAGTGATACAGACAACACTTTCAATTTTTTGATTGCGCTTATATACACGCAAATGTTTAATCTTTTGTGTGAAAAGGCTGATGATGTTTACGGAGGAAAGCTCCCTGTTCATGTGCGCTGCCTTATTGATGAGACAGCCAATATTGGACAGATACCTAATTTGGAGAAACTTGTTGCTACGATCCGAAGCCGTGAGATCAGCGCATGTCTTTTCTTGCAGGCCAGATCACAGCTTAAAGCTATCTATAAAGATAACGCAGACACTATTGTTGGAAATATGGATTCACAACTCTTTCTTGGTGGAACAGAGCAGTCTACGTTAAAGGAGTTGAACCAGATTTTAGGTAAGGAAACCATTGACATGTACAATACCGGTGAAAGTAAGGGTAATAATCCATCGTATTCCATGAATTACCAGAAGACAGGGAAGGACCTCATGACGATGGATGAACTTGCCGTTATGGATGGTGGAAAATGCATTCTGCAGCTACGCGGTGTGAGACCATTTATTTCTGACAAATATGATGTAACCCAGCATCCGCATTATAAGGAAACTGCAGAATATGATAAGAAGAATCTGTATGATATTGCAAAGAATTTGAATCCCAGGATGTCTTTGAGAGAAGAGGACATTTATGATGTGGTAGAAGTATAGGATGAAAAGCTCGGTAGCCATATGGCAACTCAATTTGGCTACCGACTTTATGACAAGTAATACACTATAAAAAAAGAATATCGGTGATAATGAAAATGTAATATAATTACTTGTACATGATTAAGGCATGGCAATTATGACGTAGGATGGAAGGCTTTTAGATGGGAGAAGTACAGAACGATAATACTGTATATGTTTATGTGGACGAATCAGGAAGTATTACCAAAACAAATGTCAGTAATAACAGGTACTTTGTTATTGCCATGGTATTCACAGATAATCCAATAGCGATTAGGCGACTGTTTAAAAAGAAGATTTCACAGATGATAAAGAATAACAGCAAGAGGAAAGAGGAACTGATACTCAATAAGGAAATTAAAGGATCAGATCTTTCCGAAAAAGAGAAAATTAAAATTTATCATCATATTCTGGCACACGGTAGTGACAAGATTGAACTGGGAGTTATAGTTTTAGACAACAATTATACTAATGATAAGTTTATAGAAAACCATGCAAGAACGTTTAATTATATGGTTCAAGTTTATTTTGACAGTTGTTTTAGAAAGCATAGCAAATATATGACTGGTGCTGGAAATATAGATATTTTGCTTGATGAGCAAAATGTTGCTACCGGTGCTAAGTATGACCTAGAGGAATATCTAAATCAGCAACTTACTATAAAAAATCCTATCTGTGATAAGTTTTCTGCAAGTTATACAGATTCAAAGAATGAAAAACTTGTTCAACTAGCAGACTTTGTTGCAAACACCTTCTACAGAAATATAGAGAAGAAAGACAGAGATAGTGCTGAATCAGTAAAAGAGTGGATAAATACTCTGTGTGGGGAGGATATTTTTGATTTTTCTGAAGCACATGACATTAAGTTGAATATAAATTGAATTTTGACTTATTGCGATATAAGTGATAATATGTAACTAGCAAAGTAAATCGTTGTAAACCGCATGAGGATGTAAGGCAGATGTAAGCTGTCCGGTCCAGCGTTTTTGTTAGAAAGGCATTCCAGATATGGGATGTCCTTTTGTTGTATAAGGGGAATTTTACATAGACCAGCAGAGGCCGGAGACGTCCGGTACTTACTGGTCTATTTTTATGTCCAAAATCAGGTGCACATGAAGAAGGGGCATAACGAAACTATAAATCATTTTTTTAATCAGAGAAAGGAGAGTAGTCCGAAAACTTTAAAGGTTTCGGATGAAGGATGGATTATGAAGATTGGTTATTTGATGAAGGAGGGAGTATGAAGATGAAAGTTTTCGGGCGTGGAGCCCTGTCTGTATGTAGCAATATATGGAGAAGGATAAGATGTACTTTATCCAGCGCTTACAAAAAGCTTCTAAGATATAAGAAAACAGAGGCAGATACAGTAGACGATGGGGCTCCGGTGAACAGCATGGCATTCTTTAATTCAGCAGTCGGAGTTTTACAGACACTTGTAGTAGCACTTGGCGCTGGTCTTGGCGTCTGGGGAGTCATTAACCTCATGGAGGGGTATGGCAATGACAACCCTGGAGCTAAGAGCCAGGGAATGAAGCAGCTGATGGCGGGAGGTGGAGTTGCCCTCATCGGAACACAGCTCATTCCTCTTCTTTCAGGTCTTTTTTGATCTGAGAAAAAAGCGCGACCTGCCGCGCGATAGCAAGTAGCAGGACTGAAAATTTCATATTGTCTGGGGCTGGCTTCACACCAGCCCCATTATTAAAGCAAAGGAGCAAGATTTATGGACA
This sequence comes from Butyrivibrio sp. XPD2006, assembly GCF_000420865.1. Lineage (GTDB taxonomy): Bacteria > Bacillota > Clostridia > Lachnospirales > Lachnospiraceae > Butyrivibrio. The sequence goes on from NZ_ATVT01000012.1 coordinate 56,285, forward strand.
GAGTTATAGAAGAATTGACCTCCTGGCTTAAGTCTTTACTTGTTGATGGGGTTATGAGTGTTATAGAAGACATGTTCCAGAGCGTTAATGACCAGGTCGGTGATATCACATCTCAGGTGGCAACAACACCATCTGCTTTTCAGCCGGCAGTCTTCAACATGATCAGGAACCTGTCAGAGACGGTGATAATGCCTATAGCGGGAATGATACTTACATTCATTGCCTGTTATGAGCTCATTCAGCTTGTCATAGCACATAATAACCTGGCTAACTTTGAAACGTGGATATTCTTTAAATGGATCTTCAAGACATATGTGGCAGTAATGATGATAACTCACTGCTTTGATATAACCATGGCGGTATTTGATGTTGCCCAGCATGTTGTAAATAACAGCGGAGGCCTTATATCTGCCTCAACTGCGATAGATGATTCAGCTCTTTCATCCATGAGGGCTACTGTTGAGGCCATGGACATGGCAGCCATATTTGGACTGTTCTTTCAGGTACTGTTTGTGAGCATTGCAACGCAGATCATATCGGCATTCATCTTCGTGGTCATTTATGGGAGGATGCTGGAAATATACTTGTCGATCAGCCTTGCGCCTATCCCGTTTGCGACATTTGGAAACAGGGAGCAGAGCCAGATAGGACAGAATTATTTAAGAGGCCTGTTTGCACTTGGCTTTCAGGGATTTCTTATCATGGTATGCCTTGCTATCTACGCAGTGATGATACAGTCTGTGGCGTTTTCGTCTGATATTGTCGGATCCATGTGGGCGGTTCTGGGATATACAGTTCTTTTGTGTTATTCGCTCTTAAAGACCAGCTCATTATCAAAGAGTATCTTCAGTGCCAGATAAACAGGGGGTTATAGGAGTATGGCAAATTTTGTATCAGTGCCCAGGGATCTTACAAGGGTCAAAGATAAGATAGTATTTGGTCTCACAAAAAGACAGGTCATCTGCTTTTCACTGGCGGCGCTCGTGGGAGTCCCGCTCTTTTTTATTACAAAAAAGATAACGGAGAACATAAGCGCATCGACGCTTACCATGATGGCTGTGATGCTGCCCTTTTTCTTTGTTGCCCTATATGAAAAAGATGGGATGAACTGTGAGACCATACTTCGTCATATGATCACATGGCGATTCAAAAGACCAAAGATAAGACCCTACAGGACACAGAATTATTACGCTGCCCTCATGAGGCAGAAAGAACTTGAAGAGGAGGTAGAGGACATTGTTATTTCCTATGTTCAGAAAGAGAAAGAAAAGAAATCTTAAGATCCCGGCCCGCCTCTCATCAGAGGAAAAGAAGCAGATAAAGAAAATCATTGATGAGGCAAAGAAGTCCGACAACATGCCTCACTCGGCGCAGGAATCCGTGACTTTCGAGAGGATGTTCCCCAGTGGTATCTGCAGGGAAGAGGGAGATTTTTATTCCAAGACGATCCAGTTTCAGGACATCAACTACAAGCTGGCCCAGGATGAGGATAAGACCATCATGTTTGAGGAGTGGTGCAGCTTCCTTAACTTTTTTGACAGCTCAGTAGAGTTTTCACTGACTTTCATGAATGTCAGCACTGATGCCACGAGCTTTGAAAAGAGCATAAGGATCCCACTTAAGAAGGATGGCTTTAATATCACAAGGGATGAATATTCAGGAGTCCTGAAAAGGCAACTTGAGAAAGGTAACAACGGTCTTACAAAGACCAAGTACCTTACTTTTGGCATCCACGCTTCTTCAATAAAGGAGGCGAAGCCAAGGCTCAATCACATAGAAATAGATATATTGAACAACTTCAAGCACCTTGGAGTCATGGCAGATCCGCTGACCGGAAAAGAGCGTCTTAAGCTCATGCATGACATCTTTCATATGGGTGATGATGACAGGTTCATGTTTGACTGGAAGTGGTGCGCTGAAAGAGGCCTCGGACCTAAGGACTTTATTGTACCCAGCAGCCTGGCTTTCCCTAAAAAGAGAATGTTTGAGATGGGAAACATGTACTGTTCAATGAGTTTTCTTTCAATTACTGCATCAGAGATAAATGATGAGATGCTGGCGGATTTTCTTTCCATGGATTCGTCACAGATCCTTAATATCAACATGCAATCAATTGACCAGAATACAGCCATAAAGAATGTAAAGCACAAGATCACTGAGTTGGACAGAAACAAGATCGAAGAGCAGAAAAAGGCTGTGCGTTCCGGGTATGATATGGACATCATTCCATCAGATCTTGCAACATACGGTACAGATGCCAAGGCACTTCTGAGGGAGCTTCAGAGTCAGAATGAGAGAATGTTCCTCATGACGTTCCTTATCATGAATACCGGAAGAACTGAGCGTGAGCTTGAAGCAAATGTTTTCCAGGCAAAGAGTATAGCCCAGAAGCATAACTGTATCCTCGTTCCGCTTGATTATCAGCAGGAAATGGGGCTTATGAGCAGCCTTCCTCTGGCACATAACCATATCGAGATACAAAGGGGCATGACAACTTCAAGCTCAGCCATCATGATCCCTTTTACAACACAGGAGCTTTTTCAGGAAGGAGATGAGTCTCTTTATTATGGACTTAATGCTTTATCCAATAACCTTATCATGGCAGACAGGAAAAAGCTCAAGAACCCCAACGGGCTTATCCTTGGAACACCAGGATCAGGAAAGTCATTTTCTGCGAAGAGAGAAATGGCCAATGTCATGCTGGCTACAGATGATGACATCATAGTCTGTGATCCGGAAGGTGAGTACGCACCTCTTGTGCAGAAGTTCAACGGCCAGGTCATAAAGATCAGTGCCAATTCTACCCAGTATATAAATCCCATGGATATCAACCAGAACTATTCCGATGATGACAATCCAATAGCTCTTAAAGCAGAGTTCATCCTTTCACTATGCGAGCTTGTCCTTGGCGGAAGAGAAGGCCTCATGCCCATTGAGATAACTGTAATAGACAGATGTGTCCACAAGATCTATAACAGATATTTTGATGATCCAAGACCTGAGAACATGCCTATCCTGGAAGACCTGTACAATGAGCTCTTAAAACAGGGCGAGTCAGAAGCGCGGAACCTTGCTACAGCCCTTGAAATATATGTAAAGGGGTCTCTGAATATTTTTAACCACAGGACAAACGTGGATGTCCATAACAGATTTGTCTGTTATGACATAAAAGAGCTGGGAAAGCAGCTCAAAAAGCTGGGAATGCTCATAGTTGAGGATCAGGTCTGGGGAAGAGTCTCAGCAAACAGGGACTGCGGAAAGAGTACCCGTTACTATATGGATGAGTTCCATCTGCTCCTAAGAGAGAAGCAGACAGCCAGCTACAGTGTGGAAATATACAAGCGTTTCCGTAAGTGGGGCGGCATTCCGACAGCCTTAACGCAGAACGTAAAGGACCTGCTTTCATCTCCTGAGATAGAGAATATCCTGGAAAACTGCGAGTTCATCTATATGCTCAATCAGGCAACCGGAGACAGAAATATCCTGGCTCAGAAGCTCGGTATAAGTGATCATCAGCTTTCTTATGTCACGCAGGCAGGTGAGGGTGAGGGGCTTCTCTTTTTCGGAAATGTGATACTTCCTTTTGCAGATCATTTCCCTAAAGACATCGAACTTTATAAGATTCTAACGACAAAGCCTAATGAGCTTGCCCAGTACAAAGAAGAGAAGGGAGCATAAAGATTTGGATGACAGAAAGCGTAAGAAAAGTAAGTTTCGGACGAAGTCCTCCATGAAGGAGGAGTTTGGAAAGAAGTTAAGGCATGGCAGGGGCAGTTATACAGCTTCTGGCCAGCGGAATGAAGCATCTGCAGAGGACGCAGAGATAACTAAGAAGGTTCTTAAAGGCAGGGAGCAGTCAAAAGAACTGTTGGGAGTAAAGGCTCAGATGAAAGCCCAGGAAAAAGCAGTTTCAGCACAGGAGGCTCAAAGAGCAGCCCACCGCCGAAACATGGGAAGATCTCCTATCGGCTCGGGCAGGGCTGCATTTATAGCTGCAGGCACAGTATCTGATGTGGCAGGGAAAAGCCAATATTCTGATGATGGTGATAACAACATTTCTGAAGATATCATAAATGATGCCGCACATGGCTCTGAAGAAGCTGCTCACATGTTAAAGGAAAGTTCCTACAGACAAAAGTTAAAGCGTGAGCATAAAGAAGAGAAAAAGCATGCCAACGAGCAGAATCCTAAGGACGGATCAAACCCAAGATCAAGAGCAGCGCAGAAAAAGAAAGTAAGGAAGTCCTATTATGACAGGGAAAAGGAGAGGCAGGCAGCAAAGGGGGGAATCACAAGGCTTGAAGATCTTGTGAACAATCTTTCTGAAAAGATAAGCGACCTTGCCGCGGCAATCGCCAACTTTGTCAGGGACAATCCAAAGCTCATCGTAGCCATCATAATCGTGGTGCTTATCATTATCATGCTGTCCACAATGCTCAGCAGCTGTTCTCTGGTCATGCCCGCTATGACAGATGGCGGAGCAGTCTCTTCTTATTCTGCCTATGATGAGGACATAACCGGAGTAGAGAAAGATTACCGGAAGCTGGAAAAAGAACTCAGCGATACCATAGAAGATACTGAAACTCTTTATCCTGATTACGATGAGTATGAGTACGAGCTTGATGAAATAGGGCATGACCCATTTCAGTTAGCAGCGTTTCTTACAGCAAAATATGATGATTACAAACGCAGGGACATGAAGAACATCATAAAGGAACTTTTCAAAAAGCAGTATAAGCTCACGTATTCATCAAGAGAAGAAACGAGAACAGATACCTGGGTAAATGATGACGGTACGACCGGTTCAAATACGTATACTGTAAGTATTTTGAAAGTGAAACTGGATAACAAGGGCCTTGAGTATGTTATTGAGCACTCCGGCTTAACTGATAAGCAGAAAGACCATTACGAGCTTCTCATGTATACCCGTGGCAACAAAGAATATCTTTTCGAGGATGTTTACGGTGATGGGGATGATGAGGATTACAGTATCCCCGGGGATGCACTTACAGATCAGCAGTTTGCAGCAATGATAGCTGAGGCGGAGAAGTATCTTGGCAGAGAGTATGTCTGGGGAGGGAGCAGTCCTTCAACAGGTTTTGACTGTTCCGGTTTTGTATGCTGGGTGATAAACCACAGCGGATGGCATGTAGGAAGGACAACTGCACAGGGACTTAGGAAGATATGTACCAGGATCTCACCGGATGATGCGAAGCCGGGAGATCTTATTTTTTTCCAGGGAACCTATGACACTCCAGGGGCAAGTCATGTGGGGATATATGTTGGAAATGGAATGATGATCCATTGCGGAAATCCTATTTCCTACACATCGGTCAATACCAAGTACTGGAGGAATCACTTCCTCTGCTATGGCAGGCTTCCGGAGCAGTAACATTTCATGAGAGGGGGGAGAAAAATGTTTGAAAGGTTAGACAGATATAAGGCTGAACTTGCAAAAGCCAGGGAAAGAAAGGCTGAGATCGATGCAAGGGTCAGGGCACTTGAAAAGAAATGTCAGGAGGAAGAAAAAACTGCAGTCCATGACATGATGAAGGCTGCAGACATTACTCCTGAGGAGCTTCAAAAGCTCATAACCTACACAAGGATAAAAGGGAACATGCCCGGTGATAAAAGTGTAGGGGAAATAGTAAATGAGGAGGGGATCACAGATGAAACAGAAGATTAAGGCATTACTTTTAAGAACGGCGATAATTACAGCAACCATTTTTGGTATGGCGGGACCATCCATTACTGCTTATGCCCATGTTGATCCGGCTGATATAGAAGCTGAGGAGACTGAGCCTGAACCACCGGCATATGATGAGACAGAGAAGATGGGACCACTCACTCCGGACGGGAATCTTACAATTGTTGATGACTATGGTGATCCTGATAAGAGTGGCAAGCAGTTCATCACTGTAACCACCAAGAATGGGAATATCTTTTATATCATCATCGACAGGGATGATGAAGGAGAGAACACAGTTCATTTCCTGAATCTTGTGGATGAAAGGGATATCCTATCTCTTCTTGATGAGGATGAGATAAAAGAGCTTAAGGGAGAAACTGACGAGGAAGAGATGCCTGCTCCTGTTGTCGAAGAACCAAAAGAAGAACCGGAGCCTGAACCCGAACCTGAAAAGAAGGGCGGCTCAAAGGTGGCTCTTATAGTAATAATCTTGCTGCTTGCAGGTGCCGGAGGTTTTTATATTTATTCCAACAGGGATGAGTTCATCCATAAGGAAAAAGAAGATCCTGATAAGGACTTCCAGGAGGATGAAGAGAAAAATGTTCTCGATAATGTTCCTGAGGAGAATGAAAATCCTGAGGAATGAAACACAATCGACAGCTGCAGATTCTATGTCTGCAGCTGTTTTCAGAAAGGGGGAAATAACCATGATCGAAGCAGAAGTAAATGAGAATCTGACCGCAGAAGAAAAGGTGGACATAATCACAAACCGTCTTTCCAGCTACAGCTTCAGAATGGGCGAGGTGGTAGATGCCAAAAAGAAAGAGGCAAAGAAAAAGAAACAGCTCATAAAGCGCGGGAAAACAGACGGCAGGGATTCTGTTCTTCAGAAACTGGAGAACTATAAAAAAGCAAAGGGGGTACTTGCATGAGCGGACTTGATATAGCAAATGACAGACTCCATAAGGAAGAAGAACTCACAGAAAAAGAGGAATCTATCCTTGAGCAGCACAGTATTCATTCCAAAAAGAACTACCTGAAATCTGTGGAGGATATCGTTGAATGTAACGACAATAATTTCGATGGCATGATCAATGCAGCGCCTGATGACAGCGATGGTGATGGGGATGCAACAACGGAACTGTCCAGTACCAAAGCCAGGGAATATGAGGAAGCAAGGGACAGGGCAATTGAGGAAGAGAGTGCAGCAAAGGAGAGAAAACATGCAAGAGCGCACGCACAAAATCACCGTGAGATTGACAGATGAGGAGTATGCAAGGCTCCTTGTCAAGATGGATGAGGTTGGTGTTAGTAGCATGAGCATGTATATACGGAAGATGATCCTTGATGGCTACTGCGTGAGACTGAAGACAGACGACTTTAGTGAGATCGTTTATCTTCTGAGGATGTGCTCCAACAATCTGAATCAGTATGCAAAAAAAGCCAATGCTTTTGGTGATGTATATGCTGCAGATATGGAAGACTTAAAGATGAGGCTCGATGAGATATGGGAGCATACCAAAAACATGATGATAGCTTTTTCTCAGATCAGGTAGCTTTACAATCGGCAAACTTGGCAGATATTTTTTGCAGACATATCATTATGGCAAAGGAAACGTAAACCTGAGTAACAGGGGATTGGAGGCATCATATGACTATAATAAAAATCGCACTTAAGATCATGCTCTTTCCGTTATTTCTGATAGTATTTACTGCAAATATGTTTGCTAAGATGTTCATGAACATATCAGGAGTTGTAGCAGGACTCATGTTCCTTATAGGAGCCGGCCTTATAATCTACTGCATTGCATCTCACATATATTTTGGAATCCTGATGGTATTTATTGCCGGTGTTATGGTGTCGGCGGTAATGCTTGCAATTGGATTTGGAGAGCATCTTCTTGATATGGCGGTTGAGCTTTATCAGGATTTCTGATATGAGGTGACAACTAAAACATGGCGCATGAGAGCAGTCTGTATTTTGAAAATATGGGCTGCTTTTATTATGCCCTGGAGCAAGAAAAGGAGAACATTCATGGCAGCAACAAGACTGATAGCACTGCATCATGTGAAAACCAAAACTGTGGCAGAGTGTCTTAAGCGAAGCATAGATTATGTGAGAGACCCCCGCAAGACCGAGGATGAAAAGTATGTCAGCACCTATGGCTGTGATCCCAATACCATACTTGGGGAATTTCTTCTTTCACGCAGAGACTATGAAGACAATATACGCAGGCCTCATAAAAATGATGTGGTCGCCTACCAGATCAGGCAGGCCTTTAAGCCCGGAGAGATAACACCGGAAAAGGCAAATGAGATAGGGTATGAGCTTGCCATGAGGTTTACCAAAGGGAAGCATGCATTTATCGTTACCACACATACCGACAGGCATCATATTCACAATCATGTGGTGTTCAACTCTGTATCGATTGATGGAAAGAGCCGATTCAGGAATTTTTATTTCTCTGGACTTGCTCTTGGCAGGATTTCAGACACTTTATGTATTGAGAACAACCTCTCTGTCATTCAGAGTCGTTATGAAGAAAAGCTTAAAGCAAAAAATAACAAGCCGAAATGGAAAGACAGATCACCGGACAGCTTAAAGTTCCTTGTGGATGTCGAAAAGAAAATGCGTGAAGGAAAAGGCAGAGGTTATGAGAATTGGGCCAGGAAGTTTAACTTAAAACAGCGTGCAAAGGTTTTACTGTTTTTGGAAGAACATGGCATTTCATCTTTTGAGGAACTTGTGAAGATCACAGATGAGATGCAGCCCAAACTTGATGCTCTGAACTCAAGGATAAAGAAGCGTCAGGAGCAGATGGCTGCCAACAAGGAAATGCAAAGAGCCGTCATAGTCTATGCCAAAACAAAAGAAATCTACACCGGCTATAAGAATAGCAAATACAGTAGTGATTATTACAGAGAACATGAAGATGCACTAAAGGAGCATGAGTGGGCAAGAGGAATCTATAGGATGTATGCAGATGGGGAACCTCCAAAAATGAAAGACCTAAGAGATCAGTATGGGGAGCTCCTTGCAGAGAATAAAACTGATTTTGCCGAATATGTAAAGCTTAAAAAAGACACCAGAGATTACCTTGTTGCAAGGAAGAACCTCGAACTTCTGATGACTGAAAAGGAAACAGAAGAGAGAGAAAAGGCGAAGTCGAAGACAAGCCGAGACTCGAGGTCGGAGACCTCGTTGTAAAAGCCACAAAACGCATTTGTCTGACAAATGCACTGCTTGCATGCGATCCAGCCAAAGGCTGAGGTCGTCCCGGGATGTTACCCGGAGAAAAAACAAAAAACACAAAAACTATATTTTTCAACAAAGAGGGGGATAACAATTATGAGGATCGATGTAAGAACAAAAGCACTTGAGAACTCAAATAACGGAGTAAAGGGAGTTGCAACAGTAACTTTTGGAAACAGCTTTGCTGTCAGGAATATTTCTATTGTAGAGAGCAAGGCCGGTAACCTTTTCATGTCCATGCCCAGTTACAAGACGAAGACTGTTGATGAAAATGGAAAGGCGCAGTTTAAGGACATTGCTTATCCTGTGACAAAGGAATTCAGGGAGAAGCTCCAGGAAATCATTCTTCAGAGCTATGAGAGTGGAATGGATGTTTCATTTGAGGCGTAAAGAACAGCGATATTGTGAGGAGCGTTTATGAACGAAGAATTTGAGAAGTCCAAAATGGATGCGGTCATGGATAAACTTGAGAAGGGTGTCCATGATCTTTTTAATTCCGAGAATTATAAGAACTATCTCAGTACCATGGCGAAGTTTCACACCTACAGTTTCAATAACACTTTGCTTATAGCCTTGCAGAGACCTGATGCGACACTGGTCGCGGGTTATCATGCCTGGAACAGAAATTTCGGAAGATATGTGAAGAAGGGTGCTAAGGGTATAAAGATTATTTCTCCTGTGGTCAAAAAGAAAGAGGAACCGGAAAAGGATAATATGATTCCTGTACTGGCTCCCGGGCAGACCATGGAGGATTACAAAATCCTGCATCATGATAAAAAGCCGGAATATGTTTCTGCGGGCTTTAAGGTATCGACCGTATTCGATGTGTCTGATACTGATGGGAAAGAACTTCCTGCAATTGGCGTTAAAGAACTCGGCGGCCAGGTTGAAAATTACGAAAAGATGATTGATGCTCTCAAGGCTATATCTATAGTTCCGGTCGAATTTGGAAACATAGATAGCGGTGCCAAAGGTCTTTACAGCATGACCGATAAAAAAATAGTTGTTCAGGATAATATGTCAAAGGTCCAGACAATCAAAACTCTGATCCATGAACAGGTCCACAGCAGGCTCGACGACCGGGACAAAATCTCAGCAGAAGGTCTTGAAAAGAGATCGCGAAATGACTCTGAACAGATTGCGGAGTCTGTGGCTTTTACTGTATGCCAGCATTATGGCATCGACACATCTGACTATTCCTTCGGCTATATAGCGTCCTGGAGTGAGGGTAAGGATACAAAAGAGCTCAAGGCATCTATGGAGACAATCAGAAAAACTGCTTCAACCATGATCAAAGAGCTTAACTCTGAGCTTGGCATAGAGGAGATAGGCAAGGAAAAGCAGAATTTTGTGGAAAGGCACGCTGCGGAGCATAAAGACATATCGACCGATAAGGCTGTGAAAGCCAAGCACTCGATGGAAATGGCAATATGATTTTATCATCAGCTGATGATGCTTTTGAGACACTGGTTATGACATGGATATCTATTATGTCCATAAATTTCTGTGTTCATTTTCATCGTCAGCTGATGATTGTTTATACTCGAAAAATACGAATTGGAGGGGCTATGAGTAAGCTTGAAAAAATAGAGTGTGAAACCATAGTCAACTGGAACAAGGAAGAACCTTTCGCTGTGGTCTATACACGGGATAAAGAAGTCATGAAGAAGCTGGACCAGATGTGCAGCAGATATCCTGAAAGCTATGAACTTACCAAAGAAACAGATCTTGATAAGTACTACCAGATTCCAAAGGGCTATGTCAGATTTCACAATCCGGCTCAGAATTCCGGTAAGGCCAGGAAAAACGCCAGTGACAGAATGAAGGAACTCAATAGAAAGCGATGGAATAATTCAAAGACGGACTAGAATGATCAGGCTGCATGGTCTGCAGCCTGAACTACATACCAAAAGGCATCATTGTCTCATGGCAGAAAAGTAAATACGATTTTATTATAGGTATCTCGTATAATTAACATCTGTCATTATTCCCAGCGCAATCATGGCACTTGAAAGTCCTCCTCCAAGAATGCCCGCAACCGCGATGGCTACCTGCTGTAACTAGTACGGTTTTGCCCGGCTTTTCGCCACAGATGATGATATGTGGAATGTGTATTTCAGTTCCATCTACATGTATATGGTCTTTTATCGTCTTGCCGGAACTAAGCTCGTGTCCGGCTATATTTATTTTCGCCATTGTCTTAACCCTCATTTCAGAGACAAGGTTATCATGTTAGAACCGGGACTTTCAAGCCCCCTGGGGGGTTACATAGCTTCCGCGTACACAAAAAACCATAAACATCAGTACCACATCTAATGAACCTCAGCCTCAGGATACTTGCTAAGTGCTGAGGTTTTTTTGTAGGAATGCGGTGTCAAAATTTAAAAATTTTGGCTCCGGTTTTCTGTTGTAGTAAAAATGCGGCATAGGGCAGTGTCAGATATACGTGTCATTAAGAAATAGCGCATACTCTGGAATTGCTTAAGAAAAACTCTTATAATCAAAGTTGCAGCTATGACAGTATCCTAAGCCTGCGTGAAGTGGGTCTTGATTATTTGCCGGATGATATAAAGAGGCCTGTTTCAGAAGACAAGATGCAGGAGTTAGTAATCCCACTCGACTATGTGAATGCAGAGTGGCTGCCTAGGGAGGTTCAAGATACCGCTGTAATCAGAAAGCAAGAAGAATCTTAGTATAGAATAACTTTCAGTTTTATCTGTTAAAGGAGAATGAATCATTTTGGACTCTAAGAAACTGAATGCGATTATATATGCATTATTAGCGGCATTGTTTTATGCAATAAACATACCGTGTTCGAAATTACTGCTTAATAACGTGCCACCGACGTTTATGGCTGCATTTCTGTATATGGGAGCAGGTCTTGGAGTCGGAATCATGTATATTTTCCATGCAAAGAAAGAATCCACAGAAGAAAGGCTTGGGAGAGAAGATATACCATATACTTTTGCAATGGTTGTTTTGGATATTATAGCGCCAATCCTGCTGATGATAGGCATAAAACTGGGAACAGCAGCCAACGCATCACTTCTTGGAAATTTTGAGATCGTTGCAACAACGTTGATTGCATTCGGACTCTTCAGAGAGAAAGTATCCGCAAGGCTGTGGGGAGCAATATCTCTTATTACAGTGGCAAGTATAATACTTTCATTTTCAGGAGAGGGGAGCTTTTCCTTTTCACTAGGATCGATGTTTGTTCTTGGGGCAACTGTTTGCTGGGGACTTGAAAATAACTGTACGAGAAAGATATCCGGGAAAAGCACTTATGAAATAGTGACTATAAAAGGAATCGGATCGGGGACAGGATCGTTCATAGTTGCTATGGTACTTGGAGAGAACATCCCGAGGCTTTCATATATAGGAATAATTATGATTCTTGGTTTTGTTGCGTATGGACTCAGTATATTCACGTACATCAGAGCACAGAAGACTTTAGGAGCAGCAAAGACAAGCGCTTATTATGCGGTAGCACCGTTTATTGGGGTGGTAATGTCAGCTGTATTTCTGAAAGAAAGATTCACGATGTTGTTTATAATTGCGCTGATAATAATGATTACAGGGACTGTACTTATTGTCAGGGATACATTGATACATAGCCATAAACATGCTCACACACATCTGATAACGCATACGCATGACGGATCTACACATACGCATGCTATCGAGCATTCCCATGATCACACCCATGTGATCAAGGAGGGAAAACATGGGCATACACACAGTGTAGAGGAGTTGGAAACCGCCCTGGGACATAGGGGAGCATTGTAAGATAAATCCGAATATATTATAGAGTAGAACTGATTATCAAGTATTAAGATGGAGCGTTTTATGATACATACCTTGATGAAAGAAGATGGGTTTGAAGGAATCCTGTTTCCGGGCAACGGAAGCAAGGACAAAGAAATAATAGTTATGTCCGGTTCAAATGGTGGAATGAATATGGCTAAACATGAGGCAGAGTTCTACCATAAGAACGGCATTCCGGCTATGTCGCTTGCACTTTTCAAGACAAAGCAGACATCTCCTGATCTGGTAAGTGTAACCATTGAATACGTTGAAAATGCTATCAGGTACTTAAAAGAAAAGTACTCAGAGATGAAGATTATCAATATCGAGTTGAATGGCGTATATATGATAAAGCAAGCCATGCACTTACCGACGGGCTTGATGAAATGTCCGGTTATGCCAAATGGGCTCTGAATCATATGCTTCCGGCTGAGAAAAAATATCCTAAAGAGTGCGAGGAGGCCAGACAGGACAGCTTTAAGCTAATATTGAAGTTCCTTGATGAGTGGGGCAATAGATCCTGCTGAATAAGAATAGGAGATGAGACAGAAAAAATACTGAAGTACTATTGAAAATGGAGTTAGCTTATGCTAACATTTGAGATAACTGATAATTATTTTCATGATATTAAATATCTATTAAAAACACCCGGTTAGTGCGGGCTTTTCTTTTGGGAATGGGTTAGTTGAAACTAACGAAATAATGTTTGGCTGGAAGTGATGGCATGATGAATAATGAGCAGATTGTTGAGGCTTTAAAAGAGAACGGTATGAGAATAACCAGACAGAGAATGATAGTTGCAGATGTCGTTGCGGATAATGACGGAGCCAGCTGTAAGGATATCTGCTGTATTGTACGAGGCAAAGATTCTTCTGTGGGAGTAGCTACGGTATACCGCATGATAAATGTGCTGGAAGATATCGGAGTAATTGAGAGGATAGATATGATCAAACATAGGAGGAATGGCGATGAAGGCTGATTACAAGAATTGGATGCCGAAGGGGATGGTACTTGGGACGATTGGAATTACTGCAGCGATATTCTTTGTTGCGGTAATTGTAGGTATGGCTTCAATAGTGGGAAAGGTATTGCTGATTTTAACTGTGCTGTTTGCCTTGATATCTTTGTGGATGTACCTGATGTACAGGGCATTTTCCTATAACGGAACACGTCAGATGTCTAAGCAGATAATAGAAGGTGTTTCATCCTATGTAAAAATCCCGGATGGCGGTAAATGCCTCGATGTTGGATGTGGAAGCGGGGCTCTAAGTATTGCCTGTGCAAAGAAAAATCCAGGCGCTCAGATAATTGGTATAGACAGATGGGGGAAAGAGTATGCTTCATTCAGCAAGAGTCTCTGCGAAAGTAATTCTGTTGCTGAAGGTGTAAATAACACATCTTTTCAGCAGGGCGATGCCTGTAAGCTTGATTTTGCAGATGAGACTTTTGATGCAGTTACAAGTAACTATGTGTATCACAACATACCAAGTAAGGACAGACAGGCGATTCTTCTTGAAACACTAAGGACCCTTAAGAAGGGCGGAACATTTGCTATTCACGATATTATGTCCAAGGCAAAATATGGAGATATGGAAAGCTTTGTAGAAAAGCTTAAAAATATGGGATACGAAGAAGTAAAACTTGTTGATACTACTAACGGTATGTTCATGAGCAAGTGGGAGTCCACCTGGATGGCTCTTACAGGTTCTGCGCTTCTTATGGGGAGGAAATGATTTATGGGACTTTTTAAAAACTTTGTAAGTCAGACAAGAAAGCCAGAAGGTTTCCTGGGACAGATGATGGTCAATGGCATGAACAGTGGGCACGCGAAGATGGCCGACTGGGGAATGGCACATTAAAAAACTATTGCACCGGAAGAAATTCTTGAAGTTGGATGCGGTGGTGGAAGAAATGCACATGAGTTGCTACGGAAGTATCCATCTTCTAAGGTTACGGCGATTGATTATTCAGATGTTTCGGTTGCAAAAGCAGCAGCTTACAACACAGGCATGATACAGAAGGGACGCTGCAAGGTTCAGCAGGGCGACGTTTCTAATCTGAACATGAATGAGCAGTATGATCTTGCAACAGCTTTTGAGACCATTTATTTCTGGCCGGGACTTGAGAAATGCTTTTCAGAGGTAAACAAGGCACTTAAGCCTGGTGGAATCTTCATGATTGTAAATGAGTCTGATGGAACTGATAAGGCGAGTCTCCAGTTTGAGAGCATCATTGATGGCATGAAGTGTCATACAGTAGAAGAAATCGAAGGGGCTCTGAAAGAAGCGGGTTTTTCAAAGGTTAAGTCAGATCATCATGAGAGTAAACCGTGGATTACAGTCATTGCAAAGAAATAAGGAGTAGATGGCGCGGTTATGATGAAGTATAAAGGAACTTATCTGAAGCTCTTTTCGATAATGCTTAAGAAGTACCTGAAGGAACAATATGGATCTGAAGTAACAAAGAAAGCTCTTAAGGAATCAAAGGCAATATATAAAGAAATGCTTGAAAAGGTGGATGATATTGGGGCAGATAATCCCATGGCGAGTAATATCTATTCCTGCTTTGTGTTTCTGGCCATATGGAAAGCTGCTGAGGGAGCAATCGATGTCGAAAGCTTCAGGACTGTGATAAAGAGATTCATGAAGAGCCCGATGGTCAGCAAAATCATGGGCAGAGCAGATTTGAACAGGCCGGAAGATCTTCAGAAAGCAAAAGACAAATTTCATGCCATGCAGGACTGGGCAGATGCGCATCCACAGTATAAAGATAAGACCTGGGATTTTAATTTTGATGATACTAAGCATAAAGACGGTAGCTATTATCATTTCACCCGGTGTCCTTTAGAGAAATTTGCCAGGGGAAATGGATATCTGGAAGTACTGCCTGTGTGCTGTGAAATAGATTATCTTTCTACAGAAGCTTCTCACGGGGTGTTGCATAGAGATTATACTTTGGCCACCGGAGGCCATATCTGTGATTACTGGATCGTACCTGATAAGATAGCGAATCCTCAGTAAAGTTGGAGGATAAGGGATGGACAGAAAGATAAAAGCCTATAAAAAGATATATCGAAAGGCCATTGAAAAAACTGGACTTAATAATGTCGATGACAGAGTTGAAGCATACGCTGTCCGACTTTCTAAGATGTATGCCTCTGATGATTTCAGGAAACACAATGTTTATCCATCAACAAGTACGCTTCATGTATATGCAGTAATTGCAATGTGTCTGGAACTAAAGCAATTTGGCTTTTCTGACACAGATATCATGGATTATATAAACGCTGGTTTTGAAGCAAGAAGGACATTTTTCAATGTGATAATTGCAATAATCAACGCACTTCCGAACAGTTTTGATATTGCCAGAAAGTGGAATATCGGCGACCATGAAAAACGAATGACTGATGGCAGCATAACCTATGATTATTTCAATGTCACCAGAGACAAGGTAGAATATAGAATTTCAAAGTGTATTTATGTTGAAATGTTTGAAACCTATGGGATAAGACCGCTTTGTAAAATATTCTGCAATACAGATACAAGAGCCTATTCGGGACTTACACGGCATGTAGAGTTTATCAGACATTCGGATTTATCAGATGGGCCTGCATGTCATGATGAGGTGATCAGAAAATGTTAAAGAACTACATGAAGGAAGGGCAGAAACTCCCTCTCTTTGGAGTCGGGCCATATATTGTTTATGGAATTGCTATGGTCAATGTAATAGGAATTATCTTGTTTGGCTATGTGCTTAAGATAGGAATCCTGTATAAGCCATGGATATTTATTTTCCGAGTGGTTGGTACATTACTCATCATAATGGGAATCGGAGTCTGGTATATAGGAGCTGTCCGGTCAGATATGGATGATTCTATAACAGAGAACAGGCTTCAGACCAATGGCATTTATTCATGGGTACGGAACCCGATGTACAGCGGCTGGTGGATTGCGCTATCTGGGATTACCCTTATGTGGCATAATGCATGGCTGCTACTTTTTCCGATTGTTGACTGGATTATTATGACAGTTGCACTTATAAAAACGGAAGAGAAGTGGCTTTTAGATTTATATGGTGAGGAGTACGCTGAGTATAAGAAAAACGTAAACAGATGCATCCCGTGGAAACCTGGCATTGGGATATATAGAACGGAGATATCCGCAGCTAAGTGGATGATATATGATTTGCCGGGTAATGCAGGCTGGATAATATGGATCGTTTGTACAGTGAAATGTTTGAGGCAAGAGGCGAATATGTATGCCGTACTTTCTGTCATAGTAGCAATTTTCATGATGATTGGCGTGTTGGAACTAATTAGTGAGAGGGCGGCAGGGCTTAACCGCATCCTTACAGCGACAAGGCTGCACAGGGGCTTTGGAGCCTTAACTCTGGGCGGGCTGATTGGAATCCCTGTTTCAATATATGGAATTATTTCAAAGACTGACCGAGGATTGCCGCTGTGGATGCTGACAGGAGCAGTGCTGTGTGCCCTGTTTGCCGGGCTCATACTCATAACGTTTAAGAGGGAAAAATAAGATGAGAATACTCGTTTATGGAGCAGGAGTGTTGGGTGGAAATCTGGCAAGCAGTCTGTACAGACAGGGAAAAGATGTCACACTTCTTGCTCGTGGAAAGTGGTATGAAGAGATAAAAAGAAATGGGCTTAGTATTCATAATTATTTCGGTAGAAAGACCAATGTGAAGATACCTGTGATTGATGGGTTGAGATCGGATGATAGATACGACGTTATATTTGTGGTGGTCAGATATACCCAGATAGATAGTGTTGTTCAACCTCTTAAAGATAATGCTTCCAGAAACATTGTATTTGTTGGGAACAATCTCAAGACAGACGAACTCACAAAAGCACTATCGAAGAAGTCAGTTCTTTTTGCATTTGCAATGTCTGCCGGGCACAGGGAAAAGAGCTATATCAGATCAGTGTCACTGAATAAGATAACAGTTGGAAATACTAAGGGGACTCCCTCGCAGGAGAATTTTGTAAGAAATGTATTCTCCGGAACAAACTTTAAAGTTGTGTATGAATCTAACATGGCAGACTGGCTTTTATGCCATGCAGCATCAGTAATACCAATAGCTTTTGCCTGTTATTATGCAAATGGTGATATAAATAAGCTTAGGCGCGACAAAGTCTATATCAACAGGATCATGGACGCAACTATTGCGGCTTATACAGTACTGGAAGACAATGGGCATGAAATTATGCCTGATTCCGATAAAGACTTTAGGAATCCAAAGTTCAAAAAGAAATACCTTCCGTTCTATCAATTCATTTTCGCAACGAAGCTTGGAAAACTCTGCACTTCAGACCATGCGATGAATGCAGTCGATGAGATGAGTGCGCTCAACAGGGATTTCAAGGCATACATCGGGCAATACGGCGATATTCCAAAGCAGTGGACAGACCTTGAGAGGGATACTAACGGATATCTGGTGTAAATATGGAGGCCGGACGGGGAAATCCATGGATGCTTGCTGGACTATTGATTATGGCGAAAAAGGCTAAGGTTGTTGATATATGACTATACACGAATTTGGAAAAGAAAATGACAAAGTCATAGTGTTGGTACATCCATCAGTTGTCATGTGGGATTACTTCGAGTATGTTATACCACTTATGGAAAAGAAATATCATCTGATTATTCCAGCAATTCCGGGATATGACCCTGACAATAAGAGCGATTTTACAAGCGTTGAGGATATTGCAGCAGAGCTGGAAAATTGGCTTATCAAGCATGGACTAAGTGATGCTACTTGTCTCTATGGTTGTTCTATGGGTGGCAGCGTAGTGGTCAGGATGCTCGCGGATAACAGATTAAACATACGAAGCGCAGTTATAGATGGCGGTATCACTCCTTATCAGCTGCCATGGATTATTACAAGGCTGATAGCGATAAAAGATTTTCTCCTGATATACACAGGGAAGATTGGCGGGGCAAGGCTGCTGGAAAAGGCATTTTCAACTGATGAACTGTCAGAGGAAGATGCGCAATACGCGGCAAAGGTTCTTAAAATGATCAGTGCAAGAACAATCTGGAGAACATTTGAATCATGTAACAATTATTCCATGCCTGAGAATGTCCATATTGACTGCAGGTATATAGAGTACTGGGTTGCAGAAAAGGAAGTCAAAGACCGAAAGTGGGATGTGTCATATATCAAAAATTACTTTCCACGGACGGTTTTCAGAAAGATAAAGGATGTAGGGCACGGGGGTCTTGCTCCGTTTAATCCGGAAAAGTTTGTGAGGGGGATCAATAGCGTTATATGGAAAAGTACGATATCACAAGACCGGTAATCCTTAAAAAGGGTGTATATAAGCTCAATGATGAAGCAAATTTCAATTATCAGCTGAACCGTGTTATCAACTGGGATGGTGGCAGACTGGAGGATGTCCAAAAAGTTTCCGGCAAGATCCACAACAGTGACGATTGGAAAAGAGAACTTATCTTGCTCGGCGACGAAGCCATGAAAGAGGGCAGGACAGATAATGCCATTGCCTATTATCGAATGAGCGAGTTCTTCATGTATGACGGTGATCCTGATAAGAGAAAGTACTATGAGAAGGCAACCAAGCTCTTTTACGAGTACTATGCAGATTTCTTTGAGGGAGAAAATCCAAGGATTGAAAGATATGATGTCCCCTATGAGAATGTGAAACTCCCTGTGATGCATGTGGTGCCTTATGGTGAGAGCAAGGGGACTATACTTATCCATGGCGGCAATGACAGCTATTTTGAGGAATTTCTTTTCACTGTCCTATATATGCAGGAACAGGGGTTTGAAGTCTACATGTTTGAAGGCCCCGGGCAGGGTGGCGTAATGCGCGTTCAGGGAATGCATTTCACCCATGAATGGGAGAAACCTGTTAAGGTAATCCTGGATTATTTCAAGCTTTCTGATGTGACTATCATAGGCATATCTCTCGGAGGTTATCTTGCCCCAAGAGCAGCGGCTTTTGACAAACGCATAACTAAAGTGGTTGCCTGGTCCATATTCCCATGCTTTCAGGATATTCTTGTGAGTATGCAACCACAGGGTACGCAGAGAGCATTCCATATCCTCATGAAGCTACATGCCCGTCCACTTCTTAATCTGGTATTTGGCAAAAAAGCTAAGAAATCTCCCATAATCGACTGGGGAATCAAGCATGGATGCTATGCCTATGAGGCAAAGGATGCATATAGTTATGCCAAGAAGCTGAAGCTATATGACATTGCACCCGTCGCAGATCAGATTACGCAGGATATGCTGATTCTTGGGGCCAGTGGAGACCATTTCATTGATTACCACCTTATCGGAAAAGAGATCAACATGCTAAGGAATGTCAGAAGCCTTACATTTCGCCTGTTTACTGACAAGGAAGAAGCGGAAAATCATTGTAATGTTGGTAATGGGAAATTGGCTATAGATGAAATACTTAGTTGGATTACACGTATTGGGAGTAAGGAATGATTGTTACAGCTGTCGCAGTGGGAACCAGGGGAGATGTAAATCCTCTGGCAGAGCTTGGCGAGGAAATGACAAAAAGGGGACATGAGTTCCGGATACTGACATCGGAGGCTTTCCGTCCGCTCATAGAAAGTAAAGGCGTGACCTTCTTAAGGCTTGATACGGATGCAGATCATGTCATGAAATATATGGTTACAGACTATAAGACTAGCCTTGATTTTGTTAATGGGCTGTTTAAGCTTAAGAAAGAAAATCCGAGGTTCATGGAGCAGACCATTGATGCTATAAAAGGCTCTGACCTTGTAATGTATGGTACGTGCTCAGCTTTTGCAAGACATGCGGCTGAGTATCTTGGAATCAAATGTGCAAGATATTTTTACAGTCCGATGGATCCGACCAGACAATACTCGCTTTATACTGATGATTTTAATTCGGACAAAGTGCTTAAAAGCTATGATGGACTATCGGATGGGATGAGCCTCATGACAATGGTAGCTCTTAATAAATGGAGAAAGAGTGCAGGACTCTCAAAGTGGAAGATAAGCAGCAGATATACGGAACTTGATGGAAGAAAAGTACTTACTTTTTATCCGACAAGTCCACTCCTTATGCCACTGGATCCTTCATGGGGAGACCATATACATGTGACAGGATACTGGTATCACCCGGAAGAGAGTATAAAAGATTATGAAGAACCCAAGGAATTGACGGACTTTTTGACAGCGGGTGAGAAACCGATATTTGTAGCTTTTGGAAAGGCAGAGTCACCTGAACTTGCGAGACTACAGCTGCTGACATTAGATGCTTTAAAAAAGACCGGAATTCGTGCTGTCGTGCAGGCATACCAGATACCTAAAAAAGACAAGATAAATACTGACAAGTTGTTTTTTATAGATAACGTCCCATATGCTTATATCTTCGGAAAGGTGAGAGCAGTAGTGCATCATGGCGGAAACACTACAAATGGTCTGGGACTTAGGGCAGGGCTTCCAACACTGGTGATAGCACTGGCGCTTGACCAGTATTTTTATGGGAGAGTTGATCACAAACTCTGTTGTGGACCTAAACCATTGTACATAAGAAAGAGATTATGTACTGCTGAAGAAATCTCAGATGCTCTACAAGACCTGGTCAGCGGGAAATATGATGTTACAACGCAGACTATTTCGGAACTGATAATGAAAGAAAACGGTGTAATGGAGGCTGTTAAAGCAATAGAGGATTATATTTCAGAGGGGTAAACGAGTATGCTGTTAACTGTTTTTCTGGCGTTGGTTTTTTGCGTGGCGATTACACTTATGATGTTCTCAGCTGTGGCATTTATTCAGGATAAGAAGTTCTTTTCTTCAGCACCGAAGGAAGCACAGGCGGTGCTTCGTCATAGAGACAAGGAACTTTTCTATGGGGCGAGGATAATTGGATGGACACTTATGATATTCAGCCTTCTGATGATACTTGGTGTTGGAGTGATTTCAATCTGGGATGGCTTCAGGAGTGGGTTCACGTTTGGGCAGTTCTTCTTCAGATTTGTTTTTATATTCACTGTCTATAAACTCTATGACATGATCTGTTTCGATTACTTTTTGCTGATTAAGTTTCATTTCTTTCAGTTTTATTATCCAGAGGTGGAAAATGTTTATAAGAATAGGAAGTATGGCTATAACATAAAGAGTCAGTTGCTGAAGCTATTTATAATATTCCCGGCAGCGTCAGCTATTGTGGCCTGGATATGTACATTGTTTTAAGAAACGTGGAGGAGGCAGATATGTCTGACAGGAAAACTGAGATAAAGAGTGCGTATAAGAGTCTGGGAAAGGCTCACGGCTTTTATGATGGGATGATGACCTGCAGTACCTTTATGGGCAGGTTAGTCACAAAACTTGTGTGGAACATGGACAGAGAGGATGCGCTGGAATATCAGGCGAGAGCTTTTGAGATGATACCTGCAGACTTTTCAGGGAAACTACTTGAGGTTCCGGTGGGCACCGGTGTCCTTTCAATGCCGGTTTGGAAAACGCTTCCGAACGCAGACATTACATGCCTTGATTATTCGGAAAACATGATGGCATCTGCATCTCAAAGAGCAGATGAAATGCGGATAAAGAACATAGTATTTAAGCAGGGGGATGTGGGAAATCTTCCTTTTGAAGACAGTACATTTGATGCGGTTGTTTCGCTGAATGGTTTTCACGCATTCCCGGATAAAGAAGCTGCTTATAAGGAGACATTCAGAGTTCTCAAACCAGGTGGCATTTTTACCGGATGCTTTTATGTAGAAGGCGCCAACACACATACTGATAAGATGATAGACAGGTTATACATAAAAAGCGGATTCTTCACAAGACCGTTCGAAACAGTAGAGTCTCTGGAGAAGCGACTCAAGGGACTGTACATTGAAGTCAATGTTACAAATGTTGAGAGCATTGCGGTATTCCAGTGCAGAAAGAAGGAGCTATGAGCATTAAATATGAGATCCTTAAGCGGGTAGTGAAAGCCGCGGGTTTAAAGAAGATGTGGGATGGAAAAACTGCTGAGGAGATTGTTGCAGCAAAGAAAAAGGAAAATGCAAAGAACCAGATTCCTGAGCTTAAAGATCCTGAGTTTGATATAGACCGGATCAAGGTGATGGGATTTACGGTGATCAGGATGAAGCATAAAGCTAAGGCATCTCACGCTAATCTCTTTATCATCGGTGGCGGAATGGTAATGGCACCAAGACCTGACGCTGTCAAGAAAGCACTCCGTTTTGCCAAGGAAACAGGAGTGGATGTGTACGTGCCTTACTATCCCCTTTGCACGGATTATCCCCTTACCAAAGCATATGCAATGATCCATGAGACATATAAAGAGATGCTAAAGGACTATGACGCTGGGAACATCTCGGTTCTAGGTACATCATCAGGCGGTAATCTTGCGCTGGGAATGGTTCCATACATCAATGACGGGCATGATGATACACCGATGCCTGGCTATATTCTTGCCATTTCACCCGGAACCTGCGTTGAAACAGATGAAGAGTGGGAGCGGATGCTGAAGCTTAATAAAAAAGATGTGGCAATTCCGGCAAGCTATATGAGAACCGCTGTGGATATCATGAGACATGGCGATTTGTCAGTTCCTGAATACATGATATGGCTTCAAAAGGCCGATTTTACCAATTGTCCGCAAGTGACTTTTGTTTATGGCTCCGAAGAAACGTTGTATGCCTGCGCTCCATCTTTCGAAAAAGTTATGCAAAAATATGGAGTGGATTATGAGATGATCGTAGGCGAAGGCATGTTCCACTGCTATCCGGCATTCCCAATAGTGAAAGAGGCCAAGGAAGGCTGGGATAAGATGGTGGATTTAATCAGAAATACTACAAAACAGGGGAGTATAAAAAATGCAATTTGAAGAAATTGGGAATATGTCAGGAAAGACGCTTATGCTGCTTCCCGGGACATGCTGTGACTGGCAGACAAACTTTGGAACAGTAATCGATAGGTTATCAGAGAAATATCATCTTATATGCGTGAACTATGATGGGTTTGATGGAAGTGATGGTATCTTTCCTGATATGATTACGGTAACAGAGAAAATCGAGAAATATATCTGTGAGAAGCATAATGGCAGGCTTGATGGAGCTATTGGATCTTCTCTTGGTTCAAGTTTTGTGGGTCAGCTTGTTATGAGAAAGAACGTGCATATAGATCATGCTATCTTTGGCAGTCCTGACCTTGATCAGAGCGGGCCGGTATCAGCAAAACTCCAGTCAATGCTTGTTGTGCCTCTTTTAACAAGCTTTACAGGCAGTGAAAAGAAACGGAATAAATCCAAAGAAAAGCTGAAAAAAATCTTTGAAATGGATGATGAAAATGCTGAGAAATTCATGAACTGTTTTTCCAAGTTTAATCCCCGGTCCATAAAGAATGAGTATTACACAGACCTCCTGACCCATCTTAGGGATGATATCAATGTTGAACATACAAGAGCTCATTTTATCTATGCCAACAAAATGGGTGAGAAGTATCTTGAACGCTATAAGAAGTACTTCCATGATCCTGACATCAGAGAGTTCAACATGCAGCATGAGCAGTGGCTGTTCGGTGGGAAAGAATACGCAGAACCTGTGCTGAAAGCTATAGATGAATTTATGGTAATGACAGTTTGAGGGTAATATGGGGGTGACTATGGTTCTAATATTAGAGTGCATTGTGGTTTGCTTTATACTATTTCTCCCCTGTGTAGTTGTTATAGCAAATGGAACAGAACAGGGAGCTTTTTTATATGAAAAAGATGTACAGGATCGCGTCGTAGAGATGGGACTTATAACAAAGTCACAGATCGATAAGAATTGTAAATTATTCAAGATAGGCACACTTACAGTGATGATTGCTTTTGTGCTGTGGTCAGTTTATGGCATCAATGGAGCAAGAGGATTTATAGTGCCATTTCTCCAAATATATGCTATGACAATGGCAGAAGGACTATTCGATAGATTCTTTATTGATTGGTATTGGGTGGAGCATACAAAAGCCTGGACGATTCCGGGAACCGAAGATCTAAGGCCTTACATCCCCAAAAAGACGAAGATTGTGAAGTGGCTGATTACGATTGTAGGCAATCCTATTATTGCAGCTGTACTGGCAGGGATTATGATGGTCGTATTATGAGGGAGGGAAGCAGGTAACATGGTTTGGTATGTATTGGTAATTGAGGCGATAGTATTTGCAGTATTATTTACAACAATTCTTTTTGTGTCTTTTCATGGGGAAAAAATATACAGTCCGGCATGTATCCATAATTACCCGCCTGATATTCAAGAAGAATACTTCAAAACACATGAAAGAGTGGATGTTTCATATAAATCAAAAAAGGTAGTACTGGCGAAGTCCTGTGGAATAATCATGTTTACAGTTATTCTTACCATATGCGCGAAGCTTGCCGGGGCAGTTACATTTGGGCAGGGATTCGCGATCGCTTTTGGACTCATGGTATGGATTGGAGCCTATGACACACTCTTTCTGGACTGGGTGCTATTTGCAAATATGAAAATGTTCAGGCTGGAAGGAACAGAGCACATGGACAAGGCTTACCATCAGAAGTGGTTTCATTTAAAAGGTGCTATATTCCCAGGGCTGTTGTTTGCACTGATTCCGGCAGCGATTGTAGGACTGTTCATAAGTTTGATGGGTTGAATAAGAAAAGAGCTTTGATTAAGTGGTAAGCCAGGAACAGAGCATGAAACATGTGGGTACAAGAACGCTTGGGGAAAAGAGCTTTATGTATGATCTTGTAAGAGAAAAATGAAATGATAAATTTTTGAGAAAAGTTAGCAACAACTAACATTAAGTAGTATCATGAAGTATAGTAAGTAAAAGATTGGGGATAAAGAAGTGACGGAGAGCAGTCTGTATGAGCAATACTCTTAAAAAATCTTCTATATTTAAGCGTTTTTATTCGGAATTGGCTGAGAAATACGGAAAAGCTAAGGCAAAAGATATATGGGATTATGCTGAAGAGGAGTTTTCCAGATTAAAGAATGCTGAACCATCCGCAGATAAGGCGAGTGTGTCATATGTCTTTCCGGCAGTAGCACTGTATCGTTCAGTTGAGCATTTCTATCCCGGAGAAGCTTTGGCTGTTACAAGAGGCTTTGGAACAAAGATGGGACGCAGACTACAAGGTATCTTTAGCAAGATTACTGCTTTTCCGGGCATTCCTTCACTCATGTGGAAGAGGATGGATAGAATTGCTGCAAAACTGAGCGATGGATATGAAATAAAGAACCTTAAAGTTACCAAAGAACAGTGCTTCATGGATGTGGTAAGCTGTCCTCTTTATGATAAGGCACGGGAACTTGGGACTCCGGAAGCTGTTCAGATGATCTGCTGCATGGATAAAGAATACATGAACGGCTTCAGGGGAGTTGATTATAAACGGACTAAATCAGTGGCTGAAGGTGATGACTGTTGTGACTACAGGCTCACAAAGTCGTTGTAAAGGCTATAGACATGAGAGAAAGAGAATGCTATGATTTAGAGTTAGCATAAGCTAACGTTTTAAAAGGAGGAGTGGACAATGGAACTTACTTTTGGTGATGTACAGGAAACAGCTCTTATTCCACTTGCGATAAAGGCAAGTGAGACAGCAAGATCTAATGCCAGGATAATTGATCTTAAGGCTAAAGAGATCATTGATGCGCTTGGAGTTGACGTTAGTAAATACGATCCCTTTTTATCACATGAGGGTGTAGTGGCTAGAACAATACTATACAGAAATGAGTTGAAGCGGCTTATCAGTAAATATCCGGATGCACTCTGCATAAATCTTGGATGTGGTTTTGATGATAAGTTCTTGCAGGTAGACAATGGCAAGATCACGTGGTTTGATGTGGATCTTCCGGATCAGATAGAGAAGAGACGTAAAGTGTACTCTGACAGGGACAGGTGCACAATGCTCGATGGGAGTGCGCTTGACGGAGAATGGACAAGGAAACTTCCTAAGCGAGAAATGACCATCGTGGTTATGGAAGGAGTCCTTGAATACTTTTCCAAAGACCAGGTAAAGACATGCATCAACATGCTTTGTGACAGCTTCGAACATGGATATCTTCTTGCGGAGCTTCATTCTCCGTTCCTTGAAAAGAATGGTAGCCATCACGATGCTGTGAAACATACTAATGCTTCTTTCGGCTGGGGAACAAAGTCAGGCCGTGAATATCTGGATCTTGAACCAAGAATGAGCCTTGTGTCTGAGACGAATTATAACGAAGAAATGAAGAAATACTCAATACGCGGAAAACTTTTTGCTATCGTTGGAAAGAACATCAACAACAGACTGGCAGTATTTAAATGGTAAAGCATTAAGGGCGGAATGTATGGATAAGTTTAATGACATCGAAATTGATGACAAGTTAGACTGGAACAGGATAGAGAAGCTTATGCGGATAGGCATATTTGCCGCATGCATGGTGCTTGTGGGAGATGTGCTTATAGGTTATGGGATGCATGATTCCTCTAAAACAGGTATGGAATGGTTCTTGTCAGCATATTTGCAATTATCGGATACCAGAATGTTTTGGTCAGCATTTCTGGGATTCATAGGTATTCCGCTTGAGGCACTTTGCTATTTTGGAGTGTACAGGCTGATTGTTCCTAAATCACAGAAATATGCTCATCTTTATAGAACAGGAATACTTGGGGTATTGGCTTTCGCGGGATGTGGAGTGCATGTCCCGTGTTTGTCCACATGCTTCTTTTACAAGTATATGAACGATGCTGCCCCGGAGATTGCAGTAGATGCAGCAGTGAAATTTGGTAAATACTTTCTTTTGCCGGGAATGATAGTGTTCTTTCTATTCTGGATCATCCAACATGTGGCACATATTGCAGCATTCACAAAAGGGCTGACTCCATATCCTAAATGGTGCTGGATATTCTGTCCTGCGGTAGGAATGGCCGCAGTCATGCTGTTTAAGGTCCTTCCTGAATCAGAAGTTCGCAATGCTATTACTGCTGCTTGGATCAGTATAGGGAATTTGTGGATGTTTGTTGGACTTTTGATTATGGCGAAGAAAGTCAAGGTTGGAGACAGATGATTATTCTGATACAGATGGTTTTATTCTGCCTGCTTTTTACTGCGATGGTCATGTACGCGGTAAGAGGGGGCGCTATTGATGGATTGTATTTCTATCCGAAAGCAGTACAGGAAAGGGCTATAGATATAGGCTTTATAACAAAAGAAACTATGCAGAAAAAGCGCAAGGTCTTCATGACAGAGTTTTACATAGTAATGCTGACAGCGCTTGTACTCATTATCGGATTATGGAACAGAGTCTCTGATTTCAAAACGGCATATTTACAGGCTCTGCTATTTCTTGAAGTAATGAATATCTATGATGGTATTGTCATAGACAAGATCTGGGTTGGACATAGCAGGTTTTGGATCTTGCCTGGCTGTGAAGATATTCCATTTGTTCAGACCTGGGGCCAGGTTTTGAAAAAAAGAAGCTTGCTGGCAATGATATGGATAGCAGGAGCTGCTATAGTTGCAGGGATTGTGGTGTTTTTGTTTTGAAAGGGAAATGAGATGTATATCAACGAGTATGGAAATCCGAATAATCCAAAGCTCATATTGCTGGCGCCAATGATGATATCCGGTGCAAATCTGTATGATCTGATGAGCCCGTATCTTAAGGGAGATTACTTTATCATCGCTCCCGATCAGGGAGGTCATGGTAAAGCCGGGGCATATATCAGTGCTGATGATGAGTACAGACAGCTTAAATCGTATCTGACTGATAAAGACTATAAGGATATCAAGCTTGTATACGGAGCTTCACTTGGCGTAGCAGTTGCATGGCGGCTATTCTGGGATTTCGATTTTAATTTAGAACGTGCCTGGTTTGACGGTGTTGCACTCAATAAGAGTTCTAAGATGGCAGAAGTGCTTGTGTGTAATCTGTTCAGAAAGAGAAAGAAACAGCTGGATAAGACTCATGTGGAAGCATCAAAATCCCTAGTGGATTGGTATGGCTATGACTTCGCAAAGATGATGACTAAGAACTTTGAAAGAATCACGCTGAGTGATATCGATGCAATATGCCATGCATGCTGTACCTACGATATGAAGCCACTGTCAAAAGAACAACAGGCCAAACTCCATCTTGAATATGGCGAAAAGGATTTTGACCTCAAACTTTCTAGAAAATCTTTTGCCAAGTACTTGCCAGATGTGAAGGTGGTTATTAGAAAAGGGTATCCGCACTGTGGATACATGGCTGCGCATACCAGAGAGTATGTTGAAGAAATAGAGGAATTTGTAAATGTTTAAAAAGACAAAGAATATAAGGGGACTTATTTGTGGAATCATCGGATGACTATGCTATGGATGCTTTTGTAAAGCAGATAAAAAAAGTGAGTACTCTTGAAATTGAAGTTAGCAGGTGCTAACATATAATACAGCTGATAATAATTTTCATGATACATCAGTACACCAAATAATAAATAACTGCATCAAAATTCTCGGCGGATTTGTTTCGGTTATTTATTATTTGGTGTATTAGGGGGCAGGATGAATAAGGAGCAGCTGGTATATGTATCACATTGAGAAAAACACAGTGCAGGAAACGCTTATAATCCCACTGTTTGGAAGAAAAGTATGCTCGGAGCATTTTCCGGAATTGTTTAAAGACCCAGAGGCAGAACGCATCTGCTCCATGCTTGATTATGATTTTGCAGAGAATGGTCAGAAGATGGAGAGTGCAGTCGGGCTTTTTGGCGCGCTTGAAGTTGCGCAGAGACAATATGACCTTGCTTGGGAGGTCAAGGAGTACCTAATAAAGCACCCCTATGCTGCTGTCGTAAATCTCGGGTGCGGATTGGATGACACCTTCAGAAAATGTGATAACAAAGCCTGCGTGGGCTTCAATATAGATATGCCGGATGTAATAAAGGTCAGAAATGAGATCCTTCCAGCCGGAGAGAGGGAAAACAATCTCGGATACGACCTTAATGATGAACACTGGATGGATGAAATAGATCCATCCCATGGTGCTGTGTTCTTTGCATCCGGTGTTTTCTATTATTTTAAGACTGAGGCTGTAAGGAAACTGTTACAAAAGATGGCAAAGAAGTTTCCAGGAGGAATAATAGTATTTGATTCCTGCAATCAGCGTGGGGCTAAGATGATGACTAAGACATGGCTTAAGGAAGCGGGAATCTCAGACGTGGGCGCATTTTTCTCTGTTGAAGATAAAGCTGAGATTGAGGTATGGAGCAATGATTTCACATCAGTAACTGCACGAAGCTATATGAGGGGCTATCGTGATATCTATAATGAGGTCAGGCTTCTACATAAATTGATGATCAGGTTCTGCGACAGTCTTGTAAAGATGCAGATCATAAAGATTACATTCAAGTGAGACCTATAAGGAGATGCTGAATGGCTGTTTTTATAAATAAGAGCACACAGATTGATTTTAAGCTTCCGGCAACTGACTGCGGGAATGAAGGAAAAATGAAATGGATTGTATATGATGATCTTTTTCACGCCGGCTATATAGATATATGGTCAAGGTATTTACCGGAAACTATTTTCAGGTCAACCTCATTTAAAAATCAGGATACGGTACCAGTCAAGATAAATTACTGCTTTCGTGGTCGATGCGAGGTACTGCTCAACTCGGGGGTGACTACCTTTGTTGTGGGTGATGAACTGGCAATTGATTATGGCACTTCCCAGAACAACGAGGAAGCATTCTTTTACCCAACGGCAGAATACGAGGGGATAGAACTGATTCTGTATCCTTCTGAGGAACTTGGCAAGATCCTTTCATTTAATGGCAAAGAAAATATTATAAATGAAATAACACAAAAGTGTACTGATAGAAGCATTCCATTCATAACCGTGGCAGAAGAGCGTATCAGAAGATGTGTGGAGGATCTTAAGGATGATATTCTGGGGCAGACTGACAGTAATCTTTTGCTTATGGATATCATAAAACTTTTGTATCTCATCAACGGTATGTCTTTTAAGTCTGACAAAAGAAGAACCTTTTGCACCTCTTCACAGGTGGATATTGCTAAAGAAGCCCTGGGGATTATATCAGCTGATTTATCAAAACGTCATTCAGCAGCCGAGCTGGCTGCTTCTTTTGGTATAAGTGAATCCTCGCTTAAGAATTATTTTCGTGCAGTATTTGGAAAAGGGTACAGTGAGATTATAAGCGAAATAAGGATGAGAAAAGCAGCTGAGCTTATCAGGGAAAACAAAGAAAACCTTGGTAAAATCGCAGAAACTGTAGGTTACCAGAACCAGTCGAGATTTTCAGAAGCATTCCTTAAGTATCACAAAGTTCTCCCAATGGAATATAAAAGAATAAGTCGATGCTAAAAAGGCTAAAAATGCTATTTTGCTGTAGAAATATAGGAGGCAAATAACTAAAATCATATAGTGGTGTTAGCGGAAGCTAACAATCACTATAATGCCAGTGTGGCGGAAGGAGAAAAATATGGATGGGATAATGACTCAGAAAAAAAATAATGAAAAGCTTGGAGGAAAAGACCTGATAAATATCGGAATTTATGCAGCTATCTATCTTGTGATAATGACTGCAATCTCTATGTTGGGATTCATTCCGATCATGATGCCGATGTTATCTGTTCTATGCCCTCTGATTGGTGGTATTACCATGATGCTATTTTTTACAAAGGTTAAAAAGTTCGGGATGATCACAATTATTACTATTATAATTGGAGCATTTTTGTGGGTTACAGGAATGGGCTTCTGGCCGTTTATTTTTGGAATTATATGCGGAATTGTTGCGGATCTTGTTGCAAAGAGCGGAGATTATTCAAGTAAAAAGAAGACAGTCTTAAGTTATGGAATTATGTGTATAACAATCTTTGGGTGTTTCCTGCCATTATATCTTGACATAAACGGATATTTTTCAACAAGAACATCCTTTGGAAGCGACTATGTTGAGGCTATGACAAGGATATTCAGACCATGGACAGCACCTATAATCCTGGCATGTTCATTTGTCTTCGGGGTTCTCGGAGCACTCCTTGGAATGCATTTCCTTAAAAAGCATTTTGAGAAAGCCGGTATCGTCTGATGGAAAGTGCGGTATATAACCCGGGAAAACTTGATCGTGGACTTATCATGGATCCCAGAACAAAGCTGGCATTACTCATCACGGTAACAACCTTTGCATTGGGCGGTGCCGGAGGTAGAAGATGCGGAATGCTTGTACCTGTACTTTGCATGGTGCCTTTTCTCCTGCTTCTAACTGCAAAGAGATTCAAAACAGCGATTATTGGAATAGTGCTGTTTTGGGGATCGAGTATGCTTCTGGCCTTTGCTAATGCGCATGATTTGAGAGGGCTTATTTACTATATTATCCTCGGCTCATGCGGAGTGCTTGGAAGGTTCCTTCCCTGCATAATGATGGGGAGGTATCTGATGGAGTCTACAACTGTAAGCGAATTTACAGCAGCAATGAAAAAGCTCCATGTAAGCGATAATTTCATCATTCCGTTATCTGTTATGTTCCGTTTTTTTCCTACAGTTGTAGATGAGGCTGATTCAATTAGCTGCGCGATGAAAATGAGAGGAATAAACATTGGGGGGAGACATGCTTCCAAGATTATAGAGTACAGGATGGTTCCTCTTATGACCTGCTGTGTAAATATCGGAGAGGAACTATCAGCAGCGGCTCTTACAAGAGGTCTTGGCGGCGAGGTGAAAAGAACTAATATCTGCAGGATAGGTTTTCATCTGCAGGATTACGCTGCATTGTTATTGTGCCTGGTCCCGTGGGTATTACTGATTGTGGATGTGGTGAGATGATAGAATTTGAAAATGTCAGCTTTAATTATTTGAGGACAGAGCAAGCTTCTGTCAGGAATATTAACCTTAAGATAAACAAGGGAGAGACGGTGCTTTTATGTGGTGAATCCGGATGCGGTAAAACAACGCTTATCAGGATGATAAATGGTCTTATCCCGCATTTCTATGAGGGACGGATGAATGGAAGTGTATCGGTTGCTGGGATGGATACGACAGAAGCAGAACTTTATGAGACGGCAAAAGTTGTAGGTTCGGTATTCCAGAATCCCAGGAGCCAGTTCTTCTGTGTGGACAGCACAAGCGAGCTTGCCTTTGGCCCTGAAAATATGGGACTTCCGGAGGAAGAAATAAGGGAGCGCATAGACACTACTGTGGCTTTGATGAAGATCAGATCTTTAATGGACAGAAGCATATTTGAAATGTCGGGTGGAGAAAAGCAAAGAATAGCCTGCGCATCTGTAGATACGCTAAATCCAGAGGTTTGTGTTTTGGATGAACCTTCATCTAACTTAAGTCTTGAGGCTATTGAAGACCTTAAGAATACTCTCCTTGGCTGGAAGCAGAAGGGAAGGACGATTGTTGTAGCTGAGCATAGGCTGTACTGGCTTAAGGATATCTGCGACAGGGTAATCTGCCTTAAAGAAGGGAAGATCATCTTTGATATGCCGATGAAAGAGTTCAGAAATCTGTCTGAGGAAGAGTTAAGACGCCATGGTCTTCGGTCTATAAATGAGAATCTTTCGATGGCGCCAATTGAAACAGGGAAGATGAATCCTGAGACCATTACCTTTGAGAAGCTTTTCTACAATTACAGAAATTGTGATGCTCTTCATATAGACAGGCTTGAAATACCCCGGAATGAAGTAATAGCAGTAGTCGGTTCCAATGGTGCAGGCAAATCCACATTTTCGAAATGTATATGCGGGCTGATGAGGGGATTTAAGGGTTATGCCATCATCGGAAAAAAGAAGCAAAAGAGTAGAAATCTTCTGAAGAGTTCATACATGGTCATGCAGGATGTTAACCATCAACTGTTCTGTGAAACGGTTATGGATGAGGTCACGTTGGGAATGGATGAGGAAAACAGACAAAGAGTAGTTGAAATCCTGGATAAGCTTGGGCTTAAGGAATTGGCAGACAGGCATCCCATGAGTCTTTCAGGTGGACAGAAACAGAGGGTTGCAGTTGCAAGTGCGCTGCTTTCTGATAAAGATATTATCCTGTTTGATGAGCCCTCCAGCGGGCTTGATTTCTATAACATGGAGCGCGTGGCAGAGCTCATACGGTCACTGCGTGGCCAAAAGACAGTTTTTGTT
This sequence comes from Butyrivibrio sp. XPD2006, assembly GCF_000420865.1. Taxonomy (GTDB): domain Bacteria; phylum Bacillota; class Clostridia; order Lachnospirales; family Lachnospiraceae; genus Butyrivibrio. The sequence continues at coordinate 90,153 of NZ_ATVT01000012.1, forward strand.
GTTACTCACGATCCGGATCTTGTCAGGAGATGCGCTACTGTGGTTCTCCGGTTAGAGAACGGGCAAGTTGTAAATACTAATTCAAGCGGGGAGATAAAAGATTATGGGAGAGAAAAAGAAAAGTGTTATAGCGCAGCTGTTCGAATATGCGGGCAACCATAAGTATTTTACCATATGTTCATGGATACTGGCAGCCATAAGTGCTCTTGTGGCACTTGTGCCATTCTATTACATATGGTTCATCATAAAAGAGGTTGTTGAAGTAAGGCCTGACTTTGACAGGGCAACTCACATAGTATCTCATGGCTGGAGCGCTGTGGGTATGAGCCTTTTAGCCATGGTCATATATATCGCAGCTCTCATGTGTTCACATATCGCAGCCTTCAGGGTTCAGGCTAACATGAGGACTGCAATGATGGAGCATGTTATGAAGCTTCCCATGGGGTATATAGAATCCGAGGGGAGCGGAAAAATCAGAAAGATAGTTGCGGAGTCAAGCGCTGCTACAGAGACATTCCTGGCACACAGTCTGCCGGATAAAGCCGTGAGCTACGCAACTCCCATTGGGCTTATTGCCATGCTTCTTTTCTTTGACTGGAAGATAGGTCTTATCTGCCTCATTCCTGCTGTCATCGCATTCCTTGCCATGGGAGGCATGATGGGGGAAAAGATGCAAAATGACATGAAGGAATACCAGAATGCGCTTGATGAGATGTCCGCCGAGGCTGTTGAATATGTCAGGGGAATTCCGGTTGTTAAGACCTTTGGACAGTCAGTCTTTTCTTTTAAGAGGTTTAAGGAAGCAATAGATAAATATGAAAAGTGGACCATTACCTATACAATAGGAATGAGAATGCCCATGATAGGCTTTACAACAGCTGCTAATGGTGTGTTCGCAGCACTTGTGGCCTGCAGTCTCATTTTTGCCGGGAACGGCGTCCCAGATACATTCCTTTATAACATTCTCTTTTACATCATAATTACTCCGATACTCACGGTAACCCTGATGAAGGTGGCTTATGCGGGGGAAAGTCAGATGGTGGTAAAAGATGCTCTGGAAAGGATGTACTCACTTTTAGAGGTCGAGCCCCTTAAGGAGGCTACGAATCCTCAGCTTCCTAAAGATAGCAGCATCAGCATTGACAATATCATCTTCACTTACGACGAAAAAAAAGCCAACGCCATCGATGGTATCACACTGGATATAAAGCCGGGTGAACATGTGGCATTTGTGGGACCTTCCGGAGGAGGAAAGACCACGCTAGCATCCCTTGTTGCAAGATTCTGGGATGTTAAAGAGGGCAGTATTAAGATTGGAGGTGTCAATGTAAAAGACATTGCGTCCTCTGAGCTTATGAAACAGGTATCTTATGTTTTTCAGGACAGTAAGCTCCTTAAGATGTCGATACTTGATAATGTAAGAATGGGGCGACCGGATGCTACACAGGACGAAGTGGTACAGGCTCTTAAGGATGCCATGTGCTGGGATATAATAGAAAAACTTCCGGACGGCATAAATACTATGATCGGAAGCAAAGGTACATATGTATCAGGTGGCGAAGCACAGCGAATATCCATAGCAAGGGCTTTTCTTAAAAATGCACCGATACTGATTCTGGACGAGGCGACAGCCTTTGCGGATCCGGACAATGAGATAATGGTCCAGCAGGCCTTTGCAAATCTGTCAAAAGATAAAACATTGATCATGATCGCCCATCGTCTGTCAACTGTAGTAAATGCAGATAAGATATGTGTCCTTACAGATGGTAAGATTGCAGAATCCGGAAAGCACGAAGAGCTTCTTGCAAAGAGGGGAATCTACAGCCATATGTGGAACGAATATCAGAAATCAGTAAACTGGAAGGTAGGTAAGGGCGCATGAGTATAGTGGAAAAATTACAGCATAAATACGCCCTTTCAGAGCAGGGCGCCAAGGACATGTTAAAAGCGTTTGCGGCATGCACGCTGGCAAATCTGGCACAGATGATGCCTGTAGGGATCCTCTTTATGATGACAGGAGATCTTTTAAATGGGCAGTTGCCGAAAAATCATGTGGTAATATTCATTGTGGGGAGCATTATCTGTCTTTTGCTTATAGCAATTACTGAATATTTCCAGTATAATGCAACGTTTTTCTCAACCTATGTCGAAAGCGGCGTTAGAAGACGTTCTCTTGCAGAAAAGTTAAGAAGGATACCGCTTTCATTCTTTGGTAAAAAAGATCTGGCAGACCTGACCAATACCATCATGGCAGACTGTGCAACGCTTGAGACTGCTTCATCTCACTGGCTGCCGGAGCTTGTGGGCGCTTTCATTTCTACAACGCTTGTAGTAATAAGTCTGTTCTTCTTTGATGCAAGAATGGCTATAGCAGCTGTATGGGTGCTTCCTGTAGCATTTATCATAGTGTTTTTCTCAAGAAATGTGATGCATGCTGTAAACAGGAGAGGAAGCAGATATAAGGTGGCATGTCTTGACGGTATACAGGAAGCGCTTGAGACAGTGCGCGACCTGAAAGCCTACAATGCTCAGGATACATACATGGAAGAACTTAATAAGAAAATCAAGGCTGTTGAGTCCCACAATATCTTTTCTGAGTTTCTGAATGCAGCATTTGTCTGCAATGCCCAGATGATCTTAAAGTTCGGCATCGGAACTGTTTCAATTGCCGGTTCAGCTCTTCTTATTAAGAATGAGATAAATGTTGTCACTTTTTTTATGTATCTTCTTGTCGTATCAAGGATGTATGAACCTTTGCAGATAGCACTTCAGAATTTTTCTGCACTTATAGCAACGGATACTCAGTGTGAGAGAATGGATGAGATTCTTTCACATAGGGAACAGACAGGCATAGATACCCTTTCAAACAAAAACTATGATATTGAGTTTAAGAATGTGCATTTTTCATATGAGGATGGAGAAACAGTATTAAACGATGTGAGTTTTGTGGCAAAGCAGGGAGAGGTTACAGCGCTTATCGGTCCTTCCGGCGGCGGAAAGACTACTGTATCAAGACTAGCAGCAAGGTTTTGGGATATTGACAGCGGGCTTATTACTGTTGGTGGAATGGATATATCAAAGATTGAGCCGGAAACTCTTTTATCAATGTATTCCATAGTGTTCCAGGATGTGACTCTTTTCAATAATACTGTTCTTGAGAATATCAGGATTGGCAAAAAAGAGGCTACAGATGGGGAGGTACGGGCTGCAGCAAAGCTTGCCCACTGCGATGAGTTTATTGATAAGCTTCCTGATGGTTACAATACACTCATAGGAGAAAACGGCTCTGAGCTGTCCGGTGGGGAAAGGCAGAGAATATCCATCGCCAGGGCATTCCTTAAGGATGCACCTATCATTCTTATGGATGAAGCCACAGCGTCCCTTGATGTAGATAATGAATCACTGATCCAGGAGGCCATCAGCGACCTGATAAAGGATAAGACTGTCCTTATCATCGCCCATCGCATGCGCACAGTTGATGGTGCAGACAAGATAGTTGTGCTAAAGAATGGTACAGTAGCAGAGTCGGGAAAACCTTCTGTGCTTAAAGTTAATGACGGTATCTATAGTCACATGATATCAGTTCAGATGCAGTCAGAGAATTGGGTATATAACTGAAGAACTAATCCTTATCACGGCGTTTCATATGATGAATATATTGCAAAGGTACTTCCGACCCTCATTTCATATGAGCATCCTATAAATATGCCAGACTGGTTTGTGCCTGAAACGTATTACTACTTATGGAATGAAGGGAAGCTGATTGGAGAGTTTCGTATCAGACATCATCTTACAGAAGCTCTTAGGAATGGTGCAGGACATATTGGTTACAGCATCAAGAGGGATGAAAGAGGAAAAGGATATGGTACAGCCGGCCTAAAGCTTACTATTTCCGAGGCGAAAAAGATTATTCCAGAGGATGAGATTTATCTTCGTGTCAATAAAGACAACATCGCATCCCAGAAGGTAATGCTGAATAATGGGGCATACAGAGCAGGTGAAGACGAGGACCATTATTTCATGAGGATTAAAAAGTACTAAATACGACAAAGAGGAGACCGGCAAACGATGACAGGTTTGCTATTACTCCTCTTTTATATTGGAAAAAACGATATGGTCACGCTGTTTTATTGGAGATATGTTCAGCAGCCAGCTTCTGGTTTATGATATCTTCACATGCCTGCATCGCCTGCAAAGTCATGGTAAGAAGCTTATCAAGTTCCCAACCGAGCTGGGCAGCGCCTCTTTCTATAACCTCTCTGGAACAGCCTGCTGCAAAGCCTTTACTTTTATATTTCTTTTTCAAGGACTTTAGTTCCATGTCTTTTGTGCTCTTTGAAGGCCTCATGAGAGCAGCAGCCCAGATCAGGCCGGTCAGTTCGTCAGCAGCAAAGAGTACCTTTTCCATTTCTAAGGTGGGCTCTACGTCTATAGTTGTGCCATTTCCGACAGTTATTCCGTATCCGTGAGAGCAGACTGAGTGGATAATGTCATCACTGACGCCTCCTTCTCTGAGAAGCTCAGGAGCTTTTAGGCAGTGTTCATCCGGATATAACTCGAAATCAATATCATGAAGTAATCCAACTATTCCCCAGTGTTCTTCTTCAGCTGAATAACCAAGTTCTTTTGCGTACCATTTCATGACAGCTTCTACAGTAAGAGCGTGCTGGATGTGAAATGGATCTTTGTTATATTTCTTTAATAGTTCAAATGCATCATCACGTGTGATCATAATATCCTCCAATCTTTCAGAATATTCTACTCCATTTTTGCTCGGATGGCGATTAACTATTTACGATAGTTGGCGATAGCAACGGTATAAGGAAACGATAAATAATCAGTGTCTGAGTAGTATACAGCTGCATACTAAAACATTCATAAATCGTATACCGGTGTTTATTTTTACTGCAAACTTATTGAAATAAAATAATATCAAGGGAGGCTTCGCGTGTAAGGAGGCATTTTATGGATGAAATCGCAACTGACTATATTTATTGCAGAATAATGACGCTTGCTGATGAAGTTGAAAAATCACTCTATCGTGTCGCTGTTGATGGAGGGCTCGAGAGAAATCAGATATATAATATGATGAAAAGAGGATCCATGCCGGATTTGAGGATACTTAATAAGATATGTCGGGGATTAGATGTAACATTAAAAGAATTTTTTGATGAGGAGTTTCATGCAGATAAAAATGAAAGAATATTGATAGAGACATATCGATCATTTAAAGGACAAGAAAACAGAAACCGATTCACAAGGTATGTTGTTGGATTTGCTGGAGCAATGAAAGATGAAAATACGGAAGGCTTGAAGAACGTAAATGACAGGGAGGCTAATTGATAGCGGATCTGTCTTTTTTTAATTATGGAGGGAAAAGCATGCAAAAAGTAACAAGAATGACAGCGGAAAGACTTGCCGAAGAATTGTGTAAGCAGGAAGGTTTTGATGTTAAGGATGCTTCTGACTTTGCAGAAGACATGCTTACCAGGTTGTTGGCAGGACAAGTTGTAGCTGAAGAGGACGCAAATAACAATGTGCCTGCAGTCATACAATCCCAGAAGCTTAGGCTTAGACATTGGTACATTCTTCTGGTTGATCAAATGCCGAATGTTTTTAATCACGATAAACCGATACCAATTCCTGCCGAATATGGAGGACGTGGAGATTTTATATGGGAACTTGTACGTACTATTTGGATCAAAGGAAAGTCAGATGGGATGCTTGATAAAATAGAGAGGATGCTTGATGGTAATGTGTCAGGTACGCCATATGATCCCGAAAAAGACAGACGTAAGGATGGTAAGCTTATTAGGACGATACTTACAGATTGCTTTTTTACTGGAGAGGCAAGTTCACTTACTAACGAGGAGTATGCCAGACAATTACAGATAAGCCGCTCAACTCTTGAGAGTAAAAAAGAAGCAGGCATGGCAATTTTTGGAATCTTGATGTGGATATATGCTGTCAGAAGAGAAATGGAAGATATAGAAGAAGGAATTATACCAAGACCAGAACAGCATAGATGGTGGATGAAATATGTTTAGGGAGCAGCTTTGAGGCTGCTCTTTTACATTAATTGAGAAACACTCAACAATTACGCAATAAAAAACATATAAACTACGTCTAATGTTTAACAAACTTCATTAAATCCGCCAAATGCCAGTGATCATGTGATAAAATGCCTATCGTTGCAGAAAGGAGGAGTCATTATTTGGGGAAACATATCACTAAGTGGGGAGCTAGTGATTGTTATGAAAAAATGTGTAAATGCTTATATGGTCGAATAAGATGTGGGCCATTGCAATTCCGGGGAATCTGATTTTAATTAGGAAGAGTAAAAAGAATTGTTGGGAGAAAATGCAATGGCAGATATAAATGTAGCGGCTTGCTTTGAGAGGGAATTGGAGGAATTACATTGCCCATACTGTGGGAAGTGGGTGTGTGATACCGATATGGATATTGGGCGCATTATAGAGCCCTGCAGAGAATGCGGAAGAAGGCTTGTCATAATGAATATGGGAGAGGGACCATTTATTTTTAAGGACAGAAGAAAGGTTGCCAGAATCCGCAGAAAAGAAAAAAGAATGCAAAAAAAAGGCATTCATGAATACAACTAAATATTGATATGAGCTGTATGTATTGGGCGTTGAATCCGTAATTGAGGAAGGTTCGCAGCATGCAGCAAGAGTTTGCTTAGAAGGACTATGAACAGTAATTGATGTTGAAAGGCGGAGCAGAACAGAGGAAATATCCATGACGGGTATTCTGTTTTGCTACCGTCTTTTTATTATGCCCATTTTTAGCGTTCAAATTTGAACTCATTTCGGAGATTTTTCTCTGTTTTCTCTGAATAAGGTTCAGATTTGAACATTTTTAATTGGGAAACTTACATAGGCAGATATCCGTGAAGCCCGGTTTTTGAAACTGACAACTTTCAAAAATCGGAGGAAACGGATAATGAATATTAATGAGAAAAATGAATATGAAATAATAGACCTTGGCTATGAGTATCCAGGAATGACAGGAGGAGTCAAGTGGGCTGTTATCACGGAGCTTGATAGTGAAATGCTTATAGAAAAATATGGAGATGAATTATCTATGTTCAAGCCATTTGTTGTCATGACAAAAGCTCAGGGAGAGGTGCTTAAGGATTATGACAGAAATGAGGCTAAACATAGAATGAGAAGAGTCAGAACCTGCTCACTGGACGGATATGTGGAGGGAGAAACTGAGTATATATATTCTGTTTTTTCAAAGGATGAACCAGAGGATATAGTTGTCCAGATGGATGAGGTAGAATGCTTACGTAAGGCTGTTGAAACTCTTACAGATATTCAGAAAAGGAGGCTCAAACTGTATTTTTATAATGATTTGACTGCGCGTGAAATAGCTGAACTAGAAGGTGTTTCACATAAGAATGTGTTGAAATCTTTGAACGAGGCAATTAAGAAAATTCAAAAATATAAAAACTAAGGGGTACCATCAGTAACTTCTCTGTTCGGATAGATGAGAGGATAAAAACTCATTTGTCGGACATTGAAAAGTAAATAGCCATTCATCAGGTACGTTCCTGTTATTCAAGCCCCAAAGGTACGCCTTGCGCGATATAGCCTCACTGAAAGCCGGTAGCACCGGTCTGGCGATGACAATAACATGGATAATGATACTTCCGCTCAGCCACAACTCATCGTAATGGGAGCGGCCCGGCGAGATCCGCGGGGAGGTAAAGAGCCTATGGAGCTGTCAGCTGCAGCCGCCTGATGACTTCCGAAATCCGGGTGTCGAGGACAAATAGATACAATATAAATATTTTGGAGCGTTTCTTCCATATTTTATTTATGAAGGAAACGCTCTTTTTTTAGGAGATATAACAAATATGAGAGAAGTTTTAAGAGGAGACATATACTTAGCAGATCTGGGTGAAAACATAGGATCTGTACAGAGAGGCGAGCGTCCTGTTGTAATAGTACAAAATAATAAAGGAAATAAGTATTCGCCTACAATTACGGTAATACCTGTGACGACTAAGATTCATCGAAGTAAAGGATTTCCCACGCATGTGCTTTTGGATCATATTGGGGGACTTGATGAAGAATCAGCGTCTATGGCAGAGCAGATAACTACCATAAGCAGGAGTAAGCTCATAAGATACATTGGTAGTTTGCCAGAGGACTTTATGAAAGCGAGAATCAATAAGTCAATTCGTATACAGTTAGGGCTGGATAAAATAGAGAAAACTGCTAAGAAGGATTTGATAAAATCGGATCCGTCTGGGGTACCAATTTGGCACAAAACTTCAATGACTGTCGAAGAAGCATCGGAGTATTCGAATATTGGAATAAACAGAATAAGGGAATTATGTAAAGATCCCTTAATCAAAATCTCTTTTCAGGTAGGAAGAAAAATATTGATAAAACGAGAGGCGTTTGACGAGTATTTAAATAATGTGGAACTCATCTGATAGAGCCTGCCAATCTTGAAAAAAAGGCTTTTCTATGTTATTTTTATACACGCGTGATGATGCTTCCTTTATTAAGAAGGAGTGTTATTGTGGGTAAAGATTTAAGAGGCCGAGAAATCGGCGAAGGAATTGTGCAGAGAAAGGATGGTTTATATTCAGCCAGATTTACTAACAAGAGTGGAAAAAGAGTAGAAAAATATTTTGATAATGCTGCAGATGCCAAAAAGTGGGTCACGATAAGCCGGCTTGAGGATGATAAAAAACCGGCCACAGCCATTGAATATAGCATGACTGTTGATGAGTGGTTTGTATATTGGATAAAAACATTTAAGAAGGGTTTATCGCCAAATACGATAAGAAATTATAAGGATCGTTACTATACTAATGTCCAAAACCATATAGGTAAGATGTTGCTTATAGATGTTAAGGCGATGCATTGTCAGCAGATTCTTAATGAAATGCAGGCAGATTACGCAATATCTACAGTCTATCAGACATACATTTGTCTTGGCTCAATGTTCAAATCTGCTTTGCTAAACGATCTTATTCCTAAGCATCCGCTTGATGCAGTGAACTTCAGAGCAAAAAAAGTAAAGACACCGCGCAGAGTTCTCACTGTGGAGGAACAGGAAAAATTCCTCGAATTTGCAGATAAGAATCATAATGCAAAACAATTTAGGTTGCTTTTGCAGACAGGACTTAGAACCGGTGAGCTGATAGGTCTAACTTGGGACAGCTTTGATATTGAGAATAGAACCCTGACAATTGATAAAGCACTTGAGTATAGACATGAGCGTGGGTATTGGAGAGCTGGACCACCAAAAACAATGGCCGGATTCAGGACAATACCGCTTACTGAAGAAGCTTTTGATATATTATATGGGTTGTATCAAAAGCGGCACACCAGGAAAGAATCCATGGCACTGTCACAGGTATTAACCTTCATTGACCCGAGAACCGGACTTGAGAGAACAGTAAACATGAAGGAATTGATATTTGTAAATTTTCGGACCGGAGAGCCTATCAAGAATTCTACTTATGATACCAATCTTTATAAGATATGTGATAAGGCAGGAATTAAACCTTTTTGTATGCACGCATTAAGACACACATTTGCTACCAGATGTATTGAGAGAGGAGTTAATCCGAAGTCTCTTCAAAAGATTTTGGGACATGCACAGTTGTCTACCACGATGGATACATATGTACATGTGACTGATGATTCTTTACTTCTTGCGATAAGACAGTTTGAGGCTGCTGTATAGCCTTTATAATTTTGTATAAAAGTTGGGAAGTAAAAAAATAATCAAAACTTATCATTTCTGGTGTAAAATGGTGTATATTTCATTATTCTAGATAGAAAGAATCCCGTAAATACGGGCTGGAGGTAATAAAAAATGAAACTAGGCATAGTTGGACTTCCTAACGTAGGAAAGAGCACACTTTTTAATTCACTTACAAACGCAGGGGCACTGGCAGCAAACTACCCTTTTGCAACAATAGATCCCAACGTGGGAGTTGTGGCAGTACCTGACAAGAGACTCAAACTCCTCGGAGATCTTTATCACTCCAAGAAGGTAACACCTGCAACAATCGAGTTCGTTGATATAGCAGGACTCGTTAAGGGCGCATCAAAGGGCGAGGGCCTTGGGAACCAGTTCCTTGCCAATATTCGTGAGACAGATGCTATTGTTCACGTAGTAAGGTGCTTTGAAGATCCTAACGTTGTACACGTTGACGGATCTGTTGATCCTGCAAGAGATATTGAGACTATCAATCTCGAGCTTATTTTTGCAGATCTTGAGGTTCTTGAGAGAAGAATAGCCAAGGTTGCCAAGCTTGCCCGTATGGATAAGGCAGCAGCAAAAGAGCTTGAGATTTTAGAAAAGATAAAGGCCACCCTTGAGGATAACAAGATGGCAAGTGAGCTTGAGCTTGACGATGAGGAAGATAAGGCTTTTGTAAATACCCTTGATCTTCTTACATGGAAGCCTGTCATCTATGCAGCTAACGTTAAGGATGACGATCTTGCCGATGACGGAGCATCCAACCAGTATGTAGCAGCAGTAAGAGAACTGGCAGCTAAGTCGGGAAGCGAAGTATTTGTTATCAGTGCTCAGATCGAGGCTGAGATATCAGAGCTTGATGAGGACGAGAAGGCAGAATTTTTGGAGAGCCTTGGCCTTACAGAGTCAGGTCTTGATAAGCTTATTGCAGCAAGCTACAGAACCCTGGGACTTATGAGTTTCCTTACATCCGGTGAGGATGAGACAAGAGCATGGACAATCAAGATCGGAACCAAGGCACCTCAGGCAGCCGGCAAGATCCATACTGACTTTGAGAGAGGCTTTATCAAGGCTGAGGTTATCAACTATGAGGACCTTTTAAGAGAAGGTTCAATTGCAGCAGCCAAGGAAAAGGGCCTTGTTCGTATGGAAGGAAAAGAGTATGTCGTTCAGGACGGCGATGTAATACTCTTTAGATTTAACGTCTGATTGGCTTTTGGGAGGATAATATGCCTGACATAATGGGGAAAATGGACATCGCATTCCCTAACCTGGGATTGTATTTAAAAGATGTTCCTAAGAACTTTACAATATTTGGATTTACCATAGCTTTATATGGAGTGATCATAGGACTCGGCTTTCTTATAGCTCTTTTGATAATTGCGAGAGTGGCGAAATGGACAGACCAGAACCCTGATGATTACTGGGATATGGCTATATATGTAATTATATTTTCAATAATCGGTGCAAGGATCTACTACGTATTCTTCGCCTGGGATTACTACAAGGACAATCCCATAAGTGTATTTAATATAAGGAACGGCGGCCTTGCGATTTATGGCGGAGTACTTGCGGGCTTTGCCACAATCTACATCTACACCAGGATCAGGAAAAAGAGCTTTCTTAAGATGGCTGACACAGTAATGTTTGGCCTTGTATTCGGACAGATCCTCGGAAGATGGGGCAACTTTACAAACAGAGAAGCCTTTGGAGAGTACACAGACGGACTCTTTGCCATGAGACTTCCTTTGGAAATGGTCAGAAGCGGAGAGATCACAGAGCTTATGAAGGCTCACATGGTAGAGGGAACCAATTATGTTCAGGTGAGCCCCACATTCCTTTACGAGAGTATGTGGAATTTATGTCTTTTGATTATTCTGTTCCTGTACTGCAAACACAAGAAGTTTGACGGTGAGATAGTTCTTTTGTACCTTGGAGGCTATGGCCTTGGAAGAGCATGGATTGAGGGACTTAGAACCGATCAGCTGATCATGCACACAACAGGACTTCCTGTATCACAGATGCTGGCTATATGCTTGGTAATATTTGCCGTAGTGATGGATGTAATTACAAGGATAAGGTTAAAGAAAAATGCTTAATTATACTGATGGCAACACCTATGTATGCGGAATAATCGGAAATCCGGTAAGGCACACATTATCTCCGCTGATACATAATACATTTTCCGATATGCTCGGCATAAACCTTGTCTATGTTCCCTTTGAGGTAGAGGCTGATGGTCTTAAGGCTGCTGTAAGGGGAGCGTATGAGCTTGGACTAAGGGGACTTAATGTAACGGTTCCTTATAAGAGCGATGTGATCCCTTATCTTAAGTATGTGGATCCTTTGGCCGAGAGCATCGGTGCAGTGAACACCCTTGTACGTGATGAGGCTCTTAAGGGATTTCGCGGTTATAACACCGATATGACAGGGCTTTATCGCGCTATGTCTGAAGAGGGCATTGAACTAAGCGGAGAAACAGTTGTTATTTTAGGAGCAGGTGGCGTTGCCAGGCCAACTGCTCATTTGTGCATAAATAAGGGCGCAAGAAAAGTATATATTCTCAATCGTACTTTGGAGAAGGCCGAGGCCATTGCAGAGGAGCTTGATGATGAGCGCGTAGTGGCCATCGATATTGCGGATTATAATGAGGTCCTTCTTAGAGAAGAGAGCTTCTTTGCTATTCAGTGCACATCAGTAGGTCTTTTCCCGGATGTGAACAGTGCGGTTATCGAAGATCCTGAGTTCTATAAGCATGTTCATGCAGCTCTCGATGTTGTCTACAAACCGCTGGATACCAAGTTTTTGAAGCTTGCAAGGCAGGCCGGAGCGAAAACTTTCTCGGGACTCAAGATGCTTCTTTATCAGGGAATTGACGCCTATGAGCTGTGGAATGCAGACCTTTCTGTCAAGATCACCAAAGAGATGGCTGATGAGGTATACAAGTCACTTTCACTTGAAGTTGCAGGTGCCAGAAACATCATACTTGAGGGCTTTATGGGAAGCGGCAAGACCACGGTTTCCGAGATACTATCGGACAGGCTTGGGCTTGAGCTCATGGACACCGATGTAACTATAGAAGATACGGAAGGACGAAGCATCAGCAGCATATTCAGGGAGGACGGAGAAGAGGCCTTCAGGGATATGGAGACCGAGCTTCTACAGATGATAGCCGGGGACCATTTAAGAGACATGGTTATTTCTCTCGGCGGAGGAATGCCGGTACGTGAGAAGAACAGAGAGCTTCTCAAGGAGTCGGGTAAGGTGGTGTATCTCAAGGCAAGTCCCGAGACGATCTATGAGCGTGTTAAGGGTGACACCACAAGACCTCTGCTTCAGAGCGAGGATCCTCTTTTGAGGATTAAAGAGCTCATGGAGGGACGCAGCGATGTATATGATGAAGCTGCCGATCTGATAATTGATACGGATAACAAGACACCTGATGAGATTTGTGATGAGATAATCAGGGAACTGGGTTTATGAACAAGAGGAATTATTCAAAAGAGCTTGATGCTTTCATAGAAGATTTTCAGAAAAAGGGAGAATATCCCAAACTCCTTCTGCATGCCTGCTGTGCGCCGTGTTCATCTTACTGCATGGAGTTTTTAAGAAATTATTTTGATGTGACTGTCTTTTTTTACAACCCCAATATCACTGAGGAAGCTGAGTATCAAAAGAGGGTTCTCGAGGAAAAGAGACTTATCGGTGAATACAATAAGCTGGAAGGCAGAAAGATCGAGATCATGGAGGGCGAGTATAAGCCGTCTGATTTCTTTGACACGGTAAGAGGCTTTGAAGATTGCAAGGAGGGCGGAGAACGGTGCAGAAAGTGCTTTGAACTGAGGCTTTCTGAGACAGCCAGAGTGGCAAGAGATAAAGGATTTGATTTCTTTACTACAACTCTCACCATAAGCCCACTCAAAAACGCAGATGTCCTTAATGAAGTCGGTGAGGCAGCAGGTAAGGCTTGGGGAATAGCTTTTTTGCCATCCGATTTTAAAAAGAAGGAAGGCTATAAGAGGTCGATTGAACTGTCCAAAGAGTACGGACTGTACAGGCAGGACTACTGCGGATGCAGCTTTTCAAAGGCTCAGAGAGAACTTGAAAAAAACGGCAGTGCTAGTATATAATGTGGCTGTTTGTGTAGAGAAAAGTATTGGAGAGAAAAATGTTTTGTACAAATTGCGGAGCACCGGTTGAACCGGGGCAGAAGTTTTGCAACAAATGCGGAGTTCCGGTCAGCGTGGGGGCTGTAAATACCAATAATACCATGCCACAGCAGATGCAGGCCGGAGCCTATATGCAGACGCAGCCTAAAAAGAAAAAGAAGTGGCCGATAGTTCTTTTGATAATAGCTATTTTGCTGCTTATTGCAATCGGTATCGTATTTGCCGGATACACTGTATACAATACGATAAATGCTATAAACACCGGAAAAGTTGATACGCCCGTAGACTATTTGATACCGGAATCTGAAGAGGTTGAGGATATCACTGTGCCGGATGCAAATACTGACATAGAAGATCTGCTCGATGAAATCTATAACGAGATGGGTGTCAATTATACGGACTATGCATATGCCAAGGTTTATGATATGGATACGAATGTACTCATAAGCCCGAACGATACAGTCAGTGATGATACAGTGATCTGGAACGGCAAGACTCTTGGCGGATTCTGTGATTTTGTAGACAGCCAGGTCTTAAGTGAGGGAACAACTGTTGACAGAGAGCTGCTTTATAAGCTGGTTTCTATTCATGTTATCGATCCTGCAATTGTGGCAGACGATCATATTTTTGAAATACTTATGAAGTATTGCGTGGTTGTCGGTAACGAGTTTGGTCATAGCGGAGCTGCTATTAAGAATGCATCTTTCAGCAAGGATAAGCCCAATACATATAACTATGAGGTTGAGGTGGATGGCAAGACCAGCACCTGGATCATTGATTATGACAGCAAAAAGGTTTTGCTCAACAATGGTAATACAGAGTATACCTCGGCCGGAGAATACGGAATGTTTGCTGACAAGACAATGACAGCATGGACATATATCATTGATCAGTATTTTGGAATCTATTAATTATTTTTTATAGAAAGAAGGAACTGTTTTGGAGAAAGTACTTGAGTTAATTTCAAAGGAAGTCGGAGATGCTTTTGAGGCAGCAGGGTATGAGAGGGAGCTTGGAAAGACAACAATATCCAACAGACCTGACCTGTGTGAGTATCAGTGCAACGGCGCTATGGCAGGAGCCAAGAAATACGGCAAGGCACCATTTATAATTGCAGATGATGTCGCTGCAAGACTGCAGGGCAATGCAATGTTTGAGAAGGTGGAGTCTGTTAAGCCCGGATTTTTGAATATCACAGTCAGCGGTGATTTTGTCAGGGAGTACATTGTGAGAATGCTTCATGAGAAGCACATGGGTGTATCAATGCCCGGACATGCGCCTACTATAATCCTTGACTACGGCGGAGCAAATGTTGCCAAGCCTCTTCATGTAGGACACCTTCGTCCTGCCATTATCGGTGAGGCTGTAAAGAGAATACTTAAGTATGCAGGCAATAATGTGATCGGTGATATCCATATGGGAGACTGGGGCCTTCAGATGGGTCTTATTATCACTGAGCTTAAGGCTCGTCACCCTGAGCTTCCTTATTTTGATCCTGATTTTAAGGGCCCTTTCCCAAAAGAGGCTCCGTTTACAATACAGGAGCTTGCTGAGATATACCCTGTTGCAAGTGGTAAGACTAAGGTCTCCGATGATGCATCAGAGGAAGAGAAGAAGGCTGCAGCAGAGTACAAGGCTGAGGCGCTTGAGGCAACAAAGCGCATGCAGGATGGCGACAAGGCTTACAGAGCTATCTGGCATCACATCATGAATGTCTCACTTCCTGATCTTAAGAAGAATTATGACAGCCTTAATGTTCACTTCGATCTCTGGAAGGGTGAGTCTGATGTTCACGACCTTATCCCGGGAATGGTTGATTACATGAAGCAGCACGATTATGCTCATGAGAGTCAGGGAGCTTTGGTTGTTGATGTTGCTGAGGAGTCTGATACAAAAGAGATGCCTCCTTGCATGATCCTTAAATCTGACGGAGCAGCTCTTTATGCAACAACAGACCTTGCAACCATACAGGAGCGTATGAAAGAGTATCGCCCCGATGCTATATACTATTTCACAGATAAGAGACAGTCTCTTCATTTCGAGCAGGTATTCCGTGCAGCCAAGAAGACAAGGCTCACACTGCCTGAGACAGATCTTAGATTTGTCGGAAACGGAACTATGAACGGTCCCGACGGCAAGCCCTTCAAGACAAGAGAGGGCGGAGTTATGCACCTTGAGAGCCTTGTACAGGAGATCAACGACAAGATGTATAACAGGATCAAGGAGAGCAATCACGACATCGACGAGGAAGAGGCAAGAAGCACAGCCAAGAAAGTTGCTCTTTCAGCACTTAAGTATGGTGACCTTTCAAACCAGCCTTCCAAGGATTATATCTTTGATATAGATAAGTTCACTTCCTTCGAGGGAGACACAGGCCCATACATCCTTTACACAATTGTACGTATCAAATCAATCCTCAGCAAATATGCGGCTGAGGGCGGTAATGTCAAGGATGCCAAGCTCGATAACCCTGAGAATCCTGCAATGAAGGATCTCATGCTTGGACTTACAAGATTTGCCGATGCGGTAGAGAGCGCAGCAAGAGATCTTGCACCTAACAGGATCTGCGCATATATCTATGAGCTCAGCAACTCCTTCAATAGCTTCTATCACGGAACCAAGATCCTTGCAGAGCCTGATCAGAACAAGAAGGAGAGCTACATTGCACTCCTTGCAATAACACTGAAAGTACTTGAGACAGGAATAGATTTACTTGGTTTTGACGCGCCGGAGAGGATGTGAGCGATATATGGAATGAGTAAGCACAATGTCGTGCTCGCACGAATCATTGTGCTTATGAAATAACATAACGGACATGAGGAAGTAGGACGGTAGTCCGGATTCCGAATGGATGTAGGATTGCGAGAGCGTAAGCGGAGCAATCCGTATATCGCGGAGTAAATAAAATGAATTCAAAACACATATTCAGCAACAGGAAACTTTTCCTGTTGCTGATTCCGATTATAGCTGAACAATTCTTAAACTCCCTTATGGGCATGGCTGATTCTATGATGGTAAGTAATGTAGGAGCAGCTGCACTTTCGGGAGTTTCTCTTGTGGACTCAATCAACAACCTGGTTGTCCAGGCTTTTGCTGCCATGGCAACCGGAGGCGTTATCATCTGCTCAACCTATATTGGTCAGAGAGATATCAAAAGAGCTAATGATGCAGCCTCTCAGGTTCTTCTTGTATCAGCCTTTTTATCAGCGGTCATTATGGTCTTATGCCTTATTTTCAGAGGAAGTCTTCTCTCAATGATATTTGGAACCATAGAGCCTGACGTTATGAGAGCTGCAAGTACATATTTCCTTCTGAGCATTCTCTCGTATCCGGGCATTGCCTTGTCTGCCGCGGGGGCTGCGGTTTTCAGGGCACAGTCCAACACAAGACTTCCCATGAATGTTGCCATTATCTCCAATATTCTTAATGTAGCAGGCAATGCGCTGTTTATTTTTGTATTAAATATGGGCGTTTTCGGAGCAGCACTGGCGACACTTCTTTCAAGGCTCTTTTCCGCAATAGTTCTTTTGGTACTGCTTGGCAGAAAGAATCAGGAGATCAGAGTTTATCAATATCACAAGATCCGTCCCGACGGGGATAAGATAAAGAGGATCCTGGCTATGGGTATTCCCAACGGAATTGAAAACTCAATGTTTCAGTTCGGTAAGCTGGCAATTCAGTCATCAGTTTCACTCCTTGGTACAACAGCCATTGCAGCCCAGGCCATGGCCAATATCTTTGAGAATGTAAACGGCGTTGCAGGCTGTGGCGTTGGAATAGGTCTTATGACCGTGATAGGTCAGTGCCTTGGTGCAGGAAGGAAAGACGAGGCTATCTACTACACCAAGAAGATGATAGTCTGGGGATATATTGCAATTGCGGCGAGCTGCCTTTTCACCTATGCGATAGCAAGACCGGTCACAACGCTGGCGGGTATGGAAAAAGAGAGCGCGGCTCTTTGCATCTATATGCTCGGATGGATCACGATTGTTAAACCTCTGTTATGGTCACCGTCCTTCATCACTGCATACAGCTTAAGGGCTGCCGGTGATGTGAAGTTCTCAATGCTGATCTCAACGCTTACCATGTGGCTTTGCAGAGTTACCCTGGCTACGTACCTTATCAGAGTCGTGCACATGGGACCTATGGGCGTATGGATTGGTATGTTCAGCGACTGGGGTATTAGAGGTATAATATTTACAATAAGATTCCTTAGAGGTAAATGGATACATCAGGTAGTGTAACAGTTGGTATTTGGCTATAAGCAGCGGGGGTTAAAGCTATGGCGGGGATAAAGGATATAGCAGATAAGGCGGGCGTGTCGATCACCACTGTATCCAACGTTCTGAACAAGAAAAAGAACGTAGGTGCAAAGACCAGAGAGAAGGTCATGGCGATTGCAGCAGAGCTTGGCTATACTCACAAAGATCAAAACGGTATTGACGGCAAGAGGCGCACCATTATCGTAAGCTTCAGCGACTTCGATACACTCTTTTATCTTGATATCCTTCATGGGATAAGCGATTATGTCGGCAGACAGGGGTATCATATCCTGATATGCAACGGTGATGACCTTGCTCATTATTCGGATCCGGATGAGGTGTGCGGCTGCATTATTCTCAGTTCACAGATAACGGATGCACAGGTTCTGGCTGTTGCGGATAAAGGACTTCCGGTGATAACTCTTGATCGTGAGCTCAAGCACCCTATGATCAAGGCCATGATCGTCAGTAACTACGAAGGCGAAAGGCAGCTAATGCAAAAGCTTGTGGAGGCCGGATTTAAGTCTTTTGCGTTTCTTACCGGACAGGATACTGCCGATAATAAAGAGCGATATACAGCTTTAAGGGATGTACTTAAAGAGAACGACCTTCCTTTTCACAGAAACGATCTGTATGAGGGGGACTGGAAAGAGAAGAGCGGAGCCCAGACAGCAAGGCTCATTATGTTAAGAGACCGTATGCCTGAGGTTTTGGTGTGTGCCAACGATATGATGGCGATCGGAGCTATCCGCCATTTCCAGGAGAATGGTATAAGAGTGCCTGAAGATATATCGGTGTGCGGCTTTGATGATATCATCATCTCCAGATATCTTGGACTTACGACAGTCAGCGTACCTGATTACGAAAGAGGTTTTCTGGCCGGACAGGCTCTTTTAAACATTTTGGACGGCAGCGGAGATTATGAGACTTATAAGATCGGCGCCAGAGTGAAATGGAGGCGGACGGTGGCGCTTCCTCGCAAGTAAAACCTGGATTTTACTAAAATTTAGTAAAATCAAACAAGATTTTAGTAAAATGAATATGACTTTAGTAAAATAACAAACCTTCCATGTGTGAAAATTACATATGGAAGGTCTTTTTTTGTGTCAAACAACCAAAAAATATTTGCGATATTGCGGTATTTTCAGTAAATAGCTTAGCATATAAGTATCAGAGCGAACGTAATATTGTTCATATAAAAAGGAGGATAATATGAAAAAGAAAGCACTGACACTGCTGCTTGCAGCAACAACTACACTCACATTTGCACTGACAGGATGTGGAACAACAGGTACAACCGGAACAACTGAGGCACCTGCAGCCACAACTACAGAGACAGCAACAGAGGCAGCACCTGCAGATGCACCTGCTACAACAGATAGCGGCGAAGGCACAACTATCAAGCTGGTTAACAACAAGGCAGAGATCCAGGAAGGTCTTGCAATCCTTGCTGACACTTACAAAGAGCAGACAGGTGTTACAGTTTCCATCGATACAATCGGTGGTGGACAGGACACGCAGGCTATCCTGAAGAACTACTATCAGGCAGGAGATATGCCTGACATCTTCGTATTCGAGGGTGACACACACTATGAGACATGGAAGGATCTTCTTGCAGATCTTTCAGACGAGGCTTGGACAAGCGACACAGAAGCTGAGTATGTAGGACCTGACGGACATGTTTACGGATTCCCTACAACTACAGAAGCTATCGGTCTTTCTTACAACAAGTCAATTCTTGACAAGGCAGGTATCGATCCTAAGTCAATCACAGGTCCTGAGAGCATGAGAGCAGCTTTCGAGAAGATCGATTCTATGAAGGATGAACTTGGACTTACAGCAGTTGTAGGTTACTACACAGAGTCAGCTAACCTCTGGTGGACAGCAGGTCAGCACCTCTTCGGAACATATCTTGATTCCGGTCTTGCACGTAACGACACAACATACCTTGATCTTATCAATGATGGCGGAAAGCTTGATCCGGATCGTATGAAAGCTTTCGCTGAGATGGTAGCTCTTTTCAACGAGTACACAGATCCTCTCGGAGTTTCCGGCTCATATGATGATCAGGTTCTTGGCTTTGCAAGCGGCAAGTACGCTTTCGTAACACAGGGTTCATGGATCGGCGCATCAATGACAACAACTTATGCTGATCAGTATGCAGCAGCCGGCAATTTCGAAGTAGGTATGATCCCTTACGCATTCATCGAGGGACAGGATACAATCCAGACCAATTCACCTAACTGGTGGGGACTTTACAAGGACGGCAACGTTGACGCAGCTAAGGCATTCATTCAGTGGTGCTCACAGAACGACGGCGGACAGCAGATCCTTGCAGAGAAGTGCGGATGCGTATCACCTTTCGTATCTTCACAGTATGCACCTGCAGATCCTTATGCTAAGACAATTGCTGATTACACAGCAGCAGGAAAGACTTCTGCATGGCATTGGCAGGGATGGAAAGCAGGTCTTGCACAGAACGTATCTTCTGTAGTATTCCAGGATTTTGCTAAGGGTTCAATCAAAGATACAGATCAGTTTATCGATACACTTCAGAAAGCAGTAGAGGCATATTATGCACAACAGTAATCGTGTCATTATACGAGACGAGAACTACGACAACAAAACACTTAGATTAAACGAAACATTGTTTTCAAATGCCAATGGGTACATTGGAGTTAGGGGCACACTTGAAGAAGGTGTGCCCGCTGACTTTTCGACTATGAGAGGAATGTATCTTGCAGGAGTTTATGAGATCATTCCGATGAAACAGGCTGAGAGCCTTTGCAATCTCATTGAGAAAAAACAGACAATGCTCAATGTCGCGGATACACAGTCCATTGACCTGTATGTCTGCGGAGAGCGTTTTGACATGGGTACGGGTGAGCTCATTTCCAATCAGAGAATTCTTGATATGGACAACGGCTTTACATCAAGAAAGGTCATATGGAAGAGCCCTCTTGGGAATACGATTAAAATAGAGACAAAGAGGATGACACACCTTGGCATTCCTCAGCTCTTTACTATTGAATACAGTGTTACATCAATGGATTTCGACGGTGAGATAGTTTTTGACTCATGGCATATAGCCGATGTCAAGAATTACTCGGATCCCACAGATCCGAGACTCGCTGCGGAGAGTCCGTCATATCTTACGGTCAATTGTGCTGAGGCCATTGACAATTCCACACTTTGTGTGAGCAGTACCGGTGTCAGCGACATCAGTATTGCATCTGCCACTTCAGGCATCCTGCTGGGGGAGGACGATTTTATCGACGTGTATGACAATACCGATGATAGGCGGGTATGCACCTATTATAAGGGGCATATTTCAGAGGGACAGGAAATACGCCTCGTGAAGTTCTCAACTTTCTCTGATTCACAGATAAGTGATGATCCGGGAAAAGACGCTTTGGCGGTCCTTCAGGATGCTCTTGAAGAAGTGAAGGCAGATGGAAGCGGCCTTTCGCACTTATATGATAAACAGACAAAGATCCTTAAAGAATTCTGGGATCAGTCGGCTTTAAAGATCATGGGCGATGATGATCTTGATCTTGCCATGAGCTTTAATATGTATCAGATGTTCTGCTCGGCTCCGAGAATTCCCGGATACAGTATTGCTGCCAAGGGACTTACAGGAGAGGGCTACGAGGGGCATTATTTCTGGGATACGGAGATGTATGCACTTCCTTTCTTTACACTCACTGATACAAAACTTGCAAAAAACATACTTCATTTCAGATATAAAACACTTCAAAAAGCCAGGGAGAATGCAGGTCTTTTAGGACATAAAAAAGGCGCACTTTATCCATGGCGAACCATTACAGGTGAAGAGTGTTCCGGATATTTTCCCAGCGGAACAGCTGCTTATCACATAAATGGCGCAGTTTCTTATGCCATCGTTCAGTACTATCTCGCAACAGGGGATAAGAATTTTATCCTTAAAGAAGGCGCTGAGATAATGATAGAAATAGCAAGGCTGTGGCTTGATACCGGTAACTACGACAGGAAGGGACGCTTTGTGATCAATGAGGTTACAGGTCCCGATGAGTACACCTGTATGGTGGACAACAATTTCTATACCAATTGCGCGGCTGCACATGGTATGAAATGGATGGTCAAATTCCTTCAGATATTTGCCAATACCCCGGAGATAATATCTCTTAAACAGAGACTTAAGCTTACTGATAAGGAAATCTCTGAGATTACAGAGGCGGCAGATAAGATGTATCTTCCTTATGACGAAGAACTCGGAATAAATCCGCAGGATGACTCATTCCTTCAAAAGCCCGTATGGGATCTTGAGAACACACCAAGGGAAGAGTTTCCTCTGCTTCTTCATTATCATCCGCTGCATCTGTACAGATATCAGGTCTGCAAACAGGCTGATACGGTTCTGGCACATTTTCTTTTCCCTGAGGATGCTGACAAGCAGACTATGGAAAAGAGCTTCAGGTATTATGAGAAGATAACGACTCATGATTCATCCCTGTCTACCTGCGTGTTCTCCATGCAGGCATCAAGACTTGGACTTTATGATGAGGCGGCTGCATATTTTGGAGACTCTGCAAAGCTTGACCTTATGAACCTTCACGGAAACAGCTCTGACGGAGTTCATACCGCCAATATGGGCGGCTCCTACATGGCCTTTATCTATGGCTTTGGCGGAATAAGGATAGGTGAAGACGGACTGTCTGTCAATCCGTTCCTGCCGGGCATGCTCAGCGGATACTCCTTTAAATTCAAGTATCACGGCAGACTCATTGAAGTTTCTGTCAGTGAAAAAGAGATTCTGGTTGAGCTTCTTAGCGGCGATGAGCTGGAATTCAGTCATGGAGAAAAAAGGTATAAGATTACCGGAGGAGAAAAATGCAATATAAAGCAATAATTTTTGATCTGGACGGAGTGCTGGTCTTTACTGACAAGTATCACTACCTGGCCTGGAAGAAGCTTGCGGATAAGCTTGGAATAGAGTTTACGGAAAGGGACAATGACAGGTTAAGGGGCGTAAGCAGAGAAGAGAGCCTTGACATCATATTAGAGAAGTACCACGGCGAGCCAATTTCTCCGGAGAAGAAAAAAGAGTATCTGGAGGAAAAGAACAATATCTATAGGGAGAGTCTTTCAGAGATGACCGGAAAAGACGTGTCTTCCGAAGTTAGACAGACTCTGAAAAAGCTGAAGGAAGCAGGATACAGACTGGCTATCGGCTCTTCAAGCAAGAATACAGCTTATATACTTGAGAGGTGCGAACTGACGGATGCTTTTGAAGTAGTATCGGACGGGACAATGATCACCAGATCAAAGCCGGACCCTGAAGTATTCTTAAAGGCAGCGGAGCTTCTCTCAGAAAATCCTTCCGATTGTCTTGTGGTGGAAGATGCTGATGCCGGAGTTACTGCCGCACATGCTGCAGGAATGGATGTGGCAGCCATAGGCACTGCAACGGCCAGTGGAAGGGCAGATTATGATCTTGATAAATTCGAGGACTTATATGACGTTTTGGAAGGCTGAATAGATTATATGGAATTATAGAAAGGGAACTGTATGTCAGTTCCCTTTTTGTGATAAGATTTTTAGGCAGGAGGATTTAAGGATGGTAAGAAAGTACAGGATTGGGAATCCGATACCGACGGATTCCGTTGTAAAAGAGTTTCAGATTTCAGAGGAGAGCATTCCTCATTTTGACAGAAATGATGAGAAGAAGGAACTTTCTCTTTTACTGAAGAAAAATGACAAGGTCTTTGGCCTTGGAGAGACTGTCAGAGGCATGAATAAAAGAGGATGGCTTTATACTGCCAATAACTCTGACGATCCAAATCATACAGAAAATAAGAACTCATTATATGCTTCCCAGAACTTCTTTGTTGTTTTTTCAAAGGAAGATCAGTTTGGCGTATACGTTGATACTCCGGGGAAAGTGAGTTTTGACATAGGCTACACGTCCTTGGATAAGCTTGTGATCTCTTTTGAGGACTTCGATGCGGATATCTATA
Source organism: Butyrivibrio sp. XPD2006 (assembly GCF_000420865.1). GTDB lineage: Bacteria > Bacillota > Clostridia > Lachnospirales > Lachnospiraceae > Butyrivibrio. The sequence goes on from NZ_ATVT01000012.1 coordinate 114,330, forward strand.
TTGTCGAGGGCAGTGATGTTCTTGATATAGTTTCTCAGTTCAGAAGCATAATCGGACGCAGTTATATTCCGCCAAAGTGGGCCTTTGGATTTGGTCAGAGCAGATGGAGCTATATGACGGCTGACGAAGTAAGGGAAGTGGCCGACAAGTATGCGGAAGCCGGAATTCCTCTTGATATGATCTATCTGGACATCGATTACATGGAGAAATACAAGGACTTTACCGTTGACGAGAGCTCTTTTCCCGAGTTCCCTAAGTTCGTGGAGGAGATGAGAGCGCGCGGCATTCATCTTGTTCCCATCATCGATGCAGGCGTCAAGGTTGAAGAGGGATATGATGTCTACGATGAAGGCGTTGAGAAGGGATATTTTGTCAAAAAAGAAAACGGAGAAAACCTTCTGGCTGCTGTATGGCCCGGACTTGTTCATTTCCCTGATTTCTTAAATGACGATGCAAGAGCCTGGTTTGGGAATAAATATAAGGTGCTCATCGACCAGGGAATAGATGGATTCTGGAATGATATGAATGAGCCGGCTATTTTCTATACGCAGGACCATTTGGATGAGGTCTTTGAGCAGATTGAGGACTACAAGGGCAAGAATCTTGATATTAAATCATTCTTTGCATTTAAGGATCTTGTTGGGTCAATTGACAATAACCCTGAGGATTACAGGCGCTTTTATCATGAATATAAGGGAAAGAGGATCAGACACGACAAGGTTCACAATATATTTGGCTATAACATGACAAGGGCTGCAGGAGAGGCGTTTGAGAGAATCTGTCCCGATAAGAGGATACTTATGTTCTCTAGATCTTCGTATATCGGAGCACATCGCTACGGCGGAATCTGGCACGGAGACAATCATTCCTGGTGGGCACATCTGCTGCTTAATATCCAGCAGATGCCTGCTGTAAATATGTGCGGCTTCCTTTATACCGGCGCTGATATCGGTGGCTTCGGAAGTGATACTACAGAGGATCTTGTGCTGAGATGGACTGCCTTTGGCATATTCACACCGCTCTTTAGAAATCACTGTGCTATGGGCATGAGAAATCAGGAGCTTTACAGGTTTGAGAACATTGATGCCTTCAGAAATATAATAAAGCTCAGATACGCACTTATCCCGTACCTGTATTCCGAATTCATGAAGGCAGCTCTTGGGGACAAGATGCTGTTTAAACCACTCTGCTTTGAATATGGAGATGATAGGAGTAGTCAGGTTGAGGACCAGCTTCTTCTGGGGGAGAGCATTATGCTTGCGCCTGTATATACGCAGAATGCTACGGGAAGATATGTTTATCTTCCTGAGGATATGAAGCTTGTGAGATTCAGAGCCTATGATGATTATGATGAAGAGATCCTGCAGGCAGGAGATCACTATGTAAAGGCTGAGCTTAATGAGGTTCTGGTATTTGTCAGAAAGGGACACGTATTGCCGCTTACTACGCCTGAAGATGGTATGAAGTCTGTTGGAGATGCAGAAATGACCTATATATGTTATGATTCTGATGCTGCTTCATATGAGCTCTATACTGATGATGGAGTAAGCAGGATATAAAGGAGAAATACATTTATGCAGGACAGATTACCAAAAAGAGATGAGGTATCCCTGGACCTTACATGGCGTCTCGAGGATATCTATGATGATGAGAAAAAGTGGGAAGAAGAGCTTTCCAAGGTTACAGAGGTTGCCGATAAGATTTCCGCTTATGAGGGCAAACTCTCTGAGAGTGGAAAAGAGCTTCTGGAGGCATGCAGGCTAAGTGAGGAGCTATATCTTCTTACTGACAGAACATATGGCTATGCCCATATGAGAGAAGATCAGGATACAGGTAATTCCAAGTATCAGGCTCTTAAGCAGCGCGCAATGTCAGCTATGGTTGCTTCTTCAGAGAAAACAGCTTTTATGGACCCGGAGATATTAACTCTCTCAGATGAGAAGCTTTCAGAGTTCTACAGTGCTGTTCCTGAGCTTGATCGTTACAAGAGAATGATATGTGAGATCAGAAGACTTAAGGACCATATGCTGGATGCTGAGAAAGAGCAGCTTCTTGCAAGTGCGCAGGAGCTTATGGGAGCATCCCAGAAGAGCTTTGGAATGCTGAACAATGCAGATCTCAAGTTCCCTTCGGTCAAAGATTCCAAGGGAGAAGAGGTTCAGCTTTCAAACGGAAGATTCGTTCCCACACAGATGTCCAAGGACAGAGAGCTTCGTAAGGCAAGCTTTGAGGCATTTTACGGAAGATACGAGGAGTTCAAGAACACCTGGGCTTCAATGTATGACGGAGAGGTTAAGGGACGTATTTTTAACGCCAAGGCAAGGAAGTATAACTCCGCATTTGAGGCAGCAGTTGATGGTAACAATGTATCACCCGCTGTGTGCGACAATCTTTTTGCATCAATCCACGACAACATGGACAAGATGCACAGATACGTTACTCTTCGCAAGAAGCTTCTCGGAGTGGATGAGCTTCACATGTACGACGTTTACGTTGACATGATCCCCGAGTTTGAGATGAAGGTTTCCTACGAGGAAGCAAAAGAGATATCTCTCAAGGCACTTGCACCACTTGGTGAGGATTACCTTGCAGTTGTAAAAGAGGCTTATGAGAACAGATGGATCGACGTTGTCGAGAATGAAGGAAAGAGAGGCGGCGCATATTCAGGCGGCGTTTACGATGTTCACCCATATATGCTCCTTAACTACAACGATACACTTAACGATGTATTTACACTCGTTCATGAGATGGGACATTCAATGCACACCTGGTATACCAACAGGGCACAGACCATCGTTGATTCGGATTACAAGATTTTTGTTGCCGAGGTTGCATCAACCACAAACGAAGTTCTTCTCTATCACTACATGAAGGAGAATGCAAAGAGCAAAGAGGAAAAGGCATTTATCATCAACCACTTCCTTGAGAGCTTTAAGAGCACTATGTTCCGTCAGACCATGTTTGAAGAGTTTGAGAGAAAAACCTGTGAGATGGCTGAGGAGGGAACTCCTCTTACAGCTGAGGCTCTGTATGATGTTTACTATAACCTCAACAAAGAGTATTTCGGAAAAGACATGATATCAGATCCTCTCATCGGATGGGAGTGGAGCAGAATTCCTCACTTCTACTACAACTTCTATGTATATCAGTATGCTACAAGTTTTGCAGCAGCTGTTGCCATTGCTGACAAGATCCTCAAAGAGGGTGAGAGCGCAGTAGCAAAATACAAGGAGTTCCTCTCAAGCGGATGCACACAGGATCCTGTAAGCCTTCTTAAGATCGCTGGCGTTGATCTTACAACAAGAGAGCCTATCGATTCTGCACTTGCAGTATTTGGCGAGGCTATCGCAGAGATGGAAGAGATTTCCAAATAATATTTAAAGCTCTGAAACGTTTTGTTTCAGAGCTTTTTAAATGTCAGAAATCGCATGTGATCTGAGCTTTACCGTTGCTTTTTGACCTGTACATAAGCTCATCTACTCTTTCCAGAGTCTGTATTACTCCATCATCGGGGCGATACCTTGTGACACCGATACTTACTGTGACTTCCTTCTCATGTGGGATCTCATTTTTTATTTTATTAAAAATATTCTCAGCAATGTCTTTTACCTGATCATCGGATTTGCTGCATATAAATATCATGAATTCTTCACCGCCCCAGCGTCCGAATATGGAGCCTGGAATTGTATCAATGTAATCGTTTATGACTGTTGCGATATCTTTAAGTATCTTATCTCCGGCAGCGTGACCGCAGGTGTCGTTTATCTGCTTGAAATCGTCCACATCGAACATAATCAGATGACTTGATGCTTCAGAGGCTTCATTCTGTTCGCACTTTTCAAATATGGCACGTTCAATTGCGCCGCGATTCAAAATCCCTGTGAGTGCGTCATGGGATGCCTTATAAAGCATTTTATTGAGCTGATCATTCTTTTGCATCAGCTCTTCTGTGATCGTGTTTATGAATATGGCAAGTCTTGCAGTAACCGGGATATTTGCCTTGCCTTCAAGGTCATCGGGATTTACGGTGACAGATTGGACCTTGGTGCCTTCACGCATTGCTATAGTTACAATGGAGAGATTGTTTAAGAGAGTATTTCCCTTATATCGCATGATCTCACCCAGGGCACTGAATCCGGTTGTCTGCAGATACTCTGACATTTCCTGGATCTCAATATTCTCCTTGCCCTTCCAAAAGAGCATACGACCAAAACAGTTGAATATGTTGACTACCTGAGGTCCGAATTCGAAAATCTCTGAAATGGTCTGTCTTGTATGCTTCATTATCCTTCTGGGATCTCCAAAAGTAAGCCTTATCTTACTGCCCTGAGGTATGTTTGAAGACATGACAATAGATCCGTCGGGATTTACGGATTTGGCATGCCTTATGTAATAAGTGTTTTCGTCAGCCTGAACTTCCCAGGGGAATTCCAGCGCATCATAAAAGAAGTTGTTGTCTTTTTTGATGTGAAGATAGTGGTGATATACTTCGTAGGCCGGTTTGTTATCCAGTTCGTATACAACATCGTCCCTGGCTTTGGTGACTGAAAGCGGATAGCCTATCGGATTCCAGCCAAACATTCTGCTTGTAAGAAGATGAAGATTTTTGCCTGCATAGAAAATAATAGCTGTTCTTCCGTATCCGAGCTCCTGATCACCGGCAAATACAAAGGACGGATGCTCATCATCTCCGACAGCTATTGCACCGAATATTTCAACGTTTTCGGGAATAGTATCTATAACAGACCCTGTATCCAGCAAAGGCTGATACGGAGCGGCAGTAAGAGCTTCGATTCCCTTAAGATCAGGAAAACCTGTCACAAAATCTAAAAGCTTTTGGACGTCAAGACTTCCCTCACCCTCATATGATGTACGGACAATGACAGTGGTGGAGCTGTCTTCAAATATCATAGCAGAAACAACTATTGCATCATTCTGTATCTGACCATCAAGGATCATACCTGCTGCACTGCATCCGATAACTTGTGAGGTCGGGAATTCTTCTTTTAGAATCTTGCGAACGTATTTAAGGTTTTCCAGTTCTTCCGGTTTGTCAAAAGGGACATATACATGAAAAAGGACAGACCGGGAATAGCTTGCAAATTCACCCGCCCACTCATGTATGGTCTGACTAAAATTTGTATCAAAGGAAGTTTCTAAAAGTTTCAATTCAGGATCCTTTCTGGAAGTGCTTTGATTATATTATATCGTATGAATGTGTTCATTATAAAGCAAAATTGCAAAACACATAAAAACCACATAATTGTGTGATAAAAAAGCACCTCCACCGGGATCCTGCCGCAGTGAAGGTGCTTTTATCTTTTGGGAAGATTGTTATTCATGTATCTTCCTCCTTTCTTTAGTTATTAATAATATCGGACGAAAGCTGCAAAACTTTATAGAAAACGCGAAAAATATACAAAAAAGAACTCATGTTTGCTATAATGTATTCGAATATATGTTTGTGTTATGCCAAATGGGAGAATTTATGTTAGAACTACTGGATACATTAAATGAAGCGCAAAAAGAGGCAGTTACAAGTACCGAAGGATTTATCAGAGTTGTGGCGGGAGCCGGAAGCGGCAAGACAAGAGCTCTTTCATTCAGGTTTGCTTATCTTGTAAATGCGCTGGGCATCATGCCGGGGCATATTCTTTGTGTTACATTCACCAATAAATCGGCCAATGAGATGAGGCAGAGAATACATCTTTTAACAGGAGACAATGATACCGGATATATCAATACATTCCATGGATTCTGCGTTTCTGTACTGCAGGAGGATTCGCATGCTCTTCAGTACCCAAAGAGTTTTCTTGTGCTGGATAATTCCGATATCGATGATATCCTTAAGATTATTTATGAAGAGCGAGGTCTTACACTCAGGGATAAGACTTTCAGTGCGGCAAGGGATATGTTTGAAATACGCAAGTGTAAGGATGAACCTGAGTATTATCTGGACATGCTTAATATGTCTGTCGATGCGCTTAAGGAGAAGTATGACAGAGCAACATCGGTTAACGATATCTTGTTTTATGGCTATTTGTATCAGGAGAAAAAATGCTTTGGACTGGACTATAACGACCTGATCAAATTTACGTTGTACATGTTTAAAGAACATGAGGATATAAAGCTCAAATGGCAGAAGCGCCTTGAGTATATAATGATCGATGAGTTCCAGGATATCGACGGACTTCAGTATGAGCTTATGGATGTGCTTTCTGCTTATCACAAGAATCTTTTCATTGTGGGAGATCCGGACCAGACGATATATACCTGGAGAGGTGCCAGTGTAGACTTTCTGCTTAACTTTGATAAGAACTATCCAAATGTTAAGACTATCTATATGAATGATAACTACAGATCCACACCACAGATAATTGCAGCATGTAACAGCCTTATAGACAAGAACACACAGAGACTTAAGAAGGATCTGGTAGCCGTAGGAGACTCCGGCGAAAGTGTCCTGTGTCATCTTGCGCCTGATACGGCCGATGAGGCAGACTGGATAACGGGGCAGATACTGGTTCTTAAGGGCCTGGGCGTATCTTATAAGGATATGGCGGTGCTGTACAGAGCCCATTATGTTACCAGAACAATAGAGACGGGGCTTATAAAAGAGAAGATTCCTTACACCATTTATTCTGGAGTTCAGTTTTATGGTAGGATGGAGATTAAGGATGCGTTATGTTATCTTCGAATGATCCTGTACAGGGATGATGTTTCATTCAGAAGAATTGCCAATGTGCCCAAGCGAAACCTTGGTAAAAGACGTATGGCATTTTTGGAGCAATATGCACGGGATAACAGTTGCTCTTTATACATGGCTCTTAGTGAGAACCTGGAAAATGAGATACTTCGCGGAACCAGAGCCAAAGAGTTTATCGATGTTATTGAAAAGTATGCAGGTAATTACGAAGGCATTCCGGTATCCGAGCTTCTGACAAAAGTGCTTGAGGACACAGGATATGAGGAGATGCTCCGCACCGAGGGTGCACAGGAGAGACTTGATAATCTTGCAGAGCTCAAACAGTCTGTTTTTGAATACGAGACTACCTGCGGAGAGGAAGTCGGGCTTGAAGACTATCTGAGACACATAGCTCTTTTTACCAATGCTGATTCAGACACAGAAAAAAGCGATAAGGTCAGGCTTATGACTGTGCATGCAGCCAAGGGACTTGAATTTCCGTATGTATTCTTATGTGGCATGAACGAGGGAATATTTCCCTCGAGGAAAATACATACTTTGGAAGGTATGGAGGAAGAGAGAAGACTTGCCTTCGTTGCAATGACCAGGGCGAAAAAGAGGCTCTTTATTTCAGAGGCAGGCGGACAGACCTTTGAGGGAATCCCCAGATATCCGTCCAGATTCATCATGGATATTGACAGAAGCTGCCTTGAGTTTACTCAGGAGCCATCGGAAGAGATGATGACAAGGACTCGGAAATACATCGAAAATGATTCAAGGCACCTTAAAGGGGCGGTTAAACTTGACCTGCTTGAGAAAGGACAGAGGGTTGAACACGCCATACTCGGCCCCGGAACTATTCTTGATATTAACATTGATGAAGAAAGTTATCTGATCCAGTTTGATGGGATGGAGACACCCAGACAGATTGCTATGAAGGTCAGGTTAAAACGAGGAGGAATTTAGTAATGAGTATTTATTATGAAAAGGATGATATTAAAATCTATCAGGATGATAATCTTGAGCTGCTTAAGAGCATTCCGGAAGGCTCAATTAATCTGATCTACTGCGATATTCTGTATAATACAGGGAAAATATTTGATGACTACTCTGATGATCTTGGAGATCCTGATGAGGCAATGGAGTGGTACAGACCGAGACTCTTGGAGATGAAGCGCACCCTTTCTGCAAATGGGAGTATTTTCATTCACTGTAACTGGCGCATGGATTCATACATGCGCATACTGATGGATGAGATTTTCGGGACAAGCTGTTTCAGAAACAGAATTTATCGTCAGCATAGCCGGGAAAGGGGATTCTTTTCCAATTTTGATTCACAGGTGGATATCATTCTGTACTATGTCAAGGATCCGAAAAACTTTGTATTTCATGAAATTCGTGGAGAGTCCAAGAAGATCGTCCCTCTTTTTGAAAACGGTTATCTCGAGGGAAGAGATGACATAAGATACGTTGATGATAAGGCAATAGATTTAAAATCTATAAATAAGCACTGGCTTATAAGCGCTGCGCAGTTTGGTAACATGATAGAGGCCGGAGAGGTAAAGATAATTGACGGTCTGCCTTACAGATTCTCTAACGTAATACCTGTGGGAAACCTCTGGAATGAACAGGAAATGCTTGATACCTACACAAGGATCAGCGTGGCAGATGCCTACGATACACCTAAGCCGGAAGCGGTTCTGGACAGGATCATAAAGGTGGCATCCGATCCCGGGGATACAGTTGCAGACTTCTTTTTGGGTGGAGGTACCACCGCAGTTGTTGCAAAAAAACTTGGCAGAAAATTTATAGGATGCGATATTTCTGCAAAGGCATGTGAAGTAACGGTCGGGAAGATAGAAGCTTTAGAATAAAACCGGAGCAGAAACAAAAAAGGAAAGCAATAAATGCTTTCCTATTTGTTTTATGACAGTTTTTTTAATGTGTTATCAAACATTTCTACGCATATATCAGCCATGCGCTGTTCGCTTTCCTGCATCCCTTCTCTGAACCAGCTGATAAGTATCTGGAAAAAAGCTGCTTCTGTAGCAAGCTTGATGTATTTGATCTCTGTATCTGTTGTAGGATACAGAAGTTCTGATATGGACCTGCCGGAAAAGAGCTCACGTTTCAATATACCTGCCTGATCAAACAGGGCAATGGTTTCTTTATCCTCGCGGATGGTACGGAAAACATCTTCAAACCACTGATGAGGATTCTCATGCAGTTCTGGTTTTTCACAAATTTCTGCTATTCTTTTTATCAGTCTGTTACCGAGTTCATGCAAAATATCTTCCTTGTCAGTATAGTTGCGGTAGAAGGCAGTACGTGAAACTCCAGCACGACGCACAATCTCACTGACAGTGATCTTTTCATACGGGTGTTCGCCCATTAGGTGCATAAGCGCAAGCTGAAGGCATTCTCTGGTCAGCTGGTTAGACTCTTTGTTATTCATTCGCAGAACTTCTTTTTTCTGCATTTCTGTCAAAGGCTCTTTAGTGGCTTTCATATTTCTTTTCCCCTGTTGTTACAAAATAAGTGATTATGTCACGTCGCGCCAATTGACACTTCTACTGTCATGTCCGAGAGTAGAGCCGTTGAATTGCATCTCCTGCGGCGTTACACTTGTAACATCAAAACGATTGTAACACTTAAAGGGGAGGAATAACAAGTATGGAATTAGTAGAAAACTTATCTCACAAAGCGCAGAGACAGGCATTTAGCCTATTGATCGATAGATTTCTTGCAAATCTCGACAAAGCTGAGAACAGAACAGAAACGTATTTAAAACTCGTAGATCAGGCAGAAAAATTCTGGGGGAAAGATGGAGCAAGAAAGGACAAGCTTGATCAGGTAAGAGCAGCTTTCAAGGACCCTGACAATAGATGGGTCAAGTTTATAAATAAAGTAGTTGATGAGACAGATCCTCACGTTGCCAAGATGACAATGCTCAACCTTGGTTATGAGGCCTTTTTCAGAGGTACCAAGATGATCAGGGCAAACAGGGAAAAGTACGGATGCAATATCCCATGGCTTATTCTCTTTGATCCTACAAGTGCCTGCAACATGCATTGCCAGGGCTGTTGGTCCGGTACTTATGGCCCTAAGCACAACCTGTCTTTTGAAGACATGGATAAGATCGTTACCCAGGGAAAAGAGCTTGGTGTTTACCTATACATGATGACAGGCGGGGAGCCTCTTGTAAGAAAAAAGGATGTACTGCGTCTTGCTGAAAAGCACAATGATGTTGAGTTCTCTATTTTTGACAACTCCACTTTAATTGATGAGGACTTCTGTAAGGAAGTTGTAAGACTTGGAAATATCACGTTCCAGCTTTCTATCGAGGGTACTCCTGAGACAAATGATGCGAGACGTGGAATTGGTCATTATGACGCTGTAATGAAAGCCATGGACCTGTTTAAGAAATACGGAATTGTCTATGGAACTTCCATCTGCTATACAAGAAATAATATCGAGGCAGTAACTGACCCTAAGTTCATCGAGTTCATAGCTGAAAAAGGCGCAAGATTCGGATTCTTTTTCCACTATATGCCAGTAGGAAATAATGCGGTACCAGAGCTTATGCCTACTGTAGAGCAGAGAAGAAAGATGGTAGATCAAATCAGATACCTTAGAAGTGACAAGTGCGATATAGGGTTCTTCCCTATGGATTTCCAGAATGATGGAGAGGCAGTTGGTGGCTGTATCGCTGGCGGAAGAAACTACTTCCACATCAATTCAAGTGGAGATGCAGAGCCCTGCGTATTTATCCACTTCTCCAACACTAATATTCATACTCATTCAATACTTGAGATGCTTCAGAGCCCTCTTTTCATGGAATATCACAAGGGACAGCCTTTCAATAAGAACCATTTAAGACCATGCCCAATGCTTGAAAATCCTGAGCTTCTTCGTGAGATGGTGGCAAGATCTGGAGCCCATGGTACCAATGAAGAATCAGAGGAAAGCGTTGAACACCTCTGCGCAAAGTGTGATAATTATTCAAAAGAGTGGGGACCTGTAGCAGATGATATCTGGGCTCGCCAGAAGCACTATAGAAAAGCATACGAAAACTATGCAAAAGAAAATATAGAAAGCGCCGAGAAGTTGGAATTTCCTGAGACTTTGGAAATCAAGAAAGAAGAGAAAAGAGGCGCTTGATTATGTCAAAGACATGGAGGCTGATCTAGAGAATGCCAGACCTGAGCGTGTGTTCATAACCCATTCAGGATGCGACAGGGAAGTTGTTGAAGCTGTAAGAGAGTATCTTAGCGGCCTCGGCGTGTTTAAAGAAATCCTTGAAACCCGCGCAGGAAGCGTTGTTTCATCTCATTGTGGTCCAGGAACATTGGGAGTACTGTTTGTCTCAAAATGATGGGAACAAGGTAATATTTTTCTTTTTCCAGGGAATAATTCCAAGTGACGCCGGCGGAAGAGATTGCAGGGGTGACGAGCAAGCTGCGATGCAAATTAGCAACGCCAGAAGACACAAAAAAAGGAAGCGATAAACGCCAATGTCATTAAGTTAGTATGACAATACAAAAATGGCAACAGACTGAGGATGAAGTATTTTACTCTTCATCCTCAGTTTCTTCTTTTTAGGGCATAGCAAATAGACGGATTTTTTCCGCCAAAATAAAATTATGCAGCTTATTGTTTTTATGCTACTCTGTATAGGAAACTATGATATATCTTGCCAGTTAGTTTTCTTTCCCGATGTCTATCTGGCCTTATAGGAACTAGATTTTTTGATATAATGGTTTCCAAATCAGGTGATGATGCCTTTCCTCGATAGAACAATCTACACATATGCACTGCAACCGAAAAATTCG
>NZ_ATVT01000013.1 GCF_000420865.1 Butyrivibrio sp. XPD2006
TAATCCTCCTTAGCTCAGTCGGTAGAGCATTCGGCTGTTAACCGAAGTGTCGTTGGTTCGAGTCCGACAGGGGGAGCGATAGCACCTAACGAGGTCCTTTCGAGTTTGGTGCGTAGCCTGGATGGCCACTTGGCGAGGTCTTGTCGAGCCTAGTGGAGCAGCCAGAGCGGAAGAAAGAAAAGCCTGATTGTTAATCACGGCTCAGCTTAAGGCTCCGTGGTCAAGCGGTCAAGACATCGCCCTTTCACGGCGGTAACACGAGTTCGATTCTCGTCGGAGTCATTCATCGAAAATACCTTATTTGGTGACATAGCCAAGCGGTAAGGCACAGGTCTGCAACACCTCGAGCGGCGGTTCAAATCCGCCTGTCACCTCTAAAACCTATGAACATTCGTTGTTCATAGGTTTTTTTGTGCTATAATTTATTCATCTAGTCTTAATTGGAGGTAAGGTATGGCAGAAGAAACAATGAATGATTTTATGGATGAGATCGACAAATCACTTGCTAAGGGCAAGGACGGAGACGGTTTCATCTGGGACAAGCTTCATGCACTTCTTGATTCCGGTGAATATGTGGATGTAGAAGTTACAGAAGCTGTTAAGGGAGGCGTAGTTGCTTTCCTTGAGGAGAAGAGGGGATTTATTCCTGCATCCAAGCTTTCTCTTTCTTATATTGATGAAGAGAAGCTTCCTGAGTTTGTAGGTAAGACTCTCAAGGTTAAGGTAATAACTGTTGATGAAGAAGAGGATAAGCTTGTTCTGTCAGCTAAGGATTACCTTAAGGAAGAAGCTGATAAAAAGAAGGCAGAGGCAATTGCCAAGGTTCAGGTTGGACTTGTAACAGAAGGCGTTGTTGAGAGCATTCAGAACTATGGTGCTTTTGTGAAGCTTGAGAATGGCACAACCGGTCTCGTACATATTTCTCAGATCTGTAATCAGAGGATTGCACATCCATCATCGGTTCTTAAGGTTGGACAGACTGTTAAGGTTAAGGTTACAGCTATCAAAGATGGTAAACTCAGCCTTAGCATGAAAGCTGTCGATGAAATCGGAGCAGAAGAGGTTACAGAAGAGAAAATCGAGTTTGAAAGCGAAGGAGAGGCTACAACTTCTCTTGCAGATCTTCTTAAGAAAGCAGGCTTCTAAAAAGCGAAAGGAGGCATTGTATGGAGGAAGTCAAAAAGCTAAAAGAACTTATCGACGATTCTAATAATATAGTATTTTTTGGCGGTGCAGGTGTTTCCACAGAGAGCGGAATACCGGACTTTAGAAGTAAAGACGGATTATACAACCAGCATGATGTCAGATTCGATATGTATCAGCCTGAATATCTCCTCAGTCATTCCTGTCTTGTCTATGAACCCAAGGTATATTATGAGTTCCACAGACAAAAGATGGATACTAGGAATATCGAGCCCAACAATGCCCATAAATATCTGGCAGCTTTAGAGAAGACAGGCAAGCTCAAGGCTATCGTGACTCAGAATATCGATGGCCTTCATCAAAAGGCCGGAAGCAAAGTGGTCTATGAGATCCATGGAAGTGCTCTGCGTAACTATTGCATGAGTTGCGGAAAAGAGTATCCGGCTGACTATATTTTCGAATCCACAGAGCCAATACCAAAATGCTCCTGTGGAGGAACTATTAGACCTGATATCACACTTTATGAGGAAGGACTTCCCGATGATCAGGTTGACGGAGCAATAAGCTCAATAGCAAGTGCGGATATGCTGATAATTGGTGGTACATCACTTACTGTATATCCGGCTGCGTCATTCATTAATTATTTCAGGGGTAAAAACCTTGTGATAATCAATCAGAGTGAAATACAGATAAGCGGAGCTCAGAATACCCTTATAATCAGGGATAAGATTGGAAAAGTCTTTACTGAGCTTGCAGCTCTCCAGGGGATTGAATTATAAAAAAGGACTTGCATAGTTCTCGGATTTATGATAACATATCATCCTGTGATAAATTCCTTGTCACTTGACTGATACAAGTGGCCAGAGACCAAAAGGAGGTAACAAATAGCATGAACAAATACGAATTAGCCGTTGTTGTTAGTGCAAAGATCGAAGACGACGCAAGAACCGCAGTCATCGAGAAGGTAAAGAGAACTATCGAGAAGCATGGTGGTCAGATTACCAACATCGATGAGTGGGGCAAGAAGAAGCTTGCATACGAGATCGAGAAGATGACAGAAGGCTTCTACTATTTCATCCAGTTCGATGGTGAGCCAACTTCTCCCGCTGAGATCGAAGCTCGCATGAGAATCATGGACGGCGTCATCAGATATTTATGCGTTAAGAACGAGGCTTAAATAGAAGAGGACGAAAAATGAACAAAGTAATTTTATGTGGACGTTTAACCAGAGATCCTGAAGTAAGATATTCACAGGGCGCTGAGCCCATGGCAATCGCAAGATATACACTTGCTGTTGACCGTAGGAGAACAAGAAGCAACGACCCTAACGAGCAGACAGCTGATTTTATCAGTATCGTAGCCTTTGGTAAGGCCGGTGAGTTTGCTGAGAAGTACCTTAAGAAAGGTACTAAGATGCTTATTACAGGACGTATCCAGACAGGTAGTTATACCAACAAGGATGGTGTTAAGGTCTACACAACCGAGGTGGTTGTGGAAGATCAGGAGTTTGCAGAGTCTAAGAACTCTTCATCAAACGGAGGAAACTTTGACTACGGTGCAAACAGCGCACCTGCTCAGGCAAGTGCACCAGCTAGTAATTCCACTCCCGCTGCAGCAGGCGATGGCTTCATGAACATTCCTGACGGAATCGAAGAGGAGCTGCCTTTTAACTAAAAGGAGGAATATACAATGGCTTTCACAAAGTCTGATAGATCCGATTCTCCAGTAAGGAGAAAGGGTGGAATGCACAGAAGAAAGAAAGTTTGCGTTTTCTGTGGCAAGGATAATGTAATTGATTACAAGGATACAGCTAAGCTTAAGAAGTTCGTTTCTGAGAGCGGCAAGATTCTTCCCAGAAGAATCACAGGTAACTGTGCTAAGCACCAGAGAGAGCTTACATCAGCTGTAAAGCGTGCTAGACATCTTGCACTTATGCCTTACGTAGCTGAGTAATCAGTAATAAGACAAACAATTGAGACACTTTTTAGAAGAAATTCTAAAAAGTGTCTTTTTTATGCTCAAAAAGAAAAGTAAAAGCCTACAAGAAGTCTTCAGTTTTTTGAGATAAATTGTCTATTTCGACAAAATGAGAAATCTTCTTAATTAATTTGTTAATTTTTTGACACCCATATGGTATAGTATGTAATGGCTATTTTACAGATTGTTTATAAATAGAAAGGGAAACACAATGGCGAATCATGAATTCACACAGTGGGATGGCTTCGTAGGTCGCGTTTGGAAAGACAACGTTGATGTGCGTGATTTCATCCAGAACAACTATACTCCATATGATGGAGATGAATCATTCTTAGCAGACCCTACAGAGGCTACAAATAAGCTTTGGGGCAAGCTTCAGGAGCTTCAGGCACAGGAGAGAGCAAAGGGCGGTGTCCTTGATATGGATACAGACGTCGTATCTTCTCTTACTTCACATGGTGCCGGCTATATTTCAGAAGAAACAAAGGATTTAGAGCAGATTGTTGGTCTTCAGACTGACAAGCCACTTAAGAGAGCTTTCATGCCTTTCGGTGGTATCACAATGGCAGAGCAGTCATGCAGAATGTATGGTTATGAGCCAAGTGAGAAGCTTCACGAGATCTTTACAAAATATCACAAGACACACAACCAGGGCGTATTCGACATCTACACACCTGAGATGAAGAAGGCTCGTCACAACAAGATTCTTACAGGTCTTCCTGATACATACGGCCGTGGTCGTATCGTAGGCGATTACAGAAGAGTTGCTCTTTACGGTATCGATTACCTCATCGAGAAGAAGCAGGCTGACTTCGCGGCAACTGAGCGTCAGGGAATGCGTCGTTATGACTTCCAGCTTCGTGAGGAGATCACAGATCAGATCAATGCTCTTAAGGGCATGAAGGAAATGGCCGCCATCTACGGCATCGACATTTCAAAGCCTGCAGGAACTGCCAAGGAAGCTGTTCAGTGGCTCTACTTTGGATATCTTGCAGCTATCAAGACACAGAACGGTGCTGCTATGTCAGTAGGACGTGTTTCAACATTCCTTGATATCTACTTCTCTCGTGACCTTGCAAAGGGAATCATCACAGAGCAGGAGGCACAGGAGATCATCGATCACTTCACAATGAAGTGCCGTATGGTTAAGTTTGCTCGTATTGAGTCTTACAACCAGCTCTTCTCAGGCGATCCTGTATGGGCTACTCTTGAGGTTGGTGGTATCGGTCTTGACGGACGTCACCAGGTTACAAAGACCTGCTACAGATTCCTTCACACACTTGAGAACATGGGACCTTCACCTGAGCCTAACCTTACAGTTATGTATTCAAGTCGTCTTCCTGAGAACTTCAAGAAGTACGCTTCTAAGATTTCAGTTACAACATCTTCTATCCAGTATGAGAACGATGATGTAATGCGTGTTACATGGGGTGATGATTACTCAATCTGCTGCTGTGTATCTGCAACAGAGACAGGTAAGGAGCTTCAGTTCTTCGGTGCTCGTGCAAACCTTGCTAAGTGTCTTCTCTACGCTATCAACGGTGGTGTTGATGAGAAGTCAGGAGACCAGGTTGGACCTGAGTACAAGGCAATCACTTCTGAGTACCTTGACTATGATGAGGTTATGCACAAGTTTGACCAGATGATGGATTGGCTTGCACACCTCTATGTTGGAACACTTAACATGATCCACTACATGCACGACAAGTACTACTATGAGGCATGCCAGATGGCTCTCATCGATACACATGTACGTCGTTCATTTGCTACAGGTATCGCAGGATTCTCACACTGTGTAGACTCACTTTCAGCTATCAAGTATGCTAAGGTTAAGGCTATCCGTGATGAGAACGGAATTGCTAAGGACTTTGAGATTGAGGGTGATTTCCCTCGTTACGGTAATGATGATGACAGAGCTGATGAAATCGCTATCTGGCTTCTTCGCACATTCATGGGCAAGCTTCGTCACATCCATACCTACAGAGATTCAGAGCCTACAACATCTATCCTTACTATCACATCTAACGTTGTCTATGGTAAGGCTACAGGAGCTCTTCCTGATGGACGTCCTGCAGGCGAGCCGCTTTCACCCGGTGCTAACCCTGCATACGGCGCAGAAGTAAATGGTCTTATTGCATCACTTAACTCTGTTGCTAAGCTTCCTTATGAAGAGGCTCTTGATGGAATCTCTAACACACAGACAATCAACCCGGGTGCCCTTGGACACACTGAGGAAGAGCGTGTAAATAACCTTGTAAACGTACTTGACGGATACTTCGACCAGGGTGCACACCACCTTAACGTCAACGTATTTGGTAAGGAGAAGCTCATCGATGCTATGGAGCATCCTGAGAAGCCTGAGTATGCTAACTTCACTATCCGTGTATCAGGATATGCTGTTAAGTTCATCGACTTGACTAAGGAGCAGCAGCTCGACGTAATTTCTCGTACTTGCCACGAGGCACTTTGATAAGTACCGGAAATATTGGAGTTTTTTAATGAGTGAAATTATAGGATATATAAACAAGCTGGAGAGTTTTGGCGCCGTGGATGGACCCGGCGTCAGATACCTCATTTTCCTGAGCGGATGCAGGATGAGATGTGCTTTTTGCCACAATCCTGAGACCTGGAAGGAAGGCGAGGGAGAGCAGTATACAGCTGATGAGCTTTTAAAGAAGGCTCTGCGTTTTAAACCATATTGGAAAAACGGCGGAGGCATCACAGTAAGTGGTGGCGAGCCGCTTCTCCAGATTGATTTTCTGCTTGACCTGTTTAAAAAGGCAAAAGCCGCCGGCGTAAGTACCTGCATAGATACAGCCGGAGAGCCTTTCACTCATGATGAACCTTTTTACACAAAATGGAAAGAACTGATGAGTCTTACAGACACGGTTCTTTTGGATATTAAGAATATAGATCCTGATGCCCACAGGGAGCTGACAGGTGTTGATAACGCCAACATCCTTCAGATGGCAAAAGAGATATCGGACATGGGCATTCCAATCTGGATACGCCACGTACTTGTTCCCAGAGGAAGCGATAATGATGATTATTTGCATCGCACCAGGGAGTTTATAGATACTCTGCCCTCCGTTGAGAAGGTTGAGGTACTTCCTTATCACACTCTGGGCGTACCTAAATATCAAGAGCTTGGAATTCCATATCGCCTTGAAGGTGTGGAATCACCGACTCAGGATCGTATAGAAAATGCAAAAAAAATCCTAGGTGCAATTTAGCACCTAGGATTTTTAATTATTTAGCTGAATCAGAGCAGTTTCTTAAGCTCATCATGTACGAACTGAACCTTAGGTCCGACAATGACCTGAACTGCATTCTTGGAAGGTCTGATAACACCGGCAACTCCGGCGTTCTTGATTGCCTTCTCATCAACAAGAGTGTAGTCCTTGATCTCTGTACGAAGTCTTGTTGCACAGTAGTCAACTTCTACGATATTGTCTTTTCCACCAAGACCTGCAAGCACGCGCTCAGCGATTGCTGTGAAGTCGTCGTTTGCAAGCTCGATCTTCTCTTCATCTTCATCTTCGTCATCTGTACGGCCGGGAGTCTTAAGGTCGAACTTGGTGATAACGAAACGGAATACGAAGTAGTAAATAACAGCAAATACAAGACCAACCGGGATAAGGAGCCAAGGGTTAACAGCCATAGGAGCCTTGAAGCTGAGAATGTAGTCAACAAGTCCTGCTGAGAAGTTAAAGCCAAGTCTCAAAGGAAGGAGTGTGCAGATTGCTGCAGAGATACCTGTGAGAACCGCATGTACAAGGTAAAGGCCGGGAGCCATGAACATGAATGCGAACTCAAGGGGCTCTGTGATACCTGTGAAGATAGAAGCAAGTGATCCTGCAAGAAGCAGAGATGCTGCAGATTTCTTCTTTGAGTCTTTTGCTGTGTGATACATAGCAAGTGCACCGCCGGGAAGACCGAACATCATGATAGGGAAGAATCCTGTCATGTACTGTCCTGTAACACCCTTAACTGCGCCTTCTGCGCCTGACCAGAAGAGTCCGAGGTCGTTGATACCTGCGGTATCGAACCAGAATACGGCGTTAAGAGCATGGTGCAATCCAAGAGGAATAAGTGCACGGTTAAGCATTGCATAGATACCTGATCCAACTGCGCCAAGGCCGAGGATAGCTGTACCGAAAGCAACAAGTGCTGCGAAGATTACAGGCCATACGAAGTACAGGATAGCTGCTGTAACGGCTGAAACAATCGCAGTAACAATTGCAACGGATCTCTTTCCGCTGAAGAATGCAAGCCAGTCAGGAAGTTTGGTATCCTTGAATCTGTTGTAGCAGCTTGATCCGATGATACCGGCTAAAATACCGATAAATGCATTCTGGATCTTACCGAAAGCTGCGGGAACTTCTGAAGCGTCAACACCCTTGTACATAGCAACTGCGCCTGTACTGAGAAGAGTGGTGATCATCAGGAATGAGACAAGACCTGCCAGAGCACTGGTTCCATCGTGGTCTTTTGCCATACCTACGGATACGCCGATGGCAAAAAGAATCGGGATCTGATCAATGATCGCCGATGCAGCTTTTATACAAAATGCTGCCAAAACACTGTTGGCACCCCAACCTGTTGGATCGATCCAATATCCAATACCATAGAGAATACCTGCTGCTGGAAGAACTGCGACAGGAAGCATCAGAGATTTACCGATCTTTTGAAGATACTTCATCATACTTTTGTCCTCCTTTATTTATGAATTGCTTTCTGCAATTACATTCATTTGCTCAGCACGATAGCAGCATCGCCGGCTGCTACGGTTCCGCTCTTTTTCTCAAGATTCGAGAATTTATTGGGATTTGAGATGATCATAGGAGTGATGACATCGTAGCCGGCGCTTTTTACGCCCTCAAGATCTACTTCAACGATGAGGTCACCTTTTTTGACGGTATCTCCCTGTTTTGCATGAATGGTATAGTGCTGACCTTCAAGCTTAACGGTGTCGATTCCGATATGGACGAGTATTTCAGCTCCGTCATTGGAGTTTATGCAGAATGCATGTCCTGTTGGGAAAAGAGCTATAAGATTACCGTCAGCAGGCGAATAAAACTTACCGTCTGAAGGAATGATAGCAACGCCTTTGCCTACCATTTCCTGAGCGAAGGTATCGTCTTTGACCTGATTTATAGGCACTATTTCTCCGTTAACAGGAGATGCAATTGTGATTTTGTTTCCCTGGAAAAGTTTGTCGAATAGACCCATATTGAATTCCCCCATAAAGCAATACTTCTGGTTAATATTTTACCATAAAAACGAAACTCAAGAAGGAAATATATTTGTTTTTATTGCACAAAATTGGCATATTGCAGGAAACTTAGCATGGTAAAGCGTTAAGCTTATACAGCGCTGCGATATTCTGAAGGTGATTTGCCGAAATGTCTTTTAAATGCCTTTGAAAAAGTGAAGGTGTCGGTATAACCTACATTTGCAGCCACCTGATTTACGGACATGGATTCGTCAGCAAGGAGCTTGACTGCCATCTTCATGCGATAGGTTATAAGGTATTCCTGAAGTGAATATCCTGTGGCATCCTTGAAAAGGCGCGTTAAATAGCTCCTGTTAAGGCCGAGAGACAGTGCAATTTGATCGATCTTGACCGGTTCGGAATACTTAAGTCTTATATAGGAAATAACATTCTTTACATATAAAAGAGAATTATTGACGTCTTTGTCTTCTTTCGAAGCAGATTTCTCAATCATGTAATCACATATTTTATAGAGAGTGCCGATGCAGTAATACTGACGACTGTAGTGCTTGAGCATATCCATGGCCAGGTCTTCAATTATCTTGGCAGATGAGCGGTCCACAGGCGTGTAGACGGGATGCTCGGGTGAAAGGCCTGATTCCTTGAGAATCTGAGGAATCTTAGGACCACCTATGTGAAACCAGACATATTCCCATGGCTCATTTTCATCAGCCTGATAGAAAGCCCTTGTATTATCAGGTATAAGGAAAATCTGGTGCTCGTGGATATCGTACTGCCTGTTGTTGATGCGCAGAATTCCCTTACCCTTTAGTATAATGTGCAGGATTATCCGGTTTTGAACGAAATGTTCATAGGAATAAAGAGGCTCGCACTTGTTTCGGCCGAGCTCATACAGATAAAAGTCGTCAGAATCTTCGTAATTGACGAATTTACAAAAATCACACCCCTCTAGTTTTGGTACTGCCATAACTTATACCCCCATTCTCGTTCCCCCAAAATCATTATATATCACATGTCGCATTTTGACATCCATAAATCAAATAATGCCATTCAGAATCATGAAAAGCTTAGGCTATACTGATACTATCTTATTCCGATTATTTAACGAAGCATTAACTAACTTTGAAGGGTTTTACGAATGAACATTATTTGGCACAAAAAATCAAGACAATATCATTTGTATAACGACAAGATCAGCTACATCATGGGCGTCACACCTGTGGGAGAGCTTGGAGGCATTTACTTTGGAAAGAAAGTCCATGACAAGGAGGACTTTTCCTATGTGGAGTATCGCGGAGGCCTTCCAAACATAGTTGTGGATCCTGATACTGAGAGCTATTCAAGAGAGCTTAACAGGCAGGAGTATCCGTCATTCGGAACCACAGACTTTGGTGCGTCGGCTTATGAAATGGAACAGAGTAACGGGTCCTGCGTCAGCTCTTTTACCTACAAAAGTCACAGTATATTCAAAGGAAAGACTCCGCTAAAGGGGCTCCCTGCGACATATGCAGAGGAAAACGAGGCTATGACTCTGGAGGTTACTTTAGAAGATGATGTGGCCAGAATGAGCCTGATACTGTCTTATACAATATTTGACAAGTACCCGGTTGTAGTAAGACATGCGGTATTCAGAAATGACGGTGCGGAGACCGTTAAGCTGACCAAAGTCATGAGCACCTGCCTTGACCTGCCGGATCAGAACTACCGCTGGATGCAGTTTTCCGGCGCCTGGGCACGTGAGAGGATTCCTCAGGAAAAAGACCTTTCGTCGGGCTCTGTTATGATCGAGAGCAAAAGAGGCATTTCCAGTGCAAACCAAAATCCTTTCATCATCATTAAAAGACCGAATACAGATGAGTTTACAGGTGAAGCGTTCGGCTTTTCGCTGGTTTACAGCGGAAACTTCATAGCTCAGGCTGAATGCGATACCTACAGACGCACCAGAATACTGATGGGAATCAACCCTGAAAGATTTGCCTGGCCTTTGGATAAGGGCGAGGAATTCGAGACACCCGAGGTAGTAATGGCTGTGACGGACAGCGGTCTCAATGACCTTAGCCAGACATATCACAGCCTGTTTAACAATCACCTGGTGCGAGGCAAGTGGAAGAATAAACCAAGGCCGATCCTTATCAATAACTGGGAAGCCACATTCATGGATTTCACTGAAGAGAGGATCCTTCATATAGCAGAGAAGGCCAAGGAAGCAGGGATTGAACTGTTCGTTCTTGATGATGGCTGGTTCGGCGAGAGAAATGATGACTATGCCGGCCTTGGGGACTGGGTTGAGAACCCGGACAAGCTTCCTCAGGGAATCAGAGGACTTGCCCGAAAGATGAACGCCATGGGGCTTAAGTTCGGCTTCTGGATTGAGCCTGAGATGGTAAATCCGGACAGCAACCTCTTTAGAAGGCATCCGGATTGGGCATTGCAGACACCCGGCAGAAAAGCTTCCCTTGGAAGGCATCAGCTGGTTCTGGATTATTCCAGAGAGGAAGTTGTCGACTACATATACAGCATGCTTAAGAAGGTGCTGACAGACGCTCCCATAAGCTACATCAAGTGGGATATGAACCGCTCCCTTACGGAGGTGTACAGCGCAGAACTGCCACCTGAGAAGCAGGGAATGGTTTATCACAAATATATAATGGGCGTTTACAGTCTCTATGAGAGGCTGCGGACCGAGTTTCCTGAGATACTCTTCGAATCCTGTTCGTCAGGCGGAAACAGATTTGATGCCGGAATGCTCTATTATGCGCCTCAGGCATGGTGCTCCGACAACACAGATGCTATTGACAGGATCAGGATACAGTACGGTACATCCTACGGATATCCGATATCTTCGATAGGTGCGCATGTTTCAGCGTGTCCCAACCAGCAGACAGGAAGGGATGTTTCGATATCGACAAGAGCCAATGTTGCATTCTTTGGGGCATTTGGCTATGAGCTGGACCTTAACCACATAACAGACGAAGAGTTTGAAGAGGTCAAAAGACAGATCGAATTCATGAAGGAGAACAGAGAACTCCTGCAGTTTGGGAAGTTCTACAGACTCAGGTCACCATTTGAAGCTGATCAGGCAGCATGGATCGTGGTTTCTGAAGACGGCAAAAAAGCTGTTTTCGGCCTCTACTGCATGAGATCAAATGTAAATATGCTTCCGGGATTCCTCAGACTGGCCGGACTTAAAGAAGATGCGGTTTATATGCTTAAAGGGGAAGAGTATTACGGCGATGAGCTTATGAATCTTGGAGTTCCGGTAGGAAAACTCTCCTCGGATGGTCTTGCTGTCGGAAGAGATTTTGTTTCCTATGTGGAAGTTTTGGAAGCAAAATGACATCATATCACATTATGACATCAAAACAACACGAAAAACCATCCCAAAACCGACGCGTATTTATTATGATATAGGCGTAATCGTGATCGGAATGGGGTGAAAGTAACGGTTACAGTAAACTTTTTAGAGAAGGTTTTATTCGAATGGAGGTTATGTTTATGAAAAAGAGTTTTATCCAGAGATCATGCTCAGTTATCATGGGCGCAATCATGGCAGCTTCTATAGTAGCTTGTGGAAGTGAGCCTGCACCTGCCACAACAGAAGCACCTGCACAGACAGAAGCTCCAGCTGCAGAAGCACCGGCAGCAGAAGCAGAGCAGCCAACAAGTATCGGAAGCAGTGTTGAGGGTGAGCTTTCAGTAACAATCTGGGATGAGGGCCAGAGACCCGGACTTCAGCAGATCGTTGACGAGTGGAGCGCACAGTCAGGTGTTAAGGCTACTATTCAGGTAGTAGACTGGAATAACTACTGGACACTTCTTGAAGCAGGCGCAACAGGCGGAGAGCTTCCCGATGTATTCTGGATGCACTCAAACGTAGCTCAGAAGTATATGGAGAACGATCAGCTTCTTGATCTAACAGACAGGATCAACAGCAGTGACACAATAGATCTCAATAATTACTATGAAGGTATCGTTAAGCTGTATCAGTCAAACGGCAAGCAGTATGCGGTTCCTAAGGATATTGATACCATCGCTCTTTGGTACAACAAGACAATCTTTGATGAAATGGGCGTTGCTTATCCTGATGATACATGGACATGGGATACATTTGCAGAGGCAGCAGCCAAGCTCACAAATGATGATCACTGGGGATTTGCACTTGCTCCCGGTAACAACCAGGAAGGTTACTACAACACAATCTATTCAATGGGCGGATATGTTATCAGCGATGATAAGAAGACCTCAGGAATGGATGATCCTAACTCAATCAAGGCAGTAAAGCTCTTCACAGATATGATCGCAGCAGGTTCATGTCCTGACCTTGCAACTGTATCAGAGACAGCTCCTAACGAGCTCCTCAATGCCGGCAAGACAGCAATGTGCATCAGCGGATCATGGATGCTTGCAGGCTATCGTGACAACGAGTACACATCAGCTAACTGTGACGTAGCAGTTCTTCCTTTCACAAAAGACCCTTCAGACAGAGTTTCAATCTATAACGGACTTGGATGGGCAGCAGCAGCTAATACAAAGAACCCTGACGCAGCATGGAGTCTTATCGAGTACCTTTGCTCAAAGGAAGGCCAGCTTAAGCAGGCAGAGCTTGGAGTAACAATGTCAGCTTACATGGGAACATCAGATGCATGGGTTAACAGCGTAGACTGCTTCGACCTCAACGGACATATGAAGATGCTTGATGCTAAGCTTGTATTCAGACCTTACTCAAGAGATACCACAGTTTGGGAAGATATGATGATCGAGAAGCTTCAGGATGCATGGACAGGTGAGAGACCTGTAGAGGATGTCTGCAAGGATATCGCAGCTCAGATGAATGAAGACCTGGCAGAGGAATAAGTATGAAAATTACAGCAAGACAAAAAAGTGAATTCATATGGGGATGGATCTTTATCCTGCCCACAATGATAGGACTGATTGTCTTAAACATCTATCCGATGATAGATACGGTCAGACAGAGCTTTTATAAGACCGGAGACTTCGGCAAGGGCAATGTTTTCGTGGGACTTAAAAACTATGAGAAGGTCCTTGGGGATACCGAAGTCTGGCAGGCTCTGTGGAATACTGTTAAGTATGCCTTAGTGGAAGTGCCATTTTCAGTAGTGATTGCGCTGCTTCTTGCAGTTCTTTTGAACAAGAAGCTAAGGGGCCGAGATGTCTTTAGGACAATATTCTTCCTCCCAATGGTTGTGGCCCCGGCTGCAATCGCCATGGTTTGGAAGTGGCTTTATAACTCGAACTTTGGTCTTATCAACAACGTGTTCCACATCAAAGTCAACTGGATCTCCAGCCCCAGCCTTGCAATCTACTCGATTGCAGTAATAGGTATATGGTCCATGCTGGGTTATAACATGGTTCTTTTCCTGGCGGGACTTCAGGAGGTTCCGAGAGACTTTTACGAAGCGGCATCAATCGATGGTGCCAACGGATGGGATCAGCTTATACATATTACAATTCCGCTGATCTCGCCTACGATCTTCTTTGTTATTGTTACGAGAGTAATAGGGGCCATGCAGGTATTCGACCTTATCTACATGATGATTGATATGAACAATCCTGCTTGGAAAAAGACCGAGTCGCTGGTATATCTGTTCTACAAGTATTCATTTGAACAGAGTAAAAAAGGTTACGGCGCAACAGTTGTAGTCGTACTTCTGGTGGTTATCATGATAATTACTGCAATCCAGCTGATAGGTCAGAAGAAGTGGGTACATTACGAGTAACGGGAGTATGGGTGTGAAATCAAAAAATATAATCAGTAATACCATTATTTATATAGTGCTTATCCTGGTTTCCATAACCATGCTGGTGCCGTTTTTGTGGATGTTCCTGACAGCATTTAAGACGGTTTCGGAGACTACACAGGTAGATCCCTTTGTTATTGTTCCGAAGGTATGGCAGACGCAGAACTTTGGAAACGTAATAAAGGCTATGGATTTTGTAAGGCTCTATGCCAACACACTTTTAATGGTTGCTCTAAGGATTGTGTGTGCGGTAGTGACGTCTACGCTCAGCGGTTACGCCTTCGCAAGGCTTAACTTTAAGGGCAAAAACCTCATGTTCGCGCTGGTTCTTCTGCAGATGATGATACCGGTCCAGATATTTATAATCCCTCAGTACATCATGGTCAGCAATCTTCACATGACCAACAGTATATTTGGACTTGTTTTCCCCGGAATTGTCTCTGCGTTTGGAACCTTCCTGATGAGACAGGCGTACATGCAGCTTCCAAAGGATCTTGAAGAGGCAGCAAGACTTGACGGATGTAATATTCCTCAGACGTGTCTGTTTATCATGACACCTCTGGTAAAGTCATCAATGGTGGCTCTGGGCATATTCACTGCAGTCTTTGCATATAAAGATCTTATGTGGCCTATGATCGTCTGCCCGGATAACAGAGCGACCACTCTGGCATCTGCTCTTGCCAAGATGAACGGTCAGTACTCACAGAAGTACCCGGAACTTATGATGGCAGCGCTGATATCCTGCGTGCCTATGATCATTATCTATATATTCTTCCAGAAACAGTTTATTGAAGGTATTGCTACTTCAGGCGGTAAGCTGTGACGGTTCAAAAAGAAAAAGTTAAGGGGTTCCCAATTTGTGGGAACCCCTTTATCTTTCTGTGAGCTTAAGCTCTTCTTTATTACAGATTATCGTGGTGCCAAAGGATTGGAAAACATTGCGAGGTCTGCGGGAGTGCCGCCCAGATCTTTGGTATAGAGCGAAATTGTTCCGGAAAGATCTGTGCCTTCTTCAATGTTGTAGTCATCTTCTACTGCAAGGATGTTACCGTTTGCATCAAGTATAACGGCTGTGACAGATCCCGGAACCATTTTTTCTTCAGAGACTATTCTGTAAGGTACTTCGAAGAATCCGTCTTTATCTGTTTTTATAGTCCAGTCGCTCTCCCAGTAAACGCTCTTGTCATAAACATTCGGCAATTCAATGTAATCCCAGTGAAGTTCTCCTGTAGGTGCATCGTTGCAATAAATAGTTTTCACAACAGTATTGCCCGGCCTTATTGCAAGTTCATAGAAGGATGCATTTCCTACTTCCTGTCCACTCGTTCCCTTGGCGATTGCCTTGGCGGAAAAGGTTATATCCTGGTCATAAAGGTTTGTGACGCCGATTAATAGGAATGAGAGATTGGAAGCTGTATATGGAGCTACTGAGATGACAACTCCATCCATACCTGTAGGCGAATACTGTACGCCCCATTTGACCTTTGAGTAATCAGTTTCAAGTCCGTCCAGGATTGACTGTGCATCAGCTGAAAGATATGAGCTGGTGGCAGGAGCATCACTTCCTGTGTTTGAAGTAGTGGTGTCATTAGTTGTATCAATCGGAGTATCTGTAACCTCAGACTCCTGCTGAGCGGGCTCCTGTTGTCCGGGATCCTGCTGATCAACCGTTGTTGTGTCCTGAGTGGTGTCAGGCTGCGGATTGTTTGCTTCTTCAAGTATGTCATCGAGTGTCATGATCACCATGCCGTCCGCATCTGTGACAGTGGAGATATAACCATCCTCAACATTGATCGTGTATTTCTTTTTGCCGTCGCCGAAGGTCATGCTTCCGTTGCCGTTTACGATCTTCTTTTTGTAAGATTTGATCTTGCCGAAATCTCTCTCGTCAAGTTTTGTTGCAATGATTTCAGCCACTAAATCTTCAATCTCGAAATTGTCTGCGAGATATTCTGTGTTATATTCAACAGCTGATTTTCCGATATTGTTTGATGTTTCCACATTGACATTGCAGGCTGTCATGCCGGCAACCATGACAAGCGCACATACGATACTAACAAGTTTGGTGAATACTTTTTTCAACAATAACTACCTGTCCTTTCTATGATGATATGAAAATATTACGAATGCAGGCTATACCCTCAGCATTCTAACATTTATACATTTACGGGGCAACAATTGTTGCATTGCCATTATTTTTTTTTGAGAAAAGAGCCATTCAAGGAACGTCTCGTCTGCCATCACTGCAAAATCCGCCTGATGGAAGCCTGTAAGAGCACCGCAGGAGAGCATTTCCTGATCAGAGAATTCGGTAAGGCTCACATTTTCAGCGCCCATGGCCTTTAAGGTCATGACAGCCGATCTGCTGACATCGACAGGAATAACATTGTCGTTTGTAGCATGTGCAAACCATATCGGAATGTCTTTTATTCCGGAGAGATTTGTTGTTGAATCCCGAGAGTATGTCAGCGCGGGACACATGACTATGGAACCTGCAACATATTCGGGATAGGTCTCCAGAAACTCAACTGTTGAAAGACCGCCGAAAGAATTTCCCATACAATAGATCCTGGCTGGATCGACTTTGCCCTTAGAGATGAGATTATCTGATATCTTCTTTATTTCTGAATAAAGAGCTTCCCTGTTCGTCTGGGCAAGGAATGTGTCATCTTCAATATGTGGTGCCAGTACGTAGCAGGGTCTCTTGCTCTGGCCCCCGGCATCTGTCAGTGTGGATACGGTTCTGGTGGTTCCTGCATTATCGGTCTCGCCGTAGCCGTGAAAGACAATTACAAGAGGCATGTTTTTTCCGCTCTCAGGGGTGTACAGAAAATATTTTGATTCATCTATCGTCTCTGAGCCACAGCCTGTCATGGCAAAAATCATTGCTGCAATGAACAGACAGAGCACACATTTTTTTTTCATGATTATCTCCCCACGATTTTGTCAGATTTTTTAGATAATTATACACAAAATTCGCACAAAGAGATTAAATACATTATCTTGTATTCTGAAAGGAATAGTTCTACAATATACTGTAGTAGAAACCTGTTAATCCTTTTGTTCAATTGGAGAGTGTATTATGATAACACAGTTCCCGGAAGTAATAACAATCGATGGTTTCGTTTACAAAAAGATGTCACAGGGGGTAAGCGGAGGAGCATATTATGACTCTTACGACAATCCTTCGGAGATAACATCCAAATCTATCTGCCTCTATCCAAACGGGGAGCTTACATACAGCTGGAGAGGAATAGAGCAGAAATGGAATAAGAGTTTCAGAGTGATAAGACAGAGTACAGGTGCGTGACCTGATCCTTGCAGGAGTGGCGATGGAAGTAAATAAAAACGATAACAACTATGAGCAAGAGGCCAAAAAAGCAAAAAAGACCCGTGCTGTAACATGGGTGACAGTACTGATGACTGTATTGCTTTATATTGGACTGATTATCGGAGGATGCTATTTGTTCATGTTTTTGATCACATGGGCAATAGTGGCCAATATGTAAGAAGTGCCGGTTAGAGTGATGAGTGATAAGAGATTTTTTACAATATTAGTTATTGTATGTGCTGTATGCCTGTTGCTGACTGTGGCGCATTGCATATACGCATATAAAGCATATGAGAATTCATCAATAATACATTTGATATCTCAGGAGATATGGTGATGAGAGGACGAATAATAGCCATTTTATCGGTGGTACTGGTTACAGTCGCGGTAAATGGCTTTATTTTTATGACTGTAACAAGACGACTGGGCAACAATTTCAGCGGAGCGTCCCAGAGGAAGATGATTGATGTATCGCAGTATTTACCTTTTGAGGAGGAGTCTGACCTTGCGAAAGTGGATTCTTCTTTGAAGTTTTCTGGTAAAGATGATCTTCCGGTGCTGGACGGAGCTGCTGCGCTTGTCCCTGTCTATGCTTCGGTTATTGACAACTGCTATCCGGAAGGAAGCGTGACTTATGAGGGTGGAAGCTTTTCCGATGACAATTTCTACGGAGAGAACTTCGCTGGTGACAGCGTGATGCAGTATCAGAATACGATACGAGGCTTTGATGCCATGGTGGATGGCTCGGTAGATCTGTTTTTTACCGCTCATCCTTCGGGGGAACAGCTTGAGTCTGCAGCAGAAAAAGGAGTTGAACTGGAGATTGTTCCCGTAGGACTTGAAGCTTTTGTATTCTTTGTTAATACCAGCAACCCGGTAGACAGTCTCACGGCGGATCAGATTCGTGCTATCTATTCAGGCGAGATCACAAACTGGGAAGAGGTCGGTGGTCCGTCAAAGCTCATAAATCCACTGGTCAGGATCAAGGGCTCGGGCTCACAGACCATGATGGAGAAGTTCATGGGAAAAGACATTGTGCTGACCCATGATCCGCTCAAGATCCTGGGAGGTGCCATCGGATATTCCTTCAGATACTATCTCTCGGGAATGGTATCCGATGACGGTGTTAAAATGCTTGCTGTTGACGGCGTATATCCCGACGCAGAGAATATCAGGAATGGTGCATATCCTCTGACTGCCAATTTTTACGTTGTCTATCGCAAGGACAATGATAATGAGAAGGTAAAAGAGCTTGTGGAGTGGCTTTTGTCTGAAGAGGGACAGAAGCTGATCGAAGATTGCGGATATGTAGCGCTTCCAAAGTGAGTTACTGTACTGAAAATGGGACTCAATCCTTGCTAACCTGTGTATAACAGATAAAAGCTTCATTGATTGAGAAGGAGGAGTTACCATGATTCAGCACATATATACAGAGGATACATTAAATCAGAATATTTCTTTTGGAATCTTTAACCGCAGGATCTTTGATAACAGGAAGAACTTAAGGGACCTTTCCAATCATACGGTGATAATTGTGACCGACGAGATCATAGATGAAACTCTGATCAAGGAACTGGCAGACGTGATCCTTAAGAAGGGCTGCAAGAACGTGGCATTCTGCGGAACAGCATCTGATGAGTGGCAGAGGGTGTTTGATGAGGCTGACCGTGAGATCAACGGATTCAATGATATCACAGGTTACGAGGACTTCGCGGTCATGTGGAGATTTGAGGATGTTGAATCTCTTGCAGATGAAGTTTATACATGCTGGAATGAGGTTCTTATCCTTTGCAGCAACATGTCCCTTATCAGGGAATGCCGGGATATCTTAGAAGAGGCATAATGTTCATAAAATATACATAAAAAACATTTATAATATTGCTTAATAATGACATCTATAGGAGGAGCAACAATGAGGGAAGCAATTACAAGAAAATGCGATCTTTTGATCGAGAACTGGAAACTTATTCATAAGGGCTATTGGCTCGAGAATAGCAGCATTGCTGCGATTGCTGCTGCTACTTTCGCTGAGAAGGATAGGAGCGCCGATGTCGAGAGACTTAAAGAGTGTCAGAAGATACTCAGGAAGAAAGAGGGAATATTCTCAGAGTTTCGGGGTAACAGCGAGCTCATAGTTACTGCGAAGATGGCTCTTAGCGATGATCCCGAGCGCTATCTCGAGGATGTTACAGGAGTATATAAGAAGTTCCAGAAGGGTAAGTTCTGGGAATCCAATTACAGAGCACTTGCTGCCATGACTGTTTGCGATGTGGGAAAGGCATCAGATGCGGATGCTGTTATTGAGAAGACTAACGAAATCTTAAAGGGCATGAATAAGGCTCATCCGTTACTTACATCGGATGAGGATACTTCTTTTGCTGTCCTTCTTGCCATCAGCGACAAGAAGACAGAAGTTATTCTGGAGGAACTTGAAGAGACCTATCAGATTCTCAAGAAGAAGTTCGCTCTTCATGACAACGCAGTATATTCACTGAGCCAGGTTCTTACTTCATACACCGGCAATGCACAGGACAAGGCAGACAAGGCTATAGAAATTTTTGATGCTTTTGCTGCAGCAGGAGCCAAGTATGGCAAGGGCTATGAGCTGGCTTCTTTGGGAACACTTATAGGTGTCAGTGCTGGCCCTGATGATATTGCGGCAGAGGTTGCAGAGACAGCCGATTACTTAAAGGGCAATAAGGGCTTTGGTGCGTTTGACATGGGCAAGGCTACAAGGCTTATGTTTGGAACCATGGTGGTTGCAGGAGATAATTCCGATGAGAACTACAAGGTTGGAGCGTCTGTTATAAGCGGAACTGTGGCAAGGGTAATTGCAGAGCAGACTGCAATGCTTGTTGCTATCATGGCTGCCAGCACTTCTTCCGCAACATCTTCTTCATCAAATTGATAAAAGGTAGGAGAGTTATGAGAGCATATTTTGCCGGTGGATGTTTTTGGTGCGTCACACCGATTTATAAGATGTATGGAGTGGACAAGGTTGTCTGCGGATATTCCGGCGGGGATGAGAAAAATCCCAAATACGAAGATGTGAAGGCGCAGAAGACAGGCCATCGCGAGACCATAATGCTTGAGTATGATCCTGAGAAGGTTTCATATGACAAGCTGCTTGATATCTTCCTGGCCAACGTGGATCCCTTTGACGGCGAAGGACAGTTTATTGACAAGGGATTTTCCTATACTCTGGCAATCTACTACACCACTGAGGAAGAGAAGCTCAGGGCAGAAGCCCGTATCAGAAAGCTGGAAGAGGAGACCGGAAAGCGCGTTCAGATCGCTCTTGAGAAGTTTAAGAGCTTCTATGAGGCAGAGGAATATCATCAGGATTATTACCTCAAGAATCCGGAAGCTTTTGAAAAAGAGCTTATAGAGTCCGGCAGGAAAAAGGCATAGGGCAATTGATTAGGAGGTTTCTATGGCAAAAGTATTACTACTTAATGGCAGTCCTCACGCAAACGGCTGTACGGCCAGAGCGTTAGAGGAGATGATCAAGGTCTTTTCGGATGAGGGCGTTGAGACTGAGGTTATTCAGGTTGGCAACAAGGATATTCGAGGATGCGTGTCCTGCGGATATTGTGAAAAGAACGGAAAGTGCGTTGTCAATGACCTGGTTAACGAGGTTGCTCCCAAACTTGAAGAGGCAGACGGACTGGTTGTCGGAAGCCCTGTTTATTATGGCTCACCCAACGGCACGATCCTGTCGTTTATGGACAGGCTCTTTTACAGTACTTCATTCTCCAAGCACCTCAAGGTTGGTGCGGCTGTGGTGAGCTGCAGAAGGGGCGGAAACACAGCAACCTTCGATGTACTGAATAAATACTTTACCATCAGTGGAATGCCTGTTGCATCAAGCACCTACTGGAACCAGGTTCACGGCTTTTCAAGAGAAGACGTGGAGAAGGACCTTGAAGGCCTTCAGACCATGAGGAATCTGGCCAGGAACATGAGCTTTATGATCAAAGCTTTTGCCGATGCCAAAGAGAAATATGGTGAACCCGAGGTGGAGAGAGGATCCTTCACAAGCTTTCCTGACGGCAAATAAATCAGAGGCAGAGCATGGGTAATGAAAACGGAACCTGGATAATGTATGGTGTTGACTGGAACGATCCGGAATGCCTGCATACTGTTCGGGATGCGATAAA
The DNA here is from genome assembly GCF_000420865.1 of Butyrivibrio sp. XPD2006. Lineage (GTDB taxonomy): Bacteria > Bacillota > Clostridia > Lachnospirales > Lachnospiraceae > Butyrivibrio. The sequence continues at coordinate 21,607 of NZ_ATVT01000013.1, forward strand.
CTACATAAATGAGACAGGCTTTTTACCGCTGTTTAAAAATGATATTCCGGGATTTTCACTGGAGGAGCGCACTGTGCCGGACTATTGGTGGTGCGGTGATCCTGAGGTTGATCCCTGGGAGTGGAGAGAAGTTATTGCCCGAAGCGGAGAGGTTGCCTACGGTAAGTTTTTTGATAAGAAGGCTGGATTTATTTCCAAAGAGTGGCTTCCGTATTTTGCAAACTACAGACGGGATGGCTATGATTTTGATGCCCTTTGGGACGACGAGAAGGCTTCAAGGCGTCAGAAGAAGATCATGGATGTGCTGGAAGTTGAGGATGAGGTTTATTCCAACGAACTCAAGGCCAGAGCCGGTTTTGGTAAGGGCAAGGAGAAGGGCTTTGATGGTACCGTGACCGATCTTCAGATGAAGACTTATCTATGTGTCAGGGACTTCAGGCAGAGAAAGAACAAAAAAGGTGAGTTGTACGGATGGCCTATAGCAATCTATACCAGGCCTGAGACACTGTGGGGTTATGAACATGTGACTTCTGCTTATAAAGAGTCATCTGCTGATTCCGGAAAGCGTATCACAGACCATATGAAAGATGTTTACCCTATTGCTACTTCTGCCCAGGTGAAAAAAGTCCTTGGTGTGAAGTGAGATAAATAATAACTACGAACAAAGAGCTGTCACTCCAGAACGGGGTTGACAGCTCTTTTTAAGAATTAGGGATTTATGGCTATTTTATATTAAGACATCTTTGATACATGCTCGAATTTGGATACCATCTCATCATCCGGAGCAGGTGTTAACAGACTTACAACAACTATCATGATGATTGCAACAAGGAATGCGGGGGCCAGTTCGTACAGGTTCCATACTCCACCCATAGGTCTTACAAGGTACTTCCATACGAATACCATTACTCCGCCTGAAACCATTCCTGCAATCGTACCGAACTTGTTAGCTCTTTTCCAGTAAAGGGACATGATCATTGCTGGTCCGAATACTGCGCCGAAGCCTGCCCATGCAAAGGATACGATACCAAATACTGAGCTGTTGGGATTCCATGCGATTATGACACCAAATACTGCAACAGCGATAAGTGTGATTCTTGCAGTAAGCATAGCTGCTCTCTCAGAGAGTTTAATGCCCAATGTGTCCTGAACAATATTCTCGGAAACAGCTGAGGATGCTGCGATGAGCTGTGAGTCTGCGGTGGACATTGTTGATGCAAGGATGCCCGCGATGATGATACCTGCTATAAGAGCAAAGAGGAAATTGTACTGGCTGATCTGATTTGCCAGAACAACAATAAGTGTCTCTGCCTTGGATGAGCTGGTCGGATCTTCAATCAGAGATTCAAGAGCGCCGGCCTGAGTCATTGCCCTTCCGATAACACCGAGGATTACGGCTACACCGAGTGAGAAGACAACCCATACAGAAGCAATCCTTCTGGAGAGCTTAAGTTCTGATGACTTTCTTACAGCCATGAATCTAAGAAGGATATGAGGCATTCCGAAATATCCGAGTCCCCAGCAGAACATGGTGACTTTATTAAAGAAACCGTAAGAGTCCGCAGAACCTGTGGCGTTGTTGTAGGTTGCACTTACATTCAAAAAGCCCGGAAGGCTCTTTACGTTTTCTGAAACCGCTGAAATACCTCCCGCAGCGTTGATGCCAAAGCATACTACAAAAGCTAGGGCAAGAGTCATAACAATTGACTGGATAAAGTCAGTCTTGGAAGCAGCCAGGAATCCACCGGTTGTTGTGTATCCGACGATGATGACTGCCGATACGATCATGGCCAGCTGATAGTTAACTCCGAACAGAGATGAAAAGAGCTTGCCGCAGGCTGAGAAACCGGATGCTGTGTAGGGAACAAAGAAGATAAGAATAAATGCAGCACCGAGGCAAAGGATAACATTGCTATTGTCGTTGAAACGCTTTTTGAAATAATCGGGGATGGTTATGGCATCCAGTGATTCAGTGTAATTACGAAGGCGCTTGGCGGTAAAGAGCCAGTTGAGATAGGTTCCGACTATAAGACCAAAAGCTGTCCAGCCGGCATCGGCAATACCTGAAAAGTAAGCAAGTCCGGGTACGCCCATAAGAAGGTAAGAGCTCATGTCGGAGGCCTCTGCACTCATGGCAGTGACGAAGGGACCGAGCTTTCTTCCGCCCAGATAAAAGTCTTTTACGTCATTGGTATCTTTGGAGCTGACAAAGCCCACCAGGAGCATGCCACACAGATACACAAGAATTGAGATGATAATTCCGATTTGTGATGATGTCATGATATTTCCCCTTTCTTTTTTCATACATACTTACACTTCACCATGTTAACACATTAAAGAGGTAAATAAAACAACAAATTGTATAATATCTTCATTTATTTAAAAACAAATCTTCAGTATAATGTTGGTTGGCTAAATCAGAAAACTAAATGAACAGGAAGAATTACGAATGGAAGATAAGATAAAAAGAAAACAATTCATATTGTGCTTTGCGGTATTTCTCGCCAACGGAATGCTGGCGCTTTCTATAGGATCACTACTGCCGTTTTTAAGAGATGCTCACGGGCTTGACTATGCGTTTTGCGGACTTATAGTAAGTCTGCATTCTGTGGGAAATCTCTTTTCAAGCTTTTTCTCCGGAGCACTTCCAATGCTTATCGGAAGGAAAAAGAGCATACTCCTTTTCGAGGTCTTTTTCCCATTATCATTTCTTATAATGCTTCTTGGAGGAAACAGATTTCTTCTGGCGTTTGCATTCTTTGCAACAGGAGTTGCAAGGGGAGCATCCAGTAATTACTGCAATACCAAGATAAATTCAATAGCCACCGGAATGGCTTGGGCGCTGAACTGTCTTCATGCATGCTTTGCTATAGGTGCGTTCGTGTTCCCGCTTATCCTGATGATGATCACAAGGACGCAGTCTGCAAACTGGAGCTATGCATGTATGCTCCTGGTGGTTCTTGGCGTTCTGACCTGCATTATGTACTATATGATCCCTGAGGATCAGGATGATCCAAAAGATGCCGGGAAGAGTAAAGAGAAGCGCGACGGCAATACTTTCGGGTTCTTTCGTGAACCAATCTTCTATATTGTTACAGCAACTCTGTTCTTCTATCTATGCGCCGAGCAGGGCGTAATCGGCTGGATGATCACGTACTTCAAGGATACAGGTCTTTTGCCGCCCAACCTTGCGCAGAGCACTGCCAGTATCCTCTGGGTAATGATATTATGTGGAAGGCTTACGACAGCATTTTTGTCCACCAGAGTCAAAAAGGAGAACCTTCTGCCGGCAATGGGAGTAGGAATAGTGCTGTTCTTCATCGTGCTCATCATGTCCAAGTCGACAACGCCTATTGTCATAGGAATAATGGGCTTTGGCTTTTCTATGGCAGGTATTTATGCGACCACTGTCTCTTTTGCCGGGGAGCTCATAAAGAAATACAGCCTCGCCTGGAGTTTTATTTTGACAACTGCCAGTCTCGGGTCTATAATCATGCCTTCGATAGTTGGTTTTATCGCCGATGATTTTGGCATCGCAACAGGTGTTGGAAGCATTGCGATAGCTCTTTTCATCGACATGATATTTATCATGATATTAGTAAGAAAAGTTAAGAAGGGTATCAGTGTTAAATGAATATTATAATTGCGAACATCATTGATCTTGTGGCAGCTGTTGTTCAGGTAGGATCCGGCGCCATCAAGAAAAAAAGTAAGATACTTATTGTACAGACAATCCAGCTCCTTATGCAGGCAGTTAGCATGCTTCTTCTTGGAGGAGTTACCGGTGCTGTCAGCAACGTGCTTTCCTGCTTCAGGAATTTCCTATGCTATAAGGACAAGCTCAACTGGGTGTGGAAGGTTATTCTGATCGTGGCATCCATCGGATTTACCATAGCGCTCAACGATCAGGGATTTCTTGGAATTATTCCGGCAGCAGTCTGCACTGTCTATATTATATTTATGGATATCAAGGATCCGGTTAAGTTCAAGCTCCTTGTAACACTTTCTTTCGTGCCGTGGGCTGTTTATCATTTCATCCTTAAGTCATATACAGGCGCTATCTTTGATGCCGCCACAGTTGTAACCAATGCTGTAACCCTTGCTAAGATGATAAAAGAGAACAAGAAATCTGTGTGATAATTCTGTGATACACATAATGGTATTCTTAACTCAACAAAGAGAGAGAGCCTTCCCGAAAGGGAAGTGAAGAAGAGAAGGAGAATACATTATGAAGAAGAATATTATCACATCAGCAGCAACTATCATCACATCAGCAATGTTAGCAATCACAGCAATGCCAATCGCATCATTTGCAGCAGGAAACATTACACTTGAGCAGGCTAAGCAGATCGCACTCACAAACGCAGGTCTTAACGCCAACCAGGTTACCTTCGTAAAAGAAGGAATGGAAATGGATGATGGCAGAACAAAATATGAAGTTGAATTCTATGCAGGAAACATGGAATATGACTACGATATAGATGCATTAACAGGAGCAATAATCTCTTTTGACCAGGATTGCGAAGTAAATTATATGGCAACAGCTCCTGCAGCAGTTCCTGTAACACCTAAGGCAACAGCTCCTGCAGCAGTTCCTGTAACACCTAAGGCAGCAGCTCCTCAGGCAGCAGCTCCCGCAGCACCTCAGGCACCGGCAGCAACCACAGGCGCGGTAACCAAGGATCAGGCACTTCAGATCGCACTTAATCATGCAGGACTTACCAAGAACGACATAATGTTCTCAAATGTAAGAAAAGATTACGATGACGGAATGGAAATCTGGGAAGTTGAGTTCCATCAGGGCTTCTACGAGTACAACTACGACATCGCAGTAGCAAACGGACAGATCGTAGATTTCGATATCGACGACTAATAAGACAATAACTGAATCACTTATAAACAGTAGGAAGGACGAGAGTCCTTCCTATCTTTATGTTAACCCAATTCTGATATAATCATTCCGAGGATTTTATGCTATACTATATTAGTGGTAATTTTGCATCTGATGTCCAATGTGTTGGGGGAAGAGGACTGGAAATATGGCTGTTAAGAACAGAGTTAAATTAAAGGGGAGACTCAAATCTTATTTTCGTGTCTTTACATATCTGGGAATTCTGCTGGCGTTTGTTAATCTGGCGATATTTACCGTCAATTTCACTGCCGGCCTGATTCTTCTTATTTTCACAGGACTTTATTTCATAGCGGTTTTATATATGCATTTCTACAGCAAGCCCATCATTATGAATGAGCTTGTGAGCTTTGCTACCGAGTACGGTCAGATCCAGAAGAAGCTCCTGAGAGAACTTGACCTGGCACATGCAGTACTGGATGATACCGGCAAGGTTGTCTGGACCAATTCCGCATTCGAGAAAATCGTTCATCAGGAGAGGGGATACAGGAAGTCCATTTCATCTCTTTTCCCGAGTATTACTGTTGATAAGTTCCCGGAAGGTTATGAAGAACTTTCCTATGAAATAGATTACGAGAACAGCAATTACACCATGAAGCTCAAGAGAATCTCGCTAAAAGAGATGGCGACTAACAGCGACATCATCGATGCGGAAGGGTATGACGGAAGCCTTATTGCTGTGTATCTCTTTGATGAGACAGCACTTAAGCTTGCTATTCAGGAAGTTGATAATCAGTCACTGGCAGCAGGACTTATTTATCTTGATAACTACGAAGAGGCTCTGGACAGCGTAGAGGAAGTAAGAAGATCTCTTTTGACAGCTCTTATAGACAGGAAGATCAACAAGTACATTGCTTCCTGCAACGGTATTACCAAGAAGATTGAAAAAGACAAGTACTTCGTTGTTATGCCCAAGAAGTCATGTGAACTTTTGAGAGAACAGCGATTTGATATCCTTGAGGATGTTAAGACAGTTAACATCGGTAACGAGATGGCAGTTACCCTGAGTATAGGTATCGGACTCAACGGACTTTCCTATGCGCAGAATTATGAGTTTGCAAGAAATGCCATAGATGTAGCTCTCGGACGAGGCGGAGATCAGGCGGTTGTTAAGAGTGCAGACACTATCTCCTACTACGGCGGTAAGAGCCAGCAGATTGAGAAGAGTACAAGGGTCAAGGCCAGAGTCAAGGCCCACGCCCTTCGAGAGATCATTTCAGGAAAAGACAATGTCATTGTAATGGGACATAGGATCGGAGACGTAGACAGTTTTGGTTCTTCGGTGGGTATTTACCGAATCGCCAAGACCCTGGACAAGAAGTGCCACATCGTGCTCAACGATGTCACAACTTCCATGCAGCCTTTGGTTGACCTGTTCAAGTCCAATCCCGAGTACGAAGATGACATGATAATATCGAACCAGCAGGCCATTGATGTGGCAGGAAACAACACGGTTCTGGTAGTTGTGGATGTTAATAAGCCCAGCATTACCGAGTGCCCTGAGCTCTTAAGATTCTGCAAGACCATAGTTGTGCTGGATCACCACAGACAGGGTACAGAGGTTATAGAGAATGCAACACTTTCATATGTTGAGCCCTATGCTTCATCTGCTTGTGAGATGGTATCGGAGATTCTGCAGTACATCGGCGACAACGTCAAGATTCATGCTGAAGAGGCTGACAGTCTCTACTCCGGAATCATGGTAGACACCAACAACTTCATGAACAAGACCGGTGTCAGAACCTTTGAGGCAGCTGCATTCCTCCGCAGAAACGGAGCAGATGTCACAAGAGTAAGAAAACTGTTCAGAGAAGATGCCAGCGAGTACAAGGCTAAAGCCGATGCAGTCAGCCAGGCAGAGATCTACAAGAACAGATTCGCAATATCGGTTCTCACCAATGAGGATATTTCAAGTCCTACCATCGTTGGTGCACAGGCTGCCAATGAGCTCCTGAATATTAAGGGAGTAAGGGCAAGCTTTGTATGTACCGATTACCAGAATCAGGTTTATGTCAGCGCAAGGTCCATTGATGAAGTTAATGTACAGGTCATCATGGAGAAGCTTGGCGGTGGCGGACATATGTCAAGCGCCGGCTGCCAGATGGAAGGCGTTTCCGTAAACGAAGCTATTGTCACCCTTAAGAAGACACTTGATCAAATGATAGAAGAAGGAGAATTGTAATATAATGCAGGTTATTTTATTAGAAGATGTTAAGACACTTGGTAAGAAGGGAGAGATCGTTAAGGTAAGCGACGGTTATGCCAAGAACATGTTACTCCCCAAGAAGCTGGCTGTAGAAGCAACACAGAAAGCCAAGAATGAGCTCAAGAACCAGCAGAAGAGAGATTCAATCGTAGCACAGAATCAGCTGGACGAAGCTAAGGCTTACGGCGAGAAGATTGCTGAAAAGACTGTTCAGCTCACAATGAAGGCCGGTGAAGGCGGAAGAGTATTCGGATCTGTTTCGTCAAAAGAGATCGTGACAGCTGCTAAGCAGCAGTTTGGATTTGACATCGATAAAAAGAAACTCCAGATGCCGGAACCTATCAAGGCATTCGGCACATATGAGATACCCGTTAAGCTTCACCCACAGGTTACAACAATCCTGAAGGTACAGGTAAAGGAACAGTAATATGCAGGAAGAAACCATTCTCAAAAGAGTGGCGCCAAACAGCCTTGAGGCAGAGCAATCCGTTGTAGGAGCCATGCTTCTTGACAGGGAAGCGATCCACGTAGCATCTGAGATAATCACAGCAGATGATTTCTACAATAAGCAGCTTGGAATACTGTTTCAGACCATGGAAGAGATTGAGGCTGACGGAAGAGTCGTGGATGTGGTAACACTTCAGGACAGATTGAGGGACAAGAACGTATCGGCTCAGGTCAGCAGTGCAGAGTATCTTGCAAGCCTTGTTGATGCCGTTCCCACTTCAGCCAATGTCAAGTATTACGCCCAGATCGTTGCTGAGAAATCCACACTCAGGAAGCTCATCCATGTCAGCGAAGATACCATCAACAACTGCTACAACAACGCAGATGACATGGAAGGCATTTTGAATGATGCCGAGAAGAGCGTATTCCAGATTACACAGAAGAGGAACACCGGAGAGTTTGTGGCCATCGACAAGATCGTTATGAACGCTCTGGACAGAATAGAAAAAGCCAGCAAGACCACAGGTAACGTAACGGGTCATGCCACAGGCTTTACAGATCTTGATTATGATACGGCAGGTTTTCAGCCTTCCGATCTTATACTTATTGCAGCAAGACCATCAATGGGTAAGACGGCCTTTGTTCTTAATATCGCAGAGCATATGGCTTTCCATGATGACAAATGTGTTGCCATCTTCTCTCTCGAGATGAGTAAAGAGCAGCTGGTAAACCGTCTTATGTCCATGGAGTCCCATGTTGATTCTCAGCACATCCGTACCGGTAACATGTCAGATATGGACTGGGAGAACCTTATTGAGAGTGCTGATGTAATAGGTAAGAGCAGACTTATCATCGATGATACTCCCGGTATCTCGATACAGGAGCTTCGCTCAAAGTGCAGAAAGTACAAGATGGAGTTTGGTCTCCAGGTCATCATGATCGACTACCTGCAGCTTATGACAGGTGGAACCGGCAGAAGTTCAGAGTCGAGGCAGCAGGAGATTTCAGATATTTCCCGTGCACTCAAGGCTCTTGCCAGAGAGCTCAATGTACCGGTAGTTGCACTTTCACAGCTGTCCCGTGCGGTTGAGCAGAGGCCGGATCACAGACCTATGCTTTCAGACCTTCGTGAGTCCGGAGCCATCGAGCAGGATGCGGATATGGTAATGTTCATCTACAGAGATGACTATTACAATAAAGACACTGAAAAGAAGGGTGTAGCGGATATCATTATCGCCAAGCAGAGAAACGGCCCTATCGGAACAGTAGAGCTTATGTGGCTTCCGCAGTTCACTAAGTTCGCCAATCTTGAAAAAGGAAGATAAAAAAAGAGCCTTTCGGCAGATTCCGAAAGGCTCATGTTTTTTAATTTGATTAACCCTGGCTTATAGCTGAAACAGGGCACTGAGCTGCGCAAGAACCGCAATCGATACATGTATCAGCATCGATAACGTACTGTGTGTCTCCCTGAGAAATAGCTGAAACAGGGCACTGAGCAGCGCATGATCCGCAGCTGATGCAACCATCACTAATAACGTATGCCATAATAAATTCTCCTTCCGTAAATAAAAAGTTACTACCAATGTGTAGCATAACAAAGCGGCTTAGCCATACCTACCTTTGTTACTTATTTATCATAATATAGAAAAAGTGATTAATCAATAACAATAACGAAAAGTTTTATCAGATTAATTGATAAAAATATTATAAATTGGCTGACAATCTTTTACAAAAATGTTACTATGAAAGACGGCAGAATACGAGCGATTCATCCGTACACAGCTAATTTCTATGGGAGGGAAAAGGTGTGGACGGTGTTTTTGCGCGTTTTTGATTCTAATCAAGTTTTTACTACACTTATTGTCGTATACTGACAATTGTGTAAAAAAAGCCAATAACTCACAATATAATAAGGTAGGAGGAATTAAAATGGCAAGAAACATGAAAACCATGGACGGTAACGAAGCTGCTGCATATGCTTCATATGCATTCACTGAAGTTGCCGCTATGTACCCAATCACACCATCATCTGTTATGCCTGAGCATGTAGATGAATGGGCAACAGCCGGAAAGAAGAACATTTTCGGCCGTACAGTTCAGATTACTGAGATGCAGTCTGAGGCTGGTGCAGCAGGTGCTGTACACGGATCACTGGTAGTAGGTGCTCTTACATCTACATACACAGCTTCTCAGGGACTTCTTCTTATGATCCCTGATATCTACAAGGTAGCTGGTGAGAGACTTCCCGGTGTATTCAACGTATCAGCTCGTTGCGTAGCTTCTCACGCACTTAACATCTTCGGTGATCACTCTGACGTATATGCTTGCCGCCAGACTGGTGCTGCTATGCTTTGCGATTCTAGTGTACAGGAGGTTATGGACTTAACACCTGTTGCTTACTGCGCAGCAATCGAAGGCAGAATTCCTTTTATTAACTTCTTTGATGGATTCCGTACTTCACATGAGATTCAGAAGATTGAAGTTTGGGATTACAAGGATCTCGATGAGATGGTTAACCATGAAGCAATCGATGCTTTCAAGGCTGGCGCACTCAATCCTAATCATCCATGTCAGATGGGCTCAGCTCAGAACCCTGATATCTTCTTCCAGACAAGAGAAGCTTGCAACACAGGTTACAACGAGCTTCCTGCAATTGTTCAGAAGTACATGGACAAGGTTAATGCTAAGATTGGTACAGATTACAAGCTCTTCAACTACTACGGCGATCCTAACGCAGAGGTAGTTATCGTAGCTATGGGTTCTGTAAACGATACAATCGAAGAGACAATCGATTACCTTGAGAAGCAGGGCAAGAAGGTTGGTGTTGTAAAGGTTAGACTTTACAGACCTTTCTCAGCTAAGGCTCTTGTTGATGCTATCCCTGATTCAGTTAAGAGAATCGAAGTTCTCGACAGAACAAAGGAGCCCGGTTCATACCGTGAGCCTCTTGCTCTTGATGTTATCGCAGCTCTTAAGGGAACAAAGTTCGAGTCAGTTCCTGTATTCTGCGGACGTTACGGCCTTGGTTCCAAGGATACAACTCCTGCTCAGATCGTTGCTGTATTCAACAACGATACTAAGGAAGAGTTCACAATCGGTATCGAGGATGATGTAACAAATCTTTCACTTGATGCAGGTGCACCTCTTGTTACAACTCCTGAGGGAACAACAAACTGCAAGTTCTGGGGTCTTGGTGCTGACGGTACTGTTGGTGCTAACAAGAACTCCATCAAGATCATCGGTGATAACACAGATATGTATGCTCAGGCATACTTCGATTATGACTCCAAGAAGTCAGGCGGTGTTACAATGTCTCACCTTAGATTTGGTAAGAAGCCTATCAAGTCAACTTACCTCATCAAGAAGGCAGACTTCGTAGCTTGCCACAATCCTTCATACATCCGCAAGTTCAACATGGTTCAGGAGCTTGTTGATGGAGGATCATTCCTTCTTAACTGCCCTTGGACAGTAGATCAGCTTGAGGATGAGATCCCCGGACAGGTTAAGAAGTTCATGTATGACCACAAGATCAACTTCTACATCATGAACGGTTCTAAGATCGGTGTTGAGGTTGGAATGGGACCTACAAGAATTAACACAATTCTTCAGTCAGCATTCTTCAACATCACAAAGATCATTCCTGAAGCAGACGCTATCAAGTTCATGAAGGACGCTGCTCAGAAGACATACGGCCGTAAGGGTGAAGACGTTGTTAAGAAGAACTGGGATGCTATCGATGCCGGTGCAGATCCTAAGAACCTTATCAAGGTTGAGATTCCTGAGTCATGGGCTAACGCACAGGATGAGGGTCTTGAGTTTAAGAAGGCAGAAGGATCAAGAAAAGACGTTATCGACTTCGTTAACAACATCCAGTCTAAGGTTAACGCTCAGGAAGGTAATACTCTTAAGGTTTCAGAGGTTCTTCCTTACGTTGCCGGTGATACACCTTCAGGATCAGCTGCATTCGAGAAGAGAGGTATCGCAGTTAACGTTCCTAAGTGGAATCCTGAGAAGTGCGTACAGTGTGGCTTCTGCTCACTCGTATGTCCTCACGCTGCAATTCGTACAGTAGCTCTTACAGACGATGAAGTTGCTAAGGCTCCTGCAGGACTTGAGACTAAGGACCTTAACGGCGTTCCCGGATACAAGTTCTCAGTTGTTATCTCTGCTCTTGATTGTACAGGTTGCGGATCTTGCGCAAATGTATGTCTTGGAAACAAGCAGGGTGAGACCCTTAAGATGGGTGCTATTGCAGACAACAAGGACGAGCAGGTTTACTTCGATTATGCAGTAACTCTTCCTATTAAGGATGAAGTTGTTGAGAAGCTTAAAGAGACATCAATCAGAGGTTCACAGTTCAAGCAGCCTCTCCTTGAGTTCTCAGGCGCATGTGCTGGTTGTGGTGAGACACCTTACGTTAAACTTGTTACTCAGCTCTTTGGTGAGAGAATGTACGTTGCAAACGCTACAGGATGTACATCAATCTGGGGTAACTCTTCACCTTCAACACCTTACACAGTAAATGCTAAGGGACAGGGTCCTGCATGGGATAACTCACTGTTCGAGGATAATGCTGAGTTTGGTATGGGTATGGTACTTGCTCAGAACGCTCTCCGTGATGCAATCAAGGAGAAGGTTGAGGAGATCGTTGCTGCCGGCGGCGCTGCTAAGGATGCTGCTCAGAAGTGGCTCGATACATTCTCAAACGGCGCTGAGAACTTCGCTGCTACAGATGCTCTTGTTGAGGCTCTTGCAGGCGACAACTCAGACGCAGCTAAGTACGTTCTTAAGAATAAAGACTTTGCAGCTAAGAAGTCACAGTGGATCTTCGGTGGTGACGGATGGGCATTCGATATCGGATTCGGTGGTCTCGACCACGTACTTGCTTCCGGTAAGGATGTAAACGTTCTCGTTGTAAACACTGAGGTTTACTCAAATACAGGCGGACAGTCATCTAAGGCTACACCTACAGGTGCTGTTGCACAGTTCGCTGCAGGCGGAAAAGAGATCAAGCAGAAGGATCTTGCTTCAATCGCTATGAGCTATGGTTATGTATATGTAGCACAGATCGCTATGGGTGCTAACATGCAGCAGACCATCAACGCAATCAAAGAGGCTGAGGCTTATCCGGGACCTTCACTTATCATCGCTTATGCTCCTTGTATCAACCAGGGTCTTAAGGCCGGCATGAACAAGGTTATGGATGAGGAGAAGAAGGCTGTAGCTACAGGATACTGGGATATGTTCAGATTCAATCCTGAGGCAGAGAACAAGTTCACTCTTGATTCTAAGCCTGCTACAGAGGACTTCCAGAGCTTCCTTGACGGTGAGGTTAGATACCTTTCACTTAAGCTCAAGAATCCTGAGAGAGCTGCTAAGCTCAATGCTGCTGCTGCAGAGCACGCTAAGGAGCACAGAGCTTATCTCGAGAAGCTTGTTGCACTTTACGGCAAGGATTGATCTTTTGGATCATCTGAAAGCTTGAATAAGTAATGATAAAGGCTGTGAGGCATTTTGCCTCGCAGCCTTTTTTGTGCAAAGAAAAACCCCACAACCTATGGCCGTGGGGTTTCAAAACATTCTTTAAATTTTGGAAAGCGCCTGAACTGCGTTGTCCTTGATAACTACAGTGTAATGCTCTGCTAAATAGTGCTCATCTGCTGTGTTGCCGATCTCTGTCTGACCGTATTCGGTAAGAAGAGAGCAGATGTTTGCAAATACTGCATTATCGATATCACCCTGATGAAGTATCAGGTAGTACTTACCTTTGGCTTCGTTCTTGTAGAGAGTATTTACTCCACAGAACTTGCGATTAACTATTGCTGCGAATTTAGTAACCTCGTGAAGGGAGTTGAATGAGAAGATTCTCGATCCCTTTCTGCTTGGAAGGCCTTTTTTCTTGGGGCCTTGTGTTTTCTCTTTGACCTTTTTGGAGTCTGACTGTGAACTCTGGAATGGGCTATCCATGAAGTCGTTCATGTTGCTGTGCTGAAGTCTCTTGAAAAGACCCATTACGTCTTCTTCACTGTCCTCGTCATCCTCATCGTAATCGTATTCCTCATCGTCGTACTCGTCATCCTCGTCCTCTTCATGAACGGAAGGAGCGAAATTGGAGAACCTGGTATCAAGTTCATCCGGATCCTCTACCTTGGTAATGATAAGTACAATACATTCTGAGTTGATGGGAATAGCCTCGATCATAATAGGAGTATCTTCAGCGTCAAATCCAAACTCTATATTTGCCTGCTGCATCATGTCCTGGAAAAGCTCTTTAGCCTTGTCCGTTCCATATGCAAGCTCTGTAATCTTGAGGTCTCTCTTCGCAAGGTCATCTCTGGTAAGTGTACATCTAATCTGGTGATCATTGACTTTTTCAATCTTCATGATGCATACCTCCTCTCCTGACTTTGGAATACATAGATATTAAGTGCTGAAATATACTATGTCAATAGATATATCGTCATTTTCCGCTAAAAACATTCTATCTACATAAAATCTTAAGAATTCTACAACAAATCTTAAGAAATTTCGATGGTAAATCTTAAGATTTGGCTGTTATCATTGTTTCTTGTAAGGCGCTCCGCCAAGACTTAAGTCCGGGAAGGAGGCGTGATAGGGAAATTTTGAACTTCTATTCTTTCTATTGTCTTACCTCAAGGTAAGATGTCTTAGCAGTTTCAACTATGATTCCCCTAAGACCAAACAACGATTTTAGATATAACGACAATCTATTTTTCTTAATTAAATTATACCATATTTTGTACGAGTCAAAATATACGACAGAAGGATTTGTGGTTGGGTGCCTTTAAATATTAAAATATGTCAATGAAAAACTGTTATTGGAAATGACCATTTGAGGAATTTATCACGATTTATGACCTTTTGGAGAACCGGTATCAGTTAGACAAAATGAAAGTCCATAATAACAATCAACCTTTCAAGTCTGGACCCCACCATGCACACAAGGTACGAATTAATACAGATTGTTCACAAAGCGTGAGTACTTTCATTAATGACGTAAACTTAATAGTCTGTTATAATATAGGGCGATTGTAAAGGAGCTAGGATATGAAGAAAAAGGTAATTCCGGCGATTATTATAATCGTCCTTATTTTTATTTTTGCAGGTATTTATGTTGGGCAGGAGTTTCTTAAGAAGTATTCTTACAGTACCGAAAAGGCCGATCTGGAAGCGTACTTCGGAGTAGAGGGAGAAAACGACGTGCCTATTATTTTGGGCAATGAACGTATTGAAGAGCATGCAAAGCTCTTTGACGGATACTACTACATGGATTTTGCATCAGTGCAGAAATATCTCAACGACAGATTCTATTACGGAATCGAAGACGGAACACTTCTCTACACAACACCGACTGCTGTTATAACAAATGTCATCGGTACTGACACCTGGTCTGATACCGAGGGCGGCGGAGCGCAGGAGAGTTATACTATATCACGCCTCGAGGGTGACACACTCTATGTGGCTCTTGAATATGTTAGGAAATATACCAACTTCTATTATGAAGGATTTGATAACCCCAACCACATGCAGCTCACCACTAACTGGGAGGATGAGCAGGTTGCGACAATCTCCAAGAACACCCAGATACGCTTAAGAGGCGGTGTTAAGAGTGAGATTCTTGAAGAGGTTAAAAAGGGCGACAAAGTGGTTGTTCTCGAAGAACTTGAGAACTGGACCAAGGTAAAGAGTGCTGATTCCTTCATAGGTTACGTGGAGAATAAGAGACTCAAGGACATTACTACCAGGAGTCCTATACCGGTTGAGGATTATGTTGAACCTGAATTCACCGGTATTTCCAAAGACGGTATGGTCAACCTTGGTTTTCATAACATCGGAGGAGTGGGCGGCAATGATACGATCACAGATATGATCTCAGGTGCCAAGAGCCTTAATGTTATCTGTCCTACATGGCTGGCTGTTACAGACAACGACGGAACAGTCAGAAGTTTTGCGGGATCTTCTTATGTCGAGACTGCTCATAATAAAGGTATTGATGTATGGGTTCTTCTTGATAATTTTACAGGAGGAAGCGAAGTATCAACTCATGAGTTCCTCTCCCATGCATCCAGCAGAGCTGCCATCATCAGTAAGGCAGTGGAAGAGACTTTGGCTGTCGGAGCTGACGGTATCAACCTTGATTTTGAACAGGTGGCTTCAGAGGATGGACAGTCCTTTGTACAGTTCATGAGAGAATTGTCCATTGCCTGCAGAAAGGCCGGGCTTGTATTTTCGGTCGACAACTATGTACCTATGAATTTCAATTCGCATTACAATCTTGAGGAACAGGGTATTTTTGCGGATTATGTAATAATCATGGGTTATGATGAGCACTACGGCGGTTCTCAGGAAGCGGGATCCGTTGCTTCTCTTGGTTATGTTGAGAACGGTATTATCAAGACTTTAGAGGATGTACCTGCAAATAAGGTAATAAATGCAGTCCCGTTCTATACAAGAATATGGCGCACAGCCGATGGCAAGGTTTCCAGCGAGGCTGTCTCAATGAAGACTGCCAAAGAGTTTATTGCAAATCACAACATTGATATGCAGTGGAATGCTGAAGCAGGTCAGAACTATGGTGAGTACACAGATGGCGGAACCCTCGTTCAGATCTGGATGGAGGATGAGACTTCCATCGGACAGAAGATTGATTCCATGAGAGCTAATAATATCGCCGGTATTGCAGAGTGGTGCCTGGGAATGGAATCTCCCGAAATCTGGGACCTCATAGCTGATTATATAGGTGGCTGACAGGAATTATGAACACAGAGCTTTTTAAGATAGATGAACACAATATTGATGCTGCGGCAAAAGAGATACTGACAAAGGCCGGCAGCATAATAAGAGAGGGTGGACTGGTGGCTTTCCCCACTGAGACTGTTTACGGACTCGGAGGAGATGCTTTAAATCCTGAGTCCTCCAAGAAGATTTACGCAGCCAAGGGGCGCCCCTCGGACAATCCACTCATAGTACATGTGGCATCCATGGAGGATGTGGAGGCCATAGTGGATGAGGTCCCCGAGGCAGCCTACAGACTCGCTGAAGCTTTTTGGCCCGGACCTCTCACTATGATAATGAACAAGAACGACAAGGTACCTCACGAGACAACAGGAGGCCTTGATACAGTAGCGATCCGTATGCCCAATAATGAGATCGCACTTGAACTCATAAGGCAGTCAGGCGGATATATTGCTGCGCCCAGCGCCAATACATCAGGTCGCCCCAGCCCTACGCTGGCAAGATACTGCGTGGAGGACCTCTCGGGCAAGATTGAGATGATAATCGACGGAGGTCAGGTTGGCATAGGACTTGAATCCACAATCGTTGATCTGACATCGGAAGAGCCCATGATACTTCGTCCGGGCTACATTACGCAGGATATGTTAAAAGAGGTTTTGGGACAGGTTACAATTGACAGGACAATAATCGATGCAGCCTCCACCCAGAAGCCCAAAGCTCCGGGAATGAAGTACAGACATTATGCACCCAAGGGAAGCCTTACTATTATCCAGGGCAACCAGAAGGATGTAGTGGACTATATAAATGCCAGGGCAAAAGAGGCCATGGAAGAGGGCAAAAGAGTAGGAATAATCGGAACGGATGCCACAAGAGACCTTTACAGCGCAGATGTAATAAAGAGCGTAGGTAACAGGGAGGATGAATCCTCCATCGCTCATGAGCTGTTTAAGGTGCTCAGAGAATTCGATGATGAGAATATTGATGTTATGTTCTCAGAGTCTTTTGATGACAGCGGAATCGGCCAGGCAATAATGAACAGGCTTTTGAAGGCTGCCGGACATCACGTAATTATGATATAGAAATAAATATAGTATAATAGATGAAGGAGCGTAAAAAATGATAGCAATTGCAAGTGATCACGGCGGATTTGATCTTAAGGAATCAGTTAAAAAGCACCTGGCTGAGAGAGGCATGGAAGTTAAGGATTTCGGAACCTATGACAAGAATTCCTGCGACTATCCTGACTTTGGAAGAGCTGCGGCTGAGGCTGTAGCAGCAGGCGAGTGTGAAAAAGGAATCGTTATCTGCACAACAGGTATCGGCATTTCAATTGTAGCCAACAAGGTTCCCGGAATCAGATGCGCACTTTGCAGCGAGACAACAACAGCAAGACTTACAAGAGAGCACAATGATGCCAACGTTCTTGCCATGGGTGGCGGAATGACAGGTGAGCTCCTTGCCAATGAGATCGTAGATGTTTTCCTGGATACTCCTTTTTCAGGGCTTGAGAAGCACGCAAGAAGAATATCCAAGATAGAAAAATAACATATAAATCAGGAGGATACGTATGAGCAAAGTAGTAATTATGGATCATCCTTTGATCCAGCACAAAATTGGATTTATCAGAAGAACAACAACAGGAACAAGAGACTTCAGAGAGACTATCAGTGAGATTGCTATGCTGATCTGCTATGAAGCTACAAGAGATCTTAAGCTTCAGGATGTTGAAGTTGAGACACCTATATGCAAGACAACAGTAAAAGAACTTAAGGGCAGAAAGCTCTGTGTAGTTCCGATCCTTCGTGCAGGCCTTGGAATGGTTGACGGAATGCTTACACTTATTCCTACAGCCAAGGTTGGTCACATCGGTCTTTACAGAGATCCCGAGACACTTAAGCCTGTTGAGTATTATTGCAAGATGCCTGCAGATGTTTCAGAGAGAGAGATTTTCGTCGTTGACCCTATGCTGGCAACAGGCGGATCTTCAGTTGCAGCTATCCAGATGCTCAAGGACAGAGGATGCAAGCATATTCACTTCATGTGCATCATCGCAGCTCCTGAGGGACTTAAGGCTATGCAGGAAGCACATCCTGATGTAGACATTTACGTTGGATCACTTGATGAGCATCTTAACGAGCACGGATACATTGTTCCCGGACTTGGAGATGCAGGAGACAGAATTTTCGGAACCAAGTAAAAGGTAAGGATTGCGAGAGCGCAGCGGAGCAATCCTGTATCGCAATCTGGCATGCAAGTATGGAGGGGGAGAACATATGAAGCGTGAAGACTACATTTCCTGGGATGAATATTTCATGGGTGTTGCCAAACTGGCGGCAATGCGTTCCAAGGATCCCAACACACAGGTTGGGAGCTGCATAGTCAGTGAGGACAACAACATTCTTTCTATGGGATATAACGGCTTTCCTAAGGGGTGTTCTGATGAGGAATTTCCCTGGGAGAGAGAAAGTGATGATGAACTGGGTACCAAGTATCCTTACGTTACTCACAGCGAGCTCAACGCCATTTTGAATTATCGTGGCGGTAGTCTTGTAGGCGCCAAGATATACGTATCTCTTTTCCCGTGTAATGAATGTGCCAAGGCTATAATTCAGTCCGGCATCAAAACAGTCGTATATGACGATGATAAATACAGTCAGACACCCTCTACCAGGGCATCCAAGAAGATGTTCGACGCAGCGGGAGTCAGGTATTATCAGTACACCAGAAGCGGAAGGGCCATCAAGATTACAATTTAACGCACCATGGAACACGTGAAGAGCTATTTTGCAAAAGACAATTACATACTCGGAGCTCTTTTGAAAGCTGCAGCACTTTTGTGCGCAGCAGTTATGTTGTTTGTCAGCATGCCTGTTGTGGCAAATGCCACAGAATCAACCAAACAGCAGCTTGAAGATGCCAAGAAAGCCAAGGAACAGACCCAGGGTGAGCTTGATGATACCAAGGATGATATTGCCGAGATGAATGAGGAAAAATCCTCACTTCAGGGGCAGCTCAACAACCTTAACAATCAGCTGACCGAGGTGAGTAACAACCTTGAGTCTTTGGAAGAGCAGATTGGAGACAAGGAAACCGAGATAGAGAATACGTTGGCTGAATTGGAAGCAGCAAGAGTTACAGAAGAGAATCAGTATGCTTCCATGAAGAAGCGCATACAGTTTATGTATGAGAAACAGGACAACGTGCTTCTGGGAATGGTTTTTGGTTCCAGTAATTTTGCGGATTTCCTCAACAAGAACAACTATATTGAACAGCTTTCGGCTTACGACCGCAGGATGTTTAACGAATATGTTGAGACCAGGCAGCTCATAGAAGAAAAAGAAGCTGTCCTCGAGGAAGAGAGAGAACAGCTTGAGGATTACAAGGTTAAGGAACAGGCTGAACAGAGCAGAGTCTCAGGCCTGGTAAGTCAGACTTCCGGATCCATCAAGCAATATGCCAATGATATTTCCGATGCCGAGGCCAAGGCTCAGGCGCTGGAGGATCAGATCAAGGCTCAGGAGGCGGACATCAAGAAACTGGAAGCCAAGCTTGCTGAAGAGATGAGGATGTCCAAACTGGCCAGAAACTCTACCTGGAGGAATATTTCTGAAGTTACTTTTGCCGAGGGAGACAGATACCTTCTGGCGAACCTGATATACTGCGAGGCCGGGTCAGAGCCGTATGACGGCAAACTGGCAGTTGGCGCGGTGGTTATCAACAGAGTATTATCTTCCGTCTATCCGGATACGGTGGTGGGAGTTATTTATCAGAACAAACAGTTTTCACCTGCGTCCAGCGGAAGACTTGCGCTGGCGCTGGCAGATGGAAAAGCATCGGCAGACTGTTACAAGGCTGCCGACGAAGCTATGAAAGGTTATTCGAATGTAGGCAACTGCGTTTATTTCAGAACGCCGGTGCCGGGACTTTCGGGAATCAACATTGGTGGGCACGTGTTCTACTGATCACTGCCCTCGGCTTTAATAAGATCTTCAATAGGGGCCGCAAGTGGCTCTATACCATCTGTATAGATTTCATTCAGGAGCCTGTTCAGAGAGAGCAGGCTCTTTTTAAGAAGAGTCTCATCGATGAGATGCTTTTCAAAAGCCTCAGAGAGCTCGTCAAGGTCAACGACCCTGAGCTTGCCGTTTGGATATACCACTACATCAGCCAGAAGATCAATGATGTGAAGAGCGTTATTGTCGGAGTCAAAGTCGTAGTCAACTATGTCAAAGTACCAGAACAGAAGATCTCCGTTGCTCTTTAAGAACTTGCTGATCCTGTAACCTCTATCCAGATAGAAGCAGGAATAGCCGTCAGAAAAATCGCGCCGTTCCTTGATGACATGCCATTTTGTCACGATCATGGAATCGGTACGTTTAAGAATAATATCATCCTTGAGTTCGACGCATTCATCAGGGATGAAGCGCCTGCGAAATAGCGTTAAATTATTCATACAAAAATAATACTCTAGCGAAAATTGAAAGTCAATTATGCGAGATAAATCAATTAGACTAACAATATTAAAAACAATCTACTTTATAGTAGTTCTTGTCATAGCAATGATCGTTGTAAGTCACTTCTCCAACGGGGACAACGCGGACATGTCTGCGCCGATGTCTGAGGCAACGCTTCCAATTGTTACTCTTGTCAGCAGAGACAAAGAGATCAACCCTCTTCACGGATACACCTCAGAGATAGACTTAAGTTACCTTCGCGGAACAATACTTCCGATAGGAGCAGGCAGGGATGTACATTACAAGATCAATACATACGGAAGCAAGGCCTGGAATATTGGGTTTGAAGTCAGAAGTATAGACGGCAAGAGCCTTGTAGAGAACACTGAGATCACCGACTACAGGGAAAGTGCTGATAATATCGAAGGGTCTTTTGTCTTAAAAGACCTTATAAATGCCGGCCAGGAGTATATGCTGGTCATTCTGATGGATACTGATATAGGCAGAGCCAGGTACTACACAAGATTCGTGTGGACAGAGGACGATTCCATGTATCACATGAATGATGAACTGGATTTTGTTTTAGGATTCAGTGAAGCAACCTTCAGCAAGACCGAGGCTCAGGAGTATACCAAATACTTAGAATCCAACGGTGACGGCGACAACACCACTTTTAACAAGGTCAATATCCACAGCAGCTTCAGCCAGGTTACCTGGGGCGATATGAATGTCACAGGGCATACTGAGCCTGAGGTGTTTGTCAAGGATCTGCATGGACAGACAGGTGTCTATGAGCTGATGTACAGAGTGACGATCAAGGACGGTACAGCCAGCAGACTCTACAATGTATCGGAGTATTACAGAGTCAGATATACCACAGACAGAATGTATCTTCTGAATTTTGAGAGGACCATGAACTATCTGTTTGACTCGAATTCATATGCTGTCGGTACAAACACAATCGCTTTGAATATTTCGGATCCGGATCTCCAGTTGGTGGAGAGCAGTGGCGGAAGCGCATTTGCATTTGTCAGCGAGAACAGGCTCTATATGTTCAACAATTCAGAGAGTAAGCTTGCATATCTCTTTGGCTTCTACGATACAGACAATGATGATCCAAGGACGAGATGGCCGGATCATTCTATCAAGATCCTTAAGGTGGATGAGGCAGGAAACGTAAGATTTGCAGTTGCGGGTTACATGAACCGCGGAATCCACGAAGGAGCTGTGGGAATTGCCGTCTATGACTACAATTCAGCAATAAATGCAGTGGAGGAACAGGTCTTTGTAGAGAGTGTTCAGTCAGCTGAGATTCTCTGCAACTATGTCGGAAACATAGCCTATGCCAGCAGCGCAGATATCTTTTACGCAATGCTGGATCAGAATATATATGCTGTTGACCTTAATACCAAGACAGCCAGTCTTGTGGTTGATAATATCGGCGCAGGTGAGTACAAGATTTCAAGATCAGAGAGCACCATCGCATGGCAGAACAATCTTCAGAGCCTTAAGCTTATGAACCTCAGCAACAGGGTTGAGTCGGAGATAAAGGCTGACCCGGGAGACTGCATCATCCTGCTGGGATTTATGGGAGAAGATCTGGTATATGGATTGTGCCATACGTCAGACATCGGAGTAGATACCATCGGCAATCCGCTTTATGCAATGTACAACATCAGGATTGGAGATCTGGACGGAAACATCCTTGAAAACTACCATCCAAGCGGTGTTTATGTGACAGGTGTGTCAATCGGAGATACACAGATCAAGCTCACCAGAGTTGTTAAGGATGAAGCCGGAGAGAATTATATCTCCACCTATGACGATCAGATCATGAGCACGCTTAAGGCTGATGAAGGCAACAATCTGGTAACAGTGGTATCCGTTGATATCTTTGAGAAGATTGTTCAGATAACAACCAAGAATGACATCAAGTCCAAGCAGCTCAGGGTTCTTACACCGAACCAGACTTTGTTCGAGGGCAGCAGAAATGTTAAGCCCGATATCGAGAGAGATACCAAAGAAAAGCCTTTCTACTATGTCTATGGCATGGACGGAATCAGGGCTATCTATACAAATCCGGCAGATGCGGTCAAACTGGCCAACGATGCGCCCGGTGTTGTCATTGGCGATGACAATGACTATGTGTGGCTTAAGGGTAATCTTCTTCGCTCCAATCAGAATATGACCATCACCAGAACTGCCGAGAGCTATGAGGGAATGGATGAGATGAGCTCGACAGCTGTGTGCATAGACCTTATGCTCAGATATGAGGGCATCAACAGAAATGTCCAGGATCTTCTGGATGAAGGCGAGAGCGTAGTGAACATTCTAAAGAGCTCGCTGCCGGAAGCACAGATACTTGAACTGGATGGCTGTCCTTTGTCAGCTATGTTATACTATGTCAATCAGGACATACCGGTTCTTGCAATGCTAAACGACGGATCATCAATGCTGGTGATCGGTTTCAATGACCTGAATACGGTTCTTATGAATCCGCAGACAGGTCAGGTTTATAAGTATGGAATGAATGATACGGACAAGCTCTTTTCCGATAATGGCTATCATTTCATCACTTATATAAAATGAAAGGATATACAATGACAGATAATAGAAACGACGATCTGGACTTCAGAGAGGTTAATGAAGACGGAGAGAAACTTGAAGGCGATGTAGTAGGGGGAGAGCAGGAAGGCTCTGCCAAAGGCACAGGTGAAGAAGGCAAAGAGCAGTCTCAGTATGAGGATGTCTGCTTTGTGTGCAGAAGACCCGAGAGCAAGGCAGGCAAGATGTTCCATCTTCCAAACAATATAAGTATTTGCGATGACTGCATGCACAAAACCATGGATGCTGTCAGTCAGTTTGATTACAACAATCTTCTTAACAACCCGAATCTTATGAACGAGCTCAACAAGCATTCCGGAGGATTTCCGAACTTCGGTTTCTTTAACATGGATGGGTTCAATAATGGAGATTCTAATCTTGGCGGAGGAATCCCCAATTCACAGAAGATCAAGAAAAAGAAGGAGAAGGCAGACAAGCCTGTAATAAATATCAAGGATATTCCTGCACCTCACAAGATTAAGGCCAAGCTCGATGAGTATGTCATCGGACAGGATCAGGCCAAGAAGGTCATGAGTGTTGCTGTTTACAACCACTACAAGAGAGTTGCCACAGACACCATGGACGAGATTGAGATTGAGAAGTCCAATATTCTGCTCCTTGGTCCGACAGGAAGCGGTAAGACATATCTGGTCAAGACTCTGGCCAGACTTCTTGATGTGCCGCTTGCAATTGCAGATGCAACATCCCTCACTGAGGCGGGTTATATCGGTGATGATATAGAGAGCGTAGTAAGTAAGCTCCTGGCAGCAGCCGGCAACGATGTGGAGAAGACCGAGCACGGTATCATCTTCATCGACGAGATAGACAAGATAGCTAAAAAGAAAAACACCACATCCCGAGATGTAAGCGGAGAGTCGGTACAGCAGGGAATGTTAAAACTCCTTGAGGGTTCAAATGTTGAAGTTCCTGTGGGCGCCGGCAGCAAGAATGCCATGGTTCCGCTTGCTACAGTCAACACCAGAAACATCCTCTTTATCTGCGGCGGAGCTTTCCCTGATCTCGAGGAGATCATTACCCAGAGACTCAACAAGCAGACTTCAATTGGATTTGATGCAGACCTTAAGGATAAATACGAGAATGATCCGGATATTCTCACTAATGTAACCATTGAGGACCTTAAGAAATTCGGAATGATCCCCGAGTTCCTCGGAAGACTTCCTATCATTTGTACACTGCGTGCTCTTGATAAGGACATGCTGGTTCAGATTCTCAAGGAACCCAAGAACGCTATCCTCAAGCAGTACCAGAAACTCCTGGCGCTGGATGAAGTGGATCTCAGATTTGATGACTCTGCCCTTGAAGCCATTGCCGAGAAGGCCATGGAGAAGGAGACGGGAGCCAGAGCTCTTCGTGCTATCATTGAGGAGTTTATGCTTGATATCATGTATGAGATTCCAAAGGATGAAAACATTGGCCGTGTGACCATTACAAGAGATTATATAGAGGGTAAGGCTTCACCGATCATCGAGATCAGGGGTGACAGCGTGCCTAAGATTCCACAGCTTAATACAAAAGAGGCTAAAGAGGTTTGATCCTTAAAAAATTTTGGCCCTAGGGGACGGAGTCAGGGGACCATTTACAGAATATTCTGAAAATGGTCCCCTGACTCCGTCCCCTAGGGCCAAAATTTATATTCACACTTACTCAAATGTAATAAATGTTCCTGCCTTACCCTTAAGAGCATCAGCAACGGTACTGAGCGATGTGATAAGTACTGAACCGTTGTGGTTGGCCTCAAGGAATTCAATAGCTGCTTCCACCTTAGGAAGCATATCTACTTCGCCGAATTCTCCGGCAACGATATACTCTTTTGCCTGAGAAATGTTCATCTTGGTGATGGGTTCTTCTTCGGGTGTTTCAAAGTTCTTATAAACATAAGGAACGGAAGTCAGGATGATAAGTCTGTCAGACTTAAGATCAGCTGCGAGTTTGCCTGCGATGGCATCCTTCTCGATAACCGCAGATGCACCCTTGAGCACATGACCCTGCTGGATTACAGGAATTCCGCCACCTCCGCAGCAGATTACTTCCTGGCCTGCGTCAACGAGAGCTCTGATCGCATCTATCTCGACAATGTCGATCGGCTTGGGCGCGGCGATGATCCTGCGATATCCGTTGCCGGCTTCTTCTCTTACAAAATTTCCCTTCTTGATCTCAATATCAGCATCTTCCTTGGACATGTTTCTGCCGATGGCTTTGGTCGGTGCATAGAAGGCTTCGTCGTAAGGATCAACAGTAACCTGTGTGAGGATTGTGCTGACAGGTGTTGAAATACCGCGGCTGGAAAGCTCAGTCTTAAGCGAATTCTGAATATCGTATCCGACATATCCCTGGCTCATGGCGTTGCAAACACACATTGGTGCAGGGGTGTAGTCGATATAGATCCTGTGAAGCTCTGTCATGGCCTTGTGTATCATGCTTACCTGAGGGCCGTTGCTGTGAGTGATGATCAGCTGATATCCGGCTTCTACCAGGTCTGCAAGGGCCTTTGCTGTAATCTTGGTGGCTGTGAGCTGCTCGCCTGTTGTGACGCCCAGTGCCTCGTGACCAAGTGAAACTACTGCTTTGATGTTATCCATTTTCTCCTCCTATGCGCTATTTAGATAAAAACATTGTAGCGAATTGATATAATATGTGCAAAATGATGATTGAATTTCCTATAATAGGATTGTATTATATAGCCTTGTCGGTAACACGTTAATTTTTGTTTGCCATATCTTCATGGCGGATCGGATATATATGAAAAAAACAAATACCAGGGATCTCACAGTCGGCAATCCCATGGGCCTTATCTTTGGCTTTGCCCTGTCGCTCTTTTGGGGAATGCTGTTCCAGCAGCTTTATAATATCATAGACACAGCCATCGTATCATGGTTTTTGGGAAAAGAGGCTTATACCGGCGTGGGTACTACCGGAGCCATCAACTTCCTTATCATGGGCTTTTGCATGGGAGTGTGCAACGGTTTTGCCATCCCTGTCGCTCAGAGATTCGGGGCAAAAGACCTAAAGAGCATGCGCAAGTTTGTGTCCCATGCCATTATTTTATGCGCTGCACTGGCTGCTGTCATGACTTTTTTTGTCAGCATATTCTGCAGACAGATCCTGATAGCAATGCATACGCCTGCGGATGTTCTCGAATATGCCTATAAATATATACTGGTGATATTCCTGGGAATACCTGTTACATATATGTACAACCTGCTCTCCGGAATCATCAGGGCTCTTGGAGATTCCAAGCATCCGGTGCAGTTTCTTATCATTGCATCTGTTGTGAATATCGGACTTGATCTTCTGTTCATCATACCGCTTAATATGGGTATTGCCGGAGCAGCACTTGCTACTGTTATATCCCAGGCACTTGCAGGGATCATGTGTCTTGTCTTTATTATCAGAAAGATTGAGATTCTGCATCTTTCAAAGGAAGACTGGGCACTTGACGGATCGCATTTCTTTATCCTGCTCAACATGGGACTTCCCATGGGACTTCAGTATTCCATAACAGCCATCGGAAGCGTTATCCTGCAGACAGCAATCAACGGACTTGGCGTGGATGCAGCAGCGGCGGTTACAACAGCCGGCAAGGTCGGAATGTTCTTCTGCATTCCCTTTGATGCGCTTGGTTCAACCATGGCGACCTACGGTGGTCAGAATGTGGGAGCCAAAAAGCTCGACCACCTTCAGCAGGGACTCACAGCCGCAATCAAGCTTGGCGTTGCCTATTCACTTATAGCTTTTGTTGTCCTGTATTTCTTTGGCAGGACTTTTGCAATGATATTCCTTGATTCGGGAGATGTGGCATGTCTTGATAATGCACACCTCTACCTGATAATAAACAGTGCGTTCTACATTCCGCTGGCGCTTGTAAACATCGTAAGATTTCTCATCCAGGGAATGGGCTTCTCACTCTTTGCCGTACTGGCAGGAGTTATGGAGATGATAGGAAGAACCATTGTTGCATTGGTTCTTGTACCGATACTTGGTTTTCCTGCCCTGTGCTTTGCAAGCCCGATAGCCTGGGTCCTTGCAGATGCCTTCCTGATACCGGCTTATATTTCTGTCAGAAACAAGCTGGATCGAATCTTCAGAGGACAGGTGGAAATATATTAATCATTGATATGAGTTGTCATATGCGGGTCAAGATCAGGATTTATCTTGGTGATCCTGCGGTCGTAGGTCATAAGGCCGTTTACTTCTTCCTCAACGTCGCTGACCTGTGTGTAGACAGCTCCGCAAAGTCCCTTTGGAATAAGGGGCTTCATACTTGCATTTATAAGGTTGTAATATGCGACTCCCAGAGTATCAAGGGAGTCGTATTTTTTATATCCGTAAATTCTGTCAACGCTGCTGTGTCCGTCGATATGGCAGGCAAGTCCGCCGTATTCGGAAATGACAAAAGCTCGTTGTTTTTCTTTTTCCACATCAAGAGGTCTGAAGTAGTTGTGGACACTTCTGAAGTTTCCGCTGCCTTCGTCAAACCATCCACTGGCCTGATCGATTGGACGGGAGTCATCAATCTCTTTTGCCATAATAGTTGCACTGGCGGCGTTGAACTGTCCCCAGCCCTCGTTGAACAGAACCCAGGTTGCGATACTGGGAACATTGAAGAGGTGACTGATCGTTCCCTTCATCTCCTGAAGCCACTCGCTTCGTCCCTCGGCAGAGCCTCTCGAGAAGGTCTTGTAATGTGAAGGACCGTCGCTCATGCGACCAAAGATTTTAGGAAACGCGGTGGGAAGGTAGGATACCACCGGCTTGGCGTAGCTGGAACCTCCGCTGACCATGTCCTGCCAGACTATCATTCCGAGTCTGTCGCAGTGGTAGTACCAGCGTGCGGATTCTACCTTGATGTGCTTGCGCATCATATTGAAGTGAAGGCGCTTCATTTCCTTAATGTCGAATATCAGTGCATCGTCAGCAGGTGCGGTGTAGAGACCGTCCGGCCAGTAGCCCTGGTCAAGCACACCCATGAGGAAGTACGGCTTGTGATTTAAGCAGAATCTCGGAGTGCCTTCGCTGTCTGGCTCAACAGTAAAGCTTCTCATGGCAAAATACGATGTCACATGATCGTCTCCTGTGCTGATATGAAGTGGGTAGAGGAACGGATCCTCGGGACTCCACAGGTGTGCGTCGTCAATTGTAAATGTAAAGCGGTAGTGACTTGGCGCAAGCGTCCTACTGTCTGCCTGTGTGTATGGACATGTGTCCGAGGCAAAAGACAGGTCTTCCGCGATCATAGGTTCAAAAGAACCTGAAGATTCCGCTGATTTTATCATTTCATGTCCCGGGAATTTAACAGATACCTTGCCGGGAAGGTTTGTTGAAACTTCGATGGAAAGTGTCTTTAAGTCGCTCTCGGGGCGAATGCGCACTTCTCTGATATAGGTTGCGGGAACTTCCTCCATCCATACGGTCTGCCAGATTCCGCTCTGACAGGTGTAGTACATTCCGCCTCTGCGCAGGGTCTGCTTGCCTCTTGAATGATAAGAGGAGTCGCTGGTATCGGTAACTCTTACCATCAGTGTGTTGTTCTCAAAAGCTCTTTTGTCTGCTGAGAGATTCAGCTGATCGGTAATATCGATGGTAAAAGGAAGATAGCCTCCGCTGTGAGATACAACAAAGGTATCGTTTACAAAGATATCCGCAAACTGATCAACAGCTCCGAAGTGAAGCAGGATCCTTGAGTTTTCTTCTTTTCTTGTGATGGTGGGAAGAGCTCTTTTGTACCAGAGATACTGGTTTGGCTCAAGACGCCTTTCTACTCCGGAGAGCATAGACTCGGGAGAGAAGGGTACAAGTATCTGACCGTCAATCTGTGACGGGATCTGAACCTCTTGTGAGCTGCTCTGACTCTCGTTTTCGGAATCTGTCGGCATGGGAACAATGCAGTAATCCCAATAGCCGTTTAAATTGATGTAGCTGTCCCTTACAAATTGTGGTCTTGGATATTCCTGAAGGACATGATCTTTATCAAGGTTTTCACCCCATGGGGTAAAGAGCCTGTTCAAAACGTCGTCTTCGTGTGGCTTATCGATACTTCTTAGTGCATCAATGAGGTCCATATATAAATTACCTTTCCTCGTTAGTTCAAATTTTCCTGACCTGCAGCCTTGGCTATCAGATCCTGATAGAATGCGCAGTTTGTTGCATTTCTGTAAACGCCGATCCAAAGCAGCGGAATAAACATCGTGATAATACCGAGCAGATACAGCGGAATGAAGGTTACATTCAGGTAAAAGAGCCTGAAGATGTTGCCTTTCATCAATCGCCTGCTGGTGGCCAGAATTTCTTTTGCCGACCTGTCAGGGAAGTCGTGGAGAATATAGAATGACTGGGAGTAGACCAGATTAACAACGATATTGATGATAAGTCCTATTCCCAGAAGAAAAACAGCAGCAGTCATGTCAGAGGATGCTCTGGTCGTAATGTATCTGGTCATGAAGATCTGTGCCGGAATACTCGCAATAAAATCAACAAGGACAAAGAGGGCCTGGATGGTAACCGCTTTCTGAGGCTGTTGCCTGAGACCGAAGAATATGTCGGAAGTTGATACCGGCTGTGAATACAGAAGATTCATGTACAGATAAGCTCTTCCGGACACAAGTACACCCAGAAGAATATTTATGATTATGGTGATTAAACTGTTGATGATTATTAAAAGAATACTTCTCGTGCCTGAAGGGGCCGAGAAGCCGGAGACCAGCAGCTGAATGGCCAGGATGGTCAGATTTGCGCCGATCAGTGTTCCGTATTTTCCAAGTGACTTTTCTTTTGCGATAGCCTTAAGCTGCGCTGATGACAAGTAGTTCATTAAAGTAAATGCTCCCCACTGCTAGATAACTCCTCCATGTGATCATCCGGCGAGGTTCACATTCGCACCCAATAAGCCCTGCTTGTTGAGGTCTTTTCTCGCCTGAACATAAGGATTTTCTTCATTGCTGTATGCAATCTTGGTGCAGGTCTCTCCGCCTGCTACATAGGTGCGTCCGCATTCCGGACACACTGCTGTCCTGATAGAAACTGAGGCCTGAAGGACCTTGCCGTTGTTCATGGCTGCATCCTTGTAGGCGTTGCTCACATGCTCTGCTTCATGACCACGAACTCTGGATGCTGCTGCTTGTGGGCTTATATGCTGCGCAGTCTTAAAAGAAACCATTTCGTCGGAACCGTCCTGATACTTGCGGTTCTTGCAGGTTTCACATTCTGCGGGAGAAACTCTTTTGCCCGGATTGGCCTTGGTGGATTGTCCGGGATTTAATATGGCCTTGGGGGCTTCGCCTGCTGCTACTGCAGTTGATGCTGCAGCATAAGCGCCGGTCGACATGCCCATTGCATATGAACTGTTATATGCTCCGTATCCACTTATTGCACCGATACCCATAGGCACCTCTCTTCCATGCCTGACCGGATCTCAGTCGTCCAGCGGGACTCCTAAATCCTTAAGCATGTCGTCAAAGCTTACGCCGTTCATCTGCTCTGAAACTGCATTCAGCTGAGCTCTGTACTCGGGATCGGTGAGGACTGTGTGAAGGTCGTAGGCAAATACGCCGTATCCTACAATGATTCCGATCGTACCGTAGATGATGGCTTTCTTGGCCTGAGGAAGGAGCTTCTCTAAAGTTCCCTTGCTCAGGATTGCGAGAACAATGGCTATTCCTCCAATTACAACACCTAAGTTCAAAAACAAACAAAGGGGTATGGAAGCCAACCCCATCACCAAAGCAGTACCTGCTAAAGCTAAATGCCCGTCATTTCCCATCAAAACTTTTCCTCACAAAACCTCATTCTTACTATAGATGTTACACTAAAAGCGTGTTTTTTTCAATGTTTGAGGGGTGTCGGGGAGTCTTGAAAAGTGTCCGAAATGCTTGGTATAATATGGGAGTGCGCATTGTTTATGAAAAATTAAGTTAAATTTCCTACAGTATTTATGCGCACTTCAAAGCAAAACAGGTTTGGAGAGGATTTTATGGACATTGTTTTAAAGATCAAAGAAGAACTAAATGTTGAGAAATGGCAGGTTGAGGCAGCAGTCAAACTTATTGACGAGGGCAACACAATTCCTTTTATTTCTCGATATAGAAAGGAAGTCACCGGATCGCTCAATGACGAACAGCTCCGTAATCTCGATGAGAGACTCAAATATCTGAGAGGCCTTGAGGAGAGAAGAGAGCAGGTCCTTGCATCAATTGAAGAGCAGGGCAAGATGACAGATGAGCTCAGAGCCAGGATTGTTGCGGCTGAGACCATGGTGGCTATCGAGGATCTTTATCTTCCTTACAGACCAAAGAGAAAGACAAGAGCTTCAGTGGCAAGAGAAAAAGGTCTTGAGCCACTGGCAGAGATACTGCTTGCACAGGAGACCAATAAGCCGCTTCTTGACGAGGCAGCAGCATTTGTCGATGCAGAAAAAGGTGTGGAGAACGCAGCGGACGCCCTTCAGGGCGCTATGGACATCATCGCTGAGGATGTGTCTGACAACGCTGATTTCCGTACATATATCCGTGAGGCAACTATGGAGAAGGGCGTGCTCACCAGTAAAGCCAAGGATGAGAAGGCCCAGTCCGTTTATGAGATGTACTATGACTATGAGGAGCCCATCAGCAAGGTGCTTGGACACAGAGTGCTGGCCCTTAACAGAGGAGAGGCTGAGAAGTTCCTTGTG
The DNA here is from genome assembly GCF_000420865.1 of Butyrivibrio sp. XPD2006. Lineage (GTDB taxonomy): Bacteria > Bacillota > Clostridia > Lachnospirales > Lachnospiraceae > Butyrivibrio. The sequence continues at coordinate 53,667 of NZ_ATVT01000013.1, forward strand.
GTTAAGATTGTGGCACCTGAGGAGCAGATCCTTCAGTTCCTTAACAAGAAGATGGTAAAGAATGAGAACCCGATCACTACTCCTGTTATCGAGGAGATCAATCAGGATGCTTATGAGAGACTCATTGCTCCTGCAATTGAAAGGGATATCAGAAATGAGCTTACTGAGAAGGCTGAGGACGGAGCCATAACTGTCTTTGGCAAGAACCTCACTCAGCTCCTTATGGCACCGCCTATTGCGGGAAAGACAGTACTGGGATGGGATCCCGCCTTCAGAACCGGCTGTAAGCTTGCTATCGTAGATCCTACAGGTAAGGTTCTTGATACCAAGGTCATCTATCCTACAGCTCCGCAGTTTAAGGTTGAGGAAGCCAAGGCAGATCTCAAGAAGCTTATTGATAAATATGATGTTGATCTTATTTCAGTCGGAAACGGAACTGCTTCACGTGAGTCTGAGCAGGTAATCGTTGAGCTTATCCATGAGCTTGACAGACCTCTTCAGTATGTCATTGTCAATGAGGCAGGAGCTTCTGTTTATTCTGCAAGTAAGCTGGCTACAGAGGAGTTCCCTCAGTTTGATGTTGGACAGAGAAGTGCAGCATCTATCGCAAGAAGACTTCAGGATCCGCTTGCTGAGCTTGTTAAGATCGATCCTAAGTCCATCGGTGTTGGTCAGTATCAGCACGACATGAATCAGAAGAAGCTTGGAGAAACACTTGAGGGCGTAGTAGAAGACTGCGTTAACAAGGTTGGTGTTGATCTTAATACTGCTTCGGCACCGCTCCTTCAGTATATTTCAGGTATCAGTAAGGTTATTGCCAAGAATATCGTTGACTACAGAGAAGAGCACGGTAAGTTCGAGAGCAGAGCGGACCTTCTGAATGTTCCAAAGCTTGGACCAAAGGCTTATGAGCAGTGTGCAGGATTCCTCAGGATAGCAGACGGTGAGAATCCTCTTGATGCAACAAGTGTGCACCCTGAGTCTTATGAGGCAACTTTGAAGCTTATGGATAAGCTTGGCATTACATTTGATGATGTAAGAGCGGCTCAGAAGAACGCAGCTAAGGCTGCACTTGAGAAGCCGGCAGCCAAGGCAGAGGACAAGCCGCGTCCACAGAAGAAACCCAAGCAGGTGGTTATCAGGAATACTTCTACAGCTATGGGAGCAGCACTTGCTGCAGCCCTCGCAGGAAGTAATCTTGCAGTGGTTGAGGATTCAAATGACGCAAAGGGCGGCAAAGGCCAGAAGGCACAGAACGGTAACGGGGCTTCGGTAAGCGGAGCACAGACCGGGGCAGCATCAGGAGTCGGAAGTCTTTCCAGGAAGGTTTCCGAGTCAGATAAAAAGAAGCTTGCCGAGGAGCTTGGAATCGGTGAGATCACTCTTACTGATATCCTCTCAGAGCTTGAGAAGCCTTCAAGAGACCCTCGTGAGAGCATGCCTGCTCCAATTTTAAGGAGCGATGTCCTTGAGATGAAGGACTTAAAGCCCGGTATGGTTCTCAAGGGAACTGTAAGAAATGTTATAGACTTTGGTTGTTTCGTAGATATAGGTGTTCACCAGGACGGCCTTGTACATATTTCGCACATCACAGACAAGTTCATCAAGCATCCGCTTGAGGCTGTCAGCGTAGGCGATATCGTAGACGTTCAGGTTCTTGATGTTGAACTTGATAAGAAGAGGATCTCTCTTACCATGAAGATCCAGGATCCTGCCAAGGTAGCTGCCGAGGCAGCAGCCAAGGCTGCCGAGAGAGGCAAGAGTGGAGCCGGCAAGTCAGGCGCTTCAGGGGCTTCGGGATCCGGCAAGTCCGCAGGAAGCGGAGATGCTGCAAAAGCCGCAGCCAAGAAGGTTTCAGTCGTAGATCAGCTCGCCAAGGAAGCCGGCATCAAGAGAACAGCTCCCGCCAAGAAGGCAGCTTCTGCCGGTGAAGGCGCTGCTGTAAAGAGCACGGGCGCTGCAACATCATCTGCTCGCAGACCTGCAAACGCTGATGTACCTGCTACATCATCAGCAAGAAGACCTGCTTCTGCATCCGGCGATGCGCCTGCTACATCATCAACAAGAAGACCGGTGTCTTCATCCGGCGATGCACCTGCCGCAGCTTCTGCCGGCGATGCAGCACCCAAGAAGTTCAAGAAGAAAGGTATCGTAATCTTCAAGGGTAACGCCAACGACTGATGGCTTGGTAAGTGAGGTTGGGCTTTGGCAGTGATTGTAAGATTATCGATATAGATAATGATTTGTTGCGACTATACGGCTGTCAATAAACCTTTTATGCAAGTTTTCCCCGCGGAGCCTTGGCCCCGCGGGGCTTTGTTTTGCCTTTTGAGTATCGCGGGGCTGTTAGGCTTCATCATCGGCGTTAGGCTTCATCATCGGCGTTAGGCTTCATCATCGGCGCTAGGCTGAGTTGAAGCTTGCGCAAGGGTGTCTTTTCTACCTATACGTTAAAAAGTAGCCTATGGGCGTAGAAAGCCAAGGCGATAAAAATTTGCACAAGAGGTTTTTTTCTACCTATACGCTAAAAAGTAGCTTGTGGGCGTAGAAAGCCAAAGATGGGTTTCTACCTATATCGCAAAAAGTGGCTCGTGGGCGTAGAAAATTCGCCTGTTTTTATTAAATGCCCAGATTTCTTTCTCCATATATCACCCAAAGTACCCTATGGGCGTAGAAAATAGACATTGATCTTTTTAGAGGAAATATTTTTGAACTATTTCTTCAGCGTCTAAGAATACGAATGGATGGGTACTATCCTCATAGGTTATGATCATTGTGCGCCCGGGAAGGTAACCGGCTCGGATATAGCGATACATTTTATAATCGATGGTATTTTGGTATCCGGGATCGTCACAACGTCCAAAGTGTTCCCAAAGAATAATCTTATGTGTTTTTGGGTGCATTATCGTAAAGTCTGTTGCTATCGGAGAACCATAGATATCGTGTATTTCTTCATACCTGTAAGGTATATTATGAGAGAAAAGAGATTGTGCTATATCTGCTTCGGATTTTGAACGGACCATTTCTCCTTTGGGGGCTGGATGAATCAAATGCTCCGGATGATCTGTACTCTTCTCATATGGAGCATATTCCCATTCATCAGCAATTGAGTTTTCGATCACTAGCAATTCTCTATATGGAGAATCTGTCCCGAGCATATCGTAGTAGCTTTCATTCTTTCTGTGTTTTAAGTAGAATTCAATGCACTTTAACTCGTTTTTCTTGTCGATCAGAGCCCTGGATAAATACATTTTCTGTGCGAGCAGCTTTGCTTCTTTTATGTCTTTCTTTTTTGTCAAAAGAGTGCGAATTCTTTCCCCATTTATAAATGATTGTTTGAAATAAGTTATATAGGTTTTACCATTTTTCATCTGTCTGTGGTAAACCAAAGTTTCTTCAGGCATTGATGATAGTTTTTTCTCTATTTTTTTGATGTCTGCTTCAAGCCTCTTTTTACGATCGATAAAATAAGTTGTTTGATCCAATTATTCAATTCCTTTCATAAATAATACATGTGTTGAAATGTTCCTGCGACAGCAGGTAGACACTCGGGCGCCATCTGAGCAGAATGCTTTTGATGAAACGCTGCAACAGAATATATCAAATGAGAATATACATGTAAATAGATTTGGACCAATCTTAAACAAATCTTAAGAAATTAACACTATTACATACAAATATTACTGTTTAAGAAATGAAATGAAATAATAATAAAGCAGCCATATTTATTTTTCTACGCCCATGGGGTACTTTTGGTGATATATGGAGAAAGAAATCTAAGCGTTTAATAAAAACAGGCGAATTTTCTACGCCCACGAGCCACTTTTTGCGATATAGGTAGAAACCCATCTTGGGCTTTCTACGCCCACAGGCTACTTTTCGGCGTATAGGTAGAAAAAACCTCTTGTGCAAATTTCCATGCCCCGGCTTTCTACGCCCATAGGCTACTTTTTAACGTATAGGTAGAAAAATCCTAATCTACACATTCATGTGCCGGGCCAAGCCAAAGAATAGCCGGGCCAAGCCGGGAAAAGCTCCTTGTAACCTGTGTTAATGGTAAATTAAGAAATAATTTCAAAATCTACTATTGATTTTATCAAGCCATTAATGTATTATTGCTTAACGGACACGAAATATCGATGTCACGGTAACTACATATTTTTAAATGTTCTCTTATTCAGAGTGGTGGAGGTACATAGGACCTGTGAAGCCACGGCAACCCCTTGACATAGATCAGGAAGGTGCCAACCTGAGCGTGCAACTTTCGAGGCCGCAAGGCCGAGATACAACGAGCAATAAGAGGATCTGAAACTAATCAGTTCCGCTTGTTTGTGTCATGCACGCACCAAACAAGCGGTTTTCTTATGTTCTGATATGGCATTGCCATATCGCCAAGGCGCAGAACGCCAGAAAGGAAAAAGAATGGATAAATTTATTTTCACATCCGAGTCAGTAACAGAGGGACATCCCGACAAAATTTGCGATAACATTTCAGACGCAATCCTTGATGCCTGCATGGCACAGGATCCTATGAGCCGTGTTGCCTGCGAGACAACAGCATGCACAGGTTTCGTTCTCATCACAGGTGAGATCACAACAAAGGCAGTAGTTGACTATGCTAAGATCGCAAGAGAGACAGTTTGCGAGATCGGTTATGATTCTTCAGAGAAGGGTTTTGATGGCAACACATGTGCAGTGCTTGTAGCACTTGATCAGCAGTCAGCTGATATCGCTATGGGTGTTGACAAGGCTCTTGAGGCAAGAGAGAACCAGATGACAGATGAGCAGATCGAGGCTATCGGTGCCGGCGATCAGGGTATGATGTTTGGTTATGCTACAAACGAGACAGAGGAGTACATGCCTTACGCAATCAGCCTTGCTCACAAGCTCACAAAGAGACTTACAGACGTTCGTAAGAACGGAACACTTCCTTACCTTCGTGCTGATGGTAAGAGCCAGGTTTCAGTTGAGTACGATGAGAACGGCAAGGTTAAGAGACTTGAGGCCATCGTTATCTCAACTCAGCATGATGAGAAGGTTACACAGGAGCAGATCCACGAGGACATCAGAAAGCACGTAATCGATCCTATCGTTGATGCTGCACTCGTTGATGCTAATACCAAGATCTACATCAATCCTACAGGACGTTTCGTAATCGGTGGACCTCAGGGTGATGCCGGACTTACAGGACGTAAGATCATCGTTGATACTTACGGCGGAGCAGCTCGTCACGGCGGCGGAGCTTTCTCAGGTAAGGACTGCACCAAGGTTGACCGTTCAGGTGCTTACGCAGCAAGATATGTTGCCAAGAACATCGTAGCAGCAGGACTTGCAGACAAGGCTGAGATCCAGCTTTCATATGCAATCGGTGTAGCACAGCCTACATCAATTCTTGTAGATACATTCGGAACAGGTAAGGTTTCTGATGAGAAGCTTACAGAGGCAGTTCGTAAGGTATTCGATCTTCGTCCTGCAGGAATCATCAAGATGCTCGACCTTCGTCGTCCTATCTACAAGCAGACAGCAGCATACGGTCACTTCGGCCGCAACGACCTCAACCTCCCTTGGGAGAAGCTTGATAAGGTTGAAGAGCTTAAGGCAGCCGTTCAGTAATCTGATCCGGCAAAAGACCTTTAGGAACAATCTAAATAATCAAAATGGAGACCACTGTATTAAGTGGCCTCCATTTTTTATTGCACCTTAATGTTTTCTGAGCCGAATGCACTGCCCAGTGCATCTATCAAAAGCTTGTCCGCCTTGACCGTATTGGCTCTGCCGTATTTTTTCACCTGTTTGGTGCCGGTCAGGAATACAGCAACCTCGTCGTTTCCGTCGCTTCCCGCGATTATCTCGTCTATCTTTCCGGCTGCCTGCTGATAGCTTTCCATATCAGCAAATCTGATCCAGACGGTCTTTGGAACTTCGTCAAAAGAGATGATCTTGTCCGCGATGAGCTTGGCATCTCTTTCATCTTCCACAGATACACGGCCTTCGATGAATACCTTGGCATCCTCGTTCAGTCTTGGAGCGTTAGCTTCATAGGCTTTGGGGAAGACGATGACCTCCGTTGCGCCTACCATATCTTCAAGAGTGATAAAGGCCATAACCTGGTCATTTTTGGTGTACTTGATTTTCTTCTCTGCGATCAGTCCGCCGATGGTAGCTCTTGCCCCATCGTGAACTGCCGGAACTCCGGTCTCTTCGTCGAGATAGAAATCTGTAGTGGTATTGGTTATCTTTTTGCGCCACATGTCGGCGTATTCCTCAAGGGGATGTCCGCTGACATAAAAGCCGAGAACTTCTTTTTCAAATTCAAGCATCAGCTCTTTGTCGAACTCGCCTACATCCGGCATCGGTATCTGATACTGACTCTTGTTCTCTTCGCCTGCGATGTCAAAGAGCGACATCTGTCCTGCCATTGAGTTCTTGCCTGAGTTGTGGAGCTTGTCCATTATCTGGCCGTAGATGTGCATCTTCTGTTTACGAGTGCCCGGGAAGCAGTCCAGAGCTCCGGCCTTGATGAAGTTCTCCACGGCGCGCTTGTTCACATCGGTATCGGAAGAATCCATTCTGGTCAGGAAGTCGTTGAGGTCCTTGAAGGGACCGCGGGCATTACGCTCTTTTACAATAGCATGAATGACGGGCCTTCCTACGCCTTTGATAGCAGTCAGCGCGTAGAGGATAGCTTTCTTCCTGCCCGGAGCACAGGTCACAACAGCGCCCGGGATCTGCTTGTCGCCCTCGGAAGCGTCAACTTCCGCCACGGAGAATCCGTCATAGCCCTGGTTGATATCAGGTGGTAAAAGAGATATATGCATATTTCTGCAGCTCATGATATAGCCGGAAACTTTGCCGGGGTTATCGATGACAGAAGTCATGAGAGCTGCCATGAACTCAACGGGGTAGTAGTATTTAAGCCATGCTGTCTGAAGAGCAACAACTGCGTAGCAGGCAGCGTGGGACTTGTTGAAGGCATACTTGGCGAAATCCATCATGGAGTCGTAGATGCTGTTGGCGACATCTGCAGGAATTCCCTTGGATGCGCAACCGGGAACACCTTCAGCCGCGTTACCGTTTACGAAGTTCTCCCTTTCGACCTCCATTACATGCTGCTTTTTCTTACTCATGGCACGGCGAACCAGGTCCGCACGACCAAGCGTATATCCACCCAGCTGTTGAACGATCTGCATAACCTGCTCCTGGTAGACAATGCAGCCGTAGGTGGGCTTTAAGATTGGCTCCAGTTCGGGAGCAGCGTAGCTGATGGCGCCGGCATCATTTTTGCCTGCGATATATTTGGGGATAAAGTCCATCGGGCCCGGACGATAAAGCGAAACTCCGGCGATGATATCCTCAAGAGACTGAGGCTTAAGCTCTTTCATGAAAGACTGCATTCCCGCAGACTCCAGCTGGAATACGCCGTCGCAGTGTCCTGAACCTATGGAAGCCAGAACAGCCGGATCGTTGTAGTCAATCTCATCTATATTAATGTAATTGGCATCGCCGGGCCTCGCCCCCAAAGATCTGTTGGCGAAGTTCGTGGCGTCTTTTATAACCGTCAGTGTGCGAAGCCCCAGGAAGTCCATCTTAAGAAGACCGAGTTCTTCGATGGTAGTCATGGTGAACTGTGTAGTTATGTTTCCTTCTGCCGAGCGCGACAAAGGAACCAGGTCCTCGGCAGGAGCCTGACAGATAACTACTCCGGCAGCATGGATTGATGTGTGCCTCGGGAGGCCTTCAAGCTTCTTGCACATGTCGATGAGCTTGTGCACTGTCGGGTCAGACTCGTACTGGGTGCGCAGCTCGGGGTTCATCTTAAGAGCAAGATCCAGAGTGATGTTCAGTTCGTTTGGTATCATCTTGGAAATCTGGTCGCCAAAGCTGTAAGGCAGATCCATGACTCTGGCAACGTCTCTGATAACACCCTTGGCAGCAAGGGTACCGAAGGTGATGATCTGTACAACCTTGTCTGCACCGTATTTCTCGGTTACATAATCAATAACATCCTGTCTGCGCTCGTACTCGAAATCCACGTCGATATCGGGCATGGATACACGCTCGGGATTGAGGAATCTCTCAAAGAGCAGATCGTACTTGATGGGATCGATGTTGGTTATGTGCATGCAGTAGGAGACGATACTTCCGGCAGCAGAGCCTCTTCCGGGACCTACAGCGATTCCGTTCTCTCTGCAGTAGTTGATGTAGTCCCATACTATAAGGAAGTAATCGACATAACCCATGCGGCTGATGACACCCAGCTCGTAGTCCAGGCGCTCTTTTAACCGGCCGTCATCATCGGGATATCTTTCATGCAGACCATCAAGACAGAGCTTGTTGAGGTAGGTCCAGGAGTCATACCCTTCAGGAACCTCGTAGTGAGGGAGCTTGGTGACGCCGAACTCAATCTCGACATGACATCTGTCTGCGATCTTCTGCGTATTATCAATGGCTTCAAGAGCATATGGGAAAAGAGCTCTCATCTCCTCTTCACTCTTGACGTAGTACTGACCGCCTTCATAGCGCATGCGGTCTTCATCTGAAACCTTTTTGCCGGTCTGGATGCAAAGGAGCAGGTCATGTGCCTCGGCGTCCTCGGCGTAGGTGTAGTGACAGTCGTTGGTGGCTACCAGCGGGATATCAAGCTGCTGGGACAGTGCGAGCAGGACATTGTTTACCTGACGCTGTTCGGGGATCCCGTGGTCCTGGAGCTCCAAAAAGAAATTGCCGTGTCCGAAGATGTTATCAAGCCTTATGGCTGCTTCCTTGGCTTTTTCCGGAGTTCCCTTCAGAATATTCCTTGGGATCTCGCCGGCAAGACAGGCGGACAGAGCGATAATTCCCTCGTGGTACTGCTCGAGGATCTCCATATCAACACGCGGCTTATAATAGTAACCTTCAGTAAAACCGCGGCTTACGATGTGGGAGAGGTTGGCATATCCAACATTGTTCTCGGCCAGAAGTACCAGGTGATAATACCTGTCGTCGCTGACTGAAGTCTCCTTATCAAAGCGCGAACCGGGGGCGACATAAACCTCACATCCAAGAATCGGGTTTATCCCCGCATCCTTGCATGCCTTGTAATAGTCTATTACTCCGTACATAACGCCATGGTCGGTGATGGCTCCGGCGTTCATGCCAAGATCCTTAAGGCGCTTCACATATTCTTTTATCTTATTGGAACCGTCCAAAAGAGAGTATTCCGTGTGGACGTGCAGATGCGTAAATGACATTGTATATCTCCCCCAAAATGATAGAGAAATTATAACATTTTCTGCACAAAATGTTAAAATAAAGTAAATCGGAAACATTTCCATTGCAGAATTTATCACGCTGCGGTAGTATAATAGATTAGGAAATGTTAATAAAGTAACGAAACAGTTAATTTAGAGGAAATACAGAGGATACTAATATGGCTAAGCAGATCAAGACTATCGGTGTACTTACAAGCGGTGGCGACGCACCGGGAATGAACGCAGCGATTCGTGCGGTTGTTCGTAAGTCTCTCGCAAACGGACTTAAGGTTGTCGGAATCAAGAAGGGCTACCAGGGTCTTTTAAATGAAGAGATCATTGAGATGGACAGACGTAGCGTTTCAGATATCATCCAGAGAGGTGGTACAATTCTTGGAACAGCTCGTTGCATGGAGTTCACAACACCTGAGGGCCAGGCTAAGGGCGCAGAAATCTGCCGCAAGCACGGCATTGACGGAATGGTAGTTATCGGAGGAGACGGATCTTACCGCGGAGCTCAGAAGCTTTCAGCGCAGGGCATCAATACAGTAGGTATTCCCGGAACCATCGACCTTGATATCGCTTGCACAGATTATACAATCGGATTTGACACAGCTATCAACACAGCTATGGATGCTATTGATAAGATCCGTGATACATCATCATCACACGAGAGAGTTTCAATCGTTGAGGTTATGGGACGTCATGCAGGATATATCGCACTGTGGTGCTCAATCGCCAACGGCGCTGATGACATCCTTCTCCCTGAGAAGTATGACTACAACGAGCAGAGGATTATCGATAACATCATCGACAACCGTAAGAAAGGTAAGACTCACCACATCATCGTTAATGCAGAGGGTATCGGCCATTCAACATCAATGGCACGTCGTATCGAGGCTGCTACAGGACTTGAGACAAGAGCTTCAATCCTTGGTTACATGCAGCGTGGTGGTAGCCCGACATGTAAGGACCGTGTATATGCTTCAATGATGGGATGCTACGCAGCAGATATCCTTGCAGCAGGCAAGACCAACAGAGTAGTAGGATACAGAAACGGACAGTTTGTTGATTACGATATCGATGAGGCTCTTGCAATGACCAAGAACATCAACGAGTACATGTACGAGATCGCAAGAACAATCTGATATAAACTGAAACTTAAGTGGACTTTTTTGTGTTTGTGTAGGACAAAACAAAAAAGTCCACTTTTTCTATTTGTGCGCATCTGCTAAAATCTGCTTATGAAAAATCAAAACGAAGTCAGTTACGAGAAAAAAATAGTAAGGCAGTACCTGCTGCTTATTTTGACCCTTGTATTCATGCTTGTTACCCTGGTTGCAGGAAGTCTGTTTTTTAAATTCTACAGATCAGACCTGGTTTCTCAGGCAGAATCCAATGTTTATGATAAGTATTTTGTCATGATAACCGACAACTACAAATCGGATTTCTGGCAGTCTGTATACAAGGGAGCTTTTGAGAAAGCCAAGGAGAGCAATATCTATGTGGATCTGTTCGGAGAGCAGTTCAATAAGGACTACTCGGTGGAGGAACTCATGGAGATTGCCATTGCGTCCAAGGTTGACGGCATCATAGTTTACGCCAATGAGACCCTTGAGATGTCGAGAGTGATCAACAAGGCTGTGGATGCCGGGATACCGGTGGTGACTCTTTACGGAGACTGTACCAGATCTGACAGGCTCAGCTTTATCGGTGTCGGCAGCTATAGTATAGGAAAGGTTTATGGTGGTCAGATCATCGATATCATCAAGGAAAAGAGACGTGAGGAGCTCATCGAATCAGAGACCATAGAAGATCGAAGCCAGATCAAGATCACAGTGCTTGCCAACGCAGACACTCAGGATAGCGGACAGAATATCATCATCTCCAGTATCCAGGACACAATAAATCAGGACAATGTAACGAATTCAGAGTTTGCAGTTTCTATCGTTACTGTTGACAACACCAACAGTTTCTCCGTTGAGGAGTCGATCAGGGATATCTTTTTGGGTGAAGAGATTCCTGATGTAATAGTGTGCCTTAATGAGCTCAGCACAGTCTGCACGTATCAGGCTGTGGTTGACTTTAATATGGTAGGAGAAGTGAGCATACTGGGATATTATGATTCTGAGGCCATAGTAAGTGCCATCGAAAGAGGCGGTGTCTATGCAACAATATCCATCGATGCAGCCCAGATGGGTGAGTACAGTGTAACAGCTCTGACCGATTATCATGATTTCGGAAACATAAGTGAATACTATCTGGCAGACGTAACCCTGATAAATCAGGACAACGTGGAACAGTTCAAGAAGGAGGAAGGCGATGACTAAATTCCTTAACCGCCCCCTTCAGTTTAAGATCATCAGTGTCTGCGTCTTTGCCAACCTGATCATATTCCTGGTAAATATCTTTTTGATACTGGGAATCAACAGCATGTCGCAGGATATGGAGATGGTATATCAGGACAACCTCTCGCTGAACCGCTTGTCCGGGGCTCTTACCAAGGTTCAGGATTCCATGACCGAGTACCTCAGCTCTAAGACCAGTGAATCTCTGGAGGAATACTACCGTGAGGCTCAGAGCTTTTCGGATCTCACACAGGCACTTGATAATACTGTTACAGATCTGACCTTCAGCCGCATGGAGCGCAACATCCGCAACATGTCGCAGAACTATCTTGATGAAGTTGCGCAGACCATCGAGGCCAAGCGCGGACGAAACGTTGAGAAATACAGGACCTACTACGAGAGCAGTACAAGGCTCTATGAGGATATTGACGAATACATCACCAGTCTTAACATCGAGCTTTTTGCGGTAAACTCAGCAAATTACATGAATCTGTTAAAGACCTTCAGGAGATTTGAGATAGTGGGTGTAACCGTCATGACTCTGGTTATGATAGGAAACGTACTTATTATCACAAGCTTTGTGAAGACCATGATCATGCCTCTCAAGGATCTGGCTGATTCAGCGGATGAGGTCTCCGAAGGTAACTTCGAGGCCAATCTTCCTCAGGCAGTGTACCACGATGAGGTCGGCATAGTTATCAATGCCTTCAGCAAGATGGTGGTCAGCATCAAGGATTATATTGAGAAGTTAAAAGAGAGTATGGCCAACGAGAGATACATGCAGGAAAAAGAGCTTATCATGGAGGCCAATCTTAAGGATGCACAGCTCAAGTATCTTCAGGCTCAGATCAATCCTCACTTCCTCTTTAACACCTTAAATGCCGGCGCACAGCTGGCCATGATGGAGGGTGCTGACAGAACCTACGAATATGTTCAGACCGTAGCGGACTTTTTCAGATATAACGTGCAGAGTCAGAAGAGAGATGTTACCATCAGAGATGAAGTTACGCTGGTGGACAACTATATCCAGATCCTGAACGTAAGATTTTCCGGAGATATCGGATATGAGAAGCAGGTTGATGAAAGACTTCTTGACCTTGTAATGCCGAGTATGATCCTGCAGCCTATCGTTGAGAATGCAGTTAACCATGGCATAAGAGAGATGGCAGGAGCAGGGCGCATAACCCTCAAGGTATACAGAAGGGATGACAGCGTCTGCATCAGTATCAGCGACAACGGCAAGGGCATCAGCCAGGAGACGATCGATCAGCTTCTTACAGGAAGCTTCAGCCATATCGAGGACAGTTACGACAACAACGGAATCGGTATGGACAACGTAATATCAAGAGTAAGGATCTTTGCAGGCTATGACGATGCCATTGATATCATCAGCCATGGCGAGAACAAGGGCTGCGAAGTTGTAATAACACTTCCCATGGGAGGCGAAGAATGTATAGAGTGATGGTTTGTGATGACGAGGGTATCGTTATCGATTCCATGAAATTCATAATAGAAAAAGAGTTCGGAAACACCTGTGAGGTTGCCTGCGCCAAGAGCGGAAGAAGCGTGATCGAGCTGGCAGAGAACTTCAGACCCGACATAGCAGTGATTGACATTCATATGCCCGGTATCAACGGTATAGATGCCATCAAGGAGATGAAGGTCTTTTGCCCAAACACAGTGTTCATCGTAATGAGCGCCTATGACAAGTTCGATTATGCTAAGGAGGCCATCGCCCTGGGAGTTATGGAGTACATAACCAAACCCATGGAGAAGATGAAGGTTGTGTCCGTGCTCAAAAGAGCTATGGCTCAGATTGACGGCGACAGAGAAAAGCGCAGCAACGATCTTCTTATAAAAGAGAAGCTTGAGACCGTTGAGCCTATCATCGAAAACGGACTTATATACGACATTCTTCTGCAGGAGCACTTCGAGGAGGATATTGAGAGCTACAGGACAATCCTCGGCATAACAGAGAACTACGGATATATGCTGGCTCTTGTCTGCGGTGATTCCCAGGTGGGCAACCGTATGACCAATGCTGTCGGCAGTTCTGTCAGGATTTCCGGCCGCTACCACGAGATTCGGGAGGGAGTGAAATCTCTTTTCAAAGCCAAGGTCGGAAACGTAATGGCCAACAAGATTGCCGTTCTCATACCGTGTGAAGAGCCCAAGCTTGAATACAATGAGAGAACCGAACTCATTGACAGGGCGAGGGAGCTTGCAAGATACCTTCGCAAAAAGACCGATATCAGCTTCAGAATCGGTATTGGCGGAGTTAAGCCTCTTAGAGAACTTGGGGATTCCTACAGAGAAGCGCTGAATGCGCTTATTGCTACGACAGGTTCTGTTGCCCATGTGGATGACCTTGTAATAAACTGCGACTACGAGGAGGATTATCCCAAGAGCATGGAGAAGCCTCTTTTCGAAGCCATTTCCAAGGGCGATCTCAATGAAGCTCGTGTAATGACTGAGAAGTACGCAGGCTGGATGTGCCAGAGAGCTATGGACGGAGATCTGATGTCCATGAGGCTCAAGGCGCTGGAGTTTGCGCTTTACGCTGAGCATCTTGCTTATCAGAACGGTGGTCAGACCTATCATTATTCAGGGAGAAAAGACTATCTTCCTCAGATCATGGAGCTTCAGACACCGGACGATATAAGGGACTGGTTCACCGACAAGGTGATGAATGCCTGCAGAAACGTTGTGAGCAAGCGCCAGGAGAGAAGCGGAGATATTATAAAGACTGCACGTAAGTACATTGAGGATCATTTCGACAAAGATATTTCACTTGACGATGTATCAAGGGTGGTAAATATCTCGCCCTATTATTTCAGCAAGGTCTTCAAGGAAGAGTGCGGACTTAATTTCATAGAATACCTGACCAACATCAGGATCGATAAGGCAAAAGAGCTGTTGGAAAACAGCAGTCTGTCAATCAAGGAGATCTGTGTTTCCTGTGGTTATACGGATCCCAACTATTTCAGCAGGAGTTTTAAAAAGAACGTGGGGGTAACTCCTACTGAGTACAAGGAGAAGTTGTATGAACAAAAGGGTTAAGCGTTTTTGGGGGAGAGCGCTTTTGGTGGTGATCATGGGGATGATGCTGTGCGGATGCGGAGCAACCACCACCGGAGGTGATTCTTCCAACACGGTGCAGCAGGACAAGATTGAGATAGGAATGTGCTTTGATTCCTTTGTCATCGAGAGATGGCAGAGGGACCGCGATGTCTTTGTTTCTGCGGCCAAAGAGCTGGGGGCTGAGGTCAACGTTCAGAATGCAAACGGAGATGTTGAGCAGCAAAAGAGCCAGATTGATTACTTTATTAAGAAGGATGTAGATGTCATCGTTATCATCTGCATTGATCCCACTGAGCTTGTGGACAGCATCAAAAAGGCACACGATGCGGGGATCAAGGTGATTGCATACGACAGACCTATTCCAAATGCCGGTGTGGATCTCTATGTGTCTTTTGACAATGAAAAAGTCGGAGAACTCATGGGTGAAGAAATGGTCAAGGCCGGTCTTTCCGGTGGCAAGGTCCTGATGATCAACGGATCTACCAAGGATCAGAATGTACCTATGGTAAGAGAAGGCTTCATGGACGTTATGAAAAAGAATAACGTGGAGATTCTTGATGAGTACTACTGCGACGGCTGGAAAGCCGAACTTGCAAGCGGATATGTGTATAGTTATCCGGAGTTGGTTAAGGAAGCTGACGGCATTATGTGTGGTAATGACGATCTGGCAAGCAGGGTTGTTTTTGCCCTGGCTGAAATGAGACTCGCCGGTAAGAAGCTGGTATGCGGACAGGATGCGGATCTTGAAGCATGTCAGAGAATTGTTGAGGGAACTCAGATAATGACTGTGTACAAGCCGATCGAGAAGCTTGCCCAGAAGGCGGCAGAGGCAGCAGTTGCTCTTGCTAAGGGAAAAGAGATAGAGGACGAGGGTCTTTCTGAGATCAATGACGGAAGCGAAAGCATCCCGTATCTTAAGATAGAGCCTATCGGAGTTACCAAGGACAATATCGATGAAGTCATCATAAACAGCGGATTCCACTTAAGAGAAGACGTATATCTCAATGTCAAGGGATAAAATTTCATTTTGGTGCTATTAATAGCACAATTTTGTTTCAGATAAAACCGTGTTAGCAAAATAATGCTAGCACGGTTATTTTTTTGTCTTGTTCCAGGTTAAAAATATGCTTGATGTCGCAATTTATTCCTATGATATCTATGGTAAATTGTCTATTGTAAAGAGCAGACCTTGGTCTGCATAAACTATTCAAACCTTATAGGGAGGATTATTGCAATGAAGAAAAAGATTTTAAGTGGTATCCTTTCAGCTGTTATGGCAGCTTCACTCCTTGCAGGATGTGGACAGGCTGCACAGACAACAACTGAGACTCCTGCAGCAGAGCCTGCAGCAACAGAAGCACCTGCAGCTGAGCCCGCAGCAGAGCCTGCAGCAGAACCTGCAGCAGCCGGCGGCGGAAAAGTTGGTGTAGCAATGCCTACTAAGGATCTTCAGAGATGGAACCAGGACGGTGCCAACATGGAAGAGCAGCTTAAGGCAGCAGGATATGAAGTTGACCTTCAGTACGCTTCTAACGACATCGCAACTCAGGTTTCTCAGATCGAGAACATGATCTCATCCGGCGCACAGGTACTTGTTATCGCATCTATCGATGGTGATTCACTCGGCACAGTACTTGCACAGGCTAAGGAAGCCGGCATCAAAGTTATCGCTTATGACCGTCTTATCATGAATTCAGACGCTGTTTCTTACTACGCAACATTCGATAACTACATGGTAGGAACAAAGCAGGGTGAGTACATCGAGCAGCAGCTCGACCTCAAGAATGCAGCAGGTCCTTTCAACATGGAAATCTTCACTGGTGACCCTGGTGACAACAACGCTAGATTCTTCTACGGCGGAGCTATTGACGTTCTTAAGCCTTACATCGACGAGGGCAAGATCGTAGTTAAGTCAGGTCAGGTTGACTTTGATAAGGTTGCTACAGCTAACTGGGCAACAGAGAACGCTCAGTCAAGAATGGATGCTATCATCTCAGCTAACTACGCTGATGGCACAAAGCTTGATGCAGTTCTTTGCTCAAACGACTCAACAGCTCTTGGTGTTACAAACTCTCTTGAAGCTAACTACACAGGCGAGTGGCCAATCATCACAGGTCAGGACTGTGACGTTGCAAACGTTAAGAACATGATCGCTGGAAAGCAGTCAATGTCTATCTTCAAGGATACAAGAACTCTTGCAGCTAAGACTGTAGAGATGGTTGACGCTATCATGAAGGGAACAGACGCTCCTGTAAACGATACAAAGACATATGACAACGGAACAGGTATCATTCCTTCATACCTTTGCGAGCCTGTATTCGCAGACGTTAACAACTACAAAGAGCTCCTCATCGATTCCGGTTACTACACAGAGGATCAGCTCAAATAATTCAACTTTGGTAATTTAACAATTACGTTTTCCCAAATTGAACATAGGCGGGCCGTAAATGACCCGCCTTATGTTCGCCCTAAAATGATTGCACGGAAATGGAGGAGGGCATCGTGGCAAAGATATTACTGGAAATGAAGAATATCACCAAAACCTTCCCTGGCGTAAAGGCCTTAGATAACGTAAACCTTCAGGTAGAAGAAGGTGAAATCCACGCGCTGGTTGGAGAGAACGGTGCTGGAAAGTCCACTCTTATGAATGTCCTTAGTGGAGTTTATCCCTTCGGATCATATGAGGGTGATATAGTTTATGACGGAGAGGTTTGTCAATTTAATCAGATTAAAGACAGTGAGTCAAAGGGTATAGTTATCATCCATCAGGAGCTGGCTCTTATCCCTTATATGACAATCGCTGAGAACATGTTCCTTGGAAACGAGAGAGGAACAAAAGTTAAGATCAACTGGCATGAGACCAATGAGCTCGCCAGAAAGTATCTCGACATCGTAGGTCTTAGAGAGGGAACACAGACTCTTATCAAGGATATTGGTGTTGGTAAACAGCAGCTTGTAGAAATTGCAAAGGCTCTTTCAAAGGATGCAAGACTTCTTATCCTTGACGAGCCCACATCTTCACTTAACGAGACAGATTCAAAGGCACTTCTTGACCTGCTCCTTAAGCTGAAGGCAGAAAGAGGTCTTACCTCTATTATTATTTCCCACAAACTTAACGAGGTTTCATACGTTGCCGACAAGATCACAGTTATCCGTGACGGTTCAACAATCGAAACTCTTACAAAGGGTGTGGATGATTTCTCCGAAGCAAGGATCATCAAGGGAATGGTTGGTCGTGAACTTTCAGACAGATTCCCTAAGAGAGAGCCTCACATCGGAGATGTAAAGATGGAGATAAAGAACTGGAACGTTTATCATCCTCTTTATAAAGAAAGAAAAGTCGTTGACAATGTTAACTTATATGTTAAAAAGGGCGAGGTTCTCGGAATCTCAGGTCTTATGGGAGCTGGCAGAACAGAGCTTGCCATGAGCGTATTTGGGAAAAGCTATGGGGAAAACATTACCGGACAGACTTTTATTGATGGAAAAGAAGTTCATCTTAATACCGTAAGTCAGGCAATTAAGAACGGACTTGCATATGTTACAGAAGACAGAAAGGGAAATGGACTGATCCTGTCTAATCCCATAAAGATCAATACAACCTTGGCTAACCTTGACGAAGTAAGTAATAGAAAGGTTATTGATAAGCACAAGGAATATTCAGTAGCAGTAGAGTATAAGGAAAAGCTTAAGACAAAATGTCCTACAGTTGAACAGAATGTCGGAAACTTAAGCGGTGGAAATCAGCAGAAAGTTCTTTTGGCAAAATGGATGTTTGCAGATCCTGAAATCCTTATCCTGGACGAGCCCACAAGAGGTATCGACGTAGGTGCCAAGTACGAGATCTACTGCATTATCAACCAGCTGGTAGCTGAAGGTAAATCAGTCATCATGATTTCTTCAGAGCTTCCTGAAATCCTTGGTATGTGCGACAGAATCTATGTTATGAACGAAGGAAAAATGGTCGGGGAGCTTGATGCAAAGGATGCAACCCAGGAAAAAATTATGACTTATATCTTACAGTCATCTGGAAACGAGGAGGAGAATCATGAATAAAGATCAAGTTTTAGGATTTTTGAAAAAGAACACCATGGTGTTCGTTCTTGTAATAGTTTTAGCGTTCTTTTCATTTATGACCGGCGGAGCAATCCTGCTTCCCATGAATGTAAGTAACCTTATTTCACAGAATGCATACGTATTCGTTCTTGCAACAGGTATGCTGCTCTGTATCCTGACCGGTGGTAACATCGACCTGTCAGTTGGTTCAGTAGTGTGTTTCGTAGGTGCCGTTGGTGCAACACTTATGATGAACCTCGGTGTTCCTGTATGGCTTGCAATCATCATCATGATCGGTATCGGAACAGCAATCGGTGCATTCCAGGGCTTCTGGATCGCGTTTGTTCGTATTCCTCCTTTCATCGTAACACTTGCAGGTATGCTTATTTACAGAGGACTTTCAAACGTAGTACTTAATGGTCTTACAGTTTCAATCAAGGATCAGACAAGCTTTGTAAATCTGTTCGGTGGCGGTGCTAACTGCTATATCCCTGATTTCCTGGGCGGCGGATCACTCAACCTTACATGTCTCTTTGCCGGAATTCTTGGTGCAACAATCTACGTTATCCTTCAGGTATCGGGACGTATCAAGAAAAAGAACTCCGGTTATGAGCTTGAGAACATCGTAACATTTACCATTAAGACAGCAGTTCTTGCAGCAGTACTTGTAGCATTTGCTTACAGACTTGCTCAGCACAAGGGTATTCCTTCAGTTCTTATCTGGGTACTCATCGTAGTATTTGTTTACGGATACATTACAAGCAACACAACAATCGGACGTTACTTCTATGCAGTTGGTGGTAACGAGAAGGCTACAAAGCTTTCAGGTATCGATACAAACAAGGTTTACTTCCTTGCTTACACAAACATGGGATTCCTTGCAGCTCTTGCAGGTATGATCACAATCGCTCGTCTTACATCAGCTCAGCCTACATACGGCCAGAACTACGAGATGGACGCTATCGGATCCTGCTTCATCGGTGGAGCATCTGCTTACGGTGGAATCGGAACTGTTCCCGGCGTTATCGTTGGTGCGGTTCTCATGGGTGTTATCAACCTTGGTATGTCACTTATGGGCGTTGATGCCAACATGCAGAAGGTTGTAAAGGGTATCGTTCTTCTTGCAGCCGTTATCTTCGACGTAGTATCAAAGCGTGGCGGAAAGTTCGTTGTAAAGAACTGATTTTAGAAGAGGTATTTCTATAGGGTATATCAAACCGGGGCAGTTTTTGCCCCGGTTTTTGTGTTATACTATAGTCTACTACCCAAATGTTTCAAAAGAGGTATCACCATGATCACAAGTACATCTAACGACCGCGTCAAGAAGGTCGTAAGTTACGTGGAAAAGAGCAAAGCCCGTCGCGAGGACGGAGTCTTTGTAATAGAAGGAATGAAGATGCTGAGGGAAGCCCCGGTACTTCAGGTGGCTGAGGTATATGTAACCGAGAAGTTCGTCTCTGGCGCCGGAGAAGAGGACAAAGAAATTCTCTGGAGATATGGCGCTGAGGAGGTCTCCGAGGAAGTCATGAAGAAGATGAGCGACACTCAGACTCCGCAGGGCGTCCTTGCTGTTATCAGGCAGTATGACTACGATCTTGATGAGGTTCTTGTGGGCTACAATCAGGAGATGCGCGATTCAGGGAAAGATAGCGCACCACTCCTTCTGGTCCTTGAAAACATCCAGGATCCCGGCAATCTCGGAACCATGCTCCGTTCGGGAGAGGGAGCAGGTGTCACAGGTGTCATTCTCAGCAAGGGCTGTGCAGACATCTACAATCCAAAGGTAATAAGATCAACCATGGGCTCCATTTTCAGGATGCCGTTTATATATGTAGAAGACGTTCCTTCTATGGTACAGGAGCTCTCAGCAAAGGGTGTACACACCTATGCTGCTCACCTTAAAGGAACCAGGAATTACGATGAATTTGACTATACTCAGCCAACAGCTTTTCTTATAGGCAATGAAGGAAACGGACTGACAAAAGAGACTGCTGATGCGGCAGAGAACTACGTCCTCATCCCGATGAAGGGCGAGGTCGAGTCCATGAACGCTGCGACATCATCAGCTATACTCACATTTGAAGCTTCAAGACAAAGGAGGGGGTAAAGAAAATGACCATAGGATTTATCGGTTTAGGAAACATGGCAAAGGCCATGATCGGCGGTATCCTGCAGAAAGGTCTGATGGGACCGAATGAGATCATAGGCTCAGCCAACACAGAGGAGACCTGCCTTAAGGTTGCCAACAAGTACGGCATTCAGACCAGAAACTCAAACGCAGCTGTTGCCAAGGAGGCAGACATCATAGTTCTGGCGGTTAAGCCTCAGTATCTCAAGGTTGTCATCGCTGACATCATGGACAGCATCGACGAGAACAAGGTAATTGTCAGCATAGCAGCAGGCAAGACCATTGCATGGATAGAGAATGAGTTTGAAAAGCCAACCAAGATCATCAGAGTAATGCCTAACACACCGGCTCTTGTTGGCGAGGGATGTTCAGCAGTATGCAGGAACGATCTTGTGGATGACAACTCATATCACTTTGTAAAAGAGCTTCTGGAGAGCTTTGGTAAGGCATATACAGTACCTGAGTCACTGATGGATGTAGTGGTAGGTGTGAGCGGATCTTCTCCGGCATATGTCTTTTTATTCATCGAAGCGATGGCAGATGCTGCTGTAGCAGGCGGAATGCCGAGAAAGCAGGCCTATGAATTCGCAGCTCAGTCAGTGCTTGGAAGTGCCAAGATGGTTTTGGAGACAGGCAAGCACCCAGGCGAATTAAAAGACATGGTTTGCTCACCTTCAGGAACTACAATTGAGGCAGTAAGAGTCCTTGAGGAAGAGGGTTTTAGGGGAACCGTGATAGATGCTGTAACTGCATGTATCGACAAGAGCAAAAGCCTGTAATTTTCACACTTTTTTGACGAAAATTTAATAGAAATTTGACAAATGGCTGCATCTTTGCTATTATTACCTCCGAATTGTTTAAATCTTAATATGTTGCAACATACTTGTAACAAATTTAAATAAAAAGAGGATAGCAATCTGTATGGATACTACATCAAAGTTATTCTCCGGGGTCGTTAAGACTGTGGCTGCACTTGGCCTGATAGTGGTTTTATCACTTACCCAGAGTTTAACAGTAGAGGCAAGACGCACTTCGAACTATTTAGAACTTGCTACAGGAATTACAAATATCATCAGTCCCATCGCTCCGCTTGGAATTGACAATGACGCACCGGAAGTTAAGGCAGCAGAGAATGCAGAGAAGTCAACATCCGATAGCAGCAGTACAAGTGATTCAGAGAGCGAAACGTCAAATCTCGTGATGGCCAATGTCAGCCGGGTGATGAATGTCAGGGAAGAACCCAACGAAGAAAGCAATAAGGTCGGAGTTCTTTACAAGGACTGCGGCGGTAAGATATTAGACAGACAGGACGGCTGGACCAAGGTACAGTCCGGAGATCTTATCGGCTGGGCCAAGGACGAGTATCTTCTGTTTGATGAGGATGCTGAGGCACTTGCTCAGGACGTTGGT
This sequence comes from Butyrivibrio sp. XPD2006, assembly GCF_000420865.1. Classification (GTDB taxonomy): domain Bacteria; phylum Bacillota; class Clostridia; order Lachnospirales; family Lachnospiraceae; genus Butyrivibrio. The sequence goes on from NZ_ATVT01000013.1 coordinate 75,920, forward strand.
AAGCAGATAGTTACCAGCAACGGTACAGCTCTTAATATCAGAGCTGAAGCTTCTTCTGATGCCGAGGTTGTCGGAGTTCTGGCAGAGAACACCTTCGTTGATCTTATTGAGGACACAGGCGACGGATGGATCGCTGTTGATTATAATGATGAAACCGGATATGTACAGGCTGATTATGTTACATCAACCTTCAAGATCGACTCCGGCGAGACCATAGCAGCCATCAAGCTTCGTGAGGAAGCTGAGAAGAAGGCAGCACTTACCAAGAACCGCGGAGCAGTCAGCGCAGATGCTGATGAGGTCAAGCTCCTTGCAGCACTTATCCAGTGTGAGGCAGGCAACCAGCCATATGAAGGTAAGGTTGCAGTCGGTGCGGTAGTTATGAACCGTGTTAAGTCAGGTGGTTACCCGAGCAGTATCTACGGTGTAATCTACGCATCAGGTCAGTTCACACCAGCTCTTAACGGAACCGTTGCAAGAGTATACAACTCAGGCAAGATCAGCGATTCCAATTATCAGGCAGCTCAGGCAGCCATCAACGGAGAGACAACCGTTGGATCAGCCCTTCACTTCAGACGTGTAAACGGAAGAGAGGGAATCGTCATCGGAGCTCATGTATTCTGGTAATTTGGGGTGCACGAAATAAAGCATATATGATAGAATGTAGGGGATTGCTAGTTTGGCAGTCCCCTTTTTGACTCCAAAATGGTCCCCAGGGACGGAGTCAAGGGACCATTTTTTAGTTTGGAGGAGGAGCATCATGAATTTATACGGAAGAGATTTTCTGAAACTGCTGGATTTTACCACTGAAGAGATAGAGTACCTCATTGACCTGGCCGCAGAGCTCAAGGACAAGAAGAAAAACGGTATTCTTCATGACGAGCTTAAGGGCAGGAACATAGCTCTTATTTTTGAGAAGACCAGCACTAGAACAAGATGTTCCTTTGAAGTTGCTGCACATGACCTCGGAATGGGTTCAACCTACCTTAATCCTACAGATTCCCAGATCGGCAAGAAGGAGAGCATCGCAGACACAGCGCGTGTTCTTGCCAGCATGTATGACGGAATCGAGTACAGAGGCTTTGAGCAGGAGATAGTTGAGACAATAGCAGAGCACAGCAAGGTGCCGGTATGGAACGGTCTTACCAACGAGTTCCATCCCACACAGATGCTTGCTGATGCCCTTACAATAAAGGAGCACTTTGGCCGCCTTAAAGGTATCCACCTTGTTTACATGGGCGATGCAAGGTACAACACAGGTAACTCCCTGATGGTTCTGTGCGCTAAGCTGGGAATGCACTTTACTGCAGTATCCAACAAGAAGTACTTCCCTTCAGAAGACCTTGTTAAGACTTGTCAGGAAATTGCAGCACAGACAGGTGCAAAGATTGATTTCTCTGAGGATGCCATCGAGGGAACCAAGGGTGCAGACGTAATCTACACCGATATCTGGGTATCCATGGGCGAGCCCGACAGCGTATGGGAGGAGAGGATAAAAGACCTCGAGCCTTACCGCGTAACTATGGACATCATGAAGAACGCAGGAGACGGATGCGTATTCATGCATTGCCTGCCATCCTTCCACGATCTCAATACAGGAATCGGAAAAGACATCAAGAAGAAATATGGTCTTGATGAGATGGAAGTTACAGATGAAGTATTTGAGTCAGAGCGTTCTATTGTATTTGAGGAGGCCGAGAACCGCATGCACACCATCAAGGCAGTAATGTATGCGACGCTCAAGAAATAATGCTTAGTAAAGAACATATAAGTGAGCAGCTGCACACGAAATGGGCAGCTTGCAACATTTGGTATAAAGACGTAACAGGTTCCACCAACGATGACGCAGGGCGCCTCGCAGAAGAAGGAGCACCTCACGGAATGCTGGTGGTGGCAGATAAACAGGAAACGGGGCGCGGTTCAAGAGGAAGGTCATGGGAGACTCCGGCCGGTGCCAATATTGCCATGAGCCTTATTGTGAGGCCTAAGGTCCCCATAGAGAGCATTTCCATGCTCACCCTGGTTATGGGACTGTCGGTTGCAGAAGGCGCTGAACAGGCCATAAATGAGAGCATTTCAGACAGCTCTTTTACCTGCAATATAAAGTGGCCCAATGACGTTATCCTGGCGGACAGGAAGATCTGCGGAATACTGACAGAGCTTCATATGGCCCCGGAAGGCGGTATTTCTGACGTTGTCATCGGAGTCGGAATTAACGTCAATATGGCGCATTTTCCGGAAGAAATTAAGGATGTGGCAGGATCTCTTTTGACAGGATGCGGACACAGAATAGACAGGAGTCTGGTGGTGGCCCGGGTTATGGAGAGGTTTGAGCAGAACTATGAGAAATTTGAAAAGAGCCATGACCTATCGCTGCTTAAGGACCAGTATGAAAAGAGACTGGTTAATAAGGACCAGAGAGTGATGCTTCTTGATACAAAAAAGCCTGCTGAGGTAAGAGGCAGCGAAGACGTGGAAGAGAAGTTTGTTAAGTCCGGAGAGGCTCAGGGAACAGCCCTCGGAATCACCGATAAGGGCGAGCTGATAGTCAGGATGGACGACGGCGAGATAAAAGAAGTAACCTCCGGCGATGTTTCTGTCAGAGGACTTTACGGATACGTATAACAGGGAGGATTAAGAGATGATCTTAGTCGTTGATGTAGGAAATACCAATATTACTTTCGGTGTGTTTGACAAAGAGGAGCTAAAGAGCTCGTTCCGTATGATGAGCAAGATCGATCACACATCCGATGAGTACGGGATTCAACTTCTTGGGATGCTGGGACATAATGGCATAGACAAGGGTGATATCGAAGGCGTTATGATCGCCAGCGTTGTGCCTCAGGTCATGCATGCTCTGGTAAATGCAATAGTAAAATACATCGGCAAGAAGCCATATATCGTAGGCCCCGGCATCAAGACCGGCATCAAGATCGTTACGGATAACCCCAGGGAGATCGGCCCCGACCTTATAGTAGATGCTGTTGCAGCTTTTGAGATCTACGGCGGACCGGTGCTGGTTGTGGACTACGGAACAGCAACCACATATGTTCCTATTAATGAAAAGGGTGAGTTTTTTGCGGGAGTTGTTTCACCGGGCATCAGGATTTCAGCTAAGGCCCTCTGGGAAGGTACAGCCAAGCTTCCTGAGATCGAGATCAAAAAGCCCGATTCGATCCTTGCCAGGGAGACCATCTCCAGTATGCAGGCAGGACTTATCTATGGACAGATCGGCCAGTCCAAGTATATTATCAGTGAGATGAAAAGAGAATCCGGCCTGCCGGACATGAAGGTAGTTGCCACAGGCGGTCTCGGAAGGCTTATTTCTGAGCTCACAGAGGAGATTGATATCTACGATCCCATCCTCACGCTCAGAGGACTTCAGATATTATATGAAAAGAACCGTCGCAACAAGCCACAGAACAAGGATTTTGATGACCAGAATCAGCCTGAATAAGGAGTTATATAATGGGTGCCAAGGAATTTGAAGAAGAGTACAACAAAGAGTTTGAAGAAGACCTTCATATAGATGAGATGCAAAAGACCAATAAGGGTCGTGTGTTTGAGAACGCAGCAGGCGGAAGGATAGTTCTGTGCGGAGCCAATGCTTACGAGCAGAAGTATTACTTTAACCCGCTTTTCAAGCAGATCCCGGACAGCATCAAGAAGGAACTTAATATCATCAGCGTTCTCTTTACCCAGGAGGCAGGCGGTATATTTACCATTGTCTTTGAGGAAGACGGAAGTGTTTCAATTGAGACTAATGCTGATGAAGAGGACATTACCTACGATGAGATCACAGCGGGGCTACTGGTGAGTGAAGTTCGCAGAAAGAGACAGGACCTGTTTGAGGCTCTGGGAATTTACTATAAGATTTACGTGCTGGGTGAGAAGGCTGCAGATGCATTGGATGAGGAAGAAGAAAACGGCGCGTTTTAATTAGAAAGACTTTATGGCAGGATACGGTAAGCTTCAAATAGGAAGCGTAACACTTGATAACAACATAATCTTAGGACCGATGGCAGGTGTTTCAGACCTGCCTTTTCGTGTGCTCTGCAGCGAGATGGGAGCCGGCCTTGTGTGTATGGAGATGGTCAGCGCCAAGGCTATTATTTATAAGAACAGAAACACAAATATGCTGCTTGAGATCCATCCTGATGAGCATCCGGTATCGCTCCAGCTCTTTGGCTCTGAGCCTGAGATAATGCAGCAGGCAGTAGAGATGATAAAAGACAGGCCCTACGACATTCTGGATGTAAACATGGGATGCCCCGTGCCAAAGGTTGTGAGTAACGGAGAGGGTTCTGCCCTAATGAAGGATCCGGCTCTTATTGAAAGAATAGTTTCGGCGTTGGTTCAGGTTTCAGACAGGCCTGTAACGGTTAAGATTCGAAAGGGTTTTACCGATAACAGTATTAACGCTGTGGAATGTGCTCTGGCGGCTGAGGCCGGAGGGGCAGCAGCTGTGGCGGTTCACGGAAGGACAAGAGAGCAGTTCTATTCGGGCAAAGCTGACTGGGAGATCATCAGGCAGGTAAAAGAGGCTGTGAAGATCCCTGTGATAGGTAACGGCGACGTGGTTGACGGTCCAAGTGCCAAGGCTATGTTTGAGCAGACAGGGTGCGACGGAGTAATGGTGGCAAGGGCTGCCCAGGGTAATCCGTTCATCTTCAGGGAGATAAAGAGCTTTTTTGAAGAAGGCAAGACCTGCGAAAGGCCAAGCCGCAAGGAAGTTTACGACACAGTCATCAGACATGCCGATATGCAGCTGAAATACAAGGGTGAATACATCGGAATCCGCGAGATGAGAAAGCATGTGTCATGGTACACCTTCGGAATGCCCGGCAGTGCTAAGTTCAGGAACGAGATAAATCAGATGACCGACATGGATACACTCAAAGAAGCATGCGGCAAAATAATGCTTCCGCCCACAGTTGACACATAAATTTATTCACAGTATAATAGCAAAGTTAAAAAAATGAAATTAACTGAATTTCAGATATATATTATTATGAAGGGTAGGGCAGATTGTTATGGAAGCTAAGAAGAACATTTTAACAAAAGAAGGACTTGCCAAGTACGAGGAAGAGCTCCACGAGCTCAAGACAGTCAAGCTCAAAGAGGTTGCTGAGAAACTTAAGGAAGCAAGAGAGCAGGGCGACCTTTCTGAGAATGCCGAGTACGACGCAGCTAAAGACGAGCAGCGTGATATCGCAGCAAGAATTGAAGTTATCGAGAAGATCCTCAAGAACGCAGAGGTTATAGATGATTCAGATGTTGACATTAACAAGATCAGCATCGGATGCACAGTTAAGCTTAAAGATCTTGAGTTCGACGAGGAGATTGAATACAAGATCGTAGGTTCATCAGAGGCAAACAGCCTTAAGGGCAAGATCTCAAACGAGTCACCTGTTGGTAAGGCACTCATCGGTGCTAAGAAGGGACAGACAGTTTCTGTAGAGACACAGGCTGGTGTCTTCAAGTATAAGGTACTTGGCATTCAGAGATCAGAGGTCTGATAAGAGACTTTAGATAACACGAGCCGGCGATAGCAATTCGTCGGCTCTTTGTACAATATGAAAGACATATATTACGGAGGAAAAAAGGTGGCAGAGAATAATCAGCAGAACAATCAGCAGAATGCACCTGCAGAGGACGTTGGACGTCTTCGCCAGGTAAGAAGAGATAAGCTCTCCGAGCTTCAGGCTCAGGGAAGAGATCCTTTCCAGATCGTAAAATACGACCAGACACATCACACACAGCAGGTAAGAGATAACTTCGAGGCTCTCGAGTTTGTAGCTCCTGTAGACGAAGAGGGTAAGGCAGTAGTAGTTCCTATGTCAGATATCCCTGCAGACAAGCTTGTATCCCTTGCAGGTCGTATGATGAGCAAGCGTGTAATGGGTAAGGCATCTTTTGCTAACCTTCAGGACAGAGACGGACGCATGCAGCTCTACGTTTCAAGAAACGATCTTGGAGACGAGGCTTATGCTGATTTCAAGAAGATGGATATCGGTGACATCATCGGTGTTAAGGGCTTTGCTTTCAGAACCAAGACCGGTGAGATTTCAGTTCATGTAAAAGAGCTGACTCTTTTATCCAAGTCTCTTATGCCACTTCCTGAGAAGTTCCACGGACTTACAGATACAGAGATCAGATACAGACAGCGTTACGTTGACCTTATCATGAATGAAGAGGTTAAGGAGACTTTCAAGAAGAGAAGTGCTATCCTTCGCGAGATCCGTAACTTCCTTGCAGAGCGTGACTTCCTTGAAGTTGAGACTCCTATGCTTGTTGAGAACGCAGGCGGAGCAGCTGCAAGACCATTCATCACACACTACAATGCCCTGGATGAGGAGCGTAAGCTTCGTATCTCTCTTGAGCTTTACCTTAAGAGACTTATCGTCGGCGGTCTCGAGAGAGTATACGAGATCGGACGTGTATTCAGAAATGAGGGTGTAGATACAAGACACAACCCAGAGTTCACACTTATGGAGCTCTACCAGGCATATACAGATTATGAGGGAATGATGGAACTCACAGAGTCCATGTTCCGTTACCTGGCTGAGAAGGTTTGCGGTACAACACTTATCAAGTACGGCGACAACGAGATCGACCTCGGCAAGCCTTTCGAGCGTCTTACAATGAATGATGCCATCAAGAAGTACGCAGGCATCGATTTCGATGCAGTTAAGACCGATGAGGAAGCTAAGGCTCTTGCCAAGGAGCACCACATCGAATTTGAAGATCGTCACACCAAGGGCGACATCATCAACCTCTTCTTCGAGGAGTTCTGCGAGAAGAACCTGATCCAGCCTACATTCATCATGGATCACCCTCTTGCAATTTCACCTCTTACCAAGAAGAAGCCTACAGATCCTGAGAAGGTTGAGCGTTTCGAGCTCTTCATCAACACATGGGAGATGTGCAACGCATACTCAGAGCTCAACGATCCTATCGATCAGCGTGAGCGTTTCGCAGCTCAGGATGCCAACGCAGCAGCCGGCGACGAAGAGGCTGAGCACACAGACGAGGACTTCCTCAACGCCCTCGAAGTTGGTATGGCTCCTACAGGTGGTATCGGATACGGTATCGACAGACTCTGCATGCTGTTAACTGACAGTGCAACCATAAGAGATGTTTTGCTCTTCCCGACACTTAAGTCCATGAAGTGATAAGCCCAGTATTCATGAGGGTTTTTGAGATAAGGAATGGCATTTTGACAAACTCCTGACAAACGGGAGATGAATTTAGAGGTTTGTAGATGCGCTCAGAGGCGCACCGTTAAAAACAGAAAACTTTTTTTCGATAACTTTACAAAAGGTTATAAGAGCTACTTTTTAGAAAACAAAATTCTAAGAAGTAGCTCTTTTTGTTGGCTGATTCATGGATGGTTCTTCAGCACATAAAAAATAAGGAGGACATCATACATGAAAAGAAAAAAAGAAGACAGACCGTATTTTGATGATAACCGTGATTACGTTGGCGAACTTGAAAATGAGAATGAGAAAAACAGTCCATTTAACCGGGAAGTTATAGTCCAGGAAAAAGTAGTGATGCGTACCTTGAGGAAAAAGTGGCTCAGATATAGGGATGCAGAAATTGTTTACAGCCTTGAGCATAAGAAAATTCTTGAGATGGCAGACCAGGCAGGAGCGATTTACAGAAGAGAAGGAACCGTTCTGATCAACAGAGACATCTTTGATGAGTATCTTGAGAGATTCCACCAGCCTGCGGGAATGTATCAAACAAATGGTAATCGGGAGAAAAAAGTTTTGGAAGAGAGGGAGGGCTGAATATGTTCGGAACAATATGGATGTTCTCGGATCAGATTGATGATGAAGATATTCTGTTTGCCCAGAGAAGTTTTATCACCTACAACATGGCCATTGATTACTACAAGATGAGCTACAGGGCAGTTACTCGTGTGGCAGACAGGTCCGGTGCCTTTTACAAACTTCATAAAAAGGTTCTCATAAACAGGGCAATCTTTGAGGACTACTTAAGAAAAAATGGAAAAGATGGGAGGAAAAAAGTATGTGCAAAGTAATCGCAATCGCAAATCAGAAAGGTGGCGTAGCTAAAACCACAACTGCTATGAATCTTGGAATAGGACTTGCAAACAAGGGGCATAAGGTACTTTTAATTGATAACGATCCACAAGGGAGCCTTTCTATCTGCATGGGATATAAGGATCCGGACAGCCTTGAACTCACTATCGTTGATGTTATCGAGAAGATTGTTAATGAGGAAGATATTCCGGAAGGTTTCGCTATCATGCACCACAGTGAGAACGTAGATCTTCTTCCTTCAAATATCGGATTATCCGCTGCAGAGGTATCACTTGTAAACGTAATGAGCAGAGAGCTGGTACTTAGGGATTATGTGGAACAGATAAAGGACCAGTATTCATACATCATCATTGATTGCATGCCATCTCTGGGTGTTATGACCGTAAATGCTCTTGCTTGCGCTGACACTTGCCTCATACCCTGTGCCGCAGCGTTTCTTCCTGTAAAGGGTCTTCAGGCACTGCTTAAGACCATCTATACAGTAAAGCGCAGACTTAATTCAAAGCTTGAGATTGAAGGAATTCTATTAACTATGGTTGATAAGAGAACCAACTATGCTAAGGAAATTATTGCAGAGGTTAATGAAGTATATGGAAAAAGCCTCCGAGTCCTTCCTACGGAGATTCCGCTATCAATCAGAGCAAGTGAAACATCTGCTATGAGTAAAAGCATATATGAATATGATCCAAAAGGCAAGGTGGCAAGTGCCTATAGTGAACTTACAGAGTTTGTCGCAGATAATTCATGAAGGGGGTAATCAGATATGGCTGCTAAAAGAGAAAAGATACATTTTGAATCAGTAGATGAGCTTCTTGGAGCTCCTTCAATTAAAGATGGTACAGAAGAAATAAGGATTGAAAAGATACATCCATTTAAAGATCACCCTTTTAAGGTGGTTGATGATGATAAGATGGCGGAACTTGTAGAGAGTATCAAGGCTAATGGTATTTTGTCTCCGGTTCTTGTAAGACCGGACAACCAGGGCGGTTATGAAATGGTTTCAGGTCACAGAAGGATGCATGCTGCTAAATTAGTGGGGCTTGAGGTTGTGCCGGCAATTGTAAAGGAAATGACAGATGATGAATCGGTAATAGTTATGGTTGATTCCAATGTACAAAGAGAAGAGATTTTGCCTAGTGAGAGAGCATACTCACTGAAAATGAAGATGGATGTTGTTAAGCGACAGGGAAGAAGAACTGACCTCGAAGATACTTCTGGTACTGAGTGCCGAAAGTTGACTGGCGATGCCGTCGGTGAAGAATTTGGTCTTAGAGATAGGCAGGTCAGAAAATATGTAAAGCTCACAGATCTGATTCCTGAACTGATGCAGATGGTTGATGAAAAAGTAATTTCAATAGGAATGGGATATGATATTTCTTTCTTTGATAAGGAAGTCCAGAAGTGGATCTATGAATACCGAAAAGAAAATGGCATTCTCAGACCAGAACAGATAGAAGCGCTTAAGGCGCAGAAGAATCTTGAAAATATGCAACAGTACCCAGTTATACAGGTTTTGAACAGTGCGTTGCCTGAGCCTAAAACAAACGGAAAGGTCTCATTGTCAGAAAGAAAATTAAATAAGTATTTCCCTTCCCATATGTCTTCAAGGGAGCGTGAAAAGGTTATCCTTGAGCTTCTTGCAAAATGGAAGGAAGAACAGGAGGAAATGGCAGATGAAACTTGATTATCATTATGGACGACAGGCATTTCAGTATGCCATGGTAGAAATTCCACTGCTTATGTTTATTGACGATGCGTTTGAACCACTGTCTATAGAAGCAAAGGTTGTATATGGAATCCTACTACAAAGGATAAGGCTGGCAAATAGAAACGGCTGGCGGGATGAAGAAGGTAGGCTTTACGTGGTATATCCACTTGAACAGATGCATAAAGATATTGGACTTTCAACAAGAACAATCAGCACAGCACTGAAGCAATTGGAAGATATCGGAATTATTGATATCTGTATAAGAGGTCAGGGAAAACCTAATCTGTACTACGTGAAGAACTTTATTTACAAGGATGATGAAAGCTGTTCCAGAGGTGCAAAAATTGCATCTCTGGAATAGGGAAGGGGGAGAATAAATAAAATGAAATTTGAGTATTTTAATGGGAGGGAACCGATATCAAACAGCTATATGGCAATTCCCAAATGTTTTCACAGTGATCCTGTGCTGAACAAGGTATCGGTCAATGCAAGATATCTGTATGCGTTACTATTGGACAGAATGAAGCTTTCTGCAATCAATAACATGGTGGATAAGGAAGGAAAAACCTATGTTTTCTACGATTGGGAAGATGTTCATGAGGCAACGGGATTAAGTAAGAATACAGTATATAAGCTTTTTGACGAACTGGATTCTGAAAAAGGGATTGGTTTGATAGAGCGTGTGAAGATGGGACAGGGAAAGCCATCACGTATTTATGTCATGAGAATAGTTGAAGCAGAACATAACGTGGATGCAAATGAGTCTGAAAACCAAAAATTGGAAAAAGCCCATAAGTTCACAATTTGTGATTCAAGCCAAAAAGAGGATGTTTCTGAATACCAGGAATTGAACCGCCGAGGTCAGAACCGGGACTTGGAAGTCACTGGTCTTGGTTCTCCAGAGTACCAGGAATTGGGACGTAATAAAAATAATATTAATAAAAATAATATTAATAAAAATAATTATAATAATAATCTTATCCGTATCTATCCCAGTAACAGTATGGCTTCGCAGATGGATGGGATGGAATCAGAGGATGAAGAAAAGGCAACAAGAGCTTATGTCAGAGAGGATATTGGGACTGATGTACTGTGTGAGAGATTCCCTGACGATGAAGGGATAATAAGGGGCATAGAGGACCTTTTGGTTGACGTTCTCACTTCAAACCGCCCAAAGATATGGGTTGGAAGTGAAGAAAGGGAAACCAACTCGGTAAAGGGGAGATTCATGAAGCTTGACAACATGCTCATCGAGGATGTTGTAGCAAGCTGGAAAAACCTTACTGAGGTGCCAAAGAATCCGAGAGCATATTTGCTGACGATGCTGTATAACGTGTCTACAACACACGTTGCACAGATAACTGCTGAAGTCAATCATGGTATGAGATATGGCTTCGGCGTAACTGAAAATCAAGAATTGATGGAGGGTTGATTATGCTTATCTTAAAGCTTTTACTGAAAATTGCATTGTTTCCGGTATTTTTGATCATGTGCTTTATCAAGAGTTGGGTAGGTGTTCTGTCCAAGATCGGCTGTTTGATTCTTGGTCTGTTTTACTTGCTGATGCTGGGAATAATCGTGATGTACATTAGTATGAAAATGTGGGATGCAGTGTTTATGGGAGTTGCATTCTCTTTTGCGGCATTCCTTGTGACTTTTGGCGCGGTTGCAGTGGGTGTTGCGATTGAGGATATTACAGACAAACTCAGCAATATACTAGCGTCTTGAAGAAGAGGGGGAGATAGCGATGAATTTATGGGATGTTAAGGGAGTACCGCACAGTGGCTGGAAGTGTGAAGGAGTAATTGATGTTGGGGATGGAGCTTCGTCCAGCGATGAAATTGATTATGAGCAGTGTGAAATGTGCGGAAATGAGAAAATCCGGTATGTTCACATCATGAGGCATGAAAGTTATTTCAGAGAACTTAGGGTGGGCTGTGTATGTGCGGAGAAGATGTCTGGAGATTATGAGAGCCCAAGGAAAAATGAAAATGCCCTTAAGAACAAGCTTCTTCGCAAGAAGAATTTTCTGAAAAAGCCCTGGAAATATAATCCGGCAAAGGGCACATACAGCAAAAAATACAAGGGGACATACATTACTCTTGTGAGAGGGAGATATGACAGCTGGGGGATATATTGTGACAATTATAGATTATGGCAGGTCAGAGGACAGAAGATAAAGGACTTCAAGGCTGCAGAGGCGCTGGCATTTGAACTGTATGAGCTCGTCCATAAGAGGCAGGTGCCAATGGCAGCATAAAATTTACAGGATATTTATAAAATTTGCACCAAACGCAAATCGAAAATGATAGCATATATTTAATGAATTGTTGAGTTAAATCTAACACACCAATCATGCTTAAAATGTGGATTCTCGCTACAATAGATTGCGCTTTTAAGAGAAATATAGCATCTTTGTTATAGGAGGGCTAATCTGTGGACAAAGAGAAAACTGGAAAGCTCATTAAAGAGGCTCGGATCCGAAAGGGTTATACACAAACTGAATTAGGAGATTTGCTGGGAGTAACTAACAAGGCTGTGTCCCGGTGGGAGAAGGGAGTTTCACATAGTTAAAGATGCAGACTACAGCCCACACTTACAGCAATATGCTTGGGTATTCTCTTAATGGTGACAATCAACGTGATTTTTCAGCTGGCATTCTGAAAAATCTGTATCCTTACTAGAGGATGAAATGAATAATATGTTAAGGGGTATTAAGCTGGCACTAATCTGGTCATGGCGGATTATGAATGATTCTTATCCGAAAAGATACCGATGATGGTAATGGACAAGCTTTATGCTAATTGAACATTTAAACCGCTGACTGAGAGTGAGAAGATTACAGCAAACTTAATTTGTTCTGCGATGTGTTAAGGAATAATATATCGTTTATGTTAAGTTAATATTTTGTTAATACAATAAAACCCCCCTACGGGGTTACAGCTAGTGTTTTGAGATTATATAATCATAATGGGCTGATTATTTATGGTCAGAGGGAGATTATATAGTGAAAAAATACGTGATTCATCGATTGATTCAACTTATACCTGTGTTGTTTGGTATTACTCTGCTTTCCTTCGCTATGATGAGAATTGCAGGAAGCGATGCAATAACTGAATTGTATGGCGATAAAGGCGCGGTTGCGCAGGAGATCATCGATGCAAAGAGGGCTGAACTGGGACTGGACAGGCCCTTTATTGAGCAGTATTTCTCGTGGCTTACCGGAATGCTTAGGGGAGATATGGGTGTCAGTTACGTGTCCGGAAAGAACGTGTTTGACACTTTTGTAGCCAAGCTTCCGGCAACGCTTCTTTTAACGTTACTGTCAATTATTGCTACAATTCTTATTTCCATTCCGCTGGGAGTATTGGCAGCGGTCAATCATGACAGAATAGTTGATTATATTCTCAGATTCTTAAGTTTTATAGGTAATTCACTTCCCAATTTCTTTGTGGCGTTACTGCTTATGCAGCTGCTTTCGATTAAACTGGGATGGCTTCCTGTTATATCCAACGGCACTACCTTAAGAAGCGCCATCATGCCGACGCTGACACTGGCCATAGCTATGTCCGCCAAGTATATGAGGCAGGTAAGGGCAACGGTTCTTGAGGAACTGAACAAAGACTACGTTACGGGAGCCAAAGCCCGTGGTGTAAGAAATCATGTAATCCTTTGGAAGAGCGTCATTAAATCATCGATGCTTACAATCATTACGCTTCTGGCACTTTCTATAGGCAGTCTTCTTGGAGGTACTGCAATAATAGAGAGCATTTTCATGTGGGACGGAGTTGGAAAGCTGGCAGTTGACTCCATTACAATGCGTGATTACCCGCTGATTCAGGCTTATGTTGTCTGGATGGCAATTATTTATGTTTGCGTAAACCTTATTACGGATCTTCTCTATCATGCCCTTGATCCACGTATAAGACTGGGGGTGAGTGAAGATGCCTGAAGTAACAGTAAGAAAACAGAAAATCAGAAAAAACTCAGTGCGAACCCGCCTGATCATATTTGGCGTGCTGGCATTACTTCTATTGCTTGCTTCCATTTTCGCAGAGTATCTGACTCCTTATGATCCATACATTCAGGATCTTAACAATGCCAAGGCAGCACCCACTCCTGCGCATTTATTTGGAACTGACCGTTATGGAAGAGATATGCTTTCAAGAGTTATCGTCGGGAGCAGAGCCAGCATTTATTCAACACTTCTTTTGGTTGCCATCATAACAGCCATTGGAACCTGCGTTGGAGTTTTCTGTGGTTGGCATGGCAAATTTATTGATGTTGTGCTCATGCGTATTTCTGATATGTTCCTGGCATTTCCGGGACTGGTTTTTGCACTTGCTGTTGCAGGTGTACTTGGCGGTGGTCTGCAAAATGCCATTATTGCCCTTGCTGCGATATCGTGGCCTAAGTATGCCAGAATAGCCAGGAGCCAGACGCTGGCGCAAAAAGAAACGCCATACCTTAAGGCGGCCAAGCTGTCAGGAAGCAGTACCGTAAAGATAATCTTTAAACATATTTTGCCCAATATTATCGGTCCCATACTTGTAACCTCCATGCTTGATATAGGAACAATGATGATGGAGCTTGCAGGACTAAGCTTTTTGGGACTTGGAGCGAAGCCTCCTACAGCTGAATGGGGTAGTATGATGAGCGATACCAGAAGCCTTCTGACAACAGCCCCATGGGTTACTCTATCACCCGGATTTGCTATTTTTATCTCCGTTATGGTCTTCAATCTTCTTGGTGATACCATCAGAGATTATGCAGACCCCAGAAGCAGGGGAGGTAGATAAATGAGTGATCCGATCTTAAGATACGAACATGTGGATATTTCTTATAACGGCATGCAGGCTGTAAGTGATATCAGCTTTTCTGTGAATCAGGGAGAGATTCTTGGTATTGTAGGAGAAAGCGGCTCAGGCAAGTCTACACTGATCAAAGCGGCTATGGGACTATTGGGAGATGCAGGCCTTGTTACCCGTGGAGATATCTATTATAAGGATATAAATCTGGCAGATCTTTCTCAGGCTGAAATACGCAAGCTAAATGGTCAGGAACTGGGGATGATATTCCAAAACTCAGGAAGTGCTTTTTGCCCAATCAGAACAGTAGGAGCTCAGTTGTATGAGAGTATGACTGAACACAAGAGCATAACTAAGGAAGAATTCAGGAAAAGAGCTATCAATGTATTCAGCAAGATAGGATTTGAGGATGGAGACAGGATACTGGAAAGTTATCCTTTTGAATTGTCGGGTGGTATGCAGCAGCGTGTCGGGATCGCAGTTGCCCTGCTTTCAAATCCCGGTATTATTTTTGCTGACGAGCCAACCTCTGCTCTTGACGTGTCTGTTCAGAAGCAGGTTGTTGACGAAATGCTTATGGCTCGGAATAACTTTGGAACAACGATTGTGCTGGTGACACATAATATCGGTGTTATAGGAGCTATGGCCGACAAGGTTCTTGTTATGAAGGATGGAAAAATGGTGGAATACGGAGATACCTCACAGGTCATCACAGATCCAAAGGAAGAATATACAAGAAAATTGATGGATGCAGTACCCAGGTTGAGGAGAGCATAGATGGATCCTATTCTAAAGGTTGATAATCTCACCAAAGTTTTTTCCGGCAATGGGAAAGACGATTTTGTGGCAGTTGATCATGCCAGCTTTGAGCTCATGAGAGGCGAGTGCCTTGGAATAATCGGTGAGAGTGGTAGCGGAAAGACAACTATCGTAAATATGATATCAAGACTTCTCGATCCGACGGAGGGCACCATTATTCTTGATAACGAGGATATTACAAAGGCGTCAGGAAGAGAGCTGCGGAAGGTTTATAAAAAGATGCAGATGGTTTTTCAGACCCCGCAAGAGTCCTTCGACCCAAGATGCAGACTTGGTGATGGCATAGGTGAGAGCCTCAGAAATAACGACTTTTCCAAAAGGGATGCCAGAAAAAGAGTTATTGAACTACTTTCTGAGTGTGGCCTGTCCGAGGAGTTTGCGGACCGTTATCCACATCAGGTCAGCGGTGGACAGTGTCAGAGGGCTGCAATAGCAAGAGCTCTTGCAATAAAGCCGAGTCTGCTTATATGCGATGAAGCTACATCAGCTCTTGATGTAACTATACAAAAAGAAATACTTGAGCTTTTGAATAAGCTCAGAATGGAGCACGGGGAGGAGCTTTCTATTTTATTTATCTGTCATGATATTGCGCTGGTTCAGCAATTCTGCGACAGGGTACTTGTTTTTTACAAGGGAAGGTTAGTAGAGCAGGGAACGCCGGATGAGATAATCCGGAACCCGAAGGATGCGTATACAAGACGACTTATTGATAGCGTTTTGTAAATATTATGAAAAAGTGAAGAAAGGAAGAAAGGATGAAAAAAACTTTATCTGTGTTTTTGACACTGACACTGACTATGACAATGCTCATTGGCTGTGGCAAGAGCACCCCAACGGCTGTGGAGAGCACTACTTCCACTGACACAAATGCTCAGACAGAGGTGGCAGCAGATACCTCTGCAAACACTTCAGAGACGACATCTGATGTTGCCAAGACTATGGTCATAGGTGACACAACATTTAACGCTGAGAACTGGGAGGAGACGATAGATCCTCACAGGACCTACAATGGATGGCCATGCATTCGTTATGGTGTAGGCGAGACACTGGTACACTATACCGATACCATGGAGCTTGAGCCCTGGCTTGCTACTGCATGGGAAAACGATGGAAATCTCACCTGGACCATCACACTCAGGGATGGAGTAAAGTTTTCCAGTGGACGTGATATGGATGCAGAAGCTGTAAAGCAGTGCTTTGAACACCTTCTTGAGAACCACGATCGTGCACCCAGTGATACAAAGATCGCTGACATTAAGGCAGAGGGACAGATTCTTACAATCACAACATCAGAACCTAATCCTGCACTTATGAACTATCTTGGTGATCCTTACGGATGTATCATTGATGTTGATGCTTCTGATTTTGATGCCGGAGTGGCTGTTGGAACCGGCCCTTATGTTGCTGTGGATATGGTAACAGATGATCACCTCACACTTGAACCCAACCAGTATTATTGGAATGGAACGCCTAAGCTCAGTCAGCTTACCATCCGTACTCTTTCAGATGGTGACACACTTTCTGCAGCTCTTCAGGCAGGTGATATTGATGCTGCTTATGGTATGGCTTATGAGGCATATCCTAATTTCGAAAATGGTAATTATCAGTTCTCAAGTATCCAGACATCAAGAGCTTTCTTTGGCTCAATGAACATGACAAGTGACATTATAAAGGATGATGCGGTAAGAAAAGCAATCGCAATGGGCATCAACAAGCAGGGCTTTGTTGACAATCTGCTTGACGGACACGGTGTTGTAGGCCATGGTGCTTTCCCTGATGGTTTCTCAACCTTCGGTGGTGATAAGATCACAACAGAAGATTATGATCCAGAAGGAGCAAAAGCTGTGCTTGAGAAAGCCGGCTGGGTTGATTCTGACGGAGATGGCATTCGTGAAAAGAATGGTACAAAGCTTACTATTAGATGGCTCACATATCCTAGCCGCCAGGAGCTTCCGCTTCTTGCAGAGTCAGCACAGGCTTCTCTTAAGGATATTGGAATAGAGGTTGATATCAACTGTACAGCGAACAGGCGTGAATTCCTTGCAGATATGACAAGCTGGGATATCTACGCATCTGCACTTGTAACAGCACCTTCAGGAGATCCTCAGTACTTCTTTACAACAAGCTGCCTGCCGGAAATGAGCTATAATTTCGGTGCATATGAGAATAAAGAAGTAAGTGCTATGATCGAAGAGCTTTCAACAGAGTTTGATACTGCGAAGCGTGCTCAGCTTGCAATTGATCTTCAGCAGGCAATTCTTGACGAAAATGCTTATGTATTCTGCTCATTCCTTCAGATGAACATGATATCCAAGTCAAACGTTACAGGATGGACAGCACATGCATGTGACTACTATGAAGTAACAGCAGACCTTGATATTAACTAATGATGGTTTGAAAAACAGGGGATAGCATTTGCCATCCTCTGTTTTTTCTATTAAAATTTGCAATGTTTATGCGATTTGTGATAGACAGGAAACTGTATATATGAGTGAATTAGAAAAAATCTCTTTTGAAGAAGAATCAGAGGAGATCAAGGATAAAGTAATATCATATTGGACAAAAAGGTCTGAGAGCTTTTCGGAGCAGAGGCATGACGAGATCCACAGCTATAAGAGGCAGCTCTGGCAGGCGGAGTTTTTGAGATACTTTTCTAAAGAGGACAAGCTTTCTGTCTTGGATGTGGGTTGCGGAACAGGATATTTTGAAATGGTTCTGTCTGATTTTGCCTGCCAGGTGACAGGGATTGACCTTACTCCGGACATGATAGAACGGGGCAGGGATCTTTTGAAAAGGCATGACTCTAGCGCTAAACTCATGGTCATGGACGCGGAACACCCTGATTTTCCGGATGAGAGCTTTGACGTAGTAGTCAGCAGGAATCTCACCTGGACTCTGCCACATCCGATAGAAGCTTATAAGGAATGGCAGAGGGTTCTAAAGCCCGGGGGAATTTTGCTGATTTATGACGCGGAATATGCCAAGGGGTTCCATCATTACAATCAGGAGGATAACCTGGCCCACAAAAAGGTCAGCGAATCAATGGACAGAGAGTGCCATGAGATCTATCACATGCTCACTATCAGTTCACTGGACAGACCACAGTGGGATAAGGAAGTTCTTGCAGGGCTTGGTTTCGAGAATATAGAAACTGACCTTGGCGCAGGGGACAGGCTCTACGGCGAGAAGGATGAGTTCTATATGCCGGATCGGATGTTCCTTATAAAGGCACAGAAGTCTGGGGAGAATTGATATTGCCTGTGCTAAATGGCATGGATGAATATTAAAATCGGAAGAGGTATATAGATATGAGACGCGGAATAGATACAACAGATATGATGGTATACGGGCATGAGGCCTGGATCGTAACAGATAAATCAGTATATGAGCTGGGAGAAGAAGTCTGCGGAATAATGAGGTGGGGCCACAATATGAGACCTGACGGGTTCTTCCGCCTTGATGAGATAAGGGCCTTTGCCACAGATGAAAAGGGCAACAGGATTGCTATCACCCCTGTAAAGGGCCCGGTTGATGAGCAGGGAGATTACTATGAGCTTCGTTTTACTCCCACATCTACGGGGATTTATACTCTGATGTGCATCTACGACAACAACTATGTAAGGAATGAGAAGGACGAGTATTTTGAAGGCGACAGGCGAACATACCCTGACATCCTTGAAGCCAAGAACTATCCACAGATTTACGAGACCTGCATCACTGTAGGAGAGAAGAGCGGCACAATAGATTTCATCCACGAGTCCAGAGTGAGCTTCATTCCTGACCCCTGGGAGAGCGACACAGATGTGCTTCATCTCACACTGATCTTTGACAAGTTCCCTGTTAAGAGTGCTTCCTGCATCGTAGTCCACTACGATGGAAAAGAGTATTTTGAAAGATTTTTGAATACTGATGAGAATGGAAAGATCTTCTTTAACGTTGAGAAAAAGGGAATCTACATGGCAGTAACAAGAAAAGATCTTGATGAAGGTATCGAAGGTATTTACGAGGGCAAGGGAGTTGCCTCAACCTTCACTTATGTAAAAAGGTAAAAATCTAAAAGGATGCAGTCAGCCTGCATCCTTTTGTATTACACCGTATGTTACCATCGGACCATCCTTGATGATGCTTAAGGATGCTGTCTGATAGGTAAGAACACCGTCGTTTTCCGCGATGGCAGTGTGGATCGTCTTTCCAAAATAGTCCCGGATTTCTCCGAGCTTTTCTCCCTTTTTAAACTTATCGCCAACTTTTTTGTAAGGATACCAGCAGCCGGTACATGGGGCGATGTCGCTTAATTCCCGAAGCTCTGTCTTTGGGTATGTCTTATATTCTCCTTCAAGTAATCCTAAGCATCTCAGAATATTGTAAACATCCTCTTTGTCGGCCTGGACTTCTTCGGGAGGGCAAAGACTGAGCTGCCCACGCTCTATAAGCACGCTGGGGATTCCTGCCATGGAAGCCAGGTTGTAGGCACCACCGGTAGTACAGGTGGATCTTACATAGTAGGAAGTGTTGATACAGTCTATCATCTCTTTTGACACTTTATGTGCAGGAGCTTCTCCGACATAGTATGCGTAGGGGATGAGAGCCTCGTATCCGTCTCCGCTGTGGAGGTCAATGTAGGCATCCACATTCTTGATAAAAGTCTCAAACAGAAGATGAGCAAGGCGATCTGCTTCAGTACCTTCCTTGTCTCCCGGGAAAACCCTGTTCAGGTTCTTGCCATCTTCAAATACTAAAGACATGGTTCTGTTCTCGAACCCGGACCTGTTGGCCAGGGGGATTATGATCACATTGCCGGTAAGGTCAGCAGGAGCTATCTCATTGGAGAGCTCTATGGCTGCCTGTATCCCTACGTATTCAGCATTGTGTATCCCGGCGGTAATAAGGACCGTCTTACCCGGTTTTTCACCGCAGATTATGACGTGGGGGATATGTATCTCTGTCCCGACAACGTGAATGTGGTCCTTTATGGTTTTGCCCGGCTCAAGAGTATGGCCGGCGATGGTAATGTTATTCATGCTGATACCTCTTTTCATTGGCAAGGTTAGCATGACAAAGACCTCTTCACAAGCCCCTAGGGGGGATATTTGAGTGCGGAAACTATTTATGGCAGCCTGTTCATGTTGTTCTCAAAGAAATCCACACAGATATCAGCCATTTGTTTTTCATCCTCCTTCATCCCATCCCTGAACCAGCTGATTAGTATTTGGAAAAATGCAGCTTCGGAGGCGATTCTGATATAATTGATCTCCGTATCCGCTGTAGGATAAAGAAGCTTTGAAATTGATTTGCCGGAAAAAAGCTCACTCTGCAGGATTCCGGCCTGGTCAAACAGGGCGAGTATATCCTTATCCTCGCGGACAGTACGGAATACATCTTCAAACCACTGGTGTGGGTTCGCATGCAATTCCGGTTTTGAACTAATGTCTGCTATGCGCCTTATCATTTTATCGCCAAGCTCATGTAAAATATCTTGTTTATCAGTATAGTTGCGATAGAATGCCGTTCTGGATACTCCGGCACGGCGCACGATATCACTGACTGTAATCTTTTCGTACGGATGCTCACTCATGAGATGCATAAGTGAAAGCTGCAGACACTCTCTTGTCAGCTGATTGGACTCTTTGTTATTCATTCTCAGAACTTCTTTTTTCTGCATTTCTGTTAATAAATCTTTTGAATTTTTCACTTTCCCCCTTTGACGTTACAAAAAAAACAAGTATGTAACATCATTTCACGTAAACGTATTATTGTAATGTCCGATGCTATGGGCATTGTAGCTTTTATACTGTGGTGTTACACTTGTAACAACAGAACAATTATAACATCACATGAGGAGGTATAACAAGTATGGAATTGGCAAAAAACATTTCTCACAAAGTACAAAGGCAGGCGTTCAGTATGCTTATAGACAAGTTTCTTGCAAACCTCGATAAATCAGAGAACAGAACAGCAACTTATCTAAAACTGGTAGATCAGGCAGAAAAATTCTGGGGAAAAGATGGAGCCAGGAAAGAAAGCCTTGATAAGGTAAGGAATGCATTTAAGAATCCTGATAACAGATGGGTGAAATTCCTGAACCAAGTAATAGATGAGACAGATCCTCATGTTGCAAAGATGATGATGCTCAATCTCGGCTATGAGGCATTTTTCAGAGGTACAAAAATGATCAGAGCGAATAGGGAAAAGTACGGATGTAATATCCCCTGGCTTATTCTCTTTGACCCTACAAGTGCTTGTAACATGCACTGTGCCGGATGTTGGTCAGGTACTTATGGCCCTAAGCACAATCTGTCTTTTGAAGATATGGACAAGATCGTTACTCAGGGAAAAGAGTTGGGAATATATCTTTACATGATGACAGGAGGAGAGCCTCTTGTAAGGAAGAAAGATATATTGAAACTGGCTGAAAAGCACAATGATGTTGAGTTTTCTATCTATACCAACTCAACACTTGTTGACGAGGATTTCTGTAAAGAAGTTGTAAGACTTGGAAATCTCACATTCCAGCTTTCTATTGAGGGAACTCCTGAGACTAATGACGCAAGGCGTGGTCTGGGACATTATGATGCTGTAATGAATGCCATGGATCTGTTCAAGAAGTATGGAATTGTCTATGGAACTTCTATCTGCTACACAAGACAGAATATTGAAGCAGTCACAGATCCTGAGTTTATAAAGTTTATATCCGAAAAAGGTGCAAGATTCGGATTCTTCTTCCACTATATGCCGGTTGGAAATAACGCTGTTCCTGAGCTTATGCCTACTGTAGAACAGAGAAGGAAAATGGTGGATCAGATACGATTCCTTAGAAGCGATAAGTGTGACATTGGCTTCTTCCCTATGGACTTCCAGAACGATGGGGAAGCTGTTGGCGGCTGCATAGCCGGAGGAAGAAACTACTTCCATATCAATTCAAATGGAGATGCTGAGCCTTGCGTATTTATCCACTTCTCCAATGCAAATATACATACTCATTCAATACTTGGGATACTTCAAAGCCCTCTTTTCATGGAGTATCACAAAGGTCAGCCGTTTAATAAGAACCATTTAAGACCTTGCCCTATGCTTGAAAACCCTAAGCTTTTAAGGGAGATGGTTGAAAGATCCGGTGCCCATGGCACAAACGAAGAATCAGAGGAAACCGTTGAACATCTTTGTGCTAAATGCGATAATTACGCTAAAGAGTGGGGGGCTGTTGCAGATGATATCTGGGCTGGTCAGAAACACTATAAGAAGGCGTATGAGAATTATGCTAAAAAGGACGAAAAGCCTCTAAATATCGTTGCGTTTAGGCACAGACCCAGACATCAATGGTCTATACATAAAAGAGCGTAAAAATATCATGTATTTGGTAAATAATAAAACCTTACACAAAAAGAGTAGCAAAACTTTATATGGAATAATGCGATACAGTATCGCAGGCATGAGCGGAACGGCTGTTGAATGGCGTGGGATTCCCGGACATAAAGCTGATAGAACCTTTATCAGAGGCGTTGGGGGTCAGTATTCTGGAAATAATGCAATCGGAGAAAGCCGTAACACCTGATGTTTCTAAAGAAAATGCATCAGATGCAATTGCAAATGTGATTGATGTTGTAGAATATCAGCGGAAAATAGAGAGAAACAGAGGGCTTGCAATGATGCTCTCATTGAATATGGCTCTATCGATATTTGTCGGAGTGACAACATATAAGATAACTGAAAGAAAGTGGTTAGCTCTCCTCATTGTATGTGCTGTAATATGTCTGTGTTATGCGTCTATGCTGTTCACATGGAAAGTTGCTAACGCGACCGGAGATTTTAGCGCATTTGCAGGTGTTAAAGATGGGGACCATTCACAAATAACACAAGCTAAGTTGCGTAAAATAGTGTGTTTTTCGGGAATCTTGGGAATGATTGTTCAAGGCCTTTTGGTTGTCTATGAACTGGCTCGGTTACCTCAAAACGGAATAGTTTTATTTGGGGGCATTGTTGCATATGTTGTAGCCTTACTTATCTGTTGCTGTAAATAAAAAGGGAGGAGCAGCTATACGCTACTCTTGGCTATGTTATTATGCATCTGACTCTAAATGGTAATGGCACATGGAATCAGGAGAAGGCCGAGTTTGTGCTGGATAGGTAAAAACTACTGGAATATACTTTATATTTCACGATAGATTAGGAACACAAATCTAGATTTGGAGTAATTTGAAAAAGTTTACCCTGACTTTACCCCAACATTACCTCGACTTTACCCCAAGTTTACCCCTCTCGTCACTTTTCAATCGATTTTAGGCATGATATTATTATAATGCGCCAAGTGATACGGATTGCAGAAATGAAGTCCGAACCATGAGGCGTTTTTCTTTTGCAAAAGAATATTTTTTTGTTCTGGCACTGTGTTGTGATGAATACGTCATGACCGGTGCTTTTTTCGTGCCAATAATTATTTGAAAAGAGAGAGGAAAACAACATGGATTTTGAAACATTTAAAGAGAATCTGGTAAGGGACGTTAAGGAAGCGCTTGATGCAAGAAACGGTGGAGACACACTGGTAGAGACCAGAACTGTAGATAAGATGAACGAGACCTACGAGGCAATCACTGTAAAGCCGGAGGACAGCATCATCGGAGTAAATCTTAACGCAACAGCTCTTTACAAGGAGTATGAGGACGGAAGATCTTACGATTCTATTGTAGAGGGAGCTGCTGATATGGCGGACAACGCTCTTAAGTCCAGACCTGAGTTTGATGTGGATGCATTCAGTGATTACAGCAAGATGAAGGATTCACTTGCCATGGAGGTTGTTTCCAAAGACAGAAATGCGGACCTGCTTGAGACTGTTCCTCATAAGGATATTGAGGACATGTCAGTGGTTTATCGCTTCGTGATCGGAGATACAGCCCAGGGTACAGGAACAATCCTTGTGACAAATCAGATGATTGATAATTACGGAATCACTGCAGACCAGCTCCATGAGGATGCTGTGAAGAATGCTCCTGAGATCAGACCTCTTGTTATCGAGGGCATGGCAGAAGTACTTGCCAAGCAGATGGGAGTTGAGGACCTTGAGATGCTTGGTCTTAACATTCCACCTGAGCAGGAGCAGATGTTTGTTGCATCTGTAGAAGGAAACGTTCACGGAGCCGGAGTTCTGGCTTATGAGGATTTCATGGACAAGGCTTCTGAAAGAGTTGGAGGTCAGAGCTTCTTCATCTTACCCAGCTCTATACATGAGCTTTTGATCATCCCTGACAATGGCAACTTTGACCTCAAGAGCCTTGAGAACATGGTAAAAGAGGTAAATGCCACAACTGTGGATCCTGCAGACCAGCTCACAGACAACGTATATCACTACGATGCTCAGGACAAGGTATTTGAGCTTGGTGAGAAGTTTGTAGAGCGTCAGGCTGAAAAGGAGACAAAGATTCACGAAGCTTCTGAGAAGAAGTCACTTCTTGGAGACCTTAAGGCAGCCAAGGATGAGGCGGCAAAGACACCTCACAAGGATGCTGCTGAGATCGGCACTAAGACAAAGGGTGAAGCAACACTCTGATAAAACCCTTCACTAATATGGGAATAAGATAACGGCGCCGGGCTGATGTGCACACTAAGCCTGGCGCTGTTTTTAAAGACATTTTCTAAGAACGGGGAGAGAAGAGGATGAGTAAAGGCAGAGAACGTCAGAGAGCCAACAAAAGGAAGGCTCAGGAGCGAAAAGCGCTGAACTGTTCAAGGTTTAGCTGCAGGGATTTGAATCCAATTCCGCAGGGAGGGATCAAGCCGCAGAATTGTAAAACGCCTTGTTCCTATGGAACAGGAAAACCATTCTGCTATCCATGCATGGCTAAGATCATGGACGAACACAGAAACTCAAGAAAGGCGGCTTAAAGATGGAAGAGCTAAAAATACAGATAGAGCTGGATCCGGTCAATGACAAGATAATCCAGTTTCCGGGGAACGCAAGAAAAATAAAGAGCGATATCAGTAATCCAATGGCTCTTGTGGTAGGAACGGACAGTAATTTTCGTACAGTGAGTACCAGAGAGTTGGACAGGATGCTGGAGGCTCTGGGTGATGATGGATTGGCATATTCGCTTTGTGATGATTATGCAATGGTATTTTCAAGCAAAGCCATAGTATATACGGAGTTTGGAAACTACCTTGTGGGAAGTGCCGTGTTTATGAAGACGGGCAGAGATTCCAGGATAAAGGAACTTTCAGATTTGGACATAAAGGCGATAAGAACTCTGTTTGAGAGGAGTCTTGTAAAGCTGAGCTGCGCATCAGTCAGCTTTAAAGCATTTCCGCTTGAACATGACTATGGCGAAGCTGCATGAGGTAACTGCCTATGAATAATGGTGAGACTTCAAAGGAAGCCATAAGGTTTGTGATAAATGTTGCCAGAGTTTCCGGGAGTGGCCTCATAAAGGGAATAAAGATCTATATGAGGAACCATGAAAAGAGACATAATGCTCCGAAAGAAGGTAAGCAGACGGTAAAGGAACTTATTAAACAGGGGCAGGGTGCTTCAAGCATGGAAGTAAGCGGTGAGAGCATCGGTACTTTCAAGAAGATTGCTAATAAATACGGAGTGGATTTTGCGATTGTAAAAGACAAAACAGCGGATCCGCCTCGTTATATGTGTTTTTTCAAGGCTAAGGACATGGATGCCATTACAGCTGTGGTAAAAGAGTATTCTGCAGAGATTGTGAAAAGAGGACAGAAGAAAGAAAAACCCAGTCTTGTGCAGCAGCTCCGTAAGCTTAAGGAAGAAATCTCAAAGAAGCCCCGCAAGGAAAAGACGAGATATAAGGAGAAAGTCAGATGAACAGAAAGCTGAAGAAGAAAATTATCCTTAATATCCCGTATGTTGCTGTGGGACTTTTCTGTACCAACCTTGGTGAAGCATGGAGAATAGCATGGGGAAGCAATATGTCTGAGAAAGTCCAGGGACTTGTCCTGTATGGCGGATTAAGTAAGGCATTTGCAAATATGCTTCCAAGTCTTCATCCGTTTGACCTTTGCGTTGGCATAGCTTTTGGAGCAGGGTTGCGGCTTGCAGTCTATATCAAAAGCAAGAATGCCAAAAACTTTCGTCACGGAAAAGAGTATGGATCAGCACGCTGGGGGAAACAGGAGGACATAGAGCCATTTGAGGACCCGGTGTTTGCAAATAATGTGATACTGTCACAGACAGAACGCATTACCATGAACAACCGGCCAAAGGATCCCAAACTTGCAAGGAATAAGAACGTCCTTGTGGTAGGTGGTTCTGGTTCCGGTAAGACAAGGTTTTTCATAAAACCGAATCTCTTACAGTTCCACAGTTCCTATGTATTGACTGATCCCAAGGGAACTGTAATCAATGAAGTAGGAAATGCTTTTGTGCAGGCTGGCTACAGGATAAAGATATTTAATACTGTGAATTTCAAGAAGAGCATGCATTTCAATCCGTTCCAATATATCCATTCGGAGTCTGACATATTGAAGCTTGTAACAACACTCATGGCAAATACCAAGGGTGAGGGCACTCCCGGAGATCCTTTCTGGGAGAAAGCCGAGAAGCTGCTTTATACAGCACTTATCGGCATGATCTATTATGAGGCTCCTGAGGAAGAGAGAAATTTTAATACACTTGTTGAAATGATCAATTCCATGGAGGTAAGAGAGGATGATGAATCATTCCAGAATGCAGTGGATATCCTGTTTTCAAGGCTTGAGAAAAAGAATCCTGATCACTTCGCAGTGAGGCAGTATAACAAATACAAATTAGCTGCCGGAAAGACTGCGAAATCTATTTTGGTTTCATGCGGTGCAAGGCTTGCCTGCTTTGACATTGAGCAGGTTCGTGAAGTGATGAGTTATGACGAGCTGGAGCTTGATACGCTTGGGGATAAGAAGACGATACTGTTCCTTATCATGTCAGATACGGACAGTACTTTTAATTTTCTTATCAGTATCATCTACAGCCAATTGTTCAACCTTCTTTGTGAAAAGGCCGATGATGTGTACGGTGGAAAGCTCCCTGTGCATGTACGCTGCCTCATTGATGAGGCGGCGAACATCGGCCAGATACCTAACCTGGAGAAGCTCATGGCTACCATACGAAGCCGTGAGATATCAGCCGCGCTGGTTCTGCAGGCAAAGTCACAGCTGAAGGCGATATACAAGGATAATGCAGAGACCATCTGTGCAAACTGCGATTCGCAGATATTCCTTGGCGGATCCGAGCAGTCAACGCTTAAAGATATAAACGCTACTCTCGGAAAAGAGACCATTGATATGTATAACACAGGTGAGTCCAGGGGAAGTCAGCCAAGCTACAACATGAATTACCAGAAACTTGGTCATGACCTTATGAGCATTGATGAGCTTTCTGTAATGGATGGCTCAAAATGTATTGTGCAGGTAAGGGGCATAAGACCTTTCCTGTCAGACAAATATGATCTTACGCAGCATCCGAACTACAAGTACACAGCGGATGCAGATAAAAAGAACTGGTTTGATGTGGAGAAGTTCCTTAGCCACAGAGTAGTTCTTAAACCTGATGATGAATATGAAGTCATCGAGGTAACTGATGAGGACTAAGATCCATTGCTATGTCGATAAAGGGCATGGCTCTAAAGGTCTTTTCCTATAAAAGCCTTTAAACAGGCAGGTGTGGCCACACGCAGGAAATCAGTCGACGGATTTTCTGCAGCAACTATCAACCGGCACTCAAAAAGGAGAGTGTCGCTAACCAACAAAAAATATTGGAAGGAGGATGCCAAAAACGCAGTAATATAAAGCTATGCTGCGTTTTTGGTTTTCAAAATCATGGCATTTTTTCAGAGTTCAATCACAACATTGCAGACAATCGTAATTGCCCTTGGCGCAGGCCTTGGAGTATGGGGCGGTATTAACCTTCTTGAAGGTTATGGAAATGACAATCCCGGGGCTAAGTCACAGGGAATGAAGCAGCTGATGGCTGGTGGCGGTGTTGCTCTTATCGGAACAACAGTAGTTCCTCTTCTTGCAGGACTTCTTTGATTTAGATCCTGCAGGATAATTACAACTGAATATTGGAAAGTAACTTTTGTGGACTGGTCATATGGGAAATCCCATAGCCAGTCCTTTTTTGATTCAACAAACAACTAAAAGTCCAGCGGTAAGCTGGCAGAAGAAACAGGAGGGATATTTTGGAAAGAGTATGGCAGGAACTGGAAGAACATCTCAAAGAGTACATAATCCCTTCCCTTATGACGCTGTTCCAGACCATGTTTGGATATGTGAATGATGAAGTCAGTGGTATTGCTTCTGATGTTGCAATGACACCATCGGCTTTTTCGCCATCGGTCTTTGGCATGGTAAGGAATGTTTCAGAAAATGTGATAATGCCGATTGCGGGCATAATACTGACATTTGTTGCGTGTTATGAGCTGATACAGCTTATCATCAGTTACAACAATCTGGCGAACTTCGAGACATGGTTTATTTTTAAGTGGATATTCAAGACAGCTATTGCGGTGGAAATCATTACACATACATTTGATTTTGCAATGGCAGTATTTGATGTGGCTAATCATGTGATATCAAGCGCGGGTGGAGTCATAGCTGCTTCCACAGCAATAGATTCCTCGGCACTTTCATCACTGCAGTCAACGCTTGAAGCCATGAATATTTTTGAACTTTTCGGACTGTATTTTCAGGTATCCATCATCTTCATAACAACCCTTATATTATCCAAGATAATATTTGTGATCATTTATGTGAGGATGATAGAGATCTATATGTACGTTTCCATGGCTCCAATCCCATTTGCAACATTCGGTAACAGGGAGCAGAGTGCTATGGGAATGAACTACGTGAAGAGTCTATTTGCCCTTGGTTTCCAGGGATTTCTCATCATGATTTGTGTAGGCATCTATGCGGTGCTCATACAGTCCATAGCATTTACAGGAGATATAGTCGGATCCCTCTGGGGAGTTGTGGGCTATACGCTTCTGCTTGCATTGTCCCTATTTAAGACAAGCACAGTTGCAAAGTCGGTATTACAGTGTATTTAAGGGAAAGGAGTAACAGATATGGCAGCTTCGTACATAAGCGTGCCAAGAGACTTAACGAAGGTCAAAAGCAAGGTGTTCTTGAATCTGACCAAAAGACAGCTCATATGTTTTACAGTGGCGGCACTCATAGGAGTACCGTCATTTTTTCTTATTAAGAGCGTGGCTGCGGTCAATGTGGCAGTAATGGGAATGATGGTACTTATGATGCCGATATTCTTTTTTGCCATGTATGAAAAGAACGGAAGACCTTTGGAAGTTTATCTTGGCCATTTTATACAGGCCGTTTTCATAAGGCCAAAGAAACGTCCGTACAAGACGGATAACTATTATGCAGCACTGGAGAGATGTGCTGCTACGCAGAAGGAGGTGGAGAAAATTGTTCGTGCTTCCATGGAAGAAAAAAGATAATTCCAGGGAATTTAAAATGCCCGAAGGATTATCACGAAAACAACAGGAAGAAGTAAAAGTAATCATAAAAAATGCAAGGAAGGACGATGGGACTCCAAGATCAGCCCAGCAGACACTTCCTTTTGAGAGAATGTTCCCGGATGGTATCTGCAGAGTAGGAGGGGATTTCTACACAAAGACGATACAGTTCCAGGACATCAACTACCAGCTTGCACAGCAGGAGGATAAAACAGAGATATTTGAGGAATGGTGTGGATTTCTGAACTTCTTTGACAGTTCGGTTCAGTTCCAGCTTTCATTCATGAACTTCGCAACAGAGATAGGGGATTTTGAGAAAAAGATAGCAATTCCCCATCAGGAAGACGGGTTCAACGATGTAAGGGATGAGTATTCTGGAATACTCTTAAAGAACATGCAGGCAGGTAATAACGGACTTACAAAAGTAAAGTATATTACTTTCGGTATCCATGCGGATTCAATGAAGTCCGCTAAACCAAGGCTGATCCATATTGAAATGGATATCCTTAACAATTTCAAACGTCTGGGAGTAATAGCTGAGACTCTTAACGGAGCACAGCGACTTGAACTCATGCACAGACAGACTCATATGGGAGATAATGCAAAGTTCCATTTCGACTGGAAGTATCTTGCTGGCAGCGGTCTTTCAGTAAAAGACTTTGTGGCACCAAGCTCATTTGAGTTCCCTAATGGAAGATATTTCAAGATGGGAGATACATGGTGTGCCATGAGCTTTCTTTCAATCGATGCTTCCGATGTGAGCGACAGGATGCTTGCAGATTTTCTTGGAATGGAATCCAGTCAGATCGTCACAATGCATCTTAAGTCAGTAGACCAGAACGAGGCTATTAAGACTGTAAAGCATACAATCACCGAGCTTGACAGAAGCAAGATTGAGGAACAGAAAAAGGCAGTAAGAGCCGGATATGATATGGAGATCATACCAAGTGATCTTGCGACTTATGGCAAGGATGCAAAGGCACTTCTTAAGGAATTGCAGTCACAGAATGAGAGAATGTTCCTTCTGACTTTCCTTATCATGAATACAGGAAAGACAAAGGAAGAGCTGGATAATAACTTATTCCAGGCTTCATCCATAGCACAGAAGCATTCCTGTAATCTGATAAGACTTGATTTCCAGCAGGAGCAGGGCTTTGTAAGCACACTGCCGCTTGCATATAACGAAGTGGATATCCAGCGTGGTATGACAACTTCAAGCACAGCTATTTTCGTGCCTTTCACTACACAGGAGCTATTCCAGGATCACAGGGGTGCTCTGTATTATGGACTTAATGCACTTTCAAACAACCTTATCATGGTAGACAGAAAGATGCTTAAGAATCCTAACGGACTTATCCTTGGTACACCAGGTTCCGGTAAGTCTTTCGCTGCAAAGAGGGAGATTGTAAATTCTTTCCTTGTAACAGACGATGACATCATCATTTCGGATCCTGAGCAGGAGTACAAAGCTCTGGTGGATTACCTTGGCGGTCAGGTGATAAGGATCAGTCCTACATCCACGCAGTATGTAAATCCCATGGATATCAACATGAACTATTCTGATGATGATAACCCGGTCATGCTGAAGGTAGATTTCATCCTTTCACTCATGGAGCTTATCATGGGTTCAAGGGATGGTCTGCAGCCTACGGAAAGAACAGTCATCGACAGATGTACAAGGGCGGTTTACAGGAAATATCTTGAAAATCCTGTGCCTGAGAACATCCCGATATTGGAAGATCTTTACAATGAGCTTTTAAAACAGGATGAGCCTGAAGCCAAGTATGTTGCAACTGCTCTTGAAATCTATGTAAGTGGTTCGCTTAGCGTGTTCAACCACAGAACAAACGTTGACATCAATAGCAGACTCGTTTGCTACGACATCAAGGATCTTGGTAAGCAGCTTAAGAAGATAGGAATGCTTATTATTCAGGACCAGGTATGGGGCAGGGTCTCAGCCAACAGAGAAATGGGAAGATCCACAAGGTACATCATGGATGAGATGCACTTGTTATTACGTGAGGAACAGACTGCAGCCTACACAGTGGAAATCTGGAAGAGGTTCCGTAAGTGGGGAGGTATCCCGACAGGCGTTACACAGAACGTCAAAGACTTTCTCGCAAGTGCTGAAGTTTCCAACATTTTCGAGAACTCAGACTTCATAATCATGCTTAATCAGGCCATTGGTGACAGACAACTTCTTGCCAAGCAGCTCAACATAAGTCCACACCAGCTTTCGTATGTAACACATTCGGGAGAAGGTGAAGGACTTATTTTTTATGGAAATGTCATTCTGCCATTTATAGACAGGTTCCCTAAGGACACCAAGATCTATAAGGCGATTTCCACCAAGTTCTCAGAATCTTCTGAGGATAAAGCTGCTTAAACAGACAGGAGATGAGTTATGGAAGAAGGATTATACACAAGGAATCCTCCGGGTGAGGAGGATTCTGCATCTCCGGAGGATAAGGCTCCGAGAGTGCATGGAAACAAATTAAAGAATAAGGATTCTGCCAGAAGATATTACGAACAGAAGCTCCGTACCGGTAAAGCTGATAACAGCATGACACCTGAGG
This sequence comes from Butyrivibrio sp. XPD2006, assembly GCF_000420865.1. Taxonomy (GTDB): domain Bacteria; phylum Bacillota; class Clostridia; order Lachnospirales; family Lachnospiraceae; genus Butyrivibrio. The sequence goes on from NZ_ATVT01000013.1 coordinate 108,362, forward strand.
AGAAACAGCACAGGGACAAAATAAAGAAACAGACACAGAAGAAGGCTGCAGAGGTCGAGAAGACAAGGAAAGCAGAGGAAGCAAAAAAGAAGGACCGAAATGTGAGTAAAAGCTCGGGAAATCTTTCGGATGCAGCATCGAAAACCGCAGCTGGAGTCGGAGTCATGTCAGATGTTGTGAACTCTACGGATGATGGCAAAGGAGAGAGTGCTGTTGCCGAGGAAGTTTTTGATATTGGCGGATATGTTGCCAGCGGTGCAGTCAGTCACGTTACTTCGAAGGTAAAAAGCGGTAAGTACAGCAAGAAAGTACATGGGAAAAGAGAACTTTCAGGCGGAAGTACAGATGCTGCAAAGGAAAGAGCAAGGAAAGAACTTCAGAGGAAAATGATACAGAAGCAGGCCAAGGCTGCAGAAGGCGGTGCCAAGTTTGGTGAAAAGGTAGGAGAAAAAGCCAGAGATGTAGTAAGTGCAATCGGTGAGTGGATGAAGAACTTTGCCGAAGAGCATCCCGTGATCAGCATAATCGTGGTTCTGATACTTCTTGTAGTGCTTGTATGCGCTGGATTTCTTAATTCCTGTGCAGCAATCGGATCCGGAGTGGGCGATGTGACCATAGTAACCTCTTATACTGCAAAGGATGAGGATATCTTAGCTGTAGAGGATGATTACAAGGAACTGGAAGCAGGGCTTCAAGACGAGATAGATGAGATTGATACGGATGGATATGACGAAGTTAATTACTATCTTGATGAAGTAGGGCACAATCCATATCAGCTTGCAGCGATACTTACTGTGATTTTTGAGGCTTATACAAGGGATGAGGTCCAGGCTAAACTACAGGAAATCTTTGAACTTCAGTATGAGATCACTACGGAAGAAGTTGTTGAGACCAGAGAAAGAGAGGTCGAAGACGTAAGGTGGGTTGAGGATGATTCCTACGAAGACGGCGGCTATTGGGAAGAGTATACCTATACCGAAGAATATGAGTACTACATCCTGAATGTCTATCTTGTAAATCACACCCTTGATGAAGTGGTTGAAGAGCTTGGCTTCACTGATGATGAGATGGCACGTTACGAAGTGCTGCTTGAGACCTATGGTAACAAGAAGTATCTCTTTGGCGAGGAAGATTATTACAACATCCCCGATGATCATCCCGGAGACAGAGACGACTATCATGTGCCGGGGGAATACCTTACAGATGAGCAGTTTGCAAGGATGCTCCATGAAGCTGAGAGTCATCTTGGAACACCTTATGTCTGGGGCGGTTACAGTCCTTCGGGATTTGACTGCTCAGGATTTGTGAGCTGGGTAATAAATCACTGTGGTAACGGATGGAACTTTGGAAGACTTACTGCAAACGGACTCAGGGCAAGAACAGACTATGTTCCAGCTTCAGAAGCAAAGCCAGGAGATCTTATCTTTTTCCAGGGCACATATGATACAGCCGGGGCGAGTCATGTCGGAATATATGTCGGCAACGGAATGATGATCCATGCAGGTAATCCTGTGAAATACTCATCAATCAACACGCCATATTGGCAGAGCCATTTCCTTGAATTTGGCAGGATTGGCGGTTAAGGGAGGACAGATATGTTTGAGAAACTGAATAAACTAAGAACTGAGCATGAAAAGGCCAAGGCAAGGTTAGAAGAAGCCAAGGCAAAGTATGAGGAAACAGAAGAAAAGCTAAATGCAGAGCTGGCTACAAGCATACTTGATGTGGTTGCACGAAAAGACTTCACACCGGAACAGCTTGCAGAGCACCTTGGCGTAGCTGATAAGGAAAAGACTGCTTCATCCAAGAGTAAGAAAAAAGAAGCAAAGCCTACGAAGGATGAAGATGCCGAGCCACTGCCTTTTACAGATGATACAGATGCTCGTGATACTGAAAATGATGGAATTATGGAGGATATCTTAAATGAAAGCTTTTAAGTTAATAACTGCCAAGGCAAAGGTACTTGGCTGCTCAGTGGCTCTTATGGGGTCACTTTTTTGTTTTACACCGGTAACTGCATTTGCAGGTGGATATGACTGCACCTGTGAGACCAAGTGTACTGAGGATCATGTTGATGAAAACTGCAAACTTTGCAAGCAGGACTATCGTAACTGCGAGGGCAAGGAGCCTGAGATAGAGGAAAAGTGGGGACCACTTACTCCGGATGGAAACATGGAACTTGTTGATGATTACGGAAGTCTTGAAGCCGGTGGCAAGCAGTTCATTACTGTTATGACCAAGAACGGCAACTACTTTTACATCATTATTGACCGTGATGATGACGGTAATGAGAAGGTTCACTTCCTCAACATGGTTGATGAGTCAGATCTTTTATCTCTGATGGATGATGACCAGGTCAGTGAATATATCAAAGTTACAGGAATAGGTAAGGAAGAGGAAAAAGAGCCTGAGGTTGTTAAACCCGAACCACAGCCCGAACCTGAGCCGGAACCTGAACCAGTTGAAGAAAAGCCAGAGAAAGAGCCTGTGAATGTAACAGGAATCATGGCGATCATCCTTATTATTGCACTTGGTGGTGTAGGTGGATTCATGTATTACACATCAACAAAGAATTCAAAGAAGAAGTCCAGCGGTGAGGATCCGGATCAGGACTATGAAGACGAGGACTATCTTAAGAGCATGAGTTCAGATGATGACGATGATGAGATCCAGCTTGATAGTGAGCAGGCTGATGAGTCTTCAGGTGACGGAGGTGATGAGTGATGGCAAGAAAGTCAAGATATGTTGCATATGCAAAGAAAGCAAAAGGCGGCGTGAAAGGTGTAAAGAAGCAGGAGCCGGTAAAGGCTCCTGCTGGAGTTAAGGGCGAAAGAAAGTAAGAGGAGAAGCTTATGGATGAAAAAAATGCAAAAAACGGCAATGAATACCAGCGCCCATCCAATGAAGAAAAGCTGAAAGAGCTGACGGACAAGTTACAGGATGGTGTAAAGGCAGTCCGTGACAGTACAGAATACAAAAAGCTGCTTGCAACAATGGCAAAGTTTCCGCATTATTCCCTGAACAACTGCATGCTCATAGCGATGCAGAAGCCCGATGCTACTTTATGTCAGGGCTATAATGCCTGGAAAAAGATGGGGCGCTATGTAAGAAAAGGCGAGAAAGGCATAAAGGTCATAGCGCCAAGCCCTTATACAATCCAAAAGGAAGTGGATGTGCTGGATTCAAAAGGTCGCCCTGTTCTTGATCAGGACGGGGAGCCTGTGAAACAGACAAAGGAACTCAATCTCATGGGATTCAAGGCAGAGACAACCTTTGATATTTCACAGACGGAAGGAAAAGAGCTTCCGAGAGTCGGAGTTGATGAGCTTAAGGGCAGCATTGATAAGTATGAGTTCCTTATGGGAGTTCTTAAGGATATAAGTCCTGTTCCAATCGGTTTTGAGGATATCAGGAGTGGAGCTAAGGGATATTATCACATAAAAGATAAGAGGATCGCGGTTCAGCAGGGAATGAGTGAGCTGCAGACTCTTAAGACCTGTATTCATGAGATAACTCATGCGATGCTTCACGGAGATACAACTGAGAATATCAGCAAGAACCGCAAGGAACTTGAGGCTGAAGGCACAGCAAGTATTGTGTTATCTTTCATGGGCTATAACACAGATGATTACAGTTATCCGTATCTTTGTGGATATACATCCGATGCGGATATGAAAGAACTCAAGGCTTCGCTTGGAACAATCAGACAGACTTCATCTAGGATCATCAAGAAGATTGAGGATAAGCTGGGAGAGATCTACAAGGAGAGAAATCCTGAGATTGTAGCTGATAATGAGCCTGTGAAAGTTGCGGATAGTAAGGCGGTGAAAACAGCAAAGGATACTCCTTTGAGAGAGCCTGTGGAAAATCCGGAAAAGGTAGTTGCCGAGAGGCGAATACTTGGAACTGTAAGGATCTTGCCGGATGGATGGGGAGGCATGAAGCAGTCGCTTCTTGATAATCTAAGCCTTCGGAAGAACCAGATAAAAAATGATCCTGCGGCTAAGCCGGTAAAAAAAGATAGGGAGGTGTGTTGATGGGAACAGTAGATGATGGCTGGAAGGATGCATCCGATTTTGCAGATGAGCTTCCTTTCGGTAATTTTGAAGATGGCAGTGGTACAACACAGGCTTATGAAGCCGATGATATTGTCGGTAACTGCCCTGTGTGTGGTACGCATGTTGTAGAACGTGAAAAGGGATTCTTCTGTAACAATATGGACTGCAACTTTGCACTCTGGAAGAATAACAGATTTTTCCAGGCTATAGGCAAGGAGATGACCAGAGAAGTTGCGGATGACCTTGTGAATGGTGGAACAGTCAAGCTCGTTGACTGTAGGTCTCAGAGAACAGGAAATATATTTAGCTGCTATGTTGATCTTACAACTGACGAGGAGGGAAAAGCTCATTTCGAGATCCGATTTCCCAAAGGCGGGCGCAGAAGGGAGTGATATCGTTATGGAAAGAAGAACAGGAACACCCATTGAAAAGTGGGATGATGTTAATGGTAAGACTACAGATGCAACCGCTGTTTCTGTAAATGACCTGTCACAGGGCGAGAGGTTTATACAGCTTCGTGAGAGTACAGGTATGAACAGAACAGAGTTTGCAGATTATCTCGGTATTCCTTACAGAACAATGCAGGACTGGGAACGTGATGCGCGTACCATGCCAAACTATGTTTTCGCTCTCATCGAGTATAAGGTTACTGCTGAGTTTGGCTTAAGAGTTCCGCAGGAACTTGATCCTAACACAATCGGTAATGTCAGAAGAGGTCTTGAGGATCAGCTGGAGCAGAACGACAATATGATCGGTGATGGTGTGATCAACAATGTTGCTCCTCAGAATCCTGTGGAGAATATGAAGGATGACAATGCCAACGGAATTCCTGATGAACAAGAGAAATCCATAGAAGAACTTGAAGCTGAGCGCGACAACCTCACAAAAGAGCTATACGAATATGAAAGTAGTGTCGATATGTATATGCTCAGTAGAGGTGGAGAAAGTGATTATTCTGATGGCATGGTTGATGATATCATTGCAATGAGGCAAGAAATTGAAGCACTCGATGCAAAGATTGAGGGACTGCATGAACAACAAAAAATGGAATCTGTTAGCGTGAATGCCGAGAAAAAATCTCTTCTGGATCAGCTTCATGAGCTGAAACCAGAACCTTCGGAACGTTCTCACAGATCATTGCATCCCGAACTGGTACTGTGACATGGCAGTAAGTTATGGCGAGAGCATCCTTATCAAAATGACTCCTGAAGACATCAAGGCCATAGAAGCCAAGATGGAACTGGCTGGGATTAAGAACCGGAGCGCTTATATCAGAAAGATGGCAAGGGATGGATATATCATCAACCTGGATCTCTCGGATATAAAAGAGGTAATCAGACTCCTTCGTATCAACAGCAATAATATAAACCAGATTGCAAAGAAAGCTAATGAAACCGGAAACATATATCAGTATGATATTAAAGAAGTCCAGTCGCAGCTTGATGAAATCTGGGAAGCGGTAAGAGGAATACTTGAAAGATTGGCGAACATAAGCTGAGTTATGCGGCCATGGGAAAGGAATTATTTCTTTTCTCGTGGCCGCTTTTCTGATTCTGTTTGATGGTATAATGGTGGATGAATTTATATTCCAGATAATGAAATAAGCAAATCGGGATTAGTGGAGTAGAACATGGATAAAAAAAGGGCTTTGTCTGGCGCCATAATATTTATAACCCTGATGGGAATCGTAAGTCTGTTTTCGGACATGACTCATGAAGGCGCCAGAAGCATATTGGGCGAATATCTGAACCTCGCAGGGGCATCCGCTACAACCATCGGATTTGTGTCCGGTATAGGAGAATTGTGCGGGTATTCACTAAGGCTCATATCCGGATTTATAGCAGATAAAACGAAGAAATACTGGACATTTGTTATCACAGGCTATGTAATACAGGCTCTGGCGATTCCTGCACT
>NZ_ATVT01000014.1 GCF_000420865.1 Butyrivibrio sp. XPD2006
AGTGCAGGAATCGCCAGAGCCTGTATTACATAGCCTGTGATAACAAATGTCCAGTATTTCTTCGTTTTATCTGCTATAAATCCGGATATGAGCCTTAGTGAATACCCGCACAATTCTCCTATACCGGACACAAATCCGATGGTTGCAGCGGATGCCCCTGCGAGGTTCAGATATTCGCCCAATATGCTTCTGGCGCCTTCATGAGTCATGTCCGAAAACAGACTTACGATTCCCATCAGGGTTATAAATATTATGGCGCCAGACAAAGCCCTTTTTTTATCCATGTTCTACTCCACTAATCCCGATTTGCTTATTTCATTATCCTGAAATTCAAAGTTTTATTATCGTCGCAAGTTTCTTTCCGCATAGAATTCCAAATATGCAGCAACAACAACTCAGTACCACATATAATCCGCCATTCATATATTGTTTCTTCTCAAACAAATTAAAAGCTTCAAGGGAAAATGTAGAGAATGTGGTAAAACCTCCACACACCCCTGTCTTCCAGAAAAGAATGGTATTATCAGATACACTTTCTCGGTTACTGGTAATTCCAACAACGAATCCAATTAGTATGGCACCGAGGATATTTGTAATCAGAGTTAATATCGGAAAATAAGTCTTAACAGGAATCAGACTTATTGCATATCGCGCTACTGCACCCAAGGCACCACCAAGTGCTACAAATAGAAAATTCATATCAACCTCTCTATTGTCATATATACTGAAATTTAAAAAGTATTCTCTGCCTTACTCTTAAGATAGCTATCAGCCTTTTTAAGCATCTCTTTTTTGTTATCATACTCTATGGTATTGATAGCATCTTCAAGTTTAAGAATCTTCAGAGCTTTGACCTCGTCTGGTCTTGTTATGCTCGGAGATGAGTCTTTATACTTAGCAAGGAAATAAACTACCTGCTTTGTCACTCCAGGTTTTTCTGAAAGCGTATACTGTTCGCTTGCTCTAAATTCAGTGTCTAACTCGACTTTCAGATTTGTTTCTTCCTTTATTTCACGAAGCGCAGTTTCTATTTCAGTCTCGCCTTCTTCCATATGTCCTTTTGGAAAGCTGTGAGATCCGCTCATTTCCTCAACTAAAAGATATTTTATTACTCCACCGTCTATAGTGTATACTATTGCCCCGCAAGATTTTTCAAACTTATCATTGAATTCTTTTTTACCCAGTTCCATGTAAATATAAAGAGAAGGATCTTCTCCTAAAGCAATAACATACTCAGGCATTTCTTTCTGAATAAATCCCAACTTACGGTACAAATTTATTGCCTTGGCATTAGCTGGATGGGGATCAACCCACAGATTTTCAGCTCCTTGTTTAAAAGCTTCTTGAATAGAGTATAGTAGCGCCTGCGTTGCAATCCCTCGGCCCCTGGCAAATTCAAATAACTTAATATCCAAAGAAGCATTTTTAGTTTCCGAATCAATACGATATTGAGTCTCACCGCAGTATTTGCCATCTTCAAAAATTGAATAATGATTTTGCTTTGGTCTTGCAGATATGAATCTATCTAACCATTCTCGTACTGCTTCCCCTGTCTCATGCAATCCTCCTGGCCAGATATACTGCATGACGTCTTCATCTGCCCACAGGTTTTGTATATTCTTGATATCATCATATGTTGATTCTTTAATAGTTATCACTTAGTTCAGCCCCTAAATCTTTAGTTTGTCTTAGTCAGTTTTAACTGAATTCTAATCAGCGAAATGAATCACTTCTACAGATTATAATGTCCTAATTTTCTCCACAACTTTTTTAAACTCATCATATCTAATTTGCTCAGAAAAGGTTTCATACCCTTATTTTTTAATAGTTGAAACAAATAAAGAAAAGCCTTGTCATCAAGGCCTTTCCATTATAAAATCCATCTTTAGTTATCAGTTCTCGAATCGGCGAATTAACAAAAATATTGCGTCTTTGGGCTAACCTTCTAGGATGTCCAGTTCATCATCAATAGCTCTGGATACAAACTGGTTTATTGTGATTCCTTCATTGGCAGCATATAATGCAATTTTCTTGTGCTGTTCGGGTTTAATACGGACATTGAAGGAGCCTTTAAACTCACGCTCAGGCTCTTTACCAATCTTTTTGCAGTAATCCAGGTAATTATCTATACAGTCATGCATTGACTGGGAAAGCTCTTTTACCGATTCTCCATGAAAGTTCAGAGAATCATTGATTCCGAGAACATGACCGATAAAAATCTGATCTTCCTGGTCAAATTCTACCTTTGCATGATATCCGTTGTATTCCATCAGTGAACTTATCATTCTATCTCACCTACTTCCTTAAGAAATGCTATGACCATCTTTACATGATACCTGTACAGCTCATTGCCTGGGTGTGGACCGTCAAATTGAAGGATGCGCTTGGTTTCAACATGATAATAGCCTATTCCTGATCCTCTTCCGCCCTCGAACTTTTCGCAGCCACATTGCTTCATAAGTGCGTCCAGTTCTCTTATTGTAAAACTTGTCGGTGCGGGTTTGGACAGTATTTTTTCTAGTAATTTTGATTTCTTTGGCACAGTAATTCCTCTTGCAACTATTTTCTAGTTACAATATAACACTTTAGCCCTACCTCGTCAATTCCAACAGAGTAACAGCTAGCATTTCCTTATTTCATACATATCTTCATGTTTCAGATACAATACCTGATATGTCGGGATTATTAGTGTGTTCCATGGATCAGATATATATACTCCGCCTGTAGACGTTGCTGATTTCTTGAACTGGATCCATAGGTCATCTATCATATCTGACATGATGAAAAGTTTAAGATAAACTTTATCTGCTTCAGATTCGCCAATTTCGTAAAAACGTATCCCACCTACACAAGTAACATCTTCCAGAGTATATGACCGTAAATTTCTTTGCATTACAGGCCGGATGTTGTGTCCAAGGCAGGCTGCGCTGATAGCATCACCGGGCTCTTCGAAGCCCTGCATTATCCATGTGAAGCATATTGCGAGCAGTGTCATATCCGAATCACGGATACTGTCCACGTAATGTAAGGTGTTAACATCGTTTTCTGACAGTGAGAAAATGCCCTTGCCTATGATAGACATATATTTTGCGAATAAAAAGCAGTCAACCATATCATAAGAGTCATACTCTGCAGGCATAATACGGAAGAACTTCTTTATGCGCTCAAATGGGTTATATACTACATTCTGCTGATTAAACCACGTGAAGAAACCCGCTTGAAAACAATTATATGTTTCCGGGCGTCGATCAACATACATTTTCGATATTATAGGCGTTTTATCTGCTTCTTTAGAAAGAATAGGTGAATAAAGATAACTTATATTTGAAGTGTACACTTTCCCATATTTTTCAAAAGATCTATTGATCACATCTGTATCATAAAAGTCATTTGGATTAGTCCTGCAACAAGGAAGGGGTAATAAATAAGCATTAAATCCTGTCCCTTTCTCATACGGACTGCATCTGATTCCTTCAGCGTGATAAAAATTATGTTCAAAAACAAATCTCCCATCCGTCCCTGTTCCCGGGTGGAAAGGGCAGGTCTTTACATAATGGAACTGATGGATTATGCTATGATATCCATCTTTCAGGCATTTGGGGCATATTCGCATATGATATGTACCAAAATAAGATCTTGCAGTGTTATAATCCATATGCGCAAAGATTTCCATTTTGTCTATATACCACTGGGGCAAAATTTTATTAAGGCACTCGATTGTTTCTAAACTGTTTCTGCAATGTCCATCCATCTGAAATCCTTCTATATATTTCTTCTCGTTGGTCGCTTCAGCTCCAAGCATTTTGAGCGCATGTTTACTTGAACATATGTTGACCCTGCAAAAGTTTGCAAGAATGCTGAATATGGATTCATAAGGTCTCACCCATTTTTTATCCCATCTGTATTTTCTGGAAAAAAGTAAATCCTCTTTATTTAGTGTATTCATCATCTGATTCACCATAGCCCGAAAGCGCTACACAACTTTCAAGTTCCTTTCTCGTAGGGAATGCAATTGGACTGCTTCCCAGTTTTCCATGCTTATTGAGGCAGATCACCAGTGAATCTATGAAATATTTCATGGGAATATCTTCTGCCGCAATCCTCTTTTGGATCCTTACACTCTGAAATGCTTCCCAGAAGTCATTGCTGATATCAAAAAAGGTCTTACCATCTGCGTAAGGAAAATAAAAATCCACAAGTCCATCCGATAATATTTCATAGTCTGTAATGCAAACATGAAGTTTATCTACCGAAGCCATGCAGAACTGGAGCTCTTTGGGATCCTGTATACCAAAGAACTGGCTTTCATTGATCATGAAACGTCCAACTATCTGATCTTTGCCCTGAAGTTTAAAGGAATGCTTAAGATCCTTAAGTTCCCTTGTCCCGTACATGAACACAGATAACTGGATATCTTTTCCGCTAAGATTGTTATATAAATCCATAAGCCAGTAAAAATCCTTTTCCCTTAGTTTCCAGGCTTCATCAATGAACATGACTGCTTTCTTAAAGGGGGTCTCGTGAGCACGTAATATAAGCTCATTAAGAACTCGTTCTTTTAGTATTAGTGCGGTACTGTATCTGGGACATTCATAGCCCATAGCCATAAGTATCGAGGCATAGAAGTTTCTCTCAGTTTCGGGGTGATCAGTCACATTCCATATAATGACCATTTCACGGCTCCCATATTGATTTCTTATGGATTCAGCTACATAGTTCATGCACACCGTCTTGCCTATCCTGGCTCTTCCATAAGTAATACTCCCACAAGCTCCTATGCCGAGCCATGAATTGATTCTCCGTTCTTCATCAAGGATGCTCTTAGTCGGAAATACAAGCTTACGGGAAGTAAGATAGCGGATAGTCATCTGTGATATGAACTGTTCTGATATATTATTAGCTGATACAGCTTCTTTTGCAGAATACACGCATTAACCCTCCTTTCTGTTTTGGAACATCAACGTATAAAGGTCTTCCGGTGAAAGACCTTTAATATCTTCATATCTTAGTACAGCCCCAGTTTCCTGTTTTTTACGTACAGTCTCCAGGTTAAATGTATTATCACTTTGCTGTTCTGCTGCTATGCCCTTGCTAATCTCACGTCTGACTATATCTGCCCTGGTAGCGTTTCTCCGGCTTTTCTTTCCCTTGACATCAAGGCTTGATATATATGCATCTATCGGTGTATCAAATATTAGTTTTGATCTCCCACGCTCTCTGGCAAGCTTCAGGGCATTCTTTCTCGTCCTGACGGAATGTGATTTTGTACCGAATTCCCCACTTGCCTTAAGCGTGTCTATATATCTGCCATCCTGATCATATGCCTCAATACTGGAAATATCCCTGGGGTCATAAAGGATGGTCAGTGACTGTCCAAGGTAGAGTTCAGTGGCAGAGAGTATCTTGCTACGATACTCAGTACCCATAAACTGAATATATGCGTGTTTGCCATGTGCTGCCCTACCTCTGACAGTGCGTTTGTCCATCCTCATGTTCAGACGTTCTATGACTGATATGATCATATCTTCGTCAGCCACATATGGGTAAAGCCCTGCTTGAAACAATTTGCAGCTCATGCACTCTAAGGGTGAAAGTCCATCTACCCCTTTATGGGGTGTGTTATTATACTCAGCTATGAGAACATCTATCAGTTCAGTCATCTGTTCATATGTGACATCATATTTTATTGCATTTTTTTCAGGGTTTTTTCTGACAGGATCTTTGGTATCTGACCCGGTTGTTGATGGCAGCATATGGAATCCTCTGGACTCTAGCGTTCCGAAAAATCTTTCAACAATTCCTCTTGTTTCGGGAGTTGCAACAGATCCATAGTTAACGCAGCAGCCAAGCTCATCTACAAGTTTTCCTACCGTGTATGCTGACAGATGCGATTTTGCATTATCCAGCATTATTGAATCAAAGACTGCATATTTGAAATCAGAAAACGCGGTTGAATAGAAACCGCCATTAGATGGATACTGAAGTCCTTCGATGGTCAGATCCAGCAGAGTTTTCGGTATGATGGCATTTTTAATAGCATCCATGACATCATACTGGTCGTAATTAAATTCCTGAGAAAGGGAATATCCAAGGATACATCTTGTTGCTATATCTATCACGGCTATTAACCACGCCCTTGTAGCAACAACCTTGCTAACAGTGCCGTCTGTATTGGGTACATCAATTACATATTCGATATCTATGATGTGGCCGTCAATCTGTACTGTAGCAAAAGGAGCCACCGGATTGACTGTAAGCCTGTGCCCAATCCCTGTAGACGCAAGCTTCTGGGCAGTATTTTTATCAAATCTTCTGGTATTTAAAGAAATGTTATCAGCTTCAAGTTTATGGACGTAGGCACACATGCTGACATATCCACGGTTTTCTGTAGTAAATGGGTACTGCCACTCTGTGATGCCAAGATTGCGGCATTCTTCAAGAAATAACCTGTGAAGTGATGTTATGTTCATGTTCCTGACAAGCGTATATTTCCTGTCACCAAAATAACACCCTATTATGAACTCTTTCAATTGAGGATACTTCTCCAGAAGCTGATCAAACTCTCTGCCATGTCCTGATCTCGTTTCTCTAAAGGGTTTACTTCCTGTTAAAAGACCGTGATATCCAAGAATATTCCCTGCATCATTTGAAGAAAGACATCTTTCTATCAGCGATACCATTCTCGAACCGGGGATACCTGTCATTTCAGTAATCTTTTTTACAGATTCGCCATCTATGTACATATCTACAGCCTGCTTATTTAGCATATACCTACTTCTTTTAGATTCAGGGACAGTACTGATAAGCGGTTCAGTCCACATGCTCCTTGCCTGGCGGAGTTCTTCGATATTATATTTTTTATTAGCCAATGGAGATCACCTCCGTATCTGCAGAGATGCAGTCTGTATTCATATTGCTCAGTGTGACCAATCCTCTATAGTACAGATCTGAAATATAATCCAGCGCTCTGTACTTTTCTAGGCGCCCCATCTTTTCAAGTTCACCGATACATATATGCCTTTTTGCCTGGATAAAACTTAGGAAGATCCTGTCTGCATTTAATCCACAAGCTGTGAATCTTCTGGCCCTGGCTGCAAGAAGCGATATATTTCGGATATAGAAAGGTCCTATTTCAATATTCTTTTCGTTTCGGAATACAAAATTGACATCATTCTGTAAGCACCACGCCGACTGGCAGGCAACCTTCACATGATCCTTACTATCATCAGAACTGCAAAGATATGCAACACCTTGATATTCTTCTGTTCCGTCTTTATATTTTACCCATGCATTGAACAGAACCTTTGACTCCTTCCCTCCTATATAGACAGTAGTTTCCAAAGGATATTCACAGTACCACTCCACATCAGGATTCATCTCAAGAGTAAGAATATTCTCATATTCAAGGTTAGAAAATACTGCTACTCTTCTCCGAAGTTTTCTGCTGTGAAATACCCAATAGTTACTGCCATAGCTTGAACTTCTCAGCCTGAAAATAGGTTCCTCGTATCGATACATTTTTAGTGCACCTCCTATCGATAAAATTAAGTTTATATAACGATAATATTATCGGCATAATTATATCCTTGGCACTCATATTCGGCTTTTTACACTTTTATCTTTAAAATTACGGCTTTTTACAAAAATAGCTTAAATGGTACGGCTTTTTACGATTTTTAGCTTTAAAAATTTAACCTAAATGGAGAGTAATGTAAAATGTGAAAAAAAAGAAAGCCCATGGTTGTGAGCTTTCTCGTATATGTATATTTTACTGTTTTAGGTTAATCTGACACTACACAATACCAGACAAATTATTCCCACTACTATCCATATACATGAATTTTGCTAACACGTTATTAAGAAACTTCATTACAAAAGCCGGATACCATGAGTGAAAGGTGATGTCATGATATCCGACTTGTTATATGTTTTTTACTTATTATTTTGTAACTATCTCTCCGCCGAGGAGCGCAAGAAGGCGAAGGAATCCGCAGTAGCCCTTGTTGTCAAGGAGCTTGTTGATGTCATAGCCTGCAGGGATCACAACGCTGATCTTTTTGCTTCCAAGAGGGAAAAGAACTTGCATATCCACGTTACTTATCTTGGCAAAAGTTTCAAGCATTTCTCTGTCAAAGCATGAGATCCTGTCGGTCTCCAAACGGAAGAGTCCGCCTGCCGGTGTAGCAGATAAGTTTTTGATGACAGCGTCCTTGTACTGTTCATCTGTCAGCTTTGCCATCTTAAGTGTTATTGCTCTTGCAGCCTCACGGCCTCCTGCTGCTACTGCTGTAGCCTGACTTGTTGCCGGAAGGGCAACTGCGATGGCATCAGTCGGGATCTCAGCTGATGAGGATCCGGATGACTGGCTGCCACTTTCGCCTTCACTTGGAACTACTGTGATGGAATCATCTACTACAACGACAATATTTCCACCACCTGATCCGCCATTTGATGTGTTGCTTCCACCATTTTCATCATCAGGATTACTGCTTCCGCCACCCTGGATTGCTCTGGCGATAAGTCCGAGCTGTGCCAGTGTAAGGCTTGTAACTCCTGTAACAGAGCTGACTGTCAGGATATAACCGTCACCACTCTGGTTTGGAGTAAGAACGTATGAACATGTGGCTGTCTGAGCATTAGAAACAGGAGCATCTGATATCCTGTTTTCTTCAGCAATAGAAATGTTTATTATTCCTGATCCGACAGTATCTTCCAGATAATACTTATCAGTTGCATTTCTGTGTACAAAATCACTGGCGTCATTATCTTGATATCTATCAAAGGTAACTGTGTTATTTCCGACATCCGTAATGGTAACTGACCAGTACTGCACTTCAGCAGGATTGCCGTTTTCTACAGTGGCATTGTCGTAATTACCCACAACTGTACGGTTATTATTTTTTACGGTTCCGAAATTATTAGTTACTGTGCCATCATTTATCTCTACGGTTCCAAAATTGTTACTTACTGTTCCCTCATTCTCAGTAACTTTGCCCTTATTCGTTTTTACCTGAGCTACATTTCTTCCAACAACTCCGGTTTCTTCATTTAATGTCAATGTACCATCATTAAGAGTAACTGTCCCATTATTGGTGTCTATGAATCCAGCGCTGTTTTCCCCTACGGTTCCATTATTGATAGTTACATGAGCACCAGAACTATTTCTAGTAATATCACCATTATTTTCACTTACTGTTCCATCAGTTATCTCAATAGTACCTTTATTATCTATGACAGTTCCAGCATTACTATTATTACCAATTATGCCGCCATCATTGTTATTCGTAACTTCTCCATAATTATACCCTATTGTTCCGCCATCATTGTTATTTGTGACAGTTCCCCGATTGATCTCGACAGTTCCGTTATTATCAGTCAGAGTTTCACCCTCAGGAATCTGATATAAGTTAGATCCTGCAGGATTTGGATCATCAAATGCCCTTACAGTTAACGGAGTTGCCATGATCATTGTTCCGGCCATCATCATTGCCGTGCTGACAGCAGCCAGCTTTTTTATTGTACCCTTCCTGTTCACCATTTTTCCCTCCATAAGATTGCCAATACAATATGAAATATAGTTTCAATTTCCACAACAATTTTATCAATTATTAGTCAGTTTAGGAAGTAACTTTCTGTTACCTTTTTTGCATTTCCCTATAAAGTTGAAAGATTTGTTATAAGATTCATCGTTCCGTGTATAAGCCAGCCGGGAATAATTGAACCTCCACATTTCTTTTCATTGATAATTGCAAGAAATACAGCGATGATCATAGGAACTACCATTAGAACAATGCCCTGGACTAAATTGATATTGCTAAGATTAAGCACAACATGGATTGCTCCAAACACGAATGACTGAATAAATGTACCTACAGCAAAGCCAAATTGCTTTTGAAGTCTCTTTTGCAGAAATCCACGAAACAAGATTTCTTCTGAAAATGCAGTATGAATGTATGAAAAGATAATTGCAGCCGGAATCCCTGCAGCTCCTACCCCGGCATAACCTTGCTGATTCCAATCAGCTTTCATAAATAAATTATATAAGAGAAACCCGGCAGCTTCACAGATTACAAATACGCAAACAATCCAGATCAATATATTCCGCCTGTTTCCTACCGGTTTTTTGAGCCCGATCCATGAGAAGAAGCTCTCCTTTTTTCTGGCTGTTACAAGCCACCAGATAAAGGGGATCAGGGAAAAAAGAATTATCTGTACTACTGCGCTGAATAATTCACCAAGTGTCATTGCCATTGTTTATTTCTCCTCCTTGAGTAAAAATTTCATATTTATTTCAATTTATTGTAATTTTATTTCACAAATAATAATGCCATAAATGCATAAAAAAAGAAAGCCCATGTTTATGAGCTTTCTTCCAAATATTGTTGTGTCTTTAGTTGTTTTACTGCTGCTCGTAAAGTGCTGCAAAATCTACCAAACGGTCCCTGATATTTATATGCTGGGGACAGTTCTTTTCACAAAGTCCGCATTTTATGCAATCCGATGCCTTTCCGTGATTCATGGAAAAACGCTCATAGTACATATTGGACTTGTTTCCGGTTACAACGTGCATATTGAAAAGACCGAAATACTCGGGAATATTGATGTTCTTTGGGCAAACTTCCGTGCAATATCTGCAGCTGGTGCATTGGATGGTTCCCGTGCTGTTCAAAATCTCGGTTATTTCATCCACCAGCTTGTACTCTTCTTCGGAAAGAGGCTTGAAATTCTGCATATAACAGGTGTTATTATTCAGCTGCTCCAGATCGCTCATTCCGCTGAGCACAATCTGCACATTCTCAAGAGATGCAGCGTACCTGATCGCAAGAGATGCAGGGGTCAGCATCGGGTCATTCATAGGTTTGTAGAAGTCATCAAATTTCTTAAGTGCTGCCTCCGGAAGCTTTACCAAAGCGCCGCCCTTTATCGGCTCCATGACCATCACCTTTTTGCCGTGTTTTTTGGCAATCTCATAGCAGGGTCCCGACTGTATTGCAATGCTGTTCCAGTCCAGGTAATTGATCTGAAGCTGCACAAAATCCACCTCCGGATGATCTGTAAGTATCCTGTCCAGGGTTTCTGCGTCATCATGAAAAGAGAATCCGATTTTCCTGACATATCCGGCCTTTTTGAGCTTTTCGATAAAGCCGAAACCACCGAATTTCTCTGTATTTATATACCTGTCTCTGCCCAGGTTATGAAGCAGATAATAATCAAAATATTCAACGCCGCAGCGTTTTAGCTGGTCATCAAAAAAGACCTGATAATCCTCAGATTTTGTGACCCTGAGAATAGGCATTTTATCCGCAAGAATAAAGCTGTCTCTGGGAAATCTTTTCACCACAGCCTCTTTTACAGCTTCTTCAGAGTGCTCCTGATGATAGGGATAAGCGGTGTCAAAGTAAGTAAATCCGCGCTCCATGAAAAGATCTGCCATCTTCTTGAACTGCTCAATATCGATTGAGGCAGGATTCTCCTTATCCGTTAGTGGCAGTCTCATTGTTCCGAATCCAAGCTTCTTAGTACTCATAGAACGGCTTCTCCTTTCATTTGGACATCTGCATGACCTGCCCCTGCGCGGCTTCTTTTGCTTCTTCTGCCTTTTCGTCTTTGGGGGATTCTTCTCCAGTCTTCATTTTCTCGACATATTTAATGTCGTACTTCAGCTCTTTTGCCAGATAAAGAAGTCCTCCGAACTTCTCGACATCTCCGCTCTCGTGAGCAGCCTTGGCATACACTTCCATCTTCTCCTCACGCATACGTCTGGGATAAGTCTTAAGCAGATTAACTGCCATGTAGAAATACGGCTCATCGATGTTGCCCAGGCAATCAAAGAGAAAATCGCAGCCCTCGAGGTTTTTGGGTTGTCCGATCTTTTTTAACAGCTCAATTGTGTTGCAGACAGCGTATTCATTCTTGTAATCGTTGAAATACAGGTACTTTCTTATATCTACATGATTGTTTTTTACTGCGTTAACTGTTTGTTCCAGCTCATAATCTGAGAGCACCCTCTCAAAAATATCGGTACTGATGCTGCCATCATAGGCAATTACGGAAAAGTTCGATTTTGCAATCTTATCAGGATATTTTTTACTGTCACGAAGCAGCTCTTTCTCCCACTGATATCGTATGGTTCCCCAATTTTCGATGGCCAAGGCGGAATCCGGCTTGCGGAAGCTGTCATGGAACTCGTCACGGGCGCCTTGAGGCATTTGCTCAAAATAATATCCTCTTTCCCTGAAAAACTTCTCAAGTTCTCTTCTGACGCTGTAAAGCCCGGCTTCATCCGGAAGTTTGATGATGACGCCATCTATCGTGTAAAGCTCATCTTTTCGTTTGTTATAACCGCATATAAGGTCCACCGGAAGATGGCCTCCAAGTAATGAAAACCACTTGCCCGATTCACTGACACTCAGAAAACGCGCCTGTTTCCCATCTTCAAAGATATGCAGATGAAAAGTCTCCTCGCTTAACAGCTCCTTTATTTTTTTATGGCCAAACATTTTGTCAAAATGCGGTGTCTCCCCGTATTTTACTACGTCATTCCAGCTTAATATGCTGCTATATTGTCTTCCTTGTGTTTGCTATTGTATTTTCTTTTTACGCTTGTGTGGCAATCCGACGAGCATTAAAAATGGCAGTCCTAATGTGCAGGCAGGCATAAATAGCAAAATATTTAAAGTTGTAAGTGCATCTGATCCTATAAGAGACTCTATTCCCATGCAAATGAAGATGGAAATAAAAAAACCAATGAACCCACCTATTCCCATAATTGAAAGGATTGCAAATGTAGCCAGCGCACGTCTTAAAACACCGCCTTTATTTGCAAAATCATATAACTTTTGAAGCATGTATTTCTTGTATTTCCTATTCTAAAAATTTTGAAAGGCTCAAACCTCTGCTTTTGCCTTCTCCAAGGCTTCGATCACCCTGTCGCAGAACCTGTCAAATTCAGGATCCTCCTCGTACTCATCCGGGTGAGCGAGGACGTAATCGAGAGCCATGCGAGCGCCTTTGTGGAAAGGTATGTTTGTCGTCATCTGAGGAACAAGTCTCTTTAACTTGCTGTTATCAAACACAACTGATACAGCCTTGTCTCCCAAAAGCCCGCCTCTGAAATCGTAGCCGTACTTCTCTCCCGCTTCACTGAGGAAATCAGAAGATACGTGATAGGGCTTAAGTTCCACGCCAAGTGCATCGGCAATTGTACCATAAATCTGATCCCAGGTCAGTATCTCATCTCCTGTTATCTGGAATGCTTCGCCGATAGCGTGTCTGTTACCCATAAGTCCCGTAAAACCGATCGCAAAGTCGCTGTTAAAGGTAAGCGCCCAAAGAGACGAGCCATCCCCCTGAATAATCACGGGCTTACCCTGCTGCATTCGTCTGATAACCTGATAGAACCCCTTATTTCCGTGTACTCCCAGCGGAATATGCCTCTCATCATAGGTGTGACTGGGCCTTACGATGGTGACAGGAAAGCCCTCTTCGCGGTATTTTCTGAGTAAAAACTCCTCGCAGGCAATCTTGTTTCTGGAGTATTCCCAATATGGATTGGCCAAAGTTGTTCCTTCTGTGATCACGTATGAAGCTGCAGGTTTATTGTAGGCCGATGCAGAGCTGATGAAGATATACTGCTTCGTTCTTCCGGAAAAGAGCCTGTGATCACGCTCTACGGCTTTGACATCGAAGGCGATAAAATCGCTGACAACATCAAAGGTCATACCTTCAAGTTTGCTCTTTACATCAGCTTCGTCATTGATATCAGCTGTTATTTGTTTCACGGAAGACGGCACTTCGCTCTTTCTGTTTCCTCTGTTTAAAAGAAATACCTCCCACTGAGGATCCTGTGCCAGCCTCTTAACTATTCCCATGCTTATGGTTCCGGTTCCACCGATAAAAAGTGCTTTCATGTTATACCCCCATTATCATCTAAGTAACTGTTATCCCAATGCGTTCTGATAGATCCTGTTAACGTCAGCTGCTTCAAGAGGTCTGATCCTTGAAAGCTTCACTGTATCCTGCATTGTCGCGTCCAGTGAAAGAGCCGAAAGATCTTTTTCCGTGGGTTCGATTCCAAGGTCACGAAGGCTTACAGGCATTCCGATGGACCCAAAGAATTCAACAGTCTTCTCAATACCCAGTACTGCGGCTTTTTCATCGTCTGCTTCAGCTATTTCCCATACTTTTCTTGCGTAGCGGGCAAATCTAGGAAGTGCCTCCTTGTAAAGCTCTTTTGCCCAGGAACCCCAGACTGCTGCGAGGGAATCACCGTGGGTTACGTCATAGCGCGCAGAAAGGGCATGTCCGAGCTTGTGCACCGAGAAATCCTTGCCTCTTCCGCATTCTGTGAGATTGTTGTGTGAAAGGCTTGATGCCCAGAAAACTTCGCACATTGCGTCGTAGTTGGTGGGATCTTCTACTGCAATCCTGCCGTTTTTGATGACTGTTCTGAGAAGCCCCTCTGCGATCTCGTCTGTCATGTCGCAGTGACTGTCGGGGATGAAATATCTCTCCATTGTGTGCATCATGATGTCTGTAACTCCGGCTGCTATCTGATTCTTGGGAAGGGTTGCACCCAGCGCCGGATTGACGATAGCAAATCTGCATCTGTTAAAGTCAGTATTTATGCCTGCTTTCTTGCCGATTTCTTCGTTGGTAAGAACTGCGGAATCGCTCATCTCGCTTCCTGCCGCAGCTATTGTGAGCACAGCTCCCACGGGAAGGGACTTGGTAAGCGGAACCTTCCTGGTCCAGAGCTCCCAAAGGTCATTCTCCGGATTTGCAGCCCCGTGAGCAATGGCTTTTGCTGTATCTATCGCACTTCCACCGCCTATACCGATTATCATGTCGGCTCCGAATGAAAGAGCTGCTCTTATGCCCTCTTTGGCATGAGCAAGCGTAGGATTTGGCTTGGCTCCACCGAATTCCTGATACGCAATTCCGGCATCCGCAAGAGATTTCTCGACTCTCTCAAGGAGACCGCTTTTTACAACGCTCCCCTTTCCAAATACGAGAAGTGCCTTGGTTCCGTATTTTTTGGCGGTTTCCCCCGTCTCTTTCTCAACTTCTTTTCCAAAAATCACCTCTGTGGGTGCATAAAATCTGAAATTATCCACGATGGTCCTCCTATGCTTTACTTTATGTCTTATATTTTGTGCAGATATATTCTGCAAATTTCTGCATAACTATGTATTCTGATGCTCCCATTAATTCTAAATTCTACGCCTCTAAATTGCTATACTTTGGCGGATAAAATTTGCATAAATATTCCCTGACAGTGTTTTCTACTTATACGAAAAAAAATAGTCTGTGGGCGTAGAAAGCCAACAAGATAAAATTTGCATAAAGAGTTATTTTCTACCTATACAGACAAAAATGGCCTATGGGCGTAGAAAGTCGAAGAGATTATTCTACCTATACAGTAAAAAGTGGCTTATGGGCGTAGAAAATTTCAGATCAAATGAATTGTAATGATATTTCTTTCTACCTATACAAACAAAAGTGGCCAGTGGGCGTAGAAAAAGCAGCCAACCGAAAATGTAGCTCTAAAATGGTCCCTTGACTCCGTCCCTAGGGACCAAAAATGACCCCTGGGGGACGGGGTCAGGGGACCATTTTCAGAATCAAAGACCAGAGAGCATTTGGACAAGATTAAGGTAGACGGGCTTGACGTTGACGCGCTTGGTGAGGCCGCCCTGAAGAGACATGTGGTCGCCGACTGTGACGGGCATGACATTCCAGATGCCGGGTTTTATAGCCGCGCCATCTGTATACTCGGCAGATGGCGCGCCGATAGGCGCACCTGCAGAAACAGTGTTCACCAGGCCATCGTTTTGCTGCCAGGACTCATCGACATAGAATCCACCTGCAGTCGTTCCGGTGTACCTGCTCATATACGTGGATCCCTTCATAAACAGGCTCTCCGTGATCGCCGGATCAGGCTCTAACAGCCCGTCATCTCGCACCCTGGTCGATGCGCATGGATATGCAAAATAGTAAACATCCTCAAATGTAGTAATGCTCTCATTTATCGCCAGCGCATTATCAATATGCATATCAAACGAAGCATAGTCCCATAGCTCTCTCCCGTCATACACAGGCGTGGATACATTGGACATGGCTTTGCTCTTCTCGATGTACTCCTCAGGCACTTCTATCTTAGACACATCAAATGACTCATCTTCATACAGATCGTAAGCAGTAGTGCCGTTGGTTGGTGCAGCAAGTGTAACTACCGCCAAAAGCCCCTCTCCGGATCCTCCCTTAAAGAAGCCTGACAGCTCGGCGGGATCCGTAGCCGTAATCTCCTGCTCAGCCCCATTCCTCAATATCTCCGAAAACAGCCTGACAGTAACTCCACCGAAGGAATGTCCCAAAAGCACAAACTTTGAACCCTCAAAATCCTCCACCAAAGCATTTCCCGAATAATCTCTTCCAAATCGCTCATGCCCTGCCTTTTTGCTGTGCGCTGCTCCGTAGTCTACTCTTGTCCCTGTAAGCTGCGCATATAGCTCGCAGGCTCTGTCCCAGGCGCTTCCCTTGGGGTCGACAGAAGCCGCATAGCTCTCGTATCCCTTTTCATTCAGGTATCTTATGACATCACCGTGGGAAGTCCCCCAATAAGGGAAATACTCATACTGTGCGTCATAGCTCCCCCAACCGGAAAGCCCGTGAACGAAGATAAACTTCACATCAGACCGCTTAGGTCCGTGAAATCCTACGGCAAAAGACATTGCGCTCACCGCCGCTAACAGACAGGCCATCCATACTACGGTCATCTTAACTCCGTTGCTCCTTATAAGGAAAAACGGATACGGTCCTTCAATACGTTTTGTGTAATTGAAATACAGCATAATAAGCCCGTAAGCCAGCGTTACAGCAGCCGGAAGCCACACCCAGGCCACTGAAACTCTCTTTTCAAAAAACTCATATGTAAGCGTAGAAACAATGGGAATTACAAGATGATGGTAAAGACCGCTTCCGGAAAAGAGAAGTTCCCTCGCCTTTCCCGACATAGGAACCAGGATACATGCCGTCACAAAGAAGGTCATGACAAGCATGCATACACTGAGATATCGCAGCACTTCCACAGGCTCTTTTGCCCCAAAGATCACCAGAAGTATTGCAGAAATAAGTGTGATCAGATTGGAAATCTGCGTGTAAAAGATGAAGTTTTTCTTGAGCCCGTGCCACTTAAGGCTCTTTTTAAACGCTATAAGTTCCAGGATAATAATGATAAAACACAGAATTCTTGCCATACAAAGCCCTATTCTTCCACCATTTTTCTGATGGTCTCCCAGTCATAGCAGCGCCTGAAATTATCTCCGGGAAGCTCGCATCCCTGATTCCATGGGCGGTCAATGACAAAGACCTTCAGTTCCGGCAGATGGCTGAAAAACTGAAATGCAGCCGGAGAATCCTCGATGGCCACATCAAACTTCATTTTGTAATAATCTTCCAGCTCAAGACTGAAATCACTGTTCTTGATAAAGCTGTCTCGACCGTACTTGTTGAGACAGTACAGCTTGACATCGGCGAGGTTATGCTCATCCAGCCACTGCCTGGATGCCTCATATGCACTGTACGGGCGTCCTGTGATTATGGAAATTTCATGTCCCTTATCAATCCAACCCCTGATGGTCTCTACGGCCCCGGGGGTCTCGTCATATGATAAAAGAACTTTTGACGAATGCCCTTCGATCATCATCTTCTCATACTGCTCATCTGTCAGTGAAAAAGTCTTTTGAAGATTAAAATCCCTGATATCCTCATAGGGCACATTCAAGTCGAAAAGTTCTTTCACAAGCTGCGAAAAATGCCTGCCTGTCTCGCACAGACAGTCATCGTAGTCAATATAAATATTCATAGTCAGTCTCTTTTGGTCTCTCCCTTAGCTGTATTGTATTTGTAGACATAATTTACTTTTACGCCTTTTCCCTGCTCCGTATCATGGAACAGATTCGTTATCCTGTTGATAACCTTCTCTATATCTCCCTTGCTGCACTCTGTAAGCATGATCAGGAAACTCAGACTCCCGTTCTGCACCATTATATCACTCATTCTAAGGGTCTTTTCCGCAACGTTGCAGAACTGGTCATCAATCTCCATGACATGCTGGGCGTCAGTGTCATCGGTATCGAGCTCAAACAAAAGAATTGCCGCATCTCCTCCATATCTTCTGTAAAAGCGCATGATATACTTGTAAACCGCTGAAAAATAGTCTTTTCCAAGCAGCAGAGCTCCTGATTTGTCGTTCCTCTCCTCCAATATCTGAACCAGACGATCGAGCCTGTTCTCAGTGCACTCTACATTACCGTCGCCGGCGCTTTCAGAGCCATAAATCGCATAGCCATGCTTGCCGTTTTGCTTTACTTTGTAAAGCGTATTGTCCGCCATGGCAAAAAGGTCATTGTACTCTCTGCCATGTTCGGGAATCATGACAACACCTATGGATATCCCCAGTGGAATTCCATGATCCGCTCCCAGGATTTTCCCGGCTGCTGTCTGAAGCTGCTTGTTAAGACGATTGGTCAGGGATCTGACAGCTCTCTCCTGCGTCAGGTCATCGTAAAATCCCATGAATTCATCACCGCCGATTCTACACAGAGTATCGGTTTCTCGGGAATTCTTGCGCAAAATGTCCGAAAACGCCTTCAGTATCTGGTCTCCTTTTTCATGACCAAACAGGTCGTTGACCAGCTTAAAGCTGTCAAGATCCAGGATCATAAGAGCGCCGTTCTTTCTATTACACAGCTTGGATACACGCTCAGTGCCCTTTGCCTTGTTCAAAAGACCTGTGAGCCTGTCAACGGTGGCCTCTTCCTCAAGGTTCTCCATCCTTCTGCTGTTTTTGATTGAGTTATCGATACGTCTTATAAGGACATCTTTGTTGAGCGGTTTTCTGACAAAGTCAGATGCACCCATGACAAGGCCCATCTCTTCAACTTCACTGTCATCTTCTCCGGATATGAAAATAACCGGGATCTTGGGCCTGCCTGAGTGTTCTTCAAAACGTCTGATCATGATGTACGTCTCAAACCCATCAATTTCAGGCATCATAATATCAAGCAGAATCAGATCCGGTGTGTTGTTCTCTATGTACTTCATAAGCTGCTTCCCTGAACTGACGCAGGTCACATGCATTTTTTCTTCTGCGAGAAGCATCTTGGCATGATTTAAGCTGACCGGGTCATCGTCCACAACCACAATATTGTATTCAAGCATTGATTTTCCTCCGGATAAAGAAAAAGAATGTCCAACTACATTATATTAAAAGAAGAGCCGCATGGATACCCTTAGTATTCATGCGGCTTTGCATCTTAAGTATTGTCTGATTTGTCTTCCTTCATAGTCTCCTGGCCGCTGGCCCTCATTATCTTTATTCCCTCAAGAGCAACCTGATATATCATGGCCATCTCTCTGGAAGCCGGATCGTTATAACTGCATTTGGATTTAAGTGCCTTGAAATGCTGCTCTGCTTTTTCGATAACAGGCTTGGTTATCATGATTCCGTCACAATACAGCGTTCCTGTCTCCGGGTCATATTTTGAATCTTCATACTTGGTCTTCGCAAAATCCCCTGCGCCCATTGATGCTGCCAGTTGATTTAAAAGATCCAATTTATCTGCCATATGCCGCCACCTCGTTTCAGAATGTAGTGTATAATCTGCAAAAACACTAAAAAAAGTAGATATGTATATTATAATTCCTCTTGCATTCGGTGCGCAACCCTTCTACAATATTCTTATAAGCGGTTACAAGTTAACGCCATTTTGCACAAGAAGGGAGAAGTTTTATGAACAAAGCAGAACTTATCGAAGCTATCGCAAAGCAGACAGGTCTTTCAAAGAAGGATGCTGGCGCAGCAGTTGGGGCATTTACCAATGCTGTTTCAAAAGAGCTTAAGAAAAAAGGCAAAGTTCAGTTAGTTGGATTCGGAACATTTGAGACAGCTAAGAGAGCAGCCAGGGCAGGCAAGAACCCTCAGACAGGCAAGGCTATCAAGATTCCCGCAGCTACAGTTCCTAAATTCAAAGCAGGCAAGGCTCTTAAAGAAGCTGTTAACGGCAAGAAGAAATAATTCATATTACAATAAATCAGGCCCTATAACCAATCGGTTATAGGGCCGTTTATATTATCAGGATTTGATCACATCATCTGCAAACCGTAAAAGCGCATCTTCAATTCTCTGAATGTCCACATCAGCAACAGCTGAGATATCGTTGTTATCCTCAATATACTTCATTTCGTATTTACTGTCCATGGCTTATTCCCTCCTTCTCTTATGTAATATTTCATCTATGTATAGGGCAGATGATATATCTCTTCCTGTAGATTCCGAACATTCTTAAAATCATATCAAGTATCATCATTTCTTAACCCTCCATTTCTCTTGCTCTTTATTATGTATTTATCTTAGCAAAAGAAATGTCACAGATTTATCACACACGAAAATGGCTTAAACACAGGGTTCTGAGGGTGCTGTCACATTTATCTGATTCTTATGTCTGTCAATGCAACTCGATCACCGGTAAGAGCCACGTAAATCTTGGCCGGATTCTCTTTTATCACAGTAACATTTTCAATGTAAATACCGAGATTCTCTGTGGTTGTGATAATGCTGTTGCCCTTGCGCTCAAAGGTCACTTCACATTCTACTCCTTCTTTGTTTTTCTCCTTCCATTCTTCCCAGCCCGGGAAGTTATCTTTTTTCTTCATGGTGAACTCGTTCTCGGAATAATGATCCTTGATCTCATTCTCACCATTGATCTTGATAAGTGCGTACTCATGGTAGTTCTCACCGAAAACCTGTCCGTCATCGGAAGAAAAAATTGCAATATACGGGCAGTGCCAGATAAAGCTCGCTACAGGCAAACTCATGGCATGGAAATTGATCCTGAGCCTGTTTTTAAGCTCTATACCTTCTGTGGCAGCTGATCTGGTCTGACTTATCTGTATGTTCTTGATGTCAGATTCCATATGATCGATATAGCTTATTTCATCGGATATTCTCGGTATGGATTTCTCGTCAACGACTTCATCTGTCTGCTCGATGGTAATACCGCTTATTTCACACTTTTCGCCTGTGATACCGATATATACTGAAGTCGAACCATCCGTAAGCGCAATGATATCCTGCTTTTCGTGGTGAGGTCCTCTCATGATGATTTTGACATGATCATCATACTTGGCTGCAATGATCTCATATTCATCATCTCCAAGCTTCTCATATCCCGCAGCATCATCAAGCTGTATCTCCATTATCCTTCTTGCATGAGTGGTTATGCTGCTGTCATCAAACCATATCTCCCCATATTCAACGTAATGATATGCTTCAATGGCTTTTTTGTTGTCATGAACACGTCTGTCATATGAGTCAAAAAGGATGATCGATGGGCCGCCAAAGCTGCTTTCTGACTCCCTGTTGTCTTTACTTTTGAATCTGATCCTGATTATGTTACCACTCACAGGAATACCCATTGAGATGTTATCTCTGTAAGCATCGCAGGTGAGCTCTTTTTCTACCAGTGATATATCGTCATGCTGCTTACCGCTTGATTCTTCATCAATGATCTTGACCATAAGTCCCGCAAACTCAGGGTCAAACTCAATTCCGGCTCCTTTGACAAAGGCTTCTCTGGCTACGAAATCGGGCTTGGCATCGCGATATCTCTTTTTACTTGTCATTGTGACATAGGCATCTGCGACAGCAATTATCCTGGCGATCTCAGGTATGTCCTCACCTTTAAGACCCTCCGGATATCCGGTTCCGTTATATCTCTCATGACTGTAATAAGCGCCCACACTCAGGTACGGGAACTCTGTGATATTGGACAATATCTCTTTTCCGATGGCAGGCTTTTGCCTGAAGGTCTCCACATCCCATTTACCCGGATCCTCTTCATTCTTAATGACCGAATCGGGAAGTCCAATGAGCCCGACATCATGAAGAAGCGCTGCATAGTACGCCTTGTCGCACTCTTCCTTGTCCAGGCCGCAGCGTGCGGTTATTTTTCTTGCATATTCCGCAACCTTTACCGCATTGCCCTTGGTGAAATCATCTTTTTTCTCAACCGCAGATACAAAAGCCTTGGCAGTCTGATCGAACAGCCTCTGCATTCGCTGGTGCTCCCCCTGCATGTTCTGCAGTTCTACGGTATGAGCGTGTTCAACTGTATTGTTGATATCAAGATAAGTGAAGATGTACAGGCTTACAGAAACCGCTACCATGGCCATATTCACTATTGAGACTCCATATGCGAATATCTGCAGGATTCCACATATTATCGGAACAAAGATATAAAGAACCAATGAGGTATAAATAAGCTTGCTGAAATGCTTTTTATTCTGCCTGATGACAGTGTACTGTACAAGCGGGCATACTATGGGAATAATATAAGCAACGAGGAATCCATGCCCTCTGTGGTATGTGTTGTTGGCGTCAAAATAATAGTAAAAGTCATTAAATGCAGATGCGATTGCCAGAACCATTCCAAAAAAGGACGCTACACCCACCGCCGTCAGGCGCTTAGATCTGATTTTCTGCTCTTTTTCGCCGGTCAGAAGATCCTGTAGATATAAGTTGAAAGAGAAAACTACAGCCGATGTAAGGACGAACACCGCACAGTTGCTGACTCTTACCATAATATAACCCTTGCTGCTGACATCCCCGGCATAAATATATGCAAGTCTGTCAAACCAAAGCAGGAAGAAGGCAACTAATTCCATGGTAAAAAGAGTCCATTTCCTCCTCTTATCCAAAAATCTCGTAATAAGAAGCAGAATGGCCATCATCCCACATGCACCACACAAAAGAAGCATGATATTAAGTTGGTACTCCTTCAAAAAGCCAAATATCATATGCAACCCTTTTATTTGCGGAGAATAAAGAACTCGTTAAGCTTCTCCAGAAGCTCATCCTTCTGAATGCTTTTAAGAAAATACCCTTCAGGTTTCAATGAAACCACCTGCATAACGCTTTCCTTGTCACTTTTTCCGGTGAGGAACATTACCGGTATCGACTTCGTCTCGTCGTCACTTCTCAGCATTTCAAGTACCTGTGGTCCACTGGTTACAGGCATCTCATGATCTAAGAGAATAAGATCAACAGTGTTTTTTCCAAGCCACTTTATTGCCTGCAGTCCGGAATTGGCCATAAATACCTTGTATGTGTCTTTAAGCCATTCGCGGACAAGATTGAGGTAATTGGGATCATCATCCACAACAAGAATGCTCTTCTTGAAGTCACCGTTTCGCTCTTTTTCAAAATAACTCGTCACAGTTTTAAGATAACCGGCGTTATCTACAGGACGCGGGAACACTTTGTGGATCAGGTGCGGCGGGATGTGTTCTGTAACCTGCTGAATATCCAGCTGCTCGCCGATCAGGATCATTTGCATTTCCCTCTCATTCATGGCGTCAGTTAAATAGTGCAGTACATCCTCCTGCACAATCAGCGAATCATCCATATACAGGGTGATCAGCTTTACCCCCTCAATGTGAGCATTGATGTCATCAATAGTATAGGGAACAAATTCGCAATTGACACCCGCATCCTTTGCTTTCCCTACAAGCACCCTCACTATAAACGACTCTTTTTCTGCTACAACGATCATGTGGTCCTTAAACATAATCTCTCCTTTTTATGGAAGTTCACTGATTGACCAGCGCTTCCATCCCTTCCCAATCAAATACTTTAAGCATTTTAGACAGCTCAGTCATTTTATCCTTGTCTTCCTTAGGAAGCTTGTACTCCTTAAGCTGACCAAGGATCATCTCTACTGCATCATAATCCATCTGCGGGATCACATCCCTCAGTGCCCCATATGCATCCTTGAGCTCATCTTCAGGGATCTCCTTCTTGTCTGAATCATCCTCTTGAGCTTCGCTCTCGTCAAGGCGTGCAAGTTTATCCTTGAGTTCAAGATAACCCTTAAGGAGCTCATCATTGTGCATAACGATAAACTCCTTATTCTCCTTATTGCCTGCATCCTCCAGGCTCTCAGCAAGCCTGGACATAGCTGTTGCTCCGATAATCCTGCAGGAGCTCTTAAGGGAATGTACCTTAATGGTATAGAGCCTTATATCCTCTACCTCATATGCATCGCTTATAACCTGATAATTGCCGTCCACAGTCTCATAGAACATATGAAGGGCGTTAATATACTGCGAAATTCCGCCGGAATTCTTAATGCCCTCATCGACATCAATTTCCTTAATGTCATAGATCCACTTAAGCTCCTCCGGGATACTCTCAAGATCTGCCACGGCATCAGCCTGTTCCGGTTTGAGCATAATTTCCTCCGGAAGATGCTTCATAATGGCCTTCTCAAGAGCCATACTGTCTATAGGCTTCGACAGGTAGCCCGTAAAGCCCTTGGACTTATAGAATTCCTCTCCGGCGGTGGCATTGGCTGTAAGGGCATAAACCGGTATATCAGGATCTGTTTCCCTGATATGTCCCACCGTCTCAATTCCGTCCATCTCCGGCATCATATGATCCAGAAGAACCACATTAAACTTGGTACTCTTCATCTTCTCAAGACACTCAGCACCGCTTGTGGCAGTGGTAACGAACATCTTGGTCGCCTTCAAAAGACCCTTGATAACGTTGAGGTTCATCGGATTATCATCAACAAC
This sequence comes from Butyrivibrio sp. XPD2006, assembly GCF_000420865.1. GTDB lineage: Bacteria > Bacillota > Clostridia > Lachnospirales > Lachnospiraceae > Butyrivibrio. The sequence goes on from NZ_ATVT01000014.1 coordinate 24,640, forward strand.
CAGAATATCAGCATCCGGTGCAATAAACTTAGGCACATACGGTCCCTTTGCCTCGGATCCGTCATGTTCCATGAAAAGACCTGTCGGAGTCGGATCAACAATCCTCTGAGGCAGGCAGAGAATAAACTCCGAGCCCTCACCGTATACACTCTCACAGGTCAGGGTTCCACCCATGAGTTCAGTGAATCTTCTGGAAATATCAAGGCCCAGGCCTGTTCCCTGAATTCCGCTGTTTTTCTGCTCATCAAGTCTCTCGTAAGCGGTAAAGAGCTTATCCATATCCTCCGGTTTAACACCTATACCGGTATCCTTGACGGAGAAGCGTATCTTGGCCTCATCGCCATGACGCTCATCCATTGAAACAGACAGAATAACGCCACCCTTACGTGTATATTTTACCGCATTTGTCAGCAGATTTAACACTATCTGCTTGATCTTTCCATCATCACCGTAGAGACGTTTTGGAATAAGCTCGTCCACCACGACATCAAACATCAGCTCTTTTTCAGTACTCTTGACACGGATCATGGAGACAATAGACCGCAGTTGTTCCTGAACATCGTACTCCTGCTCCACAAGATGCATCTTGCCGGACTCAATCTTGGAAATATCCAAAAGGTCATTGATAAGGCCAAGGAGCGTCTCCGATGCATTTCTGATATCAAGGGCATAGTTGACCATGGACATGAAATATCCTCTGGGAACATCCTTAGGATTTTCTCGAAGGATCATCTCGTCCATACCCATAATAGTATTGATAGGTGTACGTATCTCGTGTGAGATATTTGCCAGGAATCTTGTCTTGGCTGTATTTGCACGCTCAGCATCATCTCGCGCCTGTCTGATCTCATCATACTGCCTTCGGATAACAGTACTCTTCATAAATCTCCATACCATCAGGCCTGCAAAAAAAGCTATTAGAATCGTCGTAAGTATCCTGACGATCAAAAGATCATAAAGGCGTGCCTTCTTGTTAATATTTACGGTCTCTTCAAGCACAACATTTTTCTTGGTATGATCCAGAACCTGAATATGAAGCTCATGATTTCCACTGCTCATTCCGGTATACTCAATATCCTGAAGCTTACTTCTTGGAGTCATGAATTCATCCTCTTCATTTCCTTCCATGTAGATCTTTACAGGAGGATCCGTAAGAGAATAATCAAGAACAGAAACAGTTATCTTAACACGACCGCTGCCTGAAGGCAGATTGTACCTGCCCTGCGCATCCGGAAGTATCTTTTTGTCGCCGATATAAACTGATCTGACTTTTGCTTTAACCGACATCTCCTCTTCGAAGAAATGCTTGATATTCACCTTGCACACGCCAAGTCTTCCGGAAAGATAAAGGTTTCCGTCCTTATCCAGGTCACTGTGAGAGTTGGATGTCGGAGTTCCGGTAAGGCCGTTGGCAAGAGTATAAAGCCTGTAGTCCGTTACATTATCGTTAACCATCTCATCAGCATTTACCATGTAAATACCGGCTGATGAGATAACCCAAATATCATCGTCTTCATCAAAGATGATGTCATAGTTGTTTTTATATGGAAATGACGTAACTTCTGTTATGATATCATCCTTGATATACTGAATTGAGTTGGATGTTACCAGCCAGTACAGACCTCTGGTCTCATCCTTTTTGATCCTCATGATGACATCACTTGTAAGACCGTCATCTCTTCCGATCCTTCTGATTCCTGCGCTGCTGATGACATAGATTCCATCTCCGTCAGTCCCCACGTATACCTGTCCGTTATCGCCCTCTTCAATGGCAAGAAATACCGTGTTCTTAATGGCCGGATCATCTGCCACAACGCTTATAACAGCACCATCACGGATTCTGGCAAGGCCTATATTTGTAGCAGCCAGAACAGAGCCATCTTTCGACTGGATGGTACATCTAATTTCATCGCTGGGCATTCCGTTATCTGTGGTAAATTTGGTTATCTCTCCGTCTTTTGAATAGCATACAAGGCCAAGGCCTTTTTCAAATGTCGATATCCAGAGGTTATCGCTGTCGTCCACCATCAGGCAGCGAACCCTGGCACCGCCTATATATTCGGTCAGTTCATTGTCGATAACCCTGCCATCTTTACCAAGAATACTAAGCCCCTGGTTTGATCCGACATAAAGATTCCCATTAAACGTGCATGTAGTATTGACTACATCCCGTTGCAGATCTGTCCTCTGACACATATCAATGAAGTTACTGGTAACCAGCTTCATTGCACCCTGTGTAGATGACGCAACCCAGATATTGCCCTGATAGTCTGAAGTTACCATCTCAATTCCGCTATCAACCGGAAGATCCGTTACCAGATGGAAGCTGTCTTTGAGGTCGAGATATCCTAACTGGTTGATAGATGAAACCCATATCCTTTCGCAGTCATAGTTGAGCCAGTGCACACCGTTAAGTGGAGCAACAGATATATGCGCCATTTTCCCGGCACTCTCACCAAACTGTCCGTAATAAACTTCGCTTCCCTCAGTGCCTATATAAACATATCCGGCTCTATCAGGATCTGTCAGGATATTCGAGATCCTGTTTTCCATTCCCAGCTCCTGACTGCTGAAGCACTGTGTTACCATCTTATCTTCAATGCTAAAGACAAATCCGTTCTTGGTCTGTCCGTATACGATGCCTTCAGAATCAGTATTAAGGCTCAGAACCCTCTCTTCATTTATCCTTGCATCATAGATTTCGTGTATGGTCAGCTTGGAATCCGCATAGCATACACCCGCAGTTGTTCCTATATAGACATTACCCTCTTTATCTTCTGTGAAAACTCTGATAGAGGAAGAAGGAAGACCATCCTTATAGGTGATCCATGTCACCTTTTCGCCGTCAAGTACGACGACGCCGTTATCATTAGTTCCAACCCATATCCTGTCCTGGCTGTCTTCAAACAATCCTCTTCCGCTGGTAAGTCCCTCAGATGAGGTGATTTTCTCAAACACTGTGCCATCGTAGCGTATGATTCCACCATAACTTCCTATCCAGACATATCCGTCGCTGGAACCCAGAATATAGTTGGCATCAGAAGTAGGAAGGCCATTTGTTGCATCATAAATAGTCGTGGCATATCCAACTGAACCGATCTGCCCCGTTACAGCATAGCCTCCACCCAATTTAGGCGTATTATCCGCGTCATTTGTCTCCTGCTGAGCACTTCCTTCTGTGGCAAAAGACATTACAGATGAAGCACACGCAAGCAAAACAAACATCAGCGCACCAAGAGAAGCCGCTATGAAGTTTTGAATTCTTTTCATCTTCATCATGCTGCTCCTTTATAAATCTCTGTTGTATTTCTTCAAAATAACCTTGACCTCAGGCAGATTGTCCATAAAGACTTCTACACACTTGGGGTCAAACTGTGTTCCCGAACCTTCGTTGATGATAGACAAAGCCTTGTCCAAATCAAAAGCCGGCTTATATACTCTCGGTGAAGTAAGAGCATCGAATACATCCGCAACAGCCATAATACGGGCTGAAAGAGGAATAACCTCTCCGTGCAGACCATCAGGATATCCCTTGCCGTCCCATCTCTCGTGGTGATAGGCTGCCATATTTCTGGCTTCTTTCAGGTAGTTTTCTCCCATTACGGTACTGATGGCATCTTCCATGATCTTCTTGCCGGAAGTAGTATGAGTCTTGATGATCTCAAACTCTTCATCAGTAAGCTTGCCCGGCTTGTTGAGAACGGCGTCGGGAATATTGATCTTACCGATATCATGAAGAGGCGCAGAACGTATTACATCGGAAATAAACTTTGCATCAATCTTCTCTGCGTAATACCCCTTCTTCTGCAGTCCTTCCACTATTATCTTTACATAAGCAGCAGTCTTCTGAATATGGGCACCTGTATCGGAATCCCTGTTCTCGACCATGTCCGCCATAGTAATGATAAGTCCGTCCTGCATCCTGGCTGTAGTGTCGGACAATCGTCTCAGATCTCGCATCTGCTCAGACAGATTCAAAGTCATAGTGCAGATAGAATTGTAAAGCTGCTCAACCTCATCTTTAGTTTCAATATGAAGCGCCCTGATACTTCTGACATTTTTATCCAGCTGTTCCTGCTCATAGCCGAGGTTTGCGAAATTATCTACACACTTAGCCATACTCCTGATGGGATATACCATTGTCACATTGGTAACCCAAAGATTATGAGCAATTACCAGGATGAAAAAGCCAAGGAGTATGAAGAAAGCTTTAATTGAAAAGCTCTTTAAATAGCTCTGCATATTGGTTATGGAAACATCTGCTACGCCATAACAGGCGACATGCCCGTTATCATCCTTTATCGGATAAAAAATAGATCTGGTCCAGTGATTGATACTTCCGTGCTCAAGCGGCTCTATATTCTCTCCCGCGAGAAACTGTGGCAGATGCTCACGAAAATCCTCGTCATATTCGAGTTTGGCCGGTATTATCTCAACGCCATCCCCATCAAGATTAAATATTCTGCGACCTGCATCCTTTTCAAATTTAACGAAGAACAAAGTCTCTACCGACTGCGAATGACTTTTGATCTTTCGCAAAATAGCCTCTGTCTCGGCATACCCCTCTGCGCCTTCCCCGGCAGCAATATAATCATTGATCCTGGCAGGGTCTATGACATCAGCAGAGAGTTTGAGTACATTTAAAGCCTCAATAGTCTTCTCTTGCTTGGTGTTATTAAAGTACAAGCCAAACCCGATCCATCCCGTTACAGCTATCAGGAGCAGGGATGTGGAAATAACAATGGAAGTGGTCCTATTGCCCATACTGTGCGCGGTGCCTTTGCCCCATTGCTTAAGATCCGATAGTTCTTCACTGCTAAGCGGCTTCTGTTTCCAGTTCCCCCGCTCATACTTCTGCTTGACACTCTCCGGAATTATCTTTAAAAGAATCCACGCAATAACGGCAGATATGCCCTTATCCAGGATATTTCTTAGTATGGTGTACAGGTAATAAGCCAGGAACAGATTGCCCCCGATAGAAGATGCGAAAACTGTGGTGGGATCAGTATTTTTGGCTATCTGAGCGCCATCCAGAAGATTCCAGTTTATAACAGTACTTACAGTGGCAGAAGTAAATGCCACCGAAGCGATATAGATCAGTATGTATTTTATTCTTTTAAAAGGGAATTTTCTGACATACCAGGCCGTGAATATGGCTACGATTGCATTAAGAAAGCCAAAATAAATCGCATTCTGGTTGAAGATGCCGCAGATCGCGTTGGTCATTACCGCGGTGAATATTCCGGGAAACAGACCTCCCACCACTGCGACAGTAATGGTGCCGACTGTATCAAGAAACATGGGCATGCCCAATTTTCCCATCACAAAAGCAAGCAAAACATTGACCGTTATTCCGATCAGTGCAAGCAGAATTCTGGTTCGGGCTCCGCCTTTTGTTGAACTGGGATATTTGTATTCAGCCATGATTCACCATTCGCAAAAACAAGAGTACGATAAAGCGCACGTCTATTATCATTTTACCATAACCAGTGCTTCTATACCGTCCCAATCAAAATTTCTTAACAGTTTTTCTAAATATTTAACCTTTTTTTCATCATCTGCAGGCATTGAATACTCATTTAACTCTGAGAGTACCATTTCCACTGCCTCGTAATCCATCTGTGGAGCAAATTCTGCAATAGCATTAAATGCATTTGCAAGTTCTCCTGCAGAGATGGCAGGCTTATCAATATTAGTGACCATGTCTGTATTGCTGACCGTTTCAATGGGTGCGAGCTTTTCCTTGAACGAACCACATATTTCCAGTAGTTCAGGGGTTTTTCCTTTGATCTTTTCAAGATCATTTACATTTCCGGCGTTTTCAAGCTCCTCCGCCAGTTTCGAGAGCTCTTTTGCCCCCATTATCCTGGCCGTGCTCTTGAGAGAGTGTACCTTGATGGTGTAATTCTCGATATCTCCGCTGTCAAAAGAGTCCCTTATCTCCCGGATCCTGTTCTCAAGGGTGTCAAAAAAAGTTCTGACAAACTTGATATACAGCTCAGGTTTACCGCAGTTCTCTATACCCGACGCCGGGTCAATGCCCTCCACATCGCTCATCCATTTCAATCGTTCAGGTAGTTCCATTGCCTATTCCTCTCAGTTGATCTTAGTACCAATATATAATAATAAGATATTTATATGATTAATGCTAATAAAACTAAGACGAATTTTAGAACTCAAGCTCCTTTCTCCTGAAGATGAGCAATGTTATCCCCAACGCTCCGAGGATGTATATCAGCACTGTCAGCAAAATATATCCAAGTCCGCCTGTATAATCTCCCATAATGAAATTCGAGCTCGCAACAGACATCATACCTGCGACGTAGTATCTCTCTGCGTGGTACTTGGAGAGGTTGGTAAGCTGTAAGATCAGCTCAAGGGAAACAGGTATTATGATCTGGAATGTAAGGTACGCAAACAAGCCTACTGCCGCATTTTCCGAAAGGAAATAGAAGAAGGCCGCTATTGTAACATAGGCAATTGTCTCAAAAAATCCAACTATAAATGTCACGATCAGGAACCTGTTTTCAATTGGGGCAAATGTCGCTCCAAATACAGCCTTAAGCACATAAACATAGATAATGGTAATGATCTGCATAAGCAAAGTCATAACGCAAAGATCAAGGAATTTTCCGAAGACAAATTTATCTCTGGATAATCCCCTTCCTATTACCCCTATCATGACCATGGATTTAAACTCATCAGCATATATTCCAAGAAGTGCTGCAAATCCTATTATCGTCATTGCAAAAGAATGCAATCCCGCAAGCTTACTTAGGACACCAAAGCTTTTATCCGGGGTTTTATCCAGTGAGGTGACAATAGAAACGGTCTCAAATATGAACCATGCTACAAGCAGTATCCATGGGAGTATTTTGACAAGGACACGCTTTAGATCGGCTTCAAGTAGTCTTCTCATAGATCCATCTCCCTTCTGTCAAATGTCGCAACATTGATGGCCACAACAATAGCAAGATAAATAAGTGCCGGTATGATAGTGATCCCAAAGTTTCCAGCCTGGAAATCGGCAAAAGAGGAATCCAAAAGGCCCAAATAACTCATATCATAAACCGGGAGCTTAAATCTATCCTGAACCACCTTTAAAAGCCCCGATCCAACAGCTCCTGCCAGCACCAATACCAGCATGCCTCCGGCAGCACTCATTGTCAGGAAAAGAACCAGTGACGCCAGTGCCATTATTCCAAGTCCTCTAATGACGCAGAACAGGCAAAACAGAAGCAGAAACGCGTTCTGTTTGGGAGATATCGGAAGACCTGATATGACATTCTTTACCAGTGCGGCACAAAACAGGATAAGATACGTCCCGCAGTACAGCAAAAATGCATCTTTGAGTTTGGTAAGCACGATCTTCCTGCGCTCCATTCCCATTCCTATCATGCTTATCATGATCCCGCTCTTTATCTCGTCAGAATAAACCGAGAGGAAAATCGGAATACTTAGGAATATAAGGCCTATGTTTCCAAACAATTGCTTGTACAGATCCATCTGAGCTGCTGATGTATCAGCGGCATCCTTAAACAGTATAAAAACTGTAAGTAGAATCACAAGCACGTACATTGACGGCTTAGCTATTATCCTTTTTAAATCTGCTTTCATTAGTCTGTTCATTGATTTGAACCTCCGATCAGCCTGAAGTAAACATCCTCAAGGGAAGACTTCTCAGTAATCTCACGCATTACCTTGATTCCGTTTTCTTCCAGGACTTTCTTGGCCTTTTCAATGTCATCCACCGCAATTTCAACTGCAGGCTGATTTTCCTGAAGATCCTGCTGTGTGATCTCTTTTACAACATAACCCTCATTGACTATTCCAAATCTGTCTGCTGTATGCTCAAGTTCGCCCAGGATGTGGGATGATATAATAACCGTCATTCCAAATTCATCGCGGAGTTTCTTGACCAGATTACGGATATCGGCAATACCCTGGGGATCGAGTCCGTTGGTGGGTTCGTCCAGGATAAGGATATCAGGGTTTCCAAGAATAGCATTTGCTATCCCAAGTCTCTGCTGCATACCAAGGGAGAAGGATTTAACAGGCTTATTGACACCTTTAAGTCCAACTATCTCAAGAACCCTTGCAATCTCCTGCTTACGCTCTTTTCTGGGTATTCCCTTAACAGTAGCAAAGTACTTAAGGTTCTTTTCCGCATTGAGATAATTGTAGAATCTGCATCCAACCAGGAAGCCTATCTTGCTTCTGTTCTTAAAAAGCTCCTTTCTGTTGGTAGATCCCACAATAGATATGTTTCCTGAGTTTACCTCGGACAGGCCCAGGATCATCTTAAAGATCGTGGTCTTACCTGCGCCGTTTCTGCCCACAAGGCCGTAGATATCGCCCTTGTTTACCTGCATATTTACGTTTTTCAACACTTCGTGTTTGCCATAGGCTTTATTTACATTTTCCAGTTTAATTACAGCTTCGCTCATCTTATATCCTCCCTATCACCAAACCGCGATCCTTTTTTCAGGCTCGAGATACATGCCATCGCCTTCAACTATTCCGTATGTCTCATAAAACTTATCAAACTGCTGTAAACCTACATTTATTCTGTAGAAAGCAAGAGGATGAACGTCTCCTGAGAAATAGTTCTTTTCCGCTTCCACAGGAATGTTTACTCTCCAAAGCCGTGCATAGGAAGTAAAGTACAGATCGTAGTCAAAATCAGGAACCTTGGATGCCAGATAGAGAGTTGCTCTCAGGCCTCCCATATCGGCAGTGGCTTCTCCGGTGAGGTTTGATCCTTTATATAAACCGGAACCCGGGAATGGTGTAAAGGTTGAATAATATGAAGCAACTTTGTCGTTGAGATCGGAAAATGCCACCTGATCCTTATAAGGCATCCAGGAATTCTTTATACCATCCTTGTCGTAAAGAGCTCCGTTTCTGTCAAAGCCGTGAGTGATCTCATGACCTACTATGACGCTAAGTCCCGCAAGCTTCTCTTCATAAGTCATATCAGGAGAATAGCTGTAAGGCTCACATATTCCGGCACAAATGTACATTCCGTTGGTCGCAGGGTTGTAAAACGCATTTATTGTGGTTGTGGATGTGCCTTTTGCTATCGGATCCCAGTAATCTTTACTAAATTTCTGTTCCGAGAGAAACGCTCTGTGATGCATTAAATATCTCTGCATTGCGTAGTAGGCATCCAAAAAACTTCCACCCTCTTCTTTTGACTTGAACGGAGTCCTGCTGTAATCAAGCACCTCAAAGCTCTGGTAAGCTATGTGTATCCCTATATTATTCAACTTTTCAAGGCATAAAGCTTTACCCTCGTCAGAAAGCCAGGGTTCCTCTGCAAAGATTACGTTATATGCGCCGATAACGTCCTCTGCCAGTTTCTTCAGCTCAGCTGTGGTTGCATCATCGAAATAGTTTTCAACATAAGTTTTATTTAGTGCTCCCAGCATCGCAGTCTGACCGATATAATAATCAAACTGCAGCGCGTCTTCACGCTGCTGCTCCGTCTGACCAACGTCAATAGGCTGCGAGGTTTTGGATTTGCTGAATTCACTTATTGTTTCTAATGTGGTCCTGTCAAGACAAAATGAGCTTTCAATGCAATAATTAACTATCAGATAATCCTTGATTTTTTCCAGATTACCCTTATTACAGAGCCTCTCAAGTCTCTTTGTATAAAACTCCTGAATGACCAGATATTCTGCATTGGAGAATCCCCAGGCATCCAGAAGATCAAGAAGCGGGAAATCGCCTGCAATTTTCGCCGCCTCATCCCTGGTCTTTGTACTCTTTACAAAATCCTCAAAATTCATATCTATGGTAGCAGAAGCAACTTTTTTCTCCCACTTAAGACAGTTCTTAAGGATCTTTCTCGCATCTCTCTCTGTATAACCAAGCTGCTCCAGCATGTACAGAACTTCGTTCTCTACTGCTTCGTACATCTCAAGCGCTGATGCTGAATTAAGCTTGTCATAAAAAGACTGCCCGTTCTCGGCCTGCAGAGAAAGCTTCGGGGCACCTATCAGTGTAAGATTGATATCGGGGTACTGTTCAATATGATATGAATCCATTACGTCCACCGCTATCGGTGCCAGTGCAAGTGGATTCCTTTCAAGATCACCAAAGAATGCATACAGATCATCCATGCTGCTGATGGATTCAATGTCTGCGATATAGGGCTTTAGAGGTTCTACGCCCTGACTGTTTCTATAATCCCAGTCTGAAGAAAGCGCATAGTACTTTCTGAGTACTTCCGCTTCTTCACCGGGGATGGATTCATCCGTAGCGGCTTTTTTCATCTTTTCAGTGACCTGATCAGAAATGTTCTGAAAAACGCCGTAGTAATTATCTCCTATTTCCTGCTTCCACGCCTTATTTTTGGCCGCTGCAAAATCATCCTGTGGACGGTACTCTACATCTGCCTTTACCGAGTCAATTAGATCAGAGTCCACCCACCCCTTGTTCAGCGCAGCATCCAGCCGTTCCTGAAAACTGCCTCCCGCAGCCTCCTGTGAGCCTGCAGAACACGCAGTCAGGACAACGGCCATCACCAGCGAAAGCATTACTGTCGTCGGTCTTTTCTTCATTAGCCCTACTCCTCTCGTTACCGTGTCATTTTAAAAACTTAATACATCTCCTGTTTATCATTATAATATATGTTTGTACACGATATTTCCTAAAAGAGTATAAACTTTTGAATCAGTAGGGCTTTTTCACTTTTTAAGTATCAGCACCCCGTTTGGTCCCAGCTTTCCATCATTCCATTTTCTGGAATATACAACTCCCTCAAACCCACTGATATCAATATCTACCGCGGTCTCCTCACAGTTGAGATAAACCTGAATGCTCTCATTTTCCCCTATCTTGGTAAAAGAGATCACCCTCTTCTCCTCAATATCGTTGGGGAAATGGAAATTTCTGCTCTTGCAGGACTGCAAAGTCTTTCTCATGTTGATAAGGCGCTTTATCTCTGAGATTTCGACATCTCTTTTACCCGCATCAATCTCATCCCATGGCATGCAGCGTCTGCAATCAGGGTCGTAAGAGCCCTCCATTGCCACCTCGGTACCATAATAGATGCAGGGACTGCCCGGCATAGTGAACAAAACAGCAAGCTGCTGGTAAAAGATATCTATGTTGTGCCCTGCTTTATCCAGAAGCCTGTTGGTATCGTGCGAGTCCAGAAGGTTGAACAAAACATCGTTCACCTGCGCATAATACATGGTAAAGCATCTGTTTATGTCGTATTCAAAGGACTCACGTCCTCTGCTCTTGTATACCCAGAAGTCAGAAATAGCCGTAGTCAGGGGATAATTCATGACAGAATCATACTCATCTCCTCGCAGCCACGAGATCGAATCGTGCCAGATCTCGCCAAGAAGGTAGAAATCATCCTTCATGTGACAGGTCATGTATCTCACAGCCTTAAGGAATGAATGTGAGACCTCGTTTCCGACATCAAATCTAAGGCCGTCGATATTGAAGGTCTCGATCCAGAACCTGATGATATCCAGAAGATAGTCCTGAACCTTGGGATTATTGGTATTGAGCTTGGGCATATATTCTGCAAAAGCAAAAGAGTAATACCTTCCATCCCTTGTATCTCTTCCCTTCTCAAGAGGCCACTTGTTTATCATGTACCAGTCGGCATATTCAGACTCCTGCCCCTTCTCCAGAATGTCCTGCCACATGGGATGATCGATGCCCGTATGGTTAAATACCGCATCCAGCATGACTCTGATGCCCATTTCATGAGCCTCATCCACCAGCGCACGAAGATCATCATTGGTACCGAACTGAGGATCAACCTTTTTGTAATCCCTGGTATTGTATTTATGGTTACTGTGCGCCTCAAATATAGGATTTAAGTATATTCCGGTGATGCCAAGGTCTCTGAGATATGGCAATCTGTCTCTTATACCCCTGATATCTCCGCCGTAGTAATCATGAAAGCCGACCTCCCCTGTCTGCCAGGCCATAACGCCCTCAGGGTCTATGCTCTTGTCACCGTTGCAGAACCTCTCCGGAAAGATCTGATACCACACAGTATCGTTGACCCAGGCAGGTGTCTTGCATACATCCGCAGAGTTCATCCAGGGCATGATGAAGTATGAAAGGGTCTTGCCCTCAGTATTCATCTCTTCCTCGGTATAAAAGCCATCCTCGAAGAAGTACATGATTTCCTCGCCTGCATGAAGCTCAAAATAATACTTGCACCTCTTATATTCAGGGCGTAGTGTTGTGGTCCACCAGATATGATCCTTGAGCCTTTTCTTGAAGCATATTTCTTCCTTCTTTCCGCTCCAGCGCTCATTTCCGCCCATTATTCCGGCGTCATACGGATCTCCGTAGTAGATATATACTTTATCCACATCATATCCGGTTTTGATATTGATGATAAGCTGCTCCGAATCTAACGGATAGCAGTACTGTTCTGACATTCGATGGTAAATTGCACTTAAAAACATAGGCATCTCCTTTCGGAAAACGTTTTCCGTAACAAAGACACTATATCTTATTCTTTTTCAAATTGCAACCCGAATATACAAAAACCGCTCCTTACGATATTGTAAGGAACGGCGTGATTTTATATGTGCCATATATGTTATATATCTTATTTAACATTTCTATTCTTCGGGATAGTAATTACAGCTGTTGTTCCCTCTCCTTTTTTTGCTGTCGTATTCCAGCTTTCCTCCAAAGTGCGCCAGCGTTATTTTTCTTTTTAGGAATAATAATCTCTACTGTTGTCCCTTTCCCCGGCTCTGAAATAACATTCATTTCAGAATTCTTCATGATTCTAAGCCTGCTTCTTACATTTTTGATTCCAATCATATCGTTATCATGTTCACTCCGGGCATTGTATTCGTTAACATTAAACCCAACACCATTGTCAGCAATGATCAATTTGACAAATCCATAGCCATCCTCTGTCCTTATTGTGATGACACCGGGGTCATCTGGAGTCTTTTTGCAAACACCGTGTTTTATGGCATTTTCAACCAGAGGCTGAACTGTAAGCGGAGGGATTTCAAAGTTGGCGACTTCTATGTCATACTCTACGACAAACCTGTCACCAAAACGCGCTTTCTCAATTTCGAGGTATACATTGGTATGATCAAGTTCTTTTGTAAAAGGAATTGGTTTACCCGAGTCAATGGACCCGATATCCGTCCGCAAATACTCTGACAGATTACTGATGAGCTTTTTGGCCTGTGATACGTCCTTGTCACACAGGACATAGATAGAATTCAGTGCATTATACAAAAAATGCGGTTTTATCTGAGAAATAGCGATCTGAGTCTGCATGTCCTCCAATATCCTGTCCTGGTTTTCGATCATTATTCTCTGTTCCACCAGTTTCTGAGTATTATAAGTAACCGCCTGCCCAAAGAGTATGGCGGATGCTATGATGATCGCTATATTTGAGAGGGAGAATCCATATATAAAAATCTGCAGGATAGTTGCAAGCAGTGGCAGAAGTATGAAGCTCATGATGGCCAGAAAGCGCCTTCTCTCCAAATATCTCCTCTTAACAATGAGATAGATAATATTCCCTGCAACCTCGATCAATATGAGAGCAGACCACCAGCCAAATCCCACGCCTCGCCGGTAAAGATTTGTATCCGGGTCAATGCTGAAAATGAAGTTCCTGGACTGCGTTATCATGTAAAACAGGCAGTTGTATGCACCAATTCCGCCTATTATCATCAAAATCCGGTTATTTCTGTACTCTTCTTCTATAGAGTACATAGTGTAGGCTATAACTGCCACCGGCAAAAATGCATTACATAAAATTGCAATATAGTTGGAAAAAACCAGAATCGAATAAGAAAAATATCCGGGAACGCCTCTGAAGAACCAGGCAGCCGCATCAAAGAAGAGCATCACCCCCACAATCAGCTCTAAAGCTCCCAGGGTGCGATACTGTTTTCGTATTACAGATTTGCTGAGATAGAGGTAGATTGCAACAGCATATGCAAAAAAGCTACCCCATAATTCCAGGCAGGTATACAGATACTTTAATTCCGGCACTTCTCTTCCTCCAATATGGAGATCCTGTCTTCACCCCAGCTGTACTGAGACATGTACTCTCCATGGAACGCGCGCTTTTCTACTTCCCCACCGTTTTTAAAATCATATAGATCACACTTAACCTTATTCACATCTACTCCAAGCATTCCTCGCTGCTTGAGCAGAACATCTTCTATTCCGCTTTTCTTAAAGGTATTTGTAAGGTCAGATTGAAGGTTTCTCATTTTTGAATACAGACGGTTTTTCGAAATTTCATGTACTACATATATAGTATATCGTCTTTTGAGGGCAAAATAAACAGGAGACCCAAAGGTCTCCTGCCAAAAATCCAAATTATTCCTCTTTCGTTATTTTAGACAGTTCCTCCGTACCCATGCTCCTTAAAAAGCTTCATCATCTCATTGGTAAGGCTGTAGTCCATTGGCTGAAGAACTATCTCCTCAGGCAGGTTCCACTCAGCGTATTTAAGCTCCTGATCATCCATCTTAATCTCAGTATCGCCGGTCACGTCACAGAAAAATCCTGCAAGTACATCACTCGCCATACCCCAGGGCTGAGACTTGTAATACCTGATATTGGTGACCTTAAGCCCCACTTCTTCCATGACTTCGCGCTTTACAGTCTCCTCGAGTGTCTCTCCAATCTCTGTAAAGCCCGCCACCAGCGCATTGTGTCCAAATCCTGTCCTGTATTTGGTAAGCACCAGCCTGTTGCTCTCTTTGTCCGTAACCCCGATAATAACTGCGGGATTTATTCTCGGATAAATCTTATTGCCACACTTGGGGCACACTCTGGCTCTCTCTGCCTTGTCATTGACGTTCTCACTGCCGCATTTCCCGCAGAATCTTGTCACATCGTACCACTCTGCAAGGTGAAGCGCCGTAAAGGCTGCATACACATAGTGTTTAGGTAAAAAGAACTTGCTCCTGACCTTGGAAAAATCTGTAAATGAAAAGCGGGATCTGTCATATGAAAGTCCTGCAGCATTTCCCAAAAACAGAAAGAACATCTCATCTCCTATCCCGAATATATACACCAGATCTGATTCAGCAGCTCCCTCAAGCTCAGAAAGATGAGGATATGCTATTTCCCCGGTCTCTTCGTTAACCGCAAGCAAAAAGCTCTTTTCCGAATAAACCACAACCGGGCTATCATCATCTGCCTTAATATTCGGATCATAATGATTATTCAGCTGTAATGGATTTATATCCTGTATCATTGGCAAACCTCGTCAGTCAAAATCTGCATATTCATCAGACTCATCATATTCGTCACGACCACGGTGTCTGTCACCGTTACCTGACTTCTTTTTCATTATAAGGTGATATATCTGGCGCCCGTGGTGCAGTACAAAAACTGCAGCCAGAAGGAATATGTGTGTATAGAATACTCCTACTATATAATAATTGCGCTCTAAAAGATATCCGGCAGTAAATCCAAAGAAGCTCATGCCTCCTGAAATCGCCAGGCCCAGCACCAGAAGCGGGGTTCTGACAATAGTTCTTTTCATGCATGCCAGAAAGTCCATAAAGGATGCGTCAAAGTACACGAAACGTCCAACCATAAGGCCCAGATAATACATCATTACCGGGCTGTACTCACTCTCATCTCCGATAACATTGAGATAAAGCAGCACAACAATTGCATAGAACATGCCAAGCATCCTTACAGATGCGATCTGGTCTCTGGAAAGCCCTTTTATGGGTATTAAGAATTTATCAAGAAGCGTATTGAGCACACAGGAGAGGCAGATCATCAGAAGAAGTACGAAATCCTTCCAGTTCTCCCAGGCATATAGAAAAGTTCCTAAAAGTCCCGCATGATATGACCCGTGATACAGGTTGTACACATGGTTCAGTACTACATATGCACAGGCAAAAGACATTACAGAGGTGGCAGAAATTATCAGCTCGTAGAAGTATTCGGACATTCTGTAATAGTTGTCCTTACGGCGTCTTTCTGCACTTCTTCCCTTTCCCGGTTCAGCTATCCTGTTCCAGGCAAGGATCAAAAGATTACCGATCACAATGGCTATCAGAGCCACCAGGAAAAAGATCAGTTTTTTAGGCCACGTAAAATCCGGATTGATATAAGCTTCGATTGTCATTTCTATTCACGTCCTTTTATATTCAATATGATCAGTCCATGACCTTCATGGGCTTAAATTTCAAATAATCTCCGGAAACCAGACTGTACCTGACTCCGTCAACTTTGCCAAGCAAGCTGTCATGGAACCTTTCTTCTCCGTGACAGTGGGCATATATCACCTGCTCTACACCGTAGGCCTTAGCCATAAAGGTGAACCGGCTTGTCTTTTCTCCGATCCCGGTAGGCGGATAGTGAAGAAACATCACAAATTTCTCGTATCCGTCAGCCCTTGCTGCTTCAAAGGACTCTTTTAACCGCTTTGCCTCACGCTCTACCAGCATGGCTGCATGTTCACGGGTATCGAACCCCTCGTAGCAGTATCCTTTGGTTCCAACCAGGGCATAGTCTCCATACGGGTAGTAATTATTCTGTAAAAAGAAAAGACGACCCTTGTACTTCTCATTGAGGCGATTTGTTTTTTTGGCTTGCCAGAAGGTATCATGGTTCCCTCTGATAAGGACCTTTTTGCCCGGCAGATCCTCAATAAACTGAAGATCCAGCTGACAGTCCTCAAGCTTCCTGCCCCAGCTATGGTCTCCCACCAGCACCAGGGTATCGTCATCGGTTATGAACTTGTTGCAGTTTTTGTCGATCTGCTTGTCGTGATTTCTCCAGACCTTGCCAAAGATATCCATGTTTTTGTCGGACTGGAAGGAAAGATGCAGATCCCCCATGGCATATAAAGCCATCTTGTTTCTCCTTTATCAGAGTATCTTTTTGAACTTAAAGAAAGCCAGATTTCCCACGACGATCAGAACACTGAGTCCTATAACTATAGGATACCCCACTCTTGATTCCAGCTCGGGCATGTACTTAAAGTTCATTCCATACCAGCCAACGATAAGCGTAAGCGGCATAAAGATGGTGGTAACCACTGTAAGCACTGTCATGATACGGTTCTGTCGTACATCAAGCTGTGACTGATACAGGTCATTGAGCTGGATGGTATAGTCACGAAGGTGAGTGGCTGTATTGTAGAGCCTGTCTACACGTCCGGAAAACATGCTGAAATATCTCAGATTCTCCTCTTTAAAGAAGCCGTTCTCATTCTCTTCAAACTCCTGCGCAAGATCCAGGAGCTGCTCATAGTGGATACGAAGATCTCTTATGTCGCCTCGAAGTTCGTTGTTGCGCTGTATCTGCGCTTCCTCGGCATCATTCATGATCTGCTTCTCTATCTTATCCAGCTCCAACTCATATCTCTGCATGATCTGAAGATCGTTATGGATTATAAGTTCCAGAAAGTCATATAAAAACCGCTCCAGACAGGGCTTTTTCCACTTCTTGAGTCTCTGGATCTTCCTTATAATATTGATCACGGTATCTCCCTGATCTATGAAGACTATTCCTGTTTCATCGAGAACATAAGAAAAACGCTGCAGTTCAGCTGCACCCGAAGACTGGGTGGGAATCACAAAGGTTCCTGTCAGTGAATCATAGTTGACCTCAGCTTTGGTAGTAAGAACCTCATCGTTGTTGAGATCGAAGTCTATCCCCATATCGAAGTCTTCATTCTCACTGCCCCACTGTTCCGGTGTAAGCACGGCCACATATGGTGATGCAGCATCGTGACACTGTTCAGCACTGCATTCTTCAAGGATGTTTTTTATCAGAAAGTACATTCTGTTCTTCCCCTTTCATACACATATACTTTATAATAGCATAATACGGGAAAAAAGGAGGTTAAAGTATGAATGAAGTAGCAGCCAAAAAGGCATATTCAAGATTTGGCTTTACATATACGGCCATGTACTGGATATATGTAGCGGTTATAGCCTTATTTTTAATTATCAGAAACATTGTGATCTCAGATGGTTCAATGAGCGATCAGATACAGATGCTAATCTATTTCGGCATCAGATTTGTAATCATCTATCCGCTGATGTATTTTTTCATCCGAAAGCTCCCCAAATTTGAGATAAAGAAAAACAAGCTAGGAATCAGCGGATTTATTGCATGTCTTTTTATAACTTATTTCTTAATGATAGTCGCAAATGTGGTAGGCATGATGCTTAATTCCCTGATCGGCAATGCCACGGGAAACGGCGCAGTCAATCCCCTTATGGATGTGGTTGATGGCATGTCACCTATAGTAATGATTGTGATTGTCGCAGTCCTGGCACCTGTCTGGGAGGAGCTTTTGTTCAGAAAATTCCTTATCGACAGAGTTGTAAATTACGGTGAAGTTACTGCAATGCTCATGTCCGGCGTGATGTTCGGTCTTTATCACGGTAATCTCGCTCAGTGCACATACGCATTTGCAATCGGATGTTTTCTGGCCTTTATCTACATCAGGACAGGCAAGATCGGTTATACCATAGCGATCCACATGTTCATCAATGGATTCAGCACCTATTTGACCAAATTTATGCTCAGCGGAGTCAACATCGCCGAGATGCAGGGATATCTTTTAAATGGCGATACCGAAAGCTATACAAAATTTGTCCAGGAAAACATGACGGCTCTGGCAGGTCTTGCTATGGTCGGTTTGTTTGTCATCGTTGCCGTTTTTGTAGGATTTATCCTTGCCATTGTATTGCGTAAGAAATTCGTATTTGAACACCACGAAGAAGAGATTGAGAAGGGCAAAAGATTTAAAACTGCCGTCCTCAATCCCGGAATGATACTTTATATGATCTACTGGATCGCAACAGTTATCCTGACCCAGTTTAACATCAGTGTGATTGAAACCTTTTTGGAGCAACTAGGAGGTTAATACCTGTAAACCCTGGCTTCGTAGGGTTTTAGCCAGTCATCCTTAAGGGGTTTATCCGAGTAGTTACAAAGAACCAACTCTCCGGTTTTACCCTTGTAGGGATCAGGAGTTCTCATTCTATGCGGAAGCCTTGAAAACGAGCACACAATAAGGTATCTCTCGTTATTTAAAACTCTTTCATAGATATAAAGCTCCTTATGCTTCGGGAAGAACTCATTGTACTTACCGTATATCAGCGTATCGGAACTCTTTCTGAGGGCGATACAGCGTCTGTAGAAATTCAGGATGCTGTCATCGTCCTTTTCTTCTGCCGCCACATTTACTTTCTTATAGTTTGAATTAACAAAGAACCAAGGTTCAGCTGTAGAGAAGCCTGCGTGAGGACTGTCATCCCACTGCATGGGTGTTCTGGAGGAATCCCTGCTGGAGACATGGATTCTCTGAAGCCGCTTTTCTACGCTCTCTTTTAAGTGATACGTGTTGTAATTGGTCTTGCTGGAAACATCCACATACTGATCTATAGAGGTCAGTCTGATGTTCATCATTCCAATCTCCTGCCCCTGATAGATAAAAGGTGTTCCCTGCTGGAACAGATAACTTACTGCCAGCATGGTTCCGCTCTCACGCCAATGATGCTCGCTTCCGTAACGACTGATGATCCTCGGATGGTCATGATTCTCAATGTAAAGCGCATTCCACCCTTTCCCGTCCAGAGCTTTTTGCCATTTGGTGAAAGCTTTCTTGAGCTTAACAAGTGAAAACGGTCTGTGCATGTACTCTGTAAAGAAACAGTCCGCCATCATATGGTCAAAAGAAAACATCATATCCAGAGATTTAGTGGGTCCCGTCAAATAATTTAATGCAGATTTAACAGTCGTCATAGGACCTTCTCCCAGCTGGAAGCAGTCGTACTCGTCGCACACCTTGCGAAACTCCGCAAGATACTCATGGATATGCGGACCATCTTTATAATGCGACATTCCCTTAGCTGCAGGCAAGAAAGGCAGACCATTCGGAAGGCCTTCCCTCTTTGAGATAAAGTTGATGACATCCTCTCTGAAACCATCAACTCCCATATCAAGCCAGAACCTCATTATAGATTTAACTTCTTCCCTCACCTTGGGGTTATCCATATTAAGATCCGGCTGTTTCTTGGCAAAAATATGGAGATAATACTGACCTCTTATCTTGTCGTACTCCCAGGCTTCGCCCTCAAACAGGCTGTCCCAGTTGTTTGGCTTATCTCGCCAGATGTAATAATCGCTGTAGGGATTATCTTTTCCCTTACGGCTCTCTATAAACCAGGGATGTTCATCGGAGGTATGATTTACAACCAGGTCCATTATGACCTTCATCCCAAGTTCGTGAGCCCTGTTTAAAACTTTTTTGAACTGGTCCAGATCTCCGTATTCGGGGTGGATGTTCTTATAATCGGAAATATCATAACCAAAGTCTGCATTTGGAGAAGGGTATATGGGCGAAAACCAGATCCCGTCCACACCAAGGCTCTTAATATAGTCGAGCTTATCATAAACCCCATACAGGTCTCCGATTCCGTCTCCGTTTCCATCAGCAAAACTTCTTATCCATATCTGGTAAAAGCTCATACGCTTGTACCAGTCTCTATTCCTGACCTCTGACGATGAACTCATCGATTTTCTCCCTTATTCCATGCAACTCGTCCCTGATCTCACTCTTTACATCATGAAGTCCGTCCCTGACTTCTCTCATCTCACCTCTGAACTCCTCGAAGTTCTCTCTCATGCCCTCCTGAATACTCCTTGAGGTGTTAAAGATCTCTCCCGTACCGCTTATTATCTTGGATGCAGAATCAAGAAGCAGCTCCGTACCGGACCACTTCTTTCTGGGAAGCGTTCCGTCTTTATACATCTGCAGTATCTCATCATATCTGTTTCTGGCTTCTCTTACGCTCTCATCCCATGAAATATAGATTTCATCCATGGCATTCTGCCCCACCTGGGCAAGGTGCAATAAGTCTTTTGAAGCCTCTTCCAACAATGCAGCCATAGAATGCGGATTCTCTTCAATGATGAAACCGTTTCTGTCATGGGTAATTCCTTCGGCAGCGCAGGAATCCTTGATCAGAACACTTGCAAGGCCACAGGCCGCAGCCTCCCTGACAACAATACCGTTTGTATCATAGACGGAGGGGAAAAGGAACAGATCTGCTCTTGTGTTCCAAGCGCGAAGCTTGTCCCTGTCATGTATAGGTCCTGTGAAGATCACGCTGTCGGAAATACCGTATTCTCTTACTTTTTCCTGCATCTCATCCGCATCGGCTCCGCCGCCCACAAATACCATGCGATATTTTATTCCCTTGTCGGAGAGTTCTTTCAGAGCGTCAATGATTATGGGGATTCCCTTATATTTCATGATCCTGCCCACAAAAAGAAATACCGGTATCCCTTCCGGGAGATCATAGCCGGCAGTAGTCTCTTTTACCAGAGCATCCGAAGTCTTACCTTTTTGGAAATCTACCCCGTTGGAAACAACGCGGTATTCGCCCTCATAACCCAGGGACCTTAGATTCTCACCTGCACCTCTGGATACAACCCAGACTTCATCGCAGGCAGAGATGTTGGCAACCATGGCTTTTATGGTCTCTTTTTTGAGGAAGCCCTCGCCCACTGCCCTTGCGATATCCACATCAAATTTGGTGTGGTACGTAAAGACAATCGGTACATCGAGCTCCTTTTGAAGGATCCTGGCCATAATTGTAGATGAGGCCGGACAATGAGTGTGAATTATCTCCGGCTTAAAATCTGAAAGCTGCCCGGTACCGCTTATGGAAAGCGGATTTCCGGTCCTATAGCCCTTTACCAGATCGGTGGTATCCACACTAGAATAGGCTACCACGTCATACGGGTAGCCACTGTAATCAACATCAGGATAGCGCGGAGTTCCGACAATGACCTTATCTCCGAGATTTTCAGTCATTATCCTCGCGTAATTCATAACAACATTTGCAACGCCGTCTATCACAGGCGGAAAGGAGTCATTCAAAAGACAAACTCTCACTTTATTTTCCCTCCAAATCAGCCACTCTCACAGGTTCTCCGTTAAGAAGAATATATCCCTTTGGAAGCTTGGATGCATCTGCCATTGAAGTATAATGATTCTTCTCATGCTTGTGAGGCATAGTTCCCGAATCATTTCTGGGAGACTTTTTGTTATATGTCTCGTACACATTGGCCGGCTTGTGCTGATGAGGCATCGCACCGGGATTATTTATGTTGATCTTTTTAATCTTATTCTTTCTGCTGATGATCACAACTGCGATGATCACTACATAAACGGCTATACTTAACAAGCCTTCCATATCTTCTCCTCCTTGAATACGCTGTCATCTTCCCATTTTTGACTCGAGTTTATCCTTGTACATAAGCGAATCTGCACGTTTGAACACATCATCCATTGAAATATCTTCTCCGGGCCGATAAACAGCCATTCCCATTGCTGCTGAATATCTCTCCCAGGGTTCTTTTGACATATCATTATATGTCTCACTAAATTTGGCCTTCAGTTCTGCCAAAAGTTCTTCCCTGTGCTCAAAATCCGAATTCTCCAGAAGAACAACGAATTCGTCTCCCCCAATCCTGAACACCGGTGAGTGCTGGAATACCACACAAATCTCATGACACGCTCCGGTAATATATTCATTGCCGTGCTCGTGTCCATAGGTATCATTTACCTTTTTCAGGTTATTAAGGTCGCTCATCAGTATGGCAAATACAGCTTTGCCTGAAGCTATGTCTGAATCCACTCTTTCTTTTATCTTGTCATACCACGCTTTGTTCTTAACATGGGTCAGCGAATCCTGATATGCCACCATATCCATGTGACTCACCTTGCTCGCCATGTCCTTTACTGTCTCCTCTGCGTCCAGAATGCTCCTAACATAATCCCTCATATCAGTAGACATCTGTGCAATAGCGTCAGAAAGCGCCTCAACTTCATTGTGGGTATGGATATGCGGATCCTCGTAATTAAGCTGTCCCGGGTCTTTCTGATTATGTGATCTCTCAGCAAATGAAACTACACTTTTTTCAAGTTTACTTATAGGTATTGTGATATTTCTGTTCATCCATATAAGGAACAGGCTTATAAATAATAATCCAAGTACAATAATTAGTATAACATTTGTTATTGTATGGACCCTTATTTCACGCTCCATCTCATATACATTTACATCAACACAAAGCGCGCCATAACAGTTTCCGTCTTTGTCGTACAAATTCTTTAATCCGGTGTAATCGTAACCCCAGATACTGACATTCTTAAAGTATGTGATATCATGACCGACTGCCATAGCTTTTTTATAAAGCAAAATGTCTTTTTGTTCATAGTCATCCGGCATAAGGGTGTTTAGCTCAAGACCATCCGGCTCAGTTTCCCTTCCGATAGCTGTATCTGCCGACAGTATATTCATCATGACCGGCTGCCCGTTTTCATCCGTAACAGGCATCAAAATATAGAGATAATGAATGTCAAAATCTTCCATTATCCCATCCATAAAGTCTCTTAATTCATAGTATCTGTCAGACTCAACGCCGGTCGCAACACATTCAGCAAGATCATCGTTGTCTATGTGACTTTCCACATACGCTATGATGTCCTTCATGCGTTCCTGATATGCGCTGTAAAGAGAAGCTGTGTAAGTCCTATAGGTCAAAATGCTAAGAATAAAACACAGCAGAACTATGAATACTGAGCATCCTATGAAAATACTTTTTCTAAGCGGCCTTTTGTTTTTTTGCATCTGGTTCTCCAGATATTTATTTCATTGCGTCCTCTTCAAGGTCGTAGCTTATCTCATCAAGCTCGGCATGGTAGAACTCTGACCAGCTGTACTGGTTCATATAATCACCCATGTACTTGTATTTGGAGTCATTGCCATTATCAAGCCAATCATAAAGATCACATTCTATCCTGTCTTTGGCGATGGCCATACTTCCACGCTGCTTAAGAAGAATTCCTTCCAATTTCAATTTATTAAATGTATTCTGAAGGTCCTGTCTCAAGTTGCACAGATATGAAAGTTTCTTTTCGGGATCGCCGTCGTCTTCCCACAAAGAAGCGATGATCTCACCGTTTGTAGTCTGGGCTCCTCTGTTATTGACAAGAAGCGCAACGATTTCTTTTGTCCTCTTGTACTTGAATTCCACCGGCTGTCCGTCAACAAAAAGCTCAAAATTTCCGAAAGTCTGAGCAAATACTCTCTTAAATTTCTTGCGCATCTCAGGATATCTGAGGGACTCAAGCTCGCTCTGTACTTCCTTGTCACTGCCGGGTTTTTTCAAATATCCACTGGCATGAAGCCTCATTGCTTCATAAGCATAATCGGTATCTTCAGTAAGGTAGATCAGGTTTACATATGGATTCAGTTCTTTTAAATACCTTCCCAGGTCAATACCCGATAGCTCGGGCATTTCCACATCAAGAAAAGCCACATCTATTTCTTCCTCTCGGGCTTTCGCCAGTGCGGAAAGAGATTCCTCATAGAAATAACATGTAGCATCAGGCAATGTTTTTTTCAGAATGCCTTTTATTTTCTTTAAGGAGGCGTTGTCGTCGTCTACAGCCAGTATTGTCACTGTTCACCTCCTGTTGTTGGTAGAGTGACGGATTTAACCTTCTGGTTTTGTCTCTGCTCCGCTGTCATATGCAGTGGATCGGCTTCTCCAACCACAAGAGTATCACCATCATTAAGAGCAGCATCATGAAGCGGGCCACAGTTCATGTCAGCCAGCACCAGTGCTGCGAATCTGTCATAATTATCGTCATCGATAACAGGAAAATGGTACTTCATGCGATACCAATGCTCCGGATCATAACCGGTGCCTCCTATATAGAGCCTGTCAGCGGTATCTGCAACTTCATCCACTCCTGCTTTATCGCCGGGTTCAAGTCCTGCTTCTTCACAGAAAAGAACGCCATAAGCCTTCAGTATTCTGTCCCTTACGGTCTCATCGCTTCCGCTCTTATTCTTTCTGCCGGTCAGCATATCCATGACCTGATAGTAGAAGTCCTGAGCCTCTTCGCTCTCATCGAAGTGCACGATTGCATCATAAAACTGCCTGGGATCAATATCTTTTGCAATTGATGCCATTTATATCCCCCTTTTAAGCCCACGAATAACCCATGCTGAAGATGTTCTTACCATCTTTGCGTTCATAGCTTGTCTTATCCATACTTTTTTTCACGATAAAAATACCAAGACCGCCGATTTCTCTTTCTTCTGCGGACAAGGTTACATCCGGATCCTCTTTTGCCAAAGGATTGTAGGGTATACCCTCATCGATAAAAGTAATTGTCACATAGCTGTTGGCCGGGTCAGTATCCACCTCAATCGTACAGCTTCCGCTCTTATCCTCATAGGCATAGCTTGCCACATTAACGAAGATTTCCTCGACGGCAACATCGATCTGCATCTGTCCTTTCATGGAACATTCCGCCTTTTCGAGTTCTTCATCAATGATAGAAAGAAGCTGTGGCAGGTTTTCAACTTTTGCATCCAATACAATTTCTTTCATATTCTTATTCCTATAAGAAATAAGCAAAAGGCATAATAATGCCTTTTGCCTGTACCATATGCAACAATTTATTCGATTGTGAGAATATCTACGAAACCTGTTACTTCAAAAATCTCGTTAATCTCCTCGCTGACATTCTTTATTACCATGCTTCCCTGCTTATTCATGACCTTCTGAGCTGAAAGCAGCACTCTGAGTCCTGCAGAAGAAATATACTCAAGTTTTGAAAAATCAAACTCAAGCTTCTCAACCCCGGCAAGGCTGCCCTTAAGCTCGTCATCAAGCTGGGGCGCTGTTGTAGTGTCGAGTCTTCCTGCTAATGAAATAATAAGATCTTTTCCATTTGCTACTTTGTTAATTGTCATTGTGCGATTTCTCCTCTCTCTTTACGCTCATGAATTGAGCCCATATACCATTGTAATATCTATTCTATCACCCTTTACCCCAACAAGAACATCCTTAGCCAGGCTGGCAACGATAGACTTTTCAAGTTCATCCCATGCCTCTTTTGCACTGGGATCTGTTTCCTGCTCGTTTCCAAGTGATTCTCTGTAGTCGCTCAGTGACCACATGATTCCGGGATCCGAACTACCTTCCATTATACCGTAAATTCCCATAGAACCAAAGCTTACATATCCGGTTCCGTATTGCTGCTGAAGCTTCATAACCTCAGAGTAATTGAGAAGTCCGTTTTCAACAACATCGCTGACTTTGCTCATGAAGCCCTTAACAGCACTGTTTCCTTTATCTGAAGATACCGTCAGAAGATCTTTCTTCTTGGATGCATCCATCAGAGTTTTGGCTGTGAGCTTGAGGCAGCATACATTTTTGTATTTCTCAAACCACATCTCTGCACGGAATTCAGCGGTCATAGCCTTGAGCATTCCCACAGTCTCCTCAAACAAAAGCTTTAAGTGAACTGCATCTTTGGGGGATACTTCAAGCTCTTCAATAAGCTCGTCTGCTCTTGCATAAATCTTGCCTTCATCAACCTTGGAGCTGTCAACAAATGTGAAGTCACTCTTGGCGATAGGCACTCTTGAGCCGATGGCTCCGAGCGCTTCTGAGAAGTCCTTGGTAACCACCATCTGAACATCGTCCTTGCCTACGCCGACTTCAATATCATCGGCCAGATTGGCTACCAGCGATCTCTCCAGATCATCCCACGCTTCCTGAGAATACTTATCCTCTTCCTTCCTGCGTCTTAACTCTTCCTGATAATCCTTAAGGGACCACTTGCTTGTATCCGGAACATTCATCACAAACAATGATCTCAGCTTGCCAAAGAATCCCTGCTCAACGCTGTTTTCTCCGGTTGTGGATACAGAGATTAGCTCGTCCTCTCTTGTCTTATCCATGTGATTCTCGGCTGTCAGGTATATCTTGGTAACTCTGGAATTACCTTCAAGCCAGAAATTCATTATTCCATATCCGATTATAGATTTTGCCAGACGAAGAACTTCTTCTGAGAGAAGTCTTAATCTTAAGGCATCTTTGCCTTTGATCCCTGTGTCAAAGATGTAATTCTCAACTACTTCCTGAGCTACGTCCATCTTAGATTCGAGATTGGCAATCTTTATGTGCTCTGATTGAACGAAACGCATATCCCCCTCCTCGTTATGCAAATACTTTCTTACTATAAATTTTACATCTCTTTTTGCAATTCTTCCACATTAAATCATCTTCTTCCGGCTCTTCTCTTATATTTCACAAGATTCACAAAGCATATTACTGCCAGGATAAATGAAAGGAATGCAATAACCACTACTCTTAGTACAAGTCTGTTTACGTTTATTGCTTCATAGGCAATTGCATATTCTGAGAATCTGTCTGTCTTGAATGTAACTGTATTAGGGTCATTTCCTATGTCCTCAAGAATATCAACAACACCGTTGTGGTTTCTTATTACAAAGAATTTTCTTCCTTCCTTTTTGAACTGCTCGGGAATATGTACCACTACTTCGAGCTCTGCGGAAGTATTATTGATAACCGATGTTGTTCCGTTACTGGTCTTCATGATAAGAAAATCAAAGTAGCTTACAGGCTTATAGCCGATCTTTTTCTGCATCAGTTCCTTGGTTCCGGCATCAACGGTCTCAGTATTCTCTGTAATATCGATGTTGAAGGAAACCGGAGTTCCTGTAAGAACCTGGTATTTTTCTTCCGGTGTAAGTGTTTCAGCTATAACATCTTCGAAATTAAGAAGTGTAGGCTGACTGTAGTAGAGCTGTACGGCTGTCTCCTGCTGATCTGCAGCATATGTATTATTAACCGTGATCTGAAGAGTTCCATCCTCAAATGCTTCCCTGAGCATCGGAAGAACAGCATCGTCATCGATAAGAATTCTTAGTGTAGCCTCATCAATATTGTGTTTAGCCATTACGCTTCCGGTCATGGCTTCAGGTACATCTTCCGAAGTCACGGGTTCTGCGGCCTCAGTATATACATCCTCTGCATACTGCTCATCATCCAGAGTTTCTACCTGCTCAGGTACCTTTTCATCGACCACCTTCTGCTCGGTAACTGCACCCTCTGCAGCAGTTTTTTCGTTGAACTCGGTCTTTTTCTGTGCTCCTTTTACATCCGGCTGATTATCAGCGTTCTTCTTGGTTGTTGATCCTGAAGTACCTGACTTCTTTGGAGCTTCCGGAATCTTCTCAAAGCTTGCTGTAATGCTGTGAGCACCTCTTATATTGTTGAAGGTGTAACTGGATACCGCTCCGATATTCTTGCCATCTACCGTCACAGCTGTAATTCTGTAGCCTGCCTGGGCCATAATGTTGTAGGTTACGCTGCTTCCTTCCGGTATATTGAAATCACCGCTCGGAGAAATTGTACCTCCGGCATTGGTAATGCCTGCTGTTACTCTGTATGTTGTTGTGTTTATCTTCATGAAGTTTGCAACAACATTAA
Organism: Butyrivibrio sp. XPD2006; assembly: GCF_000420865.1. GTDB lineage: Bacteria > Bacillota > Clostridia > Lachnospirales > Lachnospiraceae > Butyrivibrio. Next base: position 52,987 of record NZ_ATVT01000014.1, read on the forward strand.
CATCGCTCTTAATATGCTCAATCGTATATTTATCGTCTCTTGAAACTGTCTGGCTGTTTATGGTCCATCCTGTAAATTCGTATCCGTCATACGCTTTTGTACGAAGCACTACCTTATCGCCTTTATTATATGTACCGGCACCTTCGTATTTACCGGTATCCTGAGGATATACGGACACGTTCACCGTGCATCTGTCTCTATTGAAAACAGCTGTTATGTTTCTGTCGGTTATGATGTTGTTAAGTTCTATAGAAGAAGCTGTACTTATAGTCTTGTTGTCCTCAACAAAACCTGCAAAGCTGTAACCATCATTCGCCTTAGCCGTAATAGTCATCTTTCCGCCGTATGGTACGCTCTGGCTTCCGGTTACAGATCCGCCGTCGCCGTTATTTACACTTGTCCTTACGTAGCATGACTGTCTTTCAAACTTTGCAACAAATGTATGATCGGAAGTAACGTTGCTAATGTTTGTCTGTCCTGTGCTTGAAATCAGATTTCCACCTTCGTACCATCCCTTAAATACATAATTATTGTTAGGTGATGCTGAAATGGTGCAGCTTCCGCCGTCTCTTACCGCTCCGCCTCCGGCGATAGCTCCGCCTTCAACAGGGTCAGCCTTGATACTGATAACATGGTCGATAACCGCTACGGTTACAACACCTCTGTCCGACTTGGATGGGTCCTGCCTTGAAGTAGCAACTACCGTGAATGAAGAAGCGGTCTCGTTTGGACTGATCGTCACTGTTCCATCTGCATTAACAGTTGTTCCTGTACTCTGATTTCCTGCCAGTGACCAGGTTACGGACGGATCATAATTGTTTCCGCCCTTTACGTTGGCATCAAAGTCAAAACTTCTTCCGATCGGAACTGTTGCTGATGCAGGAACAACGTCGACACTCGTAATATATGGTGTACTGTCCACTACAGTGATTGTTACATCAACAGTTGCTGTATGATGTCTTCTATAATCATTAGCTGAAAAGAATGTATATCTTGCCTGATATGTTCCGGGGGCAAGTCCTTCATTCGGTGAAACAGAAAACAGAATCGACTCCTGAGGCTCCATAACGTCATCCGGAGAGATTGATCCAACGTTAAAAGCAGTGTAGGGATCAACTTCTTCCCATGTCAGCGGGAATGTCGTAGTTCCTATATTTACAATTGCAAACTGCCTCGCATAAACTACGTCACCGGCGTTTACTTTCCCAAAGTTTATTGTTGGTGTGTAGCAGGCCAACTCGTAATCAAAAGGATCTGGCTCAGGTGCCGGTTGTGGCTGAGGCTCCGGTTCGGGTTCAGGTTCAGGTATCGGCTCCGGTTCAGGTTCAGGCTCCGGTTCAGGATCCGGCACAAACCCTGTTCCGTGTTCGGGCTCGGGATCCGTCTCAGGTTCAGGATTATCCATATCATTCTCCTGATAATCCTCAGCGTAGACCTTGATGATCTGAACTGCTGTCGCACTGGTAAGTGCAAAGCAGATTACAAGGAGTATCGAACAAATCCTTAGAGCAATTTCTCTTTTCCTCATAACTTCCACCTCTCTTTTCGGCACATATCTTCACGTTTCACTTCATTCTACTAAAGTTTTTATCACAGAAATATCACACAAAATGTGATAATATTATTTGGAAAAAGATCTTTCGGAGTCTGATATGTATATAAGTATTAAGAAACACGTTCTCTCAAAAGCAATAATGTCTGTGGCCGTTGTCAAGCTGGTCGCAGCCGTAATTGAAGGTGTTGTGCGCTTCCTTTTGGAAAAAAACAATTCTTCCAGCCCTGATATGCTCGACATCATGCTGTGGCATTCTCAGCTGATCATATCTATTATACAAATTGCAATAACAGCCGTTATTTTCTTTGTTACCTGGAAAAGGCTCAATCACTATGTAAGCGTTATTCCCCCGGAGGATCGCAAAAGTATGGGCGATCTTCAGAAGGAATACTTTGGCGATAATATCGCTTCGCTTTCCGTGTCATCAGTAAACAGACTGCTTCAGCTCTGGGCTGTGATCTTCGTTGCCGCCGAGCTCACATATTTATTTACATCCATAATGTACAGAAGATTTATCGGAATACTTATGGATGCCCTCTCCAACGGAGAAGCCATGACCGACGGAACCTTTATCATGCTCTACAACATGACCCACGGCTTTAAGTATCTTGAGATACTCTCTGCCATACTTTTAGGTGTTGTTATGACCGGCATCTTTTTAAATGACAGGTATATCAAGCTGGGATCACTGGCTGTTCTTCTTCTGTTTCTTGTATCATTTGGGGCTCTCCAGATGCAGACCGTAAATCTGTTGGGAAGAGAAGTTGGTATTGTTTGGACGTCTCTTATCTATCACATCACAGAGACCTTGGGATTATTTATGCTGTCAATTTATCTTTCAATCAGGTATAAAGGGCTTTAAATAACCTGCCCGTTCTCCTTTGACAGCTCTTTTATAAGCCTGTTCGACCGAATCATGCCCCAAAGGAGCATTGTCACTGTCAGATCAACCAGAAATGATGCTATCGTTGTATCCTGGATTTCTATATTTGACAGATCCCCGATGTTACCGGCATAACTCAACAAACCGATAATATTACACACGAAAAATATTCTTGCCCAGATCAGGTATCCTTTCTTTTGACCGCCACGGCTTGCCTTTATCGCTCCGATTCCAACGTAAAAATGCATGCCGAGCACAACAAACGTGGCGCATGCTATTATCACAATCAGAAATGCCATCACGGCAGGAATCTCCTCAGGGGCTATTGTCTGATCCTCCAGCAGCTCCTTCAGCGCATGGTCCCTCAAAAAAGCGACCATAATAACCTTTAGGACTGACCATATTCCGAAAATGATATAGCCGGCCCCTGCTGTTGCGAGCTCTGTTTTACATTGCCGCAATTTTATGGCATTTGCACTGTTTTCTGCGATTATCAAGGCTTTTCCCCCGAATGAATTTTTGTTTCATAAAAATTCTATCATAATTTCACGCCCGTACAGGCAGTTTATAGTAAATTAAGAAATGGACGCCCCTGAACATTATCATTCAAGGTCGTCCATTATTCTCTCTGCTGCTCTGCGCCTGGATATCCCCTCATTCATAGCTTCATTCCCTATGAATCTGTGGGCTTCATCCTCTGTCATATTTTTCTTTTCAATCAAAAGAACCTTCGCCCGGCTCACTATTCTGACTTCCTCAAGCTTCTCTTTTGTCGAGGAAATCTCTTTTGAAAGCTTCTGTAATTTATTCTGTACAGATATAAGGAACCTGATGGATTTATTCAAAAGACCTCTCGGAAAAGGCTTCTGAATAGCCATGATTCCACTGTCTGTAACCCTGTCAAGCACATCTCCATATATGTCGGGTGTAGTGACTATGAGGACGCTGATATTTGTGTCCTCCGCAATGTCCATAGCAAGATCGATTCCGCTGTCATCCGGAAGAGGCGTATTTATGATCACAATGTCATAGTACCTCTCCAGGATATTGCGCCTGGCCGAGCTTGCGCTCCTGAGAAAGTCGATTGTCATAAAATCTCCTTCGGGGAGCGACCTCTTCACCACCGGATCGAATTGCTCAGACCCTGACACCACTAACATGGAGTGCTGAAAGTCATCCTTTCTTGGCATAGCAATCCTCCAATCAGTGGCCCATATATGCTCCTATGAGATCCTCAGGTACAAACTCTTTTACAAAGCTGCTCTCACGGGCAAGCTCTTCTGCTTCCTTCTTGGACTTCGGTAAAAGAATGCCATCCTGATTTGTCTTTTCCGAAAGTACCATTCGATTTTGGATACCGTGCAGTCCTGCCCTGATGAGCAGCGCATACACAAGATACGGGTTGCTCAGAGCATCGGGTGAGCGGAGTTCAACGTGTGTCCTGCCCTTGTAGGTTTCAACAAACATAAGCTCGGATTCTCCGGCATCTGACCAGTTAACTTTATCCGGTGCCATGTTAGTACCAAGTCTTGCATAGGACTCTGTACTGGGATTCATGAAAAGAGTGATCTCCCTTATCTTCTCCATGATTCCTGCCGCTGCGTAGCCCGCCACATCATTGCCGTCCTTGTCAACGGCGTAGATATTGATGTGATAGCCGTTTCCGGGTTTGCCCGGAAGCGGAACAGGTGAAAAATCCGAAACCAGACCGTATCTGTCGGCTATTGTACTTACAACCATCTTGAAGGTGGTCATCTGATCCGCAGCCTTTAAAGGTTTTCCGTAGTGGAAGTCAATCTCATTCTGTCCCGGGCCATGCTCATGATGGCTTCTCTCTGGTGTCAGTCCCATTTTCTCTATTGTCAGGCAAATCTCACGCCTTATATTCTCGCATCTGTCAGCAGGTGCAATATCCATATAACCCGCAGTATCATAAGGAATCTTGGTTGGATTTCCGGCTTCATCCTTGTTAAAGAGATAAAACTCCGTCTCGGAGCCGAACTTGAATTCAATTCCTTCTTTTTTTGCCTCTTCTACAGCCTTTTTCAGCACATTCCTAGTTGAAGAGAGTATTTCCTGTCCGTCGGCGCTATATACATCGCAAAACATACGGAGTACTCTTCCGCTGTCAGGTCTCCAGGGAAGTACTGCCAGCGTTGAAGGATCAGGCTTTAAGTAAAGCTTGGCATATGGGCTTCCCCTGAATCCCGCAATTTCCTTTGCACTTATGGGAGCACCGTCCTCAAACGCCTTTTTGAGCTCTCCCGGCATAACCGAGATGTTTTTTTGCACACCAAAAGCATCGCAAAATGCAAGTCTGATAAACTTGGCATCTTCCTCCTCAACGTACTTAAGAACCGCTTCAACTGTGTACTGCATGAATCCTCCTTAAAGCTTCTTTATTCTCTCTATTGCCTCTAATGTATTTTCTCTGTTGCCAAAAGCTGTGAGCCTGAAATAATGCTCACCGTGAGGGCCAAAGCCCGATCCGGGAGTTCCGACTACATTTGCTTTGGTAAGGAGATGGTCAAAAAATTCCCAGCTGGTCATTCCGTCAGGCGTGTGAAGCCAGATATATGGTGCGTTTACGCCACCTGACACTTCATATCCGGCCCCTTTGAGGCCATCGTATATGTATCTTGCATTTTCCATATAATATGCAATCTGAGCTTTGATCTGTTTTCTTCCTTCTTCTGAATATACAGCCTCTCCGGCCTTCTGTACAATATACGGCGCTCCGTTGTACTTAGTTCCGTGCCTTCTGGCCCAGAGGCTCCATAAATTTACACCGCCTGCTTCAAGCTCTTTCGGAATAACTGTAAATCCAAGACGAAGGCCTGTGAATCCTGCTGTCTTGGAAAAAGACCTGAACTCTATAGCACAGGTTTTAGCCCCCTCACACTCATAGATACTGTGGGGAACGTCTTCTTCGGAAATATATGCCTCATAAGCTGCATCATAGAGAATAACAGCCTTATTCTTGTTTGCATAGTCAACCCAGGCCTGAAGCTGCTCCTTCTTGATCACTGCTCCCGTTGGGTTATTTGGGAAACACAGGTAAATAAGATCCGGTGTTTCTTTTGGGAATTCCGGGACAAAATCATTCTCAGCCGTGCATGGCATGTAGACAACATCCTTGTAGCTCTGTGCAATCTCATCGTAAATTCCGGTTCTGCCCGCCATGACATTGGAATCCACATAGACCGGATAAACCGGGTCACAGACGGCAACCTTATTATCAAGGCTGAAAATCTCCTGAATATTGGAACAATCACATTTTGCTCCGTCTGATACGAATATCTCATCCGGTGATATATCGCATCCTCTCTGCTTAAAATCCACCTCGGAAATTTTTTCACGAAGAAAGCTGTAACCAAGGTCTGGAGCGTATCCCTTAAAAGTCTCTGCGCTTCCCATCTCATCTACTGCGCTGTGAAGTGCATCTATTATTGCAGGTGCTATGGGCTGAGTAACATCTCCGATTCCAAGTCTGATGATCTTAGCCTCCGGGTTCTTCTCCTGGTACTCTCTTACCTTCTTGCCGATGGTGGAAAAAAGGTAATTTCCGGGCAACTTTAAGTAATTTTCATTTGCTTTAACCATTAATATTTCTCTCCAATCAAAGATTTGTATATCCCATGAGATACTGATCTATCTCTTTTGCACACTCTCTGCCCTCGGAAATAGCCCATACCACCAATGACTGGCCTCTGTGCATATCTCCTGCGGAAAAGACCTTGCTCTCTCCGATACGATAACTCTCTTTTCCGGTAACTACCGTGCCTCGCTGGCTCAGTTCCAGTCCGAAATCGTCTGCCACATAGTTCTCACAGCCGATAAATCCCGCAGCAATAAGAAGAAGGTCGCATTTAAGAGTCTTTTCCGTGCCCTTCACCTCACACAGTTTGCCGTCTTTGAACTTAACCTTTACGGTCTCTACCTGCTTGATATGGCCTCTTTTATCCGTCTTAACGCCCTTTATTGTCGTCTCAAATACTCTTGGATCCTCACCGTAGAGGTAAATTGCTTCTTCATGGCCGTAATCTGTCTTAAGGACCTTGGGCCACTCCGGCCAAGGATTGCTGTCAAGTCGCTCTACAGGCGGCTTAGGCATCATCTCAATCGCTGTAACGCTCTTTGCACCATGCCTTATGACCGTACCTATGCAGTCATTGCCGGTATCGCCCCCACCTACAATAATAACATTCCTGCCCTCTGCATCAATATATCCTTTTTGCGTTTTAAGAGCTGCCACGGATCTGTCATCTGCCTTCAAAAGAGCCTTTGTATTCATTGTAAGGAAATCAACGGCGTTGTAAACACCTTTTATCTTCTGCGGATCGGCGACTGCAAGGGGTCTCGCTTTCTTTGCTCCGCAGCACAGTACCACTGCATCAAATTCGTCCAAAATCTCTTTCGAGTGCATGTCCTCACCGATATTCACACCGGTATGGAATACTACACCTTCCTGCTCCATAAGAGTTTTCCTTCTGAGGACTACACTCTTATCAAGCTTCATGTTAGGAATACCATACATTAAAAGTCCGCCGATCTCGTCTTCCCTCTCAAATACTTCTACGCTGTGGCCTCTGTGATTGAGCTCATCGGCAACAGCAAGTCCCGAAGGTCCGCTGCCCACAACAGCAACCTTCTTACCGCTTCTGATCTGAGGAATAACCGGTGTTATGTATCCCTTTTCAAAGGCATTCTCAATCAGATAGAGTTCATTGTCATGAACAGTTACAGAATCTCCGTTCTGCCCACACATGCAGGCCTTTTCGCAAAGAGCCGGGCATACCCTTCCGGTAAATTCCGGAAAATTGCTGGTCTTATGAAGTCTTGCAAAAGCATGCTTGTCATGTCCTCTGTAAATCTCATCATTCCATTCGGGGATCAGGTTGTGAAGAGGACATCCCGTCACCATGCCACCAAGATTCATGGCAGACTGGCAAAATGGAACTCCGCAGTTCATACATCTTGATGCCTGCTTGCGTCTCTCTTCCGAATCCAGCGGAATGTGGAACTCCTCAAAATTCTCTATTCTGTCTTTTGGCGGAACATCCCTGTTATTTGTCCTGTTATATTCAAGAAATCCTGTTTCTTTTCCCATTTTAGTATCTCTCCATTCTTAATAACATGTGTTATGCCAATTCTTTGAAAGCCTCTAATACGGCTGTGTCGTGGTCAATTCCCTGTTCCTCAAACTTACTGATTGCCGACAGCATCTTGTGATAGTCATTAGGTACTATCTTCTTGAAATCAGGAATATATTTCTCAAAGTTTTCCAGGATCTCTTTTCCGAACTGTGAACCTGTTTCCTTTACATAGTCCTCAAGGATTCCCTGAAGCTCAGCGATGTCATACTTCTCGGTGAGTTCCGTAAGACTTGCCATATCCTTGTTCATTCGAAGATATAGAGTGTGCTCCCTGTCCAGAACATAGGCGATTCCGCCGCTCATACCCGCCGCGAAATTTTTGCCGGTCATTCCAAGAATGACTGCTCTGCCACCTGTCATATACTCAAGGCCATGATCTCCGCAGCCTTCTGATACGGCAAGCGCTCCGGAATTTCTTACGCAGAATCTCTCACCTGCAATTCCGCAGACATAGGCTTTTCCTGCTGTTGCGCCATAGAGGGCAACATTACCTATAATGATATTCTCGTGAGCTTTGTAAGTAGCCTCCTTGGGCGGTGCTACGATCACCTTGCCTCCCGATAATCCCTTACCAAATCCATCATTTGCATCACCGGACAAACGGAGAGTTACACCCTTCGGAAGAAATGCTCCAAATGACTGTCCGCCGCCACCTGTTGCCTCAACCACGATGGAATCGTCCGGAAGTGTATCCGTAAAGTCATTAGTAACCCTACTGCCAAGAAGTGTTCCAAAGCTTCTGTCCGTGCTGGACACATCAACTTTTACACACATCTTTGAAGCAGGTTTTTTCTTAAACTTCTCATAGGCCGGTAAAAGAGCTTTATGATCCAGTGTCTTTTCCAGTTCAAAATCATATGCATCCTTTGGATCAAAGTGATTCTTGTTGTTTTTTGCAAAGCTTGTGTCCAGGATCCTTGAAAGATCTGCAGCATCCTTGCAACGGGCATTTGGAATGGTCCTCATCTTGAGACAGTCGGTTCTTCCCACCATCTCTTCAACAGTCCTGAAACCAAGCTCACTCATGATCTCACGGAGCTGTCTTGCCACAAAGAGCATGAAATTCATGACATGCTCGGGCTTACCTTTAAATCTCTTTCTGAGCTCCTCGTTTTGAGTTGCGATTCCCACAGGACAAGTGTCTTTTGAACATACACGCATCATCATGCAGCCCATGCATACAAGTGGCGCTGTGGCAAATCCGAATTCCTCGGCTCCCAGAAGCGCCGCGATCGCAACATCGCGACCTGTCATAAGCTTTCCGTCGGTCTCAAGGACTACACGGCTCCTTAGACCGTTCTGCAAAAGTGACTGATGTGCCTCACTTACTCCAAGCTCCCAGGGAAGTCCTGCATGATGAACCGAAGATGAAGGCGCTGCACCTGTTCCTCCGTCATATCCGGAGATCAGGATTACCTGAGCTCCTGCCTTGGCTACACCTGAAGCAATGGTACCGACTCCCGCCTCAGAAACGAGCTTTACAGATATCCTTGCCCTGTCATTGGCGTTCTTCAGGTCATAGATGAGCTGTGCCAGATCTTCTATAGAGTAGATATCATGGTGCGGAGGTGGTGATATAAGTGCTACACCGGGGGTTGAAAAACGTGTGCTTGCAACCCACGGATAAACCTTTTTACCCGGAAGATGTCCGCCTTCGCCCGGCTTTGCGCCCTGTGCCATCTTGATCTGTATCTCTTTTGCACTCTGAAGATATCTGCTGGTGACACCGAATCTGCCCGAAGCAACCTGCTTAACTGCGCTGTTACGTTCTGTTCCGAATCTTGCAATATCCTCTCCGCCTTCACCTGTGTTACTCTTTCCGCCAAGCCTGTTCATAGCAGTAGCCAGAGTCTCATGAGCTTCCTTGGAAAGTGATCCGTAGGACATTGCTCCCGTCTGGAAGCGCTTTACGATCTCCTCTACAGGCTCTACTTCGCTTAAAGGCACCTTTTCACCGGCTGGTACAAAGGATAAAAGAGCTCTCAGGGTATGTGGTCTGTCATCGTCATCAACAAGCTCCGTATACTCCTTAAATCTCTCGTAATCCCCTTCTCTTACAGCTCTCTGAAGAGTAACAATTGTTTTTGGATTGTACATGTGGTCTTCCATCTCTTTTCCACTGCGAAGACCGTGGAAACCGAAGGAATCAAGGCTTGAGTCAGTAGAAAGACCAAGCGGATCAAAAGCCTTATTGTGGCGAAGCTCAACGTCCTCTCCGATCTCATTTATGCCGATGCCGCCAACTCTGCTGGTGGTTCCTGTGAAATACTTGTCCACAAACTCTTTGGACAGTCCGATAGCCTCAAAGATCTTAGCAGACTGATAAGACTGGAGGGTTGAGATACCCATCTTGGCTGCGATCTTAACAACTCCTCCGAGAAGAGCCTTGTTATAATCAGCAATTGCTGTGTGATAGTCTTTATCAAGAATTCCGATATCTATAAGCTCAGCGATACACTCGTGCGCAAGATACGGCTGGATCGCACGTGCGCCAAAGCCAAGAAGTGTAGCAATCTGATGTACATCCCTTGGCTCTCCCGACTCAAGGATAAGAGATACTGCCGTGCGCTGCTTGGTCCTTACCAGGTGCTGTTCAACACTGGATACAGCCAGAAGCGAAGGGATAGGCATGTGGTTTTCGTCAACTCCTCTGTCTGAGAGGACGATTATGTTCACTCCCTCTGCAGTAGCTCTGTCCACTGAGATATTCAGCTGGTCCAGAGCTCTCTCCATAGGTGTGTTCTTGTAATAAAGGAGGGATATCTTCTTTACATGAAAACCGGGCTGATCCAGAGCTTCAATCTTCATGAGATCAACGCCTGTAAGAATAGGATTATTGACCTCAAGAACACGGCAGTTATCACTCTTTTCTCCAAGAAGATTTCCGTCGGATCCGATATACACTGTGGTATCGGTAACTACCTTCTCACGCAGAGAATCGATGGGCGGATTAGTAACCTGGGCAAAGAGCTGCTTGAAATAGCAAAACAGCATCTGGTGATGTTTTGAAAGCATAGCAAGAGGGACGTCCGTACCCATGGAAACCGTGGGCTCTATGCCGTTTGTTGCCATCGGCATGATCTGCTGTTTGACGTCCTCGTAGGAATACCCGAATACCTTATAGAGCTTGTCTCTCATCTCCTGGGTATGGGTAGGAATCTTTTTATTTGGAACCGACAGTTTGTTGAGATGCAAAAGATATCTGTCAAGCCACTCGCCGTAAGGCTTTGCCAGTGAATATCTGTCCTTGCACTCCTTGTCGGAGATTATGCGTCCTTCTTTTGTGTTTACCAGGAGCATATGTCCCGGTGAAAGTCTTGATTTCTCAAGGATGTTCTCCTCAGGAATATCCAAAACGCCAACTTCAGATGAAAGAATGAGTCTTCCATCCTTAGTAACATAGTACCTTGATGGTCTTAAGCCATTGCGGTCCAAAGTTGCTCCAAAGAGCTCACCGTCTGTGAAAAGAACTGCAGCCGGTCCGTCCCATGGCTCCATCATTGTTGCATAGTAGTGGTAAAAGTCTTTTCTGTCCTGAGACATGAAGTCATTGTGCTTCCAAGGCTCAGGTATTGTGATCATCATAGCCAAAGGCAGATCCATGCCGTTCATGTACAGAAATTCCAGGGTATTATCCAGCATGGCTGAGTCTGAGCCCGATGATGCAATAACAGGATATACTTTGGAGAGTTCCTCCCCGAATACCTCTGAAGACATGGTCTCCTCACGGGCAAGCATCCTGTCACTGTTACCCTTTATGGTGTTGATCTCACCGTTGTGGGCAATCATGCGATAAGGATGCGCCCTTTGCCAGGAGGGTGTTGTATTTGTTGAAAATCTGCTGTGAACAAGGGCGATTGCGCTCTGATAATCCGGTGATAACAGGTCCTCATAGAAATTGCGGAGCTGTCCCACCAGAAACATTCCCTTGTAGACAATGGTTCTGGATGAAAATGAGCAAATATAAGTATCCTCAGAAGATTTCTCATACTCTCTCCTGAGGCAGTACAGCTTTCTGTCAAATTCTATTCCTTTTTTCACATCTGAAGGCCTTGCTATAAAGCATTGACTGATATGTGGCATACAATTCCTTGCAACCTCACCAAGGATTTCGGGATGTGTTTCCACATCCCTCCATCCGATTACCTTAAGGCCTTCTTTATCTGCGATGACTTCAAGCATGCGCTTTGCGAACATGCGCTTCATGGAATCCTGCGGCAGGAAAAACATTCCTATGCCGTAATCCCCTGCGCCGCCAATCTTAAACCCAAGCTTTTTAGCCTCTCCGGAAAAGAACTTATGGGATATCTGTACAAGGATTCCCACGCCGTCCCCGACTTTTCCGCTGGCGTCTTTTCCTGCTCGGTGCTCAAGCTTTTCAACTATGGATAGGGCATCGTCAAGCACCTTATTATCGGGCTTTCCGTCTATATTTATAACTGCTCCTATTCCGCATGCATCATGTTCGTTCATCCAGTTTTCCATTGCTTTTTTACCTCTATCGTAATCTATTATGTCTTTTATCTAAGTGAAAAGAGCATCTGGCCATATGTAGGGTAGCTAAGATATTCATCAGGTATTACTGCCTCAGCTTCATCCGCATATTTTCTAAGCTCATCCATATCTTTCAGGATTATCTCCTGATAGAAGCTTGCCTGTCCCAGGAGATCATCCATGCCTTCTGCTTTCTTGGTATCTGTATAGAGCTTCTTAAGTGCCCCGCTGATTCCTGCGGATGCATCGTCCAAAGTCTTAAGAAGTCCACATTCCAGGTCGCAGGTTGTGCCTTCAAGAACACTCTTTTTCTGGATCATCTCTTTTGTAAGATCTTTCTCATAGGCGATGATTCCTTCTGTAAGGTCTTTTCTCACCATCTCCTGCATTGTAAGAGACTCGATGTGGATTGACTTAGAGTAGTTCTCAAGCAGGATGTCATATCTCGAGTGAATCTCTTCCTTGGTGAAGATTCCGTGCTTTGTGAAGAGATCAATTGACTCATCTGAAATCCAGTAAGGCATTGCATCGGGAAGAGACTTAAGGTTCGGAAGACCTCTCTTCTCAGCCTCAGCTACCCATTCCTCTGTGTAGCCGTTTCCGTTGAAAAGAACTTTCTTATGAGTTGTAAGGACATCCCTCAGGACCTCCATTACCTTTTCTTTAAGCGCATCTGCCGGTGTTCCTTCAAGCTTTGCGTAGATCTTGGCGATCTCTTCAGCTACTGCGGTATTGAGAACAATGTTTGCATTTGCTACTGAAACAGCTGAGCCCGGCATACGGAACTCAAACTTGTTACCTGTAAATGCAAAAGGTGATGTTCTGTTTCTGTCTGTATTGTCCTTCGTAAAGTGCGGAAGAACAGTAGCACCCATGGCCATCTGAACTTTACCCTGGCTCTCATAAGCTGTACCTTCCTCAACGCTCTTTAATACTCCTGCAAGCTCATCGCCTACAAATATTGAGATAATAGCAGGCGGTGCCTCGTTGCCTCCGAGTCTGTGATCGTTTCCTGCAGATGCAACGGAGAGTCTGAGGATTGGTGCATACTCATCAACTGCTGCGATAACTGCCATGAGGAATACCAGGAAAGGAATGTTCTCGCCGGGCTTCTTACCGGGGTCAAGAAGGTTCATACCTGTATCTGTGCAAACAGACCAGTTGTTATGTTTTCCTGATCCGTTGATTCCCTCGAAGGGTTTCTCATGCAGGAGACATGCGTAGTTGTGCTTGTCAGCAACCTTCTTCATAACTTCCATAGTGAGCTGGTTGTGATCTACAGCAATGTTTGCTGTCTCAAATACGGGTGCCAGCTCGTGCTGTGAAGGAGCAACCTCATTGTGCTTGGTCTTTGCAGGAATTCCAAGTTTCCAGAGCTCTTCATCCAGATCATGCATGTAAGCTGAAACCTTTGGCTTGATAACACCGAAGTAGTGATCCTCCATTTCCTGACCTTTTGAAGCAGGTGCTCCGATCAGCGTCCTTCCTGTAAACAGAAGGTCTTTTCTCTTCTTGTAATACTCCTTGTCGATCAGGAAGTACTCCTGCTCTGAACCGATTGTTGTATTTACTCTCTTAACATCCTCATATCCGAGAAGATGAAGCATCTTCACAGCTTCGCCGGAAAGAGCCTCCATTGAGCGAAGGAGTGGAGTCTTTTTATCAAGAGCTTCTCCGCCGTATGAACAGAAGGCTGTCGGAATATAGAGTGAACCGTCCTTAATAAATGCCGGTGATGAAGGGTCCCAGGCTGTATAGCCTCTTGCCTCAAAGGTTGCACGAAGACCTCCTGAAGGGAAGCTTGATGCATCAGGCTCACCCTTTACAAGTTCTTTTCCTGAGAATTCCATGATCACTGAGCCATCATCTGTAGGTGAAATGAAACTGTCGTGCTTTTCTGCTGTAAGACCTGTCATAGGCTGGAACCAGTGTGTAAAGTGTGTTGCACCGTTCTCTACAGCCCATTCTTTCATAACAGCCGCTACCGTATTTGCCACATCCAGTTCAAGATGTGTTCCCTGCTCAATAGTCTTATGAACAGCCTTGTAAATATCCTTTGGAAGGCGCTGCTTCATAACACGATCATTGAAGACCAGACTACCAAATTCCTCTGTAAGTTTTCCCGCTTCTACCATTTTCTTTTCCTCCGTTTAATTTATTTGCCGCTGGCGCCGTAGTTTGACAGCACTCTTGCGGAAGGATCGTTGACATTACATCCTTTCCAGGATTTGTTTGGCATCCAGAAATCTACAACCATATGAGACTGGCCTTCGTAGTATTTCTCGAATATCTCTCTGTAAAGAAGAGATTCTTTTGTAAATGGTGTCGCATGCGTATAAGACTTTCTCCTGGTCTCATACTCTGCGTAAGTATATGTATTGTCTGCATATTCCATAAGATCATCTCTGAGTGAATGTCCGACAGCATCCGAGAATGCTGCTTTTTCTCTCATGAGGATCGATCTTGGAATGAATTCATCTTTTTCAAATGCTTTTCTCAAAAGAAATTTTCCGATTCCGTAGGTATTGAGCTTCTTTTCAGGATCTATGCTCATTACATAATCTACAAAATCCAGATCACCGAAGGGAACTCTTGCCTCCAATGAGTTGACGCTTATGCATCTGTCTGCTCTTAGTACGTCATACATGTGAAGCTCTCTTACGCGCTTTTTCGCTTCCTCCTGGAAAGCCTCAGCACTCGGAGCAAAGTCCGTGTACTTGTAACCAAAGAGCTCATCTGAAATTTCTCCTGTCAGGATTACCTTTATATCTGTATTCTCGTGGATCCACTTGCACAGAAGATACATTCCGATGGAAGCTCTGACTGTAGTTATGTCATAGGTTCCAAGTGCGTGGATTACCGGCTCTACAGCGTTTATGACATCCTCTTTTGTAATGATCACCTCGTGGTGATTGCTGTGGATATACTCCGCAACCTCTCTCGCATACTTGAGGTCTATGGCATCTATGTCCATCCCAATTGCAAAAGTCTCGATTGGTTTATCAGAGAGGCTTGCTGCAACTCCGCATACAAGGGAGGAATCAAGTCCTCCCGAAAGCAAAAACCCAACCGGTGCATCAGCGCTGAGCCTCTTTTTGATACCACGGATCAGCTTGTCATGGATATTTTCGGTGATGGTATGAAGATCATCTGTCCTTAGCTCTTTTACCTCCGTCATATCCCTGTAGCAGATAAATCTGCCATCCTCGTAGTAATGTCCCGGAGGGAAAGGCTTAATGCTCTTGCAGACATCTGTAAGGTTCTTGGGCTCTGATGCGAAAAGAATGTATCCATCATCGTCGTAGCCGTAGTAAAGAGGTCTGATTCCTATGGGATCTCTTGCTGCTATGAAGTCATTCTTTTTGCTGTCATATATTACACACGCAAACTCCGCATCCAGAAGGCTGAACATCTTAGTTCCCAGTCTTTCATATAGAGGAAGAAGTATCTCGCAATCACTGTCGCTCCCAAAGCTGTATCCCAGAGAGATCAGATAATTCTTAAGCTCTGTAAACCCGTATAATTCGCCGTTACATATAACTGCGTTTCCGTTTAGAGTAAAGGGCTGCATTCCGCTCTCTGTAAGGCCCATGATTGAAAGTCTGTTAAATCCCATATAGCCCTTTGGCGTCTGGAAGGTCCTTGTCATGTCCGGGCCTCTGGAAGTTGTCTTTTCCAGGATTTCCTCAAAGAAATCCTTTGATACATCTGCTCTTGCGTATGTCAGTATTGCGCACATACTTCAAATCCTCCTACGTGAATTTCATAAGATACTCTCTACTCGACGTCAGCGAGCGCTGCTGCGCCTTCTTCTCCGGTGCGGATCTTAACCACATTGTCGAGACTGTAAACGAAGATCTTTCCGTCTCCGATATGTCCTGTGTAAAGAGCTTTCTTAGCTGCTTCAATAACATCTGCTACCGGAATCTTACTTACTACTACTTCAAGCTTGATCTTTGGAAGCAATGTCGCATCCATCTCAACTCCACGGTACATCTCACCTGAGCCTTTCTGGACACCGCAACCCATAACCTGCGTAACAGTCATACCCGTTACACCCAGATCATTCATAACCTTACGAAGCTTGTCGTAACGAGAGAGCTTTGCGATAATAACAACCTTGTGGATACCGCTTTCTGTGTGAACTGGTGCTGAAACCACAGGAACTGCTGCATTCTTCTGGAAAGCAGATGCTTCTTCGTAATCGCTAGCACCAAGATCTGTGTTTTCATTGACTGACATCTGAAGTGTATTGGAAACATCCATGATGGCAAATCCTGAATAAGCTGATGCAAGACCATGCTCTGTTGAGTCAAGACCAAGGATTTCCTCTTCTTCTGAAACTCTAAGGCCAAGGACCTTTTTAATTACAAAGAATGTTATTGATATGGTGATCACTGTCCATGCTGCTACTGCAAAGAAACCTACAAGCTGAATTCCAAGGAGCTTAAATCCGCCTCCGTAGAAAAGACCTGTCATCTCATTGCCTGCTGCATCAGCAATTGAGTAACCGGGTGCTGAGTTTGTTGCAAAAAGGCCTACTGCAATAGTTCCCCAGATACCGTTGAGGCAGTGAACTGCTACTGCACCCACAGGATCATCAATATGAAGCTTGTAATCAAGGAGCCATACACCGAAGCAAACAAGAAGTCCTGCCACAATACCGATCACGATGGCACCGAAAGCATCAGTTACATCACAGGGAGCTGTGATAGCTACAAGACCTGCCAGTGAAGCATTCAGACACATTGAGACATCAGGCTTACCGTATTTGATCCATGTGAAAATCATGCATGTTACAGTTGCAAGCGCCGGAGCAATGGTTGTCGTAACAAAGATGCTTCCAAGCTGCTCGACTGAAGTTGCTGCCGCGCCGTTAAATCCGTACCAGCCAAGCCAGAGAATAAAGACACCAAGCGCTGCAGCTACAAGGTTGTGACCCGGGAATGCATTTACTTTAGTAACTTTTCCTGATTTATCTCTTTCAAACTTACCAATACGTGCTCCGAGGAATGCTGCACCAATAAGTGCTGAAATACCGCCAACCATGTGAATTGCTGTAGAACCTGCGAAATCATGGAAGCCGATCTGTGAAAGAAAACCGCCGCCCCAGATCCAGTGCGCTTCAATAGGATAAATAACTGCTGAGATAACTGCCGAGTACACACAATAGGATATGAATTTTGTTCTCTCAGCCATTGATCCTGAAACGATGGTTGCTGTTGTCGCACAGAACACAAGGTTAAATACGAAGTTAGACCAGTCAAAGTTTGCATAATTCGAAAAAATATCGAATCCGGGTTTTCCGATTATGCCTGCCAGATCTTCCCCAAGAAGCAGGCCAAAACCGATAAGAATAAATACTACAGTTCCAATACAGAAGTCCATCAGATTCTTCATTATGATGTTTCCTGTATTTTTTGCTCTGGTAAAGCCGGCCTCACACATTGCAAATCCGGCCTGCATCCAGAAAACCAAAGCTGCGCCTATCAAAAACCAAACGCCAAAAACACTACCGTTAATAGCATCTAAAATTTCACCGCTCATACGTTTCTCCTCCTGTTTGTGCCCTTAAGGCACAAAAAAAACGACGCAATGGCACACTACGTTTATGTTCGTAGTATGATGCGCCATTGCATCGTTTGCTTTTTTGTATTCGTGTATACACTTTACTTATTCATGGATTGTACTCGGATGTTTAAAGCCTGTCAACAACTTTTTAAAAAATTTTTCAACATAGCCTTACCATCAGGCGTCATGATGGATTCCGGATGGAACTGAACCCCGTAAATAGGGTATTCCCGGTGCTCTATTGCCATGACTTCACCGCCTTCAGTAACACCCGTTATTTTTAAGCAGTCAGGAATCGTGTCCTTTTCTGCCGCAAGAGAATGGTATCTTGCAACCGGTGCATTCTCAGGAATTCCCTTAAATAATGCACTGTCAGTATCAAATTTCACCACAGACTGTTTACCGTGCATAAGCTCTTTTGCATAGGTTACAGTTGCTCCAAAGGCCATACATATTGCCTGATGTCCGAGACATACGCCCAGTATCGGGATGTCTTTTCCCAAGGTTCTTGCTGCCTCCACGATAACACCTGCATCCTCGGGTCTTCCGGGCCCGGGTGAAAGGATGATCCTGTCGGGATTAAGAGCTCTGATCTCCGGGATTGTCATCTCATCATTTCTTATAACCCTGATATCCGGGTCAATCTCGCCTATGAGCTGGTAGAGATTATAGGAAAAGCTGTCGTAGTTATCTATAAGAAGTATCATCTCTCCACCTCCTGTGCCAGCTCAAGTGCGCGAAGTGACGCTCTCGCCTTATTGAGGCACTCCGTAAACTCTTTTTCGGGATCGGAATCAGCCACAATTCCTGCTCCGCTCCTTACAAAAACAGTGTCGTTTTTCTTATAAATAAGACGGATAGCGATGCACGTATCCATATTTCCGGAAAAATCGATGTATCCGATGGCTCCGCCGTAGATTCCGCGCTTATTGTTTTCTAGTTCACCAATCAGCTGACAAGCCCTGATCTTGGGCGCTCCGGAGAGTGTTCCGGCCGGAAGCACCGCATTTATCGCATCCAGCGCATCATTCTCTTCTCTGATCTCTCCCCTGACTGTCGAACCAATGTGCATGACGTGTGAATATCTCTCTATAGAATGGAGCTTCTCAACCTGTACTGTACCGAATTTACTGATCTTGCCAAGGTCGTTTCTTCCAAGATCCACAAGCATATTGTGCTCAGCCAGCTCTTTTTCATCTGCAAGAAGCTCTTTTTCCAGAGCTTCGTCCTCCTCTTTAGTAGCTCCCCTGGGCCTTGTTCCGGCCAGAGGGAATGTGTGAAGGACGCCCTTTTCAAGCTTAACAAGCGTCTCAGGAGAAGCACCGGCCACCTCAACGTCAGTACCCGAGAAATAGAACATGTACGGAGAAGGATTAATGGTTCGAAGCACTCTGTATGTATTTAAAAGACTTCCCTTAAACGGTGCCGATAATCTGTTTGAGAGCACAATCTGGAAAATGTCGCCCTCCTTAATGTGCTTTTTGCCACTCTCTACCATGGCGCAATACTCTTCTTTGTTAAAAAGAGGCGTGACTTCGCCCATAAGCTTTCCACTTTCATCGGTCTTCTCTGTATCGGAATATATCAGCTCTTTTAACTGAGTAAGCTCGTCTATAGCCTTGTTATAACCCGCCTCTATGTCAGCAGTTTCCGCATTTGCGATCAGCACAATCTTCTGCTTGACATTATCGAAAGCAATAACTTTATCAAACAGCATGAGATCCAGGTCTTTGAAAGCATCATTATCAACGCCTTTCCAAGCTGCACTGGGCTCACAGTATCCAAAGTAATCGAAGGCAAAATAACCCACCAGTCCTCCTGTGAACGGCGGAAGATCATCAAACATCGGGCTTCTGTAATTTGACAGTATCTCCCGAAGTACCTTCCATGGCTCAGTCGTCTTAACGGTCTTATTGCCAAAAGACATCTCACCGTCTTTTAATGTAATTGCAAGCTTGGGTTCATAGCCCACGAAAGTATATCTTCCCCAATATTCGTTGGCCTGTGCAGATTCCAGCATATAGCAATGTCTGGATACGGATTTTAGTTTCCTTACAAGTTCGATTGGCGTAATAAAGTCCGACAGGATCTCACATCCCACCGGTATAACGTCATATTTGCCGCTTTTCGCGATTTCTTTTGCCTTTTCCAGGCTGATAGTCACATTCACCATGATCCTCCCCAAAATCATCCCTGAACAATAGTTTTGCATAATTGCATAAATATTAGCGCATTTTGCGCTTTAACGCAATAAAAAAGGGCTGAACAAGCGCGTTCAGCCCATTGAATATTTATATAATTATTATTTAACTTTGTTGCCACCCCATTCTACAACTGTAAATCCGTCTCTGGAAGGTGTATCGAGAATCTGAGGCATTATCCTGATGTGATGATCTGATGGATACCATGCCATGAACACTCTGATCAGATTATCCGGCTCAGGTGTAACTGTAAGCCTGGCACCCTTGTTATAGGTCTTGCCCTGGAAACTTATCACATTATAAGGATTGCCTTCCATATCAGCGAGCCAGAACTTCAAAAACTCATCGATCTCTGACTCATTAAGACCCTGCTCTGCAAGCTTCTCACGAAGGAACCCTTCTGTCTCTTCGCCCTTTACGCAGTATCCGGTGTAGAAGTCATACTCAAATCTCGGAACACCCTCCCAGAAGAGGTAATCATACTCGTTTCCTTCGAAGGTTATCTTACCGTCTCTGTCAGCTGTGACATTCCATGTATTTTCTGCGTTGAACTCCGGGATAAGATCAGTTATATCTCCGTTGTAGTCAAGGCTTACTGATATTTCACTTCCGTCCTCCTGTGGATACAGGTAAATTACAGGCTTAAGATCCACTCCTTCAGGAGTATGATTCTGTGCTGTTCCGCCTGAGCACCCAACCACAGCCATTAATGCAATTGTCATTACTAATCCCACAATACTTTTCTTCCTCATAGGCTCATACCTCCTATACGATTATTATAAACCATTCGCAGTCAAATTGTGTACAAGTTAACAGAAATTTAACATTAGTTCACAAATTAGTGCCAAAATACTTCCAGCGTAGGCCCCTGTGAAGGAACAGTAAGCTCTTTTGCCTCGGAAACAGGCCTGAATTCTCCGCCTTTTCCATGAACATCTTTTAAATACACCGGAGTCCCCTCTCCGGACATAAATGCTTCGATATAATCATCTATCGAATTAATGGGAAAAGAGAACCTCATTCCGCCCATATTTTCCTGCGAAAAGTTATGGATATCAGAGCCACCGGCCATTCTAAAACCTCTTTTAGCCGCATACTCATAGCCAAGTGCATTCTGCCAATCGGGATTGGCAGCATTGTAAACCTCTACGCCATCACTAATATCAGGTGTTATGTTAATCTCGGACAGATATCCTCGCTCCCTGTATGGATGTGCCTGGATCATAATAGCTCCGGCTTCATGCACCATCCTGAACACCTCGTATCTGTCTCTTGTTTCAAATCCCGGATGATCCAGGAGCCAGGCCTTGTCCAGCCCATAAATCATGAATTCATCCCCATAGAAATTGTATTCTATCCCAAACAGAACCGTGAAATCACTTCCGGCAGCTGCTTTTGCATGCTCATAGCCACTGCAATACTGTTCAACCCGCTTCTCCCAAGAGATATCTATAGGTACACAGCTGTTACCCGTGAAATAATGGTCTGTTACAATGATCCCGCTGTATCCAAGCCCCTTCATATAAGAAAAATAGTTCTCCCCGGGGGTCGAAGAGCAGGCGCTTGCTTCAATTGTGTGTAGGTGTGTCTCGTAAATGTACTCCAATTGTGAAACCTCTTTCAGTTAATATTTTTTTTATAAAATCTTTAGACGGAGATTAGTTACTGTACATATTTTTAGCTTATGATGTTGAAAGTAATTTTTTTGAAGGAATCGGAGGGCAAACGGTATGGATACATTAAACTCTTTTGAAACTCACAACAAAATCGCTGAACCCAAGGTTGTTGACACTGTTAATTTTTTCGGCAAGTATGTCGATGCGTCATCCTTCAAGTCTAAGGTTATTACTGCATCAGCTCTTCTTGTGGTCGGTGTTACAGCTATAGTGCTCATTTTCTGAACTAATTTCGCCATTTAGCGTATTATATGTGTTATATAACTTATATGTCTGTATAAACGATGGGATTTCAATTGCTGCTGACCGCTTAACGGCCGATGATCACTGTAATCCCATCTATTTTATTGCCTTCTGTTTTTTGGCAAATATTTATGATATGCTTACTTATGTAAACTGATTTATTAAGGAGAAACTTTATGGATACAAAAATGATAATTGAAATGGTCGGATATGTTGGATCAGCGCTGGTGCTGGTATCCTTTTTCATGTCTTCCATTTTTAAACTCAGAGTAATAAACACTATCGGCAGTCTTATATTTACCGTGTATGCATTTATTATCCATTCCTACCCAACAGCAGTAATGAATATATGCCTGGTAGGAATCAACATATACTATCTTATCAAACTCAGTAATACGGGCAAAGAAACAAGGGAATACGATCTTGTGAAAGTTTCCCTGGATGATTCCATGCTTAAATATTCCATTGATAAGGCAAAAGAGGATATCCTGAAATGCTTCCCCGGATTATCTCTGGACTTCTCAGATGCAACTTCTTCCTACATGGTTTGTTATAACGGTGCTCCTGCAGGAATTTTCATCGGAAAAGAGACTGCTGATAACAATATGGATATTCTTTTGGACTATTCACTTCCTGAGTACAGAGACTTCTCAATCGGAAAGTTTCTGTTCTCGAAGCTTCCGGCAGAGGGAGTTTCAACTCTCACCTACAACGGTCCGGATGAACATCACAAAGACTACTTAAACAAATACGGATTTGTTAAAAAAGATAACAGCTATATAAAGACTTTCTGACCTGATATCAGTTCATGGCTCCGGGATCGGACATCATTTTGATAGTCTCGATATCATTGGCTGTAAGCTTAATATTTGATTCTATCTTCTTGCCATCAGGAGTTGTAACTGTAACGCCAAGAACAGTTCCTTCCTGAAGGGCATTGTCTTTAATTGCCATCAGGAACGGTACAAACTTGGGATGATCCTGCTGAAAAGTCTGTATTCTTTGCTGTATTTGCATAAACATCATTGGATTCATATTCATATTTTTGTCACCTCTGCTAAAATTTAGCATAAAAATTGAGCGAAATCAAATTTTTTTATTTTCCTTTAGTCTATAATGACATACGCATTGAAAATGTATGCGCTTACAAAAGAGATAAAACCGTTGTTTTAAGGAGGAAAAATAAATGTACGGATTTGGTGATATGATCCAAAAGCTCAAACAGGACCCAAAGACTATTGTATTCCCTGAGGGTTCAGATCCACGAATTCTTGAGGCCGCATCCAGACTTCTTGCCGGCAACTTCATTAAACCTATTCTTCTCGGAAATGTAGACGAGATCAATAAGTCTGCTGAAGACGCTGGTTACAACATCCGCGGCGCACAGATAATCGATCCTGAGAACTATGACAAGTTCGATGAGATGGTTGATGCTTTCTGCGAGCTCAGAAAGAGCAAGGGAATGACACCTGAGAAGGCAATCCCTATTCTTAAGCAGACCAACTACTTCGGAACAATGCTCGTTAAGATGGGACTTGGCGACTGTCTTCTCGGAGGAGCAACATACTCAACAGCTGATACTGTTCGTCCTGCTCTCCAGATTATCAAGACAAAGCCTGAGAACACAATCGTTTCATCATGCTTCATCCTTGTTCGTCCATCTGCTACAGGTGATAACGAGGTTATCGCTATGGCAGACTGCGGAATCAACATCAATCCTAATGAGGATGAACTTGTTGAGATCTGTGGCGAGACAGTTAACTGTGCAAGACGTTTCGGCGTAGATCCTAAGGTTGCTTTCCTTTCATTCTCAACAAAGGGATCAGCCAAGGACGACACAGTAACCAAGATGCAGAACGCTACCAAAAAGGCTCAAGAGAAATATCCTGATATTCCTATCGATGGAGAGCTCCAGTTCGATGCAGCTGTATCTCCTCGCGTAGCTAAGCAGAAGGCACCCGGCTCACCTGTTGCAGGACATGCCAACACCTTCATTTTCCCTGATATCAACGCAGGAAACCTTGGTTATAAAATTGCTCAGAGAATGGGTAACTTCGAAGCTTACGGTCCTATTCTTCTTGGACTCAACGCTCCGATCAACGATCTTTCACGTGGCTGCAATGCTATCGAAGTATATTCAATGGCAATTATTACAGCTGCACTTGCATAAGATCACATATTCTAGCATAAAAAGAGTAGTCACAAACGTGACTACTCTTTTCTTTTTCTTAAGTATTGTTAGCATGACGACGCTCGTGATTCTTGTAAAATTGAGCCTTGTCCTTATACATATCCTCATCTGCCGCCGTAATTACTTTATTTATTTCCTTTGAGCTTCTCGACCACTTGTATCCAATAGCAACGGATATTCCCTTAGATTTGGCCTTAAGCTTGTCTACGAGTTCTTTAAACTTATCCTCCTGTATGTCAGGAACTATAGCCACAAACTCGTCCCCTCCGATCCTGTAGCAATACTTTTTCTTGAAAACCATGCTGACTAACTCAGAAGTGTCTTTTATCAGTTTGTCTCCTGCCTGATGGCCCTTATCGTCATTAATTGATTTAAGCCCGTTGATATCAGTGTAGCATACTCCGACAGGAACCGACATTTCAGACAAAAGAAGAACTGTCTGGTTAAGAGAATATCTGTTACCGAGCTCAGTCAGAGCATCGTGCCCTCCAAGGAACATAAGCTCTTTTGTAAGGTCGTTGTTTCTGATCTGTCCGGCTATAAACGCCGAAACCGTCTCCATCATCTCTTCTACATTGACCTGAATCTCCAGCGAATGATTATCCACTACCAGAAATCCCATAAGCCCGTCTTTATCCTTTAGTGTTGTCACCATAAACCTGGAAATCTTACCTGCCAGAAACTCATTGTACAGATCGGGATTGGCATCTTGTATGACCGTCACATCCGGCATCTGCAAAACACTTCCTCCCTCAAGATCCCTGAGCCAGATTTTGACCATGTCAGCCTTTTCAAAGACTTTTTTGGACGGAAGCTCCGTTGAACATGATTTACTTACCCATTCAATGATCTCTTTTATCGAATTATTCCCATGCTCCGTCCTGACAACATAGACGCGATCGGCTTCCATAGTCTGACCAATTTTTCTGAGAACTCTTTTTATTCCCTTGTTAAAGTCAGGAGTAGAAATTGCCTTGGCACATTCAATTACCAGCTTATTGGTGTTTGTTTTAAAGGTCTGCGTCACCTCATTTTTCTTATCGGCGGTAACATCATGGATGATAAAGGCGCAAAAACCTTTCTGATAAACCGGAACAACCCAAAACTCAAACCATTTATTATAACGGCTGTTATATGTTCTGTTTATAGATGACTGTCTGAGAACAGCAGCCTGATAGCTGAATTTGATCCAGTCCTCATCCTGATTGGTGACAGTCTGATAGAAGGTATTGCCAACAAGTTCAGCCACCGGCCGGCCTACGAGTTGTGCGTACTTCTCATTCACATACAGGAATAACATATCCTTAACAGTCCCAAACGGATCTGTAAGAACTTTAAATATACAGCATGCATCCGGAAGATCTCTTAACATATAGAGAACATCATTAGCAGTAAATTCGGTATCCGTGGAATATCCAATTTTTCCTTCGCTGTTAACCTCAGACATATTGTCACCTCGTAAAATGAGTCAACTTATAAATTGCCAAATTTATTATACTACAAAAGTTAATTTTATTATTATCTATTTTTAATATATGATTTTTCGCAATATGATAATATTAAGTTGTTATGGAGGAATGTCATGCGCAGAAACAGAAACGTTTTATCAGTACTAATTTCATTATGCTTATGCCTTTCCCTTGTAGGATGTACATCTTCTAACAATTCACAGTCTGCATCCTCATCATCCAACGGAAAAACTATAACTATTGCAGCCCGCGACGGTTCTCACGCAGATGTTATCAACGCCGTAAAAGGAAAGTTTGAAAGTGAGTACGGTTGCAAAGTAGAGGTAATCCCCCTCAGCGCAGATGATATTCACACAAACGTAATTGATGATGCGAAAAATGCAGAAGGCAAATATGACATCATTATGATTGACGACCCGTTAATGCCTGAATATATAGAAAAAAAAGTACTTCTAAACCTTACACAGCTAGGATATTCTGATGACGAAGACTTTGTAGAAAAATCCAGGCTGTTGGGCAAAAACCCATATCCTCTCGGAGCCACTTATGCGCTTCCATTCTCCGGAAATGTTCAGCTTATCTTCTATAATCCCGACTTAATAGACAGCACCGATGCCCTGAATTCATGGATGGGAGTTCTTTCAACCTGTGAGAACGCAAAAGCTGCCGGGAAAAAGGGATATGCTATAAGAGGCCAGGCAGGAAATCCCATTGTATCCGATTTTCTTCCGATCCTATGGGCTTTTGGCGGAGATCTTTTTGATGAAAATAACAGAGTTATCCTGAATTCCAAAGAGAGTCGTGATGCACTGGATTTCTACTGTCAGCTGTATCAAACGGGAGATAATTATGATAAAGACGGCCTGGTAAAAGCCATTAACAATAATGAAGCTGCGATAGCACTTGGCTGGCCATCCTGGTTCATCACCGGAGATGGTGCATCCGCATCTATCGCTCAGATTCCCGGTAAGGTCTACGTCATCTCTGAGACCTATGCAACCGGAGAAATAGGCAACTGGTTGCTGGGCGTAACCACAAATTCCAAAAATCCGGACCTGGCGCTTGAACTTGCCATATATCTGACCAGCGCCGATGTGCAGAGAGAGGCTATTGATCACGGCGGAATACCGACAAGAAAAAGCGTGTTCAAGGATCCTTCAATAATTGCACAATATCCGTACTTCAAACAGATTTACAGCGGCACCAACAACTCCCGAGTAAGGCCCCGAACCACCAAGTGGTCTGAAATAGAGGTCGTGTTCGGAGAAGAACTTGTAAAATGCATTGAAGGAACTCAATCTGTTGACGATACGATCAGAAATTCTCATAAAGCAATCTCTGAACTTATGAATGAATAATCAAGACTTTCTGGCAGCAAGCTCCCAAAACGTCACGGCGCTTGCTGCTGCTACGTTCAGAGAGTCTACTCCGTGTGACATAGGAATTTTAACAACGTAATCGCTGGATTCGATTGTCCTTTTTCTAAGTCCTTCACCCTCAGTTCCCATGATTATCGCAAGTTTATCCTCACTTCCAAGGGTCTTATCATCTATACCAACAGAAGTGTCAACCAATGCCATAGCTGCTGATTTAAATCCCAGGCCATGAAGAATTCTTATTCCGTCTTCATACCACTCATCACCGATAAAAGTCCATGGTATCTGAAAAACAGTTCCCATACTTACTCTTATAGCCCTCCTGTAGAGTGGATCACTGCATCCACTCGTTAGTATCACACCGTCAATATTAAGCGCAGCTGCGGATCGAAATATCGCACCTACATTTGTTGGATTTTCTACATCTTCCAGAACCACAATTCTCCTGGCTCCCTTAAATAATTCTTCGGGAGATGAGAGTTCTTTTCTCCTCATGGCGCAAAGCGCCCCTCTGGTCAATTTAAATCCGGTTATCTCGGACAATATATCCTGTGTTGAAACATAGACCGGAATATCCCCAAGTCTGGGAAGGATCTCTTCCATCTCACCTTTAAGAAGATTGTCTTCTACAAGCGCTGATACAGGTTCATATCCGGCATCCAATGCCCTTACAATAACTTTAGGGCTTTCCGCGATGAAAAGCCCTAATTTTGGTTCATATATTCTTTTTAACTGATTTTCATTTAAGGAATTATATATTGTGACTTCTTCACAGTTTAAGTCCTTAAGTGTAATGATATTGCTCATTTTCCTCCGGTATTAAAACGATGATTCCAACTCATTTTTCAACTCTATTATAGACTTTCCCGTCCTCCTTGCAATACCGGCAAGATCGTCATACTCAAGTTTTTCACGCTTTATGCCGTGTCCGTATGATTTTTTTACTCTTATCTCGCCGTATGGAGTATCAATCTTCTTAATTTCTCTTAGCATGGTGTATCTGTTGTATGTCTGCTCACGAATGCCAAGGGTCGTCGTATACTTAAACATTGCCTTTAATAATTTTTCTTTATCATCTTCATTGCACAGGCATGTAAGCAGGAATCCGAGGCGATTCTTTTTCATATCAATTGATATTGTATAAACGTCCAGAGCGCCTTCTTCGAACAACATCTCTGTTGCAAAACCAAGCTCCTCACCGGTCATATCATCTATGTTGCATGACAGCTCAATTATCTTCTCTGCTTCTTCAGAGGAAACACCAATCATCGCCCTTACACAGTTTGCCTGTTCAAAATCCTTTTTACCCATACCATATCCGATTTTCTCAACAGTCATGACCGGCTGCGCGCCAAAATCAAAGGCAAAATACTTGACCAGAGCAGCTCCTGTAGGTGTACATAACTCTCCTACAAGCTTTTCGGGTGAATATGTAGGTATTCCTTCCAGCAAAAGAGCTGTTGCAGGCGCAGGAACAGGAAGTATCCCATGAGCACATTTCACCTGGCCATTTCCGACATTTATCGGAGATACAATGACCTTATCGGGATCCAGCTCATGAAGCAGGTAACAAACAGCTGTAATATCTGCTATAGCATCTTTTTCTCCGACTTCATGGAAGTGAATCTGAGAAACAGATTCTCCATGTACTTTACTTTCAGCCTGCGCAAGAAGCTGGTACACTTCTCTTATGTCACTCTTAATCTCTTTCGAAATATTAAGTCCTTCTATAATTTCTTCAATATCATCAATTGAATTGTGACTATGGTGCTCATGATCGTGGTAATGTTCATGGACATCTTCAGAAATCTCTTCTACACCATCTACAAGAACAGAGATGTGGTCACCCAATATTCCGCATTTTTTGACCTGATCAAGCTTGTAAACAACATTAGGTACATTTATGGCATTTAAAGCCTCTATAACGCTGTTTTTATCTTCAAACAGGCCAAGTAACGCCGATGCCATCATATCGCCCGCAATACCCATCTTACATTCCAGATACAGTGTTTTCATAGCATCTACCCTTTCTACTTAATCTTCAATCACCACGTTGTTCAATACTACGCCTTTTCCCTCGATAATATGTGCTTTCCTTCCGCCACAGGAAGGGCACAGATATCCGTTTTCTTTTGACGGAAAATACTCATTACCACATTCTTCACATAAAGCCTTTACCGGAACTTCAACGCATATAAGCTCTGCTCCCTCTATTATTGTTCCCTTTGCTGCTTCAGGGAAATACTTGTGCATATAATAAGGCATTACACCACTTGTTTTACCAATGTATACCTCAATGCTCTTTACCTTTTTTGCCTTGTTCTCCGTAGCTACATCCACTGCCATGGATACCATTCTGGCAATATAACTCATTTCATGCATTAAATGCTCTCCGACTCAATTTTCATATTTTATTATCATTTTATTACAATTTAATTGATTGTGCTTTATTTTTTGCCGATAATATTATAAGGAGGTGTGATATGGCTCACAATGTCGTTATAACTTGTGTTGGATGTGGTCGTTCCTTTACTGCTCGTAACAGCATGAATCCATTCTGCTGTAAAACCTGCAAAATACGATATTCATACCACTACACGTTTAAGTGTCGTGAGTGCCGCAACGCTTCCTGTGAAGTCAGAAATAATGCGTTAGCCGGTTGCGCTACTGATTGCCCGAATTTGAAGTGGGCTCCTTAAATCTATGAATATAGCAAATCCGCGGTTTTTGCCGCGGATTTTTATATGTTATATAACATTTATATGATATATTACTTGCCTTGCAAATGAGTTATAAACTGCTGGGCAGTTCTTCCGGAAACGCCTCCATGACTGAGTTCCCACCTGTCTGCCTCAAGTCTTAATTCGGCTTCATCCATCTCAATTCCGTTTCTCTCAGCCAAAACCTTAACAATATCATAAAATTCCTGCCTTGAAGGCTTATAATAGCCAATCGTCACACCGAACCTGTTGGCAAGTGACAGCTTCTCTTCCATGGTATCGGATCTGTGAATGTCTCCGTCCTGCTCAATATCTCTTCTGTCCTTCCATGTCTCTTTGATCAGATGACGCCTGTTAGAGGTTGCATAGATAAGTATATTGTCAGGTTTAGTCTCCACTCCGCCTTCAATAACAGCTTTCAGGAACTTATAGTCTGATTCATCCTCCTCAAAAGAAAGATCATCCATGTAGATAATGAATTTATAATTCCTATTCTTAATCTGAGCAATAAGCTGTGAAAGCATACGGAACTGATACTTGTAAATCTCTATCATTCTCAGTCCCTCGGAATAAAACTCGTTGACTATGGCCTTAATGCTGGTAGATTTACCGGTTCCGCTGTCGCCAAAAAGTAATACATTGTTAGCTTTTTTACCCTCTACAAAGGCTTTGGTGTTTGCAATAAGCTTCTCTTTTTGAAGCTCATATCCTACCAGGTCGTTTAGAACAACAGCATCCATATTGTTAATTGGATTAAACTCCACCTTGCCTTCGGGAAGTTCTCTGATTCTAAATGCCTTATTCAAGCCGAATTCACCGACTCCAATCCTCTTGTAGAATGAGGTTACGGTATCAAAAAACTCATCGTCGGATTCAGTTTTTTCAAGGCTTTCACTAAGCGCTTTTACCTTTTCACTGACGTTGCCGTTATACATAAGTTCCGGCTTATCTATAGCCTTGTAATTCGTGATGCAGCTGAAACAGTCAATTCCCAGTGACTTCTCCAAATCACTGAAATCAAAATCAAAAAGCTCCTTAAACGCATGAAAATCATTGATTGCAAAGTGGTTGACACTTCCATCCTTGCTTCCAACCTTCTCGCACGTAAGACTAAATGGGTTCTCATCCATGATCAAAAGATAAGTAAGATAATTATGCCAGAGATTCTTATCAAAAGCACAGGATGTACCAAGCTCCAGAAGGCGTTTGACCTGTCTGTAGCATCTCGTGATCAGATCTTCTTTGGAATAATTTCCACTGTGAAAATCCTTATACACATTTGAGAGCTGCATAAGGATAGAATCCACTGGAAGATCCCCATATATCAGCAATTTAGCGACTATCTGCTCCATTAACTCCTCCATAAATTACATATATGTTATATATCATAAATAACACCTTTAATTCTCAAGCAGCTTCTTTTCAAGTTCCTCAAAGTTATAGTCCGTGCGTTGAACAAAATTATTGTACGAAGTGCTTTTTGAAGCTTTAGGTCTGGACTCGGTATTATAATATCCCTTTTTAATGCAATCCTTGATAAAAGCAATCGGAACATCTATATCTGTACCGTAATTCTGCATATACTCGTATGCTTTCTTTATCTTGGAAATATCATAATCTGCAGACTCTGCTATTTCTCTTATCTCTCTGAGTTTGAAATCATCGTGCATCAGATCGATAAGTTCATCTAAAATCTCATCTCTGTTAGCCTGTACAATAGGCACTGATTTAGACGCTTCTAAATCCTTCTTAGTAACAAAAAACCTGATCCCGACAGCCTTACGACCATTTTTAATAGGCTCGTAATCAACTATAAGGCTTGTTTTACTGTTAAGCTCATCCTTCGCCTTTTGAAGAACATTTCTGTTAAATATCTTGAATTCTTTATATTTAGTCTGTCCGGTTTTCTCTGCCAGCTCGTCTATCCTGTCATAGTCAGGAAATTCCTTCTCAAGCTCGGCCTTCATCTCTTTGCTTCCACCGGAATTGATGATTCCAAGCTCCAATTTAAGCTCAGGCAATAGGTATTCGAAAACCATATCGCCATGTTTCTTAGTAACTGCTGACTGATAATCGTATGCCGACTTGAGCATCTCATATAACCTGAGAGAGTATACACTCTTAAGACTTAGAGTCTCTGCCAAACTAAGAACTGTGTAATCCTTCTGTAAATTTACGATTTTATCGGTAAGTGAGTTATTATATCTAAGAGTAAGTGTTCCGTTTTTGAAAGAAGCATCGGTAACAACCTGATGAGCTTCAATCTTGCCATTTTCCTTATCCTTCATAAGAAGGTTCCAGTCAAAAATGGTAGCGCCCTTGATCTGTCTGTCACAGAGAGCCTCTATATGTTCATAAAGTGAACCGGAACTGGATTTAAACATTTTTCTGAGATCAGTTCCATATATAGTCGCAACAACATTATTGGTCTCATCAACATGAATATGCTGCATTCCTATAGCAAATAACTTCTGGCTAAGAGCAGTTCCCTTACCCATCGCATTTATAAGTTCATTGGATTTTTTGTAGCTCTTATTAACTATGAGCTGCTCTCTCTTTTCTTTCTGCATTCTTAATCCGGTTCCTTTTTTGTTCACCTATTGATATAATAAGATGTTCCCATTTATTACACCTATTGGTTTTCTCGGTTAAAATAACATTCCCTTTTTATAAACCTTATCTTTATTATATTCCCTTTTTTGTCACTTACAAGCTTTTTCTCACAATATTTTGTATGTATTTCCTCAATTTACCACTATTAATTGTTGCCTAATGCAGTCAACATCTGAGATTCCCTATTTGTACACCTTTCGAATACGAACGTTCCCTTTTTGTCACCTTAGACTATAATAGTCAAATCAAATCGGTCAATAATATGCCCTTTTTAATCACCTTTAACTCCCTTTTACATTCCCTAATCTAGTTATTTATTTTAAAGCCGCATGTTTCCTGGAGATTTAATGATATATGATCATATTCTCATTCCCTTTTTAGTCACCTTTGCTTCCTTTTTTGATTACCTTTTCAGATTTGAACCTGAATTATGGTCCCTTTTCGGTGATCTAGATCTTATTTGTGAGTCTCGTATCACTTGTTTATTCAACCAGGTAAGATACATTCAAATTCTTATATAGGCCTTTTAAGCAATATTCAGGGCATATATTTTCATTCCCTTTTACATCACCTTTCCATTCCCTTTTTGGTCACCTATTACTCTCTTCCGCTCTGAAATGCCCTATTTATCAGCATTTTACAAGGTGTGATATTTGAAATACTTATATTCCCTTTTCGGTCACCTAATATCCCTTTTTATTATCTTTATGTCCCTTTTATGTTCCCCTATCGGGCAGTCCTTCATCCCTTTTATATTCACGGCTTATTCCCTTTTAGAACACCTTAGATCCCCTTTTTTATTACTACTCGTGCCCTTTTAGGTCACCCTGATAGGCTATAATTGGCATTATTACTGGCTTTTTGATGGATGCTAATTAATAACAATTGTATGTTTTATAAATAAAATAAATAAACACCGGTTTGTCTGTAGAAACATATCTGAGATTGAAAGTGTATATAAAGATCTTTTTGGAAAAACAATAGACTTCCTATTTCAAAATAAGAAATAAATTCTGATGGAAAAATTATTGATTATAGACTAGCCAGGAAAGAAATCAGAAAAGTGAATTAGAACAAGAAATGAGAACAGGAAATAAAAGAATAAAAAGAATAATTTAATTTAACCCAAGAATATAACAATTTATATCAAATATGAATATTTAAAATTATTTTTAATAACAGCAGAAATCAATTATATTATAAATATTATATTTAATTTAGATATAAAGTGATATTAGAGATGATTACTAAAAAAGTAACAACAGATATTAAAAATTTCTGAATGAATTAAGTAAAATTGTAGATGTATAAAAAGAAAATATTATGGAATATAGAAAATAACAAATTGACAGATTTTTAAATTGTATAAAATTGAAAGATGACTAATACAGTCATAATTAATAAATGCAATATCGATAATCTAAATTAGTATATCAATTAATTAAAATCAATATTAATTATATGCTTTAAACACCATAAATTCTAAATAGATAACGAATGATATATAATACAAAATATAGATTTATATTTATTGGACATGCAATTAAACTTGCAATTTGAATCCCCTATCATTCAGGTGTTTAATGCAAATCCTCAAAACCCTCTAAAATACACAACTTAAACGATATCTTTTGATTTGCAGATCGATTGCATCTTATTGATTTTCTAGTTAATAATTTCTTTATAATTTATTAATCAATATTTCAATCATTTCCCGAGTAGATATTCCAGTATGGAGCACCTAAAAAGCTAATACAATGCAATATGATTAATAACGCTCGTTTTATTGATATAAATTAATAAAACACTGGGATTTTTTGATGTTTTATTAAATAAATAAGTTGATAAGGAATACTTATGCTGATCCAGATCTTCTAAAGGGCCTGGAATAGATCAATCAGTAAAACTCTCACAAAAACACATATATATTAAATATAAAATATATGCTACATATGATAAATATAAAATAGCTGAAATATAACATATACTACATAAATATTATATCATACGCATATAAAAAATACAACAAATATAAAATCGATATCATAAATAAAATATATTTAATATAACAGATATTATAAACATATAAATAATAAAAGAAATATAACATATATAATACAATTTAAATATACATATTATAAAAGATATATAACATAAAGAATATAAATAAAAAGAATAAAACATGAAATATATTGATTAAATATAGAATATAAATGATACATAAAATATAAATAATATAAGATATATAACAAACATAACATACATATGATACATCAAATATTTATGCAATATAATAATTCAAGAACACAAATGTTATATTGACGAAAAAGATATATAACATGAATATACAATATATGATATATGATATATAACATTAATTTATTAAATCTAACACTATATATGATATATAACAAGATAATTTATTAAAGAAATGATGGGCTTATTGTCAGTTTTAAGCCTAAAGATCCGGAAAAGTAAAAAACCCAGTAAAATAGAGACTTTCAGAGCGTATAAATATATAACATATATAACAATATGGGCAAAAAGTGACTGGAATATTACAGAAAAACAGGATTATTACAATACGTATCAGAATGTATATTGGATAAATTCATCTCCTGGCCAGCAAGATGATAAATGAAAGATACAGGCACCAGTGAATATATGAATTAAATAAAATATATAACATATTTAATATGCAAAAATCAAATGAGAAAAATTATATATAATGAGTTAAAAATATAACATATATAACATACATAACCAGAGCAAATTTGTTGTTTATAATATAAAGAATATATATTAAATAAGATATATAACAAATAATATAAAAAAGATGATATATAACATAAATAAACTATATGACACAGAATTCAATCACAAAACGCATATAAGTTATATAACATATACATATAAAATATAATATATTCAACATATTACATATTGAAACTAAATACCTTACATTATATAATGTTATAGGACTAAGAATGTATAAAATTTATAACAGATATATGTTATATAAGTTTGGGAGGAATCATGCGAATTGTAGCTTTTAGTAATCAGAAAGGCGGAGTTGCGAAGACTACTTCGAGCTATGCCTTAGCAGTAGGACTTGCGAATAGGGGGTATAAAGTACTTGTTGTGGACGCAGATCCACAGGAAAATTTGTCTATGACAGCAGGTATTGACCTTAATGAAATTGATCCGGATCCTGAAGATATTGATGCACTTACACCTGAACAGCAGGAATATTTCTTCAAAAACGTTCCTGCTAAGCTTTTTGAAGTAATGAAGGGTGAAAAGGACATAAATCGTGCAATTATCCCTATTGGAGAGAATCTGGACCTCATAGTTGGAGGAATTGATCTTGCTTCAGCAGATATGACATTTGGAGCTCTGGGACGTGAAAGACTTATCAGGGATGCGTTCGGTAAGCTGAATAAAGACTATGATTTCTGCATTTTTGACTGTAGTCCTGCACTTGGCGTTGTTCTTATGAATATATTAACAGTAGCAGATGAGGTAATAATACCGCTGGAGCCCGGCGCTTATTCTCTTCAGGGATTATCCAGACTATATAAATTTATAGATCAGATTCATGATTTTACTAATGACAAGCTTAAAGTAGACGGAATTCTTGTTACTAAGGTCAGAAATACAGCCAATTCCAAGATTTGGATCAATGATATAGAGGAAAAGGCAGAATTACTCGGAACAAAGGTGTTTAAATCCAAGATTAGACTGAATGTATCCGTTGAGGAAGCACAGACAATGAAGATGGATATATTTGAATATTCAGGTGGTTCAGCAGCTGCAAGAGACTATGATGATTTCATTGATGAATTCTTGGAGGAGGATGAGTGATGGCAAGTAAAGCAAGTATGTTGAAACAGGGTGCCAATAAAACCGGTAAGGGATTATTTGCAGGAATGTCAAGACTTGATGCTAGAGAAGAAGCGGCTTCTGTTAATGTTGAAGTAACAAATGATATTGTAAAAGAAGAAAAAGTGACTGAAAAAGTCAATGCTCCTGAGAAAGAAGAAACCCCGGTTAAGGTTGTAGAAGTTCCAATTGCAGAACCTGAAGTAGAAGTCCCTGTAGTTCAGGAACCAAAGGCCCAAGCACCTGCTATTGAAGAAGAACAAGTTCAAGACGAAGTTATTAATAACAGAATTAATAAACCTGAAAAAGCAGAGAAAAATGACAATCAGACAAAAAGTGCCAGCAGATATGAGAAAGAGAAGTTCCTTCTTCTTGATATCAGAGGTTATAGAGATTATGTAGAACATATGGCAAAAGCTGCTAATATGTCTGCTACAAAATACATTAGAATGTTGATCCAGCAGGATATGGACAAAAATAACGATATTTACCTTGCTCACAAGGCTTTGGAAGAAAAGCTGAGAGGAAGGTCGGGAAATTAAGAAAAACGTCTAAAATCGCCTTTAAATGCATTAAAAAGCCCTCGGACAATTGTCCGAGGGCTAATATTTTCTCTTAAATTATTTCTTCTTGCCGTTAACAGCATCCTTAAGAGCCTTACCAGCTTTGAATTTAGGAACTGTAGCTGCAGGAATCTTAATAGCTGCGCCAGTCTGAGGATTCTTACCTGTTCTAGCAGCTCTCTTAGCTGTCTCGAATGTTCCAAATCCTACAAGCTGAACTTTACCTTTTTTCTTAAGCTCTTTTGATACAGCATCTGTGAAAGCCTTAACAGCCTTCTCTGAATCCTTCTTTGAAAGACCAGTCTCTTTTGCAATAGCATCAACAAGTTCTGTTTTATTCATGGTATAATACCTCCCTCAAAATGAGAATTTTTACTACAAAAAAGATTTTACACCTTGTTTTGGGCATTCTCAATAGATTAAACACGAAAAAATGCCAAAAATCATAGTGATTTTTAGTGCACAATTCTGAAAAAGCGCTAAACTATTGACTTTTTACAAAAAGAGTATTATAAATTCAGATTTTTTCTACTGTTTGGCGATACAGCTTTGTGAAATAGTAGGTTGAAAGGGCTAGTGAAGCAATCTCTGCAATGGGAAATGCGAGCCAAACCAGATTTATGTTGTTTGTTTTAGATAAAAGCCAGGCGGCAGGTATTAAAACAACCAGCTGTCTTCCGACAGATATGATCAAAGAGTAAATACTCTTCGAAAATGCCTGGAATATAGAACCCATGGTTATACATAGGCCGGCCACAGGGAATGACAGACATATAATACGAAGTGCAGGGATTCCGATTTGCAACATGTCCGGTTCAGCATTAAATATACCCAGAAGTGTTCCGGGAATCGTAAAGAATGTAATTGTACCAATCATCATGATAGAAAGAGCAAGTACCAAGGCAAACTTGAGTGCCTCTACAATTCGAGATTTGCTCTTTGCACCGTAGTTATAAGCCAATACAGGAATCAGACCGTTGTTGAGGCCAAATACCGGCATAAAGAAGAAGCTTTGCAATTTGAAATAAATGCCAAATACAGCGGTGGCCAAAGGAGAAAGAGTAATGAGAATCTTGTTTAAAAGATAAGTCATTACTGAGCCGATGGACATCATTAGTATTGACGGAACACCAACATAGTAGATGTCTTTTATAGTTTCAAGCTCCGGATGAAGGATCTTTTTCATGGAAAAGACAATTTCCTTGTTGAAGTTCAGATTGCAGAAAAGACCAATGGAGGCGCCGATAAACTGACCCAAAACCGTAGCGTATGCAGCTCCTGCGACACCGAGCTCGGGGAACGGGCCAATACCAAAGATCAGGAGCGGATCAAAAATAATATTGATGATAGCGCCTGTGGCCTGAGAAATCATACTGTAAATAGTTTTACCGGTGGACTGAAGCAGTCTTTCAAAAGTCATCTGAAAGAATATTCCTGCAGAAAACAAGCAGATAATCCTGAGATATTCAGTGCCGAATTCCATGATAAGTCCGCTGTTATACTGAGAAGCAATAAACGGACGTGCAAAAAACAAACCAATAATAAAGAACAATACAAAATTAAAAAATGTCAAAAAGAGTCCACAGTTAGCAGCAGAATCGGACTTGTCGAATTTCTTTTCGCCAAGTGAACGTGAAAGAAGAGCATTGATACCTACACCTGTTCCGGAGCCAAGGGCAATCATCAGGTTCTGCATGGGAAAAGCAAGAGTAACAGCTGTTATTGCTTCAGTGGCGTTATTTGGTATACGTGCAACGAAAGCACTGTCTACAACGTTATATAGTGCCTGCACAAGCATAGAGATCATCATGGGCAGAGACATGGATATGATCAGTTTTTTGACGGGCATTATGCCCATTTTGTTTTCCTTATTCATAAATTACTATTTCCTCGCATATTGTATTCCGAAAGAGAAGTATAACATGTATATATAATATAGACTAGCAAAAGAACATTGAATGGGATAATATAATAAAAAAGACCTTTTTAGTGACTGTATTATTGTGAAGGAGACTATATGCGTAAAAGAGTACTTATAGCTGATGATACTACACTGATGAGAGAAATGATTAGGGGTGCTTTGCCGGCTGAGGATTATCAGATTGTCGGAGAGGCTACTTCCGGAGATGCGGCCATAGAGCTTTACAAGGAAACCAAGCCCGATGTAATGCTTTTGGATATAAATATGCCCAAGATGAACGGCATAGATGCGCTTACTGAGATCATGAAGATAGATCCTAATGCCAAGGTTATCATGTGTTCGGACCAGAAGTATGAGTCTATGATCATGATGGCTCTTAAGAAGGGCGCAAAAGACTTTGTTATCAAGCCCTTTACATCGTATGATGTGCTTCTTGCTGTAAAGAAGCTCTTCGATGAGGAATAAAAAGAAAGAGAGACAGTTATGTTAGATCAGGTATCAATTTACGCAGAGAATAAGAAAGGATGTTTTCAGAGTATCACGGGACTTCTTAATTCAAATGGAATTAACATTCTCGGTTCCGTAACCAATGATTCTGCAGAATATGGAATTATCAGAATGGTGGTTTCTGATCCGACCAAGTGTCTGGAAGTCCTTAGAGGAGATGGCTATATTTGCAAAACAACGCCGGTTTTAGCCGTTGAATGTCCCGATGAAGTCGGAGCTCTTGATAAGATTTTAAAGACGCTGTATTCAAGCAATATTAACGTTAATTACATATATCTCTCTTTTAACAGAGAGTCAGGACTCCCAATAATGGTAATGCACACTGATGATATATATCAGGTTGAGAATATCCTTACAAACAAGGGATATAACTGCATTTGATCGTTGATTAAAGAATTTAAATAAGTCATAGATGTTATATAACATCTATGACTTTTCTTTTGCGTAAAAATTGATGGATATTTAGTTTATAGTCCAGCTTTCTACCTTGGCAGAATGTATTACAAGTCGCTTTCCGCTTCCTGATCTTCCGCTGCATGTAGAGAGCGTGAGTATAGAAGGAAAGTTATCAAGGCTTAAATCAGCGGGCTTTTCATAAAGGCTGTTGCTTGATATATACTTGATAAAATCGTTGTATTCCTGCTCTGATGTGACTACAGAATATGCGTCACTACCTACAGTTGTAACGTAATAGGCAAAGACTTTGTACTTGTATACGGCATTTTCGGTATATATATAGACATATGGATTGGAATTGATTATGTCTTTGCCGTCATCCTGGATCAGCTTCTTGAATTGTCCGAACATGGATCCGTTTCGCATATTATGTCCGAAAATGATATCATGCATTCCGGTGAAATCCTTGGTGCTGAGAACATCTGTAAAAAGACATCCGGAACTGTTGTACTTGCCTTCAAAGGTCTTTTTAATGTACTCATCAATTTCATTCTCATGGACAACGGGATAGTTCAGATCAAAGCATGGCATATAAAGCCAGCCGGTGAAGTCTTTGTTTATGCTTTTGAGCTGTGCGAAATCAACATGTAAAGGCGGATATGTGGCACCGGGAGGGAGCTCCGATGTTTCTGCTACAGAAACGGAGTTCTCCACGATTTCTTTATATTCGGTACCTGCTATATTGTACTCTTTATTCTCATTGTAAAGGCTGATTGACTCATATATTATAATTCCGATACATATCAGTATAACGATGAGTCTGAATGCTCTGTTTCGTATCAATTTCATGTTTGAAATCCTTTCGGAAATAATAATTAGTCTATTATCATTCTATTACCCAAATATCGCTAAATCAAGATAAATGCACTATAATTGTATTTGTGATGCTGTTTCTTTTTACATGGAGGATTTAAGCATGAAGAGAGTGATTCAACTGGTAAGTGATGATTTTGAGGACCTTGAACTTTGGTGTCCGGTGATGAGACTGAGAGAAGAGGGAGTAACGGTCGATCTTGTGGCGGAAAAACCCGGGATGTACCACGGAAAATACGGTGTTCCCTGCGAGGTTACAATGTCTTTTAACGATATAAACGACTCTGATTATGACGGAGTACTGGTACCGGGAGGATGGGCTCCGGACAAGCTCAGACGATTTCCTAAAGTCCTTGAAATAGTAAGAAATATGGATCGGGACGGAAAACTTATTGGACAGATATGTCATGCCGGATGGGTTCTGGCTTCTGCGGAGGTACTTAATGGACGAAAGGTTACAAGTACACCCGGTATAAAGGATGACCTTACACATGCCGGAGCGATCTGGCTTGACCAACCGGTTGTTATTGATGGAAACATAGTGTCCGCAAGGCGTCCGCCGGATATTCCTGAGTACATGAATGCGTTGGTCAAAGTGCTTAATAAAGCTTGAGGAGGAGTAAGCGTGCCAAGAAGTGCTAATCAAAAACTCAAATTGTATTATTTGTATCGCGTTTTGTTGGAAAAGACCGATGACACGCATACAATAACCATGCCGGAAATACAACAATATCTTGAGAGTTATGATATTGCAGCTGACAGAAAGAGCCTCTACGACGATATGGATGCTCTCAGAACGCTTGGATTCGATGTTATCGGTGAAAAGGACGGGAGAAACTTCTGCTATCATCTCGGAAGCAAGGAATTTGAAGTCGCTGAACTTAAGCTTTTGGTCGATGCAATACAATCTTCAAAGTTTATTACGGAGAAAAAGTCCAATGAGCTTATAAAGAAGCTTACGGGGCTTGTCAGTGACTACGAGGCACAGCAGTTGAAGCGCCAGGTTGTGGTGCAGGGCAGAATAAAGACAATGAACGAGAGTATTTACTACGTTGTCGATGACATACATAACGCCATAAGCAGCAATCGTAAGATCAGCTTCGACTATTATAAATGGAATCTGGACAAGAAAATGGTTCCAAGAAAAGACTCAAAATATGAAGTGAGTCCCTGGGCACTTACCTGGGATGACGAGAATTATTACCTTATCGCATTTGATTCTGAGGCTGACAAGATTAAGCATTACAGAGTCGATAAGATGAGAGGTATTGAGATTCTAGAAGAAAAACGCGAGGGAAGAGCTCACTTTGAGGAATTTGATATGGCAACCTATGCCAGGATCAATTTTGGAATGTTCGGCGGTAAAGAGGTCAAGGTAAAGCTCAGGTTTAAAAACGATCTTGTGGGAGTTTTGCTGGACAGATTCGGAAAAGACATAACGATACGCCGTACGGATGATGAAGAATGGGCAGAAGCTAACGTGGATGTGGCTCTTAGTGAACAGTTTTTGGGATGGGTCTTTTCTTTTGGAAACGCCATAAAGATTGTTGGCCCGGATGAGGTTGTAGAGCGCTTTACAAGGGATATAAAGGCAATAGAAAAGTTATATAATAACAACTGATATGCAAGGAGGGGAAGGTGTTGAACAGGGAAAGCGGAATATTGATGCCGGTTTTTTCTTTGGCATCCAGATTTGGAATTGGCTGTTTTTCTAAAGAAGCATTTGAATTTGTTGATTTTTTGGAAAAATCCGGGCAGGGGTATTGGCAGGTTCTTCCTCTGGG
Source organism: Butyrivibrio sp. XPD2006 (assembly GCF_000420865.1). Lineage (GTDB taxonomy): Bacteria > Bacillota > Clostridia > Lachnospirales > Lachnospiraceae > Butyrivibrio. The sequence continues at coordinate 95,061 of NZ_ATVT01000014.1, forward strand.
ACCTACGGGTTTTGGTAATTCACCTTATCAGCCGCTTTCGGCATTCGCAGGTAATCCGTATTTTATTTCGCCTGAAAAACTTATAGAAGAAGGGCTTCTTGCCTGGGATGATGTGAATAACATTGATTTTGGCAGAAATCTTGAGGCTGTGGATTACGGCAAACTATACGAAAACAGATATGATCTATTGGAGAAGGCATACGAAAACTTCCTGGAAAAGGGTGATAAAAAGGAATTTGAGAAGTTTTCCAAGGAAAATGCATATTGGCTTGAGGATTATGCTCTGTATCTTGTCATAAAGAAATTACAGGGCGGAAAATCCTGGACTGAATGGGATAAGGAACTCAGAAGCAGAGATAAAAAAGCAATTGAAGAAATAAAGAAAAACAACAAAAAGGAAATGGAATTCATCTGTTTCCAGCAGTATAAATTTGATGAACAGTGGCAGGAGCTTCTTGTCTATGCCCACAAGCACAAGGTAAAGATCATAGGGGACCTTCCCTTCTATGTTGCCATGGACAGCGCGGACAGCTGGTCGCATCCTGAAGTCTTTGAGATGGATAAGGACTTCGAACCTAAGTCGGTGGCAGGATGTCCGCCGGATGCGTTTTCTCCTACCGGACAGCTGTGGGGAAACCCTGTCTATGACTGGTCTGCGCTCAAAAAGGATGGTTATTCCTGGTGGATAAAGAGAATAGAGCGCAATTATCAGTGGTTTGATGTGATCCGTATAGATCATTTCCACGGCTTTTCCGAGTATTATGAGATTCCTTTTGGAGATGAGACAGCACAGAATGGCAAAATGAAAAAAGGCCCCGGTATGGATCTGTTTAATGCCCTTAAAAAGAGTTTTGGAAAGCTGGACATGATCGCAGAGGATCTTGGGACGACTACAGAAGAGAATGTTAAACTCCTTCAGGATTCCGGACTTCCGGGCATGAAGGTTTTGCAGTATGGTTTTACCAGCTGGGACAGCTGTTATGTGAATCACAGACACGAGAAGAACTCTGTTGTTTATACCGGAACACATGACAATACACCGACTTTTGCATGGGTTCAGGAGATTAAGGAGGGCGAAAGGTCTTTTACCAGAAGATATATCAACTCCATGAATACAGACTATGGTGCATTTGTGTGGGATATTATCAGAGAGGCATATCGCTCCGTGGCAGATTTGTGTATAATTCCTATACAGGATTATCTGTGTAAGGGGAAAGAGGCCAGGATCAATACTCCGGGAACGGCAGAGGGAAACTGGCAATGGCGCCTTACACCGAACTATCTCTCAGATGATCTGGCAAGGAGTATTCATCTTCTTAGCGAGACCTACAGCCGCTTGCCCAGGGAATCTGAGAAATAAATAATATTTTGGGAGAGAGAAAAGATATGAGAAAAATACTGATTGTCATCGACATGCAGAAGGACTTTGTCGACGGAGCTCTCGGAACACCCGAAGCTGTTTCGATTGTTCCCAATGTGGTAGAAAAAATCAAGCGTTATGATATAAAGGACGTATTTGCCACAAGAGATACACATCAGCCCAACTACATGGAGACTCAGGAGGGCAAGAATCTTCCTGTTGTTCACTGTGTTGAGGGTACTGAAGGATGGGAAATAAATAAAGCCGTTGCAGCCGTACTTGAGGGGGCAAAAATAATAAATAAGCCCACATTCGGCTCAACAGTTCTTGTTGATGAAATATTAAAGCTCTCAAAGGAAGAAGAGCTTCAAATTGAGATGGTCGGATTGTGCACAGATATTTGTGTTGTTTCAAACGCACTTATGCTCAAAGCATTTATGCCTGAGGTAGAGATCAGCGTGGATTCTTCATGCTGTGCAGGCGTAACCGTAGAGAAGCATGAAGCTGCGCTTGAGACCATGAGGTCATGCCAGATCAAAGTTATCTGATCAGCTTAGCAGCAGAATCAGAAACGTAATAAATGATACGGCAAATACCGAAGTGGTAGCTGCAGTGATGATTCTCTGCGTAAGAGCTTCTCTGTCCACGTATTTTCCGCCTATGTTTATAGTATCCACTACTTTTTCTCTATGTGACTTGGAATATAGGTTTGAATTGCCCATAGGTTTAGTCTCCATCTGATTTGACAACAACCATTATAGCTATAATACCCTATAATTCTGTATTTAAAGTAATCCGACGCTAAAGAAAGTATAAAAAGAGTCTATCTTTTTTGTGGATTAATGTTATGGGACCTGCATAAGGGGAGAAATAGATGGTTGTAATTCACGGAAAGCAGTATTTTTATGGGTACGATTCCCGGATATAATCATATCATCAGCAAAAACATAGCTGATTTCTTGATAGATCACAAAGATTAGAGGAGGGATTAAACATGGAAATCACATTAGAAGCTATTGAGAAAGTAATGGAGGAAACAGGTGTTGAATACAAGGCTGCAAAAGAGGCCCTTACAAAGTCGAACGGAAATGTTGAAGAAGCTATCAAGCTGATCCGTCCCGATACAATAGACATTGGCGAAGAGGCTAAGGCAGCTGTAGAAAAGCTCAAAAAGAAAGTGGAAGAGGGCAATGTGGACAGGATTCAGATCCGCAAGGATGATCAGGTTGTACTCAGTGTTCCGGTAAATGTCGGAATCATCGGAGGAATCCTTGGACTGGCTGCAGCACCCTGGGCGCTTATCGCCGGATCGGTAGCTGCTTTCGGACTTGGATGCAAGCTCGAGGTAGTAAAAAAGGACGGAACTACCGACGAAGTAAAGTAAATAAAAACTGAATACTAAATATGACGGGGGCATTACTCATCGCAGATGGGTAGTGGCCCTTTTTTTTATGCCTGCCATCGGAAGTGTGGGCAAATAAGTCCAATAAAGCTCCCACCACAACATCTAGCGGTTGATTTTTCGAACAAACATTCGTACAATATAAGCACAAACAAGAACAAACGTTCGCAACATATGTTTGCGGGTGCCGAGGAGTGCTTATGGATGATGACAGGATAATACTTCATTCAGATTGTAACTGCTTCTACGCTGCTGTAGAGATGCTTCATAATCCGGGACTTCGCGATATACCGATGGCTGTGGGTGGAGACCCTGAGGCGCGACACGGAATAGTGCTTACTGCCAATTACATAGCCAAGAGGCGGGGAGTTAAGGTTGGAATGGCCCTCTGGCAGGCCCGAAAGGTATGTGGAGATCTCACTATCGTATCGCCAAACTATGACGAATATATCAGATTTTCCCGCAAGGCCAGGAAGATATACATGGATTATACAGATCTGGTGGAGCCTTATGGACTGGATGAATCATGGATCGATATAACGCACTCCAGGGACATGCTCAGAACTGATAATGGGATGTCTATCGCGCAGGATATATCCGACCGGGTTAAAAAGGAACTGGGAATCACTGTTTCCATAGGCGTTTCGTGGAACAAGGTCTATGCGAAATTTGGATCTGATTATAAAAAGCCTGATGCCATCACCCAAATTTCCCGGGAGAATTATAAGGATATTCTGTGGAATGCACCGGTATCGGATCTTTTGTATGTGGGCAGACACACTGATGAGAAACTCAGGAAGTACGGGATAATCACCATCGGAGACCTTGCAAAGGCAGACCCGGAGAGCTTGCACAACATATTCGGCAAGATAGGATACGTGCTTTCTGCTTTTGCCAGAGGTGAAGATCAGACGCCGGTAGCAGCTGTAGGAGAGTACTCGCCCATAAAGAGTGTCGGAAACAGCACAACTACACCAAGAGATCTGGTGACTGATGAAGATGTCAGGATGGTCATTTATCTGCTCTCGGAAAGTGTGGCAGCAAGGCTTAGAGAGAATCATTTTATCGGTGATGTGATAGGTATCAGTATAAGAGATAACGGTCTCTTTAGCTTTACGAGGCAGCACAGGGTTGGCGTTCCTACCAATATTTCAGAGGAAATCGCAGGTTATGCATGGCAACTGTTTAAGGCCAATTATGACTGGGGACATCCGATCCGCAGTGTCGGAGTAAGGGTGGCAGGGCTGGTTCCCGATACCATGCCTTATCAGACGGATCTTTTTATGAGTGAGATGCTCAGAGAGAAGTATTTAAGAGCGGATCTTGCGGTGACAGATATACGCAGGCGATTTGGATACAATGCCATATTAAGAGGCCTGATGTACTACGACAAGGAACTGTCCGGACTCGATGCAAAGGCTGATGACCACATGATACATCCTGTGGCATATTTCCAGAATGGTAACAAGGTTCTTGGGGAGAATGAATGATAGGAGGCCTGATATGGCAATTCGAATAGGGCATAAGGTTTACGTAGATACAGTGGTGGAGTTTTCGGATGAAGGAGAGATACGCCCTCTTTCAATAGAGTGGGAAGATGGCAAGAAATATCAGATCACAAGAGTTAAGGATTGTGTCCCCGGAGCCAGCAGAAGAGCCGGAGGTGCGGGGCTTGTATATACATGTATTGTAGACGGAAAAGAGATACATTTATATTTTGAGGATTGTCCATCCGGAGCAAAGTGGTTTCTTGAATCCAAAGCCTGATGGAGAAAGTGAGGTTTGACTATGATTTACGCAGTGGATTTTGACGGAACATTAAGTATGGGCGAATGGCCTGAAGTTGGGCCGGCCAACAACGGACTTATAGATTACCTTATAACAAGGCAGAGAGAGGGCGACAAGCTTATACTGTGGACATGCAGAGCAGGAGAGCCCCTGGACAGGGCTGTGGAATTTTGCAGAGATCATGGACTCAATTTTGATGCGGTCAATGATAACCTTCCGGAGACAATAGAGAAATATGGTTCAAACTCGCGCAAGATTACTTGTGATGTGTACTTGGATGACAGGGCGTGTCGCGTTGACGGTGCAGTATCAGAGGTTTTGGGATATACTTTATAACATGGATAAACAATATATAGCCATAGATCTGAAGTCGTTTTACGCCTCTGTGGAGGCGGTAGACAGAGAATGCGATCCGCTTATGACAAATCTGGTGGTTGCAGATCCTACCAGAACGGAAAAGACAATCTGTCTGGCGGTTTCACCATCTTTAAAAGCATATGGAATATCCGGCAGAGCAAGATTGTTCGAAGTGGTGCAGAAGGTCAAAGAGATCAATATAAAGCGCCTTAACAATGCAATCAGGCTCGGTGTGGCGGTCAGGGATGATTCGGGAAAGTTTTGCTTTTCCGGATCATCTTGTGATGCAAGGGAGCTCGAAAGGGACCCTTCTCTGGAATTGGCATATATCACAGCACCGCCCAGAATGGCCAAGTATGAAGAAGTCAGTACGAAAGTTTATTCTACTTACATGAATTATGTGAGTCCCGATGATATTCATGTTTATTCCATAGATGAGTGTTTTATCGATGTCTCGGCTTATTTGCATACCTATTCTTTGACAGCCCATGAACTGGCCAAGACTATGATAAGTGACGTGTTTAAGAATACCGGTATTACAGCCACGGCAGGGATTGGAACCAACATGTATCTGGCCAAGGTTGCAATGGATATAGTTGCCAAGCATGCCCAGGCAGATGAACAGGGCGTGCGTATAGCTGAGCTCAATGAGATGAGTTACAGAGAACTTTTGTGGTGTCACAGACCAATAACGGATTTTTGGAGGGTAGGGCGAGGTATTGCAAGGCGCATTGAGAGCATGCAGTGCTATACAATGGGAGATGTGGCAAGGCTTAGTGTTCAGGATGAAGATCGTCTTTACAAAGAGTTTGGTATAAATGCTGAGCTTTTGATAGATCATGCCTGGGGATGGGAACCTACTGATATTGCGACTATCAAGTCATACAAGCCGGAGAATAACTCGATTTCATCAGGGCAGGTTCTGATGGAGCCATATGATGCGGAAAAGGGCAAGCTAATAGTAAAAGAGATGACGGAACTTCTGGTGCTTGACCTTGTCAGGAAGAACCTGGTGACCAGACAGGTGGTTCTGACGGTCAGCTATGACAGGGAGAGCCTTAAAGTCCTGCATCAAGGCAGAACGCCTCAGGATACGGTATATGCAGTTGCCAAAACCGGTAAGAGGTATACAGGGACGGTTACGGCTGATTATTACGGAAGAATGGCACCCAAGCATGCACATGGAACCGGTAATTTAGAGCGATATACCAGTTCCACAAGGAAGATAATGGAAGTCATGACACAGCTCTATGACAGGATTGTTGACCCGGATCTTCTTATCAGGAGAGTAAACGTTGTTGCGGCAGGTGTGATCAGTGAGGCTGATATTCCGCCGGAAGAGCCGGAGCAGATGGATCTTTTTACCGATTACACCAAGAGAGATATGGAACGGGCAGATGAGAAAAAGGCAGATGAGAAGGAAAAGAGAATGCAGAAAGCGACTCTTTTGCTTCAGGAGAAATTTGGCAAGAATGCAGTGCTTAAGGGAATGAATCTTAACGAGGGTGCCACAACCATACAGAGAAATGGTCAAATTGGCGGCCACAAGGCCGAATAAGAGGTTTTTTATGACAAAAGGTATAACAGGGCATGAACCTGATCCAAGAGCAATTTACGCGGATATAATTGACAAACAGCATTGGCAGTCGCCAACACGACCGCACATGAGTTTATATGACAGGGCGGCGCAATTTGCACCTTTTGCAGCTCTTACGGGCTATGATGACATGGTGGGGGAAGAGGCCAGACTGGTTGACAATAAGATAGAGTTGGATAATTCCGAGCTTGAGATCTTAAATGGTAAGCTTGGGATTATAGCAGATGCGATAGCTGAAGGCAGAGCACCTGAGGTGTCTATTACTTACTTTGTGCCCGATCTGCTTAAGGACGGAGGTAGTTACAAAACAATAACAGAAGTTATCAAAAAGATAGACAATGTCAGACAACAGCTCGTTTTGGAACGCAAAACAGGTGTGGCACAGATGAACATGACTATAGATATAAAGGATATTCTTGAGATTCATGGCGAAGAGGCAGACAGGGCTTTTGATAAGGAATTCTGATGTCTTTGCATCGTGATTGAGAGGGGATTACGGCTTACTTATCGCAGGATAAAAGTTTTAGTTAATTGACGGTTCATGCCTCCGGGCTCTATCATCAGTTCAAGAAAACACGAACGGAGGACTTAATGGTATGAGCAATTACAAATTTGAGACACTGCAGTTACACGTAGGACAGGAACAGCCGGATCCCGCAACTGATGCAAGAGCGGTTCCGATTTATCAGACGACTTCATATGTTTTCAGGAATTCTCAGCACGCAGCAGACAGATTTGGACTTGCAGATGCCGGAAACATATACGGACGACTGACAAACAGTACTCAGGATGTTCTGGAGAAGAGAATAGCAGCTCTTGAGGGCGGAAGTGCAGCACTTGCGGTAGCTTCCGGTGCAGCAGCTATCACTTATACAATTGAAGCTCTGGCAGCTAACGGGGGACATATTGTTGCACAGAAGACCATCTATGGTGGCAGCTACAACCTTCTTGCACATACTCTTCCACAGTACGGAGTAACAACAACATTCGTTGATGCTCACAATCTTGCAGAGGTTGAGGGAGCTATCAAGGAAAATACCAGAGCTATCTATCTTGAAACCTTGGGAAATCCCAACAGCGATATCCCTGACATTGATGCAATCGTAGAGATCGCACATAAGCACGGACTTCCACTGGTTATAGATAATACCTTCGGAACACCATATCTTATCAGACCTATTGAGCACGGCGCTGACATAGTAGTTCATTCGGCTACCAAATTCATAGGTGGACACGGAACTACTCTTGGCGGTATTATCGTTGAGTCAGGTAAATTTAATTGGAAGGAGAGCGGCAACTATCCTCAGATCGCATCACCAAACCCGAGTTATCACGGAGTATCTTTCTACGATGCAGTAGGACCGGCAGCTTTTGTTACATATATCAGAGCTATCCTTCTCAGAGATACAGGCGCAACAATCTCACCGTTTAATGCATTCCTGCTCCTTCAGGGTGTTGAGACATTATCACTCCGTCTCGACAGACATGCGGAGAACACCAGGAAAGTGGTTGAGTTCCTTGCAAATCATCCACAGGTAGATAAGGTTAACCATCCTTCACTTCCTGATCATCCGGACCATGCACTGTACGAGAAGTACTTCCCTAACGGCGGAGCATCGATCTTTACCTTTGAGATCAAGGGTGGCAAGGAAGCAGCCTGGAAGTTCATTGATAACCTTGAGATATTCTCACTTTTGGCTAACGTTGCCGATGTTAAGAGTCTTGTTATCCATCCTGCAACTACTACTCATTCACAGCTCAACGATGAGGAGCTTGCAGATCAGGGCATTACACAGAGCACAATCAGACTCTCAATCGGTACTGAGCATATAGATGATATCATTGCAGATCTTGAGAAAGGCTTTGCAGCAGCAAAATAAATGAAGTTTTTTAAACCAAGGATAAGAATACTATGGCTGGGGCTGACAGTAATCTGTTTACTGTACTCAGCCATGGTATATATGGTTGGGAGCGGAACATTTTCTTTTACCATATGGCTGGCGGGAGGTGCATTTTTTGCACTGTGTTTTTACCTGGCAGGTAAGGGAAGATGGGAAAGAGTTCCCAAAGGTCTAAAATGCGGCGCAGTAGCTGTGATTACAGCGGTTGTAGCCGTGTTTTTGGTGTGCTTTATAGCTATTTTTTCGCATTTCTTTGATGAAGGAGAAGCGGGATTGGATTATATAATTGTTCTGGGTGCCCAGATGAGAGCAAGCGGGCCCAGTGTTGTGTACAGATACAGGCTTGAGAAGGCCGGAAGTTATCTGACAGAGAACGGAGACACTGTATGTATCACAACAGGAGCTCAGGGATTCAATGAATCTATAAGTGAAGGCGCAGGAGGAAAAGAGTATCTTATAGCCAAAGGGATAAAGGCTGACAGGATAATTGCAGAGGAACAGTCACTTGATACAGATGATAATATATCCAATGCTCTCGTGATAATAAATGAACGCGAAGGCTCAACAGATGGTCTGCGCATAGGAATCGTAACAAACGGATTTCATGTTTTCAGGGGAGTCCATATAGCACAAAAGTTGACAACTGCTGAAGTTTACGGTATTGCAGCCTATATGGAGCCGCAGTATGTGCCTAATAATGTGGTAAGAGAGTGTTTTGGTATACTAAGAGATCTGAAAAATGGGCTATTGGAATTGTGAGTATAGGCCAGTTTGAGGTATAATCAGGATAAAGATAATATTCTCACACAATCCCGAGAGGTGCCTCATGCGTTCAGAAGAAGATGTCAGAAAAAAACTGTTGGATGAGATAGATACATATCTTACATGCCCTAAGTTTTCTGTGGAAGAGCATGCCCATAATATAACCATGCTGGCCTGGGTCATAGATCTGACAGATCAGGAACTCAGCAATATGATCAGAGAGGCAGAAAATGCCTTTACGTAAGTTATTATTGGAATTATTTATGATTCTTTTAGTTTGTGTGATATTTCTGTGATAAACCGGATGCTAGTATTTTCTCATAATAAATCACGTCAGGATATTAAGGAGAATAGTTATGAGAAAGAGTTTTATTGGCACCGCAACAACATTTTTTGGAATAATGTTAGTAATATTCCTTATTTTCCACTTTGCATTTATTCACATCTTTGCAGCTGCACCCGATACAGGCGCTGCTAACCCTCAGATGATGAATATAGCTTGCCATGAGTGTGGAGAAGTAATTACAGTAGATATAAGTCAGCCTGAAGCAACTTGTTCACATTGTGGTGAGATCAATCATTTCTCAGGCTGAAAATTTCAGTCAGGGGGAGAATATGAGAGCAGTAATCACAAGAGTTCTGTCTGCGTCAGTAACGATTGACGGGCAAAAGAAATCGGAGATCGATAAAGGGTTTCTGGTTCTTTTGGGGGTCAAAACAACCGATACTCAGGAACAGGCCAAGAAGATTGCAGACAAGATATGCGGACTTAGGATATTTGAGGATGAAAATGGAAAGATGAACATTTCTCCGAAGGATGCCGGTGCAGAACTGCTCATAGTCAGTCAGTTTACACTTTATGCAGATTGCAGTTCCAGAAGACCCGGATTTACAGATGCAGCAAGACCTGATATTTCAGAACCGCTATATGAGATGGTAGTTTCTGAATGCAGAAGCCGTGGATTTAATGTACAAACCGGTGAATTCGGAGCAGATATGAAGGTGGAATCGATAAACGATGGACCTGTAACTATAGTACTTGATATATGACGAGAATATAAAACCTCTCACTGCAGTTGTTCGGTGGGAGGTTTTATTATGGATCATATTCTGTTGTTTTGGTCTTACAATCAGCCGCCGATCTGTGAGAGTCTGCTACAGATTGTCTGAATTCCTTCTTTTTGACCGGTGACCTTAGAGCCGAGCATTATCTTGGTCATGGCTATCTTAATTTTCTCGCCGCTGCAAGTAAGTGTCGCAGAAGGTCTGATGCCTCCGGCATTTACCTTGGTTTTTTCAATCTTCTCAAGTGGAATCTTGATTGCACCTTCCATTTTGCTGACATTTATGCTGTTAATAAGGGCCATATTCAGGCTCTTTTCAGTGATGCCAATGTAGCAGTAGGTGTTAGCGAGTGCGCCGGCAGCGCCTCCACCGATTGCTGAAAACAAAAGTAAAGTCTTGGCTGAAGGAAGTATTGTGCCAATAGCTGTGCCCTGATAGCTTTCGCCTTCATCAAGTATTGAGTTCAGCATTTCCATTTTATCGTTGTCATTTGTAAGATTCATTTCTTTTACTCCTTTGCAGATAAGTCCTTGATATTATATACACAAACCCGGATTCGTAAAAGTTGCAAATTGCACTTTATTTTTTTATCATGGTTAATGTCTAAAAATTAAGTCGGAATGAAGAGGAGAAAAGTGTTATGAAAAAAAGGTTTGCAGTAGCTGCTGTCGGCTCGGTGCTGATGACAGCTATTCTTGCAGGATGCGCAGGAAATGCATCCGAGTCGAATAATGAGGGATCTATGTTTGAGCAGGTTTCCGGAACTTCAGAGCAGTCTTCAGAAAATCAGGATAACGGTAAAAGCGAAGAGCAAAAGCCTCAGGAAGATACAGCATCATCAGGATATGACGGATTCAAGGCCGGAACCGCCAAGGCTAAATACACAGGTGCAGGAGACAGAACAGCCTATCTGGAAACATCTCTTTGCCTTGAAAAAGGCAAGTCTTACACAATGGACGAGATCATAAGCGCTCTTGAAGGAGCTACTGATTATAAAAAGTCTTCAGAGCCTACTTATACAATGATCGATTGCGGAAGTGACGGAGTCCAGGAGCTTCTTGTACAGACATCATTTGACCCTGAATTTACTCTTTACATGATAATCAAGGATATCAATGGAGAGCTTACTATCTGCTTTGATCAGGATGGATGGTCCAGAAATGATGTGCAGGTTGAGACTGACGGAACTGTTATGTCAAGTGGTTCAGGCGGAGCCAATGTTCATGTCTGGGATCAGGCCTTTGTTGATGCAAACGGAGAGTATCATTTTTACTACGGATGTGAAGAGACATTAACGCTATACGATAGCTATTATCTGTATAACAAGGCTGATTATAAGGAAATGTCTGTAGATGGTCTGGATGTAGACCATATCGGAATCAGAGATTATTATTTTGAGCCAAACTACGAAGACAGAACTCATTACTACGAGTATTTCATGTTGGACGACAACTACAATGATGTAACTACCGATGCGGATTATGATGACTCAAATCCGGTGAAGGCAAGATTTAAAGAGTATGGTGTTGATACATATTCAGCAGCACAGATTAAAGACATGTTAGATTCAAGAGCTGCTGAGATAGGATATAAAAAGTAAGGAAACAGTTTAGATGAGTGGATTAAAAAAGTTTTTGAAGAGCGAGTTTACAGGTTGGAAGCCCTTTGATGTAATATGGCTTGTGCTCGCCACAGCAGTTATTCTCGGCCTTTCCTTATACTGGAAGGACACATGGATCAGCCTTGGGGCAGCTGTAACCGGTGTAATTTGCGTTATACTTACCGGTAAGGGAAAGAGATCATCGTTCATTTTTGGTGTCGTTAATACAGTCCTGTATGCGATAGTAGCTATGGAAGCCAGGTATTACGGAGAGGTAATGCTTAACCTCATTTATTACCTTCCGCTGAATTTTGTAGGTTTTGTTGCCTGGAAGAAACACATGAACGATGAGAGCGGAGAAGTGATAAAAGAGAGGCTTAACCTTAAGCAGAGCGCGGTAATTTATGCAATCACAGCAATAGCAATTGTTATTTATGGCTACATACTCAAGCGCCTTGGCGGAAATCTTCCATATATCGACAGTATGAGCACAGTTATTTCTGTAGTGGCACAGATACTTTGCTTAAAGCGTCTGATGGAACAGTGGGTTTTATGGATAGTAGTCGACGTTGTTACAGTCATCATGTGGGCCATAAACTTCATTAATGGTGGAGAATCTATAGCGACTCTTGCCATGTGGAGTATATATCTCATAAATGCATTTATCATGTTTTTCCATTGGTATCGGGAGGCCAGGAATTATGCAGTATAACGTTGGAATGTATGGAGGCAGCTTTAATCCGCTTCATATGGGGCATGTGGACTGTATCATACAGGCGGCCAATATGTGTCGTGAATTGTATATCGTACTCAGTACCGGAGGCAACAGGGATGAGATTGATATGAGAGTTCGCTACAGGTGGATATATCAGCTTACGGCACATATAGGTAATGTTAAGATCATAGTTCTTGAAGATGACGCTCCGTCCAAGGAAGACTATACGGAAGAGTACTGGGACAGAGATGCACAAAAGGTAAAAGACCAGATAGGTAAGCCGATAGACATCGTATTTTGCGGAAGTGATTACGATGAAAACAGTTTTTGGAATAAATGCTACCCTGACAGTGAGATATATTTTTTCCAAAGAAACGGAATCAGCTCTACTGAAATCAGGAAAAATCCGTATAAGCACTGGGACTGGCTTCCAAACGTTGTAAGACCGTATTATGTAAAAAAGGTTTTGCTCATGGGCGGTGAAAGTACCGGGAAATCAACGCTTACCATTAATCTGGCCAACAGGTTTAACACCAATTATATCGATGAAGCCGGACGTGATATATCCGAGCGCAGCGGAACAGATATGATGATGCTTTCGGAGGATTTTACCGAGATACTGCTTCAGCATAAGCTTAATGAGATAAAAGCAATAAGCAGCAGTAATAAGATCCTGTTTGAGGATACAGATACACTTGTAACCCAGTTTTTCATGGGATTTTTAAATGACCCTGAGATTGCCAAAAACAAGGCACTTTCGGATGCTATTGATGCCATTAATGAGTATGATCTGATATTGTTTCTGGAGCCTGATGTGGAATTTGTTCAGGATGGAGACAGGAGCGAAGTCATCCGTGACAACAGGGAAAAGTACAGCAATGAGATAAAGAAACTTATCAGAGACCATGGGAAACAGTTTGTGACAATTAGCGGATCATATCAGGAGAGGTATGAAAAAGCCGTTTCGGCAGTAGAGGAGCTTATGAAAAAGGAGGATATGAATGACTAACGAGAACTCAGCACAAAAGCCATCGATTTTCAAGAGAATACACAATGACGGATTTACATGGCATGACAGTATTTTTGTAATTACCCTTTTATTCTTTTTTTTGATGTTTGTTACTTCAGCTGTATCTTCAACAGTATTGGTATTGGTGCAGCTCAGTATACCCAAGGTTCAGACAGATGGATTCTGGTCACTGTTTTTAATGTATGCAGCTACCATATTTTCCTGGCTGATATTTGCGTTGTATTGCAGCGTTATAAAGTATAACAGACCTATCATGAAGGCAATTACACCACAAGCCAAGGGAAACACGCTTAAGATGCTTCTTATTGGTTTTCTGGTAGGATTTGGAGAGAATGCGCTGGGTGTTTTGATGGCTGCTCTTGTTGGAGACATTCATCTTGTATATGACGGATTCCAGATTATCAAGCTCATTGCCATGTTTGTGGCTGTTTTCATTCAGTCATCCTCAGAAGAATTTCTGTGCAGGGCATTTTTATATCAACGACTGAGAAAAGGGTACAGATCTCCATGGGTAGCAATTATTGGCAACGCACTTATATTTATGGCACTGCATTTGCTTAATCCCGGAGTATCGATTATCCCTATCATTCATCTGGTAGTAATAGCTGTATTTTACTCATGCTTTGTATATTACTTTGACAGCATATGGCTTCCGATGATGGCGCACGCAGCGTGGAATTTCACTCAGAACATTATATTTGGTCTTCCCAACAGTGGAATCGTCAGCTCTTTCTCCATCGCTAAATTGGAGGCAGCAACCGGTCGTATTACATTCATCTATGATCCGGTATTTGGAGTTGAAGGATCAGCGTTTTTGCTGATTGCATCAATAGTAGCAACAGTTGTGGTTATTGTAATCGGGGAAAAGAGAGGTGCCAGATCCCTCAATGTATGGAAAACCGAGACAGAAACAGATAATTAACCGTATATTTGGCTATAAATGTATGTTATAATGAATATCACTCACTCTGATACAAAAAAGGAGGATTCTCTGATGCGTTTAAAAACAGTTTTTGCGATGGTGTTGAGCGTGGTAATGACATTTATGTTGCCAACAACTGTCTATGCAGCAACCAATGAACTGACGGGACTTGAGGTAAGTGATGAGATCGCAGGCCAAAGACCTGTGGCTATCATGGTAGATAACGAAAAGAAGGCACTCCAGCACTACGGAACTGCTGAAGCTGACGTTGTCTATGAGATGATGAACAGCACGGCGAACGGACGCGTCACAAGACTGATGTGCCTTTATAAGGACTGGACAAACCTTCAGCAGACAGGAAGCATCCGCAGTACAAGAACAACAAATGTTATGATTGCGGGCGAGTATAATGCTGTTCTGATTCATGACGGAGGGCCGTTCTATATAAAAACTTATCTGGCACAGCCTTATGCAGCGCATCTTAGCGGTGGTTTTTCAAGGATTAAGAATGGCAAGCCTACTGAGTTTACAGAGTATGTATTTGGACAGGAGATGCTTGGAAGATTTGCGAAGGCAGGACTTCCTACAACATACACTGCAAGTATGGAAAGAGGAACTCACTTTGTATTTAACGGTGCTGATACTGATCTTGCAAGCGAGCTTGTGGCTAACAACGTAGAACTTGGAAACGTGTTCCCGCACAATAAGAGCAGACTTGCTTTTAATGCGGAAACAAGGACTTACGATTACTATGAGTACGGATCTCTTCATACAGACGCAGAAGATGGCCAGGCGCTTACTTTCAAGAATGTAATCTTGCAGAATGTGTCTTTTAACCAGCTGGATAGTCATGGTTATCTTACATACAACGTAGTGGGATCCGGAAGCGGCTATTATGTTACTAACGGAAAAGCAATTCCGATCACTTGGTCAAAGGGCAGTGAGGCCGGTATGACTCATTTTTATGACGCTGCAGGGCAGGAGATTGCCATTAACAGAGGAAAGACCTATATAGGCCTTGTACCCGCTGATACATGGGGAAGTGTAGTGCTCAACTGATCAGGAATGTTCATAAGGTATTATAAAAGGGAAGGCTCAGATGCCCAATGTCATTAAGTTAGTATGACAATACAAAAATGGCAACAGACTGAGGATGAAGTATTTTACTCTTCATCCTCAGTTTCTTCTTTTTAGGGCATCGCAAATAGACGGATTTTTTCCGCCAAAATAAAATTATGCAGCTTATTGTTTTTATGCTACTCTGTATAGGAAACTATGATATATCTTGCCAGTTAGTTTTCTTTCCCGATGTCTATCTGGCCTTATAGGAACTAGATTTTTTGATATAATGGTTTCCAAATCAGGTGATGATGCCTTTCCTCGATAGAACAATCTACACATATGCACTG
>NZ_ATVT01000015.1 GCF_000420865.1 Butyrivibrio sp. XPD2006
CAGGTATATCAGACTTGAAAGGTATTAGAGTAATGGCAATCGATCCCGGAACAGACAATATCGCCGCTGTAGCAAACACTTTTGGTGCAAGGCCATTTGTGATAAAGGGAGGGGTGATCAAGTCGATCAACCAGCTTTACAACAAGGAGATGAAAAGACTCTCTTCCTGTGCCATGACATGTAACAAGAGGTACAGGACAAGAAAGATGAATGCTCTTACCGAGAAGAGGAACAGAAGGATAAAGGATCAGTTCCATAAGGTGAGCAGACAGCTAGCAGACTATGCAAGGGATAACCATGTCGACGTTGTTGTGATGGGACATAATACATACCAGAAACAGGAAATAGGTATAGGACATGTCAATAACCAGAACTTTGTGCAGATACCAATGCTGATATTTGCAGACATGCTCAGATACAAACTTGCTGAATATGGTATAAGATTTGTCCTCACTGAAGAAAGCTACACATCAAAGGCTGACTTTCTTGCAAAAGACTATATCCCTGTGTATAAAAAGAACTGTTCAGATAGCTACTCTTTTTCAGGAAGGCGTATAAAGAGAGGCTTGTACAGGCACTACGATGGTACAATAACAAATGCAGACATAAATGGAGCTGCAAATATCTTGAGGAAAGTATTCCCAAAGGTAAGCCAATGGGATAGGGGCATAGTGGACATGCCCTGTTCTGCAGGATGCATAGAGCATCGTGCGGGTTCATGCCGTTCTGCGGCATAACAGAAACCCTTTCCGATGTGGAGTCGGTGAGGGTAGTTCATTTCATTGTCCCAAGTCCTATCTGCTAGATAAGAATAATCAAATTGTCTCATTGGCTAATACTCCTTTCTCCCAAGGAATATTATTATCGCCCAATTTAGCATCCGTTTTGGGAGATGTTTTTTATTGTTGGGAGAATAAATCTTACTCCCAGTCATACTATTCTTTCTCCCAAATCACAATCAATTTTGGGATTTATTTATAGTGTTCATCATCTCCCTTCTCCGCACTACCGCATCACGTTCAGCAACGTTAAAGTTGATGATATTGTTTTGCAGTCAGATATTCACTTGCAAGTACGGGGCTAATGGTCTAAAATATTGTGGTTAACTGTAGTAATAAGTAGAAATGGAGTAATACAAATGATGCAATCACGTACACATAACTGTGGTGAGCTTCGCATTGAGGACGCCGGCAAGAGCGTTACACTTGTAGGCTGGCTTGAGAACATGCGTGAAGTTGGATCAGGACTTGGATTCGTTGTCCTTCGTGACTTCTATGGCACAACTCAGATTGTCCTTGATACAGAAGAGATGGTTAAGACAGCCAAGGCTATCAATAAAGAGTCAACAATTTCCGTTAAGGGTGTTGTAAGAGAGCGTAGCTCCAAGAACCCTAAGCAGGCAACAGGTGATATCGAGGTTGTTCCTGAGTCTATCGAAGTTCTTGGCAGATGCCAGCACAACGAGCTTCCTTTTGAGATCAATCACTCAAGAGAGGCCGATGAGACAGCACGTCTTAAGTACAGATACTTAGACCTCAGAAATCCAGAGGTTAAAAAGAATATTATCCTTAGATGCAATGTAATTGCAGCTCTTCGTCAGTCAATGATAGAGCATGGATTTTTGGAGATCACAACTCCTATCCTTACAGCTTCATCACCTGAGGGTGCAAGAGACTACCTTGTTCCTGCAAGAAAGCATCCGGGTAAGTTCTATGCACTTCCGCAGGCGCCTCAGCAGTTCAAGCAGCTCCTTATGACAGCAGGCTTTGACCGCTACTTCCAGATTGCGCCTTGCTTCAGAGACGAGGATGCAAGAGGAGACAGAAGCCCGGGAGAGTTCTACCAGCTTGATATGGAGATGGCGTTTGCATCTCAGGAGGACGTATTCTCAGTATGTGAGGATGTTCTTCCTCCAATCTTTGCTAAATACGGCACATATGACCGTGCTTCAGGATCACCTTTCATGAGAATCCCATATCTTGAGGCAATGGAGAAATACGGATCAGATAAACCTGATCTCAGAATTGACCTTACAGTTACAGATGTAACAGAATCCCTTAAGGATTGCGGTTTCGGACCTTTCGCAAGCAAGAGCGAGGATGGTCAGGACACAGACGTAAGGATCAAGGCTGTTGTAATTTCAGACTTCAAGGAGAGCCGTAAGTTTATTGACAAGACTATCGGTGATGTTGAGGTTCAGTCAGGCAACAAGGCTTACTGGTTCAGAATGGACGAGAACGGAGAGCTTGTCGGAGGAATCTCCAAGTTCGTCTCTCCTATCAAGGACAGCGTAGTATCAACTCTTTCACTCAAGGCAGGCGATCTTGTTGTTCTTTCAGCAGGTAAGCTCGGCGCAGCTCAGAAGACAGCCGGTGTTATCGTTAAGACCTTTGGTGCAGCAGTTCCGGGTCACATGGACAAAGAGCAGTATGCATTCTGCTGGATCGTTGACTTCCCTATGTACGAGATCGGTGAGGAGTCAGGAGAGCTTGAGTTCTGCCACAACCCATTCTCAATGCCTTCAGGCGGACTTGAGACACTTCTTAAGGCAGAGAGAGGCGAGATTGATCCTCTTTCAATAACAGCAGATCAGTATGACCTTGTATGTAACGGTGTTGAGCTTTCATCAGGTGCTGTTCGTAACCATGATCCCGAGATCATGATCAAGGCCTTTGAGATGGTAAGACTTGGTGAGGAAGACGTTAAGGCCAAGTTCCCTGCTATGTACAACGCATTCACTTATGGTGCTCCGCCACACGCAGGAATCGCACCCGGTGTAGACCGTATGGTAATGCTCCTTGCAGGAGAGGACACCATCAGAGAGATCATTCCGTTCCCTATGAACAAGAATGCTCAGGACGTGATGATGGACGCTCCCGGATACGTAACAGACAAGCAGCTTGAGGAGCTTCACATCAGAACTGTTGAAGTTAAGACTGAAGAGTAAATCAGATACAAAATATAAAAAGAGCGGGCAGTGCATCAGTTGCACTGTCCGCTTATTTCTATCATATGTGAAAAATACGTAAGGTCCGCCAGATCTGTCAGTGACAGCCTACAGGTGCTCTGGGTGTGATTCATGTAAATGATGTATCCCGGACGCTTACATTTCTTTATCCTGTATAATACCATGATCCTCAGGTCATGTTTTTTCATAAACCTGGCTATGTTAGGGTTCTTTTCCCGGTCCAGATCAAAGCCCAGCACGGAAATCGGAGAGGAGTCAAACTTATCATCAAGCTCCCCGCTTTTTAGTATTGGCAGATCAAGTTCATTGTGGGTGAAGGTGCTTTTTCCTGTTTCGTCTATGTTGTGCTGGAGACCGAAATAGCTCTTTTCCCCGTCTTCATCTGCCATGTAGATCTCATCAAGAGTGTATCCGCAGATCATCTTCTCAAAAGCTTCCTCAGCTGTGAGTTCATGAGTGATCAAAAGCCTGTCCATCAGATCTGTCATCAGAGTACTCTTCTCCCGGTTCATCATCATGTTTTGAGAGATTGTCATGACTTTTCCATCGTATACTACCTTGCCGTGGATGAGAGGAGAGTAAAAGACATACCGGTTGCGGCCTTTTGTTTTGGCAATGTACAGCATTTTGTCAGCGAGCGTGAACATGCTTTCATAGTCCATGGCATCTGTCGGGAAAAGAGCGCCTCCCATGGATACGGTTGCACAGACATTTTCTCCCATGTCCTGATATTTCTCTTCTACTGTCTTTCGGATGGTCATCATAATCCGGCGCATATCCTGCTCGGTGCTGACATTTTCAAGGATCAGCATAAATTCGTCACCGCCGATTCTTCCGACAACTCCGTCATCTCCGACGATGTCCTTGGCTATATGAGCCACTTCGGTAATGAGTTCATCGCCTTTCATGTGTCCGAAGGTATCATTTACAGCCTTGAAGTTGTCTATGTCCATCAGGAAAAAATAAAACGGCTTGTGCTCCTTGGATTGCATAAGCTCCATGGCATATTCGGTGATGGTGTTCTTGTTGTAGAGTCCGGTCATTTTGTCGTAGTAACTGTCAGCGCTTCCGCTTTTCATAGACTGGATATCGCTGAGTTCCATCTGTATAGGTTCCTCCGGATTTTCCGGCTTTTCAATGTTGGCCGCAAACCAGTCAAGGCTGTCGTTTCCGGTTTTGACACGAAAACAGGTGAGGTTAGTAGAACCGTAGCCTATGGCAAACATGCAGTTCTGGAGCTGCATTATGTCAGGCGGCGGAATAATCTGGCTTAAATTATGCAATTTCTTCATGCTCAGATAGCTTAAGAATGCTTTGTCATTTTTTACGATATTAAGCTCGCTGTCCACGCATATGAGATATCTTTTAAACCGTCGCATACTACCTCCATATTAGAATCATCACCATTTTGAATGTATCAAAAAAAGAGCGTTGTTAGCAACAGATAATGATTTCTAATTACCGAAATTTTGATAAAACTTTTATAAATCACATGTTTAGTATTCTGTAAAGCCAGGCTATAAGCGGGAATCGGCTTTTTTGACACAAAATCTTGAAAAAGGCGTAAATTGTCGTACTTTGGTTGTGAAAGCCCGAAAAATGCAGTAAAATAGACTATGGGTCTTTATTTTTCAGAAAGGAGCACGGAAATCCGGATGGAAGTTAGAAATGTTTCAAAGCTTATTGGACAGTTCGCCATGGTTGGCCAGCTCGGCTTATCACTTCTAATGCCGCTTCTGATGTGTCTTTTCGCATGTTATCTGCTTGTATCCAAGCTATCTTTACCGGTGTGGATATATATTCCGGGATTCATACTGGGACTTGGGGCTTCTATGACAACCGCCTACAAGGTTTATCTGTCAGTTGTTCAAAAAGAAGAAAAAAAGAAAATAAAGAGAAACCCAAATGAGGTTTATTTCAGTAAGCATATATAAAACTATTTTTGGGGAGAATATACAGGTATGAAATTACAGCCGGCTGTTAAGACTGAAACGGGGAGAATTGCCATCGCAACGGTGGTGGGCGTACTTATCATGTACGCAGGATTTTTTTGTTTGCACATGGTGTTCCCAAATTGGGCACCATTTGACTATAAAGTCATCCTGGGAGGGATATTTGGCGCAATATACGCTATAGGTAATTTCTTCCTGATGGCAGTCACAGTGCAAAAAGTTGCATCCATGGATGATGAGAAAGAGGCCAGAGCCGCTATGGGCGTCAGTTACAGAAACAGGGTTCTTCTCCTTCTTCTGTGGGGAATACTGGGATTTGTTATACCGGTATTCAATGTAGCTGCAGTTCTAATCACATTATTTATACCTACTTTATTTATAAAACTACGCGGTATCATTTCTGCGGGGAAAGGAGGTTGAAGGCGAAAGCATGAGTCAAAGCTTCGAAGTTGATTATGCGAAGATATACTGGACTATCAAGACCGGTATTCCAATCCTTGGAGATTTAAAGATCACCGAGACCCTCATTGTGAGCTGGATCGTAATGATCATAATCACCGGGCTGTGTATCTTCCTGACAAGAGACCTTCGGGTCGAAAACATTTCGAAAAGGCAGGCTTTTGCAGAAATGCTGGTTGAGATGGGCAACAATTTTGTCCGCAATAATACCGGAGGAAACAAGTTTGATAAACTGATACCCTTTGTATCAGCTCTTTTTGCCACAAGTGTGGTTTCAAACCTGATAAGTCTTGTGGGACTGCGAAGTCCTACAGCAGATCTGTCAACAGAAGCTGCCTGGGCGATAGTCGTGTTTATCATGATTACGTCTACAAAGATTAAGACCAACGGATTTGGCGGATATTTGAAAGGATTCACGACTCCGATTGCAGTTATGACACCGTTCAATATTCTGTCTGAGTTGGCAACACCGGTTAGTATGGCGTGCCGTCATTTTGGTAATATCCTGTCGGGTGTTGTTATTGACGGACTGATCTACTGGGCTCTGGGCCTTGCATCAGCAGCGCTGTTCGGACTTATACCCGGTGCCGTTGGAAAGTTCCTTTCCAACATACCTATTCTCGGAATTGGTCTTCCGGCTGTGACCGGAGTGTATTTTGACTGGTTCTCAGGATGCATGCAGGCATTCATTTTCTGTATGCTGACCGTCATGTACATCGCCAATGCGGCTGAGGAAGGATAACAACTAAATACGTACGTAACACTAAAAAATAATAAATGCTTTAGGAGGCAAAAGAATTATGGGTGATTTTCAGATTCTGGCAAAAGGTATTGCTCTTGCAGGTTGTGGTATAGGTGCTGGTTGTGCACTTATCGCAGGTATCGGACCTGGTATTGGTGAAGGAACTGCTGTTTCAAAGGCTCTCGAAGCTATCGGACGTCAGCCTGAGTGTAAGGGTGATGTAACAGGAACCATGCTTCTTGGTTGTGCCGTTGCTGAGACAACCGGTATTTACGGTTTCGTAACAGGACTTCTTCTTATCTTCGTTGCACCCGGAATGTTTATGAATTACCTTCAGTAATAGCAAATCCGCTATATTACAGGTAGTGTAAAGGAGAATGAAATATGAATTATATGGCGCTAATGGCAATGACTGCCAGTGCGGAGACGCAGGATCTGGTAACATTGGTGCCTTGGACCTTTATCATTCAGATCATAAACCTTTTTATCCAGGTGTTTCTGATCAAGAAGTTTCTTTTCAAGCCTATTAACGACATATTAGACAAGAGAAGAAATCTTGCTGATAAAGAGATCAAGGAAGCCAGAGAGGCTAAGACTGAAGCCGATTCCTTGAAAGAACAGTATGAGAGCAGTCTTACAAATGCTCATGCCGAAGCTGCACAGATTGTATCAGATGCTCAGAAGGAAGCCCAGAACAAGGCTGACACACTGGTACGTGATGCACAGGAAGAAGCAGCAGGCATTAAGGCAAGAGCAGCTGCTGATATTGAACAGGAAAAGAAAAAGGCTATCAACGAGGCCAAGGATGAGATCAGTTCACTTGCAATGGATATTGCAGGTAAGGTAGTTGAGAAAGAGATCAACGAGGCTGATCACAAAAAACTTATTGAGGACTTTATTAACAAAGTCGGAGCATAAGATTTTTTCGAAGAAAAGAGGTAAGGAAAATGAGTAAGGCTGGAGATCTTTACGGGCAGAGCCTGTATGATCTGGCAGCGGAAGAGAACCTTACGGATGATATACTGGGCGAAATGGTGAGTGTGCGTGAGATTTTCAAAGAGAATCCCGATTACATCACACTCCTGTCGGAGCCTTCAGTCCCCAAAAAGGAGAGGCTGCAACTCGTAGACGAGTCGCTGGGAAGCAGCTTAAATGCTTATCATCTGAACTTTATCAAGATACTCATAGAAAAAGGACTGCTTCGTGAGTACTCAGCTTGTTATAAGAGATTCAGAAAATCTTATAATGAGTCCCACGGCATAGCGGACGCACTGGTAACAACTGCAGTTGCTTTATCGGATGCTCAGCTGTCGCAGTTAAAAGAGAAACTTGAAGGGATCAGCGGTAAGAAAGTCCTTTTGGAACAGAAAGTGGATACGGGCATCCTTGGTGGTGTCAGAGTAGACCTGGAGGGACAGCTCTTTGACGGATCAGTCAAGGGCAGGTTATCCGAGCTTCGCAAAAGAGTTGATGACATCGTCATCTAATACATGAACTAATACATCGGAGGATGATATGGAGTTAAAACCAGAAAAAATATCCGAGGTCATTCGAAGCCAGATAAAGAATTATCAGAACGCAATCATTCAGAACGAGACGGGTACAGTTCTCACAGTCGGTGACGGTATCGCACGTGTCAGCGGTCTTTTGAACTGTATGTCCGGTGAGCTTCTTGAGTTTGAGAACGGAACATTCGGAATGGCTCAGAACCTCGAGGAAACAGTAGTTTCAGCGGTTTTGTTCGGCGAGGATGTTGGTATCAGCGAAGGACAGACCGTTAAGCGTACAGGAAGAGTCGTATCTGTTCCTGTAGGCGAGCAGATGATCGGACGTGTAGTAAATGCTATTGGACAGCCAATTGATGGACAGGGTCCGATCGAATCAACAGAGTATAGGCCGGTTGAGTCACCTGCACCCGGTATTATCGCAAGACAGCCCGTTAAGGAGCCGCTTCAGACAGGTATCAAGGCTATCGATTCCATGATCCCTATCGGAAGAGGACAGCGTGAGCTGATCATCGGCGATAGACAGACAGGTAAGACCACAATCGCCATCGATACAATTCTTAACCAGAAGGGTAAGGACGTAATCTGTATCTATGTTGCTATAGGTCAGAAACGTTCAACAGTTACAGCGCTGGTTGAAGATCTTAAAAAGGGCGGAGCTAT
This sequence comes from Butyrivibrio sp. XPD2006, assembly GCF_000420865.1. Classification (GTDB taxonomy): domain Bacteria; phylum Bacillota; class Clostridia; order Lachnospirales; family Lachnospiraceae; genus Butyrivibrio. The sequence goes on from NZ_ATVT01000015.1 coordinate 8,290, forward strand.
GGACTACACAATCGTTGTAGCTGCTACAGCGTCAGAGCCAAGCCCGCTGCAGTACATCTCACCATACACCGGATGTGCTATGGGTGAGTACTTCATGAATCAGGGTAAGCATGTGCTTTGTATCTACGATGACCTTTCAAAGCACGCGGTTGCATACCGTGCACTTTCCCTCCTTATCAGAAGACCACCGGGACGTGAAGCTTATCCCGGAGACGTATTCTACCTGCACTCAAGACTTCTTGAGAGAGCTGCTAAGCTTTCAGATGAGAACGGAGGCGGATCACTTACAGCCCTTCCTATCATCGAGACTCAGGCAGGTGACGTTTCGGCATACATTCCTACAAACGTTATCTCCATCACTGATGGTCAGATATTCCTTGAGACGGAGCTCTTCCACTCAGGTATCATGCCGGCGGTTAACCCCGGTATCTCAGTATCCCGAGTTGGTGGTAACGCTCAGATCAAGGCCATGAAGAAAGTTGCCGGAACCCTGAAGCTTGTTTATTCACAGTACCGTGAGCTGGCAAGTTTCGCACAGTTCGGATCCGACCTGGACGAGGATACCAAGAACCGTCTGGCACAGGGTGAAAGAATTGTGGAAGTTCTCAAGCAGGACAAGAATAAACCGGTTCCTGTAGAGAAGCAGGTTGCTATCCTCTATGCGGTTATCAACAACATCCTGATGAAGGTTGATGTAGCTGATATCGCAGAGTATGAAGATGGACTTTATGATTACCTCGACAACGATCCTTCCGGAATTGCAGCAATGCGTGACATTCGCGAGACAGGTAAGCTCGAGGCTGAAACTGAGAATAAGTTAAAAGAGGCACTGGACGCTTATACAGACAAGTTCCTTAAGCAGAAAGGCTGAGAACAGGAGGATAAATAATGGCTGGATCAATGAAAGCTGTTAAACTCCGAATCAAGAGCGTTCAGAGCACAATGCAGATCACGAAGGCCATGCAGCTGGTTGCTGCATCCAAACTTCGTAAGGCAAAAGAGAGAGCTGATGCATCAAAGCCATATCTGGAGACCATGCTTGGAACTCTTACAGATATAGCCAATTCCAATACGGATTTCCAATCGCCCTTCACAAGAGCGACGGAAAACGAGAAGTGGCTGTATGTTGTAATCGCCGGAGACAGAGGTCTTGCAGGCGGATACAATTCAAACCTGTTTAAGTTCATGGAGCAGGAGACCAAGGGCAGAGATAATGTAACGGTTCTTCCTATCGGAAAAAAATCTGTTGAATACTTTAAGCACAGACACGTACCTATTTTCACAGAAGAGTACGCAGAGGTTGCGAAGGTTACTATCTCAGATTGTTTCCAGGTTGCCAAGCTGATCTGCGAAGCGTACAAGTCCGGAGAATTTGGACACATATTCCTGTGCTACACGAATTTTGTATCCATGCTCTCTCAGGTTCCCACAGCTGCATCACTTCTTCCTTTATCGGACCTTAGTTCCGGTGAAAAAGAATCTGACGGCAAGGCAAGGGATCTGATATTGTACGAGCCGGACTCAGAGACAGTGTTCAATGCTATTGTTCCGGAATACCTGGCGGGAATTTTATATTCCAGTATCAATATTTCTTATGCCAGTGAGCTTGCGGCAAGAAGAACTGCAATGGAAGCCGCAACCGACAATGCAGAAGAGATGATCGATACACTTAGTCTGTACTACAACAGAGCACGTCAGGCAAGCATTACGCAGGAGATCACGGAGATTGTTGCGGGTGCTGAAAGCTAATCACGCTACTAATAAATTAAGGAGTCAAACACAATGAGTGAAAATCATATTGGAAAGGTAATACAGGTTACAGGCCCTGTACTTGACATCCGCTTCAAAGAGGGTGAGCTTCCTGATCTTCACAATGCTATAGAGATTATGGTTGGGGACAGAAGACTTATTGCTGAGGTTGCTCAGCAGGTCGGTGACGACGTAGTTCGCTGCGTTGCCATGAGTTCCACAGACGGTCTTGTTCGTGGCGTTGATGCAAAAGATACAGGTGGCCCAATCACTGTACCGGTTGGTGACAAGTGTCTGGGTAGAATCTTCAATCTTCTTGGAGAGCCTGTAGATAATGAGCCTGCTCCGGAGGATGTAGAGAGATGGCCAATCCATCGTCCCGCTCCTTCTTATGAGGATCAGGTTCCTGCTACAGAAATCTTCGAGACAGGAATTAAGGTAGTTGACCTTATCTGCCCTTATGCTAAGGGTGGAAAGATTGGTCTTTTCGGCGGTGCCGGAGTTGGTAAGACAGTTCTTATCATGGAGCTTATCAATAACGTTGCTAAGGCACACGGTGGTATTTCAGTATTCACCGGTGTTGGAGAGCGTACCCGTGAAGGAAATGACCTTTACGGAGAAATGAAGGAAAGTGGAGTTATCGACAAGACCGCACTGGTTTACGGTCAGATGAACGAGCCTCCGGGAGCCAGAATGAGAGTTGGTCTTTCCGGACTTACAATGGCTGAGTATTTCCGTGATGTTAAGAATCAGGACGTGCTTCTTTTCATCGATAACATTTTCCGTTTCACACAGGCCGGATCTGAGGTTTCCGCCCTCCTTGGACGTATGCCTTCAGCCGTAGGTTATCAGCCTACTCTGGCTACTGAGATGGGTGCTCTTCAGGAGCGTATCACATCAACCAAGAAGGGTTCAATCACATCCGTTCAGGCCGTATACGTACCTGCGGACGACCTTACTGACCCTGCTCCTGCTACAACATTCACCCACCTGGATGCTACAACGGTTCTTTCCAGAGATATCGCTTCAAAGGGTATTTATCCGGCGGTTGATCCTCTTGATTCAACAAGCCGTATCCTTTCACCTGATATCGTAGGAAAAGAGCATTACGAAGTTGCAAAGGGAGTACAGCAGGTTCTTCAGAGATATCGTGAACTTCAGGATATCATTGCTATCATGGGTATGGATGAGCTGTCAGAAGAAGATAAGCTTACCGTTTACAGAGCTCGTAAGGTTCAGAACTTCCTGTCACAGAGCTTCTCAGTTGCTGAGCAGTTCACAGGACTTCCCGGAAAGTATGTCCCTCTTAAGGAGACAATCCGTGGATTCAAGATGATCCTTGACGGTGAGTGTGATGATCTTCCTGAGTCAGCATTCCTTCTTGTCGGAACCATTGATGAAGTATTTGAAAAAGCCAAGAAGTAAAAAGGAGCGACTATGTCTACTTATCATTTAGAGGTTGTCTCCATGGATGGCCTGGATTTCGATGGAGAAGTTCAGAAGCTGCTTCTGCGTACAATAGACGGTGATGTTGAGATTCTTGCTCGCCACACTGACTACTGTACCGCTATTGGAATGGGCACAGCGAGAGTGACCATGGCGGACGGCACAGAAAGAAAAGCAGCCTGTATCGGTGGAATGCTTTCAGTCTTAAAGGGCGAAGTCAAAGTCTTTCCTACCACCTGGGAGTGGAGTGAAGAAATTGACATCGAGCGTGCTAAGGCTGCAAAAGCAAAAGCTGAAGAGAGACTTTCAGACCAGCTCCTGGACAAAGAAGCCAGAATAAGAGCTGAAGCTAAGCTCTACAGAGCGCTTGTACGACTTGGTTCCACCGGTCATCAGGATCGTGAATTGTAATAAAAATAATAAAGATATTTTAATAGCGAAAACGCCCTCGGCAGTGCCGGGGGCGTTTTTTGATAATTGTGTAGGGTTATATTGTATTATTCTTTTACTCCACCGATAGTCAAGCCCGCTACAAAATATCTCTGTAGGAAGGGGTAGAGCATAACTATAGGAGCCATTGTAATAATGGTTGCTGCAGCTCTTACAGATACAGGAGTGATATTAACCTGTGTACCTGTAGTGGCAGCACCTGCATTTCCCTTAAGGGAAGTAACAGCTGAAAGCATCTTCATCAGCTCGTACTGAAGTGTGGTGTACTGGTCAGCCATACGGTTGTAGAGCATTGTATCGAACCAGGAGTTCCACTGGCCTACAGCTACGAAAAGTGCGATTGTTGCGTAGATAGGCTTACACAAAGGTGATACAACGGATACAAATATCTTCATGTAACCTGCACCGTCGATCTGAGCAGCTTCCTGAAGTGAATCCGGAAGTCCTTCCATGTAAGTTCTCATAACCAGCATGTTGAAACCGCTTATCATTCCGGGAATTACATATACCCAGAAGGAATTTGTGAGATGAAGGTTTCTGTACAAAAGCATGATCGGAATCATTCCGCCGTTAACATACATTGTGATAACCCAGAAGAGTGAAAGCTGAGATCTGAATACGAAGTTCTTCTGGCTTACAATGAAGGCCAGCAGCGCGTTAGCTACTACTGCAAAAACAGTACCGAGAACTGTTCTTAAAACTGAGATTACAGCTCCGCGGCCGATGTTACGAAGGGCAAGTACTGCGGAATAGTTCTGAGTAGTGAAAATTCTTGGCCATAAGTGAACGCCGCCTCTCATGGCGTCGACACCATCGTTGAATGAAATGGCAAGAGTGTTAAGAACCGGATAAATGGTTACTACACAGAAGATCAGCATGAATAGATAAAGGAAAATGTAAAAGATAACATCTCCAATTTTTAATTTATGAAGTCCACCTGACTTATACTCATTGTTTTCCATACAGCACCTCCCTTAGAATAACCTTTCTTCGCCGGTCTTCTTAGCGATCTGATTTGCCAGTACTATGATCACTATGGATACTACGCTCTTAAAGATACCGGCTGCAGTACCGAGGGAATAGTCATTCTGGCTGATACCCCAGGTCAGAACGTAGATATCGATTGTATCTGATACGCTCTTTACTAGTCCGTTTCCTAAGAGATACTGTACTTCGAAACCTGCATTAAGCAGATTTCCCATGTTCATAATAAGCAGGATAATAATCGTAGGCCTGATTCCAGGCAACGTAACATTCTTAATTTTGCCCCATCTTCCTGCACCATCGATTGAAGCAGCCTCATACAGGCAAGGATCAATGGCTGTTATAGCTGAAAGATAGATGATTGCGTTCCATCCTGTTTCCTTCCAGACATGTGCGAAGGTTACGATAGGCCAGAACAAGGCCGGTATCGAGAAGAAGGGAACGGTGTCTTTTACTAAACCGAATTTAACAAGAAGCTCATTTACAATACCCGTTGATGAAAGGGCATCATTTAAAATACCTGTAACGATGATCCATGAAAGGAAATGTGGAAGGTAGGAGATTGTCTGTACTACCTTCTTGGCTCTCAGTAATCTGAATTCATTCAAAAGAATCGCAAAGATAATAGCTGTGAGAGTTGTGAATATGAGATTTAAAGTTCCCATACAGAATGTGTTTCTGATAACCTTTAAGAATGTAGCATCAGAGAACAGGAATCTGAATTTTTCAAGTCCAACCCACTTTGAGTGGAAGAGGCCTGTCTTATTTTTATAGTTTTCAAAAGCCATCAACCAGCCGGCCAGGGGCAGATAACAGAAGATAAATCCGTAGATTACAAATACTGCAGACCATGCTATAAGAACTTTCTGCTTGGCAAGTTCTTTTCTTGTGATGACCGTTTTCTTTTTATTAGCGGCGGTTTTACTCATCCCTTTTGGTACCTTTCGTTTAATATCTCTGTAAAAAAAGGCAGCCATATACATATCGGCATATGGCTGCCTTTGTAATCAAGTACTAAAATCTAAGCATTATCAGCCAGCATTCTTAGCTGCTTCAACTCTTCTGTCAAGCTCTTCCTGCATCTGTCCAAGGAAGTCCTGAGGATTGCATCCTTCGTATGCCTTCATGTAGTTATCCCACTCAGCATCGAAGTCAGAAGCCATAACGATCTTAGGAAGCCACTCATGCTTAGTCTCACCCATCTTTGTCCAAGCTACACCACCAGGTGTTGATGTATCAAGGTTGTTTGAGTATGACCACATAGGGAACCAAGGATGTGTTGCGTTAACATCTTCTACAACTGAACCGATAAGGTCAGGATAGTTCTTAGCACCGTATGCATCGAAGCACTTCTTAAGAGGCTCAGCCAGCTTGTCATAGAACTCTGAAGGCTGCTCTTCAGGAAGGTTAGCGTTGATTCCGTCATCGCTTGTTCCGCCGTACTGAGGAAGGTAGCTGTATGTGCACATGTGATCTGCTTTGTACTTAGGATCAGCAACCTGTGCTCTGATCTCAGGAGTTCTGTAGAAGAGACCGTTATCATCTACGAGGTAATCAACACCTTCAACACCCCAGAAACGAAGGTTCATGATATCCTGGTCAAGCATCTTGTCAAGGAATGAGAATGCAAGGTCAGGGTCAGCGCAGCTTGTTGTTACAGCGATACCTGAAGCTGTGTTAAGTGTGTCGCCGTATGTATGCCAACGGTTGTCCATGCCCTCATCAATTGTAAGTCCAAGAGGAACATAGTTGCAGCCCTGAGCGTCAAGACCTGCTGTAAGGAGTGCGTCGTTGATCTGCTGGAAATCCCAGTACTGATCGCACATACCAAGTACGTTACCGTTTGAAAGCTTCTGGATGTAATCGTCGTACTTCTGTGTTCCGAAGTCCTTATCTACGATACCCTTCTTGTACTCTTCGTTGAGCTTCTGGAAGTATCTCTTAGCTGTAGGAGTTGTGTTGTAGTCAACGATTGTAGGATCCTTGCCCTCGAAATCAACGATTACAGAACCATCGTTTGGATATCCGTCAAGGAACTGAGGAGCGTTCTCAATACAGAAGTATCTCCAGTCATCGCAAAGGCATGTGTAAGGAATGATATCCATCTCGTTGCCGTTAGCGTCCTTAGTCTTAGGGTTAGCTGCTGCATATCTCTCAAGGAGATCGAAATACTGATCAAGTGTCTTGATCTCCGGGTAGTTATCCCACTCAAGAACTCTTGCCTGAATCCAGAATGCTTCGTCGTTGTGAGCTGTTCCTGTAGGAGCGCCCTTTGTGTTCTGGAATACGTTGCACCAGTAGATGTGTCCGTCATCCTGTCTGAACTGATCCCACTCATTCTTTGTATAGTAGTTTGTCAGGTTAGGATACTTGCCGCTCTCAAGGTACTCATCCCAAGGAATAAGAACACCTTCGTTGTAAAGGTCTGCACATCCGTCACCACCATCGATAAGGTCAGGATATGTTCCTGATGCGATGATTGATCCGATGGCTTCTGATACAGTCTGACCTGTAAGCCATGTCTCTTTAAGACGAACACCGGTCTTCTCAGCGATCATGTCCTGAATCTCGTTGTTGCCGCTGTTGATCTCTGTTCCGGGCATTCCTGCGAAGAATGTGAAATCAGTGATTTCATCAGGCGCATAAGTCTTGTCTGCTGCCTCATCAGATGTTGTGTCAGCAGGTGCTGTAGCTGTTGTTGTATCCCCACTGGTTGTCTGTGTGTTGTCGCTGCCTGTGCTCTGAGGTGCTTCAGCTTTTTCGCCGCATCCAACAAGAGCAGTTGCCATGAGCATTGTACTCATTGAAAGAGCAACAACTTTTTTCATTGCTTTGTTTTTCATAATTACCCCTTTCTCCCTTTTGCTTTACTTTTTTATTTTTTCCAAAAAAAGTATGATAATGTGACACTTTTCATGGATTATTATAGAGCTGTCAAATTTATTTAAGAATGGAATTCTTTTACTTCAATAAGCACTTTTTTTACTTCTTTAACAGAAAATTTACTTTTTGTTTCTTTTTATTGTGCAATTTAGACACATAAGTTTGGTAAAATTAATAATTTACACAAATTTATGGTCATATTGCCATATAAACTCTGTTTGGCTGTCCTGATGTTAATAGTAATGTATAACATCAGGACCACCCCATTCCAATCAAATATTGTCATGGTCTTGCCAATGAATGCTCAATGAATGAACTCGACTGACTTAAGTGAACAGCTTCCGCTTCCTTTATATATAAGGTAAAGAGCGTTTGTCCCGGAAACCGCATCAAAGCTGCATTCGTGCGCTGTCCAGATGTTTGAACCGATGCCTTTTATTTCTGCCAAAGGAGCTTTGTTCAGATCGGTCTTGATTTCAAAAACGCCATCATAGTATGCCCTTGTCTTAATGCGAAGACCCTTGGCGTTCTTAAGATCAAAGTACTTGAATCCGATCGTTGTTCCGTCTGTTATTCCCTTGATGTAGCCGTCGTTCTGATCGCCGTCTCCGCCTTCCTGTACAATTTTCGGAACGTCTTCTCTTACGTATAATTCCCCATCATCCGTAAAGAGGTTGCAGGCGATATATGCAGGATATTCGCCGATATCGGAAAGAGGACCGCCGTTGAGACCGCAGGAGGTGATCTCAACCTGATCGATCCTGCCGCCTTCTGTAAATTCGATCTTCTCTGCGCAGCCCTGTCTTGAGTACCAGATTCCGTGTGTGTGTCTGTGGTAAAAGATATACCAGCTGTCTCCGATTTCTACGATGCTGCCGTGGTTGTTGGCACCGTAAGCGGATGGCTTTTCGGCATCCTTATAAGTTCCGATATGAAGGTCGCAGTTACTTACGATAACTCCGCCATATGTAAACGGTCCTTCAGGGCTGTCCGATGTTGCATAGCAAAGCTCGTGCATAACTTCTGATGAATAAATGAAGTAGTATGTGTTTCCGTGCTTTCTGATGGACGGCGCTTCGAAGAAAGCGTGTCCCTCAAAGCCTGTTCCCTTGCTGTACTGAGCACCGGGTACAACTATTTCGGGAGCCTTGACCACTGTCAGCATGTCTTTTCCCAGAACTGTGTACATAGCGCCGTGCCTTGACTTGTCGCCGTGTCCGCAAAATCCGGTGTAGAGATATGTGAGGTCGCCCTCGGTCATAACACCCGGATCAAACTGGGGCTCATCGCCGGCTCTTTTGCCGAGCCTGGTCCCATCTTCATAGTGAACGTATCCGTAGAATTCAAATGATCCGACCGGAGTGTCGGCTACAGCAACAGATACAACATTTTCCTTATCAAGGACATAGTAGAGATAGTATTTGCCGTCCGGGCCCACTGTGATGTCGGGAGCATAGAGGCACTGGTGTCCGATCGGGTTAAGCGGATCTGAAGTCTTTGGGTAAATGACGCCCTCGTAGTGCCAGTTGCCAAGGTCATTTATCGGAGCTGACCAGCATACGTAATCTCCGAGACAGAAGGTCTCGCCCCTGCAGAGGTCGTGAGAACCGTAGACATATACTCTGTCTCCGAATACGTAAGGCTCGCCGTCCGGAATGTATTCCCAGGACGGAAGATAAGGGTTAACGGCCTGCTTTTTGCTGCCCTGTCTGATGCCGCCTTCTGTTCTCGGGCTGGCACCGCGACCGAGAAATTCCATTTCATTTCTTGCGCTGTCTTTATATGTCTCCCACTTTGGAAGCGGATTTCTGTCGCGTCCGTTTCCGTTGGGATCGCCTGTCTTAATGAAGTTTGCAAAGTAGTCGCACATCTGGTCAGCCAGATCAAAGTGTCTTCCGGCGTAAGGCCTGTGGCACATGTGAAGCGTATCAAAGAAGAACCACAGATCGACTGAGTGGAAGGTGCCGGGATATGAATCTCCCTTGTGGCCGTCTCCGGGGATATCGGGATCGAATCTGTAGTAGTAAAGATTCTGATCCGGGCGGTTTTTGCCGGCACGGAGGAATACGTTCTTAACAGAGCGCTCTACCATGTTCACGCCTGCTTCAGAAAATTCATCGGTAGTGTTTCCTGAAATGATCGGAACATCAAGGCACTTGCCGTTTGCAATGTTCTCTGTGGGATCATCTGTGCAGAAGAATCCGTCGACGATAGGGAACATTCTCTTGTTGCTCTCTGCAAATCTGTTGTAGCCCTCAAGGAGCTCTTTTGAAGAAAGAGCCCTGGCCTCGGCAAGATCCTTGACGCCCAGGCTCTCAAAGAACTCTTTTCCGAGATCCTCAGCCTGGCTCAGGTTGAGAGGATGGAAGATATCGTCCTTTGAATTTTCAAGTCTGATAATTCCGCTAAAGATAGCTGCAGCCTTGATTATGTCTTTGTTGTTTTTGCAGCTCAGCTGATGCTGAACGCTGGCTCCGCCTGCTGACTGGCCACCGATAGTGATCCTGTCCGGATCTCCGCCGAAATTGGCGATATTTCTTTTGACCCATGCAAGAGCAGCCTTCTGATCGAGAAGACCAAAGTTTGAAGGAGCATCGGGAGATTCGCCTGTAATCTCAGGATGAGCCATAAAGCCGAAGCATCCGAGACGATAAGCGATGCTTACAACAATAACTCCGCGCTCTGCAAGAGGCTCTCCGTTAAATTCCATCTCGGCTGTGTAGCCCCACTGGAATCCGCCGCCGTAGATCCATACCAGGACAGGGAGCTTTTCGTCCGTCTTTTTGGCGGGTGTCCAGATGTTCAGATAAAGACAGTCCTCACTGTTTGGAATCTCAGGATCCACGTGCCACTCGCGGTCATAGACGTAGGGGCCGAGTCCCGGTGTATCCTGCATTGATATCGGGCCGAATTTGTAGGCGTTTAAAGTCCCCTCCCAGTCGGGGCACGGCTGAGGTGCTCTCCATCTGTTTTCTCCTATAGGTGGTGCTGCGAAAGGGATGCCCTTGTAGACAGTGACTCTGGGGTCATTGCCGGGGAGTCCCTTGACTTTTCCGTTTTCTGTAATTGTTTCTCTAAGCATGATTTTTCCCCTTATATTGACTGGATTATATAGTTCTAATTTTAAATTTATGCTCACAGGTCCATCTCTTCCAATCAAATAATGGCAATAAATTAGCAATTTATGAAAAGAATCGGTATATATTCCTGGTGTATATTTTTGTATGATATGAACTGAAAATCGGAGGATTACACAGATGAGTGATAACAAGATAATAAACAGCTACAAACCGCTTACCGATCACAACCCGGTAATGGTGCAGAGATTCGGTGCTGATCCTTATGCGCTTGTTTATAAGGGAAGGGTATATGTTTATATGACTCTGGATTATCCGGAGATGAATGATATCGGTGAGATCCAGGAGAACACCTACAGTAAGATTGACAAGATCAGTGTCATCTCTTCTGACGATCTTGTGAACTGGACAGACCACGGAACCGTCTATGCTGCAGGAGAGCACGGACAGGCGAGCTGGGGAGGCAATTCATGGGCACCGGCTGCAGCCTGGAAAACAATTGATGGCAAGGACAAGTTCTTTTTATACTTCGCAAACAGCGGAAACGGGATTGCTGTTCTTACTGCAGACAGCCCTGCAGGTCCTTTTACAGATCCGATCGGCAAGGCTTTGATCTCAAGAGAGACACCTACCTGCGCAGAGGTTACCTGGCTTTTTGATCCTGCGGTTTTAATGGACGATGACGGTGAGAGCTATATTTACTTTGGCGGCGGAGTTCCTTCTGAAGACAAGGCTTCCGATCCCGGAACAGCCAGAGTTGCCAAATTGGGAAAAGACATGATCTCTATAGTGGGAGATCCCAAGCCTATTGAAAATGTATCCTACCTCTTTGAGGATTCCGGTATAAATAAGATTGATGGCAAGTACTACTATTCTTACTGCTCAAACTTCTCAATGACACCTGAAGCAGAGAAGGAAAAAGGCTTTGAGCAGGGCGAGATAATCACCATGGTTTCCGATGATCCTATGGGGCCTTTTGAGATGTGCAATCCTGTTCTTAAAAATCCCGGACATTTCTTCGGACTCGGCGGAAACAACCACCACTGCATGTTTGAGTTTGGCGGAGAGTATTACATAACCTACCACACAAGGATCCTGGAAGAAAAGATGGGAATCCTCAAGGGCTATCGCAGTACCAGCGTGGATAAGCTTGTTATAAATAAAAAGAATCAGCCGGCGGCCTCCAAGGCAACAAGAGAAGGCGTTAAGCAGCTTAAAAGCTTTGATCCTTACGTGGAGAATAAAGCAGTTACCATGTCAAATGCAGCAGGCATCGCTACTTCGCAGTTTGGTGAAGAGGCTGTAAAATACGGTTCCGGCGATATGATCGTTACTGCGATCAAGACAGGAAGCTGGATACAGATAAGCGGAGTGGACTTCGGAGATAAACCGGCAGCCGTCATTGAAGTTATGGTTAAAAGAGCTGACGGAAGAAGGGCAGATAAGGTAAAGGGCAAGATTCTTGTATGCCTCGACTCACCGGAATCCAAGGCGCTTGAAGAAGTGGAAGTCAGCATGGATTCTGTAAAGGGAGTTGGCGTGGAAGAAGGGCTTTTAATGATCTCCAACAGACTCGATACCCAGGCATCGGGAATTCATGATCTGTACTTTGTATTTGAGGGCGACGGATTCGAATTCTATTCATGGAAGTTTAAAAAGTAAAAACTTGCGGGGGAATAATATGGGAGACAGCACAAACAGGGGGCCTGTGGCACCCAAGGATCCAACTAAAAAGCGTCCTTTCTTTTATATAACCAAGGACAAGGAAATATTCGGAGCACCTCAGCCTGATGGGAGCCTTGCACATTTTTTGTACATGGATATGGGCAGGCTCATTGATGCAGCAAGGCTCACAGGTAATGTAACCGATGAGGCTATGGTAGAGAACCTTACTACAACAGCGGGACTTCGCAGGATGATCCATTCCATAGGAGTCAGCGTATCTGGTAAGGCTACAGACAGTAAAGTAAAATTTGTTGCCGAGATGTATCCGAACACTCCGGGGGAAGAGACCACCAGCATCGAGGCTGAGCTTTTGATGGACGGGATGGAAACCGTGATAGAACTGGGCAGCGTAGACTGGAAAGACGGTGACAGGGAGCTTGGACAGATAAGATTTCTTTTTGATGATCCCGGCATCACAGCCACAACCGATATAAGGTTCTATCTCAATGACGGATTTGAAGCACCCGAGCAGCCCGAGGATATAGCAGTGGATTTTGCTTCTGAGGGCTACAGAAAAATGATAGAAAAGAGCCTTATGCAGGCCGGCAATACAGCAAGGCTTAAGAGAGTCCTTGATAAGGCGGCCGGAGGAGAGGATGTAACTCTTTCATTTATCGGAGGCTCCATAACTCAGGGAGCGGGCTCCATTCCTATCAATGAGAAGTGCTATGCAAGAGTCTTCTACGAGGACTTTGCAAAAAGATATATGAAGGGCGGAGAGTGCACCTTCGTAAAAGCAGGCGTCGGAGGAACTCCTTCTGAGCTTGGAATGATAAGGTTTGAGAGAGATGTGCTGAGGGACGGAACCAAAGAGCCTGACCTTGTTGTGATAGAGTTTGCAGTTAACGATGAGGGCGATGAAACTCAGGGAGTATGCTATGAGAGCCTTGTGAGAAAAGCTCTTTCTCTCCCCTGGAAGCCGGCGGTAGTTCTTTTGTTCGCAGTATTCTCCAACGACTGGAACCTTCAGGACAGGCTTTCACCGGTGGGAAGAAATTATGATCTGCCTATGGTCAGTGTTCTTGATGCGGTCAGTCCGCAATTTTCGCTGCTCCCGTCAGAGGGACGCGTTATCTCCAAGAACCAGTTCTTCTATGATGTTTATCATCCCAGCAACTTAGGGCATCAGATCATGGCGGACTGTCTGTCTAACCTTTTTGATAAGGTCAGCGGACATCCTGAAGAGTATCAATCGGGAAAAGAGACAGAGCTTTCCGAAATCAAACCTGCAATCGGTGCGGATTTTGAGAAGATTGAGCTTCTTGATAAAAAAGAGCTTGATGCCTTAAAGGATAAATTCAAAATAGTGGAGGTCTCAGAAGGCTCTTTTGACCAAAAGGATACAGACCTTCAGGCTGTGGAAATGGACAAGGCCATTGAGATGACACCTGAGTTTCCGCATAACTGGTGCCATGAAAGAGGCGGCGATCCGTTCAAGATGACCCTCAGCTGTAAGAAGCTTCTTTTGATATTCAAGGATTCGGCTCATGCAAGTCACGGAACAGCAGAGGTTTTCGTTGACGGCAAAAAGATTCTTGATGCCGATCCTCACATAAACGGATGGACTCACTGCAATGCCGTGATCCTTGTAAACGAGGATGAATGCAGACAGAGAGAGGTCCTGATCCGGATGAAAGAAGGTCATGAGGACAAGAAGTTTACAATTCTCGGATTTGGAGTTGCTTTATAAACATCAGAAAATGAAAAAAACATGGCGGAAAATGTAAAGAAGCATGACGCCATGTTTTTGTATAATTAGCCATAGAAGTTCTATGGGGAAACATGGGGTTTAATTATGGGAAAACTGGTACTTCCAAAGATCATTTCAGACGGAATGGTCATTCAAAGAAGAAAAAGAATACACGTATGGGGATGGGATGAGCCCGGCACAGGAATTGAGGTCAGGCTTGATAATCTCATGTCTACAGGCAGGACTGATGAGAACGGAAGATTTGATGTCTATCTCTCTGCCAAGGAGAGCGGCGGACCTTACGAACTCATAGTCTCGGATGACAGGGACGAAGAGATTGCTGTCAAGGACGTAATGATAGGCATTGTGTGGTTCTGCACAGGTCAGTCCAATATGGAACTTCCGATAACAAGGGTCAAGGACAGATATCCTGCTCTTGCACATATTGAGGAGAACCCCGGTATCAGGACTTTTAAGATATTAGAAGATACAGATTTTCACGGACCTCTTGAGGAACTTAGAAGCGGTTCATGGAGCCGTGTGAGCCGTGATACCATAATGGATTTTTCTGCGACAGGATATTTCTTTGCCGCATATCTTCAGAAGATAACAGGTCAGACAGTTGGATTTATAAATGCTTCACTGGGCGGATCTTTGGTTTCATCCTGGATGTCAAGGGAGATGCTTGAGGGGTATGATGAGCTCATTGCTGAAGCTGACAAGTACGCAGATGATGACTTCAGAAAGAGTCAGGCAGACAAGAATGTAATAAACGGAACACTCTGGCGCGAGAAGCTCAACAAGCTTGACAGGGGACTTTCAGAGAAATGGATGAAAGAGGACCTTGATGAGCGCAGCTGGAAGGAAATGGATATCCCTGTAATGTTCAAGGATACAGAGCTTTCAGGGATGTGCGGATCCGTATGGTTCAGAAGAAACTTTGACCTTCCAAAGGAGCTTGCCGGCAAGAGTGCCAGACTTTTCCTCGGAACTCTGGTTGACAGGGATGAGGTTTTTGTTAACGGCGTCAAGGTAGGAGGAATTGAGTATCAGTATCCTCCGAGAAAATATGATATCCCTGAGGGACTTACCAGGGAAAAGGGCAATGTGATTGCAATAAGACTCTGCGTTGAATACGGTCTTGGAAGGATCACTCCGGACAAGGAATACAAGATATTCAATGACGATGCGGAGGTAAGGCTCGACGGCAAATGGTATTACAAGGTTGCTGCAAGATGCGACGAGATCCCGCCTACAGACTTTATCAACTGGCATCCGACAGGTCTTTACAATGCAATGACAGCGCCGTGCCATAACTTCCCGATAGACGGAGTTATCTGGTATCAGGGAGAATCCAATACTCATGAGCCCTGGGATTATACAGATCTTTCAAAGCGCATGATCAAAGGATACAGAGATAAATGGGGCGAGGAGAACCTTCCTTACATCCTGGTTCAGCTCCCCAACTTTGTAATAGATGTTGAGCCTGTGGACGATCCATGGCCTGAGTTCAGACTTAAACAGGCCAGACTCCTGGATGATCCTATGGTTGGAATGACAGTAAATATGGACCTCGGTGAGGACAACGATCTGCATCCTACCGGCAAGCGCAGGATCGGTAAGCGCCTTGCACTTTGGGCAGCTCATCTTCGCTACGGCTACGCCGGCGAGTACACTGGCCCTACACCTATCCCTGTTTCAGTTAAGGCAATGAGTTCGGGACTTATGAAGGGCAGTACGGTGGAGATCATGTTTGACCATGCGGATGGCATGGTAGCCAGAGATCTTGGTAAGGGCAGCGAGATCCGCGATTTTGTAGTTGTGGATGACAAGGGAAAAGAGTATGAGGCTAAGGCTAATATTGTCGGTGAGACAATTCAGCTTCAGACAAATCTTAAGGCAGAAAAGATAAAGAAAGTTAAGTACCTTGTTTCATATACTTACAACGGAGCCATGATCTACAACAAAGCCAACCTCCCGATGGGGCCTTTCGAGATCAAAGTAAAATGATTTTGGTCCCCAGGGACGGGGGTAAGGGACCATTTCTGCCCGCTGCTGTGTGATTGTAGTTCAGATAAATACCGAAGCCAAGGGCTGCCCGGGCGCCAAAGAGCGGCGCCCAGCGTACTGTCCCTTGTCTGCGGTATTTATCTGAACATA
Organism: Butyrivibrio sp. XPD2006; assembly: GCF_000420865.1. GTDB lineage: Bacteria > Bacillota > Clostridia > Lachnospirales > Lachnospiraceae > Butyrivibrio. The sequence continues at coordinate 24,454 of NZ_ATVT01000015.1, forward strand.
TTGGTCACTAAGGCGGGCAGGAAAAAGAGGCTGTTGCTTCCGGGACATGATTTTCTACATATACAGTTAGAAGTGCCTTGTGGGCGTAGAAAACCAGGGGGAGTGAATTTCCATAAGGGGTTATTTTCTCCATATACGGATGAAAGTGGTCTGTGGGCGTAGAAAGCCTGAATGGAAAAATTTGATTAAGGACTTATTTTCTACCTATATGAAGAAAAACTGTCTGTGGGCGTAGAAAGTTTGAATGGAGAAGCAAATTCTTTCTACTTATATTTGAAAAAGTGGTCCATGGGCGTAGAAAAACAGGGATTTGAAAATTTTTATGAAGAATTCTTTCTACCTATATTGTGAGTCACTGGGGACGTAACAGTTTGACTCACGGACTACATTACTTGGAGTAGGTACGGCCTTCCACGTCGGCACCCTGGAGGTACATCTTGCGGTACTCGGTGGGTGAGCAGCCGTTCATGTCCTTAAAGACACGGTTGAAGGTTGAAAGAGAAAAGAACCCTGACTGAAGGGCGATGTCCATGACTGAGAGGTCTGTGTCGCCGAGGAGCTCCTGGGCCATCATCACACGACGCTTAGTTATGTACTGATAGCAGGAGATGCCCATTGAGGACTTGAAGAGCCTCTCGAAATGGTACTTGGAAAAGCCTGCAAGCTCAGCAAGCTGCTCAACTGAGAGATCCTCACTTCTGTGGGAGTCGATATAGTTGGTTACAGCTACGAGCTTTTCAATATTTTTGGACTGGGAATCTGAAGAGCCTGCGGGAGCGATGGCATCCACAAGATGCATGCTGCCGATCTGGGCGAGGATCAGAGTCACCAGAGAATATACAGAAATCTGAAGAAATTCATCACTCTCTCCATAGAGACGCTCTATCTCCCAGAAGTAATTCTGAAGACGGGCTGCCTCAACAGGAAACTGGCTCTGCCTTACGTGAACGTAGGGCGGAAGAGTTTTAAGGAGAGGAACCATCTGTGAAACCTGGGAATATCTTGCAAAGTCGAAGAGAAGGATCATCTTCTCTCCGCCGGGTGCAACAGAGAGGTACTCGTGAAGAGTTCCGGGGGCGATGAGCATAATGTCTCCGGGAACGCAGTTGACGACTGCAGATGAATCATTGTGAAACTTAACCTGGAATGATCCGGACAGAGGAAGAATAAGCTCTACTTCGTTATGCCAGTGGAGCGGATATTCATTTAATGTGTTGTGATACAGAAGGACGCCTTTTAAAGTGTCGTAGTAAATGTCTTCTCTTGACTGGGCGTTGATGTCTTCGATCATGGATCATTCTCCTTTGAGATTTATGTTAACTCGTAGATATTCTAGCATCTTACGCCCGAGGCGTGCAAATATTTGTGATACGGAAGGGAAAACTTTTTATGGGAAAAACGGATTGGACACAGCTGTGGCTTACTTATCACAGAGTCTTTGAAGGCAATTGCACATGGGAGACAGTATTGGAAGGATTTGCAGCTTCTGACGCAGTCGTTTCAAATGCACTTAGCGAGTTTAAGAGGGGAATGGATTCCATCGGATGCGACAGCGATTCAATGACGCTTAAGATAACTAAAAGCGATGCTGTTCCTGCTGAGGGCTATAGCATAAAGGGCGATGACAACGGAATCTTACTTGAGGCATCGGATGAGAGAGGCCTTCTCTACGGAGTCTTTGCAATTCTTAGACAGACAGCCTGCGGCAAAAGAGCTGCTGAAGTAAATGAAACTGCATCCCCATCAAATCCTTTGAGAATGATGAACCACTGGGATAACATGGATGGCAGCATCGAGCGCGGCTATTCGGGAGAGTCATTCTTTTTTGAGAATGAAGAGATAGTAATAAACGACAGAACCGTGGATTACGCCCGCTTCATGGCGAGTATCGGTATCAACGGTGTTGTGATCAACAATGTCAATGTCAAGGGAGCAGCTTCGTATCTGATCACCGACAGATATTTTGATAAGTTAAAAGAGCTCTCGGAGATTTTCGAGGGCTACGGAATAAAGCTCTACATGTCACTGAACTTCGCATCTCCTATTGAGATCGGAGGCATGGATACCTGCGATCCTCTTGACAGTAATGTAATCTCCTGGTGGGAAAAGAAGATCAAAGAGGTATACGAGAACTTACCGGGCCTTGGAGGATTCCTTGTAAAGGCAGACTCAGAGGGAAGACCGGGGCCATTCACCTACGGAAGAACTCAGGCAGATGGCGCCAATATGCTTGCAGATGTGATCGCACCTTACGGCGGAATCATCATCTGGAGATGTTTTGTATATAACTGCACTCAGGACTGGCGCGATACCAAGACTGACAGAGCAAGAGCCGGCTATGATTATTTCAAGGATCTTGACGGAGCTTATCACGACAATGTCATCCTTCAGATAAAGAACGGACCTATGGACTTCCAGATCCGCGAACCCGTATCTCCTCTTCTCGGCGGCCTTACAAAGACCAACCAGATGCTGGAGGTTCAGGCGGCTCAGGAGTACACCGGCCATCAGATTGACTTGTGTTATCTCATCCCGCTTTTCAAGGAGGTTCTTGACTTCCACACACATTGCGCACCGGGAAAAGACACTGTGGCTGACGTTGTAAGCGGTCGCACTATGGGCAACAGGCTCGGCGGAATGGCGGCAGTTATCAATACCGGAAATGACATGAACTGGACAGGAGATGACCTTGCTGCAGCCAATACTTACGGCTTCGGAAGATTGTCTTTTAACACAGATCTGACTGCTGAAGAGATAGCGAGAGAGTGGATCAGACAGACACTGAACCTTCCAGCGAAAGAGGAGGATATTCTCTGCAGCATGCTGCTCAGGTCCCGCGAGATCTATGAGAGATATACATCACCTCTGGGAATAGGCTGGATGGTAACACCAAACGGACACTACGGACCAAGCGTTGACGGATATGAGTACTCAAGATGGGGAACTTATCACAGAGCCGATCACCTTGGAATCGGAGTAGACAGAACAGATAAGGGAACAGGCTACGCCCAGCAGTACTACCCGGAAAATGCAAAGTTGTACAATGATCCGCATACCTGTCCGGAGGAACTGCTTTTATTCTTCCATCATATTCCTTATACCTGGGAGCTTAAGACAGGTAAGACGCTGATTCAGCATATTTACGACAGTCATTTCCTGGGAGAAGAAGAGGCAAGAGGCCTTGCATCCGACTGGGACAGCATTAAGGATGCAGTTCCGGAAGAAATTTATACAAGAGTAAAAGAAAGGTTCGACCTCCAACTCGACAATGCCAGAGAGTGGAGAGATCAGGTTAACTCCTACTTCTACAGGAAAAGCGGCATTGCCGATGAGAAAGGCAGAACCATTTATTGAGCGGACGTTTGTCAGCTCACGCGGTTAGAAAGCTGATACTGCTTGGGCGAGACGCCGATCTGATTTGAAAAACGTCTTGAAAAGCTGGAATAATTGTTGTATCCCACCATGAAGCACACATCGTAGGGAGAATTGTTTTCCAGCAATAATTTTTGTGCAAGAGCAATTTTTTTTGCATTAATGTAATGTTTGAGAGAGTCTCCGGTAGCTTCGCTAAAGGCGCGGCTCAAGTGGTCGCTGCTGTAGTGAAGCTCTGTAGACATGGCATTTATAGTAATTTCGTCCGACAGATGTTTGTCGACGTACTCCAGCACTTTTGCCACAGCAACCGGCATAGTGCTGCTTTTTTTCTGGGGAGGAACATTCTCCGAGTATTTGCAGCTCAGGAGAAGAAACTCAGCAAGATAGGCCTTTGCAAGAATACTGTGGCCGTAGGCGTTGCTGTGAAGCGCCTCCTCAAGCTTTTTTGCAATGGAAACAAACTTGGGAATTGATTCAACGGGTATGCGCAGGTGATTCATGTTCGCAGACTCTGTGCTCCTGAAGAGCGTGCTGAAATCAGTCTCTGCGTCGCCAAGGTTCCTAAGATACTCATACTGAACATTGATGACGATCCTCTCATAACCGCTGACATCCTCGAGGTCAACGCCGTGGAACACCAGTGGACTTACAAAGAAAATATCCCCAGGCTGCATTTTGAAGAGCTCGGGTTCCACCATCAGATTTACATCCCCTTTTAAGAAAAGAACAATTTCATAACCGTCGTGATTGTGAACAGTGCTGATATCAGTGGGATCTATGCGGGCTCTTTTATGCTCGCAGATGATCTCGCTGTCGATCACGGTATACGGGAAGTTCAGACACTTTTTCATACCTCTCCTTTACATGGGAAAAGAGCTTGTGCATTTTATATCGGAAAATGCAAAAAATATATGGTTTTTTGTGTATTTATATTAAAATCCCATGCCCTATGATTTATTTATAGCATTCAAATGGGGAAACATCAACAAGCAAAAGTGAAATGGTAAACCTGATGGGGGTAAAAGTGTCGAAGGTCAGTTTTGATAACAGGTTAATGTTCACTTACGAATCTAAATCTTTTCCCGGAGTCAATAAAGTAGCAGCTTTGGTAAGGCAGGACCTGTACCTGGTAACAGGGTTCCACGCAGGTGAGTACACAAGGGGATGTAAGTGCAAGAACCTGATAATCTACGGAACTGTCGACAAGAGCGATTACCTTGACGAACTGGAAGAAAGAGGTCTGATAGATTTAGAGGAAGTGAGAGGGAAGTGGGAAGTCTACAGCTTTCAGGTTATAGACAAGCCCCTGGATGGTGTTGAGCACGCTGTAGTCATCGCGGGAAGCGACAAGCGCGGAACCATTTACGGACTGTTTCATTTGTCCGAGCTTCTGGGCGTATCACCTCTTGTGAATTGGAATCACGTTTTACCCAAAAAGAAGAAAAATGTCTTTTTAACAGACGAAGTGAATACAGTCAGTAAAGAGCCGTCTGTTAAGTACAGAGGATTTTTTATAAATGATGAATGGCCTGCTTTTGGAAACTGGGCCACAGAGCACTTTGGCGGAATAAATGCCAAATGCTACGAGAGAGTTTTTGAACTGCTTCTTCGACTGAAGGGCAATTACTTATGGCCTGCAATGTGGGCATCGAACTTCAGCATGGACGGCCCGGGACTTGAGAGCGCAAGACTTGCGGATGAGTACGGTGTGGTGATGAGTACTTCCCACCACGAGCCATGCATGAGGAGCGGAGAGGAATACAGACTCCTGCGCGGAGAGAACTCGATCTACGGAGATGCCTGGGATTTCAGGGCTAACCGAGAGGGCATAATCCGTTTCTGGAGAGATGGACTTATAAGAAACAAGTCCTTTGAAAATGTAATAACCCTCGGAATGCGAGGCGAGAGAGACTCAAGGATCCTTGGGGATGAGGCTTCGCTCAAGGACAACATAGATCTGATAAGAGACGTACTGAAAGTCCAGAATGAACTTATAAAAGAGACTGTCGATGATGATCTGAAAAACGTTCCGAGGCAGATAGTTCTTTTCTCAGAGGTGGAAGAATTCTTCTACGGCGATGAGAAGACTAAAGGTCTTATGGGAGATCCGCTTCTTGATGACGTTACACTGATCCTCTCAGACAACAACGTCGGCTACACGAGAACACTTCCTACCAAAGAGATGATGGATCATCCCGGCGGATACGGAATGTACTATCACATGGATATGCACGGTGGACCGTATTCCTTTAAGTGGATCGGTGCCACATACCTCCCGAGAGTGTGGGAGCAGATGACTCAGGCTTACGAATTCGGAGTAAGACAGATATGGGTCACAAACGTTGGAGATATAGGCACTCAGGAGCTTGGTTTATCTTACTTCCTAGACCTTGCTTACGATATAGATAAGTGGGGCGGCACAGATGCCGGCATCACTTTGGAGTATGTAAATGAGTGGGCTGAGAGGCAGTTTGGTGGTATGCTTCCTCTCTCCGGAAGAAACAAAGCAAAAAAGATCCTGTGGGATTATACGGGGCTTCTTGAAAAGAGACGCCACGAGATCATGAACACATGGGTTTACCACCCGCTTCATTTCGGAGAGGCCGACAGGATACTCGCGGTAAGCGATGAGATCCTTAAGGAATCCGCAGCACTCAAAAAGAGAATAACAGATGAAAACTTATCTGCTTTCATATCTCTTTTGTATTACCCGGCATGCGGAACAGCCAATCTGATGAAGATGTGGATACTTGCAGGCAGAAATGAACTGTTTGCGTATCAGAACCGAATTGAAGCCAATGATGTGGCAGAGGACCTGGACAAATGTGTAAAAGAGGATGCGCGTCTGATCGATGAATACGAAGAGGTGGACGGCGGCTTCTACAAAGGCTTTGGCAGATCGGAGCATGTAGGCTTTATCAACTGGAATGAGGAGGATAACAGATATCCCATGAGGCATCTTGTATACGGTGCAAATTCACCAAGGATGCTGGTTTCCAGAGCAGATGATGAGAATTACATGACAGGCCTTGAGTGGTGCGACAGACCTCAGACCTGGAGCGATATGCTAAGACCTGATGTGGACAGGATCGAATTTGACCTCATCAGCGGAAGCGAGATTCCATACAGGTACAAGATCAGTACAGATTGCAGCTGGCTTGAATTCTCCTGCACAGAAGGAGAGGTTTCTGTGAGGGAGCGGATCACATTAACTGTGAATAAAGCTCTTTTGTCAGAGAAAATAACAGGCACCTTCCTGGTGGAAGGCATTGGAATCGGAAGCGCACATGTAACGGTTGAAGCAGCACCTGCAGACGCGCCGGAGAAACTCTTTATAGAAAACGACGGATATATCTGCATGGAAGCTGAGCACTTTTTGGAGAGCAAGGACACCAAAAAGGGTGGATTCAAGATTCTTTCTCCTTATGGGAGAAGCGGAAGCGCCATCAAGGTATTCCCGGTCACAGCAGATTTCTATCAGGAGAAAAAAAGACCTGAAGTGACATACAGGTTCCTGGCTGATGAGGACGGTGAGTATGATGTCACCTTTGACCTGGCGCCGACAACACCGGTTACCTTTAAGCCGGAGCAGTACATCGGATACGCGGTAAACGGTGGCAAGATCAGGATCATCAACACAGTCAGAAATCCTGACATTCAGTTTTTCTTCAGCCCTCAGTGGAGGGAGGAAGCCAGAGACAGTGTCAAGAAGGTCACAGATACCGTAAAGCTTGTCAAAGGGGAGAATGAACTTAAGTTTTACGGAATGAGCCCGGGCATTGTCCTTGAGAGAATTTTATTAGTAAGAAAAGGAATCACAATCCCGAAGTCCTATCTTGGACCGAAGGAAAGTTATATCAGGGGATTAGAGGAGGAATGAAATGAGTAAGCAAACAAACACCGCTCGGAAGGTCGATGCCGGTGTCTATCTGAAAAAGTACTGGCAACTTTATGCAATGTTGTTTTTGCCGCTGCTGTATCTTTTGATATTCAAGTATGCGCCAATGATCTATGTTCAGATCGCATTCAAGAAATACTCTCTTGTAGAGAGCGTATGGAAACTGCCTATAGCAGCCAACCATGGTTTTGAGTATTTCATCAAGGCGTTCAAGAACAATGATTTCAGATATGCACTTCGCAATACACTGACACTGAATCTGCTTGATCTGTTCTTCGGATTCCCTGCACCGATCATATTCGCACTTATTCTTAACGAATTGTGCTTCCAGCGTTACAAGAAGGTTGTGCAGACAATTGCTTATATGCCTCACTTCCTTTCATGGGTCATCATCTACAGCTTGGCTCTGCAGCTCCTTGCACCCAATGACGGACTTGTAAACATGGTCATCATGAAGATGGGCGGATCATCAATACCGTTCCTCAATGATGCAGCTCACTGGATCGGAAGTTACATCGGATTCGGTATCTGGCAGAACTTTGGATGGGGATCAATCGTATATCTTGCATCAATCGCAGGTATCAACCCTGAGCTTTACGAGGCGGCAGCCGTTGACGGAGCCGGAAGATTCAGAAAGATGTGGCATATCACTCTTCCCGGAATCAAGCCAACCATCGTGGTACTGCTTATCATGAACCTCGGTAATATCCTTGGCGGCGGATTTGACAGACCTTTCGCATTCCAGAACAACCTCGTAATGAAGGTTGCCGATGTTATTGCAACTTATGTATATCGTGTAGGTATTAAGGGACTTCAGTTCTCACTGACCACAGCTGTCGGACTTTTCCAGTCGGTTGTTGGTGTGTTCTTCCTGCTGATGGCAAACTTTATCTCTCGTAAACTTGGCGAGAGAGGAATCTGGTAAGGGAGGACAAAAGAGATGAAAGTAAAATCAACTACAGATAAAATCTGGGACTGGGTGTTCGTGGTGTTCTGCCTGCTGGTGAGCCTTATCTGCGTAATTCCCATGATCAACCTTCTTGCCAAGTCACTGAGCGGAACTGATTTCCTGGTAAGAAATGAAGTATATCTTTTACCTAAGGGCCTTAACTTCAATGCATACGGAACTGTACTTAAGGATCCCAAGTATATAAGAGCATTTGTGTGGACCGTATTTCTTACAATTGTCTGCACAATCGCATCTCTGACAATGACAACACTTTGTGCTTATCCCCTTATTTTTGAGCACCTCAAGGGAAGAAAAGCAATTAACATCTTTATAACCATTACAATGTTCTTCAATGCAGGAACAATACCGAACTACCTGCTGATGCAAAAGCTTCACCTGCTCAGCAACCCGCTGGTTCTGATCATACCCGGCGTACTCAGTGTCTACAACATGATCATCATGAGGAGTTTCTTCTATGGAATTCCTGACAGCTTGAGAGAGTCGGCCGAGATTGACGGAGCAAGCCTTTTCAGGATTTTGATGAGCATTTACCTGCCGCTTTCAAAGCCTGTTATGGCAACACTTGCACTGTTCTATGCGGTAGGAAGATGGAATGGTTACTCAGATGCCCTGATGTACATGAGAGATGACAGATTCTACACACTGCAGCTCCTTCTGTACAACATCATCAACAATATTAACCAGGTAGAGGTTGCTACACAGGAGGGCTTCTCAGCTCCCGGACTTGCAGCATCCTTAAAGGCAGCGATCGTAATGTTCTCAACAATACCGATCCTGTGCATTTATCCGTTCCTTCAGAAATACTTCATCCATGGTGTTACATTGGGTGCAGTAAAAGAGTAAGAACCTATTTAAAGTTGGTAGTAATTAATTAATTTCACATATAAAAATATGGAGGTAGAGTTATGAAGAAAAAGGTATTATCTATGTTTCTTGCATCTGCAATGGCTCTTTCAATAGTTGCCTGCGGATCATCAAACGGTGGGGCAACCACAGAGACACCTGCAGCAACTACAGAAACACCTGCTGCAACAACAGAGACACAGGCTGAGGCACCTGCTGCAGAGCCTGAGACAGCATCAGAGCTTACAGACGGTAAGTTCGCTGACACAAGAAAGATCACAGTAGAGATCTACGACAGAGGAAATGACGGCGGTTCAGATCCTGAGAACAACATGTACACAGAGTACATCAAAAAGGGAATGCTCGAGGAGCACAACGTAGAAGTTACTTTCAAGAAGGTTCCGAGATGGACAGAGGTTGATGATATCAACAACCTTCTTGCAGCAGGAGAGGCTCCTGATATCTGCGTAACTTACAGCTATCCTACAGTTCTTACATACGCTCAGATGGGCGGTGTTATCGATCTTCAGGACCTCATTGAGCAGTACAAGGCTGATACACCTAACCTTTGGAACTGGCTTGGCGAGCAGAACATGCTTTGGGACAAGGATCCTAAGACAGGTGAGGTTTGGGCACTTGAAGGAAGACGTGCTGAGCAGCAGAGAATTGTTACTTTCGTTCGTCAGGACTGGCTTGATAAGCTTAACATGAAGGCTCCTACAACAACTCAGGAGTTCGAGGACATGCTCGTTGCATTCAGAGACAATGCTGATACTCTTCTTGGAAGCGATGCTTCTAAGATGGTTCCTTTCTCAACAAGCTATGATATAGGCTGGAGAGCATCTAACATCATCACATCATTCATGGATCCTAAGATCACAGACAAAGAATACTACATCAACGGATTCGATGACAGAGCTGTTACACAGGCTGCAACAAAGGATGCTGTCAAGCTCCTCAACAAGTGGTATAACGATAACCTCATGTGGAAGGATTTCGCTCTTTACGGAAGCGGAGACACAACTGAGGATGATATGATTAAGGCCGGCTATGTTGGCGCATTCCAGCACAACTGGGATTATGTATTCAGAAACGGTGAAGATTCAATCAACTCTAACCTTCAGAGAAACGTTGGTCCTGATGCTAAGTTCGTAGCAGTTGACTGCTTCCAGAACGCAGACGGCAAGTATGCTAAGTGGCTTTACTCTTCAGCAGGTGACAGAAAGCTCTTCTTCCCTACAACAAACACAGAGCCTCTTGCATCTCTTCTTTACCTTGACTTCATTTCAAAGCCTGAGACAATCAAGTATCTCCAGGCAGGTGAAGAGGGCGTTACACACGAAGTTCTTGAGAGTGGTGCTATCCAGATCATCGCAGCAGAAGGCGATGCTATCCAGAACTCAGGTAAGAACATTGACTACACAATCACATGTAACGGAACATACTTCGGCGATCAGAAGCTTGCTGACCTTTCAATCGCATATGGTTATGCAGGACAGGATCCTGAGCTTGTAAGCGCTGCTGACAAGATTTCAAAGGCTGACGGACTTGAGCCTAAGAACGTTAACGTTGGTGTTATCGAGGCTGAGGCAGGTGTAGGTGATACACTTTCAGCTAAGAGAGATCAGGTTTACGATCAGGCTGTAGTTGCTTCAACTGCTGACTTTGATTCAGTTTGGGAAGCAGGTCTTGCTGATTACCTTTCAGCAGGTGGACAGGCTATCATCGACGAGAGAACAGCTAAGTGGGCTGAGTACTTCGGCGATGCAGATATGCTTCCATAATATTGGATATAACAGAGGCTGCGCCTTCGGGCACAGCCTCGTTTTTATTTAGTGAGTACTTGGCAAGATGTGGTGAGAAATTTGGTATCGCTCACATTAGAATTGAATATGTAAAGCTAACTGAAAATTTATTGATTTGAGGGATTACTTATGAACAGAGAAGAAGCAAGAAAAAGGGCAAAAGAGCTTGTTGCCAAGATGACGGTTGAAGAGAAGGCATCACAGCTCAGGTATGATTCACCCGCCATAGACAGACTTGGAGTTCCTGCATATAACTGGTGGAATGAAGCTCTTCACGGCGTTGCAAGAGCCGGCACAGCTACTATGTTTCCACAGGCAATTGCCTTGGCAGCAGCTTTCGATAAGGATCTTATGAAAGAGGTCGGAGAGGTTATTGCTGAGGAAGGCAGAGCCAAATACAACGAGCAGTCCAAGAGAGGTGACAGAGATATATACAAGGGACTTACCTTCTGGTCACCCAATGTAAATATTTTCCGTGATCCGAGATGGGGACGCGGACATGAGACTTATGGAGAAGATCCGTACCTTACAGGTACTCTTGCAGTTCCTTTTATAAAGGGAATACAGGGGGACGGAGAGTACATGAAGGCAGCAGCCTGTGCCAAGCACTTTGCTGTACATTCAGGACCTGAGGCTGACAGACATTTCTTTGATGCCAAGGCAAGCAAGAAGGATCTTGAAGAGACATACCTTCCTGCATTTGAGGCCTGCGTAAAAGAGGGAAATGTTGAGGCTGTCATGGGTGCTTACAACAGAACCAACGGAGAACCCTGCTGCGCCAACAAGCCGCTTATGGTTGACCTCTTAAGAGGCAAGTGGGGCTTTGAGGGACATTTCGTATCTGACTGCTGGGCAGTGAGAGATTTCCACGAGAATCACAAGGTTACAGCAACCCCTGAGGAATCAGTTCAGCTGGCTCTTGAGATGGGATGCGATGTGAACTGCGGATGCACATACCAGAAGATGATGAACGCATACAGAGCAGGACTCATCACTGAGGAGCAGATAACAGAGTCTGCAGTAAGACTCTTTACAACAAGATTCCTTCTTGGAATGTTTGACAAGACCGAGTACGACAACATTCCATTCACTGTTGTTGAGTGCGATGAGCACCAGAAGGTTGCAAGCAAGGCTGCAGCAGAGAGTATTGTTCTTCTCAAGAATGACGGTATTCTTCCTCTTAATAAAAAAGAGCTTAAGACCATCGGTGTGGTTGGACCAAATGCCGATTCCAGAATAGCTCTTCAGGGTAACTACCATGGAACATCCTCCAGATTTGTTACCGTACTTGAGGGAATTGAGGATAAGGTTGCAGGAGATGCAAGAGTTCTTTATTCAGAAGGCTGTGATCTCTGGAAGCCAAATCTCAGTAATCTCTCAGATCAGGATTATCCTGACAGACTCTCTGAAGTTCAGACCATTGCTGACTACTCAGATGTTATGGTAGTTGTAGTCGGACTTGATGAGAATCTTGAGGGTGAGGAAGGTGATGCAGGCAACCAGTTTGCATCAGGAGACAAGATCAATCTTGAGCTTCCTATTCCTCAGAGACAGCTCCTTAATTCAGTCCTTGACTGTGGCAAGCCTACAATTGTCATCAACATGTCAGGTAGCTCCATCAACCTCGGAGTAGCACAGGATAAGGCAGCTGCAGTTATCCAGGCATGGTATCCCGGAGCAAAGGGCGGAAGAGATGTCGCTGATATCCTCTTCGGAGACGTATCACCATCAGGCAAACTTCCTGTAACCTTCTATGCTAATTCAGACGATCTTCCTGACTTCAGGGATTACTCCATGAAGAACAGGACTTACAGATACTTCGAGGGAACACCTCTTTATCCATTCGGATACGGACTTACATACGGAAAGTGCGTTGCCAAGGATATGAAGGTTGAGACTCTTACTAAGGACGGAGAGTTCGACGGAGCAAACGTTGAAGTAACCGTTGCCAACGAAGGATGCACAGATACTGATGATGTACTTCAGATCTATATCAAGGACACAGGCTTTGAGCTTGCGATTCCTCATCCTGCACTTTCAGGTTTTGAGCGAGTAAATCTTAAGGCAGGCGAGGAAAAGAAGGTAACCGTAAGGGTTGCAGCCAAGGCGTTTACTTCAGTAGACAACGAAGGCGAGCGAAAGCTCTTTTCACACAGTTTCAAAGTTTATGCCGGCATGAATCAGCCCGATAAGAGATCGGAAGAACTCACCGGAGTAAAATGCATCGAACAAGATGTACAGATTTGAAGAAATTAGAATACAAGCATGGTGAAATTGAATAGAAATAGCGCTGTTTTTTCTGCAAATTTGTAACGTTGTATTTTAAGTTGTATTATTATATATTTTTTTTGAGCACGCAATTTATGCGTGGGATGGGAGAAAAGTATGAATTATCTTATAGGTATAGACGTAGGAACTTCAGCAACCAAGACAGTTCTTTTTGATGAGAACGGTGGCGTTGTTGCTGAGAGAGCTTATGAGTATCCGATGTATACACCTCAGAACGGATGGGCAGAGCAGGAGCCTTCAGATTGGAAGAAGGCATCTCTTGAAACTGTAGCTGCAGTTGTAAAAGAGGCTCTGGATTCCGGCAAGGTTGCAAATGCAGCTGACATCAAGGGTATCGGTATTTCCGGACAGATGCACGGACTTGTGATGCTCGATGAAAACGGTGAGGTTATCAGACCTTCCATTATCTGGTGTGACCAGAGAACAGGGCAGGAAGTTGAAGAGATGCTTCAGATCATGCCCAGAGAGAAGTGGATCGAGATCACAGCCAATCCGCCTCTTACAGGCTGGACAGCAGCCAAGATCTTATGGGTTCGCAACAAAGAGCCTGAGAACTACAAGAAGTGCAAACACATCATGCTTCCCAAGGACTACATCAGATATGTCCTGACAGGTGAGTTCGCAACAGAGGTTTCAGATGCATCGGGAATGCAGCTGATGGATGTTGCAAAGCGTGACTGGTCACAGGAAGTTCTCGACAAGCTGAATATTGACAGATCACTCCTTGGCAAGATGTATGAATCTTGCGAGGTTACAGGAAAGCTTACACCTGAGGTTGCTTCTCAGCTCGGTCTTACTACAGATACAGTAGTGGTAGGTGGTGCAGGCGATAATGCTGCAGCAGCTATCGGAACCGGCGTAGTAAGAGAGGGAACAGCTTTCACAACAATCGGAACATCAGGCGTTGTATTTGCACACACTGATAAGGTTTCCATCGATCCTAAGGGAAGAGTTCACACATGCTGCTGCGCAGTACCGGGCGCATGGCACATCATGGGTGTTACACAGGCAGCAGGCTTCTCACTCAAGTGGTTCAGAGACAACTTCTGCCAGAGCTATATTGAAGAGGCCAAGGAAAAGGGAGTTGATCCATACGACCTTATCAATGCCGATATCGAGACAGTTCCTGTTGGATCAGACAGACTTATCTATCTTCCTTACCTCAACGGTGAGAGAACTCCACACCTTGATGACAAGGCAAGAGGAGTATTCTTCGGACTTTCAGGTATCCACACAAGAAAGCACCTCTTAAGAGCAGTTATGGAGGGTGTTTCATATTCACTTTGCGACTGCAACGACATCCTTAACGAGATGGGTATCAGCGTAAAAGAGATGATGGCCTGCGGCGGCGGTGGAAAGAGCAAGATCTGGAGACAGATGCTCTCAGACCTCTACGGATGCAAGGTAGCAACAATCGATCAGGAACAGGGACCTGCTCTTGGCGTGGCAATTCTTGCAGGTGTAGGAAGCGGAGTATACGCAAGCGTTCAGGAAGCCTGCGACAAGCTTATTACCAAGGCAAAAGAGACAGAGCCTGTAGCTGGCAATGCTGCCAAGTATGCAGAGTACCACAAGCTCTACAAGAAGCTCTACGCTGATCTTAAGGACGACTACAAAGCACTGGCTGAGCTTTGATTTAAGAAGTATCTATGAGGTTATGGACCTCTGATAATAAAACAAGATTTATTTTGAGAGTAGAAAGGGGATTATTATGATTAACATTCCAGATTTGAAAATCGGTATCGTGGCTGTAAGCCGTGACTGTTTCCCAGCTTCACTTGCTGTAAACAGAAGAAAGGCACTTATCGATGCCTACAAGAAGAACTTTGATGAGAAGGACATCTATGAGTGTCCTGTATGTATCATCGAGAGCGAGATCCAGGCTATGGAAGCTCTTGAGGATATCAAGAAGGCAGGATGTAACGCACTTTGCGTATATCTTGGAAACTTCGGACCTGAGATTTCCGAGACACTTATCGCTGAGAAGTTCGACGGACCTGTAATGTTCTGTGCAGCTGCTGAGGAGTCACAGAATGACCTTATCGACGGAAGAGGAGATGCTTACTGCGGAATGCTCAATGCAAGCTACAACCTCCACCTTCGTGGCGTAAAGGCTTATATTCCTGAGTATCCTGTAGGAACAGCTGATGAGTGCGCTAAGATGATCAACGAGTTCGTGCCTATCGCAAGAGCTATCTATGGTCTTTCAAACCTCAAGGTTATCGCATTCGGACCTCGTCCTATGAACTTCCTTGCATGTAATGCACCTATCCAGCAGATCTACAACATCGGTGCTGAGGTAGAAGAGAACTCAGAGCTTGACCTCTTCGAGAGCTTCAACAAGCACGCTGGTGATCCAAGAATCGCTGACATCAAGGCTGACATGGAGAAAGACCTTGGCGCAGGCAACAAGAAGCCTGAAATCCTTGAGAAGCTTGCTCAGTACGAGCTTACACTTCTTGACTGGATCGAGGAGCACAGAGGAAGCAAGAAGTTCGTATGTATCGCCGGAAAGTGCTGGCCTGCATTCCAGACTCAGTTTGGCTTCGTTCCTTGCTACGTTAACTCAAGACTTACAGGACGCGGAATTCCTGTATCATGTGAAGTAGATATCTACGGTGCAATTTCTGAGTTCATCGGAACATGCATCAGTAACGACGCTGTTACACTTCTTGATATCAACAACTCTGTACCTGATGATATGTACGAGCAGTCAATCAAGAATCAGACAAGCTACAAGCACACAGATACATTCATGGGCTTCCACTGCGGAAATACATGCACAAGCAAGCTTTCAAGCTGCGAGATGAAGTTCCAGAGAATCATGGCTCGTAACCTTCCTGAGGAAGTTACACAGGGAACACTTGAGGGTGACATCATTCCCGGTGATATCACATTCTACAGACTGCAGAGCACATCTGACAACCACCTTCGTGCATATGTTGCACAGGGAGAAGTTCTTAATACTCCTACAAAGTCATTCGGTGGTATCGGTGTATTCGCTATTCCTGAGATGGGAAGATTCTACAGACACGTTCTTATCCAGAACAACTTCCCTCACCACGGAGCAGTTGCATTCGGACACTTCGGAAAGGCACTCTTTGAGGTATTCAAGTATGTTGGAGCAGAGACAATCGGCTACAATCAGCCTGCATCTCTTCCTTATCCAACAGAGAATCCTTTCGCATAATTTGACGACGACTGACAAGTCCTCTCCGCTGCATAAGCGGAGGGGGCTTTTTCTTTACAATTGATAGTCCGGGCTGTATTTGATATAGTGAACTCAATTGCGAGATAAAACAAAAGGAGACAGATCATGAAGATAGTAATTGCCGACAAAGACAGTGTCGGAACAGATATGGACTACAGCATCTACGACGAGCTGGGAGAAGTTACCTATTACGATGATAAGGTGACTGAGGAAAATGCTGCAGAAAGGCTCAGGGGCGCAAATGTCCTTGTCATCAACAAGAGTCAGATAACGGATAAACTCCTGGATGCAGCTCCTGACCTTGAGCTTATCTGCGAGTTTGCAACCGGGTTTGACAACGCCAATATTCCTGCCTGCGACAGACACGGAGTTAAGGTTGCCAATGTTGTGAACTATTCAACAGCATCGGTTGCCCAGCACACATTTGCAATGCTCTTTTATCTCATGGAGAATCTCCGTCACTACGATGAGTTTGTAAAGAGCGGAGCTTATGCAAATCAGTCGCATTTCTGCTGCCTGGATATTCCCTTTGATGAACTTGATGGCAAGACCTACGGAATTGTCGGCATGGGAAACATCGGCAGGAAGGTTGCACAGATAGCAACAGCTTATGGTGCACATGTGATCTTTTACGCATCTTCAGGTCACAGCAACTGCACTGACTATGAGCAGGTCAGCTTTGATGAGCTCCTTGAGAGATCAGATGTGATATCCCTCCATTGTCCTCTTTCCGACAGGACGAGAGATCTTTTTGACAAAAGAGCTTTTGAGAAAATGAAGAAAACCGCAATCCTTATAAATGTCGCAAGAGGAGCGGTTGTTGTGGAAAAGGATTTATCGGATGCTCTTATAAATGGAGAAATTGCCGCAGCAGGACTTGACGTTTTAAATCCCGAGCCCATGGCCAAGGACTCCACTCTTTTGAAGATTCAGGACAGCGGAAAACTCATAGTAACTCCGCATCTTGCCTGGGCCAGCACACAGGCAAGGACAAGGTGCCTTGACGAAGTCAAGAAGAACATCGTCAGCTGGATGGAAGGAAAACCCAGGAATATTGTGAACTGAGCAGAATTAAAAAGTCTCTCCGAAACACGTTCGGAGAGACTTATTTGTTTTATTCAAGAGCTTTCTTTATCTGCTCAATTACAATCTTCAAAGCTTTGATCCTGGCGTATTTCTTGTCCACGGACTCGAGTACATACCAGGGAGCAAAGGTTGTACTTGTCTTGGCAATCATCTCATCGATGGCACCTTCATACTGATCCCATTTCTCGCGGTTTCGCCAGTCTTCATCGGTGATCTTCCACTGTTTTTCGGGAGTGTTCTGTCTGTCGTTGAAGCGCTCAAGCTGCGTCTCTTTATCAATCTGAACCCAGAACTTGATGATGACTGCGCCCCAGTCGCTAAGCTCTTTTTCGAACTCATTGATCTCGTTATAGGCTCTCTGCCAGTCGTTTTCTGAGCAGAACCCTTCGAGTCTCTCGACCATTACACGGCCGTACCAGGTTCTGTCGAAAATGGTTATGTGACCGGTCTTGGGAAGCCTTGTCCAGAATCTCCATAAATAGTGACGGGCTTTTTCGTGAGGCTCGGGACTTGCAATCGGCTCAACAACATAGTCTCTTGGATCCAATGCCTCTGTGATCCTCTTGATATTTCCGCCCTTTCCGGCAGCATCCCATCCCTCATAGGCTATGATCACCGGGATCTTTTTTCTGTATACCTTGTTTCCGAGGTCTTTAAGCTCCTTTTGGAGTCTGTCCAGCTCTGCATCGTATTCTGCTGCGGAAACAGTTTTATCATCAAGAGATATTTCCGAGAGCTTTCCGATCTTCTCAAGAGGGAAGGTGTTCTGAAGGATAGGAACATTCATCTTCTGGTTCTTAAGAGCAATATCAATGCCCTGATTAAGGAACTGCAAAACCTGAAGCTCTGCCCATTTCTTGTCTGTGGCATCAATTATGTACCACGGGGCGCGGGACTGATTTGTGTCGCTGAGGTACTTTTCAAATACCTCAAGGCATCTGTCATAGTGCTTGTTTTGCAGAAGGTCATCCTTATCTACGCGCCAGCTGGTGTCTTTGCTGTCCTGAAGGTTTTCCAGACGCTTTTTTTGCTCCTTTTTGGATATATGGAAAAAGAACTTTATGACAAGGTAACCGTTGTCGCAAAGCTGTCTTTCTATTACGTTTATGGAGTGAACTCTCTTTTGGTAGATGTCATCTGTAAGCTTCTTTTCCAGGACGCCGTCCACCACTTCCTCCATCCAGCAGGTGTCAAAGAAGCGGAATTTACCGGCTTCTGGGATTTCTTTTATATATCTGTACAGGAAGGGATATCTCTTTTCCTCGGGACTGGGCTCCCTGTCCATGGTTGCGACTCTGAAGAATCTCGGGTCAATATTTCGTATTACTTTTCCGATCAAAGCGCCTTTTCCTGCGGCATTCCAGCCCTCAAAAAGTACCATCACGGGAAGACCAGCTTCTTTTATCTTCATCTGGGATGCAGACAGGCGAGCGCGCTCTTCCTTAAGCTTTGACTTAAGTTCTTCTTCATCGGGTAGTTCGGCTTTTACAAAGTCTTTCAGCATGGGTCTTCCTCCTTAAAAAATATGACGATTTTACAATAATATAATACCACAAAACCGCCCATAAATACTGGCTTGTTTTAATTGCCTTGGGTGCGTTTTTCACTTATAATAAATGTTAAGAAATCTGTAAAAAACGAGGGAGAGGTATGAAGAAAAGTCTGAAAAGTATTATCATCACTGCCGGAATGCTCGTGGGCATGCTGGCACTTTTACTTGTTAGCCCGGAAACATCCATTAAGGCTGAGGCAGTAGGGCCTGAAGTGGCTGTTGGAATTGACGTCTCCAAGTATCAGGGCGGCATAAACTGGGGACAGGTTGCATCTCAGGGCGTAAGGTTTGCCATGATAAGAGTAGGCACAACCAAGAAGGGCCTTGATGAGCAGTTCATCAACAACATCAACGGTGCAAATGCAGCAGGAGTCCGCACAGGTATCTATATTTACTCATATGCAACAACTCCTGAGGCTGCAGCAGCTGAGGCCAATCAGGTTTTGGCGTGGGTCGCACCTTATACAGTTACATTCCCTATCGCAATCGATATTGAGGACTCATGTCAGAAGGGTCTGAACGCAGGTCAGCTTCAGGCTATTGCTGATACTTTCTGTGGAATCATCAATGCTGCAGGCTATGAGCCGATGGTATATGCAAGCAGAAACTGGTTCATGGGAAGAATGCCTTTTGTATCTTCTGCAAGATGGGTTGCACAGTATAACTCATCCTGTGATTATCCCGGAGACTATGCTATGTGGCAGTCAAGTTCCCATGCAACATACGCAGGAGTTCCCACAAGAGTAGACGTAAACCACCTCTATGTTGACTATTTCTCAAGGATCATCCCTGAGGGCTTCAGCAGCTGGGGCGGACACGTATACTACTATCACAACTACCGCAAACAGTACGGCTGGATCAACTTAAGCGGTCAGAGATACCATGCAGATCCCAACGGATTTATTCAGACCGGTTGGTTCCAGGATGAAAGCGGAATCTACTACCTCGATCCGGGTCAGGGCGGCCTTGCACTTACAGGCTTTGCCGATATAGACGGAGCACATTACTATTTCAACGAGAACGGACAGAGATGCACAGGTCTTTTGAATCTGGGCGGAACTGTATATTATGCAAATGCTGACGGCGTTTGCCAGAGAGGTTTCCTTCAGCTCGAGGATGGCATCCGCTACTTTGATGAGCAGTACGTAATGCATACCGGACTTACACAGATAGGCGATAAGCTTTATCTCTTTGACGGCAACGGACTTATGCTCACAGGAATGCATGCGCTTGAGACAGGCCTTTACATGTTCGGCGCAGACGGTATTGCAATCAGTGGCTGGTGGGCTAATGAACAGGGACAGAGATATTACTTCGGTCCCGGCAATGCAGCAGTCACCGGACTTCAGACAATCGATAATGCCAACTATATGTTTGGACCTGACGGAATAATGTTCGCAGGATGGTCAGGCGATGTGGCAAACAGATATTACTTCGGACCTGACGGCAAGATGGTTACAGGCTGGAATGCTATTGACGGAGCAAGCTACTACTTCGGCGCAGACGGCAAGATGGTAGTTGGTATGGCTTCTCTCAAGGATGGTGTTTACTACCTTGATCCTGCTGACGGACATCAGGTTGTAGGCTGGGTACAGCAGCCCGATGGATGGAGATTCTTTGACGGCAATAACGGAAGGATGCTTGTTAAGGTTACAGTGCCTCTCGATGGCGTAAACTGCACCTTTGACAAGAACGGACTCCTTGTAGATCCTGCATGCTGGACACCGGGAACTCCTCTTCCTGCTCCGGCACCGGAAGCACCTGCTGATCCTGCAGCAGCACCTGAAGCTCCTGCACAGGGCGGCTGATGAGTCACCGGGGACGTTTCAGATTGACTCACTAATGGCAAATAATTAGGCAAAAGCATGAGAGGGCTGGGAAAACAGCCCTCTTTTTTGTGCGAAATATGGCTTTTAGGCAATACGGTTTTGTAGTATTATATATGGGTCAAAAACGCAATTTTAAGGAAACTATAGTGAAAAGGGATTAGGAGTGGGATATGAATTTAGAAGAAGCTAAGAAGAAACTTGAAACATTTGGACAGGAACATGTCCTTAAATATTATGACGAGCTTACAGACGCTGAGAAGCAGGAGCTCCTCACACAGATCGATGAGACAGATTTTGCTGTGCTTGAGAACTGCAAGAATCTTGGTAAGAGCGAGGGAAGAGGAGAGTTTAGTCCTCTTGCTGCTATGCAGGTTTCAGAGATTGAGAAGAGAAGAGATGAGTTTGCTTCTGCCGGAATCAAGGCACTTAAGGAAGGTAAGGTTGCTGCCTGCCTCCTTGCAGGTGGAATGGGAACAAGACTTGGTTCCGACAACCCTAAGGGAATGTATGATATCGGACTTACAAAGCCTGTATTCATCTTCCAGAGAATCATTGAGAACCTTCTTGACACTGTTAAGCAGGCTGATGGTTCTTACATCAGACTCTTTATCATGACAAGCGAAAAGAACAACGATGCAACAATAAACTTCCTCAAGAAGCACAATTTCTTTGGATATCCTGAGGAGAAGATCACATTCTTCAAGCAGGATATGGCTCCTGCATCTGATTACAACGGCAAGGTATACATGGAGGGCAAGGGCAGAATCTCAACATCACCTAACGGAAATGCCGGCTGGTATGCTTCAATGCTCAAGGCTGGTCTTCGTGACCTCATCCAGAAAGAGGGAATTGAGTGGATCGATATCTTTGCAGTAGACAATGTTCTTCAGAGAATCGCAGATCCTTGCTTTGTTGGTGCAACTCTTTTGTCAGGTGTTACCTGCGGCGCTAAGGTTGTTCGCAAGAACGCTCCCGATGAGAAGGTCGGAGTTATGTGTCTTGAGGATGGCAAGCCTTCAATCGTTGAGTACTATGAGCTCTCTCAGGAGATGATGGATGCCAAGGATGAGAACGGTGATCCTGCTTACAACTATGGTGTTATCCTCAACTACCTGTTCAATGAGAAGGCTCTTTATGAGATCGCCAAGAATACACTTCCTCTCCACGTTGTAGAGAAGAAGATTCCTTATATCGATGAGAATGCAAATCTTGTTAAGCCTGAAGCTCCTAACGGATGCAAGTTCGAGCAGCTGGTTCTTGATATGATCCATGAGCTTCCTACCTGCCTTCCTTACGAGGTAGTAAGAGAAAAAGAGTTCGCTCCTATCAAGAACAAAGAAGGTGTTGATTCAGTTGAGTCAGCAAGAGAGCTCTGCAAGTTAAACGGCATTGAACTTTAATCATAGTTAACATTTCGACTGAGTATAACAACATAAGCTTATTGATTTAATGGGTGTATGGCTTTACAATTCACCTAAAGCTAACAAATAAGCATATAGAAAAGAGGTAACGTATGGCAATTCTTGTAACAGGCGGAGCTGGATATATCGGTTCACACACAGTAGTAGAACTTCAGAATGCAGGACATGATGTTGTAGTAATGGACAACCTTGCCAATGCAAGCAGAAAGAGTCTTGAGAGAGTAGAAGCTCTCACCGGCAAGAAGGTTCCTTTTTATGAGGCTGATATCAGAGACAGAGAAGCTCTTGAAAAGATCTTTTCCAATGAGAAGATTGACAGCGTAATCCACTTCGCAGGCCTTAAGGCTGTCGGAGAATCTGTTCAGAAGCCTTGGGAATACTATGATAACAACATTACCGGAACTCTTACTCTTGTAGACGTAATGAGGAAGCATAACTGCAAGAACATCATTTTCTCATCATCCGCTACAGTATATGGAAATCCGGCATTTGTGCCAATCACTGAGGACTGCCCTAAGGGACAGTGCACCAATCCTTACGGATGGACCAAGTCAATGCTTGAGCAGATCCTTTCCGATATTCAGAAGGCAGACAATGAGTGGAATGTAGTTCTTCTCAGATACTTCAATCCTATCGGAGCTCACAAGAGCGGAACAATCGGTGAGAATCCTAACGGAATTCCTAACAACCTCATGCCATATATCACACAGGTTGCAGTAGGCAAGCTTCCTAAGCTCGGCGTATTCGGCAATGATTACGATACACCGGACGGCACAGGAGTTCGTGATTATATACACGTAGTTGATCTTGCTGTCGGACATGTTAAGGCTCTTGCAAAGCTTGCTCCCGGAAGCGGACTTAACATCTACAATCTTGGAACAGGCGTTGGTTACAGCGTACTTGATATCATCAAGAATTTCGAAGAGGCAACAGGAGTCAAGATCCCTTACGAGATCAAGGACAGACGCCCCGGCGATATCGCAACATGCTACGCTAAGGCTGAGAAGGCTGAGAAGGAACTTGGCTGGAAGGCAGTAAACGGCATCAAAGAGATGTGTGCTGATTCATGGAGATGGCAGAGCCAGAATCCTAACGGATATGATGACTGATATTTTTATATAATAATGAATGAGCCGGTAGTCAAAATGACTGCCGGCTTTTATACTTATAGTAAAAGACATTTAGGAGCAATTCATGTTTAGACTTTGGGTTAAGCTTTTTAAAGACAATCATCTCTTAAGAGATACAACAATATGTGATGACACTGCAGATACAAGAACTCACAAGGTAATGAACTGCCTGGAGAAGGCCTGCTATGAGATGGATCTCTCAAAACCAATCTGGCTTGATAATACCATCAAAGACTTTCAGATACACGACAAGTGCAGATTTACCGGGGATTCCTTTATTGAGGAAGTGTCTTTTGACTATATGGAGATACAGGTTCTGGAAGAAGATTATTAATTTTTATATAAGAATTAAAACACATTTTTGTCACAGATTGAATCTATACTAAAGCCAACAACATGAAAGGAAGGTACATTGCTATGTACGAAGATGACAAGAATGCACAACAGTCCACTAATGGAACGAGTTATGGCCAGTGGAATGCTAATACATCCGGAACTACAAACAACGGTCCATACAGTGGTTACAACCAGAATTACTCCTATGGACAAAATACTTACAGCTACAACCAGAACGGTCAGCCGACATATGGAACTTATCAGTACAATGCCAATACCCAGGCTCCTGTAATGCCCCCACAGAATGGTGGCAAAAAGAAACATACAGCAGCCAAGGTTATCGCAGCAATCTGCATACTTGCACTTGTTGTTGGCGGAGTAGGTTTTGCTTACACAGCAGTCGCTGACAGATTTGGACTTCCTGTTCCCGGAAGAGAGGAAGTCGTTGAGAATACTGAGCAGGAAGAGGCAGAGGAACTGGCTGACACTCAGAAGGAAGAGTCTGAAACGGAAGACACTTCAGATGTTGCAAAAAATGACAGTTCAATTTCAACCACAACTGTTTCAGAGACATCAATGGGTGTTGTAACAGATGTGACAGCAGTAGTAGAAGAGGTTATGCCTGCAATGGTAATGATCCACAATAACTACACTGCATCAGCAAGTTATTTCGGCTATGTCCAGAAGGAAGAGGCTCAAGCATCCGGAAGCGGATTTATAGTAGGTGAGAACGACACTGAGCTTCTTATCGCAACAAACTATCATGTTATTGAAGGCGCTGATTCCCTGGAGGTTATATTTACGGACGACAGTACAGTAGGGGCAGTTGTCAAGGGTACCGATTCAGACAAGGATCTTGCTGTTATCGCGGTAATGCTTGATGATATCAGCTCAGAGACCAAGGATGTTATCAAGATCGCAACTCTTGGTGACAGCAATTCCCTTAAGCTTGGTGAGCCTGCAATTGCAATCGGTAATGCACTTGGATACGGACAGTCGGTTACAACCGGCGTTATCTCAGCTGTTAACCGTGAGATCGAGATAGAAGAAGGCGTTACAGGAACATTCATTCAGACAGACGCTGCTATCAACCCCGGTAACTCAGGTGGAGCACTTATTAACCTTAAGGGCGAAGTTATCGGAATCAACTCCAACAAGCTGGGCGGACAGTACGTTGATGATATGGGATACGCAATTCCTATTTCAGACGCACAGCCCATTATTGATAAGCTGATGAACGAGGAGACCAAGATCAAGGTTTCCGATGAAGACAGAGGATACATCGGTATTTCAGGTGTCAGCGTAACAGCAGAGGTTGAGGCAGCATACGGAATTCCTCGCGGAGTATATGTTGCAGAGGTTTCAAGAGATGGTGGCGCGGAAGCTGCAGGAATTGAAAAAGGAGATGTCATCACTGAGTTCGACGGAGAAGAGATTACATCAATGGATGATCTCCAGACAAGGCTTCAGTTCTACGCTGCAGGAACAACAGTAAAGATCAAGGTCATGAGACAGAATGGTGCTGAATACGTTGAAGAGGAATATGATGTGACTCTTGGACATGCTGCATCTACTCATGGCGGTCAGGACTCCAATGCCGGAGAAGAGGGTGAAACCTCCGATCAGTATGATGGTTCATTCCAGCAGCCTGCAATACCCGGGGGCAAGAATGGCCATGGCAGTCAGAGCGAAGGCAACGGCGGCTGATAAAATCAATTAAATATCTGATTATCTATCCGCAGACCAAGGTAAACGGTCTGCGGATTTTTGTTGTTAGTACTAACGATTACGTGGTAGAATTTTCTTAAAGTGATCTATAAAAATATCATTTAAGGAGAAGGATTCATGCACGGAAAAATCAAGAAGTTATACAGAGATATGAGTCTTTTAATGGGATTTACCATGAGCTTTTGCCTTTCGATAGTGGGAACGGCAACTTCAGGACATTTTACTGTTCCGGGATGGCTTATGAGTTTTGCTGTAAGTCTTGTCATAAGTCTTATTATCGGATTTGTTATTCCTGTGGGCAAAGTGGGAGGAGATGTTTCTGCCAGCTTTAATCTTGTGCGAGGAACCATGGCGGCCAGACTTGTAGAGAGCCTTGTTTCCAATCTGATCTATACTCCTATAATCACCTTTTTAATGGTTACACTTGCTTACACGGTTGTTATGAAGCAGAGCGGAGGTCAGGCCGGACTTCAGTTCGGACCGATGTTTTTCCACTCTCTTTTAGTTACATTTATAGTCGGATATATTCTTGTGTTCTTTTTGCAGCCTTTCTTTATCAAGAGGCTGATGAAGAAGTATGGAATTGATGCAGAATACGGCTCAGAGAAAAAGAGCTGACGGAGGAATTCTTATGCACGAGATGATAAGAAAAAGAAATGAACTTCTTGCTCAGAAAGTCATCAAGGGACTTGAATCAAGAAACATGAAAGCATATTATGCAGCTACCAGGGGTGAGGCTCTTCAGAAAGCTCTTGAACTTATTCCGGAGGGTAGCAGTATAGGTATGGGTGGTGCAATGAGCGCCCATGAAATCGGACTTGTCGATGCCATCAAGGCCGGAGATTACAGATTTATTGACAGGGATGCAGCTGAGGATAAGAGAAAAGCCATGCTTGATACTTACGACGCTGACTTTTTCATCTCCAGTGCCAACGCCATGACGGACGATGGAATTCTGGTCAACATCGATGGCAATTCCAACAGGGTTTCTGCAATAGCGCAGGGACCTAAACATGTTCTGTTTATCATAAGCATGAACAAGGTTTGTCCTGATCTTGACAGCGCAATGAAGAGAGCGAGAAACGTAGCGGCTCCAACCAATGCTCAGCGCTTTGGCCTTTCTACTCCTTGTGCCAAGACAGGCGCCTGCATGGACTGCAAGTCTCCAGATACTATCTGCTGCCAGTTTTTGATCACTCGTTTCTCAAGGCATGAAGGCAGAATCCAGGTAATCTTAGTCGGAGAGAACGTAGGATTCTGAGCCATGGAGAAAGATAATGTTAAAGCCGTTCTTTTTGATCTGGACGGAACACTTACCGATACAGAAAAATTCTATCAGATAGCTTGGCCCAAAGCGCTTGCTCACTTTGGATACAAGACAGAGGACTGGATGCCTCTTGAACTAAGATCTCTTGGAAGGCCTTTTGCGCCGGAGAGATTTAAGGAGTGGTTCGGAGAGGACTTCGATTATCAGATGGTCCGTGAATACAGAAAAGGCATCGTTGAAGACATCATTAAGGAACAGGGAATACCTCTTAAACCCGGGGCAAAAGAGATACTGACATGGCTTCGGGAACATGGGATTCTGACAGCTCTTGTCACAGCCAATGAGTATCCAAGGGCTGAGAGATATCTTAAGAAGATAGATCTGTTTGATTATTTTGATAAGATAATCTGCTCCAACATGGTTAAGCTCGGTAAACCGGCACCGGATATTTACTCGTATGCCTGCGATGAACTGGGGCTTGATCCTTCAGAGACCTTTGCGGTAGAGGATTCTCCGAATGGCGTTACCAGTGCATATCTTGCAGGGTGCAAGGTTATCATGGTGCCTGATCTGACGCAGCCTGATGAAGAGCTGATGGGAAAGCTATACAGAAAAGTAGATAAATTACTGGATATAAAAAGCCTGATCTGACGATCAGGCTTTTTTCTCAGCTTCCATGGAAGCTTTAAGTTCTCCGCTGTTATATCTCTCAATGATATTGTTGATACGTTCAACAGGATTGAGAAGATCACTGATTGAAGCATCATGGTTAAGTGTGTCTATGAGGTATGCAATGTACTTACTCATATCACAGCTTACATACCAGTCTCTTGAAAGAAGCTCAGGTGACTGATAGATGAGGTTTGTAGTAAATACCTTGTCGATGAGGCCTTCCTCATATGCTTTGTCGAATGCATCAAGACCTGATGTGAACAGACCAAAGGTTGAGAATGCATAGATTCTGGATGCCTTTCTGTCCTTGAGCGCTCTTGCTACATCAAGCATGCTCTCACCGGAAGAGATCATGTCATCAACAATGATAACTGACTTGCCTTCTACGCTGGTGCCCAGGAATTCGTGAGAAACGATAGGGTTTCTTCCGTCAACAACCTGAGTGTAGTCACGTCTCTTATAGAACATACCAACATCAAGACCAAGGACGCTGGCAAGATAGATAGCACGGCTCATACCACCTTCATCCGGGCTGATTACCATCATGTTCTCGGAATTGATCTTGAGATCCCATACATTTCTGAGAAGAGCCTTGATGAACTGATATGTTGTTCTTACGGTTTCAAAACCATTTAAAGGGATAGCATTTTGAACACGGGCATCATGTGCATCAAAGGTGATAATGTTGTCAACACCCATGCTTACGAGTTCCTGAAGAGCAATTGCGCAGTCCAGAGACTCTCTTGAACTTCTCTTGTGCTGTCTTGATTCGTAAAGGAAAGGCATGATGACTGTGATCCTTCTTGCCTTACCGCCAACAGCAGCAATGATTCTCTTAAGATCCTGATAATGATCATCAGGGGACATATGATTTTCCTGTCCGAATAACTTGTATGTTTCATTGTAGTTACATACATCTACCAGGAGATACAGGTCATCTCCACGAACGGATGTCTTAATAACACCCTTAGCCTCACCGGTTCCAAATCTGGGAATCTCAGCATCGAGAATGTATGAAGGACGCTCGTAGCCGGTAAAGGCCAGGCTGCCTTTGTGCTCATTCTCTCTTTCTGCTCTCCACTTAACGAGATAGTAATCGACCTTCTCTGCAAGTGGTCTGGTACCCTTAAGGGGTATCATTCCTAAAGATCCGACAGGAATGGTCTCCAGATTACGCTTCTCCTCTTTTCTTGGCATTAGTGAAAATCCTCGCTTTCTTTTTGGGCAATTTTCTTTTGGTTTCGAATATCCGGACCCGATAGCTTCAACATTTTATAGTTGCTTGTTATCCTTGAAAAAATGCGATCCTGATATGCTTGTTGTAATCCCTCTAGCGATAAATTAGATGTAATTATAGTTGATTTTTTGCGATTGTCCCTCTCGTTCAGAAGTGCAAAGAGTTCTGAAGTTACCAGAGCGGTGATCCTCTCTGAGCCGAGATCATCGATAACTAAAAGCTCACAGTTATAGATGTCATCGTATAGAGCTCTGAGTTCATCCTTGGCCTTGTAATCAAAGGTACTCTCTGCAATCATCTCAAACAGTCCGATAGAACTGAAATATATTACAGAATGGCCTTTTTTCAGAATTTCATCTGCCACACAAATGGACAAGAAGGTTTTACCCGTACCAACTGTACCATAAATAAATAAATTTTGGTAGTCGGAGCTAAAATTATTCACAAATTCTTCAGCAGTTCTTTTTGCTCCCTGAAATCTCAGAAGGTCATCTCCCTGATAATAAAAATCCTTCATATTCCTGAAATTGGCTGTTTTAGCCAGCATTTTCAGGTTCGATTTGTCGTAGAGAGTATCTATGATTTTCTGCTTGAAGCAATGGCATTTTTCGTTATTGATATAACCGGTATCCTTACAATCGGGACAAGTGTATCCCATTTCGAGATAATCGTCAGAGTAACCGGCTTCTACAAGCAGAACCTGTTTCTGCCTTGCCAGCTCAGCCAGCTGTTCTTTAAGAACTGATCTATCAAGCCTCTCGCCCGAGAGCATTCTCCTGCCAAAATCCGCACTGGCACTTGCGGTCTCATCGTCCAGTTCCTTATATCCGGGAACATTCTCATAAACACTCTGAAGCCTTTCCTCCAGCTCCTGCCTATGCAGATACCGCCTCTCCTCATACTCATGCATTATGGCGTCGTATTGTGCATTTGTTAGTGCCATATATACGTCTCCTTAATTCGATGTGTAAGGTCGGAGTTGTGAAATATATACTCTTTTCGATTTGACAAACCCGGAGATGAGACCAATCAATATCAAGTGCCAATGCACGCAGATATTGATGCTCTGGGCTCATCGGAGTGCCCGGTTTGTCGAGAAAAGAGTATATATTTCACAGCTCCAACCGTATTCTTCCAATAACGTAGATTATGTCACATAAGTATGGCCCTGTACGTGCTCCGGGGAAGGCGAGGTGCCACCGCCGGGCCAAGGTACAGGGCCGAGCTTATGAATTTGCTTCCGACCAGATTCCCCAATCAGCCGGAGCTTTAGTTGTCCAGAAGCTTTTTCTCGAGTTCAACAAAATCATATGTATTCTGCTGGAACTGATTAAAGCGATTCTGGGATACGCCCGAGCGAATAGATGATTCGCTTAGACGAAGTTTGGTATCGATGGACGATACGGAAGCCTTGGATCTCTTTTTGGCGAGATCAGCGGTAAAGTTGGCATCCAGCTTGGCAATGTCCTCCCTTGTTTTAACTTTTTTCTCGTGCCAGCTGCGCAATATGGCGTCGCAGTATTTAAGACGCCCTTTTTGTGTCGCCATAACAGTTCTGTCGCAGGCTTCCAGAATGATATCCATCGAAAATCCCAACTCCCCACGCCACTTGCGAATGAATTCGATTTCCTTCTCAGTGGGTGAGTTTTCCATACCGAGTGCCTTCATGATAGCGATGAAATCGCTGTCATGTTTGTAGATTTCCGCGCGAGCCTGTTTTGGCGTTTTGATGCCTTGCTGATTCCAGTTAATGGCCACCTTTTCCATGTATCTGAAATCTTTTTTATGATTATCGACGCAGTACTGCATCAGATAGTCCAAAAGGTCATCAGAGAATGACAGTTCATCATGAATGTAGCAGATGGTCTGCATCTCTGTACTTGTCAGTGTTCTGCCGAAATACTGTTCTGCGATGAACAGAAGATTTGAAACATCTGATGTGGCCTTGGCAGGAGCTGGGCTCTGAACCACAGTCTGCATGGGCTGTTCCTGGAAAACAGGAGCCAGTACGGGTCTTGGCTGTGCTGTCACCGAGTCATCCTTCCTTCTGCCGTAGCGTCTGTGCTGCTTGGCTACAATATCTTCCATATGTATTCCGGTAAGGTTCTGGGAGCCGTCATACTCAAGACTTATAAGTCCCTTTTTCTCCCAGTATTTAAGAGCACGGATCACGTCCGATTCCGTGTGGTTGAATTTATCTGCCAGAGCCTCAACACTGGTAGGTAAATTCGCACTCATCATACGCAGTAAAAAGAGGTAGATCTTAATCTGCGCATCGTTTGCGTCCTGCATGTATTCGTCAATAAAGATGTTGGAAACATAAGTAGAATCCTCCCCGCAATTAGAACTAATCGTCACACGCCCCATCATAAACTTTCATCACCTACTTCATAAGATATCCGAAAAAGAATTGTCTGGTTCTTCGGAACAATTCAGATTATAGCATGGGGATTTTTAAAATGATATGGAAAAAGTGACGAAGAAATCCAGTAAATATCAAGGGTTTCGGAATTGGAGAAGTTTTGTGGACAATGTGGATAACGTGGATTATTTAATACAAATCGAATTAAAAAAGGCCCGGTATGGGGTTTGCCATCCGGACCTTTATCCACCGAAAATGGTTTACATAAATAAAAGTTTCAAGTGGAAATGTGGATAAGTTTTACTTGCCAAGGAGCTCATCGCCGATTTTTACAACATCTCCCGCTCCCATGGTTATCAACAAATCTCCTTTAGTGCAATTTTGCAAAAGAAATTTTTCAATCTCATTAAAGTTTTCTGTGGTCGGGAAATAATTGCATTCATGTCCGAGAGCTACAATCTTGTCCCTCAGTGTACGTGAGCTGATTCCCAGTGTGTCTTTTTCTCTTGCTGCGTAAATGTCAGCAAGGATAACGTGATCTGCCAGAGAAAGTGCTTCGGCAAACTCATTCATAAGAGCCTTGGTCCTGGTGTAAGTGTGTGGCTGGAACACGCACCAGATCTTGTTGTGAGGATAATTCTGAGCTGCTGTAAGTGTTGCCTTGATCTCAGTGGGATGGTGAGCGTAGTCATCGATGATGGTAACTCCGCCAATCTCTCCCTTATATTCAAATCGTCTGCCGGTTCCGTGAAATGCATCAAGAGCAGAAACAATTTGAGCATCTTCTATATTAAGTATCTTGGCAACGGCAATTGCTGAAAGTGCATTGTAAACATTGTGGATACCCGGAACAGAAAGGGTAATCTCAAGCTCTTTTCCCTCAGGGAGATGAGCTGTGAAGGATGGATTACCGTGATCGTCATAGGTAATATCTGTCGGGTAGTAGTCAAAGGCAGCTGATGAACCGTAGGTTATAATGCTGCACTTAAGACCATGAGTGATCTCATCTACGTTGTCGATGTCTCCGTTTATAACAAGGCTTCCGTCGTCCGGAAGGAGCTCTGCAAACTTTCTGAAGGAATGTCTGATGTCATCAAGATCCTTGAAGAAATCCAAATGGTCGGCATCGATATTAGAAATAATGCTTATCTTAGGGAAGAAACTAAGGAAGCTGTTGGTGTATTCGCAGGCCTCTGTCACGAAGTACTCCGACTTTCCGACACGGATGTTTCCTCCTATATCACTGAAAATGCCGCCGATGGATAATGTGGGATCTGTATTGGCTTCCAGAAGTATCTTGGAGAGCATGGAAGTTGTGGTAGTCTTGCCGTGAGTTCCGCTGACTGCCACGGGAAGTTCATACTCCTTCATGATCTGTCCGAGAAGCTCAGCTCTTGTGAGCATCGGTATTCCGGCGTTCTTGGCTGCGACAAACTCAGGGTTGTCGGGACGAACGGCTGCAGTGTAAACAACAGCGTTTATGTTGCCGAGAGATGAGATGTTCTCTGCCTTCTGACCGTAAAATATTTTGATGCCTTTATCCTCCAGAGCTCTTGTCATGGCGGACTCTTTGGCATCTGAACCTGAAATCTTGAAACCTTCCTCCACCAGAATCTGAGCAAGTCCGCTCATGGAGATGCCACCGATACCGATGAAATAGATATGTTCGGGATTTTTAAAATCAATTTTATACATTGTTATGCCTCGTCTTTTTAAATAAGAAACTACTTTATTCTAGCACTTATTATGTCAAAGTCAAAAAACAGAAAATACGAAAACGTTTACGTTAATTATATATCATATTTAGTCTATTTCATGTTTTTTTGGTACATTGCTTGTGATATACTTAATGTTAGAAAAGAAGGCAATTCTTATGTTTTAAAAAGTTTTTTGCAACGAGGTGGAGCATGATAAAAAAAGAAATGATTGCCATGCTTTTAGCAGGTGGACAAGGAAGCAGACTGGGCGTTCTGACATCAAAAATGGCAAAGCCTGCAGTTTCATTTGGGGGAAAATATCGTATTATTGACTTTCCGCTTAGTAACTGCATCAATTCGGGAGTGGACACTGTCGGAGTTCTGACACAGTATCGTCCGCTCAGACTTAATTCCCATATTGGAATTGGAATACCGTGGGATCTGGACCGTAACTTCGGTGGAGTTACAGTTCTTCCTCCCTATGAGAAGAGCGCTAACAGCGAGTGGTATACCGGTACTGCTAACGCAATTTATCAGAACATGGAATACATGGAGAACTATAATCCTGACTATGTCCTGATTCTTTCCGGTGACCATATTTATAAGATGGACTATGAGACAATGCTTGATTTCCATAAGTCAAGCGGCGCTGATGTTACCATTGCTGTTATGCCTGTTCCTATGGAAGAGGCCAGCAGATTCGGAATCATGATAACGGATGAAAACAAGCGCATCGTGGACTTCGAGGAGAAACCCGAGCATCCACGCAGCAACCTTGCTTCTATGGGTATCTACATCTTCTCATGGAAGTCTCTTAAGGAAGCGCTTATTAAGAATAAAGATCAGGCAGGACTGGATTTTGGTAAGCATATCATTCCTTACTGCAAGGATCAGGGACAATCTCTTTTCGCATATGAGTTTGATGGCTATTGGAAGGATGTAGGAACTCTTACATCTTACTGGGAAGCCAACATGGAGCTCATCGATATCGTTCCTGAGTTCAATCTCTACGAAGAGTATTGGAAGATATACACAGCAAGCGGAGTTCAGCCGCCGCAGTACCTGGGACCTGAGAGTGCCATTGAGAGAAGTATTGTCGGTGAGGGCTGCGACATAGAAGGAAAGGTTTACAACTCAGTTATCGGACCCGGCGTCAAGATCGGAAAGGGCACAGTTGTCAGCCATTCCATCATCATGAATGAGACGCAGATCGGTGATAACTGTAACATTGAGAAGGCAATCATTGCAGAGAGAGCACAGATCGGAAACGGCGTAATGCTCGGAACCTTTGAGGAAAAAGAGAATGAGACCAAGCCCGCAATTTATTGCGAAGGTCTCTGCACTATCGGCGAGAGATCAGTTATACCGGATGGTGTAAAGGTGGGTAAGAACACCATGATCTCCGGAGTTACAACTGCTGACGACTACGTGGACGGAGTCCTGGACAGCGGAAGAACATTAGATAAGGCAGGTGATTGAGTATGAGGGCGATTGGTATTATTTTAGCAGGCGGCAGCAGTAGCAGGATGCAGGAACTGTCCAAGAGAAGAGCGGTTTGCGCAATGCCGGTGGCTGGTTTTTACAGAAGTATCGACTTCGCACTGAGCAACATGACCAACTCTCATATTCAGACAGTAGCCGTATTTACACAGTACAATGCAGGAAGTCTTAATACACACCTCAGTTCTTCAAAGTGGTGGGACTTCGGACGTAAGCAGGGAGGCTTATACGTATTCACTCCCGCAGTTAAGGCATCAGGTAATCTCTGGTACAGAGGTACGGCAGATGCCATTGCACAGAATCTTGATTTCCTTAGAAGCTGTCATGAACCGTATGTAGTGATCACTTCAGGAGACTGCGTATACAAGATGGACTATGGCAAGCTTCTTGAGTATCACATTCAGAAGCAGGCTGACATCACAGTTGTTTGCAAGGATATGCCGGCAACAATTGATACCGAGAGATTCGGAACAGTTCGTATGAACGAGGAGAGCCGTATCGAGGAGTTCGAGGAGAAGCCGGTTGTATCAAGATCCAACACAATCTCCTGCGGTATCTACGTTATCAGAAGAAGACAGCTCATCGAGCTCATTGAGAGAGCCGAAGAGGAAGAGAGATACGACTTTGTAAGAGATATCCTTGTAAGATACAAGGATATGAAGAGAATATACGGATACAAGATCAAGGAATACTGGAGCAACATCGCTTCGGTAGAGGATTACTACAGGACCAACATGGACTTCTTAAAGCCTGAGATCCGCCAGTACTTCTTCCGCGAGTATCCGGGTATCTACACCAAGGTTTCCGACCTTCCGCCGGCTAAGTATAACGTGGGAGTAAACGTCAAGAACGGACTTATCTCCAGCGGTTGTATCATAAACGGAACCATCGAGGATTCAGTGATCTTCAAGGGTGCGTTCATCGGCAACAACTGCTACATCAAGAATTCGATCATCCTGAATGATGTTTATATCGGAGATAATTCACATATTGAGAACTGCATTGTAGAGAGCCACGGCACGATACAGGCAAACTCATATTATAAAGAAGAAAACGGAATAAAGGTAGTTGTAGAGAATAACGAAAGGTACGTCATCTAAGGTATCGTTGACCAGGTTGTAATCAAGAGGGGGTTACAATATGAAGATTACAGATATTCGTGTTAGGAAAGTTACCAAGCAGGGCAAGATGCGCGCAGTAGTTTCTGTTACTTTTGACAATGAGTTCGTTGTTCATGACATCAAGGTCATCGAGGGTGAGAGAGGTCTTTTCATCGCTATGCCCAGCAAGAAGTCTGCAGACGGTGAATATCGCGACATCGCGCACCCCATCAACTCAGACATGAGAGGCGTTCTTCAGACACAGATCCTTGAAGCTTACGACAAGGCATCTTTAGAAGAGCCTGAGGGCGAGGATGCACCTGTAGAGGGTTGACAAGCCACTTTGCAAAGTTAATAATGGGTATTAATAACAGGGGACTTAGGTTGTTACTAGGTCCCCTGATTTATGCTGGGGGATGGGATGTTTGAATTTTTAAAAGCAATATTTTCAAGGAAGAATAGAGAGGAAGACGGTAAAGTGTTCGTGATAGTGGGACTCGGAAATCCGGAGAAAAAATATTTCGGAACCAGGCATAATGTAGGATTTGATACCATTGATTACCTTTCCGATAAATACAATATCGGCCTTACGGAGACCAAGTTTAAGGCTGCTTACGGCAAGGGAAGGATTGGGAATGAGAGAGTAATTCTGGTCAAACCCCTTACCTATATGAACCTCAGCGGAGAAGCTGTGGCTCCGATATGTAACTATTTCAAAATTGATACAAAGACAAACCTTATTGTTATATCCGACGATGTGGAACTTGATGTGGGTAACCTCCGTGTTCGCCCCAAGGGAAGCGCCGGAGGACATAACGGACTTAAGAACATAATTGCTCAGCTTGGGCATGATGAGTTTTCCAGAGTCCGCGTAGGAGTTGGCAAGAAGCCCAAACAGTGGGATATGGTGGACTGGGTCCTCGGACACTTTGAGGGTGAAGATGCAACTCTTATTAAAGAGAGTATAGAAAATGCAGCCGGTGCTGTAACATGCATTATGGAAGAAGGCGTGGACAGTGCCATGAACAGATTCAACGGAAAGAATAAATGAGAGCAATTACGACGCCCCTTTCGGAGCTGAAGGAATTTAATGAAATAAACGAATATCTTGAAAAGCCCTTTGCCTGTGCTGAGGTGACAGGCTGCGTTGACTCGCAGAAGCTCCACATCATCGACGGACTTGGGGCTGATTTCAAGTACAGGATCATTGTGACTTACTCGGATCTTCGGGCAAAAGAGATCTATGAGGATTACAAGTTTTACGACAGAAATGTCACAGTGTATCCCGCCAAGGATCTGATCTTCTATCAGGCTGATGTTCACAGCAATGAGATTGCAAGGCAGAGAATCCGCTGTATGAGAAGACTCATTGAGGGAAGGCCTGTTACGGTGGTCACTACTTTTGCTGCCCTTATGGCTCCTCAGATCAAGCCGGAAGTCATTCGCGATCACATTTTGTCTTTGGACAGACACAGCGCTATTGATGTTGTGGAGATAGGCAAAAAACTTGTCACCATGGGCTATACCAGAAACTATCAGGTTGAGGCTCCGGGTGAGTTTTCGATACGTGGAGACATTGTAGATGTCTTTGATCTTACGGAAGAGAATCCTTTCAGAATCGAGCTTTGGGGTGATGAGATCGACTCCATCAGAAGCTTTGACATTCTCTCTCAGAGATCTCTTGAGAAGCTGGAGAGCGTGGATATTTATCCTGCTTCAGAGATCATTCTCGAGGATGAGGAGCTTGAGAAGGGCTTTGCCAGGATTCAGGAAGATACCGACAAGGCAGTGAAAGCCCTCAGAGATGAGTTTAAAACTGCAGAAGCACATCAGCTGAAAAAACAGACCGAGGAACTTAAGGAAGAACTTTTTGAGTTCAGGGCGGCTGTCAATCTTGAGAGCTATATCAGATATTTCTATGAAGATACGGTTACCATTCAGGAGATGTTTCCCAAGGGCAAGAGCTGTATCTTTATCGACGAGCCGCAGCGCGTGCAGGAACATGCAAGGGCTGTGGAAACAGAGTTCCGCGAGAGTATGACCCACAGAGCAGAGAAGGGCTACGTACTTCCGGGACAGATGGACATTCTTTATTCCATAGACAACTGCATAGCAAGAATGGGTAACGGCAGGAGAGTCCTGGTGTCTGCTCTTGCAATGCCGGCTTCTCTGAATCTCTTTTCCCCGGAAAAGAGCTGGGACATTAAGGCGAGAAGTATAGCTGCTTACAATAACAGCTTTGACTCTCTGGTCAGCGACTTAAAGAGCTATTCCAAGAGAGGTTACAAGGTTCTTATCCTCTCCGGTTCAAGGACAAGAGCAAAGCGTATAGTTGAGGACCTTAGGGATAATCTTGTCAGTGCATTTTACAGCGAGGATCCCGGAAGGGTTCTGCAGCCCGGCGAGATCATGACATACTACGGCAGGATAATGAAGGGCTTTGAGTACCCTGACATTAAGTTTGCTGTTATTGCTGAGAGTGATATCTTCACCGAGCACACGAGGAAGAAGAAAAAGAAAAAGAGCCAGTACAGCGGCGAGAAGATTTCGGATTTCGCCGATCTTAAGATTGGTGACTACGTAGTTCATGAGGACCATGGTCTTGGTATATACAGAGGTATCGAGAAGATCGAGACCGACCATGTGGTCAAGGATTATATCAAGATAGAATACGGTGGTGGCGGAAACCTTTACGTTCTTGCGACAGGACTTTCTGTAATTCAGAAGTACGCCTCCGGTGGTGATGACGAGACTGCCCACAAACCCAAGCTCAACAAGCTTGGAAGCGGAGACTGGAGCCACACCAAGAGCAAGGTCAGAGCTGCAGTTGAAGAGGTTGCGCAGGATCTGGTTGAACTCTATGCCAAGAGGCAGCAGGCCATCGGCTACGAGTTCGGAAAAGACACAGTGTGGCAGCAGGAGTTTGAGGATGCCTTTCCTTATCAGGAGACGGAGGATCAGCTCACTGCCATCGACGATACCAAAAAAGATATGGAATCAAGTCGCATAATGGACAGACTCATCTGTGGAGATGTTGGCTTTGGCAAGACAGAAGTGGCTATCCGTGCGGCTTTCAAAGCAATACAGGACGGCAAGCAGGTGGCGGTTTTGGTACCCACCACAATCCTTGCCCAGCAGCATTACAACACCTTCTCCGAGAGAATGCGTTCATTCCCGGTGAGGGTTGATCTCATGTCCAGATTCAGGACTGCTGCGGAGCAAAAGAAGACAGTGGCTGACCTTAAGAAGGGTCTTGTAGATGTTGTCATCGGAACTCACAGACTTCTGTCCAAGGACATTGAATACAAGGATCTTGGACTTCTTATTGTGGATGAGGAACAGCGCTTTGGTGTAACCCACAAGGAAAAGATCAAGACCATGAAGGAAAACGTGGATGTACTGACCCTGACCGCTACTCCTATTCCGAGGACTCTTCATATGTCTCTTGTTGGCATCAGGGATATGAGTGTTCTCGAAGAAGCACCCAACGACAGGCTCCCTATCCAGACCTATGTCATGGAGTACAATGACGAACTTGTGAGGGAAGCTATTGTCAGAGAGCTCTCCAGGAAGGGACAGGTTTATTACGTTTACAACAGAGTAAATACCATTGCCGATACGGCAGCCAAGATCCAGAAGCTTGTGCCTGAAGCAAATGTTGCTTTTGCCCATGGCCAGATGAAGGAATCCGAGCTTGAGCGTATCATGTATGATTTCATCGACGGAACCATTGATGTGCTGGTATCAACCACCATCATTGAGACGGGACTTGATATCCCCAACGTCAACACCATGATCATCCACGACTCTGACAAGATGGGTCTTTCTCAGCTCTATCAGTTAAGAGGACGTGTGGGAAGATCCAACAAGACAGCCTATGCCTTCCTTATGTATAAGAGAGACAAGATGCTCAAGGAGATCGCTGAAAAGAGACTTGCTGCCATCAAGGAATTTACAGACCTTGGCAGCGGCTTTAAGATTGCGATGAGGGATCTTGAGATCAGAGGAGCAGGAAATCTCCTTGGCAAAAAACAGAGCGGACACATGGCGGCTGTCGGATACGACCTCTACTGCAAGATGCTTGGAGAGGCTGTCAAAGTCAGAAAAGGCGAAGAAGACGGTACCATTTCCGATTTGCCGGGAACAAGTATCGACCTTGATGTCAGTGCTTTTATTCCGGATAACTACATCCTCAATGAGGATCAGAAGCTTGAGATATACAAGAGAATAGCCAGCATCGAGAATCAGGCGGAGTGCGACGAGATGAAGGACGAGCTCATCGACAGATTCGGCGAAGTTCCGGAGACCGCGATAAACCTTCTTCGAATATCTCTTTTGCGCGCCAGAGCTCACGACCTGTATATCATAGAGATCAAGGGCGGCGACGGAACCATCGAGATCAAGATCAGCCCAAGTGCCAAGATCGATCCCGGCAAGATTCCGGGATTTATCGCCTCCTACAAAGGAAACATGGCCTTCCACAGTACAGGCATTCCGGTATTCGTCTACAAGTACAAGAAGGATTCCAACCCCACCAAGGCAGAGAAGCAGCTTCTCGAGGATGCGGAAAAGCTTGTGGAGAAACTTAAGGAATTGCGCTGACGCTTTAATGATGTAAATCGTTAAACATTGTGCTATAATCAAACGGACATTATGCTATAATCATACAGATAATAACATAGGAGGAACGGCTATGATAAACGAACAATATAAGAGCATGTTGGGAGCGAAGTCTGTAATAAGAGAGCTCTCTGAGTATGCAACTGCCAGGGGAAAAGAGATTGGATACGAGAATGTTTTTGACTTCAGTCTCGGAAATCCAAGTGTTGAGGTTCCTAAGGAGTTCACAGATGAGATGATAAGACTCCTCCAGGAAGAGGACACCATGACACTTCATGGATATACTCCGAGTCTTGGAAACCCTCTATATAAAGAAGAAATTGCAAAATCACTGAACGAGAGATTTGGGATGAACTATGGACCGGAGCACATCTTCCCTACAACAGGAGCTGCCGGAGCTGTTGCTCATGCAGTCAGGGCAGTGACCAAGCCCGGGGATGAGATGATAGTTTTTGCGCCATACTTCCCGGAGTACGGTCCATATATTACAGGTGCCGGATGCAAGCTCAGTGTTGTTCCGGCTGATACAAGCTCTTTTCAGATTAATTTCGATAAGTTCCTTGAGATGATAAATGAGAATGTGGCAGCAGTTCTTGTTAACACACCTAACAATCCTTCAGGTATCGCTTATTCAACTGCTACTCTTCAGAGACTTGCTGATATTCTCAAGGAGAAGTCAAAAGAGTACGGACATACAATATTCCTTCTCTCAGACGAGCCATACAGAGAGATCGTGTTTAAGGGTGCTGATTCACCATATGTTTCCAAATTCTATGACCATACTTTGAGCTGCTACTCTTTCTCAAAATCGCTGTCTCTTCCCGGAGAGCGAATCGGATATGTGGCAGTCAATCCTGCGTGCGAGGGCGCAGATGTTATTGTTCCTATGTGCGGACAGATTTCAAGAGGCACAGGACACAACTGCCCGCCTTCAATCATTCAGCAGGCTGTTGCCAAGGTGTGCTCAATGACAGCGGACCTCTCGGTATATGAGACCAACATGAACATCATATACGATACTCTTGTGGAGCTTGGCTTTACTGTTGTTAAGCCCGGCGGAACCTTCTATATAATGCCCAAGGCACTTGAGGAAGACTCAGTTGCCTTCTGCAAAAAAGCTCTTAAGTACGATCTGGTATTTGTTCCTGCTGACGGCTTCGGAGCACCCGGATTCTTTAGAATGGCTTACTGTATCGATACTGAGAAGGTTGAGAGAGCAATGACTGCTCTCAGAAAATTCGTGTCGGAGGAGTACGGCAAATAATCCGAAAGGGGATGTTTTAATTGAAGATTGAGAAAAATTCGCTGGTAAAGCCTTTATGTCTTTTGCTGGTGACTGTGATTTTTTCTGTTCTAACATACTTTGTGGATAGAGCAGCTATAGGACTTGAGGGTACTTCCGTAGGATTCTCTTCATTAAACGGAGCTGTGTCAGGTGCACTTGGCTACAATGGATTTTTTGACAAAGTATCGGATCTTGTGATGGTGCTGTCATTTTTGGTTGTGGCAAGCTTTGCGTTTATAGGTCTTCTTGTGCTGGTAAAAACAAAGAGCATAGCCAAAGTGGGTAAGACAATTCTTGGACTTGGAATCCTTTATCTGGTGGTTGCCATTATATATGTTGCTTTTGATAAGATTCCGATAAATTACAGACCGCTTTTACAGCCGGGTGAGACTGAGATTGAGACGTCTTTTCCATCAAGCCACACACTCGTTATATGCAGTGTTTTTGGAAGTGCTATGATTGCCTGGAAAAGGCTTCTTAAGAATAAGACTTATGCTAAAGTGCTGAGAATAGCTGCAGTTGCGCTTATGGTGATTGGAGTATGTGCAAGATTACTGGCCGGAGTACACTGGCTTACCGACATTATCGCGGGAGTTCTGTTTTCGCTCACACTGGTTTCCTTTTATGCCGCTTGTAGCAAGGATTAAAAGTCATTAAATCTTAGTAAATGCGTTGACAATGCGCATTAATGAGTGTAAACTCTATTTCGTAATCGCTTTATTGTTTTAACGAGCTACAATAAATCATATATGATTTTGAGGAGGAAATGTAAAAATGGCAGAGATCAAGAAGACTGAGGCAGCTGCAAAGCCTGTTGCAACAATCAAGACACCGGTAGCTGCAGAAGTTAAGACACCTGAAGTAAAAGCAGCACCTGCAAAGGCAGAGGAGAAGAAGGCAGCACCTGCAAAGGCAGAGGAGAAGAAGGCAGCACCTGCAAAGGCAGAGGAGAAGAAGGCAGCTCCTGCTAAGAAGGCAGCAGCTAAGAAGCCTGCAGCTAAGAAAGCTGCACCGGCCAAGAAGGCAGCTCCTGAAAAGAAGGCTGAGCCTAAGAAGGCAGCTGAGAAGACTGAGGCTAAGAAGCCTGCAGCTAAGAAAGCTACAACAGCCAAGAAGGCAGCTCCTGCAAAGAAGGCTACAGCAGCCAAGAAGCCTGCAGCTAAGAAGGCTACAACAGCTAAGAAGGCAGCAGCACCTGAGGTTAAGACAAATATTGTTCTTCAGTACGGCGACAAGAATGTTACATACGATACAATCGTTGCTAACGCTAAGAACAACTTCAAGTTTGAGATGGGCGGAGACGTTGATTCCATGAAGAAGCTCAGCGTTTATGTTAAGCCTGAAGAGAACTCAGCTTACTACGTTGTTGATGACAAGGTACAGGGCAGAATTGATCTTTAATCTTTCGTTAATATAAAAACTCTTGCAGCAGACACCTAAAAAGTGTCTGCTGTTTTTTTATCCATATTTAACATTTAGATGGTTGACATTAGTTCCGCCGAGTGATATTTTATGTTACAGAGAAGATGTTAGCACTCGATTGAGTTGAGTGCTAACAACTCAAAAAAAGCCATTCCAATGGAATCCGGAGACAGAGGAAGGGGTAACAACTTGGAACTTGATGAGAGAAAGAGAACCATACTACATGCAATAGTAAGGAACTACCTTGAGACGGGAGAACCTGTCGGATCAAGGACTATTTCCAAGGATACTGATCTGAACCTTAGTTCAGCCACCATCAGAAATGAGATGGCAGACCTTGAGGAGATGGGACTTATTATTCAGCCCCATACTTCAGCCGGAAGAATTCCTTCCGATCAGGGCTACAGAGTTTATGTAGACGAGATGCTGAGGGAGAAGGAACAGGAAGTTGAGAATATGAAGGAGATGCTTCTTGATAAGGAAGAGAAGCTTGAGAATCTCCTTAAACAGGTGGCTAAGACCCTTGCAATTGATACCAACTACGCCACAATGATCTCGGCACCTCAGATCCGCAAGAACAAGCTGAAGTTCATACAGATATCCAAAGTTGACACCGAGCACCTTCTGGCAACTATCGTTATAGAAGGAAATGTCATCAAGAATAAGATCATTCCCGTTGAGGAAGAACTTGATGATGCCACAATGCTCAAGCTTAACATTCTTCTTAACACAAGACTTGACGGACTTGCTGTAGAGGATATCAATTTAGGACTTATAGCAGCGGTCAAGCAGGAAGCCGGAATTCACAGTGAGATCATCGGAAACGTCATTGATACAGCTGCCGAATCAATCACAGCTGATGACGACCTTCAGATATATACTAGCGGTACAATGAATTTCTTCAAGTACCCGGAGCTTACGGATTCAGCCAAGGCCAGTGAGCTCATAAGCACCTTTGAGGATACCAAGGACCTCTCCAGTATCGTAGAGGACACGCTCTCATCTGACGGAGAGCAGACAGGAATCCAGGTTTACATCGGCAATGAGACACCGATACAGTCCATGAAGGATTGCAGTGTTGTAACGGCGACATACGAGCTTGGTGATGGCATGAAGGGAACCGTTGGAATCATCGGCCCCAAGAGAATGGATTACGGCAAGGTTATAACGACGCTTAAGAATATGCGTCATGCACTTGATGATCTATATAAAAAGGATTAGGAACATAAGCTTTAAGGAGGCAATTTGAATTGAGCGAAGATAAGAAAAAGGCTTCATCTGCCAAGGCAGGTAAGAGCGCTGAGGAAAAGAAAAAAGAAGAAGTTCTTGAGAATATCATGGAAGAACTTGAAGAGGAAGCCAAAGAGAAAGAGGCAGCTGAAACATCCGCTACTAAGGAGGATAAAGATGATGCTGAGGCAAATCCTACTGTAGAAAAAGAAGATAAGAAAAAAGAGAAAAAGAATCCGCTTCAGGAAAAGATCGATGAACTTAACGACAAAGTCCTGAGACAGATGGCGGAGTTTGAGAACTTCAGGAAG
This sequence comes from Butyrivibrio sp. XPD2006, assembly GCF_000420865.1. Lineage (GTDB taxonomy): Bacteria > Bacillota > Clostridia > Lachnospirales > Lachnospiraceae > Butyrivibrio. The sequence goes on from NZ_ATVT01000015.1 coordinate 68,630, forward strand.
AGAACCGACAAAGAGAAATCACAGCAGTTTGAACTTGGTCAGGGCAATGTCCTTGAGAAGCTCCTTCCTGTAGTAGATAATTTTGAGAGAGGTCTTGCAGCAGTTCCCGAGGCTGAGAAAGACGGAGCTTTTGCAGATGGCATGAACAAGATTTACAAGCAGCTCATCAAGCAGCTTGAAGATCTCGGAGTAACCCCAATAGAAGCGGTTGGAAAAGAGTTTGATCCAAACCTCCACAATGCAGTAATGCAGGTGGAATCCCAGGAATACGAATCCGGAATCGTTGCCCAGGAGCTTCAGAAGGGATACATGTTCCATGATACAGTGCTCAGACACAGCATGGTGGCTGTAGCACAATAACTTAGTAAATACAGAATCTTATTATTATAAACGGAGGAAAAAGAAATGAGTAAGATTATTGGTATCGACCTTGGTACAACTAATAGCTGCGTAGCAGTTATGGAAGGTGGTAAGCCCACCGTTATCGCTAACGCAGAAGGCGCTAGAACAACACCTTCAATCGTTGCTTTCACAAAGAACGGCGAGAGGATCGTCGGCGAGCCTGCTAAGCGTCAGGCAGTAACAAATGCTGAGAACACAATCTCATCTATCAAGAGAGATATGGGTACAGATCACGGCCGTACAATCGACGGCAAGAAGTATTCACCTCAGCAGATTTCAGCTATGATCCTGCAGAAGCTTAAGGCAGATGCAGAACAGTATCTCGGCGAAAAAGTTACAGAAGCAGTTATAACAGTTCCTGCTTACTTCAATGATGCTCAGCGTCAGGCTACTAAGGACGCAGGTAAGATCGCAGGACTTGAGGTAAAGAGAATCATCAACGAGCCTACAGCAGCAGCTCTGGCTTACGGTCTTGACAACGAGAAAGAGCAGAAGATCATGGTTTACGACCTTGGTGGTGGTACATTTGATGTATCTATCATCGATATTGGTGACGGTGTTATCGAAGTTCTTTCAACAAACGGCGATACACACCTCGGTGGTGATGACTTTGACCAGGCAATCATCAACTGGATGGTTCAGGATTTCAAGAACAAAGAAGGCGTTGACCTTTCAGGCGATAAGATGGCTATGCAGAGACTTAAGGAAGCTGCAGAGAAGGCTAAGAAGGAGCTCTCTTCTTCAACAACAACCAACATCAACCTTCCTTTCATCTCAGCAGGCGCAGATGGCCCTAAGCACTTTGATGTAGATCTTACAAGAGCTAAATTCGAAGAGCTTATCCATGACCTTGTAGAGAGAACAGCTATCCCTGTTCAGAACGCTATGAAGGATGCAGGACTTACAAATGCAGATATCGGCAAGGTTCTCCTTGTTGGTGGATCAACACGTGTTCCTTGCGTAGTTGAGAAGGTTAAACAGCTCACAGGCCAGGAGCCTTCCAAGAACCTCAACCCTGATGAGTGCGTAGCTATCGGTGCAGGTATCCAGGGCGGTAAGCTTGCAGGTGATGAGGGCGCAGGTGATATCCTTCTTCTTGATGTAACACCTCTTTCACTTTCTATCGAGACAATGGGTGGTGTTGCTACAAGACTTATCGAGCGTAACACAACAATTCCTACCAAGAAGAGCCAGGTATTCTCAACAGCTGCTGATAACCAGACAGCCGTAGATATCAACGTACTTCAGGGTGAGAGACAGTTCGCCAAGGATAACAAGTCACTTGGACAGTTCAGACTTGACGGAATCCCTCCGGCAATGAGAGGTGTTCCTCAGATCGAGGTTACATTCGATATCGATGCTAACGGTATCGTTAACGTTTCAGCTAAGGACCTTGGAACAGGCAAGGAGCAGCACATCACAATCACAGCCGGTTCTAACATGTCTGACGAGGATATCGATAAGGCAGTTAAGGAAGCTCAGGAGTACGAGGCTCAGGACAAGAAGCGTAAGGAAGGCATTGATGCAAGAAACGACGCTGACTCATTCGTATTCCAGACAGAGAAGGCTCTCCAGGAAGTAGGCGACAAGATCGATGCTTCTCAGAAGCAGGTTGTTGAGGATGACATCAAGGCTCTCAAGGAGACACTTGAGCAGACCAAGGACAAGGAGCTTTCAGATTCTGAGATCGATTCTCTTAAGAGCCAGAAAGAGAAGCTCATGAACGATGCTCAGGCACTCTTTGCTAAGATGTACGAGAACGTACAGGGAGCAGCAGGTGCTCAGGGTGCAGGCCCTGACATGGGAGCAGCAGGTCCTGACATGAATGCAGGAAGCACAGCTTCAAATGACGACAATGTAGTTGACGGTGACTACAGAGAAGTATAAGCAGACGCTTTGTTGGATAATGTTAATAATAGCCAGGCTGGAAACAGTCTGGCTATTGGAGAGTTTAAACAGATACGGTGGATTATAGATGGCAGAACAAAAACGTGACTACTATGAAGTCCTGGGCGTTGGTAAGAACGCTTCAGAGGATGAAATAAAGAAAGCATACAGAGTGCTTGCCAAGAAGTATCACCCTGACATGAATCCGGGTGATGCATCTGCGGCCGATAAGTTCAAGGAAGCATCCGAGGCTTATGCGGTACTCAGCGATCCTGAGAAAAAGCGTCAGTATGACCAGTTCGGACACGCAGCCTTTGAGGGTGGTGGTAATCCGTTCAGTGGTGGATTTGACTTTAATGGTGCAGACTTTGGCGACATCTTTGGTGATATTTTTGGTGACTTCTTCGGAGGCGGACGTGCCAGAGGCGGAGCAAGAAGTGGCCCTTCAAAGGGTGCCAATCTTCGTGCCAGCGTACGCATAACCTTCCTTGAGGCTGTATTTGGCTGTGAAAAAGAGCTTGAACTCACCATCAAGGATCCATGCCCGACATGTCATGGAACCGGAGCTAAACCCGGAACATCTCCTCAGACATGTACTAAGTGTGGCGGTAAGGGACAGATTGTTTATACACAGCAGTCATTCTTCGGAACCGTCAGAAACGTTCAGACATGTCCTGAATGTGGCGGAACAGGTAAGGTCATCAAAGAGAAGTGTGCCGACTGTCATGGAACCGGATATATTGCAAGTCGCAAGAAGATCAAGGTTACAATTCCTGCCGGTATAGACAACGGCCAGAGTGTAAGAATAAGAGAAAAGGGTGAGCCCGGAGTTAATGGCGGACCAAGAGGAGACCTTCTTGTTGAAGTTGTTGTATCTGAGCATCCTATTTTCCAGAGAGACGGTTACAACGTATATTCAATGGTTCCTGTTTCATTTGCTATTGCAGCACTTGGTGGAACAGTTCTTATAGATACTGTGGACGGTAAAGTGGCTTATGATGTTAAGGCCGGAACCCAGACAGACACAAGAGTAAGACTTCGCGGAAAGGGTATTCCTTCCCTTAGAGACAAGGAGCAGAGAGGAGACCACTATGTAACACTTGTGGTACAGGTTCCTGAGAAGCTCTCCAAGGAAGCCAAGGATCTTCTTAAGAAGTTCGATGAAAAGACAGGCGATTCCCTGACAGCGGCAGAGAGGCTCATGGGTAATGACAATAATAACCCCGGAGGCTCAGGCGGCGGTAAAAAGAAAAAGAAATTTTGGGAAACGTAAATAAGTGTGATATACTACCGTAGTTAGAAGCATTAACTACGGTAGTTTTTTGCGTGTGAAGCAGAGTCATGCAACGAGAGGACAAACTATTATGAAATGGATGCGTTTCAGAGTTCGAACAAATGAAGAATCAGAAGACATTATTGTAAGTTACCTTGAGGACATAGGTCTTGAGGGTGCTCAGATTGAGGATAATGCACCTTTATCTGCAGCCGACAAGGAGCAGATGTTCATTGATGCACCGGAGCTTGAACCGGATGAGACAGAAAGCGGTATTGAGAGCGGAGTTGCATACCTGAGCTTCTTTGTTGAGATTGATGACGACAACATGCTCACAGTTGAACTTCCCAATGATGAAGGTGAATACGAGAAGGTCAAGAAGACTCCGGAAGAGATGCAGGCCGCCATCAGAGAGAAGCTTGAGGAACTTAAGTCATTCTCCGATATAGGTGATGGTACAATCTCCGTTGATGTTACTGAAGATATAGACTGGATCAACAACTGGAAGCAGTACTTTCATAAATTCTACATTGATGATATACTTGTTATTCCATCCTGGGAAAAAGAAAGCGCAGAGGACGAGGGAAAGGCTGGCATGGTCCTTCATATCGATCCCGGAACAGCTTTCGGAACCGGTATGCATGAGACAACACAGCTCTGCATCAGGATGCTTAAGAAATATGTAACAGAGGATACCGAGCTTTTGGATGTCGGAACAGGAAGCGGAGTACTTTCCATCCTGGCCTTGATGTTCGGAGCAAAGCATGCTGTGGGAACTGACCTTGATAAATGTGCTGTTCCTGCGGTAAAAGAAAATATGGAAAACAATGGTATTTCATCCGACAAGTTTGACATGATGATCGGAAATATCATTGACGATAAAGAGGTTCAGGACAAGGTTGGATACGACAAATACGACATCGTAGTTGCCAACATTCTGGCCAATGTACTTGTTCCTTTGACACCGGTTATTTTAAACCAGCTAAAGAGCGGCGGAATCTATATCACCTCCGGTATTATCAATACCAAGGAGGAGGAAGTGAAGAAGGCGCATCTTGATGCGGGTCTTGAGATTCTTGAGATCCATCATCAGGGAGACTGGGTTTCAATCACATCGAGGAAGAATTAATGTTTCATTTCTTTGTGGACAGCAGTCAGATCACACCTGATCTTAAGAAGGTGGAAGTAACAGGCAGCGATTACAATCACATGGTAAGTGTCCTTCGCATGAAGGTGGGAGAGCAGTTTTCCGTCAGCATCAGAGAAGAGGGAGAAGGACGTGAGCTCTTTTACGAAATAGAAGAGATCACGGGCGAATCCGTTATCGGCAATCTTTGCTTTGTTGAGGAACAGGGAAACGAACTGCCCTCCAAGATATATCTTTTCCAGGGACTTCCCAAGGTGGATAAGATGGAACTCATCATCCAGAAGGCGGTTGAGCTGGGAGCTTACAGGATTGTTCCTTTGAAGACCAAGAGATGCGTTGTCAAGATAGATGAAAAAAAGGCACCGGCCAAGCAAAAGAGATGGCAGGCAATATCCGAGGCTGCAGCCAAGCAGAGTAAGCGCGGTATTATCCCTGAGGTTATGCTGCCCATCACCATGAAGCAGGCTATAGAATACTGCGACAGCGAAGGCATTGATGTCCGCCTCATTCCCTATGAGAATGCAAAAGACATCTCGGTGACCAGACAGATAATAGATAATATAGAACCCGGCCGGAGCATAGCTCTTTTCATCGGCCCCGAAGGGGGATTCTCGGAGGATGAGATAGCGCTGTGTTCTGAGAACAACATAAAGCCCATCACTCTGGGCAAGAGGATCCTTAGAACCGAGACGGCCGGATTTACTGCGATAGCATGGCTTATGTATCACCTTGAAAGCTGAGTAATAAAATGAGAGCATATTTGGATAATTCAGCCACCACAAGAGCCTACGATGAAGTGGCACAGCTGGTGGCCAGGATAATGACAGAAGAATACGGAAATGCATCCAGTGTACATCACATGGGAACTATTTCCGGCAACAGACTCTACAGTGCAAGAGAGACAATCGCTGATACCTTGAAGGTTGATCCTGCGGAGATAGTATTCACCTCAGGCGGAACGGAGTCTGACAACACAGCAATTATCGGAGCTGCGAGGGCAAATGCCTGGAGAGGCAAGCACATAATCACAACCTCCATAGAGCATCCGGCTGTTTTGGAGAGCTGCCAGGAGCTTGTTAAGGAAGGCTTTGAAATAACTTACCTTCCTGTTGATGAGAACGGTGTTGTGAGGCTCGACGATTTAAAGAACGCAATAAGAGAAGATACAATTCTTGTATCTATGATGTTTGTAAACAATGAGATCGGCGCAGTGGAGCCAATTGCTGATGCCGGAAAGCTCATTAAATCTATAAACGACCAGATAGTATTTCATGTGGATGCAGTGCAGGCCTATGGCAAGTTCAGAATAAGACCAAGGTCAATGAACATCGATCTTTTGGCTGTCAGCGCCCACAAGATACACGGCCCCAAGGGCGTGGGATTCCTTTATATCAAAAAAGGAACTAAGATAACCCCCATATGTTACGGCGGAGGTCAGCAGAAGGGTATGAGATCCGGCACCGAAAATGTTCCGGGTATCGCAGGAATGGCCCTTGCTGCACAGATGTGCTACGATAATTTTGATGAGAAAATGAGCGCTCTGTACGAGCTCAAGAAATACCTTATGGATTCTCTTGCTGAGAGGATCTCGGACATCAGGCTCAATGGTCCCGAGTGCGAAAAGGGAGCTCCGCACATTGTGAGCGTTTCAATAAAGGGACTTGCTGCGGAGACTATACTCAACATGCTGAGCAGTAAAGAGATTTACGTTTCAGCCGGAAGCGCATGTACTTCCAATAACCCACATGTTTCGGATACGCTTAAGTCCATCGGGCTTGATAAGAGCCTTTTGGAATCAACAATACGTATCAGTATGTCTACCCAGACAACAAAAGAGGAGATTGACTATCTTTTGGATGTTCTCTCTTCTCAGGTAGAGACAATGAGAAAGTTTTACAGGCATTAAGGAGATTGATATGCAGTACCATGCTTTTGTAATCAAATACGCAGAGATCGGAGTTAAGGGCAAGAACAGATATATTTTTGAAGATGCCCTTGTAAGACAGATCAAAAGAGTTTTAGGAGGATGCGACGGCGAGTTCAAGATCTCCAAGGTCGCAGGAAGAGTCTATGTTGAGGCTGCCGGCTTCGATTTTGACGAGACTGTTTCCGCACTCCAGAGAGTCTTTGGAATAACCGGAATCTGTCCTGCTGTGACAATAGAAAGAGACGGGGAGAATAATCTTCCTGATGTTGACGGAGTTTGCAAGGCGGTTGTGGACTTCGTTGATGGAGTATACCCTGACAAGAACCGCACTTTCAAGATTAAGTGCAGAAGAGTTGATAAGAGCTATCCTATGGATTCCATGGAGATGGCAGCTGAGATAGGTGGCAGGATCCTTGATGCTTATCCTGAGATGAAGGTTGATGTTCATGACCCTCAGATTCTCATAAATGTTGAGATCCGTGAGAAGCTCAACATCTTTTCCGAGATCATCCCGGGCCCGGGTGGAATGCCCATCGGAACTGCAGGCAAGGCTATGCTTCTTCTCTCTGGAGGAATTGATTCGCCTGTTGCAGGTTACATGGTTGCCAAGAGAGGTGTTGATATTGAGGCCGTTTACTTCAATGCGCCGCCTTACACCAGTGAGAAGGCTAAACAGAAGGTTGTCGACCTTGCGGGTGTTATCGCCAAGTACACAGGCAATATCAAGCTTCATGTCATCAACTTTACAGATATTCAGATGTACATTTATGAGAAGTGCCCACATGATGAGCTGACCATCATCATGAGAAGATATATGATGAAGATTGCAGATATCCTGGCAGCAAGATCGGGATGTATGGGACTTATAACAGGCGAGAGTATCGGCCAGGTTGCTTCCCAGACCATGCAGAGCCTTATGTGCACAGGAGAGGTAGTAAAAGACATGCCGGTTTACAGACCGCTTATCGCCTTTGACAAGCAGGATATCGTAGATATCTCAGTAAAGATCGATGCCTATGAGACATCTATCCTTCCTTACGAGGACTGCTGCACAATATTTGTGGCCAAGCATCCTGTAACAAAGCCAAGGCTGGATATTATCCAGAGGCATGAGGAGGATCTTTCCGAGAAGATTGATGAGCTGGTTCAGACAGCTCTTGATACAGATGAAGTGATTGAGATAAAGAAGTAACAGGAAAGTAAAAAGACCATCCCGATATTATCGAGATGGTCTGTAATAATCTTTTTTGATAGATCTAATCAGTTACTGATTAGACCATGTAGGGCTTGAGAACCTCAAGGATCTCTTCAGCGCCGTCTTCTGCATGGATATTAAGGTCGATCGGCTTTGAAAGATCGAGTGAGAAAATACCCATAATAGACTTAGCATCGATAACGTATCTTCCTGATACAAGGTCGAAATCATAATCGAACTTCGTAATATCGTTTACGAAAGATTTAACCTTATCGATGGAATTTAAAGAAATCTTAACTGTCTTCATTGGTCAAGTACCTCCTTCTTTTCTTTATAGTAAACGTATGATTGTCAAAAGTCAATGAGGTTTTCAACATAAAAATGAATAAGATTAGCGGTTTAAGGGTTGCGATGCACAACCTTGGATGTAAAGTTAATAGTTATGAGATGGATGTTATGGGCCAGAAGCTTGCAGATGCAGGCTGTAAGCTGGTTCCGTTTACCGACGTTGCAGATGTTTATATCATCAACACCTGTACCGTTACAAATATCGCCGACAGAAAATCCAGGCAGATGCTTCACAAGGCAAAAAAGGAAAATCCGGGAGCTGTGGTGGTGGCTGTCGGATGCTACGTGGAGACCGGAATAGACGGTGTCAAAAAAGATGAGAGTATAGACCTTGCTGTCGGTAACAATAAAAAGTCTGAGATTGTCAGCATCCTTGAGGAGTTCATGGCTGCGAGGGAAGGCATTGAAGATAAGACCATGGGCGGAAGATCAGTCATTGATATAAACGCCACTCACGAATATGAGAACATGAGACTCTCTGAACTTCCCGAGCACACAAGGGCTTATATCAAGGTCCAGGACGGCTGCAATCAGTTCTGCAGCTATTGTGTAATACCATATGCCAGAGGAAGGGTCAGAAGCCGTGATATGGAGGATGTCCTTTCTGAGATAAAAGACCTCTCTGCAAAGGGCCTTAAGGAAGTTGTAATAACCGGTATCCATGTGGGTTCCTACGGTGTTGATAAGGGAGAGCCGCAGCTTATAGAGCTTCTTGAAAAGGTTAACGATATTTCGGGCATTGAGAGGATCCGTATGGGATCGATAGAGCCTCGTCTTATGTCTAAAGAGAATGTCGACAGACTCGCAAAGATAAGTAAGCTCTGCCCACACTTCCATCTTTCGCTTCAGAGCGGCTGCAACTCAGTACTGAAGAGAATGAACAGACATTATACCGCCGAAGAGTATATGGACAGTGTAGCTCTTTTGCGCAAAGCGTTTGACAGACCGGCTATCACAACGGATGTAATTGTAGGCTTCCCCGGAGAGAGTGAGGAAGAGTTTGAGGAGTGCAGGAAGTTTGCTGAGGACATCGCGTTCTACGAGATGCATGTCTTTAAGTATTCCCCGAGAAAGGGAACTGTGGCAGCAGGACTTGCCGATCAGCTCACCGACAGGCAGAAGTCAGCAAGAAGTGACGTTCTGATCGAGCTTACAGAAAGAGATTCGAAGGCTTACAGAGAGTCTTTTATCGGAGAAGAGCTTAAGGTTCTCTGGGAAGATGAAGAGGAGCACGGAGGTGCAAAATACCTTATCGGTCATACCGACAGATATGTCAGAGTTGCCGTGAAAGAGGGTACCGATGCCTACAATGAAGCTAAATCCGGCGAGATTACAACTGTTGTGCCGACAGGAATGCTGAACGACGAAACACTTTTGGCGTGAGTCATCGGGGACGTATCAGTTTGACTCAGATTTGAACAAATACAAATGGTTTGGTATCATTATATTGATATATTATTTTTCCGAGATTATAAGAGGGAGGACTCCCTCACAAAATATAACGAATGGAGATAGAAATCATGGCAGATCAGGATTTAGGAAATACCCAATTTTTTAAAGTTGAAGTAGAGCCTGAGACAGGCGTTAAGAAGGTACTTTCTGTAGTTTATGATGCGCTTCTGGAGAAGGGATATAATCCGGTTAACCAGATTGTTGGATATATCATGTCCGGAGATCCCACATATATCACAAGCCACAAGGGTGCAAGAAGCCTCATCATGAAGGTTGAGAGAGATGAGCTTGTAGAGGAGATGCTCACTGAGTACATCAAGAGCAACGATTGGGCCAAGAAATAATGCGAATTATGGGACTTGATTACGGTTCCAAGACTGTGGGCGTAGCTATCAGCGATGAGCTTTTACTCACTGCCCAGGGCAAAGAAATTATCCGTAGAAAAGAAGAGAACAAACTTAGAAAAACACTGGCGCGCATAGAAGAACTCATTCAGGAGTACGGGGTGGAAAAGATTGTATTGGGACTTCCCCTGAACATGGACGAGTCTGTCTCTGAGCGCTCTGAGTTATGCCTTGAATTTAAGGACAAGATTGAGAGAAGGACAGGGATACCTGTAGAGATGCTGGATGAACGCCTTACAACGGTTGAGGCTGATGAGATAATGAATGAAGCCGGCATTAAGGGGAAAGAGCGAAAAGAGTACGTTGACATGATTGCAGCCCAGATAATTCTTCAGGATTATCTGGACAACAAGTTGAAAAGGTGATTTATTTTGGAAAAGATTTTATTCAGCCCCGATGGAGAAGAAGCGGTAGAGTTTTATTGTCTTGAACAGACCACTATAGGTGGCAAGACATATCTGCTGGTTACGGATGAAGAAGATGGTGACGGAGAGGCGCTTATACTGCGCGACGACTCCGATTTAAAAGATGAAGAGGCGGTTTACGTTATTGTTGATGACGACCTGGAGCTTGAAGCAGTTGCAGGTGTATTTAGTAAGCTGCTCTCTGAGGATGGCATAGATCTGGATATTTAACGGGTTAGGGGTTTATATCCTATTCTTTGCGTCCGCCAAAATTATATGGAGGAATTAATTTGAGTAAAAAGAAAACTGAAAACACGTCCAAGCTGCAGGTCATTCCGTTAGGAGGCCTTGAGCAGATTGGAATGAACATCACTGCCTTCAGGTATGAGGACAGTATTATTGTGGTGGATTGCGGACTGTCTTTTCCCGACGATGACATGCTGGGAATCGATCTTGTAATCCCTGATATCACATATCTGCAGGAGAATATAGATAAGGTTAAGGGCTTTGTAATTACCCACGGACATGAGGACCACATCGGTGCGCTGCCTTATGTTCTTCATGAGCTCAATGTGCCTGTTTATGCGACACGCCTTACAATGGGCATCATCGAGCACAAGCTCGAGGAGCACAATCTCCTTAAAAAGACACGCAGAAAAGTTGTAAAGTTTGGACAGTCCATTAATCTTGGACAGTTCAGGGTTGAGTTTATAAGAACAAACCACTCTATCGTTGATGCTGCGGCTCTTGCCATTTATTCACCGGCAGGAACAGTGGTGCACACGGGAGATTTCAAGGTTGACTACACTCCTGTATACGGAGATCCTATCGACCTTCAGCGCTTTGCTGAGATTGGTAAAAAAGGTGTTCTCGCCCTTATGTGCGATTCAACAAACGCTGAGCGTCCCGGATTTACTGCGTCTGAGAAGACTGTAGGAAGGGCACTCGACAATCTGTTTGCTGATCATGAGAACTCAAGGATCATCGTAGCTACTTTTGCATCCAACGTTGACAGAGTTCAGCAGATCATAAACACCGCCCACAAGTGTGGCCGTAAGGTTGCCGTGGAAGGCAGGAGTATGGTCAGCATTATTGATATTGCCCAGAAGCTTGAGTGTATCAAGATTCCTGAGAACACTCTTGTTGACATAGACCAGATCAAGAACTTCCCTGACAATAAGACAACCATCATCACTACAGGTAGCCAGGGAGAGAGTATGGCTGCACTTAGCCGTATGGCCAACGGTCAGCACAGAAAGATCACTATCGGTGCTGGAGATACGGTCATCTTCTCATCTCATCCTATCCCGGGTAATGAGAAGGCTGTAACCAATATCATCAATGAGCTTCAGATGAAGGGCGCAGAGGTTATTTTCCAGGATGTGCATGTTTCTGGACACGCATGCCAGGAGGATATCAAGCTTATTTATACCCTTGTTAAGCCCAAGTATTCCGTGCCTGTTCACGGTGAGTACAGACATCTCATCGCTCAGAGAAGGATTGCAAAAGATCTTGGAATTCCCAAGGAGAACATCTTTATCCTTCATTCAGGTGAGATCCTTGAGCTCTCAGAAGACAGCGCCAAAGTGGCAGGCAAAGTTCCTGTCGGAGCGATCCTTGTCGACGGACTCGGCGTCGGCGATGTAGGGAATGTTGTACTTAGAGATAGACAGCATCTTGCCGAAGATGGTATTGTAATTGTTGTATTTGGAATCGATAAGGACACTGCTCAGCTTGTTTCGGGCCCGAGCATTGTTTCGAGAGGTTTTGTATATGTAAGGGAGTCCGATAAACTCATAGAGGATGCTACCGATATGGTTTATGACGACGTAACTGAGGCTCTGGAGAAGGGCATTACAGACTGGACTAAGCTCAAGAATATTGTCAAGGATACCCTTAGTGACTACATATGGAAAAAGACAAAGAGAAGGCCTATGATAATGCCTATCATAATGGATACGCATTTCTAAGGCTCCTTGGGGAGATTTTATGAACGCAAGAAAATTCTTTCTGGGATTGCTGGACATAGCTGTGAAGGTTGTATTTGTCATAATTGTGGCCATGCTGATCTCAAAATATGCCAAGCTGGCTTACAGCTATGGTTATCAGATATTCAGTCAGTCAGCGGTTTCTTCCGGAACCGGAAGGACAGTGAGCTTTACCGTTAAGAGCGGTGATGATGTTGATACCATTGCTGACAACCTTGCCGGCCTTGGACTTATTACCGACAAGAGGCTGTTCAAGCTTCAGGAGAGGTTCTCTGAGTACCATGAGAAGGAAAAGCCCGGTACATATGAGCTGAGCACAGCCATGAAACCGGAGGAGATGCTGATGATAATGTCAGGTGGTCAGGATGCTTCTGAAGAGGAGGCCGGAGAACAGGATACCGGAGACGAATCAGATGGTGGGTGAGAACGACAGGATCAGTTCCTTTATAAATTCTCTTGATGCCGGCAATCTTCCGTTCTTTGATGAGCTGGAGAGACAGGCACTTCAGGATCAGGTTCCCATAATCCGCAAGGATACGCAGGCGCTTCTAAAATTTCTGATGGCCCAGAGCAGGCCGAAGAATATTTTGGAAGTTGGCTGTGCAGTGGGATTTTCAGCACTTTTGATGGCCGCTTATACCGATGCGGACACTAAGATAACAACTATAGAGAAGTTTGAGAAGAGGATTCCCGTAGCAAGGGAGAACTTTTCCAAATATGACAACGAAGGTAAAATCACACTGTTGGAGGGGGACGCCACAGATATTTTGAAGGGTCTTGATCCGGGGTATGATTTTATTTTTATGGACGCAGCTAAGGGGCAGTACATCAACTTTTTGCCGGACTGCCTGAGAATACTTAATAAAGGCGGACTTCTGGTTTCCGACAACGTCCTTCAGGACGGAGATGTTTTTGAATCCAGGTTCGCGGTAACAAGAAGGAATCGCACCATCCATGCAAGGATGCGCGAGTATTTGTATGAGCTTAAACACAACGATCAGCTGAACACTGTTATACTGACCGTTGGCGATGGAATGACACTTTCTGTTAAGCTCTGAATTTATGTTTATTTTGAGGTATGAACAATATGAAAAAACCTGAATTATTGATACCTGCATCAAGTCTTGAAGTACTTAAGACAGCCGTTACCTTCGGGGCTGATGCGGTTTATATCGGCGGAGATGCCTTCGGACTTCGTGCCAAGGCCAAGAATTTCAGCCATGATGAGATGAAGGAGGGCATAGAGTTTGCCCATGCTCATGGAGTCAAGGTCCATGTCACCGTCAATATCCTGGCACACAACTACGATCTGGACGGCGTTGAGACTTATCTTCATGAGTTAAAAGAGCTTAAACCCGATGCGCTTATTATCGCAGACCCAGGTATCTTTATGAAGGCAAGAAGGATATGCCCCGAGATTGATATACACGTCTCAACACAGGCCAACAACACCAACTATGAAACCTACAATTTCTGGCATGATCTCGGCGCCAAGAGAGTTGTTGCAGCCAGGGAGCTTTCTTTAAATGAGATAAAAGAGATCACATCCAAGATTCCCGATGATCTTGAAATGGAGTGCTTCATTCACGGAGCCATGTGTATTTCCTACTCGGGAAGATGTCTTTTGTCCAACTATTTCACAGGGCGTGATGCCAATCATGGCGCATGTACTCATCCCTGCAGATGGAAATATGCAGTTGTTGAGGAGAAAAGACCAGGTGAATACCTTCCGGTTTATGAGAACGAGCGTGGTACTTACATCTTCAACTCCAAAGATCTGTGCATGATAGAGCACATTCCGGAGCTGGTGGATGCAGGCGTTGACAGCTGCAAGATAGAGGGAAGAATGAAGACAGCCCTCTACGTTGCAACGGTCGCAAGGACCTACAGAAAGGCCATAGACGACTACTTCGAATCCGAGGAGAAGTACAGACAGAACATGCCGTGGTATCTTGACCAGATTTCCAGATGTACTTATCGCCAGTTCACTACAGGCTTTTATTTTGGCAAGCCTACTTATGAGACGCAGATCTATGACAACAACACTTACATAAATGAATACATCTACCTCGGAATCGTCTACGATATTGACGAGAGAGGCTTTGCTAGAATAGAGCAGAGGAACAAGTTCTCCGTGGGCGATGAGATTGAGATCATGAAACCCGACGGAACTGATGTAAGGACCACGGTCAAAGGTATGTACAGGGAGGATGGAACAGCTGTAGAATCCTGTCCGCACTCCAAAGAGGTCATATATCTTGACCTTTCAGTCACACCTTCAAAATACGATATTCTCAGAGTGGATGCAGAAGATTCCACCAAGGAACAGTAAAAAACACTTGAGTTTTCGGAGAATTATTGTATAGTGGTATACAAATTCAGTTTAAAGGGGAACATAGGATGAGCAATGTGGTTAATGTAGAAGAGATTTTTGGTCAGAACGTCTTTACCATCGCAACGATGAGAGAGCGACTTCCGAAGTCTGTTTACAAGGAAGTTATAAACGTCATTGAGAACGGCGGAGAACTCTCCAAAGAGTCTGCTGACGTTGTCGCCAACGAAATGAAGAGCTGGGCAATGGAAAGGGGTGCAACACACTACACTCACTGGTTCCAGCCGCTTACAGGCATAACTGCAGAGAAGCATGATTCATTTGTTGGAAGTGCTGACGCCGATGGCCACATGCTCACTTCTTTTTCAGGCAAAGAGCTTATAAAGGGCGAACCTGATGCATCATCATTCCCGTCAGGCGGCCTTAGAGCTACATTTGAAGCAAGAGGATATACAACCTGGGATATCACATCTCCCGCTTTCCTTAAGGAGTCCGGAGCAGGTGTTACCCTCTGCATCCCTACAGCATTTTGCTCATATACAGGAGAAGCTCTTGATAAAAAGACTCCTCTCTTAAGATCCATGGAAGCAGTCGGAAAACAGGCCCTTAGAATAGTAAGACTCTTTGGCAACGAGACAGCAAAGAGAGTTAATGTATCTGTAGGACCTGAGCAGGAATACTTCCTGGTTGACTGGGATAAGTCCATGAAGAGAGAAGATCTTATCTTTACAGGAAGAACACTTTTTGGTGCAATGCCTCCCAAGGGGCAGGAAATGGAGGATCACTACTTCGGCGTTATCCGTGAGAGAGTCGGAGAGTTTATGAAGGACCTAAATACAGAGCTTTGGAAGCTTGGTGTTCCGGACAAGACTCAGCACAATGAGGTTGCTCCCGGACAGCACGAACTTGCACCTATCTATGAGACTGCAAATATCGCAGTTGATCACAACCAGATCATAATGGAGACCATGAAGAGAGTGGCAGAGCATCATCATATGAGATGTCTTCTCCACGAGAAGCCTTTTGCCGGAGTTAACGGTTCAGGTAAGCATGACAACTGGTCTCTTTGCACAGACGACGGCGTGAACCTTCTTGATCCCGGTGATACACCCAACAAGAACGTTCAGTTCCTTTTTGTACTTGCCTGCATTCTTAAGGCAGTTGATACTCACGCAGACCTTCTTCGTCAGAGCGCAGCCGATGTAGGAAATGACCACAGACTTGGTGCCAACGAGGCTCCGCCTGCTATTATTTCCGTATTCCTCGGAGAGCAGCTTGAGGACGTTGTAAGACAGCTTATCGAGACAGGTGTTGCCAAGTCCAGCAAGCGCGGCGGTAAATTAAAGACCGGTGTTTCAACACTTCCTCAGTTTGAGAAGGATGCAACAGACAGAAACCGTACATCACCTTTTGCCTTTACAGGTAATAAGTTCGAGTTCAGAATGGTTGGCTCATCAGATTCAATGGCCAGCTCAAATACTACTCTTAATACAATTGTTGCTGAGGCTTTCTGCGAGGCAGCAGATATCCTTGAGAAGGCAGATGACTTTGATGTTGCTGTTCACGACCTTATGAAGGAATACCTGACCAAGCACCAGAGAATCATCTTCAACGGCGACGGATACTCGGATGCATGGGTAAAAGAAGCTGAGAGACGCGGACTTCCAAACATCAAGTCCACAATCGAGGCAGCAGATACACTTACTACCAAGAAGGCTATCAAGCTCTTTGAAGACTTTGGTGTTTATACCAAAGTTGAGCTTGAGTCAAGAAAAGAGATCATCTTCGAGAACTATGCTAAGACCATAAATATCGAGGCTCTTACAATGATAGATATGGCTTCCAAGCAGATCATTCCTGCAGTTATGAAGTACGCAGGACGCCTTGCCAAGGATGTCAACGAAGTCAAGGCAGCAGGAGCTGATGCTTCTGCAATGGCAGATGAGCTTAAAGAGATCACAACAGAGCTTAACAAGATGAAGAAAGCACTTGACCAGCTTAAGGCCAATGAAGCCAAGGCCGGCAAGATAACAGACGAGAGAAAGCTCGCATTCTTCTATAAGGATAAGGTGAGACCTTCCATGGATGCTCTTCGTGAGCCTGCCGACAAGCTCGAGATGCTTGTTGATAAAAAGGATTGGCCATTCCCTACATATGCAGATCTCCTCTTCGAAGGTTAATATGTGAGTCAGTGGGGACGTTTCAGTTTGACTCATTGCGCGCAATGAGTCAAACTGAAACGTCCCCACTGACTCACTTTTTTCTTTTTTGAAAAAAATTTAAAAAAGTACTTGCAATTAATAAAAGAACCACGTATAATTACTTCTTGTCCGATGGGCTATCGCCAAGCGGTAAGGCAACGGACTCTGACTCCGTCATTACGTAGGTTCGAATCCTACTAGCCCAGCTATCAAGCTCTTCAAAGCGTTAGCTTTGAAGAGCTTTTTGCGTGTTATTGCAGAGCCATGTAGATATCAGGAGGTACTTATGTACAGCTTCAATTCCAGAATCAGATACAGCGAGACAGACACAAATGCAGAACTGACAATTGAATCCCTGATCAACTATTTTCAGGATTGTTCCACGTTCCATACACAGGACGGACCGGCTTCCATGGAGTATCTTAAAAAGAACGGACTGGCCTGGGTGCTCAACTCATGGCAGATTGAGATAAACAGACTCCCCAGGCTCTGTGAGGAAGTGATCATCGGAACTGTTCCCTATGAGATCAAGGGATACTTTGGCCTTCGTAACTTCTTTATGGATACGGTTGATGGCGAGAGACTTGCTGTGGCCAATTCTGAGTGGACGCTGTTTAACTTTGTAAAAGGGATTCCTGCCAAGATAACCCCTGAGATCATTGAAGCCTATCCGGTAGATGAGCGCCTTGATATGGAGTACATGTCAAGGAAAATTGCTCTTCCCAAGGATGTGACTCCGGTGGCGGCGGATGAGATCGTGGTAAGAGAGCACCACCTTGATACAAACAATCACGTAAACAACGGACAGTACGTGAGAATGGCCCTGGGCAGACTCGATAATGAGAGCATCAGGATTTCGAGGATCAGAGCTGAATACAGAAAGCAGGCAAGACTTGGGGATATTTTGTACCCGGATGTTTATAAGTCTTTGCAAAATGACAGGATGTCCTATACTATTAATTTAAAGGATGCAGACGGCAATTGTGTCTGCAAGGTAGAGTTTATTGCGCAGTGAGGCAATTGCGATATCTCTTTTGAGAAGAACGGAGTTCATATGATTAAATTAGGTGAAAAGCAGGTTTTAAAGGTTGTTAAGAAGGTAGACTTCGGTGTGTATTTAGCAGATACCGATCCGGAGGAGAAAGTTCTTTTGCCAAGCAAGCAGGTTCCGGCAGGAACAGATCTCGGCTCTAAGATAGAGGTCTTTATCTACAGGGATTCTGATGACAGGCTGATCGCGACAACCGCCGAGCCCAAGATAATGCTTGGTGATGTCAGACTTCTTAAGGTCAAGGATGTGGCCAGAATCGGAGCCTTCATGGATTGGGGGCTTGAGAAGGATGTGCTTCTTCCCTTCAAGGAGCAGACCAGAAAGGTTAAGCCCGGAGAAGAGGTACTCTGTGCCATGTATATCGACAAGAGTAACAGACTCTGCGTCACCATGAATGTATATCAGTATCTTTTGACAAACAGTCCATATAGCAAGGATGACAAGGTAAGAGGTACTGTTTATGAAATGAGCGACAATTTTGGGGCTTTTGTGGCCGTTGACGACATCTATTCGGGCCTGATCCCCAAGAAAGAGCTCTACGGAAATATCGGAATAGGTGATCAGGTTACGGCGAGAGTTGTTTCAGTCAAGGACGACGGCAAGCTGAATCTGAGCATCAGAGAAAAGGCTTATCTTCAGATGGATACAGATGCTGAAAAGGTCTTTTCCATGATAGAGGAAGGCGGCGGAAAGCTGCCGTTTACGGATAAGGCTTCACCTGAACTTATCAGAGAGAAGGTGGGCATGAGCAAGAATGAGTTTAAAAGAGCTGTAGGAAGACTTCTCAAGGAAGGCAAAATTGAGATCAGACCTGATTCGATAGTCAGGAAGTGAGGAGTGACATGGATTACAAAAGAGCCAACAGGGCATATCTCTACATGATCATATCAACTCTGGCCCTGGTACTTATCCTTACAGTATGGGTATTCAATACGGGAAGCCAATTTTCTATTTTGGCCAACAATCTCCTCAGTGAGCTTGTGATACTGGTTCCGGCTGTCGCTGCTATTCTCTACAGCGGAGACAGATTCAGGGTTGTGATACCCTTCAGGCGGATAAAGATATCGTCAGCTCTGCTTACGGTATTGTATGTGGTGCTTCTTTTTCCGTTGGTAACTTTTATTAATTCAGTATCAATGCTGTTTGTGGATAATACGGTTGTGGGACTTTCGGATCAGATCCTCGGAATGCCCATGTGGCAGATGTTCTTATCCATCGGATTGTTTGGGCCGTTTGTAGAGGAAGTGGTTTTCAGGGGATTTTTCCTGCAGAGCTATCAGAGGACCGGAAGGATAATCGGTTCCATGATCCTCTCGTCTGTTCTTTTTGGAATGATGCATATGAATTTCAATCAGTTCGCTTATGGAGCTGTAATGGGACTTATGCTCTCGCTCCTTGTGGAGGCAACGGGAAGCGTTTTGACATCGTTTATCGCCCATGCAACCTTTAACTCCATTGAGGTGATACTGATGTATGCTACGTCGGATGTCATCGACAATGCCGAGAATATGCTGACGGAGCTTGAAGCAACGGGGCAGATCCTTCTGACTATCGGACTGTATTTTGTGGCCGCTGTTATCTTTACATCGTTGGCCTTCTGTGTTGTGGTCAAGATATCTGATATGGAGCGGAGAAAAGAGTTCTTTGTCGGTATTCCCAAATGCCCGAAGCAAGGCTACAAACTCATTACGGTACCGCTTATAGTCGCAATTGTAATTGCTGTGGCATATATGATCGGAATTGAATATCTTAATTCATTTATTTAAAAAGAAGGGCTGTCGCACTGATTTAGTGCGCCAGCTCTTTATTTTTTTTGCTTTTTGCCGATAAAAAAAGAGGCAGATTTATTTATAAACTATAAACTATCATAAAGTATTTATAAAAACGCAAAATTACAGCCTTTTATGATGAAGTGTATGATTGCCTCTGACCGATAATGTATTTAGAAGCTAAGAGCGAAGGATGCTGTAAGCTGATTGAAAGGAGATTACAATGAGAAAAGATAGTCTGATCAAAGATAAGAAGATTCTTTCAGCACTCACGATTGGTATATCTGCAATGCTGTTTTTGCAGACACCTATTTCAGCGTATGCTGCATATGACGGTGAATTGGGTGATACTACTCCTCCGGACGATACAGAATCCAGCAGTTCACAAACCCAGGATAATTACGAACCTGTTACAACTGAGGCTCAGGCTGAAGCTACACAGGCGCAGGAAGCATGTGTGAGCGAGAACGATGTGATACCGGCTACGGAAGAAGCACCTGCTGTCGGAAGTGCACAGGCTGAAACTGTAGAAGCTGCAGATCTCATCGTTAACGGAGACGAAGAGAAAGACATCGAAAAGGCCGGCGCGGAGTTTGCTGATGAGGAAGCTGCTCCTGAGGAGATAAATAATCTTGTTGAAGCTGCGCAGGAAGTTTTGGAAGACAAAGCTGAAGGCAGTGAAAATCTCAGCAATATAGAGGCAGCTGCAGCTGACATCAGTGGCAGCGAGGACAGCGCAAAAGAGCAGATTGCAGAAGCAGAAAGTGCCAATAAAGAGGCTGATAAAGCCTATAATGATGCAGTAGAAGCAGTGGATAAAGCTGCAGATATAATGGGAACTACTGAGGATGACAAGGTTCCCGGTCTTATTCAGACGCAGGAAAATATCGACGAAATCGTTGATGACACCAACACAAAGGGACAGGAGCTTGTTGATAAGATTGCTGGCGCAGAGACTGAAGAAGAAATAGAAGCAGCCAAGGATGAACTTGATAAACTGATTAAAGACAGCAAGGACGATCTCGAAAGCCAGATAGAGCTCTTTAACGGACTGAGCGAGAGCTTCGATAAAGCTGTGCAGGAACTGAAAGATGCTCAGGAAGCACTTAATAAGGCAGATGAAAAATATCAGGAATCGCTTGATAACGCTGAGAATAAAACTAATGATGCCCAGAGCAAGGTTGATATTGCAAGTCAGAAAGTTGATAATCTTGTCGGTGCTATGAATGAGGCTCTGGCTGCCATAGACGCCATGGAACCCGGTGCTGATGATCTTGATGCTACAAGAGGCGACCAGTGGCAGGGACTGTTCTCTGTTTCCAGTGAAAGCAGCAGAAATGTCATGAAACAGGTGATCAAGGATTATTATCTTACTCAGGTACTTGGTGATGATCTTGTTGAAGATGAGGAGCATCCGGTTACTTATGTAGATCCTAAAAATAATGGTGGTAACTACGAGAGAAACTATACTACTGTAAGCTACTATTGTAATGACAACGGTGAGATCAAGCAGGTAACCAGATATTTTAACTGGGATTCAATTGCTAAAGCCGACAAGGAACACCAAAATCATGGCTATAATGGCGGCAGTAATAAAAAAGAGTTTGGCAGTGCAATAGTTATTTACGAAAAAGATGCGCAGGAGATTGATCCTACAGCTGCTCGCGATGCTATTTCCGAGGAACTGCTACGAGCCCATTCGAAAGATCACAATTACTATCGCAATAATAACTTTATGCTTGATACCAATGATAACCTGACCAGAGGAAAACAGCAGGGAATGTTCAGGCTGTACTCTTATATAGATTCTAATGGTAATGAGCAGATGATTACGCAATTTGAGCTGTTTGGAGGCAATCCCGGAGATCTTTTCCCTGAATTATTGAAAAATGGCAAGTACAATGATCAGGGCGATCTGACCAAGATATTTGATAAGACAGTCCTTGACGATGGAAGTGTTATCTATACAAATAATTGGACGGGTGTTCAGTATGCAGGCCTTAAGCAGATAACTCCTGATGATCTTGTAACTCAGAACAAGAATGGTCTCTACAGAGATGCAAACTGCCTGATACTGGGTGATACAGAAACTATTTCAAATGTACTTAAAGGCGAAGGCGGTTACAGTTATGTAAAGCAGAATGTTGTTGATAAGTACGGCATCAGCCAGGAAAAGGTAGACGAGCTGATAGAAGCTACCGCAAAGCTGAATAAATACATCGATAACAATTCTACAACCGGAATAAACAATCTTAAGGATAAGTACAATACCTATGCCACAGAAGTTGCTGAGGCTCAGAAGGCGGTTGAAAACGCTCAGACCCAGGTTGGCGAGTTATCAAGTGCGATCGATGAATTAAGAGACAAGAGCGTTAAGAAGTCAAAGACAATGATAGCAAAAGATGCCCTTGGAGTTGGAGACATTGCTACCCACTTTGGACTTACAGGCCTTGATGAGGCTCAGGCGGCAGAACTTAACAACCTGACTCTTGCAGGACTCATAAGCAAGCTGAGCGAACTTAAGAAAGAGGCAAATGATAAGGTCAATGAGGCAAAAGGCCATCTGAGTACTGTTATTGATGATCTTATCAACAAGGCAGATGAGGCTGCTGTAAGGCCTGCTGCCGGTGGCGCAGATGAAACACCTTCTGCAGGTGAAGCGGCTACAACTGAAGCCGGCGGTGGTGAGGCTTCTCAGACAGAAACGGAAGCTGTGACACCTGATGTTGTTACACAAGCAGAACCTGAAGCAGCACCTGTTGTTGAAGTAAAAGAGGAAGCAGCCGGTACTGATGCTACTCAGGCAGAAGCTGTGGTAGCACCGGTTGTTGAAGAAAATGTTGAAGTATTAAATGCTGAAGTGGTTCAGGCGGAAACAGTGGCAGCACCTGCTGTTGAAGAAAATGTGACAGCAGTTGGTGGCGACGTGGTTCAGGCGGAAACAGTGGCAGCACCTGCTGTTGAAGAAAATGTGACAGCAGTTGGTGGCGACGTGGTTCAGGCAGAAACAGTGGCAGCTCCGGTTGTTGAAGGAAATATGGAAGCAGCTGGTGCTGATGCAGTTCAGACAACACCTGCAGTACAGACTATTGAAGACGCAGAAGTTGCTCTGGCAGATGCAGTGGCATCCCCGGTTGCAGGAGGAAATGTTGAAGAAGCCGGTGCCGGCGCAGTTCAGGCAGCACCTGTGGCAGCTACAGTTCAGACAGCACCTGTGGCAGCTACAACTCAGGCAGCGCAGGTTGTTGAAGGAAATGCGGAAGCAGTTAATGCAGATGCAGTTCAGGTAACACCTGCTGCACAGACAACAATAGAAGATGATGCAGTTGCCCTGGCAGATGCAGGTGATGGCGATGAAAGCAGAGATGAAGGCGGCAACGGAGACAACCAGGGTACCGTAGATATTGCTGACGAAGGAGTGGCTCTTGCTGGTACACCCGATGCAGCTGTGCTTCCCGCAGAAACAAAGGAAACACTTACAGCCAAGCAGGAAATTGAGGACGCGGCTGTGCCTCTTGCTTCCAAAGACACGATCACTAACGAGACCAGAAAGATGAGCTGGTGGTGGCTGCTCATAATTGCATTGCTCGGTGCTACCGGTAAAAAGATGTACGATGAGCATGTCAGAAAAGAGGAAGAAAAAAAGAACAGACTGGACTGATATTTCGCAGTGATAAATGAAAACGGCTGTCGCACTAAACGGTGCGACAGCCATTTTTTTGATGGCCTCAGATGCTGATGTCGATATTTTGTCCGACATTGGGATCGAGAGATGGCGAAGGCATTGAATTCATGGCCGAAACCATGGATGCTCCGGTTTCCTCGAGATTGTCGAGGCTCTTTGCGAGCATAGCAACGCCAAAATCATTCTTGATACTGTTCTGAGCTAAAGCCATCGATAAAGCAGGAATATCCATATGGCCACCTCCTTGTGTATGAATATATTGTCCCTTATCTGTTATATCGGCGCCGAAGGACAAAAAAATTATTACCGAAGATGAAATTGCGTGGCAAAAAATAAGGCGTCTTTTTGTGACTTTTGACCACAAAAATAAAAAAATAGACAAAAAACACCTCTCTTCATATAGATTTTTTTGTACATTTATATTAAAATGGATTAGTAATGATTTTTTCATTACAGATTTTGTAATAATTTAACCTGCACCCGGAGTGCAAGAAAGAGTGATACATGATTTCCAATCAGATTTTGCAGAACACAATCGACGGGCTCAAGAACATAGCACATGTAGACCTTTGTGTGCTTGATATTGATGGCAAGGAGGTTGCATCTACCACTAATGAAATAGGCAATGTTTCAGCTGTGGCCAGGGACTTTGTTGAGTCTCCTGCAGACTCGCAGGAAATACAGGGCTATCAGTATTTCAAGATATATGATGAGCAGCAGCTTGAGTATCTGCTTATCTGTACAGGAAGCGGCGACAATATCTATATGCTTGGCAAGATGATCGCATATCAGATCCAGAGCCTTCTTGTTGCATACAAAGAGCGCTTTGATAAAGATAACTTCATCAAGAACCTGCTTTTGGACAACCTTCTTCTGGTTGATATCTACAGCAGAGCCAAGAAACTCCACATTCAGAGCGATGCCAAGAGAGTAGCCATGATCGTAGAGTGCGCCGGCGGCAGGGACAGCAATATATTGGAGCTCACCAGAACCTGCGTGGGCAGCGGAACTGATTTTGTAACTGAGGTAGACGAGGACAATGTCATCGTTGTTAAGGATGTCAGCGATATGGGCAAGCCATATGAGATTGCAAGATCTGCTGAGGACATTCTTTCATCTCTTGAAAAAGAGGGACTTTCAGGCGTAAGGATTGCCTATGGTACAGTTGTCGGTGAGATCAAAGAGGTGAGCCGTTCCTACAAGGAAGCCAAGATGGCTCTTGACGTAGGCAAGATATTCTTTGATGAGCGCAAGGTCATCTGCTACAGCGAACTGGGTATCGGCAGACTTATTTATCAGCTTCCGATTCCGCTTTGCAAGATGTTTATTAAAGAGATCTTCGGAGGCAGGAACCCTGATGAATTCGATCAGGAGACCCTCAGTACCATTGATAAGTTCTTCGAGAACAGCCTCAATGTTTCTGAGACTTCAAGACAGCTCTTCATTCACAGAAATACCCTCGTATACAGACTTGACAAGCTTCAGAAGAGCACCGGACTTGACCTTAGGGTCTTTGATGATGCCATTACTTTCAAAATTGCACTCATGGTTGTAAGATATATGAAGTACATGGAGAGGTTCACATAATCGATATGTAAGTTAGGATACATATTGACGGTTAAACAAAGAGGAGAGTTATGGAAAGAGGATACAGAAAAAGAAAGACAAACAGGCAGATCCCCGAGGATGAGGTGATCACGCTTGAAAACGTGACCAAATCTTATTCTACGGGTGCACCGGCCTTAAACGGAGTCACCCTTCATATCAAGAGGGGTGAATTTGTTTTTATCGTGGGCGACAGCGGATCGGGTAAGTCTACTCTTATTAAGTTGCTTCTCAGAGAGCTTGTTCCCACTGACGGTGAGATTACAGTTCTCGGCTATAATCTCAAGAGAATCAAGCACAGCAAGATTCCGAAGTTCAGAAGAAATCTGGGAATAGTCTTCCAGGATTTCCGTCTTTTGAAGGACAGAAACGTCTATGAAAACGTCGCTTTTGCCCAGAGGATAGTTCAGACACCTACAAGGGAAATCAAGCGAAACGTTCCGTCTATACTTGCCACAGTCAATCTGGCAGGAAAATACAAGAACAAAATCAATCAGCTTTCAGGTGGTGAGCAGCAGAGAGTTGCTCTTGCAAGGGCCCTTGTCAACAAGCCGGCCATTCTTCTTGCGGACGAGCCCACAGGAAACCTTGATCCCAATAACTCATGGGAGATTATGAAACTCATGGAGACTATCAACGAGAATGGTACAACCGTCATCGTAGTTACTCATAACAGAGAGATCGTTAATGCTATGAAGAAGCGAGTTATTACCATGAAGAAGGGCGTCATTATAGAGGACGAGGAAGAGGGTATGTACATCGATGAGGATTAATAGTTTCTTTTACACAATAGGACAGGGATTTAAAAACCTGGGAAGAAATAAATGGTACACGTTGGCATCAATTGCCACTATTACAGCATGTCTTTTCCTGTTTGGACTGTTCTATGCCATAATCACAAACTTCCAGAACGTGGTTAAGACAGCGGAGGAAGGAGTCTCTGTTACGGTGTTCTTTAACGAGGGAACCACCGAGGACGAGATTCTTGCAGTAAAGAGCGACCTTGAGAAGAGAGCAGAGGTCCGTGAGATCCAGTATGTTTCAGCCGATGAAGCCTGGGAGGGCTTTAAGGAGGAGTATCTTGGAGAGTATGCTGACGGATTTACAGAGAACCCTCTGGCAGATTCAGCCAACCTTCAGATTTATCTTAACGATGTTTCAATGCAGCCTGCACTGGTAACATATATTGAATCCATAACAGCAGTCAGAGAGGTCAACAGATCTGAGGTTACAGCTACAACCCTGAGCGGACTCAACCTCCTTATTGCTTACGTATCTGCCGGTATTATCTTAGTTCTTTTGCTGGTATCCATATTCCTTATCAGCAATACAGTAACTATGGGTATTTCAGTCAGAAAAGACGAGATAAATATCATGAAATATATTGGAGCCACAGACTTTTTTGTAAGAGCCCCTTTCGTTGTTGAAGGTATTCTTATCGGTCTTATCGGATCCGCAATCCCTCTGGTCATCATATATTTCGTATACACTCACGTTATCACTTACGTTGTGTCGAGATTTACTATGCTCAGTTCCCTGCTGAATTTCCTGCCGGTTGAGACAGTGTTCCATAACCTGATTCCTATATCGCTTCTCATAGGTATCGGTATCGGTTTCTTCGGAAGTTTCATCACAGTAAGAAAGCACTTGCACGTATAAAGACCAGGATAAGGACGACCCATAGTTGAGCAAAATTCTAACACCAAGCACAAAAAGAATATCGGGCGTTATCTTATGCGTTGTGATGGCTGTTTTTGTCTTTATAGGCGGTGCATTTACCAGTTATGCAGAGGTTACCGAGGAATCCATCAAGGCCAAGGAGAATCAGATCAGTGAGGCCAAAAAGGAGAGAGACTCCCTCAAGAATGCCAAGACTGATCTTGAGAAGGTCAAAAAGGAACTTGAGACCAGCAAAGCTAACCTCAATAACTATATTACAAAGTTGGATGGACAGCTGACGGACATTCAGGAAAAGATTGATTCTCTTACTGACGAGATAGCTGAAAAAGAGCAGCAGATAGAGACTACAACTGCTGAGCTGGCTGAGGCAGAAGCGATACAGAAGGCCCAGTACGAGGCTATGAAGAAGCGAATCAAGTTCATGTATGAACGTGGAGATACGCTTTATCTGGAGCTTCTCATCCAGTCCGGCACCTTTGCGGATATGCTGAACAAGGCGGAGTACATCGAGATGCTCTCCTCCTATGACAGGCAGAAACTCAATGAATACATAGCTACGACAGAACTGATAAAGCTCACCAAGGAAGCTTTGGAGGAAGAAAAGGCTACTTTGGATGAAGCCAAGGCGGCCAAGGAAGAAGAGGAGTCCAATCTTCAGGCGCTTATTGATACCAAGGCCAATGAGCTTTCGGCGGTAAAAAGTGATATATCCGACAAGGAAGCAGCCATCAAAGCCTACGAAGATGAGATTAAGGCTGAGAATGCAGCTATTGCAGCGCTGGAGAGAGAAGTGGCCGAGGACAAGGCTTCTTTGTACAGCAGATACATGTACGATGGTGGTATGTTCACCTGGCCTGCTCCGAGTTACACAAGGATTTCAGATAATTACGGAATGAGAATGCATCCTACTCTGCACGTAGAGAAGATGCATAACGGAATAGATCTGGCGGCGCCATCCGGGTCACCGGTTCTGGCAGCTTATAACGGAACTGTTGTTGCAGCAGATTATAACTCTTCCATGGGTAATTACATCATGATCAATCATGGAGGAGGCCTTTATACGATCTACATGCACTGTTCTGCTCTGTATGTTTCCAAGGGACAGGATGTTACTTCGGGAACCAAGATTGGAGCAGTCGGATCGACGGGTAGATCTACGGGTCCGCACCTTCATTTCGGTGTGAGACTGAACGGTAATTACGTCAGCCCTTGGAATTATCTCAAGTAAGCTGGATAGGAGTAAATAGTGGATACAAATAATAATTTTGGAATGATACCACCTCAGATCCCTGAGGATAAAGGTAAGCTTACCCGCAGATTTATCGCGGGGATTTTGGTGGGATGCTTTATTGCCATGTTTATTATGGCAGGAGTATATGTTTTCTTCTTCGCAAATCCCTTCTCAGGAATGCTGGGCGGTTCAGGCGGATTATCCGGTATACAGGGCGGAAACGGAGACATTCTTCTTACCGATGATGTTGCTGACAAGATAGAATCTCTGGACGATGTCATTGATCAGTATTACTACAAGACAGATGTCAGTGATGAGGTAGAGGCTGACGGAATTTATAAGGGACTTATGGATTCTCTGGGAGACCCCTACTCTGTCTACTATACAGAGGAGGAGCTTCAGGATCTTTTGTCAGATACCGCAGGTGTTTACTATGGAATCGGTGCCTATGTAAGCATTGATGAAGATATGGGACTGCCAAGGATTTCCGGTGTTATGCCCGGTACACCTGCTGAGAGAGCAGAACTCCAGACTGATGATATTATTTCCGAGGTGGATAAAGAGTCAACAAGTGGAATGGAGCTTGATGAAGTGGTTTCTCTGATCAAGGGACCGGAGGGTACAACAGTACATCTCACAATTTTAAGAGGCTCCAAGAGAGAGCAGATCGAAGTTGATGTTGAGAGATCCGCTGTAGAGGTTCCTACAGTTACCACTAAGATGGTTGGGGAAAAAGAGAACATCGGATACCTTCAGATTTCTGAATTTGATGATGTAACTCCGGATCAGTTTAAAGAAGGCATGGCTGAGCTTCGAGAGAAGGACATGCAGGGACTTATCATTGACCTCAGAAGTAACCCGGGCGGAAGCCTTCAGGCTGTATGTGATATTGCAAGACAACTGCTTCCCAAGGGACTTATCGTATACACCGTTGACAGGGATGGAAACAGAGATGACTATACTTGTGACGGAGAGAATCAGATAGACATTCCCGTGGTTGTTCTGGTCAATCAGTACTCCGCAAGCGCTTCAGAGATCCTCTCGGGAGCAATCAAGGATTATGGTATCGGCAAGCTGGTTGGAACAACAACTTTCGGAAAGGGAATTGTTCAGAGAATCTTTGATCTCAAGGATGGTACAGCTGTTAAGCTAACAGTAAGTGATTACTATACTCCTAACGGTAACAACATCCATGGCATTGGTATAGAGCCGGATGTAGAGATCGAATTTGACGCAGATGCCTACGCTGAGGACAAAACGGACAATCAGCTGGAGAAGGGCATCGAAGAGATGGAAAAACTTCTTGACAACTAAAAAAAGAATGTGTATTATCAGAGACTGTGTCGAACATCTTCGGCACAGTCTATTTTTTTGTGCAGAGCACTTAGCGACGTTTTGTGAAGCTTAGTGCGAGGCATCACTGTTTGTTTCAAACATTTTTTCATTTGATTCAGGAGTAAGTTTTATGAATGTAAAGGCATGTATTTTTACCGACGCCGGAAAAGTGCGCAAGGTAAATCAGGACGCTGCTATGATCAAAGTAGCTAACACAAGAAGGTACGGAAGAATCTCTTTTGTCGCAGTATGCGATGGAATGGGAGGCCTCTCAAAAGGTGAAGTGGCAAGCTGCAAGGTGATAAGAGCTCTGGATAACTGGTTTTGTGAAGAGTTTTCTCTGATGCAGGGCATGAATGAAGGTGAACTTTGGAAGACAGCTGAAACGTCACTAAGGAGGCTCATTGTGAAGATATGCGGAGAGCTTAAAAGATATGGGAAGCACAGAGGGATAAACCTTGGAACTACTATGACAGCTCTTTTGCAGATTGGGACAAGGTACATGACCATGAATATCGGTGATTCCAGGATATACCTGATTGATAGCGCCAAGGCCCGGGCGATAACAAAAGACCAGAGCCTTGTTCAGGATAAGATGGACAGAGGACTGATAACCTCGGAAGAAATGGAAACAGATCCGGAGAGGAACGTGCTGCTTCAGTCAATCGGAACGACAATGGCGCCGGAGATACAGGTCGGGTACGGAGATTTTAAGGGCAGTACAACTGTCCTGGCATGTAGTGACGGATTCTGGCGACTTCTTCATGCAGATGAGATGCACAAAAGGCTCTGTCCGCAGATGTGTGTTACAGATTCGGATATGCTGGATGAGTGCAGAAAATTGACAGAGCTTGCCTGGAGCAGGAAAGAAAAGGACAATATCTCGGCAGCAGCCATGTGTCTGGAGTTTTAAACAGGGAGGTTATGTAGGATGGATACAGGAATTTTATATAGAGATAAATACAGGATCAAAAGAAAGCTCGGCGAGGGCGGCAGCAGTGTTGTACTGATGGGAATAGACGAAAGAAAAGGAAGTGCTGTTACCATCAAGCAGATGAAGAAGGATGTCTACGGATCCGGAGAAAACAGTATGCTTATGGGTGATGAAGCGGGAATGCTGATGGATATCAGACACCCTGCGATTCCCAGGCTGATAGAAGCTTATGACGATGCATTTGTCCTTGAATATGTTCCCGGAAACAGTCTTGAAAAGTATGTCAGGCACAAGGGATTTCTTAAGGAAAAAGAGGCAGTGGCAATGGGCGTTGAGATACTGGATATCCTGTCATATCTGCACTCGGGCAAAAGACCTATCGTATACCGGGACCTAAAACCATCCAATATCATTGTCAGACCGGACGGGCATATTTCTCTTATAGATTTTGGAGCGGCAAGGTACTTTGAAAGAAATGCATCATCCGATACGAGAAATCTTGGAACAGGCGGGTTTGCGGCACCTGAGCAGTACGGAAATCTTGGACAGACCGATCCGAGGACTGATATTTACTGCTTTGGAAGAACTCTTTTGCAGATCATGGGTGGCAAGTGCTCGCCTGAACTTATGATGATAATCGAAAAATGTACAAAGCCTGACAGAGAAGACAGGTTTGGCAATTGTAGGGAGATTGTGGCTGCGCTGAGGAAGTATCCGAAGGTTGTCAGGAAAAACTATTTTTTGGCCAAGGCTAAGTACGGCCTTGTGGCAGCAATTCTGGCATTTATAATCTCTTTTGCCATAACCAACTATGAGACTGTGGTGAGCTACGCTGCTTATGATGCGCAACTGAGGGTTCCTGCGGTAAAAGAGAGACTTGGCCTTGCGGGAGTAAGGATAAGACAGATGCTGTCAGAAAGATACGGAGAAGATGTAATCCGGTTTGATAAGCCGGTGGAGGAAGAAGAATGATGATTTTTGCATATACATTCATAGTTGTTTTTGTGGCACTCGTTGTGATACTCGGCCTCGGAAGCCTCCTGACTAGAGGAAATGAAGTGCCGGAGATTATTCCGGAAGGCGCTGCGACAGCAGCCATGTGTACAACTCAGCTCCTGGGGCGTTGTGATTTCTCTGATTCTGTGTGCGATGACGACTTTGTGATAGAGCAGGACCTTGTGTTTACCTATGATTCCATAAATCTCTAAATTAGAAAAGCTCCATATATCGTACGATATGCTCGATTTCTTAACCCCCTTTTTATAAACATTCTCTTTAGAAAATCATGTAAAAATAAGCTAATTATGTATAAATATAAGGTAATTCTAAAGAATAACAAACTGGCTATTAAATGACAAAATTTTGGTCAATTATGATTATGTTTATGATGGGCCTCTTAGTAACATGTGTTTAACAACAAAACAAAACGGTGTTTGACATGTGTTTGAAACGAATGGATTCGGAAAGAGAGGTCAATATGAAGAGAAAGAACGTTAACCTTATAATCAAAAGATTCCTGATGGCATTATTATCGATCATCATAATATTCACTTCTGCAGCTGGAGCAAAGCAGATCACTTTCGCAGCTGAGAATGAAAACGGAACAGAAGAGTTTGACAATGCTAATTCAGAAAATAATGATGATGCAGGATCAGACGAAGAAACTGAAGAGACAGAAGAAACTGAACAGACAGAAGAAACTGAACAGACAGAAGAAATTGCAGTTACCAGAGGAGCTGCAGTAACAGAAGAAACAGAAGAGACAGAAGATACAGAGGAAACTGAGGAAGTAACTGAAGAAGCAGCTGAAGAGACAGAAGAAGTTGCAGTTACCAGAGAAGCTGCAGCAGCTGAAGAGAATGAAGAAGTTGTTGTTCCTGCCCCTGTAGAGCCTACAAAGCCTCAGATTGAAGGCGAAGTAAATAACGATAAGATCAACCAGTACAACACAGACGTTGACAACTATAACAGTCAGGTTGATGCGTACAATCAGGCGGTTGATAGCAAGTATGATGCAGACGTAGCAAATGCAGAGAGACAGAACCAGGAAATAGAAAGACACAATCAGGAAGAGCAACAGAAGGTTGCTGATGCTGAACAGCAGAACGAGCAGATCAAGGCAAAATACGATGAAGATTACGCTCAGTATGAAGCTGATAAGGATGTGGCTGATAGAGTAGTTGAAAAATACAAAGCATATTTCGCTGACATAGAAGCATATAATGCCTATGCTTCAAATAATAACAGTTCTGCAAATAAAGCAGCAGAAGAGAATGCAAAAGACAGTAATGAATTTGTAATAGGTAATACCTACGAAGTAGTAGAATCAGCAGAAAAGTCCGGCAGGGATGTTGCAATAAGGATCATTCACAGATTCGTAGGACTTGGTGACTTTGTAGAAGAATTAACTATGGATGAATATGATACTATCACAGCATACTCCGCAGGTGCTAATCTTCAGACGACTTCCCCCGGATTTTGCCAGTTTTACATGAAGTCAGATGATGCTCATGCAGTGGGATATTGGACTCAAACATATTCAGAAGCTATGGATAATGCAATTAATAAATCGGGAGGTTGGAATTGTGGTAACTCACACACAATAACTTACAAGGATGGTAAGAATCACGTCAATGATATCACTGATTTTGATATCATTTATGAATATCAGTGGCAACAGCTTAATAGATTAAAAGTCTATAATGTCCCTGTAAAGCCTGAACTGAACCTCGTACAGTATACACCTGACATTAAGGAAAAACTTGCAACACCTACAAAAATGAACTATCTTTCATACCTGGCACACATGGATCTCCTTGCAGAACCTGTTATCGAAGAGCCTGTAGTAGAAGAGCCTGTAGTAGTAGAAGAGCCGGTTATTCCTTTAGCACCTCAGCCTGCACCTGCACCAGCACCTGAAACTCCTGCAGCTTCCGCAGCAGAGGTTCCTTATGTAGCTCCTGCACCTGTAGTAATAGCTGAAGCACCTGTAGCACTTGCAGAAGTTCCAGCACCTGAAGCACAGGTACTTGGTGCAACAAGAGAAGAAGCTCCCGCAGCAGCAGTTTTAGGAGCAAGAAGAGGATCAACAGAAGATACAAATAACAGCATGGCAAGAATAATCTTTATCATCATCGCAGGAGCAGCTGTTATAACAGTTCTTTTCACAAGAAAAACAAAGGCTTGATAAACAAATTTGATTAAATTGATGATCTCTCAATAAAACATAAAATCAGACACATACGAAAAAGGGCGTGCTCCATGCACAATGTCATTAAGTTAGTATGACAATACAAAAATGGCAACAGACTGAGGATGAAGTATTTTACTCTTCATCCTCAGTTTCTTCTTTTTAGGGCATAGCAAATAGACGGATTTTTTCCGCCAAAATAAAATTATGCAGCTTATTGTTTTTATGCTACTCTGTATAGGAAACTATGATATATCTTGCCAGTTAGTTTTCTTTCCCGATGTCTATCTGGCCTTATAGGAACTAGATTTTTTGATATAATGGTTTCCAAATCAGGTGATGATGCCTTTCCTCGATAGAACAATCTACACATATGCACTGCAACCGAAAAATTCGCTTTATATGTATGTTTCCTTTGCTTTTTATCAATGACTACGTGCGAGGTAATCATTTCAGCAAAGTTATACATTATAAGATGTGCGTAGATTTCTTGTTGGATGCACATCACCTTT
>NZ_ATVT01000016.1 GCF_000420865.1 Butyrivibrio sp. XPD2006
CTCCGTTCGACTTGCATGTGTTAGGCACGCCGCCAGCGTTCATCCTGAGCCAGGATCGAACTCTCACGTTTAAATAAGTTAGTTCAATTCCAGCCAGAACTAAAACGTTAGCTTTTCGTTCTGTCCGTTATTACTTTTGGTTTGTTTCTTCTGAATAATTCTCTTAGAATTTTTCAGGGTTGCATTACTGTTTATTTGTCAAGGTGCTATAATTATGACCCTTACTGATTGCGTAAGGCAACGCAGAAGGAGGGATTTGAACCCTCGCGCCGCTATTAACGACCTGCACCCTTTCCAGGGGTGTCTCTTCAACCACTTGAGTACTTCTGCAAAATAGTTGATACACAATAACTTATATTGTTGTAGCAGCGTGTTCATAATTAAGCGGAGCGAAAGGGATTCGAACCCTTGTGGCGTTGCCGCCAAACGGTTTTCAAGACCGCCTCGTTATGACCGCTTCGATATCGCTCCGAGTTAACTTACCACTATGTCTCAGATAAGATAACGCTCTGTTTGAGTTGCTGTGGCATCTCGCGCAGCGCAAGATTTATATTAACAAAGCAGGGGGTAGATGTCAACAACATTTTTCAAATTTTTTCTTTTATTTTATAATTTATCAAATAAAAAACATGCTTTGTAACAAAATAACAAATATCAAACAAGAGAATTGTAGATATTTACTAGTCTTTCCACGCTGGCACTGCTTGAGTAATTTTCTTTTACTTTTTTATAAGCATTCACTCTGAGTTTATCGGCAAAATCATTGTCTTCCATAACCCTCAGAATAGCATTTTTCAGCATTTCAGAGCTTTTTGGCTCAATAAGTACACCGTTTTCTCCGTCAGTCACTACATCAGGAATACCGCCGACACGACTTGCAACAACAACACAACCGCCCGCCATGGCCTCCAGAACTGAAACAGGAAAGCCTTCATAATATGACGGAAGTACGAAGATACCACATTCGCTGAGGTATTTCGCCTTGTCTTTTCCCGATATCCATCCTAAAAACTCAACGAACTCGTTACCTTCTATCTTCTTTCTGTAACTCTCGTCCTCGTAAATTCCACCTATACAAAGCCTTACATTCCTGTTGAGTCTGCCGACCTCTTCAACTGCGTTCAAAAGCTCGTCCATACCCTTATCCTTACAGATACGTCCCAGAAAAAGCAGTTTGTTCATATCTCTGCCATCAACGAGTGTATCCGCAAAGCCGTCTTCACTATTAACAGCAACACAGTTAGGGAAAACACGGATCTTACCTTCATCTGTAAGCCCGGAGAAGAACTCCTTCCAGAACGGCGTCAGCACCAGCATAGCATCAGGCATATCAAGTATTCTGCGCAGGTACTGTCTTCTCTTTTCACTTATCTGATTCTCAAAGTAATTGACAAAATCTCCGCCGTGCTGATGAAGCACGATCTTCTTGTTATGACGATAAGCTGCTCTTATAAAAAAAGACTTCCTCATAATACTGCTGTCGGAAGATGCATTGACATGCACAACGTCACACCATCCGAGAGAGCATAAAAACTTAAAGTAAGCAGTGGCAGCCACCAAAAGCTTTTTGCCCCTGCTTCCCTCTTTCATGGTTCCTATATATTTGAGGTCGACCCTTTTATCCAGGCCGGCCTCATAGTAGTTGTTGACAATAGCTGAGATTCCGCCGTGAACGCCTCTGTCGGGGCCCACCATCAGAACCTTTATCTTACTATCTGACATTGATAATTCCTTATTTCCTTCCCAGGATTGCCTCTGCAACAGCGATATCCTCAGGAGTCGTTATCTTAATATTGTCGTAGGAGCCCTCTACGAGCTTAACCTTCGTGTCGGTATAATACTCTACAACCATGGCATCGTCAGTAATATTGATACCCTTGGCCATAAGGTCACCCTCTTCACGGTCAAGTCTCTGATAGAGTTCCAGTATCATCTTGTATGCAAAACACTGCGGAGTCTGCACAGTCCACATCAGATTCCTGTCAGGCGTCGATGCTGCAAAGCCCTTTTCATCTGCAATCTTGATGGTATCCTTGGCGGGCATACCTACCACACAGGCTTTATATTCCTTGACTGCCTGAAGTGCTCTCAAAATAATGTCCCTGTTTATGAAGGGTCTCGCGCCGTCGTGAATGAACGCATAATCACAATCTGCAGCTGCTGCCTGAAGTCCGAGCCTTACGCTGTGATATCTGGCAAGTCCGCCCTCAACAACCGCCGTAACCTTGTCAAACTTATATTTCTCAACAATCTCTTTTGTCACATATGGAACATCGCCCCTTGAAACAACCAGTACGATGTCGTCGATGATGCTCTCCTCAAAAGCTTTAAGAGAGTAGTAAATAAGAGGCTTGCCACCGATCTCCATGTACTGCTTCTTAACATCCGACTGCATCCTGCTGCCGGAGCCTGCTGCCAGAACTATCGCAACTGTTTTCATCTTCGTCCTCCAAAGTCTTGCTCCAGCTTATCAAGGCGAGAGGCTCTGCCGTGGAAGCGTCTCTCACGGTCGCCAAGCGGCAGGTTGGGAACTGCGTTCATGTCCAGTCCGAACCTGACACCTTTTCTGTATTCAAAATAAGCCGCAGCGCCTATCATTGCTGCATTGTCGGTACATAAAACAGGACTTGGCCTGTAAAATTCGATATTATTAGCCGCGCACTCTTTTTCCAAAAGCTCACGAAGTGCGGTGTTGGATGCAACTCCTCCGGCGATGGCGAGCTTGTTCATGCCGTACTCCTTGCAGGCACGGATTGCATGTCCCGCAAGAACCTCTACAACAGCCTTCTGGAAGGATGCTGCAACGTCCGCCTGACTGAGCTCCTGCCCCTGCATTTTGGCCTGATTGATGAGATTGAGAACTGCAGACTTGAGTCCGGAAAAAGAGAAATCGTACTCCGCGCCTTCTATCTTGGCCTGAGGGAATGTGAATGCATCGGGATTGCCCTCTCTGGCTGCTTTGTCGATCTTGGGGCCTCCCGGATAACCAAGCCCAATGGCTCTGGCAACCTTGTCAAAGGCTTCTCCTGCCGCATCATCTCTGGTCTGGCCTATGATATCGTACTCGCCGTAATCCTTGACTACCACAAGGTGAGAGTGTCCCCCTGATACCACGAGGCACACAAACGGAGGCTCAAGCTCTTTATTCTCAATGAAATTGGCACTTATGTGGCCCTCTATGTGATGGACGCCGATAAGTGGCTTGTTTTTGGCAAAAGAGATTGCTTTGGCCGCAGAAACTCCCACCAAAAGTGCACCTACAAGTCCGGGCCCGTAGGTTACAGCAATGGCATCCATGTCGTCCAGAGTAAGACCCGCCTCATCAAGTGCAGCTCTGATGCATCCGTTGATCTTCTCAACATGCTTCCTGGAAGCGATCTCGGGAACAACTCCGCCATAAACAGTATGGAGCGCGATCTGGGATGAAATGATGTTGGAGAGAACCTCCCTGCCGTTTCTCACTACCGCCGCAGCCGTCTCGTCGCAGGAGCTCTCAATGGCTAGGATTGTCACATCCCCGTCACGTCCGGTCTCTGCTGCCTTTTCATCATTCTCTTTTATCGACATGAAGATCACGCCGTCGTTTTCTACATTCTTGTCTATCTTCATAATTTATCTCTTTAATCCGCCGCCTAATTTAACGAGGGCTTCAGCCTCTTTTTGTCTGTTGGCGCTGTTTACGTTTAGAAAATCAAGATCGTCCTTGCTGGTGATCTGAGAAACTTCTGTGATGTCAGTAACATCTCCCGGATGGAATAAAATCTCCATGTTTGAAAGTCCCTTGTCTGCCAGAACATCTGCTGCCGCAGGGATGCACTCTTTTACATTGTCATAAAACATGTGACCCGAGAGCATGACACCCATGAAAAACTTCTTCTCAACGCCAAGGCGTCTTAATGTCTCGTTATACTTACGCTCGTTGCGAGCGGCAAGGGTATTCAGAACCAGAACCTTCACAACGTTGATAGGCTTTATTCCCTTGATCTTGCCTGAAACCTTGCGATAAACGTTAAGGTCCTCTCTGGGGAATCTGATATATGAAACCTCCAGGTTATTCTCCCTGACTACATCCATCATCGCGTCAAAGATCAGCGGAAGCATGTGATAATGTACATGGCCGTCCAGTCTGAACTTATCATCATTCATGTACTGTCTGCAGGCCAGGATCTGAGCTTCCACTTCGCGCCTTATCTGGCGATAATAAATTCTGCGAAGTACCGGCACCCAGCCTATTAACAAAAGCTTTGCAAATCCGACATTGAAATTGCCGTCGCTGTCGGTAAGTCTGGAGGCTTTGACCCCGGTAAGAGGCTGTCCCTCCACGAAATTTATATGTACTGTCACAAAGAGCTTCTTCCTGATGTCTTTTATCGCATCCATGCACTCAGCAAGATACGGGCTGTTTGGCATGATGCTGATGCCATTCAGCGCTCCGTTGTGGTAACAGTCAATTATATGCTGACTCTGGGTTCTGAACATCCCATAGTCATCTGCGTGGTATTCTATCATTTCTATTCTTCTTCCTTGGGCGTCCATCCCAGGATCTTCCAGTTGCCAGTCTCCTGGTCCCTCCTCAGGATAAACGTATAATAATGTGTAACCGTCGGGTTTGTTGCGTTCCTGACGTTAAAGAGGCAGTCAACACTGCACATCTTGCGGCCGTCCACAGAGACCTCCTCAGGCTCTTTTGCCTGAACAACATAGGCCGGAATTGAGTACTGCTGGGCCTTTCTGCTGTTGACCTCTACCTGTATGGCCCCCGCGAAATTCACGTTGTTGGCCAAAAGTTCCTCGTCCATAAGACCCTGAAGAACCGCTATCATTGCGTCTCTCTGATCCTCGTCGTAGGTTTCCCTGTACAGAGTCTGCATGATCTTGGCGTAGAGCTCAACGACTTTTCTGGCGCTGGCGGGATAGGTTTTCTCAAGATTGGTGGTCGTGATCTCATCAACGACTGTGATCGTATAGTCCTCATCCTTGGCCGGCTGTCTCTTGGTTCTTGTGAGCATAAGATAAACTCCCAGAATCACCATCGCTCCGAGAACAATAAGTACAACCGATTTAATTATCGCTGATCCAACACTGCCTTTTTCCATGTTTCCTCTTTCCGCCGGCACAGGTCTGCCGGCCTTTAAGTTTATTCAGTGAATCTAAGGGTGCAGCTTCGGCCGTCCTTGGCTGCAATAGTGTTTGGAAAAATCTTCTTGGTATCCTGCATGAACTCCATGGGGTTTACCAGTGACGGGCTGTAGTGGGTAAGCCACATCTCCTTTACCTTGGCGTCACTTGCCATTCTGGCTGCCTCGTAGAAGGTCATGTGCTTGTATTCCTTGGCCTTTTGGAGTTTGTCTGCCTCGCCGTACATGCCCTCGCAGATGAATAGATCTGAATCCGCTGCATTTCTGACGATGCTGTCCGTCGGCCTTGAATCCGTGCTGTAGGTGAGTTTAATGCCCTTGCGTTCCTCCCCCAGAACCATGTCGGGCGTGTAGGTGATACCGTCATCTGTCACAATGGTCTCACCCTTTTGGAGGCTGTTCCAGAAATCTCTGGGAATTCCCTTCTCCTGAGCTGCCTCAACATTGAACTTGCCCTGGCGTCGCAGGTTCATGGTGTATCCGTAGCATGTAATATTATGATTAACCTTGAAGGCTGTAATCGTAAATTCAGGCATTCCTTCCAGGTCAAAAGACATCTCGTCTCCGGTAATCTCTTTGAACCTGATCTCAAAAGGCAGCTCCGGTGCTATGACGCGGAGGCTGTTTACCACCTTCTCAAGGCCCTTGGGCCCAACCATCAAAAGAGGCTCTGTGCGCTCCGCATTGCCCATGGTCAGCAGCATTCCGGGAAGTCCCGAGATGTGGTCCGCATGGTAGTGCGTAAAGCACATAACATCGATGGGTTTGGCGCTGAGGCCCTTTTTCTTCATGGCAATCTGTGTTCCCTCACCACAGTCGATGAGGATGCACTTGCCGTTATATCTCACAAGAAGTGCTGTGAGAAGTCTGTTTGGAAGCGGCATCATTCCGCCGGTTCCAAGTAAGCAAACATCTATCATTTAATTCTCTTCTCTCTTCCAATAAATCACTGCGTCGTCCTTGGGCTCGTCATAGAATCCCGGGCGCACGCCTTCGCTCTTAAATCCAAGCTTCTCATAAAGCCTTATGGCAGGGGCGTTCTGGGCCCTTACTTCCAGAGTGTAGTCCTTGATGCCGATGCCGCGGCCTCTCTCAAGGAGCTGCTTGACCATCTTGTAGCCGCAGCCTTCCCTGCGGACATCGCCCGATACGGAGACGTTGGTGACTTCGCCCTCGCCGGAGATATTCCGAACGCCGCACAGTCCAACAATCCTGCCGGCCATCTCAGCCACCAGGTAAACTGTATCATCTCTAGTCATGGCGTCAAGGAGCTGT
Organism: Butyrivibrio sp. XPD2006; assembly: GCF_000420865.1. Taxonomy (GTDB): domain Bacteria; phylum Bacillota; class Clostridia; order Lachnospirales; family Lachnospiraceae; genus Butyrivibrio. The sequence goes on from NZ_ATVT01000016.1 coordinate 6,414, forward strand.
TTCTGTGTCCAGGCCTCCTTGCCAAGATTTATCTGTTCAAGCTTCCAGGCATCCTCAACATCCTCGGCTGTCATCTGCCTTATGCGGACTTTGCCGGGAGTGTTGCGAAGTGCTGCTTTTTTCTCAGAAAGATTTCCGGAATCCGATTTGTCTTTTTCCAGAGATTCACGCTCTGCCTGGGAGAGGCGAAGGTAATCCGGAGCAAATTCATCAGCGGAAACCGTAATACCATCTGCAGCATATTTAACAGCAAGGGCAGCAAGTGAAGCTGCGCTCTGTCTGTTCATGTGGAGCGGCGCAACTGTGAAAGGCACTTTAAGGCCCTGCTCGAGCTTGTCATGGTAGACAGGGATTCCGTCACCAAGGAGCACCACGCTCTTGCCGATGCTGTTGAGCTCAGTGATGATATCGTCAATGGAAGCAGCGTACTGTTTTCTGATCACGCGCATGTCGAAGCCCTGCTCAAAGCTCTTTTCCTCGGTAGGACTGGGCACGAAGGTATAGATACCGGTGTAGACCTGATTCCTTCTGGCGTCCATCATCGGGCAGATTATCTTCTCATTGCCGTAGAGATTGTAAGCCAATGCATCCACAGTGGGAACCGGGATGATGGGCTTATCAAGTGCCAGTGCAAGTCCCTTGGCCGTTGCAGAGCCTATCCTGAGTCCGGTAAAAGAGCCGGGTCCTTTGGCCACTGCGATGGCATCGATGGTGGAAAGATCAAGTCCTATCTTCCTCGCCATGTCGTCCAACATGGGCATCAGAATCTCTGAATGTGTTGTTTTGTGTTGGATCGAAAACTGTGCTTTTAAAATGTCGCCGTCAGAGATGGCAACGGTAGCAACCAGTCCCGATGTGTCTATTGCTAATATCTTCATATTTACGCATTCCTGTAATTATTATGGTTTAGTGCCTGGTCATGGTGATGAGCCTGTAATCAAAGCCCTTTTCAAGGTTCTTTTCAATCACAATCTCTGTGTAATGCTCGGGAAGCAGCTCCTCAATGAGGTTAGCCCACTCAATAAAGCAGACTCCATCGCCGTAGAAGTAGTCCTCATAGCCGATCTCGTCCATCTCGCTGACATCGCCGATCCTGTACACATCGAAGTGATAGAACGGGATCCTGCCCTCGTCATAGACCTGAAGGATCGTAAAAGTGGGAGAACTTACAGGTCCCATGATCCCGAGTCCCGCAGCCACGCCTTGTGTCAGCACGGTCTTGCCAACGCCGAGGTCTCCGATCAATGTGTAGACCATTCCGGGCGTTGCGCTCTCTCCGATCCTCCTGCCAATCTCAAAAGTCTCTTCCGGGCTATTTGTTTCATGTCTGGTTACGATTTCCATAATTACCCCCGTATGCACAAACTAAACCAACTTTATGATACCACAAAAAGGGCGCCGCGGGTAGATTCCGCCACGCCTGGTGGTATGCGTTATGTAGTTGTAATGTATTATGCCTCTTCTGCCTTGGCTATTCTCTTGCGAACAGCCATAGGAGTTGTCTTAAGGATAGGGCTGAGCTGCTTGTAAACAAGGAATGTAAGCACGCTGTCAACTGTTCCCTTTAAGAGGTTGAACGGTGCAACACAGATTGCACAGAATGTGAATACGTCTGTTACTGCTGAATTGATAACTGTTCCGGCCTGAACGAAGTAGCTGACATCAACGCCGTATGCGATGGCATATGCAGGAAGCAGGAAGAAAGCATTGAGTGTGGATCCTACAAGTGCGATGCAAAGAGTACCTGTGATGCAGCTGATAAGAGCTACCTTTCTGGTCTTCTTGAATCTGTAGATTACTGTTGCAGGGATAACAAAAGCTGCTCCAACGCAGAAGTTTGCGATCTCGCCTACAAATCCCGGTGTAGGTCCCTGGATGAGAACATTAAGTGTGACCTTGATGAACTCGATCATAACCGCAACCATAGGGCCTGCAGCGAATCCACCGATCAGAGCGGGAATATCGCTGAAATCGAATTTGTAGAATGATGGTGCGATTGGAAGCGGGAACTCAAGCAGCATGAGGACAAAAGAGATAGCGGAAAAGACACCGATGATGGCGATCTTTCTGGTGCTGAACATAGCCTCTACTGTTCCGTTTGACTGAAGCTCCTGCTTACGTGCGAGCCTCTCGGCGAAATATGCGATGACAAATGCTACCACGATAAGCAGCAAAAGTGCGGCAAAACGCCCGGGTGCTCCTGCAATGTTTGTGATTGTTTCCTTTAAGTTGTTCATTTTTCTCCTTCTTTCTCATCGGGTTTTGAATTATTTGATTTGAAGGAGAGATAAAGTGGGAAAATTGTTGGACTGCCATCATTCTACACTAAACTCGTGAAAGCATCGTTAAGTGAAAATGACAGGCTCACATGGCCTCGAAAGAACCTCGGCTCATGTTCTGCACTTCTTCTCTCATCCAGACTTTACTGTCGGTTTTGGAATCTAACCAAATCGGCTGCATGATTACTCAAGCAGTTCGCGGACTATACCGCCGGTTGGGAATTTCACCCTGCCCCGAAGAATTATTATTTACCAGCTAATAGTATAACTTGCACATGGTACTGTCAAGGATTTATAATTATAACATACATGTACGATTTGACGTAAATTTATGAGGGACCATGAAGAGAGTACTTACTAAAAAACTCTTACCCGGAATGATTCTGGCCAATGATGTGTTTACATACGATTCCCACACCAAGCTCATGGATAAGGGAACCGTTCTCAACGAAAAAGACATTGCCAGACTTGCATTCTATTCTATAATCGACGTACTTATTGAGGATGCCCCTGCAGAAGAGACAGTTCCACCAAGAGCTTCTGAGACAGGGCTTACTTATTCTGAGCGTTTAAGGCAGTCCGAAGCCTTCAAGGAATTCAAACACGATTTCGAGGAGTGCGCCTCCAAGTTTGAGCACACCATCGGTGATATCCTGAAAGGCAACGAAGACCTTGATCTGGATGAGATGATGACTCCGATCTATTCTCTCATCAGTCAGGGCAGGACCACCTCCAACATCTTTGATATGCTCCACAACTTAAGGTTATACGACGATGCTACATATACACACTGTATCAACGTGGCACTCATTACGAATATTATCGCCCAGTGGCTCAAGTGGGATGAATCAGAAGTAGAGATTGCTACTCAGGCAGGTCTTTTCCATGATATCGGCAAACTCCTTATTCCGGATTCCATCATCACCAAGCCCGGAGCGCTGACAGATGACGAATTCTCACTGGTCAAGACTCACCCACAGAAGGGGTATGAAGCCATGAAGAACCTGAGCATCAGTGCCCATGTCAAGAACGCTGCGCTGATGCACCACGAAAGATGCGACGGAACAGGATATCCGCTCAGACTTCGCGGTCCGCAGATCGATAAATTTGCCAAGGCTGTAGCCATCGCAGATGTCTACGATGCCATGACCAGTGCCAGATACTACCGCGGTCCGATCTGTCCGTTCATTGCAATTTCAATGTTTGAAGATGAAGGCTTCCAGAAATATGATCCTGAGATGATCCTTTCCTTCCTTCACAACATCGTCAACACATATCTTCTCAACACCGTGCGCCTTAATACAGGTGAAGTCGGCGAGATCATATTTGTTAACAGTGCAAATCTCTCCAGGCCGACAATCAAGGTGGGCAACGATTACATTGATCTGTCGAAATGCCCCGGCGTCTATATTCAGGAGATCATATAAAAAATGCCTGGCATGCTAAGCATGTCAGGCTATTATTATGCGTTCTTAAGTTTAAATTTCTGGATATCCTTGTCCTCTTCAACCTTCTCGATCTGAGCGCCGAGTCCGCGGAGCTTGATCTCAAAGTCCTCATATCCTCTCTCGATATACTTGATATCCTCAATTGTTGAGTAGCCTTCAGCAGTAAGGGCTGCGATTACAAGTGCTGCACCTGCACGAAGGTCAGGAGCTGAAACTGTCGCTCCGGTGTATCTCTCAACACCCTCGATAATAGCTGTGCTGCCTTCAACCTTGATGCTGGCTCCCATTCTGGTGAGCTCATCAACGTACTTGAAACGGCTCTCAAAAATACTCTCTGTAACTATACTGATACCACTTGCAAGGCCCAGAGCCACTGTAATCTGTGGCTGCATATCTGTGGGATATCCCGGATATGGCAGTGTCTTGACGTGTGTGTTCTTAAGTCTTCTTGTAGCCACAACTCTGATCTCATCGTCAGACTCGTGGATCTGGCATCCCATCTCTACAAGCTTGGCAGTGATGGACTCAAGGTGCTTGGGAATTACATTCTTGATGGTCACATCACCCTTGGTTGCTGCTGCAGCCACCATGAATGTTCCGGCTTCTATCTGATCGGGAATAATGGTGTATTCTGTTCCGTGGAGCTTCTCAACTCCTCTGATACGGATGACATCTGTACCTGCACCCTTGATATTGGCTCCCATACTGTTGAGGAAGTTGGCAATATCTACGACATGAGGCTCCTTGGCAGCATTCTCAATGATGGTCTTGCCCTCAGCCATAACTGCAGCCATCATGATATTGATGGTAGCACCTACACTGACAACATCAAGGTAGATGTGGCTTCCGACAAGCTTATCAGCCTTGGCATAAATAATACCCTGAATGTCTACCTGGGCGCCAAGAGCCTTAAATCCCTTGATATGCTGGTCAATAGGACGAAGTCCGATATGACAGCCACCGGGAAGTGCAACTCCGGCATCCTTGTATTTGCCAAGAAGAGCACCAAGCAGATAATAACCTGCTCTGATCTTCTTGATATAATCATTTTCAACTGTGTGGCCCTTGATCTGTGAAGCATTGATCTTGACCGAATGTCTGCCGGTACGCTCAACAAAAGCACCTATGCTCTCGATAGCCTGCAGCATTGCATTGGTATCGGAAGCATCCGGCATATTATCTATATAGACAGTCTCATCCGTCATGGTTGCAGCAGCCAGGATTGCCAGCGCAGCGTTTTTGGCACCGCCGATCTCGACCTCGCCAACCAGGGGATTTCCGCCCTTTATCACGTATTTTTCCATAGGTATCTCTCTTTTTCTTCTTGAACAAATATTAGTTATACCACAATAATGTGTATTTGTAAAACCGATAGTTTAGTTCAAGTAATTCAGCGGGTTCACCTGACTTCCGCCAACCAAAATCTCGAAATGAAGGTGAGGTCCCGTAGATACACCCGTATTTCCTGAGAGAGCAATTCTCTGTCCCTGAGAAACCGACTGTCCGACTGAAACCAGTACCTTGGACAGATGTCCGTACCTGGTCTCCCTGCCGTCCGGATGCCTGATATATACGCAGTATCCGTATCCGCTTCCCCAACCGGCTCTCGTAACAACACCGGAAGATGAAGCAACAACAGAAGTACCGACAGGAGTAGCCCAGTCAACACCCTTGTGGTAGGAGCTGGCTCCCTTGGTGGGACGATTTCTTTTGCCAAATCCGGATGTAAGTCTTCCGCCGGAAATAGGCTTGATATATGTAGGTGGAACAATGGTTCCTCTCTCGACAATCTTGGGAACAGCCTTGTAGGTGATCTCTTCCTTCTCGATCTCACGTCCCACTTCGCTGTTATCCATATATGAAACCAGAGCGACAACCTTTCTGTGACCGGCCGACGGCTCCTGAAGGACCTTGGTCTGAGTTGTGTACCAGCTGTCGTTGTCAACGTACTGGATCTCCGCCTCGTAATCCTCCTCATAGTATTCCTGTAATGTATAGTTAACCGAGAGCTCAGGCTCGGGAACAGTAACGATCAGGTTATCCTGTACCCTTATCATGGTACGCTCGCTCTCCAGCTGTTCATTCATATTAACAAGATCATCAACAGTAAGGCCGAACTTCATGGCGATGGATCCGAGAGTATCTCCGGACTGAACCTCGTAGATCTGGTTTGTTTCCTTGTCCTTGGTCACATCGTCGATGGCTGTTGCCAGGTCGGTTATCTCGCTGTCGGGAAGGTAACTCTCCACGATCTCAACCTTATCAGCAAAGTCCATGCTCATAAGGCCAAGGTCATAGTCCGAGAAGTCCTTGTCGTAGGCAAGGGGCTTGGCTTCATTGACAACCTGTGTCAGCCACGCCTGAAATCCCGCCTGGGGCATACTGTTCTCTGCGATCTCTTCTTCCTTTTTAACCTCTTCCTTGCTTAAAACCTGAGGTGTAAGGACATTAACCTCACGGTCTGTATCAAGCACGAGGTTCACATCATAAAGGCCCTCGGTGTCATAGTTTGAAAGAGCTGTAGAAAGCAGCTTCATTACGTCATCTATGCTTGCGAGGTTTACTGCGAACTCGTTGATCTTGATGGAATAAGATCTGTTGAGTGTGCTTCTGATATTAGCCTTAAGTACAGCCTCCATCTCTTTTGACATGGAAGATACATTATCCACGGTTCCAAAGAGAACGTTGCTGCCTTCTATGGACAGGTCGGCTTTGGCAAGAATCAGCTCGTCATCGGTTGCGGAAACGCTTCTCCTGGCGTCTCTGTATGCCTCGTACGCATCCTCCTCAGAGCCTGCTATTCCTACCACTACATCATTTAGTTTTACGGTAAAAATGTTATCGCCGCCCTTTTCGAACCCTACAAAGCTGGGCATAAACAGAATCCAACATATGATTATCACAAGAGCTGATTGTAAGAACCATACCTTGATCTTTCGGCGAAAAACTGTATTGCTGAAACTCATTTATAAAACACCTAAAATTCTAAGAATATTGATAACCAGGTCTGTGCCTGCCACTAAAAGTGTGATTATCACAAGAGGAAGGACTGCGTTGTTCTTGCCTTCCACGGCAACCTGAACAGCCTCTACCTTGTGCTTAACATCCTTGAACTCCTCTAAGTTCTTGTCCTGGCTCTTTTCAACTACGGCCTGGACGTTTCTATATACCTGTACACCTACATCGTGCACCTGGGTCTCACTCTGCTCGAGTCTGTCTGTAAGAGCAGCTACTGTTTTGCCGGTTTCCTGAATAGAAGCTCTTGCATCCTCTATGGCTGCTCTGTGCTCCTTCTCATTCTGACGGAGTTCTTCGAGCTGGAGTTTGAACTGCTCTGCCTCCTGCTTGGTGCGCTCGGCTTCCATAGCCTCAGCCTGTGCATTGGCTTTTATGATCTCCTGTGCACCGATCTTCTCTGCAAGCTTGTCCATAAAGTTATCCACGATTTTTCCTCCCAACATTTCCGCTTACTCCTTTGATGTTAGATCCACTGATGTTTTATCCACATAAGCTTAACATTTATTATGCAATATATACAAGAAAATAATGATTGACTGAATTTTATTAGCTACTTTTACCATTTGTTCATGGCTAGTTCATAATTTGTTCATAATTGTCTTGTATATTTATACTACAGTCAAGAGCAAGACATCTTGTAAAAACGAAAGATAGATTTTTTCATAATAGGGTAGGCGCAGCGATGTGTCTACCCACTCCTCATTAATGGGGGTTTTTACGCCCCAAAATGTGCATTACTTCTCTATTGCAAGGATCTCCTCATTCAGAGAGAGCATTCTTGCGTCAAGGTTAGCCACCATGGTGGCGCACTCGTGAAGCTCGGAATTGATATGAGCCGGCGCTTTTCCCTCGAATTTGTACTGAATCTTGTGCTCAAGCGATGCCCAGAAATCCATGGCAACAGTCCTGATCTGAATCTCCACCTTAACATTGACGATCTTGTCGGAGAGATACACAGGAAGAGAAACTATCATATGATAGCTCCTGTATCCGCTCGGCTTGGGATTCATAATGTAATCCTTGATGGTCAGGACCTGAATATCCTTCTGTCCGCTGATCATCTCGGCGATTCTGTATATATCTGATGTAAAAGAGCATATGATACGGATTCCGGCTATATCATTGACGTAGCGCACCATGTTCTCGATAGTGGACTCATAGCCGTTTCTCTTGAGCTTTTTGACAATGCTCTCAGGCCCTTTTACTCTGTATTTGACATGCTCGATGGGGTTGTATCTGTGGACCTCCTGAAACTCATCGTTGAGGATCTCAATCTTGGTCTGTATCTGCTTGAGTGCAGCGTTGTAGAGGAGGTTGACTTCCTCCCATGTATTCATGTCATCTGATATTTTGATGTCATATCCTGATAGATCTAATTCCATTTAGATACCTCTTTAAATCTGATCACAAGGAAGTTACACTACGTGTAACACGTTCGGACTAAATTCGGAAGGACCTCATTAAGTCCTCACAGCCAGTATTCCTTATTAAGGGACAGCTTCGGCAAAAGAGCTTTTGGCAGCTTCCTGTAATTTCTGCCAAGCTTGTAACCTAGCCATCTGCATCCGCACATTACGATATAGTGCGGGATAAGATATGCCTTACCCATCTGTTTGAAATGCCCTATGGTCTGCGAAACCATCTTTTTGCCCTCAGTTTCAGAGCTCACTGCTGCGAAGATCTCAGGGTGCTCCGTCTGCGAAACCCCGATGTCAAAGTTCCTGTGGAACTGCTGAGCGCAGGTGTAGTTGTGGGAGTGGATAACTCCCGCCTCGGGAACATAGCAGATGGCATAGCCCTTCTTACATGCGGTTCCTGCATATACCATATCCTCGTTGAAGATTGCCTTGTGGATAAAACCGCCAAGTTCATCAAACATGCTGCGTCTGTACATAGCGCAGACATTGGAGCAAAAGTAGGTCTTAATGCCAAGGCGCGGGATATCCGCCTGTGTCTTCTTCATCGGTTCTGTAGGATAGTTGAACTTGCGGGAGTAGCGCTCTGCAAGGTTACAATCACTCTTCGGATACTGTCTTGCGTAAGCCGCTGCCACATCGCTGTCATCAAAGACCTTTAACAGGCTTGATATCAGAACCTTGTCCCTTGGAAATGCATCCTGAGTCATCATCAGGAAGAAATCCGCATCGGAATGAGAAACGCCCCGATTTCTGGTCTCGCCGTGATCAAACTCTGCCTTAGTCACATGTTCCACTACTATGTTATCATATTTTTCCTGTGGATTTTCCTTTGATTTTGAAAGGAGATCATCCCAGTATTTCTCTTCGGTATTCATGATAATGACCTTGGATGGGCGAACAGACTGCCTCTCCAGATCATCGATCAGCCGTAAAAGAGCTATATCCGGTTTGTAGGTGGGAATAATTACATCTACGGTACTCATTCTTTTCCCCTTAAGATATGTATAGAACAATTAAGGGCCGGGCTCCATCAGAACCCAGCCCCTTTAATCTTTCTGTAAAGCTTATGATCAGCCGCCGATGTATTTGCTTACATCGCCCTTGATCTTCTCACTGTACTTCTGAACATCTGATGATGGCTCATATGCCTCATCGTCGAACAGGAACTTGTGGAGCCACTTAACGTTGCTCTGAAGGTCTACAGGAAGTACGCAGCTTCCGGCCTTACCCATAGTTCCGGTTGTACGCATCTCCTCGTATGGGAATCCGTTGTTATCAACAACCTTGTACTTGGTAATGCCCTTGAGCATATCCAGGATCTCTGAAATATCAAGAGATGTATAAGTCTCTTTGAATGCGTTGTTAGCAACTGTCTCAAGCTGTGAGTAGCTCATTCCCTGAGCCTTCTCAAGACAAGCCATAAGAACTGTTCTCTGTCTCTCGGCACGCTTGAAGTCGTCGCCGGCTGTGTATCTGATACGGCAGTAAGCAGTTGCCTGAAGTCCGTTAAGAGTCTGGCGTCCTGCGCTTGTTACAGGTGTATACTGGAGCTTCAACTCAGTAGCCATTGTAGCCTGGTAGTTGTTAAGGTGAGAAATCTCAGCATCTGTAACTTCAATCTCTACACCGCCAAGAGCATCTACAACGTCTGTAAGTCCTCTGAATCCGATAGTGATGAAATCGGAAATATCCATATCCAGGTTCATGTTAAGCATTGAGATAGCCTGCTCCGGACCACCCTGAGCATAAGCAGCGTTACACTTGGTGTAAGTATCGTTACTCAGGTTAAGGTAAGTATCACGGTAAACTGAGCAGAGCTTAACCTCTCCTGTATCATTGTTGATTGATGCAATGATGATGGAGTCTGATCTTGTATTCTTGGTGAGCTGCTCGTCACGGGCATCAACACCGAACAGTGCGATATTGGTGTAGCCCTTCATATTCTCATCGTTAACAACGGTCTCACTGATACTCTGTGTGATTGCTTCCTCATTGAGGTTAACCTTACCAACCTTGGTTACGTCCACCTTGAAGAAAAGAGTGTAGGCAACATATACAAGAACGCAAGCAAGAAGCATTTCTGCTACCAGAAGGATTATTGCCTTCTTGTTGTCTTTCTTTTTACCGTTTCCGCCCTTTCCGCTGCCGCCTTTCCTGGAGCTGCCGTTTCCGGAAGATGCTCTCCTTGATGATGAAGGTCTTGATGAACTTCCGGAAGATTTCCTTGATCCTGAAGTTCTGCGTGGATCTCTTGAAGATCCTGCGGATGATCTTGATGATGAACCCTTCCTGGGAGCTCTGTCATCGTAATCGTCATAATCATCGTAATCGTCGTAACGGTCATCATATCTGTCATCGTAGCGATCGTCATATCTGTCATCGCTTCTGCGAGATGACCTGTGGCCGTCTCTCTCGTAATATTCGTCGTCTCTGTTTGACATAACACGTCTCCTCGTCCCAACAAAATAATTCAAAATTTCTTGATAATGCCAATACGGTAGATTAGCACCAATATATTCTGCCACAAATGAGCCCCTTTTACAACCCCAATAAAAAATGCGTACCTCAGTACGCATTTTTGTTGATAAAGCCATGTCTTATGGTGCCGAGCATGATCTTGAAGTCGAAGGCCATGCTCCAGTTTTCAATATAGTAGATATCGTAGTCGATCCTCTTACGGATAGAAGTGTCTCCGCGGTAGCCGTTGATCTGGGCCCAGCCGGTAAGACCGGGACGAACCTGATGCTTGACCATGTAGCGCGGAATCTGCTCCTTGAACTTCTCGACGAACTGAGGTCTCTCGGGCCTGGGGCCAACAAGACTCATCTGGCCGATGAAGATGTTGAAGAACTGAGGCATCTCATCGATACTCGTCTTGCGGAGGAAACCGCCGACTCTGGTGATCCTGGGATCACCCTTGGTGGTCCAGCCTTTCTTTTCCTCAGCTTCTGTCTGAACCTTCATGGTCCTGAACTTGTACATCATGAAAGGAACACCGTTTCTGCCTATCCTCTCCTGCTTGTAAATGACAGGTCCGGGGCTCGTTACCTTAACCGCAATAGCCGCAACCAGCATAATAGGTGAGAAGATGATGATCGCGAAAAGAGATCCCACGATGTCCACAACTCTCTTGGCAAACCTGTTGAAGGTATCGCTGAGAGGAACATATCTGATATTGATGACCGGAAGTCCCTGAACTTCCTCAGTATACGGATTGCTCGGGAAAAGAGATGTGTAATCCGGAATAAACTTGGTATGGACGCCGGATTTCTCACAATCAGCTACCAGCACCTCAAGACGATCGTAGTCATCCAGCGGAAGCGTAATTGTGATCTCATCGAAACTGTTTTTCTCAAGAAGCTCACCCAGCTGATCGATCTTGCCAACAACTCTTACACCGTGGTAATTGGTATCAATCGGAACAAAATCATCCAGAACGCCGACAACATCATATCCCCATTGAGGATTCTCCAGTATTCTGCTGATGTAAGCCTCCGCAGCCCTGGAATATCCCACCAGCAGAATATGCTTGATGTTGTATCCCTTTTTGCGGATATACTCCAAAAACTTGCGCACTATCCAGTGGGCTATTGTCGTCAGAGTAATATTGAGTCCAAAGAATATTGCCATCATCCAACGCGAGAAATCACCTTGCTTGAGCAAATACAGTACTACTGTAAAGCCGATGATACCCATGATGTTGGCCTGGACAATGTCTACAAATTCCTCCCACAGGCGAAGCGCCCTTCTGGAGGTGTAGAGCTGGACCATATAATATAAGAAAATATACGCGGGAACCAAAAAATAAAGCGCAGAAAAATAGGTCTCCATGGAAAGTCTTCCACCGGGCCTTTTATCTGCGAATACTGATTCAAATTTTATATAGTAGGAAAGCATGTATGAACCGGCCACCAAAAGCCCGTCCACAATCACATGCGCCCTATTTAAATGTGCCTGATTGTCCTTGATCACAATACTTTTCCATACCTTCCCACAGTAAGGGATATTTTAGGATATTATATCACACATTCATAATTCTGCGACCTATATTTACCCATAGCTCGATCTGAAGCCTGAATGCATTCACAAGCTCTTTTCTCCCGAAGATCACACGGTGATTTGCAAATTTCGCAATCTTCTTGAAGCCCCCAAAGAGCCCCTTGATATGAGCTTTCCCCAGACCTTGTCTCACATAAAAAGCGTGCTTGATGGCAATTCCAATACATATCGGCAGGAAATTGATGAATATCTGAAAAGCAGGCATGTTCTTATAAATAAGGAACAGATTGTTGGCTGCTGTCAGCTCAACCTTGAAGGCGTTGTACCTTGAGCCGCTGGATGCGCTGCCCACGTGATAAACGATGGCCGTCGGTTCCATAACGTTGGCGAAGCCCTTAAGACGCGCCCTATAGCCGATGTCCACGTCCTCGAGGTAGCAGAAATGCTCCTCATCAAAGTATCCAACCTTGTCAAAATACTCTTTTCTGTAAATAGCAGCTCCAGCACAGGCGCTGGTTATGGATTCCCTGCGGCTGAAGTGCTTGTTGTCCGCATCTTTGCCGGGAGTGAAGGCCCATCCAAGGGCGCAGTACAGATCGCCACAGTCGTCGATATTGTGGGGTTCCTTCATTTGGAGCATCTTGGCCTGGGCGGAAAAGAGCTTTTTCTTGCCGTCCATGACTTTGATAAGCCGCTCCAGTGCATACTCGTCGCACATTGTGTCATTGTTGAGCAAAAAGACATACTCAGAATCCGCTGCCTTGATGCCCACGTTTACAGCGTTTGCAAAGCCGGTGTTCTCATCAAGCTCGATGAGCTCTACACTTGGCCACTTTGTCTTTATGTAATCCTGACTGCCGTCGGTGGAGCCGTTGTCCACAATGATCGTGTCAAAGGCTATAAACGTCTGCTTCTCCAGACTTCTAAGGCAGTCGCCGAGATATTTTTTCCCATTGTAATTGGGTATGATAACTGTCAATAAGCCCATACTCATATCCTCTTAGTTACCTGCGGATCCCACATAATACGGTAGCCGCGCTTTCTGACTTCCTCCGCAAAACGGATGCTCAAAGACGCTATCTCTTCCACGGAGCGTCCTGCAAAGTTATCTGTAAGACCGCCTTCCAGCGCATCTATGATGGCCTGCTCAGTCTCTTCAAAGGTGGTCACCACGTACTTCCTCGAGCCGTCAAAGCTGTTGTAATACTTGGTTCCCGTAATCTCTTCATAGATGGGAACAAGCTCATCCCGAACCGCAATGCATCTGATGTCCACGGCGTAAGCATCCTGCTGAAGCACCGCTCTGTGCTGAAGTCCGCCGGAATACCCTTCCGGAAGTCCTGCATAGGCAAGAGTTCCGTCCTTGCGATACATACCGCCGCATATTCTGTCTCTTTTATTTAGTATCTTGCCGCCAACGCAGCCCACGTCCTCTCTCTCGTAAAAGAAATCCCGGTCGTAGTCCAGTCTGTAAAAGCCAACGTGCTTAAGCTGGACCGCTGTGGCCTTTATATCGTAGGAATCCGCGAGGTCCTGCAGAGCGCGTCTTCCTGCATCATACGCATAGTTCTTGCTGGCAGGATTGGCAGCCGTCGATGCGTCGTGGCATCTCCAGTGATACAGCACCTTGCTGATATGCGCAATCTGACTTGAAGCCTGCGGCATATTGAGTGCAGCTTCCGCACAGGCTCTCAGGAACAGGTCATAGTCCTGGGCTCCGTCGTACTCTTTTCTGAGTTTGAGTCTCTTTATGACATCCGCCCTCATGACCGTGAAGTGGCAGATGTAATTGTTGGACATGAGATAGTCCATGTTAAAAGAGGGCTTCTCATGGTGTTCGTAGTACCTGCCCGATGCATCATCGAACTTGTCCTCATCGGAATAGATAAGGCGAAGCGGACACGCGGAATATCTGGCAAGCTTGTTGGTCTTCATGCTCTTTCTGATGACTCTGTCCATCTCGTAGAGTGCATCCGGAGTCAGCAGATCGTCATGATCCAAAAGACCTACATAATCCCCCTTGGCCTTCTCAAGGCCGCGGTTGGTGTTCTCTGAAATTCCATCGTTGGAATCAAGGTGATAATAGCGGATACGCGGATCCTCTGCCGCGAACTCTTTTGCCACGTCAAGAGGTGTCCCCGAGGCATCAGCAAGTATCAGCTCCCAGTTGCCGTAGGTCTGGGCAACAACGGACTCTATCATCTCGCGAAGGTACTTCTCAGGCGTGTTGTAGAGAGGCACCACAATGCTGAACTGCACGAGGTTTCCGGCCTCTGCCAGGAGCTTGTACTCCTTCTTTTGCTCAGCGATGACTGCGTCCGATAAGGGAACAAATTTATAATTGTCCCGGCGGTTGTCGCCCACTCTTTCCATGGCAGCAAAAAATGCGGCCCTGACACCATTGCGCTTAGCGTATGCAATTGTCTTGGAGACCGCATTTTTAATTGACATGTAGTTATTACTTCCTTGTATTTTTTGTATAGCGAAATGGTCCCTGGGGACGGAGTCAAGGGGTCATTTTCTGTAAACATTCCGGCTTTATGATAATTTGTCTGAAAATGACCCCTTGACTCCGTCCCCAGGGACCATTTTGCTTTCCACTCAGTAGTTAGATGAAGCTCTTAACTGCTTCTGTAAGTTCGTCCTGGAGCTTGGCAGCATCCTCAAGGTTCTTGCCCTTAACGCCCATGTAGAACTTGATCTTGGGCTCTGTTCCTGAAGGTCTTGCGCAGCACCATGCATCGTTGTCCAGCGCAAAATAGAGAACGTTGGATGTAGGAAGTCCTGTGTCACCCTCTTTGCCTGTTGCCATGTCGATGGTCTTGTGAGTCTTGTAATCACGGAACTCTTCAACTGTCCACTGGCCGAACTTCTTGGGAGGATCGTTACGGAGCTTGTCCATAAGAGCAGCAATCTGCTCAGCGCCTTCCTTGCCCTTCATGGTGATTGCGTACTGGCCTTCCTTGTAATAGCCGTACTTATCATACATGTCGATCATTGCATCCCAAACGCTCTTGCCCTGTTTTTTGTAGAAAGCAGCAAGCTCGCAAAGCATCATAACAGCTACAACAGCATCCTTGTCTCTTGCGTGTGTTCCTGCAAGACATCCGTAGGATTCCTCAAGTCCGAATACATAATTGTTGCTCTGGCCATTCTCCTCGAAGAGCTTGATCTGCTCGCCGATGTACTTAAAGCCTGTGAGAACCTCGATGTACTTAAGTCCATAAGCTTCTGCAACTGCCTTGGCCATGTTGGTTGTTACGATAGTTGTTACGAAAGCAGGGTTAGCAGGCATTGTACCTGTAGCCTGACGCTCTCTCAAGATATAGTCACCGATGAGCATTCCTGACATGTTACCTGTGAAAGCAACGTACTCGCCGGTCTTAAGGTCTTTGGCATAGATTCCAAGTCTGTCGGCATCGGGATCTGTTGCAAGAACGATGTCGGCATCCTTCTCCTTGGCAAGCTTAAGTGCAAGCTCGAAAGCCTTGGGATCCTCAGGGTTAGGATAGTCAAGAGTTGTGAAGTCGGGATCAGGAAGCTCCTGCTCCGGAACAACGAATACGTTCTTGAATCCAAGCTCCTTAAGAACACGTCTTACAGGGAGATTACCTGTGCCGTGGAAAGGTGTGTATACGATGGTGAACTTGTCAGCCATCTCGTCAATAACGTCCTGGTGGATGATCTGCTTCTTGAGCTCAACCATGTACTTGTCATCAAGCTCTTCGCCAAAAGAAACATAGAGTCCCTGAGCGATCGCATCCTCCTTGGACATTGTCTTAACATCATGATAATCGGTAATTGCTACAACTTCATCGATGATTCCAGTATCGTGAGGCGGTGTAACCTGTGCGCCGTCCTCCCAGTATACCTTGTAGCCGTTATATTCAGGCGGATTGTGAGATGCAGTTACCATTACGCCTGCGATGCATCCAAACTCTCTGAGCGCAAATGAAAGCTCAGGTGTAGGTCTTAAGATATCACTGACATAAGCCTTGATGCCGTTTGCAGCAAGACAAAGAGCTGTCTCATCAGCAAATTCAGGTGAAAATCTTCTGCAGTCATAGGAGATCGCAACGCCCTTTTTCGCAGCGTCCGGTCCGCCATTCTTTTTAATATAATTAGCAAGACCCTGAGTAGCCTTTCTAACTGTGTACTTGTTCATTCTGTTGGTGCCTGCTCCGATTACCCCGCGGAGTCCGCCGGTACCAAACTCAAGCTCTCTGTAGAACCTGTCTTCAACTTCTGCCTCATCGTTGCGGATAGCAAGAAGTTCGTCTTTTGTTGCCTGATCAAAATACTCATCATTCAGCCAATATTCAAGCTGCTTTGTAGCTTCACTCATTACCCTTCCTCCTTAAATAAACATGCTGTAATTGCACTAAATAATTATACCATCAAATCTTCCATGCTGCACCCTAATGTTCTTGACAGTTGAAGCAGAGTCTGCCCCTGTGTTTTGTTGATATCTCTTTGTCCCTGCTCAAATAACTGAATCTGCCTGAGCGGAACCCCCGATTCTTCAGAAAGAGCCCGTTGCGACAATCCGGCATAAGCACGAAGTCTTTTTAATCTCGACATCTCTCTGTGCTCCCTGAGACTATCGTCCATCATGTCCACAAATACTGTAATATCAGCCTCATGGAGAGTGGGATACATTCCACGTATCGTATCAATTGGAACGCACCTGTTTATCTCTTCATATCTGACATTCGATATCCACTGATAATATGCCAGTGACCAGCCTGTCCAGTATTCCGGAGATTTGTCCACATGCATCTCATCGGGCTTATCTATGTGCAGATCCGTGCAGGTCTCAATAACTTCCCTGGCAACCTCACAGCCGTTCTTGCCTGCAACATAAGTAGAATTACCAATTTCAAACTGACCGGCCATTCCGCTGATCATGAACAGCCTGTGAAATTCCTGAAGCTTCATTCCAAGCGTATTAACAGCGTAGTCATACATATCGCCCATTACTCTCTGCGCCAGTGGCAGATACAGTTCAGAATACGCGTAATTCCTCATCACTTACATTTCCTCTCATGATATCCAAAATGTAAATCTCATCAAGCCGGTTCACAGAAGGCCGAAGTTCCTGATACTCCCTTCTGGCTTTTATGTCTCTTGCCTCTTTTTTATTGAAGTACAAAGCGGCTTCTGCCTCTTCATATGACCTGAATGTCAGTTGATCAAACGCTCTTTTACTCTTTAATACAATCTGCTCACTGAGTCCTCCAAGCCTCATTGCTTCCGACAATTTCTGTACTGATATAGTTCCCGTTATGAAGTCCTGGGCAAAAGAAAAATAGGAATCATCTGCTCTGTACCCCTTTATAATGTCAAATTCTGAAACATCAATAAGATACCTGTCCTGCAAAAAATCCTTGGCATCCTCAGCTATACTCTTTCTCTGCCAGTAGCCTCTGTACTTGGTAAGTAATGCCATCCAGTTGAGTATGTTGTAATCCCCGCTACAAAGATCACATATCTTAAGCCCTTTGGTATCAAGCTCATAGCAATTAGAGAAGCCATTCTTGTTTCTCTTGCATGCCCATTCCTTGGACAATTCCGAATCTTCGGTACAATAAAAGCCCTTACCGTAATCATTGGCAGATGTTCCATGACCATAAATCGGAGTATATATAATGTTCTCTGAGCCGTGATAAATCAACAATTGTATAGCCTCCAAAACAAAAAGTATCGCTGTAGAGATACTTTTATTATATCTCTGTAGCGATACTTTTTCAATAATACTTATCCTATATGCTCCTCATCCTTTGAAAGCTCTGCTGCTTTTACATGCGGATTGTGGTAGTGCTCACGCTTTTTGGAAACATCGCCGATGGAGATGGCGTTTCTCGGGCAGAACTGAAGGCAGCCGAGGCACTGTGCACAGTCTGTGCCGATGCTGGCTTTGTTGTTGACGATCCTGATGTTTTCTCTCGGGCAGATGCTAGCGCACTGTCCGCAGGCGATGCAGTTATCGTTAACTTCAAACTGACTTGCCTTCTTTTTGAGCATTCCTGAGAAGCCGGCATTCTCAATGGCGTTCAGGATATTAAGGCCCGGCTTTTTGCGTACCTTGCCTGCCATAATGTCTTTTGCCATGGCGGCAGCGAGCTTCTTACTTCTGGCTTCGGCCTCTCCGACCGAAAGGCGCGGCATCATCAGGTAATGAGGGAAAAGCCAGATGCAGCTGCAATGGTGTGTGATCACGCCCCAGTAACTGAGCGGAATAATCTTGTTAAGTCTTGCAAGTCCTGTGCCCTTGTAGGCCGCGCATGAAGTCACACCAAATGTATATGCACTCGGGCTTACCTTGATCTCTTTTGCATATTTAAGTACATCCGCCGGCGCTCCGCCACCGTAGCACGGAAACACAAATCCCACCTTCCTGGCGTCCGAAACATCAGTGACTGCCATGCCCTTCTTGATCCTGACAAGGTCAGCACCGCCGATCCCCTTTGCTATATTCCTTGCGATATCCAGGCAGTTGCCGGTGCCTGAAAAATAAAAGATTACATTCTCTGCCATAAGAAACCCTCCAATAGATTACTTTATCTTATTATACTACGAGTTCGAGTGCAGGAAGTATATCCTAATGTCGTTTGTTTTCTGTAGATTTACTGTCCTTTGTAACTTTTTGTTTACGGACAGTATGGCTTTTGTGCCATATTCGCGCAAGGCTACTGTCTGTGATTCATTTTGCTTTTCAGACAGTAAGATTTCGGCGACCTTCCATTGTTAGTTATTGCTATCGCTTTAATTATCTCGTAATTTATACTGTCCACAGACGACTTTTGCTTGCAGACAGTAGCATTCTTCCTAACACTTTCCATTTCACTACTGTCTGTTTGCAAAAATCTACTTAGGACAGTAGGAGGTCCCGTAACTCAACGTGTAATTTACTGTCCGCACGGCAAATCTGATTACGACTATTATGTAGGTCCAAGTAAATACATAAGAAGGATTTTATAAATAGAATACAAAAGGAGTCAAAGAGGATTTTGTTTTCCTCTTTGACCCCTTGACTCCGTCCCCAGGGACCATTTTATTGTGTTCTAAGACTTGAATACCCTTCCACATTCAGCGAGAAGTCGCTGCGATCGAGTGAGAAGTTAGGATTGTAGTATGGATCGCCCTTGTCGAGAACCTCTTTCCACTTGGTGCGGAAGTGCTCGGATTCGCCTTCGTAGCGGGCCGCATTCTTGCCTTCAAGGTCAAGGCCGCGGGAGAGAGACTCATAGTGGTAGAGCTCTGCGAATGGTGTGAACACGTTGAGGTATCCGGCCTGGCGGAGCTTTAAGCAAAAGTCCACGTCGTTGAGGCTGACTGCAAAGCCTTCGTCAAAGCCTCCGACCTCGTCGTACTTCTTGCGGCTGACCATGAGACATGCTCCGGTTACGGCGCTGACATCCTGAGCGTAGCAAAGGCGTCCCATGTAACCGAGGTTCATTCCGGCCTGTCCGTAGTGCGAATGTCCGGCAGTCCTGTGCGCTCCGAGTTTAAGGACAACGCCGGCGTGCTGTATCTTGCGATCCGGGAAGTAGAGCTTGGCTCCGACAGCACCGACGTCTGCGCGCTGGGCGTACATCAGAAGCTCCTCCATCCAGTTGACAGTAATAACCTGTGTATCATTGTTTAAAAGAACTATGTAATCACCGGTAGAATTCTTGACACCGTAGTTTACAACCGCTGAATAGTTAAATCCGCTGTCCTTGTTGTCGCCGCCTGCCATCGCCTTGTAGGCTGTGTAGTCAACGACCTTGACGATGTCCTTAAGTCCACCGTTTTTCAGTTCCTCATAATATCCGCGGATCTCGCTGCCCTTGGAGTTATTCTCCACAACGATGATCTCGTAGTTGTCGTAAACCGACTTCTCGTATATTGAATCAATGCACCTCTTAAGGTCTTCCTTGTGCTCGCAGTTCGGGATCACGATTGAAATCTTGGGTGTTCCCTGAACCTCATAGGTGATCTTGAAGATAGTCTCAAACGCTCTTGTGCTGGTGATCTTGAAGTGATCATAACCATGTCTGCGCAGGTGGTCAGCCACAGCGCCCTTGGCTGCATCGATAGCATAAGGCTTGGCATTGATATCAGAAGCAACAGATCCCGCATGGCTTCTCCAGTAGTAGAGGAGCTTGGGCACATGCACGATATGCTCCGCCCTGTCAGTCAGTCTCAGGATCATGTCGTGGTCCTGGCTTCCGTCAAACTTAGGTCTGAAAAGCTCCGTGCCATCAAGAAGCGTTCTCTTGAACACACTGAAATGGCATATATAATTATTAGCTCTTAAGTTATCGATCGCATAATCCGGCTTGAAGTGCATGGTGATCATCTTGTTGATGTCATCACCCTTGAAGGTGGTCTCATCACAGTAGATGTAGTCCGCATTCTCCTCGTTGATAGCCTTCACATACCAGTACAGAACCTCGGGATGAAGAATATCATCATGGTCGAAAAGACCTATGTACTCACCCTCAGCCAGCTCCAGACAATGGTTTGTGTTGCCGGAGATACCTTCATTTTTCTCAAGCTTCTGATATTTGATCCGGCTGCCGCCGCCCGGTAAAAGAGCTTTAGGACCGGCCTGATACTCTTTTACAATTGCTTCGACAGTCCCGATGTGCTCAGCGTCGGACCCGTCAGCAAGGCACAGCTGCCAGTTGCCGTAGGTCTGTGCCAGCACAGACTCTATCATGTCGCGCAAAAACTTCTCAGGAGTGTTATAAAGCGGAACAAGGATCGATATGAGCGGCATTTTTTCAAATACAGCGCTCTCCTGCTCTTTTCTCGTCTCCTCAGATGGGAAGCTCTCTGTACCGTAATGGGTCATCGCCTTCTTTTCGATCTGCTTGTACTTGATCTTGGCAATGACTCCTCGCAGAGATCCCTGGTTCCTCACGCGGTCCCTCTGCCTGATAACCCAGTGCATTGCATTTCGCGCCGGTGTAGAGGCCTTCCAGATAGGGTTGTTCTTGATCCTGTTCAGCTTAAACTCCAGCTCCTGGTTCTTATCTTCAAGCTCCGCTATACGGCCCGCCAGGTCTGCGGTCTTCAGCTTCTCCTTCTCATATGCAGCTTTATAATCAAAATTGTTGTCTGTCATTACTTACTTCCTTGAATCCTTTATTTTCAGCACGTTCGGAACCCAGTTGATGAGTTTCAAGCGGCTTGTCTTGTCGATTGCAAGCATGCCGATCTGGTAATATCCCGGAGGGAGCGTGTTCTTGTCAATTCTGAGCTTGTAGCCTGTGAGGTCCACATTTACCTGATCGCTCAGGCGCACGCGGATGTCAGGGCGGTACCAGACGTAAGGTGTAAAGCTGTAGACCTTGGTGTTTACAGGGCCCACTGAACCGTCAGGACTCTTCTCGATCTGCCTCAGCACAAGCTTTTTGTCAAAGCATGCGTTGTCGGAGCCGATGACGAAGCTGTAGCCCTTGAGATAATAGCCCTCATCGCACCCGGATGCTGTAACGCCGTAGAGCCAGTTGTCCATCCTTCCGTTGTACTCGCAGCCAACGCGAAGGCACTGGTCCTCTCTTGCTCCGCGGATTCCCTTCTCATGGATGCTCGCAGTAGCATATGGCAGATTCTCGACAGGCGTGTAATCCTCGCGTGGAATGATCGCCGAAATTGTCTCGTCCTCAGTCAGATGCGGACTGTAGAAAGGATCCCAGTTGTACAGATGGGCATGCTTTCTCATGAGGGTGTCGCCCTCAACGGCCAGTCTCTCCATCTTCTTGGGGTCAAGGTTATCAAGCCCCCTGGTCAGAGACTCGTGGTGGTAAAGATAAATGTGATTGCAGCAGACGTTGTAGTAGCCCCTCTCATGGATGGTGTAGCACAGATCCACGTCGTTGAAAGCTACCGCAAGGTCTTCAGGGAAGCCTCCCGCCTCAATGAACTTCTTGCGGCTGACCAGCAGACATGCGGCTGTCGAGCCTATAGTATTATGGATTCCCCTGTTATATCCGAAATAGTGACTCTTGTTGTCATGCATCTTCTGCAGCTTGTGCACAGGGCCGCGCCTTACATTGGCGATTCCGGCGTGCTGGATGAGATCAGTGTCGGGATAGATGAGCTTGGCACCGACTACGCCGACATGGCGAAGCTGCGCCTGAGAGAGCATCTCGCGAAGCCATCCTTCCTTGGCACATTCAATGTCATCATTCATGAAAAGAAGGTATTCTCCCGAAGAGTTTTTTACCCCCTGATTGCACATGGCTGAGAAATTGAAATCCTGAAGCTTGTAGATATAGTTGATCTTCACAAGGCCGTTCTTGCGAGGTGCCCTGGAAGCATAAACTCCATATTTAACCCTGTTTGCGGCATTTGACCCGTTGTCGATAATGACAATATCGTACTTGATATTGTCATCGCCGGTGGTCTCAATTATTGAATTAAGGCACTGCTGCAAAATCTCAGGGTGATCCTTGGACGGAATGATGATGCTGACGGTGGCAGGTGCCAGGAGCATGTGCCTGGAAGTATGGAAATTCCTTCCGTAGAACACATCCTGCTCAGGGCTTCTGTGGAACAGAACCTGCTTGATGTGGCCGATTGGGAACTCGAGGCCGGTTCTTTTTGCGAAAGCATGCTCATGTATTGCCAGCATGCAGAACAGCACGTCTGCAGACAAAAGAGATGCTTCCAGCCCGGTCTGCTCGACACTTCCGCGCTTATGTGAAGTCCCGCCAAGCATTTTGACCGCATTGTCATATTCCTTGGATGATTCATGCAAAGTCTTTGCTCTGCATGCGAAATAACTGCCTATATAGAAGGCGTTCAGATATGAATCGGGAGACCAGTCGGGCTTAAAATACGGATGAATGTATTTGCCGTTAGCTCCGGCTTCGTCCTCATCTCCGTAAACCACGTTGTGTTCCGGATGCGCGATAAAGTACTGTCTTACTACCTCCGCAGCCTTTTTGATGAGCTTGCCCTTGGGACTTACAAAGAGATAGACTGTGTTGTCATCTGCCTTGTTGTCCTGAACTTCCCATACTTTGCCGTAGGGGATCACTTTGACAGTCGGGTCCGGGAGTTTATGGGGAATCTTTTCCCCATTCTCATCCTCGTCATAAATGACCGGTGCTGTGGCCATAACAACAGGCTCTTTTTCACGAGCGTGCTGCCACTTGTCGTAAGCTGAAGACTTGGCGGCTAATACCTTGTTGTATTTAGTTGTGCTCTTCTTCACAAGCCCTGACTTGACCAGTCCTTTTAGCATATCCCCTTAATCCCACTCCTCGTCTTTGTACATACGTTCTTCGCGCTTTTCGATAATCTTCTTGCCGATCTTTTTGATCAGATTCTTGCCCTTCTTAGGCTGCTGAGGCGCTGCGGGTTCCTCCTCGTGAAGAGAGTTTGCAAGTGCGTCAGCCGCATTCCTCGGAATCAGCGTTGTAAGAAGCGAAAGCTCCAGGTGATTCCTGGACTGCATGTTGAGCTTCTGGCTGGATAAGCCGAACTCAATATTAGGGTCGTCTGAGTTAAAGACAAATGTATCATCTGAAATCCACTGACCGTTTACAGGGTGGATGTCAATATCACAGCCGGTGTCCGAAATCGGCTTGCCGTTCCACTTCGCGTCCTTGATAGTAACGATACAC
Source organism: Butyrivibrio sp. XPD2006 (assembly GCF_000420865.1). Classification (GTDB taxonomy): domain Bacteria; phylum Bacillota; class Clostridia; order Lachnospirales; family Lachnospiraceae; genus Butyrivibrio. Next base: position 30,200 of record NZ_ATVT01000016.1, read on the forward strand.
GGCGCAAATGCCGGGTCCACACGGACAATCCTGCAATCATCGGAAACTCTCAGGTCCAGCGTGATTGTATTGTTGTCGTCGTAAGTCTCCTCCGGGAAGAAAGAATCATCCTCAGAGTAGCCGTTTCCCTCGTCGAGATAAATCTGAACACAGTCATCGGGTCTTGCTGCCTCGGCTCCGCCCTGCAGCTCTTTTGGCACGATAGTCTTCCTGCCAAGGGCCTTCCAAAGCTCAACCATGGACTTTCTGTTGCCTGTGACGTACTTCTGGAACTGATACTCCTCTTCCAAAAGATCTTTTATCTCATCCTCGGTGATGCCGATTTCCTTGTAAAGTGGCTTTAAGTCAAACTTCTCGCGCTTGCGATCCTCTAACCTGTAGCAGTAGAGCGCTCTCCAAACCTGTTCTTTGGCCGGAATGCACTTACCGTAAGTCCACTCATAATCTATTATAGTCCAAATAGGACCGTTGACCATAACATTGGAAAAGATAAGGTCGTAGTCCGAAACGGGATAATCCTCTTTGTACCTGATCCTCTTGATGTACTCATTGACCAGTGCATAGAAGCCGTCGGGATCGTCCCTGTCAACGCACTCATCAAGAAGAGATGCCAGTGGCACTCCGTTGACAAAAGAGAAAATGGCGCAGCCCATCTTTTCGTCGATCTGGCAGTCGTTGATCTCAAAATCGCCGCCCTGGAACTTCTGCTTAAGGCCAAGGTAAGCATCCCTGATGCCGAAGACATGCTCTTTGGCTGCCTCAGTCAGCGGGAACTTCCTGATGACACGGCGTCCTGCCCTGTCAATGGCGATGTCAGTTCTTATCTTGAACTCGTCTACGCGGTCATTTGAATACTTGCTGTAAATTGTATCAAAGCCGGGTCCGAGTATTACTTCAAAAGAGTTCGCGAACTCCTGATACATATCCTCACGTACAAGATCTTCATAAGCTCTTTTCTCATTAAAGAGCACAAGCCTGTCCTGGTCGAAGTTGCGGACATTGTCCTGCAGATCCCCGAACTTGGGGGTGTAGGAATCCGAGTGCAAAAGAGTCATGAACTTATAGTCAGGATACGGATAATAGAAATGGTACTCATTTATGCCGCATTTCTTGAAGATGTTAATGAGGCCGTTCCTTGAAAACGTCCTCGCAACGGAGTCGGGGGAGTAGCCCTCAATTCCTGTAAAGTAGCTTCCCAGATGGTCTTCCTTGCAGCCGGCAAAGTACTTGAGTCCAAGCCTGTTCTCAATGGCGATGACGATCCTTCCGCCCTTTTTGAGATGTCTTTTGAGCATGCGAAGGAACTTCTCGTAGGGGCTGTCAGTGCCGATGTAGCCCTGGCCGTACTCGAAGACGCCGATGAGGAAGATGTAGTCAAAATCCTTGGGAAGGTCGGGCTCGATATCCCTGAAATTGCCCACGTGAATTGTGACGTTGTCGCAGTCAGCATTGCGGGTTGCGTTGATCTCGGACCTTCTCCTGGAGAGATCGCAGGCCACAACCTCTTTTGCCTTGGATGCGAGCATACCTGTGATGGCACCACAGCCTGAGCCGACTTCAAGGACCTTGGCGTGCTTGTCCATGGGGATCCACTCAACGATGTTGGCGCGCTGGTCAGAAAGGTGGTACATGATGGGCCAGTTGTTGCGCTCCTCGATGACCTGCTGGTACTCTTCTTTTTTGTATTTTTTGACAATCTCAAGAAGGTCGTTCTCTATAGATCCGTCGCTGTAGAGATCAACCCCTGAGTAATGTTTGAAATTGAGGCTTACGCCGCCGATTTTTATAACTTCCTGCATGTTCCTTATTCCTTAGCGTCCTGTACAACGCATTTTGATTCCATATCGTAGTAACCAACCGTGTTCTTGTCGGAGACAACGGTTATGTTCAGGGCATCGTAGAGCCTGTGGTAGACTGTGAAGTCATTCTGCTCAAAGCCTGTAACTCCGAAGCTTATCAAGTATTCGCCGCCCTGAAGTGTCATTTTCTGGGTAAAAGAGATTTCTTTTACATCTCCTGCATCGACCGGGTCAAGGAATGCCTTCTCCACCATGGAGTTGGTACCTGTGATCTCGATACCCATGATGTTCTTGAAGGTGAAGGCAAAAATGGGCGCTGCCACTGCCTGCCTGAAGCGGACCTTCATGTGGACTGTGAACTCGCTGCCCTTGATGATAGAGTTGGTGCGGGTTCCGCGGTCGTCTGTTACGTAGTATTCCTCGATGGATGCTGCTCCGTCGCCGTACTCGAGAGTGTCGGGATTGGTTGCGGTATCGGGCTTGCCGGTTGCTGTGTCTGTCTTGTCAGATTTGTCTGATTTGGACTTTGTGTCTGACTTTGTCTTGCTGTCTGACTTGTCAGATGCCTTAGCTGCAGCCTCGCGGATCTGCTCATCATCAAGAAGGTTCTCCGTATCTCCTGCGCTAGGCAGCGGATACTGTCCAACAAGGACCTGTTTGTAAATGTCGATCATCTTCTTGGGTGTTCCCTCGCCCAGGAGCACGCCCTGATTGAGTAGCACAGCCCTGTCGCAGTACTTGCTGATACTGGAGAGGTCGTGGGATACGAAGAGGATGGTCTTGCCCTGCTTCTTGAATTCCTCAAACTTGTGATAGCACTTGGCCTGGAAGAATACGTCTCCGACCGAAAGGGCCTCATCGACGATGAGGATCTCAGGGTCGATGTTGATCGCTACCGCAAACGCCAAGCGGACAAACATACCACTGGAGTAAGTCTTGACCGGCTGATAAACGTAGTCACCGATGTCCGCAAACTCAAGGATTGAATCCAGTCGCTTTGTGATCTCTTCCTCAGAGAAGCCGATCATCATACCATTCAAATATATGTTATCGATTCCGTTATATTCCATGTTAAAGCCTGCACCCAGCTCAAGAAGTGCTGAGATATGGCCGTCTACGTTGACTTCACCGGATGACGGGGAGAGAACGCCTGTAATGATCTTGAGGATTGTACTCTTTCCCGAACCGTTGGTTCCGATGATGCCCACTGTCTCTCCCTTTTTAACTGTGAGGTTCACGTTATTGAGAGCCAGATGTTCCTTGTACCTGTCCTTACGGACCAGGCCAAGAGAGTCCTTGAGGCGGTCAATCGGCTTGTCATACAGTTTATAAATTTTCGTGAGGTTCCTGACCTCAATCGCTGTGTCTTTATCCATATATAATTCCTGTTAACTAGTTTGGAAAAACTTTTCTGCTTGTATATTTCATTCACTGCATGTTCTTATGTTTAGAGCAGTCTTTCTATGTCCATGGCATGTTATTCTCTGTTCAAAGTCATGCTACAGAGAAAATTTGTAAAAAACATGACTTTTGAGCCCTCTTAAAGTCATGTTTATTTGAAAAAACTGTTTTAGCATGACTTTACATTCATGCTGTAGAGAAAAACTGCTTAAAACATGACTTTTTTACAAGTTTTATTCATGTTTTTAACAAAAATCTTATTTCACATGACTTTATCAAAACGCGAAGTCATGCGAATTTGAAAAAACTCTAAAAACATGACTCCAATGCACGTAATAGCGTATATTTGTTATCGGCGCTACTCAGTATCACAATACATCTGCAAAATGCGTCTTGCTTCTCTTGAAAATCAAAGCTCCTAAACAGAAGCTTGCCACCACGAACAGCCAGAAGTAAGTCGATGAATAGAAGTGCTCAAAGAACCACGTATCGCCATAAATAGAATTCCTGAAGCCATCCACAATATATGTCATGGGGTTGAGCTTGACAATCCATCTGTACTTGTCGGGCACGATCTGGATGTTCCAGAGGATGGGCGTAGCCCACTGGAAGAGCTGCAGGAAGATGGAGATGATCTGCAGTAGGTCTCTGAAGAACACCACTATTGCGCTGGTCGCATAACTGATGGAGAGCACAAGGATAAACTCACAGCCGATGTAGTAGATCAGCTGAAGCCAGTAAACATTCGGATAATAGCCGTATATGCAAGCGATGACCATCATAACTCCAATGAAAAAGATATGGATGAACATTGCTGCGATGATCTTGATAATGGGCAGAATACTGATCTTGAAGAGCACCTTTTTAACAAGATAATTGTACTCTAAAAGAGACGTTGTACCGTTGGTGAGCGCCTCGGAGAAATAGAACCAGGGCACGAGGCCTGCTGTCAGGAACAGAACATAGGGAACTTCCACGCCCCCGGAGACTGCCTGAGCTTTTGCGGTAAAGACAACGTCAAAGACAATATAATACATACAAACAGTGACCACCGGCTGAGCCAGTGCCCACACAATACCCATGTAGGATCCCGCATATCTCTTTTTGAAATCATTGACCGCAAGGCGCTTTATGAGCTTTCTGGAATTCCAGAGCTCCACGGGAAGTACCGTGAGCTTGTCATACCATGCATAAAAAAGAATCCCGCCTACTACGATCAGAATACATCCGCAGACCTTCTTGAGCATTGCGGTGTGCGGATCCTCAAGTGGGTTGTTATGAAAGATGAGAATCAGCGCCAAAGCCAGCGCCAATGTGTAGAAAACCGCCAGGGCTATGGTCTTGGCCCTGACCGGTTTCTTAGCAGCAGAAATCAAAGTTCCTTTAATCCTCCCCACTTAGTATCTCTCTCGGAAAGGTTAAGCTTCATATCATCTGTGATAGGCCATTCTACGCCGACATCGGGATCATCCCATTTGATTCCTCCCTCACCTGTGGGATCATAGAAATCCGTGCACTTATAAGCAAACTCTGCGTAATCCGAGAGTACTAAAAATCCGTGAGCAAATCCCTTAGGGATAAAGAACTGCTTCTTGTTCTCAGCTGTGAGCTTAACGCCGAACCACTTTCCGAAGGTCTTGGAATCCTTGCGAAGGTCTACCGCAACGTCAAAAACCTCACCGTTTATGCAGCGAACCAGCTTGTCCTGAGGGTGCTTGGTCTGGAAGTGAAGGCCTCTCAATACGCCCTTGGTGCTGGCTGACTGGTTGTCCTGCACGAACTCAACGTCTATGCCCGCCTCATAGAAATCATTCTTGTTGTAGGTCTCCATGAAGTATCCTCTGGCATCACCAAAAACCTTGGGAGTGATGACCTTAAGTCCCTCTATTTCACATGTTTCAACTGTAATCTTGCTCATCGTCTTAAAAATTCTCCTAAAAAATATATTATGGTTGTCCTACCGGTGTCCCGGAAATTGTCTGATCTGAAGGGATGTACTGGCCATACCCGCCATCAGGCGCATCCGGAAGACTTGTCAAAAGCCCTGATGAATCCGTGCCTGCCTCCAGATTGGGGTTTGTCAGCTCACCCACCACAGCCATTCCCGTGCCGGGTCTGTCCTCTTCTTCGGCAAAAGAGCTATCGGCGCTGCTCTCATCTGTGCTCGCCTCTGATTTCTTGATCACCACTACTGACGGGATCTTCTCGGTCTCGTCAAAGAAATCATCGTCAAGCAGAAAGCCGCTTAAGCTGTCACCTATCTGGTCACCGTAGATGACAGGCTCCTCCGAAACCTCTTCAGTTGCAGCTTCAGAAGCTACAGGCTGAGGCTTCTCTTTTACACCAAAGAGGCTGTTTATCTTGTCTGTATTGGTGGCGTATACGATCACCAGCACCAGAATGAAGGCGCTTATGATGGTAAGTATCGCCATTCTGAAAACTCTTGAGTCCATACACTACCCCTCTTCCAATACTTTCAGGCGGTCAAAGACCATTAGCTACCTCGACTAAGTATTTTCCGTAATCTGTCTTCATAAGAGGCTCGGCAAGTGCCAGCAGCTGATTCTTGTCAATGAAGCCGCGCTTGTATGCAATCTCCTCGATGCAGGAAATGTAAAGTCCCTGTCTCTTCTGGAATGCGCATACGAAATCGGATGCATCAAGCAGTGAATCGTGATTGCCGGTATCGAGCCACGCAAATCCTCTTCCCATGGTCTCAACGCGGAGTTCTCCTCTGCGGAGGTACTCGTTGTTAATGCTTGTGATTTCTATCTCGCCTCTGGGTGAAGGCTTAACGTTCTCGGCGATCTCTACAACGTTGTTGTCATAGAAGTAGAGTCCCGGAACTGCGTAATTGCTCTTTGGATGCTCGGGCTTCTCCTCGATGCTGATGGCTTTGCCGTTCTCGTCGAACTCAACAACGCCGTAAGCTCTGGGATCCCTTACGTAGTAGCCAAAGATTGTCGCACCCTTCTCTCTTGATGCAACTTCCCTCAGGAGCTTACTAAAGCTCTGGCCGTAAAAGATATTGTCGCCAAGTACCAGGGCAACAGAATCCTTACCGATAAATTCAGCGCCGATGATGAAAGCATCAGCCAGTCCCCTGGGCTTGTCCTGAACCGCATAAGAAAACTTCATGCCGAGCTGACTTCCGTCGCCAAAGAGCTCCTCAAATGCGGGGAGATCTCTGGGGGTTGATATTATAAGTACCTCTCTGATACCTGCAAGCATCAGAGTTGAAAGCGGATAGTAAATCATGGGCTTGTCATAAACAGGCATCATCTGCTTGCTCATAGCCCTTGTGAGCGGATAAAGGCGTGTTCCGGATCCACCGGCTAAAATAATTCCCTTCATGGACTTACCTCCAATTTATCTGTTTGAATACATCTTCTCGTAGTACTTCTCATAGTCACCGGATGTCACATGCTCCATCCACTCTGTGTTATTGAGGTACCACTTGATGGTCTTCTTGATGCCCTCTGCGAACATAGTCTCAGGCTCCCAGCCGATCTCAGCCTTGATCTTGTCAGGCGCGATGGCATATCTTCTGTCGTGGCCCTTTCTGTCTGAAATATACTTGATCAGATCATAGGAAAGATTAGCCTTGCGTGGATCTGAATCATCAAGCTCTTCCTTGAGTGTGTCGATGATGATCTTAACGATCTCGATATTCTGCTTCTCATTGTGACCGCCTACGTTATAGGTCTCGAAAAGTCTGCCCTTTTCCTGAACCATGTCGATGGCCTTGGCGTGGTCTTCTACATATAACCAGTCGCGGACGTTCTTACCGTCGCCGTAAACCGGAAGCTCTTTTCCCGCAAGTGCGTTGTGGATATGAAGCGGAATAAGCTTCTCAGGGAACTGGTAAGGTCCGTAGTTGTTGGAGCAGTTTGTTATGTTGGCAGGGAACTTGTAAGTGTCCATGTATGCCTTAACCAGCATGTCTGAGCTGGCCTTACTAGCTGAATATGGGCTGTGAGGCGCATACGGAGTTGTCTCATAGAAGTACGCATTAGGGTCGTCATCCAGTGAGCCGTAAACCTCATCAGTTGAAACGTGGAGGAACTTCTTGCCCTCCTTAAACGAACCGTCAGGAAGCTCCCATGCCTTCTTGGCTGCGTTGAGCATGGTTGCTGTGCCGAGAACGTTGGTCTGAACGAAAACCTCAGGGTTGACGATTGATCTGTCAACATGGCTCTCAGCTGCGAAATGAACAACTCTGTCGATGTCGTTCTCCTCGAAGATCTTGTTGATGGCATCGCGGTCGCAGATGTCAGCCCTTATAAATGTATAGTTATCACGATCTTCAACGTCACGCAGATTCTCAAGGTTTCCTGCATAGGTCAGAACATCCACGTTGATGATGCGAATCTCGTTATCATATTTCTTGAACATGTAGTTGATGTAGTTGGAACCGATGAATCCGGCACCACCTGTAACTAAATAAGTTCTCATGTCTTTCCCTTTCTTATAAAAAAGCAGATTTTAACTAAATAAGTATACCACATAGTAATGCTAAGTAGAAGAGTCCCATTCCATAGCACATATATCTGGGCTGCGGGAATATCATAGAGCCCGTAACCACGCAGTTTATTGCGATTCCGGCAAGCACTATGAACATGAGCCTTAAAATTACCGGCTTTGCAAATGACTTTTTCAGCAAAAGAGCTATGAATACCGCCAGGTAAATAACATAAATCGCGCCGGATACCCATATAAGGAATCTCGGGCTGATGTTGGCGTTGGAAATAACAAAGGCCTTCAGGACATTGGCAGTAAGAACATACATAACTCCCCGGTCCTTACCCTTAACAATCTTGGATACAGCATTACTTAAGAGCTTCTTGAAAAGAAATCCTTCCACCTCGTTCTGTTTGATACGCGCATGAACTTCATCCAGCTCCGGCCAGTGCTCTGCCACATACTGTTCCTTGATGGGCAGCACCACGTCAAAGCCAATGACATCATAGCAATCCGCATAGTGAGACGCCATAGTAACCCAGTCTGAATTAAACACATTCGAGATTTCCTCCAGCTGATACGCCTGAGAATAATCTATGGTAAGCTGTCTGCTCTTGCACTCATCATAAATCCGAGTGTAAAGAGCCTGTGCATCCGGATATTTCTCGGGATCGGCGTCTGCAAAAATCTCTGCATCCTCAGCTGTCGCCGTATAGAGCAGTGTATCGAGACCGCCTTTGCTGTTGCCGGTGTGCATCGTGAAGACGCCGCGGACAGCCAGATTGTAGCTGCAGTCGATAAGGTTGATGCTCAAAAGAGCCAGCACAACAGCTATAAATGTGAGACTGAAGTTTTTGAGGGAGCGATGTCTTTTGACAAAGAGATGTATTATAAATGACGCAAAGCCCCACATTACCAGGCACACGAGCATCTGCTTTCTAACGCTGCCGATGATGACTCCCAGGAAAAAGAGCTTCAGGATGGATTTAGTGTCATACCTGTCAAAGCTCTTTACCAGCTCAACGGTGAAGATGACGTAAAGCGGCATCGCAAGAGACTCGGTCATGAGACTCTCGGAGTACATCGAGCCGCGGTTTGCGACAAAGCGGTTAAGCCCTGCCACGCCAACCTGTGAGAGCATTGCGATAGCTGACAAGAGCCTGGATTTCTTTTCCCCAAGACTGCTCGTGGCATCGAGAATAAAGATTCCAAGATGAAATGCAGCGTAAACCCACAAAAGGCTCTGAAGAACTACCACCAGAGTGAGATAGGCCGGATAGTCATGGACCATTCCGGTTATGTTCAGGGTTTCAAAGAGCTTCCTGCAGCCCAGAAGGAACAGCGGGTATAGAGGCTCTCTGGAAAAATCCATGTCCATGTAACTGTTGGTGTCGACGCACCAGACGGGTCCGTCAAAGAGCGCTATCCCAACGAAGTAAATTGTCAATAACGCAAAGGACAGAAGCTTGAATGCTTCTGTTCCCTTGCCAGCTTTAAAACTTGCCATTGATCCTCCGATCAGTTGTAAAGAATATTCATGTCAACGTTTCCTGAAATTCCGGAAACAGATCCTTTGGATGTGTACTGCCACATATCATAGCGAGATGCGGAGTAGGACACGCTTGCAGCGTACTGAGCCAGCCAGATCTTGTAGTTGGTCAGCGCCGAAACGTTAATGTTCTTGGTAAACCAGGTCTTGTTGGAGTATACACCTGCTCTGTAGCCTGCGCTCTGGATAGTTCCGCAGAAAGCCTTGATATTGGCCGTGCGCTGGCTTGCGCTGATGGTGTCTCCACGTCCGTTACTGCCCTCAACGTCGAGGTAGATAGGGAAGCTGAGGTTGTAACCCTGGCAGAGGTTGATGCACATGGAGGCTTCCTCTACGGCTTCAACTTCGTTGACCGCCTGGGAGAAGAAGTAAACTCCGACCTTGAGGCCTGCTGCCTGTGCGCCTTTCATGTAGGACCTGAACTTGGGATCCTCGATAAGGGCACCGGCGGAAGAGCCTCTGTATCCGCAACGGATGATAACAAAGTTAACACCCGATTTCTTAACCTTGTTCCAGTCGATGTTTCCGTTCCACTTGCTGACGTCGATTCCCATCGTTCCCGATGATGAAGAGAGGACTCCGTCGCTGCCAAAAGAGTACTTGGCTCCCTTGATGACCTGCTCACCGGTAACAGGATTGCCGTCTTTGTCATAATAGTAGGTCTTGCCGTCGATTGTCCACCAGCCGTGGCGTACGCCGTCACCTTCTTTTCTGATATAAAAGACTTTGATGTCCGGATTGAAGTAATCGCTGTACTTGGCTTCTCTGTAGCCATCGCCTTCCTTGACCCAGAGGGTGTTGCCGTCTTTATCCTTAAGGATCGTATCGGCTGCTATAACCTTAACTGTTGCTGTGGCTTCCTTGTAGCCCGGGCAGGTTACCTTGATAGTGGTCTCGCCGGCACCCACGCCGGTGATGGTTCCGTCAGCTTCTACCTTGGCAATGTTAGTATCTGCCGATGTGAAGGTAGGAGTTGCCCCTGAAACCTCGGCTGTAAGCTTAAAGGTCTTGCCGGGCACAAGGGTGATCTTGTTGGAATTGAGCTTAAGCTCGCTTCCGTCACTGACAGTTACCGATATGGTGTAAGGATTGTAGCCATCTGCCTCAATCTTGATGTTGGCAGTACCTGCTGCAACCGCTTTTATCTTGAATGTAGTGCCTGACGCCTCTACCGCTGCAACTGCTGCTTTATCAGAAGATGCTGAAATTGAGCTCGGTCCTGATACCGTAAAGGATTTCTCTTCACCGATCCTCATGCTTACTGTCTTATCTGCAGGATTTACAGTCATGTCTTTTTTGTCAGGTGCTGCGACAACGACGGTAAAGCTTGCCGGCTCATAGCCGGTTGTAGAAACGCTGAATCTCGCCTCGCCGACAGCATTGCCCTTAACTGTTATGGTTGTTCCGCTCACTGATACAGAAGCAATAGGGCTGTCTGTAGGAGAAACTGTTATACCTGATACGCCTGAAACTTCTATCCTGCCCTCGTCACCGCTCTTAAGAGTAAGGCTTGTGGTTGAGAGGCTTATGGTCTTAAGAGGTGCCGGGTTAACTGTGACGCTTATCTTGGCCTGGTTGTAATCAGTTGCATCAACAGTAACAAATGTCGTTCCGGGTGACATTCCCTTTATTGTAATTGATGTGCCGCTTACAGAAACTTCAGCAACAGCTGTATTGGCTGATGCAGCACTTATCTGCGAAGGACCTGAAACCGAAACGCTGGCGGTAGCATCTGCATTTACTGTAACCGAAGACGAACCAAGTGACATATCCTTCGGAGTGTTTACGGTTGATGCTGCGTTTCCGGCATTCTCAGAAGAGGTGTTTGAAGCGTTATCTGAAGCTGCATTGGAAGCGCTGTCTGAAGCCGCTTCACCCGAATTATCTTTGGAGGCATCTGTTGATGTTCCTTCTTCGCTTGTCCTGGTTTCTCCTGCAACTTCCTGTTGCTCGGTTGAAGCTTCTGTAGAAGCATCTGAGGATCCTTCTGAAGGAGTCTCTGTTCTGCCCCTTCTTGCGGAGAGTCTTTTTACGCTGCCGCTTGGAACTGCAGCTCCGCTGATAAGGTTGGCAACAGACTCTTTGCTGACTTCTTCGTAGTTATAATTACCGTCTCCTGAGCCGGTCGCACTTCCCTGGTTTGAATCGACCCACTCAACCGTATCAGTGAGGGCGGATTCAACAACAGTCTGGACTGCCGTATCCTCTTTTGCCGCATTGACCTGCGACTCTTTCTTGATCTCGTTGCTGACATCGACAACCTTGGTCTCAACGGTGTCCTTGATGGTCAATGCCTGGGCGCCGAGGTCCAGTGAATAGTTGCTGAACTCAGCAGGAAGGGCGTTGGGTGTAACCTTGTACTTACCTGCTGTTAAGTTATTCTTATAAATGATTCCATCTTTGTCGTGATCGTCATAAGTGACGGTGGTTCCGTCAGGGGTTACGACGCTTATAGTGAAAGGCACGTTAGCCACCAGCTTCTTGGTCTCGGAGTTGATGAACTTGACCTTCATGTCGCTCTTGATGGTGGTGAGGGTCATCTTGACCGTTACGCCGGGTGCATCGTCGGGAACTTCCTCTTCCTCTTCTTCCTCTTCCTCGAGGATGATTTCGGCCGTCATGGCTCTTGCTCTCTCGGCATCGGCCACTGCAAGAAGTCCGGAAGAACCAATAACTTCATTAAACTGCATGTCTGCTCCGACCTCTGCAAATGCGCTTATCTCTGCATTTCTGTCCAGGGCTTTGGAGTAGAAAGACATGGTAACAATACCTCCCGCAACCAGAAGGATTGCTATAACTGCTGCCGCACGCTCGGCAAAAGAGCTCTTCTTAATGAATTCAAGTATCTTGACCCCAATGCCGTCTTCGTTGTGGTGTCTGTGGCCACGGCTTCGCTTGGTGGACTTAGGTGATCTTTCAGATCTGGCATTGCGTGACGATTCGGCTCTATCTCGCGATGATCTTCCGCCGCGCACTCCTGCTACTGCTGCTCCACGGTAATAATCATCGTCTTCGTCACGGTAGTCATCATCGTATCTGTCATCTACGTCTGCTTCTTCATATCTGTCGTCTTCGGCTTCATCACGATAGTCGTCTTCCGCGTAGGAGTCATCTTGTATCTGACTGCCGTAGGCTTCATCGAATTCAGGATCGTAGTCATCGTCTTCATAGTCGTCTGACTCCACCGGTTCGGGTTCTACTTCATCATCTACGTAGTGAGTATCTTCATACTCTTCGTCAGCGTCGTAGGATTCGTCTTCCAGATAGGCATCGTCGCTGTAGTCATCATCAGCGTAGTCCTCATCGGTATACTCTTCATCGACGTCATCTTCGTCGTGGTAGTCGTCTTCGATGTCGTCATCTTCAATGTCGACTTCTTCGGATTCAGCTTTTACAGGGAAAGGCACTACGTTGTTGCTCTCGCCTTCGTTTTCATCCTCTTCAGGATAGTCTTCATCTTCGTCCGGATAGTCTTCCTCATCCTCGGGATAATCTTCTTCATATCCTCGATCTCCGGGCTCTAAATCGAAGTCATCATCTTCCCTGAGTTCATGATCGAAGTCGCCGTGTTTCTCTCTGCTGTAAGGCTTGTACTCAGGATAATCCTCATCCTCGCCATAATCTTCATCATCGGCGTAGTCTTCATCCTCAGCGTAGTCCTCATCGCCGTATTCTTCGTCAAATTCCTCGTCGTAGTCGTCTTCTTCGTAGAAGTCGTCCTCGTACTCTTCTTCGTAATCCTTGATGTCCTGTCTGCGTCGAGGCTTCTTACCAATCTTATTAAACAACTTAAGACTTCTTTTCATACGTTCTCCCCTAACACCAATATCTAGTGTTATTTTTCAATCAAACACAATACTTACCAAAATTCTACCATTTTCCACCATTATCAGCAACTATGCCATAAAAAAGAGTCAATATGAAACGTCCCCGGTGACTCATAAAAAGGGAGTCAATGAGAACCCCATTGACTCCCGTGAATTATTCTTCAGTTAAAATAAGTGATGTAACCGCAAGTATCAGCGGTACAGATAACACAACCGGAAGCTGGTATCTCATGCCGTTGCAAAGCGGAGATGCAAGGCAAACCAGCAGATTGATAACGTTTGGAATCAAGATAACATATCCCTTGCGATTCTTATGTTTCAGGATCATAGCCGTTATGGCGATCATCAGCCATGTGTATATTCCTGGCATTGACAGATAGCGAAGTATAGGGAATACCATGTTGATGAAGATAAGGTTCTTGAGTATCTGTACATTTTCAAAATCCTGAGTTCCGTCTATTCCCATATCACCTAGCTGAGACATTACCACATCGCGGTCCTCATTGGGCATATCTCCGTTAGCTTCGGCATTTTGTTCTGTAGGTGCAAGGTAGCCGTAGTTGAGGCACATGAACGCATCAAAGTAAACACCGGGGTGTTTTAGTCCCATCTTGAACCAGGTTGCAAAGTAGCGCGGAAGATTTTCTTTTTCAACATAAACCGTATTCTTAACATCATCTGCGCAGAACGGCTCATAGATTTCCGGAAGGCCTTCGTAGTTATCGAAAAAGAGCTCTAAAGCTTCCCTCTCATCTTCTGTAACTTCGCCGCCATACTCTATCACATATCTTGCTGATTGCTGCATCGGAACACTTAGCGCTTCCTTGACGTGGGTCGGTTCTATTCCCATGGCTCTGAACACAGGCCCGTTGACGATAAGCGAGATCACCACTATTGCCGCAGTACTTCCGGCAAGCACCATGCGAATCAACTTTTCTTTCAATACAAATATCAGGAGAATCATTGCCGGGATAACTGCATAGATTCCGTTATTTCTTAGGAATACACATAACAGGCCTTCTACTGCGAGTACTATGCAATCCCTCACAGTGACAGCCTCTCCATCAAAGCAGATGCACACCAGCTTAGTTAAAAACAAAAGCGTAAACAGACTGTAGAACAGGTCCTTTTCATACCACTGTGCGAACAGTCCGAATATAGGAGTAAATCCAAAGAATACAGCTGTAATGTAGCAGATCACTTTACTAACGCCCAGTTTATACATTGTGGATATCGAATATCCCAGGATGAGCGCTCCGCAAACAGCCTGTACCAGCAGGTAAAAGAAGACGCCAAATCTTGCATCCCCGGTAATCGCCTGCCCGATTCTAAAAGACGTTCCCATTATCCAAGTTGAAAAAGGTGGGTGATGAGCCCCTACAGATTTAAAGTAATACTGTCCAAGCTGAGTTACTCCATCTCCGGCAACTGTGCCCGGATAAGCCATTACAATCCAGATCATCCATCCTGCAAACACTAAAAGGGATGAAATAACAAACAGCTTCACATTTCCGGAGTTACCAGACAAGGTCTTATTTCTCAAGCCTTCATAGAAAGCCTTATACCCCACATAGAACAGAATTGTATAGCCCGTAAACCTGAGAACAGTAAGCAAAATCTGGTAAGAATTTGCAAACAGTCCTAATGTGTCCTGTGTCAGTTTATAGCTAAAACACCACATATATAGGAAGGACAGGATGATTGCTACAACAAGTCCTGCAATATCAAGTTTAAATTTTCCTTCCTTAAAGACAACCGAGATCAGCGCATACACCCCAATCCAGGTCATAACATCCACGATATTGATCGTGGATACAGAGTACGCAAGTTTACTTACAAAATTCAGGATAGTATTTTCAGATTCTGCCCCAATAACCAGCACTTCTGTTGCGTTTATTGCATAAACAACAAATAAAGCGACAAGCCCCTGCACAACTTTTCTATTATCAATTTTCATATCTCCCCCTTTGAAAAATCATGACAATTATGTATACGAGCCAATTCATCATATCATTTTATCCCCCTATCCCGCAACGCATACGCATTATGCGTCAATTATTCATTTTTGTGTATATTTATAGATTATAAAACAACAATAAAAAGTATAAATTCTGCTTTATATTTATTGTTTTTCATTTCCGCTAGCGCAATAATACGTTTACGTTTTGTGAACATTCATTTTTTTAATTCAAGGAGGACATTTAAAATGGATATTAAGAAGAGCGCAAAATATTTCGTAGTTGCAGGTCTCATTGGAGCATTACTTTTCACACCTGCCACAAAGGCAATCGCAGCAGTTTCAGGCGAGTCTGATCCCACACCCGAGCAGGCAAGACAGGCAGCCGTAGAACGTCAGCTTGAAGCATTTGTTGCTGAAGCTACATCTAACACAAACAAGACTGTTGCAGGAACAAAGTCTCAGGTTAACGGACTCTACACAGCCAAAGGTGTACAGGGTGTTGCAATGGCACCTTCAACAGATTCAGGTTCAGACAAGAATTCTTATGTTAAGGTTACAGATACAGACAAGAAAAAGAGCTCAGCAGCTGTAGCTGTTGCTAACACTGTAGCAGCATCTATCAGCCCCAATGCTGTAGTTGGTCCTTGCATCAACGTAGAGTACGGCAAGATGGAAAACGGAAAATTCACAGAGTCAACATCCGGATCAAAGGGCGAGCTGAGTATCGGTGTTCCTGCCGGCTTCCGTTCAGAGGGTGCAAAATATGCAGTTGTAGCTGTTTACGGCGGCGGAGCATTTGACTGCTATGAGAACACAAGCACAGATCCCAATAAAGTTACTGTTAATGTAGGCGAAGCAAAGTCAGCAAATGTAATGTATGCGCTTGTAAAGTATTGATTTATCCAAAAACATAATAATATCGGCCCCGGCTTAGAACCAATAATTCAAAGCCGGGGCCGTTTTATGTCACATGCACTACATAAGCACTATCGCCACTCGTATCCGTTTTCTTCTACAATCGCCTTTATTTCCTCTGTGTGAACATCCCAGGAAGAATAATACGGATCACCGCGATGATCCGGAATCATATCCTCACCGTATATATACCGAAGATGCAAACCCAGATACTGAGAAAACTTGGTAGCACCGTAATAATTCAAATGTGACTCATCATATATATCGCTACCACCCTCAAAATCAATTCCTATATCATAAAGATGTGTAAGTGTATAGTCATAGAACACATGCTCATCTCCGGATTCTCTTAGGCTATTCACATACTGTTCTATCCAGTTGTATCTCTCAACCTCTTCCTGCACCAGTCCCATAGCGCGCTCATGGTTTACCTGATAAGGAACAATCGTCAGATATAACTCAATCCCATTATCCCGCGTAAAGTCAACAATCTTCTGCAGATACTCAACAGACTTATCAGAAGGCGGAAGGACATCTTCAGTATACACAGATGGTGCCGGTACGGAATTCATACCAAAGTTAGGAGTAAATCCCTTGAAATTTGTGTAGTCATAAGTCAGTTCCTTAAAGTCCTGCTTAGTAAGCTGATCATACCTGTCATGATAGCCCACAAACCCGGGGAAGTACTTGTTCCACAGCTCCGACTTATCATCAAGGCTCACATCCACCATGTTAATCTTGTTTCTGCAAAGCTTATATCCGTTAAAAGACTCTGCCAGATGAGCATAGGTGTATTTAAAGCCATCCAGAATAGCTGCCGGAGCAAACATATCCAGGACCACAACCTTCGGATGCTGCTTCTTGCAGATCTCCCTGAGATAATAATAGGAAATCCACAAAGGCTGCTCAGCTGATGAGTAGTCAAATGCAGAAATACCATAGGTTTCCCATAACTTGGCTGTGTTTACTCCGTAGTGTACATGACTTGAGCCAAGTACCACAACATCCACCGAGTCCCTTGGCTGCTTGTACACTGCAATGCACTGCTTGACACCGTGATCAGTCCTGTCTTTGAGCACAAAATCAGCACCATACAGCGCCACAGCAAGAGTTATAAATGAAAGTATTATTGCTATTACTCTCTTCATAGATCATTACCTTCCCAAACCAAAACCCCAGATCATCAGAACTGCATATACATGAAACTCCTGATATTCTCGCCCGAACCATACTTGCCAAATATCAGGATCACAAATGCCAGGAAAGTCAAAAGTGCAGTTCTGTGTGAAATCCTCCATTTATCCGCCACAAGTGCCGGAACAATATCCTGTCTGCGATAAGCATAAACATCAAGAACAACCAGAACTACCAGAGATATTGCTGCAATCCACCACTCCATAACAGAGATTCCCATCATGACAGAATCTGTAACTGCAAGACCTGCTATTGGCGCAGCGCTGTTCACCCCGGGTATCATACCTGCTATAAATTGAAGTGCCTGCCCCAAATCCGCAGCTCTGAAGAATATCCAGGCAAAAGACACAAGACAGAAAGTCAAAACTCTTCCGAAAACGCCCTTTGTCAAAAATACAGCCCTGGTCTTCCCTGCAACATCAGTCAGCACATTAAAGAGTCCATGCAAAAGTCCCCATACAATGAAGCTGAGTCCCGCGCCGTGCCACATACCGCATACCAGGAACACTATGAGAGTATTTATCCTCTTTCTGACAGCTCCCTTCCTATTACCTCCAAGTGGTATATATACATAATCTCTCAGCCAGCTTGAAAGTGACACATGCCATCTTCTCCAGAATTCCACAGTATTTTCAGCAAAATAAGGCGTAAGAAAATTCTGAGTAAGGTTAATTCCAAGCAGGAGCGATATGCCTATCATACTGTTGGTATATCCCGCAAAGTCGCAGTAAATCTGAACCGTGTACAGAAGTGATGCCAGTATCAGAGTGATAAATCCGCATCCCTGAATATCCGCAAATGCGCTGTCCACCACAATTCCAATCCTGTCGGCAATCACCAGCTTCATGAACATCCCCCATACCAGATAGCTCATGGCCTTTTCAAATCTGCAGACATATTCCATGGAAAAGAGCCTGACCCTTGCAGATTCTTCCAGCTGCTTCATGAAATCCCCGCATCGCTCGATAGGACCGCTCATCCATTTCGGAAACCACATCATGTAAAGAGCAAATCTGATGGGCTTTTTCTCAGGCCCCGCAAGTTTTCCGGTGTAAACATCCACAACATAGCTGATAGCCTGAAATGTATAAAACGACAAACCTATTGGCATTGACACTGCATTTTCAGTTCCCTGAATTCCCATAAACCATGGAATATACTTCCATCCCGCAAGGACTGCCACAAGCAAAGCAACGAAAGCAATCATCACACCGCGCCTGCCATCTCCAACCATCAGACCTGCAAGATAAGTAAAAACTGTGATCACACAAAGAACCAACAGCGCCGATAATCCGCCATTGAAATAGACGAATAATGCACTGCCGGGTAAAAGAATCAGTCCCCTGAATCTCCCGGGAACGATATGATATATACACAAAAGAACAATCAAAAAAACGACTGTCGTAAACTGAAGCAGCACTCCCCGTTCTCCCCTTTTAACCCTAATTAAAGCAATAAAAAAGCAGAACATGAAACTAAGACATCCCCCGATGTCTGATTCATGTTCTGCTACATATCTGCATTTCTTTTCACGAAACGTATCACTCCAAAGAAGCATTCAGCGGACGTAATACATTTCATAAAAGCATTGACTATAACAGCTGCAAACTGCAACAAATTCTATGTGACAAAGAAAATTATATCATCACTTCAGTAACCATAGCAACCACAATTGGGTCTTTTCCCGTCTCATCGCGCAGGAAGTCAGATGCCACCTTGATAATATTTTTCTCAGCTCTCTTATCCCTGACGTTCTGGCTTATAAGCCTTGACATCTCGGCAGAAACCGCCTCATTAAGCCTGCTTTCAATCTCCGGTCTGACAGCCAGATCCATGAAACCTCTTGAAGTTATTTTAACTCCCGAAGCATATCTTCCCGTATCCTTGCTTACGCAGATCTCAATGATCACCACTCCCGACTGTGAAAGCTGCCTTCTCTCTTCCAGTACCGATGCCGCAATACAGCTTTTTTCATAGCCGTCTATCAAGATCTCCCGCAGCGGAATCTTATCCACAATTCTGCAACTGCCTGAGGTAAGCTCGATAACGTCACCGTTCCTCGCCATAAGTATATTGGCAGAATCAACACCAACAGAAGCCGCGATGCTCTTAGCTTCACGCCTCAGTCTGTACTCGCCGTGGGCAGGAATAACGAACCTGGGCTTCAGCAGCGTATACAGAAGTTTTATTTCCTTCTCACATGCATGTCCGGTGGCATGAATATCCTGAAACTCCACCACAGCACCCTGCTCCTCAAGGATGTTGAGTGTCTTGTTAAACTCAACTTCATCGCCCTGAATGGCAACGGAACTAAAGAGCACAACGTCATTCTTTTTAATGCTTATCTCGGGATTATCACCGACAGCTATACTTGCGATACTCTTAACAGCCTCACCGTGATTACCGGTAGTCAGGAACACAATCTCATCATCCCTGTAATTACTAATATCCACAGCATCGATGATAGTATCCTCCGGAATATCCATATAGCCAAGCTTTCTTGCTATGGAAAAGACCCTCAGCATTACTTCACCTTCCATGGCAACCTTTCTGCCATGTTTCCTGCCAAGGTCGAGAATCTGCTGTATTCGCTCCATATTGGATGCAAAGGTCGAGATTATCAGCCTGTTACTCTCATAGTAGTTAAAGAACCAGTCAAGCTGTCTGTAGACATCCCTCTCGGACTTGGAAGCATCTTTTATCATCGCATTGGTACTGTCGGATAAAACGGCAAGAACGCCCTTCGATCCCAGGGCCGAGAGCCTTGCCATATCAGCCGGCTCGCCGATGATGGGCGACATGTCGAACTTGAAATCTCCGGTGTGAACAATTATTCCCTCGGAAGTATAAAAAGCCAGCATCACCGAATCCGGAATACTGTGATTGGTCCTAATGAATTCAACCTTGAAGTCACCGATGACCATGGTATTCCCGGGCTTGATTGCTCTTGTTTTCACTCCTTTTATACCGAAGTCCTTAAGGCTCTCTTCCACAAGCCCAACAGTAAGCGGCGTTCCGTAAATCGGAACCTGAAACTCTTTTGCCATATAAGGAATAGCACCTATGTGGTCCTGATGACCATGGGTTAAAACGATCCCTTTAAAGCGATCCATGTTCTGCCTAAGGTAGGTCATATCCGGAACGGCTGTGGCAATTCCGGGCATGTTATTGGGAGGAAAAGAGATACCGCAGTCCACGGCAACTATTCCATCAGCACTCTCAATGAGCGTCATATTCATTCCGATTTTGTCAAACCCACCAAGGGGTATGATCCTGATTCCAGCGCTCATCACAATTACCCCAAAAGATTAAACACAACTATACCGCCGATAATAAGGCACATTCCGATAACCTTGTTGACAGTGATCTTTTCTTTAAAAAATATCCTTGAGAAAAACATGACCATGATATAAGCAATAGGCTCCATTACCACGACGCCCATATAGCCAAGGCCTTTGTAGCAGAAGATGCCCACGATCATAGACAGCACAAGTAGACCATACCCGCCGATTACCAGGACATTCAGATATTCCCTGATAAAACTGGGGTACTCTTTTTGCGAACTCTTTTTAAGAAGAACCTGAGATACAGAAGCCAGAAGTTCTCCGAAGATCATAATGAGAAAGAACACATTAAACATTTTGGCCCTCCCCCATATTCATCACAATAACGCCTGCCATTACAAGCAATACACCTGCGACCTTACCGGGAGTAATACCCTGGGAAAATATAAGAAAGTTCCACAGCATCGACCACAGCAGCGTTATTGACTTATTGGCGTAGGCAATAGAGAGCTGAAATTTCTTGATAACCTGCTGCCACAAAATAGCATAAACACCAAGGATACAGAAATCCAACCCAAAGAACATGATGTATTTTAGACTTAAAAACTCCTGCTTGGATGCCATGTTGGCTGCCACTGTGGACAGTGAATAAACCACCACAGACACCTCAAGCATGACCAGATCGATCAGCTTAACCCTCTTCCCCATAAACCGGATTACTCCTCACCATAGATTGCCGAAACAAAGTGATCAGCCATATGTTCATTGCAGGCTGCATTTACATGAATATTGTCAAGAAGCCACTCAGAACTGTTGTCCTCATGAATGGTTCCGTAATAATTATCAACAAAAGACACTCCGGTCGCACCTGAAACATCTATCATAAACTGCAGGTAAGTTGTAAGCCTTCCGTTTCCGAAGTCGTACATATCGCCATTTACCAGTGATCCGTTTGAGTCATAGGCATAGCACATAGGGAAAGACATGCAGACAATCCTGATGAACGGGTATTTCTCCTGGATCATCTTAATTCCTGCGTTCAGAGCTCCGCTGTAGGTAATAGGATCAGAGTCGTTGTCCGGATTCATTCCGATACGCATACCGATATAGTCCTGAGCATCATAGAAGATAACCAGTGTATCTATGGTATTCATATCAAGAGCCTGCAGTGCATCCGCATGCGTATAATAATTTGAATCGGTAAAAGAGCTTCTGGCAACATCGCACATCTGCGAAAAATCCCCCTCAGATATGGACTTGGCTACGTTATAGAAGCTGAAGGCATCAAGCGGATAGTCATCACTGTACTGTGCGTTCTTAAGTGCAATTGTTGATGACGGAAAACCGGCGTTTATGCAGTTTGCACCGAGCTTACTTCCAATCTTCTCCACAACTCCGTTCTCATCGCTGTAATATGTGAGGATATCGTTACCCAGGAAAAGAATTGTCTCCTTGCCATCGTCTTCGTGCATGGCTTTTTTGTCCTCAGGCAGAAGGAATATCTGGTCCATAACCTCTACGGAGAAGTCGCCTTCTACAACGCCCTCGGTCTCTGCAGTTCCCTGATTCCAGATCCACAGCTTAACCACAGAAAAAACTATAACTGCCAGTATAACCGCAAACACAGCTCCGAATGCCCACTTGGGAATCCCCTGATTTTCATTGGTTTTATTAGTTTTACTCATGACTGTCTTCCTTGTTGTTTTTATATTAAAAAATAAAGCTATCGTCTATTTTATCATATTTTGTATTCAGGCCACCATTAATCGACCCAAACAGAATAATCACGGTCTGTCACATAGACAGTAAAATTCGAAAACTCTTTTTCATCAATAATGACAGGCTTCTCAGCAGCCAGGAACTCACCAAACTCTTCCGTTCGGGCATGGGAAACCACATAGCATGTAGCACTGCCGCTGTCTTTGTAAGGCGGATACCATCTTGAGTCTGAGAGCCACTTAAGACCATGCATTGTACTAAAAGACTCCACCGGGCGCACCTTCACTTCTCCATAACTCATAACAGTCATGGGATTGGAATGATCAAAGGTAGAATATCCATACTCGTAGCCGGACTCCTTCATCCAATCCGTAATCTGCACATACTCAGAGTCTGCGGAACTGTCGCTTCGGATCAGTCCATCATAAAAGGCCACAGCAGAGTTTGCAGCATATGCAAGAACAACCACAGAAACGGCAATTGCCGGATTTGGTGCATATTTCACCATTGCAGCAACTCCATATGCCACTACAAACACCAACAGAACAAAATACCTCGGAGCCAGCTCTACTGTTGTAAAGGTCCCGGATAAAAGAACTACAACAATGCCGAGTATCATAGGAAATACTGCAAGCATTCCCTTGTCGGAAACAGACTTTTTAAATGCGATGACAAATCCGGCCACAGCTGTAATTACCAACAGGATAACCACAATCTCCCATCTGTTATATCCCAGGACACTGATAAATGACGGAAGTACTTCTCCGATAAACTTCTCGGGTGCATGCCTTATGTTTCTGGAAACTCCACTGGTAACTCCGAATTCAAATATCTTGCTGAAGACGTAGGATATTACTGCGATAATAAATACCCAAACAGTGATTACGTTATTAGCCTTCTGTTTCTTTATAACACTGATAAGTCGCCTTATTATCTCAACTCCAAGGAGCGGCAAATAGAAAAACATGCTGGCGTGTGTCCCTTGAATTCCATTAACTATTGCAAGCGGAATCGTAATGATGAATGTGAGTATTGTCACTTTGTTTGCCTTAAGTGCCCCGGCGTATAAGCCCAGCACCACGAACATTGAAATAAAGTGACCTACATAATATGACGCATATAAGAACAGCATTCTCTGAGTCTCATCTGCGGGCGATGAAAGCACCAACACCAAAAGAACTGCAACAAGATTTTCAAGAAGCCCAAATCCGATCTGTCTTCCAAAAAACAGCATGGACGCGATCATCATAAGCATCATAAGAGTGCAAGCAAGTCCCATAGCGGGAACCATGTTGTAGCCTGTAACAGGATATAAAAATGATGCCAGCATCGGAGCAGCAATGATCCTCCTGGCAGTAGACATATTCCAGGTATCAGGCTGCACATGATGATTATTGAACAGTTCATCAGCAAGTATTGTCTCAGATGCAATGTCTGCTTCCATATGGGCATTGTAATGCTTCATATTGGCATCGGCATAAACAAATATTACCCAGACTATGGCAGCCAGCATCGCTATCACAAGTGCACTATAAAGGATTTTATTCATGTTCTTCATTTTCATCACCAATCCTTTGTAAGCAACTCTTCAAAATCAAAGTTTTCTACAATCTGTCTCATCCTATCCAGTTCCTCTGCCATCTGCTCAGAGCTGTGAATCTGATGAGTACCGTCTGCGAAACATTCTACCATGTATCTGTTGATTTCAGGCTTGTAGTGTGAATAATCAGCGTAATTGTTCAGGTCTGTTACTTCATCAATATTCTGGAAGTAAAACAGATGAACATTATCATACTTAAGAAGCTCGTCCGCCACGTACTGATACTGAGCAAAGGCTGCCTCATAGAAATTCTCCTGCTGCAGATTGTGCCAGTACAGAATGCTATAGGGCGGGAAAAAGAAATAGAACTGAGTGTCAGGATTCTCACGTACAAACGGAAGTATATTTTCCTCAAGGTTTGCACTTGTTGTGGGAATAACATCCTCCACAGTTATAACCTGATCCGACTTCTCAGGTTCTTCATAGGTTCGCATAACATACTCAATGTTGTAAAACTCAGGAGTCCACCAGCTTGCATATATCTCTGACAGGTCAGAGCCCTTGCCCTGTATCACCGGTCGCAGGATATACTGGAACAACACGTCTTTGTTCAGGACATAGTTCACATCGTTGAAGACATTGTTGTCGTAGAGATACTCAGGAAGCGGATACTTAGTCTCCATGGTATCTGCTGTAATTGTCGGAATATCCATGGCAAAGAACACAGCACCCATGGGCTGCGTCTGCCTCGCGTGGTTGTTCTCATCAAAGACAATTGAGAGAATATTGTAATCATCCCTCGGGTAAGCGCCACTGTAGCTTAGCTTGGCAGTATCATAACCAAGAAGCTCCTTAAAATCATCCGTGTCAAAGTTGACAGTCATGGATGATCCGATAATGCATCCGTTATAGTCCATGTTCTGCGCCATTCCGGGATTCTGAGAAAGCTGATTGTCTACAACGTAAGGAAAGCCATCAAGTGGTGTATGGTAGTGGAAGAACGGGTCCACATAGATAACCAGGGCTGACACCAATAGGAGCATGGCTAAAACCATTGCTATAAGAGCAATGAACAGCTTGCGATAATGCCCATTACTTTTATCTTTTGTCATATTTAGTTCATCGCTTTTTATCACGGTTGCCTTATCTGTTTCCATATCAATAATCCAATACAAATCAGAAGTTCATATACAGGAATGTACTTACTCCTGCAAAGCTCAGTATGCACCATACCAAAAGTACTGCAGTAACAATAGTTGTTCTTACGCCAATCTTGGCTTTACCTGCGATAGTATACGCATTTTGCATGAAGAATATCATCACCACTGAGACGATTATAAAGAGCCACAGGCATATATCCCATGCAAAGTTCAGTTTCATAATCGGTGTAACCTTGATCACGTACCAGATCTCATCAAGCTGGAAGCAGGATGAAAGGTGAGTATTGATCCTCCTGTGTCCGCCTATAAACATACGCATGATCAGGGTTATTGCATCAGAGATAGTTGCTGCTCTGAAGAACACCCAGGCGAGAGTTACATAAATGAATGTGAAAAGAACTTTAAAAGGTTTCAGAATGCTGCTCTGTCGTTTTGCCTTATCTCCTGTTACAGCTCTTGTTATCACATATAAAACGCCATGCATCGCACCCCAGACTATAAAATTAAGGCCATTACCATGCCACAATCCGCTAAGCAGAAATACGATCATGAGGTTAAGATACAATCTTGCAGTGCCCTTGCGATTTCCACCGAGCGGTATATAGACATACTTGGTAAAAAACTTAGTCAGCGTTATGTGCCATCTCTTCCAGAAATCAATGATATTCACTGCCTTGTACGGAGAATTAAAGTTCATCGGCAGCTCAAATCCCATCATCATGCATACTGCAGATGCCATGTCGCAGTATCCGCTAAAATCAAAGTAAAGCTGGAACGAGTAGAAAACTGCCACAAGTATAGCTTCCAGACTTCCAAGTCCTGCCACATTCTCATATCCAAAATTCACTGCCTGTCCAAATGTATCCGCAAGGATTACTTTCTTGAACAGTCCCATGGATAATAAGAATAGAGCCCGCATTATCATTTCCCAGTCAACACTACAAGAGTTCTTTTTTACATTTCCATCATGCTGCTCACCGGTTATGCCGATTGCATTCTCAATGCACTTTGTAAATTCTCCATATCCCATAAGCGGTCCCTGAAGAAGCTTAGGGAAAAACAGGATATAAGCCAGATAATCTGCAAGCTTAAACTCTTTAATCTCTCCTCTATTCAAGTCAACCTGATATGAAATCTGATTGAAGGTGTAGAAACTAACTGCTATCGGGAAGAACACACCATTGAATTTAAAAAACAGCAACGCCACTAAGTTTATTATCACTGCAGCCCATTGACTAACACGGACCTTCGCCAGCACCGCATTAACCACAATACTTCCAACTAGCACCAGCAGATTCCTCACCCCAAAAGGGGCATAAAAAACCAGAGATGCAACGACAATAAGCCACTTGCATGCATCCCTGTACTTCGAATCACTATTAGCCATTTCCCTGAGCTTATAAAAAGCAATCAAGAAAACCGGCAAAAAAACTAAAATGAAAATGTATGAATTAAAAAGCATCTACGTACCTTTTCTCTCCACCCAAAATCAATACAATATCACCGCATAAAACAGCACAATATAAATCGGAACGCACAATCCGTACAGCACGATAAGAACTCTTCTGTCAAGGATCTTAGTAGCCCCTGCAATGCGCTTCTCATTCTCCTCAGAGAACGTGATCCACAAGAGCAGCAGAACAGCTGCTACGCAGACTCCATTTATAGCAGACGCAAGGTCATGCAGGGATGGTGCCTTCTCAATAATCTTGGTAACGAGCGGATCTGACTGCTGATACTTGTCAGAGCCAAACGCCTTGCACAGCGCCACAATAGCCTTGTTATCCTGTGTATACCTTGTATTCATATGCATTGGAGAATCAATTCCCAGTGCAAAGAACCTGAGGTACGACAGCACCGTCATCAGCAGCAGCTTCATATCAAGCGTTGTATCAGCGCCACTACCGGCATTAGTTCCTGCCTTTGCGCCACCGGCATTACAGCACATCAGAATCGCAACAAACGGAACATACAAAAGCGATCTGTAGAACAGGTTATCATTAAAGAAGCTCATGTAAACCATCATAAGTGATGATATCCAGATCATCCTCTTGTCATCCATATCCGGCTTAGTAACATAGGACAGGAAGCAAACTACCACAAACACTATAACCATGAGCGATGCCTTACCGCTTATGATCGGAATCTGAATATAATCAAAAGTCCTTGCAAGCTGATCATTCATAGTGCTTGATGTCGATTTCTGTTCAAATCCCGAAGAAACCACCGCCCAGAGAAGCGTAGGAATAAACATGACTACAGCATCAGCCAAAACTCTCAGTACGTTCTTCTGCTTAATAAGTAGCATTGGCAGTATCGCAATGATTATCATCGGGCAAAGAGTCACTGCATACATCGACAGAAGAACAAAAGCCATCATCTTATCCCTGAGCAGGAAATCAAGAGCCAATACCATTGCACACAGATAGATAACTTCATCCTGCCCGGAATATCCGGCGCTCAGCATCACTTCAGATGATGCCAGAACAATAAAGCCTGCCAGCACACCATTGTAATCACTTCCCGAGACACGCTTTGTAATTCGATAGCAGAAGTATGCCATCAGTACGATCGTCAGGAACAAAAGAGCTTTGTACCAATATACACAGCCTATAGTTCCGACATTCATATTTCCATTAAAATAATGAGTAAGCCAAAGTGGCAGACACCATATTGACTGCAGGATATACATAAAGGGTGACGTCATACCTTCCTGTGTCATATCAGAGTGTATAGGCGCTGCCCCTCTCGTGTTCATGGCCTTGTCCAGATAAAAATCCTGCCATCTTCCCTCAACCAGCAGATCCCAGTTGTTGACAGACCATGCTGTGATTGTCTGGCCATCGATATAATTGAAAGACCAGAAAAAGAAAAAAGCACCGATGAGTGTAATTATCGTCGCAAATATAAACAGCTTCCGGTCTTCAACATAGGTTTTCTTAAAAATATTCTTCATCAGCATTTTACTCTCTTAGCTTTATTCATAACTTCGTCTACCAAAGACGCATGTCTTACAAGCTCACTTTTAGCTTCAGCCCTAGCATCTTTGTTTTCAACAAGATAAATAAACCTGTCAAGAATCGCCCCAAACTGATCAAAGGGCTCTATCTCAATAGAACTTGCCGTTCCTTTTTCAACAAGCGAAAGGACCACCTTAAAATCATCAGGAGCAGTAAAGGCTCTTGATGAACTAATCATACCGGTAGATCCGAAGATCTCAATCTCACATTTATAGTTGTTGTCCATTCCAAAGGAAAGCTGCGCAGTTCTGCCATCTGCAGTCTCAAAGGTCGCATCTCCGTAAATGTCCACACCGTAAGTATCACTGTCATGAAGAACTGCCCTCTGCAAGAACAGCTCATTATCGAGCACGGCCTCGGCAGCCCTGATCACATAGCCCCCGCAATCCAGAAGCGCTCCTCCGCCATACTCTTTGTTGTATCTGAAATCATCAGCCGTCCTGAAGGGGAAAGAAAACATGGCTCTCATCAGCCTGAAATCACCTATTCTCCCATCCTGAAGAATTTTCTTCATAGTGGTAAACTGGGGATGAATTACAAACCCGTAGTTTTCATAGAAAGCTAAATCGTTGGCAAGAGCAATATCTGCAATTTCACCTGTTGTATCAGCACTGAGAGTAAATGGCTTCTCCACAAGAATATGCTTGCCATAGCTCAGCGCTTTCCTGCTCCACTTATCATGAAGAGACGGCGGAAGCGGAATATAGACTGCATCCACCGAATCATCCTTAAGAAGCTCCTCATAGCCCTCATAGACTTTCCCGCCAAACTTCTCTGTAAATGTGGCAGCTTTCTCGAGCTTAGCAGCCTTAAAAGCCTCATCATCATCAACCGGTTCAGTCCACTCAGACGGCGCTGCAACAGCGACACCAACAAACTCCAGCTTATCGTTCTTAAGAATAGCCGGAATCATTCTCCTGAATGCAATATTTGCTGTTCCTAGTACTCCAATCCTCATCATGTTAAATCTCCAAAAACGAAAGCATATTTCTCAGCTGAATATTGAGAACGTTGTTGATCTGCATCATGATATTCAGTGTGCCATAGTCACTCCATACATAACCGGCAGGCAGCTCCTTAAGCTCATCCTTAGAAATCTCAATAATGACATTCCTGTTCTGTTCCTGATAGAAACGTCCACCCTCTTCCGACAAAATGGCATCGGTGAGTATACCCTCTCCGGCATTAAGCTTATTCCAGAAAAGCCTTGTGACCTCATCATCCGCGGTCCCCAAGTGATCCTGCTGAATGGTAGGTCCTATCTCAATAAAGTCCCTGCATCCCACCTCGGCTCTAGGCTTAACAAGGAACTTGACCATTCCGTCAAAATTGCAGCAGATGAGCCCAATAGTGCCCATTCCGCGTGATGCGATAAGAGGCTGATTCCAGCTGGTAACTTCACGCCCCTCTATCATTACATTGCAGTAGATAACTTCAAAGGCGTAATCATCAATAGGAAACACGCCGTTATCCCTTATCTCCCACCTCTCAAGGTCTCTAAGCGGAAGAAGTCTTACCCTGTTCTGTGTAAACATCTTGTAGTTGTTCATGGCGTTGTAGAGACTGATTATAGTCTTTCTGTTAAGCTCGGTAACAGAGCTCTTGTACGCAAGATTCTGCGCAAACGGAAGATCCTTCTCATCTTCAAGAAGCACAAACGGGATACAGGAGATCACAGTCCTGGTATCCATGTTGACCAGATTGTCATAGTGCATCAGCGCCTTTATCTGGGATAATGTGAGCCATCTGAAATTCTTCTTTTCCTCTAGCTCTTCATCAGACATGATGATGACATTTCGATTTCTCTTACCCAGAAACCTTGATGACTGCTCCGACTGAATCTGATCCACCAGAATAGATTCAGGCTTCATGTTCATGAAATATGGCAGATAATCCGGCACTCTTCCGCCGTGCCTGGCCTCAAAATTAGACTTGGTAGCCTGAATAGTAGGAGATACCTGTACCACATTTACATTGCCGGGTTCAATCTTGGCCTGCATCAGATAATGCCAGACACCGCCAATCTTGCAGGCAATAATGCCTAAAAAACCGATCTCGTTCTGAATGATGATAGGTTGCTGCAGAGTTTCCCCGTCACCTGCCATCTCAATTCCGGATATCTGAAAGAATGATCTGTCCTTATTTCTTATCTCTCCGGATTCATCATCGTAGAACCATGGAGTGCAGTCCTGAAGGCAAATCTTATCAAGCCTGACCCTGGTACTGTCCTTGATGGAATCAATCCAGCTCAGTATTTCATCCAGCGTGTGTTTGGAATATTCATTTTTCTCAGAAATATCCGCCTTAGTCATTTAATGCCTTTTTGTATTCCTCGTAGTCGTCGTAGGTTTCATTGCCGGGTTCAAAGGGTCTGTCGCAGAGTGCCATCATTACACAGTCAGGGCTGAAATTTCTCATCTGCCTCCAGAGCATCTTTTCTATGAAAAGACCTTTCGAAGGAGTATCCATTTTGAAGACCTCCTGAGATGTTCCGTTGTCCACCACAACCTCGCAGGAGCCGGCTACAGGGATCAGTATAAGCCTTGTCTTCTTGGTTGCATGGTTACCTCTCGTAGCACCCTCAGCTACATCCCTTACCCAGAACACCCTCTTGATATCAAAGGGGACTCTGTTGTCTACTTCAGTAACATACAGTGTTCCATCAGGTTCAGTAACACTGTTTATATCAATAATCTTGCATCCTTCCATGATCAAACTCCGTCTATCAATATTTGTTAATGGTATCTATTACCTTATCAATCTCTTCTTCACTCATAACATCCATCATAGGAAGAGTAACGATTGAGTCGCAGATTGCCTCTGTAATCGGGAACATGCCTCTCTTGTAACCATACTTATCAACCATGCAAGGCTGAAGATAAGGCGGTACCTTCCAGGAAATATCAGTATTAACACCATTCTCCTTAAGAAACTCTCTGAATTCTGCCTGGTCATCTACTCTGATAATGAACTGATACCAGATGTGATTACATCCCTCTGCGATCTTGGGAAGTGTAACATTGGGATTGGTAATTCCCTTCAAATATCTGTCAGCGATATGATTTCTGTTGGCAATAAGCTCCGGCATATGTTTGAGCTTAATCCTGAGGAATCCTGCCTGCATCTCATCAAGTCTTGAATTAACACCAATCTCGATATTGTGGTATCTCACGTCACTACCGTAGTTTCTGAGGACCTTGACCTTGTCGATGATCTCCTTGTTTCTTGAAACAACTCCGCCACCATCTCCATATCCGCCAAGATTTTTTGTGGGATAGAAGCTGAAGAAACCAACATCTCCGAAGAGTCCTGAGTTATTTCCTTTGTATGAAGCAAAGTGAGACTGAGCACAGTCCTCAAACAGCATCAGGTTGTTGCGTTTACATATTTCCAGTACCTTGTCCATTCTGGTGCACTGTCCGTAAAGATGTGTCAGACAAACACCTCTTGTCTTGTCTGTAATAGCAGCCTCAATCCTGTCGGCATCCAGCTGAAAATACTCGTCGGGCTCAACGAACACAGGCTTACCGCCTGCCTGAATGATACCGAGCATAGTTGCTATGTAGCCGTTTGCCTGAACGATGATCTCATCGCCTTCCTTAATGCCTGCTGCCTCAAGTCCGAGCCTTATAGCGTTAAGTCCGTTGTCAACGCCAGCACAATAGCAGTCATCGCCAAGTGCAGCCGCGAATTCTTTTTCAAAAGAATCCACTTCCTTGCCAAGGACATACCATCCGCTTCGAAGCACCTCTATAGCCTTCGCTTCATATTCATCTTTGTAAAGATTGTATCCTCTTATAAGTTCATTTACAGGAATCATTTATCTACCTCACTCATGTCATTTCTAACCACTGTATCAATGATAAACGGCGGACGTCTTCTGGACTCAGCCAGGGTCCTCCATATATATTCTCCCAGGACAGCAAGCGTTATGAACATCAATCCAAAGCCGAAAAGAACAACGCACATGATCGATGCATAACCCAGTATCGGTGTACCCACTGTAAGCTTCTCCCAGATAACCATGATGATCCCAATTATGGATCCTATCGCAAACAGCACTCCAAGGGTTGCAATAAAATGTATCGGAAACGCAGTAAAGCTCATCATGGAATCAACAACAAGCTTAAGCTTCTTGCGCAGAGTCCATCTGGACTTACCGACCTCCCTGTCAAGCCTGTGATAATAAATCTTCTCGGTCTTAAAGCCTACCCACATGACCTGAAGAGTGAGGGAAGAGTTCTTTTCATCCATCAGCTCAAGGACTTTGATCACCTGCCTGTCTACCAGGTAGCAGTCACAACCGCCCTGCGGCATATCCTTGTTGATGGTCTTACGAACCAGCCAGTAATAGCAGCCTGCAAAGAACTTTTTAACAGGATTCTCATCCCTTGATTCTCTGATGGCAAGAACCACCTTGTTGCCTCTCTTCCAGCTCTCGTACATCTCAAGGATAAGATTTGAATCCTCCTGAAGATCTGCCTGCTTGGTCACTGCACAGTCACCTGTACACACAGAGAGTCCTGCCAAAAGAGCTGCGTGCTCACCAAAGTTCTTGGAGAGTCTTACACAGACGACATTCTCATCCATGGCTTTTATCTTGTTCATGACCTCCCAGGAGTTGTCCTCGGAGCCGTCATCAACAAATACAATCTCGTAATCTCCGATCTTCCCCAGTATCTTTTTCTTCATGTCCTGATACAAAAGCTCAAGGGTATCTGAGTTGTAATAAACCGGTACTACTATAGAAATCTTACTCAAAATCAAAGCCTCCAACTAGTAACTATTCCAAGATCATCCTGTAACTTCCGGATCCTCGTAAATATTGTAATTATCCACCGTCTTGATAAGCTTAAGACCGAGCGTGGCAAGATTCTTGTTGATCTTCCTGTCACTTGCCAGGATTATATATCTGCAGTTGGTCTTCCTGGTCGCATCCAGAAGCTCCTCAGCATCTATAACTTCAGCCTTCTCATAGGCCTCATATACCTCATTGTAGTAATCCCATTGGGTCACGATCATCTCACGGCCATAGGGCATAAGTATCTTAGTACTGTACTGACGCACAAAGTGTACCATCTCAGATGGGAACACAGCTCTTACACGGGCCTCTCCGTCTGCCGGAATGATGACATCACATACATCTATGACACTCTGCGGAATGTGATAGAGGTTCTCAGCCTTTGACATGTACTGATTCACATAAACAAGTGATCCGCTGAGGACCACTACGGCCAGTGCTACAACAAGAGCCACTCTCTGCCAGAGCTTCCTTCCAAATCCTGTCACAAGCCTGCAAAGCGCATAACCAATAGTCATATACATGGGCACCAGCCACAGCACACGGTAATATGTATCAGTCCCCTCGTCAAACATGGCAACATAGACCATCTTGGTAACAGGGAAAAGAAATCCCGCCAGAATAACAAGTGGCAGAATCCCAATAAGTATTTTCTTTTTCCAATCCTTCTCACAGATGACAATATAAAGCGCTGATGCCACCAGAAGGATTGCCAGTAGCGGATTTCCGAAAAAGAGCTTTAAGGAAACCCAGCATTCCATAAATATTCCGTACATAAATCACTCCGTTATCATCCAAATAAAGAGAAATAAATTCCCAAATAGATCAAATTAGGTATAATACACAAAAACGCTCCAACAAGTACTGTCCATCTCTTTGAAAAAATTAGCAGCACCAGTGTTAACAAGCCAATCAGTGCACTTCCAAAGATGACTCCCAAAGATGTGCAAACTCCGGAGAGCATGTTGATAAGCCCAAGCATGATCCAGCCACTTCTTAAACTCACCCTCTCGGGAGATTTAAGATCTTCAAACATCCACAAAAACATCCATATGATCATGGGGAACACGAGATTTGCAACAAGTGCCTTGCCCTGCCAGGTTCTCATCAGGAAAAAGGTAGCCGGAGTATAAATCGACACGTTTCCAAACATAAGCAGGAACGACACAATGATCATAAATACAGGTATAACCTGTTGTCTGCTCCTGAACAGAATCCTTCCGATCTCAACGTAAACAAGATAAACCAGTGGAATCACAAACAGCGGAATAACCGAATGTGCCACGATTGTCGCATGAATACCGCTCATCTTGGCAATAAACGCATCCCACATGGTTATAACAGCAAGCGCGTGCCTGATATCCAGTGAAGTAGAAGTTCCTGTATAGGGCAGAATGGTATTCATAACATCCACTTCCTGAGCCAGAAGTGATTCCACCACAAAGTAGGAATCATCACCGTCAAAGCTGGCCATCACAACACTCATGACCATCTGAAAGACCATAATGGCAATGAAGATTCCCCAGTAAATCCTGCTCTCAGGTGAATAATGAGCTTTATAGGATTCAAGGTCTGATCTGGGATTCATAAGCGTGTACACATCTGCATGTGCCTCGCCCGGAAAAAGAGATAGCAGCTCCCACCGGTTTGCCCTAAGCACCTTGATAGCTCTTACCACACCAAGCACTGCTAGTACTGCAATCGCCGCAATAAAGCTCCGTCTGCAGTACGTAAAGGCGCTGTACACTGCATGCGTCATAGCTCCGATAGCAGCAATCTCAAAGACAGCCATATATATCAGGTATCCCAGAATAAAGGTAATACCTACAGTTCGCCTCATCTCAGGCAATATAAAATTAAACAATACCCCCACCATGAAGGGCACAACAAGCAGCCACAGTATCAGCTGCAGGATTGAAAGAACAATTGTCATCTGATCTTCCCCAATAAACCTTTAATCTGCCATCATAAGCTTTAAATGTTCGCGAAGAATGTTGATACCTGTAAGGTTCTCACCACCGCGAGGGATAATAATATCCGCATACTTCTTGCTCGGCTCAACAAACTGCTCGTGCATGGGCTTAACAGTCTCCCTGTACTGGACAAGAATAGATTCAATGCTCCTTGCACGCTCTACCATGTCACGTCTGATCCTGCGCATGAGTCTCTCATCCGCATCAGTATCAACAAAAACCTTGATATCCATAAGGTCTCGAAGTTCCTTGCTCTCAAGGATAAGGATTCCCTCAAGAATGATAACCTTCTTGGGAACCACATGTACTGTGGCATCAGACCTGTTATGGATTGTGTAATCATAGACAGGCATATCAATTTCCTGATTGTTCTTGAGCTTCTTGACATCCTCGATCATAAGATCCGTATCAAAAGACTCCGGATGATCATAGTTAAGCCTGCTCCTGTCCTCATAGGAGAGGTCATCATGAGCCTTGTAGTAAGAATCATGATTGATGACTACAATATCATCGCCAAAGGTCTCCTTGATCTTCCTGACGATTGTGGTCTTGCCCGAAGCTGTTCCACCTGCAATTCCTACTATACAAATCTTATCACTCATTTCTATGCCTCCTTAGCTCTATACAAGACAGAAGGCGGCGAAAACGCCGCCCACTTATTTTAGTCGATTTCAACCTCATCATCTTCTTCCGACTTGGATTCATCGGTTTCATGATACTCTTCCTCAGTGTTGACACTCCAGATGTTGGTCCTGTCAGTTACACCGCCCAGGATGTTCTTAACAGTCTCAAAGGATGTGCACATTGAGTGGTCGATATTGTTATATCTGTGCTGGCCGTTACGTCCTACACAGTAGAGATTATCAATAGTATTGAGATAATCAATGAGCTTGTCCATCTCATCATAGGTATCAAAGTAAGCAGGATAAGCCTTCTTAACCTTCTCCATATGATAATCGATAACTTCACCTGCATTGTTGATAAGACCAAGTGAAACCATCTCACCGATTGCCATCTTGGCAAACTCGTCCTCAGTCATGGTCCACATTGAATCGCCCTCAAAGCAGAAGTACTCAAGTCCAACCCATACTGTGTGCTCAAGGTCCTTAACAAGATAAGGTGACCAGTTATTGTAGATCTGGAAACGTCCCATCTTGACTGATCTCTCCTGAACATATACCCAGTTATCGGGAACGATGTTTCCAATAGTCTTGATATTAGTCTTGTTCTCCAGATTGAGCTTCGGAACAAGAACTCCGAGAGTCATGTAATCACGATACGGAAGTCCGGCTGCAATCCTTGCAGGATCTGCAGGAACATCATTCATGCCGGCTACCAGATCCTTAACAGGCATTGAACTGATAACTACATCACCGTCAACATCAACTTCCTGTCCGTTCTGAAGATAGGTAACACCTGTGATATGGTTGCCATCCTTGCGGATCTTAACAACCTTGGCATTCATGATGATAGTTCCGCCCAGCTTCTGAATCTCTTCTGCAGTTACATCCCAGAGCTGTCCGGGACCAAGCTTAGGATATTTGAACTCTTCAATGAGTGATGTGTTAACCTTACGGTTCTTGACCTTAAATACTCTGCCAAGATAATCTCTGATGATCCCAAAAATAGATAAGCCCTTGGTTCTCTGCTTGCCCCAGGAAGCATCAATCTCTGAAGGATGTCTGCCCCAAAGGTTCTCTGTGTAATACTCAAAGAACATGGAGTATAACTTCTTACCGAAATTGTTGATATAGAGGTTCTCAAGATTATCCTCAGGTCTCTTGTGGAATACGGATCCCATGTAAGAGAATCCAACCTTAAGGGTTGTCAGAAAACCGAAGTTCTTGAAAGTCTCGGGTTTAAGAGATATAGGATAGTCATAAAACTTGGAATCAAAGAGAATACGGGATACGCGGTGTCTCTTGAGCATAACCCTGTCTTCCTTCTCAGGATCCGGTCCGCCCTGATTCATCTGTATCTCGGTTCCGAGAATCTTGTAGTCGTAGGCATCCGATCCCTGCTGAGGGAGCATGTTCTCCCACCACTCATTAACTTCGGGAACCTTGGAAAAGAATCTGTGGCCACCCATATCCATTCTGTTGCCCTTATACTCAACAGTTCTGGAAATACCACCAAACTTCTCAGTCTCTTCAAATACTACAACTTCATAATCCTTGGAATTCTTAAGGAGCTCATAAGCAGCTGTAAGTCCTGCAGGACCCGCTCCAATGATAAGTGCTTTTTTCATACTATTAGCCTTCCTAAACGAATATTTGCATAGATATAAGAATTATAACCTAATGGCGCAAGGTCTTCAACTTTAATTAATATGTGCAATTCAGTATTCAGATATGCGACTGCGCAATATCGGTATAACGTTAATTTCTTAAGACTTTCTTAAGATTAACGGCAGAAATTCTTAAGATTGGCCCAAAGGGGTTTTCAAACAAAAAAACATGGTGATAGAATAGCTTTGGTAAAAACAAGGAGGAAGAAATGAAAAAAAATACCAAGATTTTACTTTCGTCTATTATGACTTTAAGTCTGTTCCTAAGCGGATGTTCCCTCAATAAGGATAATCTCCTGGAGCCGACCGAATACTTATCCGATACACCTACTGAGGTAAGCCTTGAGAACAATGATGCTGCAGCCGACGGCCAGTCAATCGTGGTTGTAGAGAATCTCTTTGAACCTATACTTGACGCTCTTGAGAATGATACTGCAAAAGATAATCCTTCTGCAGAAGCCTCACAGGAGGAATCGAAACCCGAAGAGAACACAGCAGAAGAAAACACTGAACCCGTTGACAAGGTGAACATAGTGTTCTTCGGAGACAGCCAGATAGCCAACGGCAGAGATGACGGTTCAGACATTCCGACCATCATGTCTACAAGGATTCCCAACAGTGTTGTTTATAATTTTGCCATCGGTGGAAGTACTGCAACATTGGAATCGTCCACTTCTTCATACGACCCTGCCACTACACATTCCACTAACTTCCTGGGATTGGTAAACGCCTTTGCCGGTATCGCAGACAGAAATGAAACACTTTCAGAGCTCCCGGGCATGCTTAACAACATGAACAGCATTGCTCCTGCTGATGTAGACTATTACTTCATTGAATACGGAGCGAATGATTTCTTTAACAACATGGGACTTGATTGTGATGCTTACCAGACAAGAGATGTTCAGGCTCACTATTTTTATAACGCGCTTAACATGGGAATCAATACTCTTAAAGAGATTAGTCCAAACGCCACTTTTGTCCTCATGACCCCGTTCTATGGAATCTATGTTGCTGATGACGGTACATACATCGGTGATTCATACATAGTAAGTAATGGTGTCGGAACACTGTCTGACTATGCCAAAAAGGTAGGAAATGTTTCAGAAGATCAGGGCACCTGGCTATTTGACGGAATGTTCATGACTAAACACGACCTTTATCTTGATACAGCCGGTGAATACCTGATGGATAACCTTCATCTGACTCTCAAGGGCAGACAGATAATGGCAAGGCTCCTTGCTCACATTGTTAATTTCCAGGAACAGAATGAGCCATACTGTTACCTTGATACAGACAAGATCAAGATAGCAGAGTTTGATCCCAATGAGTATTACAGATACGACGAAGGGCAGATGAAAGAGTACTATCCTGAATCCTGGGAGAAATATATAAAGGGAGTATTTCCTCTGGCACAGCCCTCGCAGGAAGCACTGGATGCATACAATGCCGAACAAAACGGCGGCTGAACCTCATAAGAACAACGAAAGCCCGACTCACCGAGTCGGGCTTTAAAATGTCATCATTTATTGTTTTCACTGTCTTTAGCAAGGTCTGTTTCCTTGTGTCTCTGCAGCATGTTGAGCTGCATCTCAAATTCTCTTCGATTGTTAATAGCTAATGTAGAAAGAATAACTCCGGCGAACATACTCTGAACCGCCGCCATCATAACAAAGCAGCATACAATCAGAGTCGGGAATCTCGGAACTGTATGAGATATCCAGAATTCCTGCAGAATCGGTATCATAAATATTATTGACACAAGTGCAAGAATAGCTGCGATAACACTAAAGAACCCAAAAGGCTTATAACTGCGATACAGCCTTGCGATCGTCTTAAGCACCTTAAAACCGTCAGCATAGGTGTTGAGCTTACTTACAGATCCCTCAGGTCTGTCTCTGTAATCAATGACCACATTGTCTATCTGCATGTTGTTATAAACTGCATGGATGGTCATCTCTGTTTCAATCTCAAATCCCTTACTGAGAACCGGGAAAGTCTTAACAAACTCATACGAGAATGCCCTGAATCCTGTCATAATGTCTCTGATGTTGCAGCCAAAGAGCTTGTTGATACTTCCACGAACCAGATTGTTGCCGAAGTTGTGGAACGGGCGCTTATTTTCCTGATAGTAGGTAGATGAAAGTCTGTCACCAACCACCATGTCAGAATTGTGATTAAGAACCAGATCCACCATCTCAGGCGCTGATTCCATTGGATATGTATCATCACCGTCAACCATGACATATACAAGCGCATCTATCTCACGGAACATACGTCTGATGACGTTGCCCTTGCCCTGCATGTATTCATTGCGGACTACAGCACCTGCCTCAGCTGCAATCTCAGCTGTCCTGTCCTTGGAATTGTTGTTATATACATAGATGGTAGCCTCAGGAAGTGCTGCCTTAGCATCCCTTACTACCTTCCCAATAGTCTTCTCTTCGTTATAGCATGGTATCAATACTGCTATCTTATCCACTATTCCCCCTCTTTTCTTATCAGTAATCTTACTTTCTCAAGTCCAACCGCTGCTGCCACAATATAAACCGGAACATAGATAAATACATATCTGGCCCTTGCTTCAAACAGCGACAGGAACAGGAATATTCCAATCAAAACAATCTTTATGAGAAGTTCCTTACCTGTAGATTTGAAAAATGAAAACCAGATTCCAAGGAAAAGAACTGCCATCCATATTCCCTGCAGAATTGTTGCAAACACAGGATACGCGCTACCTATATCCCAGAAAATCTCTTTGAATAAATGCGAGAACACAGAAACCCTGTCCTCCGTGTAACCACTGTAGAAATCGCCTTCTATACCATATCCAAAGGTTCCGTCATGGTAATTTACATATGTCTTTCTGGCCTCAAAACCAAAAACCCCAAATGGGAGCATCTTCTTAATACGTTCCTTGGCACCAGACAGACACCTGTCGTATCTCTCCTGATATGAAGATTCCATAGCAGCAAAATCAGAATCAGGGAAATTAAAAGTCCCCACCTCATCATCATTGAATCCCATCATCAGATAATGGGTAAAAGGACATCTCCCCTCAGGATCCAGCTCAATTCCGCAACCGGTATAAAAAGCGGTAAAGAGCCTTGCGCTGAGTAATACAGCCACAACGCCAACCGCCGCCTTTACCCCAAAGCGCACAATCACATTTCTGCTGTCCTCTGAGAGATTCTTAAAAAACATGAATATCTCTGTAACTACTATTCCTACAAACGTAATGAAAGCCGGAGCCTTAAGCCTGTACCCAAACATTCCAAGGAAACAGATGAGTGCTGTTATTGCAATTACAGCTACAAGACTCCTGTCTCCACTCTTTCCACGAAGATATATCCATATCATCAAAACCGGAAGAATCAATGCCATAGAATCAGTATAAATAACCGGTATCCACGGGGATGTGATCACCAGCATCAGATACATAACAAAACTCATGTTAGCTGCCACAACACTCTCCGGCATCAACATCTGAGTTATGTCATAAACCAAAGCTCCGGTAACAGCACTAAGCGCACACTGCACCAAAACCATCAGTACCAGTACAGTAAACTCTGTCTTGATTCCAACTGCGATAGCCACTTTGAAAAGAATATATTCCAAACAGTGAGCCATGATATTGTTCACATAAAACGAATAATATGGTTCAGGGGACTCAAGCACACCATTAAATGCAGCATTATATGCCTTATCCAATACCATGCCCGCATCCCAGCCTGTGGCAAAGAAATACGTGTAAGAAACAAGGAACTGAATCACGAAGACGGCCAGCACTATAATTCCAACGCGAAGCTTTCTGCCCTTTAGGATTTCGGTCAACAGGTATAAAACAGCAAGTGCTAAGGGCAAAAGCACAATGTTAGGCAACAGAAAACTCTTTCTGACCCAATCCGGGATCTGAAGTCCGGTACCAAATAAAGCAATCGCGCATATCCAGACCATCATCAGAAAGAACAATCCGCTAATGACTTTGTCTGCCAGTTTTGCTAATACCCCCATACGTCAGTATCCTCAGTTTATGTTATCGTCCTTGTCGTTCTTTTTACCGATTTTCATTCTCTCATGACCGCCGAGCTTGTTAGCAGCATCCTGGTCTCCCTTAAGGATTGCATTTACAAGCTGCATTCTGAATCCTGCATCAATGAAGTCGCAGTGCTTGCAGAATGGATAATTCTGACGTCCCTCTGCAATCTTCCTGCGGACATTCTGGAACTGCTCAGATCCCCAGGCTTCCTTAAGAGTCATCTTGTTCAGGTCGCCGAAGTCTGTAACCTCGAAGTTATCACAACAGCACAGACCCATCTTGCCGTTTGGCATGATCCACATATCAGTGAACGGTAAAAGACAAGTCTCCTTAACCACCTTCTGAGTCTCCTGCTTATTAGGAGCAGATCCGGCACGGTTTGTGAGAACCTCCTGAAGGTATCTCATCTGAATCTGGATATCAAGGTCCTTAAACTCATCGGGATGAGCCTTGACATAATCATATAATTCCTGAATATTCTTATGAAGCTTCATCTCCATAGAATAGTTATTGATGATGAGCTGATTGATATATGGCGCAACCTCTTTTACCTTATCGATTGTGAGGATGAGTCCGTTGGTAGACATGAAGATA
Source organism: Butyrivibrio sp. XPD2006 (assembly GCF_000420865.1). Lineage (GTDB taxonomy): Bacteria > Bacillota > Clostridia > Lachnospirales > Lachnospiraceae > Butyrivibrio. The sequence goes on from NZ_ATVT01000016.1 coordinate 71,720, forward strand.
AAGCTGTCAGGAAGTTTCTCCCTTGCATACTTGTGTCTCTCAACGATCTTGGTATCAAGAAGAGGCTCATTATTACCATAAAGTGTAAGATGTCCCTTGTAGCCCCAGTCAGCAAGCTGGTCGATAATGCTCTTGTAAAGATCATCATCAATCCTTGCAAGTGGTCTCTTCTCAGCATGAACATTGGCTGTGCAGAAAGCACAAGTTGAATTACATCTGTTGATAGTCTCTATATTTACTACATTGGGCATCGGAACTTCCTTGGCATTAAGGAAATAATCGCAATACGCCTTCTGGGATTTACTCCTTGTTACAAACTGCAATTTAAGGTACGCATTACTTGCAAGCATTGGGAAGTGCTTCCTTGCGAACCATCCGAACTTGCCCATGAAACTGTTAACTCTGATTGGCATTACTAAACTCTCCTTCTAAAAACACAAATACTTATTCCGTTACCGGATTATCATTCCTCTGATAGAGGTAATACGTCTGATCAAACTTATAAAACTGCAACCTGTCCGTCATCACCAGGTCGTATCTGTCTCCAATGCCCTCTGCTTCATAGCATGCGGTAACGACAAAGTCAGCTTCTCCGCTGTGCAGATACTGCTTCTGATAGTCCAATACCTCCTGCATGTTCAGAGTCTGGGTCTGGAAATAATAACAGATAGGTTCAGCATCTAGTACAGTATAAAGTCCCACATCAAAAGAAAACTCGTTAATGATTCCGGGATTCTCAATTCCTGTAGATTCTATATAATCCTTAAACTTATAGACATATAGATCCTCTGCCTTGAGATTCATGGATTTCACATTGACCGATGTCAGATATGCAATCGCCACAGCAGCAAAACATGACACTATACTAACCGCAAATGCAATACCGGAATCCAATATAGCGCCGTCGTAGTTTCTTCCGTGAGTATTTTTTTCAATTCGCCTCTTAAGGAACCGTTCTATTATATAACAAAATGGAATAAAACCAAACACCACAAATCCATTAATGGGAAAGGAGTAGTAAGGAAGGCTCACTCCACCGATAAAGATCACGATGATAAGGAAAGCAAAGAGCATTCCGATATTTATCAGTTCCATTATACCCATACCTATAAAGAACCGGTCTCTCCTGGCGAGCGAATTCCTATCCTCTCCAATTGCAGTCGATACTGTAGATGTCAGGAAATAAATTATACCAATAGTTATCAGAATATAAACCGGGAAGTTGTTAAACACATGGTCCTTCATAATGTCATAGAACTTCGCCATTCTCTCAGCAAACGTAAAACTCTTGGAATACTCAAATACGTTCTTGTAGATATATACGTAAAGCCAGTCATCGACAGCCCTATGTACTCCAAAGTAAATGACCCACGGAAGGGTTGCAATCCCCATCCCGCCAATAAATACCAGGCAGCTTACAAACGCCTTAACCACTTCCCTGCTTCCTATGATATCTGCAAAGAAAACCATGGCCATCCAGGCAAAAAAGAATCCAAGAGAATTAAACTTTATATTTAGAACACATCCGGCCAATACTCCTCCAAGCAACACAGTCTTGTAGTCCATGGCCTTGGGATAACAATTTCTGAAATATTTCAGCGATAGATACATACCCCACATGATAAACGGGAAAAGAAACTCCTCCGCACTACCACCCCAGTAGAAGTTCCAGCTGGAATATATCACAGCCCCGGTTATAGGTGTAAGAATATAAGGAAAAGACCTTGGTTCCAGAAAAAGCTGATATATCTTGAGAATAGCCATGAGAGAGGCAGTAGCTGCAATTATCTCCATCACAAATACGCCTCTGAAGGTTGTAGCCGACATAAGTGATGAGAGTCCATATATGAAGTACAGCATTATGCCCTTCTGGTCGAACAGATCCCGGTACGGAACAAAGCCCCTGAATATGCATTTGCCCACGGTAAAATAGCTGTTGGCATCATCCCATAGGTTAAAAACATAAAGGAGCGAACTTCTGGTACAGATCATCATTATTGCAATGCCACAAACTGCGCACCACAAAAAGGGCTTAAAAAAGCCATCACTGTAATCATCCCGAATATCATATTTTCCTTTTGATGTGTTCGCAAATAAATCCAAGTAGCACCTTCAATCCGTATGCCCCAAAAGGCAGGTAATAGATATAATAACGCATAGTATATCTCGAGGACCCTTCCCAGAACTCATGGAAGACTATACCCCCGAAAATGAGAATGAGAAGCAGCATCTCAGAAACAGATGCCTTCCGTCCTCTCAGTATACCAAAAAGATAAACAGCTACACCAATGTAGCACAACGGCATAAAGACATTCATTACCCATATAAGAATACGGGAACCTGTTCCGAATACCAGAAACTGAGCAATAGCCGGCTGATCCTCTACATGCCTGCTGACAAGATCAAGGTTATGAGTCGAAATACATACGCTGTCAGCCCACTGCGTTGTAAACTTGCGGACCATATACCTTGCTCCATGAAGAGGTCTGCCTACAAAAGTCTGAAGAGTCTGCCTTATATTCTCTTTTGCTGCCTTAGCCGTAGCCTCGGTATCATAATTGTTCTCTTCAAATACATGGTAATTGTATCCATTATACCATCCATCCTCAAGCTCCGACTCCTGAAGTCCCATCGCTATGTGTGACCAGGAAGGACTTCCCTCGGGAATCCTCTCAAGACCCGTCAGATCGCAGAAATACGCATCCACAGCCATCTTGGATACAAATACAAATGCCAGCGTTATCAAAGCTAGAACCAGGTTCCTGAAAAGGATCCTGCGACCATCATTTCTTCCGATAGAACTTCCCAGCAGTATCATGAGAAGCGCTATAAGCGTTATCTCACAATTCGTCTTGATCAGTATTGCGGCGGCTATACTAATTCCGGAAATAACAGCATATCTAAGTTTGTCACGTTTCACATACAGCACCATCATATAAAGTGCCAGAGTCTGAGGTGCCATACTGATGATATCGCCATAGATGTAGGTCACATAATTGTAGAAAAACAACGCCCCACATGACAGGAGAGCTGTTATTCCGCAAATCTCCCTGTCCTCGAAGAATTCCCACGTCATTCTGTAAATGAGATAAACCGTCACAAGAATACATAAGAGCTGCAGAATATCCCAGGCAAAGTAATTGCTCTTACCAAAAATACTGTACATTATCTGGCCAAAGCCCACATATCCCAACTGAAAAGGCCATATGAACAAATATCCTCCGGGCTGGGTCAATGCCGTGTAATCACCTTCCATGAAGGCGTTTATGATATCATCAATAGTCTTGGAATCATTGACAGCCTGAGGCTTTATTCCCAATATCAGAAGAAGACAATATGCCGTGATAAACACAAGTCCTGCAGCTATAAAAACACGATACCGTTTATCAAATATCCCCTTTATCTTGAGCAGATAGAAAACTGTAAATGCCAAAACCACCAGCAATGCCAGCATCGGGATGTTCTCCCTGCCATAATGCGGCCAATCGTTTTCACAACCCATATCATAATAAATGGTTGTTACAGTGCTCACAGACAGCACCACAACAGCTGCTACAAAAAGACACAGAGCGATTATGTAATTGAATATATCCCTAGCCTTAGCAGCCATCTAAATATCCTCACGCAAGCAGCTTATTTCAATATGACACTGTCCTTCTCAAAATAAGTAGCAGTAGCTGTATTGATCCACTCTTCTTTATCAGGAGTGACATCCATGTAGAATAGAAGCTCCGGATGAACACTGTACTCCGAAAGCTCAGCATCCTTAATGCTTCCGTCATTGAGAATCTTAAGTCTCTCCGCATTCTCTGCCTTGTATGTGCCGGCTTCTCCGCTTACGATTTCATAAACAGCTTCTGTACATGTGTAATATCCCGCATCAGGTATCACGCACAGAGCAGAACCAAACCCGATAAACAAAGTTGCCACAACAATCATCATTGAGGCCATTGATGAAAACTTGCCGTCATCTGAGCCCATGAAAGCCTTAGCTTCCTGCATTCTCTGTCTGATCCATACAACCCAGTAGAACACCACAAGCACACTAAGCACCACAAACTCCATCCAGGCAAGCCCTAGAAGCCTTCCGGCCTCAATGTTACCAACCGCAAAAAATGGAGGTGTCAGATTGGATGATGCCAGAAGAAATGCAAAGAGCGAAAACATAAACGGATGCTCAAGTCTCACCTTAAGTCCTCCTGCTATTTTCCAGAACAGGACTCCCAAAAGTGCCAACGCCACAAGAAATTCCCATCTTGCCATATCGTTAACCATAAGGTCAAATGTTCCATAGATTGACAGAAGCACTGCCTTAACAGCACTTACATGCTGAGTTTCTGCACTACGTACGAGATTACCGGGGGTAAAGCAGGAGCATGCAAATCCAATAAGATTAGTCACCGCCGGTATCCAGATCTTTGTTATATCTGCTCCGCCATTGATCACAAACTTGCCTCTTCCCGTCATAAATAATATAACGAGTATAAGTACTGAGCATATAGCCAGCTCCAGCGCTGACATATAATTGGCTCCTCCAAGCCAGAAGCCCCAGAATCCGGCCCAGAATAAACGTCTTCCTCGGCGACCTTTTCCATCGTCAAATACAATCCTCAGAAGCAGTCCCAACCAGAAGAATCCCATTCCGAAGGTGAAGGTGTAGTTTATCGCACCACTCCACCAGTAGAAAGCTTCTACTCTGGCACTTCCCTGTGTCATGCAATGTATCATCAGCATCAGAGTTATATATGCAGTCGCTCTGGTCAAGTCCCTGTCCAGCTTCCAAGCCTTCACAAAAAGTGAGTCAAAGAAATAAATAACGCCAAATACCAGCATCCCAAGGATAATAAGAGGAACCAAAATATAAAGTCCCCCGTTAAATGCACCGGGGCAAAGATTAGTAAGTATTATGGAGAAGAAATATCCCTCATACTGAGAATATATAAGCCAGGCCTTTTTAAGCGCCGCCCATACAGCTAAAAATATGTTCCCACTCGAAGCAAATTCCTGATGCGTCTGAAGAGCCATTGAGAAGTCGTCTGCCGATGGGAAATCATAGATTCCAAGTACCAGAAGCGGAATCATACTCAGCACAAACAAAGCCCCGAAGAATATCCGCAGCTGCTTTGTACTTATCTTGTATTTCCACGAAGGTGTCTTGTAACTCAGCATTTATGTACCTCAAATCCGATAGTATTCTTTGTACCACTTAGCGAAAGACCTGAGCCCTTCCCTAAGCGGTGTGTCAGGTCTGAAACCAAAGTCCTCCTGAAGAGCTGTAACGTCAGCATATGTAACCTCAACGTCTCCCGGCTGCATTGGAACCAGCTCCTTGTGAGCTTCAAAGTCATAATCCTCAGGGAGAACTCCTGCTGATATAAGCTCCTGCTGAAGTATATCAACAAAATCAAGAAGATTAACCGGATCATTGTTTCCAATGTTGTAAACCTTATACCTGGCACCATTCTCATTTTCAGCGGGCGCCACCTGCATTACACTGATGACTCCTTCAACAATGTCATCAACAAATGTGAAATCTCTCTTACAGTTACCAAAGTTAAATATCTTGATGGTCTCACCCTTTAACAGCTTGTTGGTAAATCCGAAGTAAGCCATATCTGGTCTTCCGGCAGGTCCGTAAACAGTAAAGAACCTGAGCCCTGTTGAAGGAATTCCATACAATTTACTGTAAGAATGAGCCAGCAACTCATTGGACTTCTTAGTTGCAGCGTAGAGAGATACCGGATTATCAACCTTATCCTCTACGCTGTAAGGTATCTTCTTGTTGGCACCATAAACGCTTGAACTTGAAGCATAAACAAAATGCTCCACAGGATTGTGTCTGCAAGCCTCGAGAATATTATAAAAGCCAATGATATTCGACTCAATATAAGCGTCCGGATTCTCAATAGAGTACCTTACTCCTGCCTGTGCAGCGAGGTTCACAACCACCTCGGGCCTGAACTCAGTAAATACTCTGTCAATCAGTTCTCTGTCAGCAATGCTGCCTCTTACCAGTTCAAACTGATCATCATCCTGTACTACCTCTGCAATACAATCCAGTCTGTATTCTTTGATCTGCACATCATAGTAGTTGTTTACATTATCAATACCAAGTACCTTGCAGCCCGGATATCTCTTCACCAGTTCCATGACCAGATTAGCTCCTATAAATCCCGCCGCTCCGGTCACTAATATTCTCTTATTTGAAAGATCGATATTCTTAGTCAGCATATAAATTATTTTGCTCCTCTTCCAAAGAGTACAACTCCTACAGTCTTAAATATTATCTTAATGTCCTCAGACAGGCTCCAGTTGTCTATATACTTAAGATCAAGCTTAACAACTTCATCGAAGTCCTCGATATCACTTCTGCCGCTAACCTGCCAAAGCCCTGTAAGTCCCGGGGTCATTGACAGACGCCTTCTGTAATGCTCATTGTACTGCTCAAACTCTGCCTCTGTCGGTGGTCTTGTACCAACAAGGCTCATATCACCCAGAAAAACATTAAGAAACTGAGGGAATTCATCCAGACTGGTCTTTCTGATAAATGCTCCCACCTTGGTAACTCTGGGGTCATTTTCCATCTTAAACATAAGACCTTTCATCTCATTCTGAGCTTCCAGTTCCTTCTTACGTTCTTCAGCGTCAATATACATGGATCTGAATTTATAGATTTTAAATCTGCGTCCGTTCTTACCAACTCTGACCTGCGAAAAGAAAACCGGCCCCGGAGAGTCTATCTTGATAGCCGGTGCCAAAAACAGAGTGATAATACCTGTAAGTATAAGACCAACTATTCCACCGATTATATCTGCGATTCTCTTTACAAACAGGCTCTTATAGCTGCTTCTGTTCATGTTATAAGAGAGCACTGAGTAACCCAGAAAATCTCCTACGTCTGTGACAGCCTTACCAACATTTGGAAGCTCCAGACAGAAATGGGTGCTAACACCCATCTCCTCGAAGCCAAGGATGATGTCCTGCATTCTGCTCTGAGGGATATTGGGTGTATTGATGAACACCTCATCAAAAGGATCCGTGATCAGTCTTGATGTCACATCCTCAATACCATAGTGGACATGTACATCTCCTATCATCCACTTATCAGAAGCATCGGTTTTCTCGCAATCTGCACAGTACGCTCTCACAACCATATAACCAACGTCTTCGCCACGATCAACCAACTTCTTAACCGTCTTTTCAACAAGATCCTTCTCCGCTATAACAACTACTTTGGTTACATTTTTCTCTTTGCTTATATGCTTTCTGAGGAAACCTTTGAACAGTATTCTGGCCACAAAAGTGAGCACTATGTTCATCCATATAAAATTACCGACAACAAATCTGGAAAGGATTTTGGTCCATTGCAGGAAATATACCACAACAAGAGATCCAACCAAAATAAATGCTACCACCTTGATGACCGCAAACAGCTCCAATGCATACCCTCTTCTGAGGAAATCACTGTTCCAGTCAGCCAAAAATGAATAAATCACACAGAAAAGCAGGAACACTACACAGACCATGTAGTGAAGGGTCTTATCTCCCCAGTCATTCCTGTTATTATATCTAAGCCAGGTAGCAATAAAATACGACACAATAATACATGCCATATCTATGATCCAAATGATATATCGCTGTAGCGTTCTATATTTCTGATTCATATATGATCACAATCCGTTTCTCATAATCTCCCCGGCAAGATACCAAAGGAACTTTATGTTAGTGACAAAGTAGCGTTTTATCAATCTTTCAGGATCCTGAAACAGCCTGTAAAGCCATTCAAAACCAATCTTTTGAATCCATTCAGGAGCGCGTTTAATGGTTCCGGCATGGAAGTCGAAGCCTGCGCCAACTCCCATCATAACTCCGTTTATCTTACCTTCATGAGCCTTCATCCACTTTTCCTGTTTGGGAGCCCCAAGCCCAATCCAGATGATATCAGCTCCGGAAGCATTTATCATTTCAACGTCCGCCTCATCTTCCTCATCAGTGAGTTCCCTGAAAGGCGGTGAATACATGCCTTTTATAACAATTCCCGGATACTTGATCTCCAGGTGTGCTCTTAGAGCATCCAGAGTCTCCTGAGTTGATCCATAAAAGAAATGAGTAATCTTCCCATCTGTAGTATCTCTGAACATGTGCATCATAAAATCGGGTCCGGCCACTCTATCAGCACCAATTAGGCCTTTCTTCTTCTGAAGTTTAGCAATAGGGGTTCCGTCAGGAAATGTGAATGCAGCACCATTTAGCACTTCTGCATATTCCTTGCTCTCCCTTGCCATGACAGTGGTATGAACATTGGAAAAACAGATGTAGTGACCCTTAAGCTCATCCAAATGCCTCATAACATGGAGCACAGCTTCCTCAACTCTGGCAATTGAATAATTCACTCCAAACAGCCTGAATTTATCCCTCCTTACAAATGCCGGAATTGACGCGCGATGTGCAACCTCTGTCACTATGCCTGAGTGCACATCATAACTAAGAGCATTCAGACTGCAATACGTTCTGATTCCAAGTCGCTCTGCAGCACCAATCACACCCTCAATTTCTTCTCTGCTCGCCCCTCGGGTAAGAACCATTACATCATCGAATCCGCCTTCTTGAAACATGGTATCCAGACCATGCTCATCCGGGAATGGCGTGTGTAACATAAGCGTATTGGGTCTGCTTCCATCACCATACTTCCCTATATGATACCTTCGATACAACATCCTCAATGTGTAGCCAAGAACAATACTGAATGTGAAAAACATTCCCATAACAGCTCTTGACACCTGTACACTTCTCTGAACAACATAGAGATAGATTAGTGACAGCAAAGCCAATGTTAACCGACTTCTTACAACTGTAACCAGGTTTTCTAATGGATCCTGTTTAAAAATTGAAGTTTTTTTGTTATCATACAGCAGATAAATAATGACATGAAAAAGACAAACTGTAATAATTATGTAAACATACAGTCCTTCATAGATTTTATGCCATAAAAAAGCTTCTCCTCTAAACCTCAGAAAAAGTGCCAACGCCATGGAAGCTACTAAGGCAATCTCATCTATTATAAATACTCTTCTTATCGGATAACTAACTTTATTTTTCATGTCCCCGCCAAAACTTTAAAACTTAACAAAAACATAGAGAAGCGTCCTGCTAATGCATACCCTTCTCTACATTTTATTTGCTCAATATTTTATCATATTTCCTATGGAAAAGACACTTAATTATCCTATTGTTTTCTCATATCTTTCGGATACAATATTCCAATCAAGAACTTCCCAAAATGCTTTTACATAATCTGCTCTGAGATTCTTGTACTTAAGATAGTACGCATGCTCCCAAACATCCAGTGCAAGGATCGGTGTTCTGCCTGTTCCCTCGCTGATTGGATTATCCTGATTGGGAGAAGCAGTTACATAGAGATTTCCATCCTTGTCAGCTGAAAGGAATGACCATCCTGATCCAAACTGACCTATTGCAGCCTTTGAAAGCTTGTCAATTACTTCATCAAGGCTTCCAAAAGTTTCATTTATCTTGTCAGCAAGTTTGCCTGTAGGCGCTTTTGCTGCATTGGGTGAGAATGAAGAAAAATAGAGGTTGTGGTTGTAATATCCACCACCCTGATTGCGAAGGCCCTTGCGCAAAGTCTCATCTGCAACTGAGTCAAGACCTGCCAAAACCTCTTCAGCAGACTTATCAGCAACACCTGCCTTCTCAGCCAGTTCATTGAACATCTTGGTGTACGCTGCGTGATGCTTGCCATAATGTGTTTCCATAGTAAGCTGATCAATGTGTGGTTCAAGTGCATTCATTTCGTAATTTAATTTAGCCTGTTCAAACATGGTATTCTCCCTTCTGAATCCTTAGATTCAATAAACACATAAAGCACTTAAATACATTTTACATCAGTAAATATAATTAATCAGATAATTTTCCTCTTTATCCAAATAATCTTTGGCATTATCAGAAGTTATTCTTCCTTCATTATTGCTAATGCTCTTCAATATATATGAGCTCACCCAATCAACATAATGAACTGCGTCATCATAGTACCTCGGATCTTCAATAATATCCGTGTGGTCATTAAACGAGTAGATTTCTATGTTATCCTGCTCAAGCATCATTTCAACAGCGATTCTCTCTGCCTGAAGGGATTTCAACAGGTTTCCTTCAACATAGAGTTGCTTATAATGATAAATACTGCATGGGGGAACATAATATACAAACCTTGTATCCGGGTATTCTTTCGCTACATCAACAATGTTTTGCGCTACATTCTCCTTTACATTTTGGATTTCAAACTCATCAAGTTCAGGCTGATCGATTCTATGCTCCAGTGGTATAGCATCCTTCTCAGCCCAAGATCCATCTGTCAGCTGCATTTCATCTTGATTCAAATTTTCCGTGGTATCAAGACTCTGCACTCCGCCTTCAATCCCTTCAATTCTCGCTTTAATCATTGGATAACAATAGCCAAATAGGACTTCTTTATTGAGAACATACTTAACATCATCAATATAACTGTCGTTATACAGATATGTTGGATATTCGGATATATCAGATCTGCGATGATCCTTGTCCTGATACAGCTTTGATATAAAAAGACTGCATAGCACAATACCGGTCTCAGGCTTTGACCTCATGGCTCTTTCGATGCCTTCTCCCGTCTCTTTAAAGGTTCCGCCCGAATAGATCATTTTTACACTTTTTGTATTAAACAATGAGTCAAACTCTGAAGTATTAAAGCCCCTGCTAACAGATATTCCCGTTATTACCGCATCATAATCAAAATGTCTTGCAACTCCATCATTTATATATCTCTCAACAGTCTCAGGCCTTACATAATAATAATCCCCACGTGGTGAATGATAGTGGAAAAAAGGATCTAAATAAATTATGATCCCTGCATGAATGCTCAAAAGCACTGTCACCAAAATCAAGATGAAGACAATATTTCTTTTAGACAAATCTCTCACCATCCATGTCAAAAATTGAAGTAAATAAACACTGTCACTCCTCCAAGAGAAATAATGGATAAAAAGAGCAACAACGCAGCCGCCAACGAAGTTCCAATACCGGCTTTTATTTCCTTTTCAATGTTATTTTTATGGTTTAAGCATATGCTCAATCCTGCAACCAAAAACATGAGGGCACAAATATGTGGCATTTTAGCATATAAACCATTTAGATGCAGAATGTCGAAAACAAAGGCTCTTCCCGGAAGAGAAAAACAATCAATCAGCTCTTTTCTGACAGAGAGATTTTCCATCTTGATCATTCTGAGAACGAGTTGAATCCATTGACTAACACTGTCCGCCCTAAAGAGCAGCCATAATACGTTGACAACAGTGAATGTGATAAGCCATTGAAAAACCACGTGCATCCTATTGTAAAACCTACCAAACGCTCTGGTAAGCATATTGGCCAATCCATGTAAAATTCCCCACAAATAGAATGTCCAGTTGGCACCATGCCAGATTCCGCTTATCAAAAACACTATAAAAATATTCAGGTATGTTCTTACATTTCCTTTTCTGTTCCCACCAAGCGGAATATATATGTATTCCCTCAAAAATCTTGTCAGAGTCATGTGCCATCTCTTCCAAAAGTCTATGATTGAAACAGCCTTATATGGTGAGTTGAAATTCATAGGAAGCGCGATGTTAAATGTTCTGGCAATTCCTGTAGCCATGTCACTATATGCACTAAAATCGAAGTATATCTGGAAAGTATACGAAAGCATCACAAGGAAAATTTCAAGTGCTGTCAAGCTCTCCACGCCACCATTCCAAGCCAGATTCACACACTTCGCAAATGTATCAGCCAGAAGCACTTTTTTAGCAAGACCAAATATGAACAGCACAAGCCCCGAGTATAGATTCTCAGCATTTGGACGCTTCTTAGATTCATCTCTAAATTGAGGTATCAGCTCTCTGTGAAGAACAATTGGTCCTGCGATCAATTGCGGGAAGAAAGAAACAAATAACGCATATTCCAGAAAATTGTAATCCGTTGTTTCGTCTTTATACGAATCTACAAGGAAAGAAATCTGCTGAAATGTAAAAAAACTGATTCCGAGAGGCAAAACTATTTCAGTGATCACAAAGTTCTGATCAAATGCACTATTAATGCAGCTCTTGAAGAAATTAAAATACTTAAAATAAAAGATACATGCAACATTTAATGCTATTCCAAGTAATAATAATGTCTTGCTATTTTTCAAAATGATCAGCCTGGATATTATAAAATTCAATACTATGCTACTTACTATAACCAAAAGATACCAAGGATTAAAATATCCATAAAAAACCAAGGACATGCAGGTCAAAACCATCATTGATATCTTTTTGCTGTAATTAGCTACTGTAAAATACAGGCACAATGTAATAGGATAGAACGCGAGGATAAATATATAAGAGTTGAATAGCATTTATAATTTTCTCTTTTCTTTTGGCATAATCATTTCAAGTTTTCGTATTATTGGCATTTCAACAAAGCGCGTCAATATAAAAGATATCCCAAGCAACACACCAAGGCTTACCAAAAACCTGATGATCACTTGAAACCTCCCCGAATAACCAATATACCTGTTGTAAAAATTCAACCATATAAACTGAAAGAGATAAATCCCGAATGAGTACTTTCCAAATATTGAAAATATTGGATTATCTATAGCTTTAACTGTGTGTATAAACTGGCTAAGAATAATAATGAAAAACCATAAACCAAACATATCAGTTCTGGATAACAGGAATATACTACCAGCTCCATTTATTTGCCCGTATAAAGCAATTAATCCAAATAGCAACAATGCATAAGACAACACTGCACGTTTGTCTATTTCAATATCCCTGATTCGTTTCATTGCAAAATAGAGTATTATTCCGAGTAAATATACCCAAAACTGGGCAAAAGGACTGAATGTATACCGATACCCTTCATAAATATTCGGATCCCGATCAATTGGCAGAATATGTGCCAAACCTAAATTTAAGAAAGGCATAACAATATATGCTGTAACTGAAACAATTAATGATTTCTCTAAGGAATCAATATACTTATATATAAATGGTGAAACCAAAAAGAATAGCCAGAGGCATCCCAAATACCACTCCACTCCCAAAATACTATCAGCATAATGCGGAAACAGACCATGAACCATTAGAATATGAGCAATAATGTTTTTAACAGACACATGTCCTTCATTACCAAGCCAATATGTACTCCATGATCCTGTAACCATACTGATCAAAACCGCCAAATAGTACATTGGAGCCAATCTCAAAAGCTTTTTGACATACCAGTACATTGAACCTTTTAGCGTTACATTACGAGGTGATTCGAAAAAACTTTCCAAAGACTTAAAAGCAAGCATTCCGGATATCACAAAAAACATTTGGACTCCCCTTGCTCCATCATCGCCTATTTTTCCAAATATCCCCGGTAATTCTCCGCCACCGGCATGTGCAAACGTCACTGCAATTATTGCTATCCCCTTGAAGGCATCAATATAGCCCACTTTTTTTTCTTTCATTTCCCCCCTCTGGCTTTATCCTTCTTCACTTGGCATTAATTTTATTTACAAGCAAATACCAGAAAAACTTAACGTTCGTCACAATATATCTCTTATAAAGTCTAACCGGATCCTTGAATAATCTGTACAGCCACTCAAGACCTATCCTGCGTATCCATTTAGGCGCTCTCTGAATAGTTCCGGCATGGAAATCAAAGCCTGCGCCTACCCCCATCATCACAGCATTTATCTGTCCTCTGTGTGTATTCATCCACTTTTCTTGCTTGGGAGCGCCTAACCCTATCCAGACAATATCTGCTCCGGATTCATTTATTCTTCTGACATCTTCAGCATCTTCTTCTGGAGTTAAAGGTCTAAAAGGAGGCGAGTAAAATCCTCGCACATCCAGTCCCGGAAATTTCCTTGCTATTCTTGCTTTTAATGATTCTATAGTTTCCTCTGTGGAACCATAGAAATAATGAGAGACCCCAGTGTATTGAGTATCCCTGAACATATTTTCCATGAAATCAGGGCCGGCCACACGTTCTACTCCCTGATAACCTTTTTTCACCTCCAACCCGGCTATTGGTGCGCCATCAGGGAATACATATGCAGCACCGTTGAGTACATCGGCATAATCTTTATTCTCACGCGCCATGACAGTAGTATGAACATTGGAAAAGCAGATATACTCCCCCTTCAAGTTATCCAAATGATCAATTACATGATGAACAGCTTCTTCAATGCGGGATATGCAGAATCTTACACCGAATAATTCAAATCTCTCTTTTCTAATATAGCCCGGAATTGTTGCATACTCACTGATGTCCGTTATGATACCCGGCCTTACCTGATAGCTTCCGGTACGTAATGTCACGTAGGTCCTTATTCCTTTTTCTTCCAACGCCTTGAGAGCTTCATTAAGCTCACTGTCAGATACATTATCTTTGAACAGGATAATGCCTTCACAACCTTCAACATTAACAGCTCTGTCAATAGCTTCAACATCAATATTTGGGAGATGGACTTCAAATACCTTAGCCGATCCCGGCATTCCCCATTTTTTAATACAAACATGTCTGTACAGCATCCTAAATATATATCCGAATACTGTACTGAAAGTGAGAAACAGTCCCATGACAATTCTGGATGTCAGCACTGAACTCTGAGTAATATAGAAATATACTATAGAAAGAATAATCAGCAGAAAGCGGTTCTTAACAACTGCAATAAGATTGTCAACGGGATCCATTTCAACTACACTGGCTTTTCTAAGATCATTGAAGAAATATATGGCTATCTCCAGCAAAATTGCCGAAATAAGCATATTCACATATATTCCAAGGCTGAAATCAGCCCAATTGATAATTGCCTTAAATCTTATAACAATCGCTAAGAAGAATGCCCCTAGAATAGACGCCATATCCACAGCAAATGTATAACGAACTATATGATTCTTTTTCGAATTATTCTGATTCCTTTTTATGCTTAAATTCTTATCCATCTATAAGGTTTCCATCTATTCCATAATATTGAACACTTATTACATTTCCTGCATCATCATATTCGATCCTATATGCAGAATACTCACCATCCATGATCAGGGGCTCTCCATCACTGTTGAACTTACCCTCATAGATAAGTCTTCTTTGGTCATCATATTCTCGCCTGATCTCAATATATCCTTCACTGGTATCAAGGCCAAAGTACATAGTAGAAATATTATCACCAAAATCATCATATGACTGAACAATCGCAGCATATCCTTGCTCTAAGAGCATCAGGTTTCCCTCTGTATCATAATATGATTCAACAACCATGTTACCCTTTTCATCATACTGTCTCTCGATTCCGGCATATCCGGACGAAATAATAGTAGGATTATCATTGTCATCGAGATATGTAATCCTAGTTTGATGGCCCGCATCATCATATTCAAACCTGCATCCTGAATATCCGGCCTCAAGTTCAAGTCTGTTATCATTCTCATCATAATATGCTTCATATACAATCTGGTCTTTATCATTAAATTCATACCGAATAGCAGAGTATCCTACGCTAATAATAACCGGTTTGCCTTCACTATTATAATATCTTACGCACAATGGTCTGCCCCATACATCAACATCCAGACTATAAGCGGCAAATCCGCTTTGATTAGTCAATGGCATACCATCTTCTCCATAATAACTCTCATAAATCATATGATTAAGTTTATCGAATTTTCTATGGACTTCAGCATATCCATTCAAAGATGTAACAGGAGAATTGTCAGTATCATAATATCTAATTACAATTGCATTTCCCTTTTTGTCATAATCAAATTCATATGCAAAAACACCTTCAGGTGTTAAAACTTTGTTTCCATTAAGATCATAGTATTCTGAACGTGCTACCCTTCCATCAGAATTATATGTTGAATGTATGTCATAACTAGGAGTATTGGTGATACTCATTGAGCCAACTTTCAAATTGACATCACTAGAAGGTTCTACAATAATTGTATAATTATCTCCGCGAGAATCAAACACCGTCTCGTAGTCAAGTGTTCCATCCTCTCTAAAATCTCTCAGGTATACATCTTTTGATGATTCAGTTCCGTCTGAAGGCATAAAGATGATTCTAACCGCAACATCATCGTAAATATTTTTGTAATTAGTTATCATCATTTGTGCATTTAAAGTGTAACTTCCCTTATAGACTTTATTATTCGTTGATTGTATCCGGCGCAAATTAATATCTACCTGATACTCTTTTATACCTTGAGTTAATAAAGCTGGTCGCGGAATAATTTCTGTCTCACCCAAAGACTCAATCTGGAGAGTTACCGCATCCTGCTCTGTATCAAATTCGATGTCATACCTTATAACACCATCTTCAGAAACATCTTCATTGCCATAAATCTTTGACACTTCCCCATCCACAGAAAGAATAGTTACTTTTGCAACATCTCCAGTAAGAGGCTTAGATGTATCAACTCCTATTTCTCCCATCACATCAACATGCCCTGCAGAAACAGAAATCGAATCGGAATTATAAACGTAACTCACATCGAGCTGCTTTTCCTGATAAAAGTATGCGGCCACATGATAGCCGGCATTCTGAAGAGCTGTAATAACAGAGTGATCCGTAGTGTATACAGCTGAATACTCAGAAATACGGGCATAAACTGCGCCTTTTGAAAACAAATCCCAGGAATTGACATCAATATCAGTAATAATCGTGCAATCAAGTTTTCTTACCAGATCATCTCCAGAACATATTGTCTGCTTAATTCCTTTGAACTTTCCCACGTATTTTTCTGTGAGAACATCTGCATAAACAGGACATTCATTTGTATCCAGAATAAGCTGAACAGCTTTGCTATCTGCTTCAAGTCTCTCTGATACATTCTCATACTCCATAGAATCAAAGATTGTCCTTGTTGTAGAAAAAGCAAACGGTAAAATAACCATTATTACCCCTGCAATGCCAACAGCTACAACAACCTTATTTGCATTCTTTTTCACTAATGGCAAAACATCAATAATATTGCCTTCATTATCAAATCCATCAGCGAATGGCAAGTATAGCAGTGGATTATAAGCGATTTGTGTAAAATGATGTTCTTCAAAAGAGTGAACTGAAATTAATACAGCAGCCAGAATAATAAATATATTTCTGCCTTTTACTGCCTTACGCTGTATTACTATCCAAATGAAAAGTATGCATACAGCTGCAATCAAACCATATCTAACAAGAATGTTGATATATGATGAATCCAGATAATTGTATGCATCGACATTATTGATTCCGGGTTCTCCAGTGCCGATTAATTCAATATTTTTACCCAGCAGGGTTATACTATGCTCTATCAATCCCTTATGAGTCATGGCCACTCTCTTATGTAACAGGTCATCAACCCTGACAGCCCACGAAGCCTCTTTGCCGTAAAAGAAAGCCAGTAGCAGCTGAATAGCCGCCATAAGCGGAATCAATACGTATAGCGCACCTTGTGCAACAATTCGGATTATCCCAGGCATTTCTAATCTGTTCGCTTTCTTTTCACACCAAAAAATTCCGACAATTGCCATGCATAGCATTGCTGAAACAATGGCCGACGTTTTTGACCCAAAGTAAAAATATGCAAGCAAAAGCGACAGGAGCGACATGATATGCGTAACTAATGTTGGACAAGCTTTCCCAAGTATCATAACTCCCAGGCACACAAACAAGGCTAAACTAGCCGCATCTGTCGGATAGCTCATCCCCATAGTAGAACGAATTCTCTTCACTTCAACATATACAGTATTAATACTTGGATCGATGGCAAATGAATAAAGAAAGGTATAAAAAATAGTAGCAACAGCTATAACACCGGTAATTTTGATGACCTTTTTCAGATTCACCCCTATACTTCCGGCAGCAAGCATTCCAAGATATTTCAATTCATCGTAGCCGTTCAGACTTGATAAAACTACCAGAATAATTGCCAGGATAGTTCCAATAACTGCTTCCCACTTCTTAAGAAAAAGGTTTCTTACCAGCCATATAATCACTATGACAGGAAGAATAAGGCCAACAACATTCTCTAAGAAAGATACCAAAATAAACGGTGCCTTTGAAAGCATCGTTACCTGAGTATAAAAATATAAAGCAAACAGTATTATATAGACTATTTCGTAATACTTATCAATAATAGATAGCACTTTATTAAAAACTGTTTTGGGTTGCAATTGATAGTTTACTCCTATAGTTTTCTTGCTATAATCAAATTATGTTTTCTATAAACATTCTCAAAACACTTGATAATATCTTTACATATTGCCTATACATTTTCAACCTGAAGTACCATCATCTTATAACACATAACACATCTTGACTATTCCAACCGCATGGAGGTTAGTAATGACAAGTCAGAAGGAATTCAAATATGAAAATCTTATAAGTGCCCTAATTAGTTTCATGATTATTTTAGCACTCATATCTGCAGCAGCGCTCCCTGTAATAACAGATTTTATATACGTAGGTGTCGAAACTGTTAATATCCATGATGATGCTTTAACTGAGGGACTCCTAATTATGGATAATGGATCTTATACGCAGCCGTTAACTGTGGAATATGATAATTTGAACAGGATATGTCTGGAGCTGACAAGTGCTGCCGATACAATAGCAAATTTCAGTATATCTCTCTACGGTGAGGATTCGGAAGCTGTTTGCATTACAGAATTTAACGATCTGGAAGCGAATGAACAATCCAGATATTATTGGAATTTAAGTGATACCGGGCTCATAGTCGGTGAGCCGGCAACATTCAGCATTTTCATGGGCGGATCAGAGAATGGCAATAACCCGATCATCCATTCGATTGAATACATATATGGTGAAGACACACTATCCGCCTCAAGAATAGTTATGCTTATCTTTATAGCAGCTTTGTTGCTTTTGCTTTTTTCTTTGGTTTATCTCCGAATTACAAAATCAAAGACTTCTCAATGCTCTCCATCGATTACAGCCTCCCCCAAAAAGTCTGCAACCAGGAAAGTTTATTTTGAAATAATGAGAGTCTTGGCCTGTAGCCTTGTTATCTATAATCATCTTCTGGTATATAATCAGTTTATGGCAGCCGAAACCGTATCTCGGCCATTGTACATGACCCTGGCCATGATAACGAGGTGCAATGTCCCAATCTTTTTTATGGTAAGTGGCGCTTTACTGCTTAAGAAGAACGAAGAATTCACAACAGTCTTCAGGAAAAGATTTTTACGGATCATTGGCTTGCTTATTGTTTTTTATTTGATAAATATTGCAGCGCTTCAGTACAATTGTGTCATGGAAGGAACTCATTACAATATTAGTATTAAAGAATTTGTGCTTGGCTTTTTAAGCAGAGAACTTCCGGGATCAGTTGTATACTGGTATCTTTATGCATATCTCGCTTATATATTTATGTTGCCATTCCTTCAAAGGCTTGCTAAGGGAATAACAAGAGCAGAGTTTTCAGCACTTATTGCATTACATTTTATTACAGCAACCCTTATCCCAATGATCAATCTGTATTTAATGAAAAATGGAATTGCAGAGAATATCCTGATAGACGGAAATTTCTATGTGCCATTTGCAGTCTTCAGTGCTATTTTTTATCCGTTAATAGGATATTACCTTGAATACAACGTGGATATTGCAAATGTAAGACTCTGGCAGCTATGTCTGCTCATACTAGGCGCAGCAGCAGGCATTACACTCTCAAATATATGCACCTATATAGATGCGGAATTGAACGGAACATTTTCCCAGAACTATGTGATGTTATTTGACTACCTTACTGCAATAACAGTATTTATGCTTATCAAGTATCTATATGCTGTTGTCATGGCATACAAAGAAACCGGCATCTTAGTCAAAGCTATTTGTTTTACTGGCTCCATGACGCTTGGAATCTACATGTTTGATCCGGTGTTCAAAGAACTGTTCTACTCTAAATTCATAATCAAAACACAGTCTATGTCAGTTATGTGGCAGGGACTTTTATGGATACTCATCAGCATGACGCTAGGAACAATCTGTACATTTATTTTAAAAAAGACTTCTCTCTTTAAAAATCTGCTTTAAGTAGTATATGATACCAGTACCTAAAGTAAAGAGCACCGGCAAATCAAACGCCAAGCTCCTTACCTCATGTACTGACTATATGCACAATCACAATGTTACCACTAAACCAGTTTCAGTGAAAGTTATTCATGAAACATCAGGATGACAAAAACCTAAACATCAAACGCATCCTTAAGCTGTTTCAATATACTAGCTACTGAGCAGACGCTAAATAGTATTCTGCTATACCCTCTACATCATCATTAGGAAATGCATTCTGACACATTATAATCATATAATCATAACGTTCAGCAAAAAATGTACGAATATACTCATCCTCTTCATAGAATAAATCATTGCTTGAATTAAAATATCTCTTCATGTTCACATCCAAAGGTTCAGCTAATGTTCTCTCATAGTTTCCCAGCAACTGATCAATCTTATCATCATCCCATTCAGCACCGTACTCAAAAATACGATTGATTAACGCTAAACGAAACGTTTCATTCGCACACAAATTTCTAAAGATTGCCGACTCACTCAGCAAATAATCGTAAGCGTCAAATAATCCGCCTATCTGAAAAATAAACGCCGCAAGTTCATTTGCGGCGTGGTTTACGGCAGTTATCTGGTAATGTCTCGGACCAAGGTAATAACTGATCCAGACTTGCCGTATCTATATTTCCATTCTCATCACGGAGCTTTGGAAGCTCTGTAAGGAGGTGATCTACGTAGTAATAGGAGCTCAGATTATTTAATCTTGCAGTCTCAACAATTGAATAGATCACAGCACTGGCTTTTGCACCTCTGATGGTGTTCATGAACTCCCAGTTCTTCCTGCCTATAGTGAACGGCCTTATTGCTCGTTCTGCGTATTATGCGAATGTTCGGATAAGCTGCTTTATCCGAAGAAATTACTTATCCGCACCTTTTTCTTGAAAGCCAGACAATTAGCATACCTTCTCAAAAAAGGTGCGCATAATGCTCCTATCTGATACCACACAATCGTGCCAGCTCTTCATCGTTTTTCCACAGTTGTTTTTCTTCGGGGACTATCATCTCGCCTCTATCACCTGCATCCATCTGTTTCCTTAGCATTTCAACAGAAGGTTTCGCATATGACTTTCGAGTAGTTTTTGTATCTGAATGCCCCAGTATAACGGCTATTGTTTCAATAGGTACTCCATCCCTGTACCATCCACTCGCGCGAGTTCTCCTTAATAAATGCGGGTAGATTCTATCTGGAAGATCAGGAGCATCTTTTCTGATGATATCAGCATATTTTTTGACAATACGCTCCACATTTCTCTCTGACATTCTACCTGTCACGCCTTTTATCGTTGTGTATATAAAAGGTTCAGAGCGTTTCCTCATGTCGCGATGAAACACAGAACTATACTGCTTCACTAATGGTATCACTTCTTCTGACAATGCTACAACACGTTCTTTATCTCCTTTACCGCGAATGCGAAGATACGGGCTTTCCGCATCAATGTTTACATCTGACAAGTCAAGCCCTATTAATTCATCTGCTCTTATTGCAGTGTCATACAGGAGCACAAGTATTATCTGGTCACGTATCCCTTTGTCAGACATACCTGGTGAAGCCAGCAGTTTCTTGATGGTTTCTTTGTCCTCAATGATTTCCTTCACTTTGGACGGAACCGTAACGTATGGTACTTCTAAAACATTCATGTAGATCTGGTATATTGCCACCTTTCGGGAAGCTGCATACTTCATATATGCAGTAATTACCGCCATCCTGTGATTCACTGTTGCGGGCTTATATCCATTACCTACCAGATATATCCTATAATCGAGCATGAAGTCATAAGTCATGTCTTCAAATCTGAACTTGTCGATTGCGATGCCACAAATGTCAGTTACATATCTGCGGAATATAGTCAGTGCATCCTCATACGCCTTTACAGTCTTTATGCTGTCCTGGTGCTGAGTTGGCAGGTAAACATTAAGATAATCCCATGTCATGGAAAAGAAGAGTTCTTCATTAAGTATGCTTTTGCTCATCTGCGTCTCACCTCCGGAATTACATCTTTTGTAACGGTATCTCTCTGTTTGATGATATCGTATGCCTCCCGAACCAGATGGTAATAGTAAAAGCTTTCATCGGGATCCTTATGTCCAAGATACTTACTGAGGTAGACAAACATGACATTAATATCAATGCCTGCGAGTATCCAGTTGTTAATTCGGTCTACAACAAAACCATGTCTCAATGAGTGAGGTGTAGGGCGCTTATCACAGTGTTTTGATGCTTCAGTTTTATTCCAAAAATCACGAAAATTTCTGTCAATGGATGTCTTAAGGACATGTTCCTTCAGAAATCTTCCAGGGAAAAGCCACTCTGATTTTACTCCTAAATCTTTTTCAAGATACCTGCAGTATTTTCTGATCAGGGTCAGCAGATCCTCTGGCAGATAAACCAGCCTGTCACGATGTTTTTTGCCATCATAAATCGTAACAATACCATTCTCAAGATCAATATCAGTTTTCCTGAGTTCACAAACCTCATTATTCCTCATTCCGCAGCAGTAGAACAGGCGAAATATAATCGGATATTCATTTGCCATCCGCAGGTCGCAAGGTTTATGCGTCTTAGGCTGGTATGAATCTACAGCAGAAAAGAATTCCGCCAATTCGATCTTGTCCATCACATGGATCTGCTTCTGATCTTTGCCGACGTAAAGTGTTGGAACATAGCATTTAATACCATGCGTGTTAAGATATCTTGCAATACCGCGTGCTGCTCCAATACGGCTGTTTTGACTGCTTTTGCTTTCTCCCGGCAAAGAACACATCCAGGCGTCAAGTCTTTCAGGAGTAAAAGCAGCATCTTTGTACCCGTTATCATTCCAATACTGGTCAAGGCGAAAGAGCTGGTAGCCTTTTACGTTATATATGTATCCTAAAGCACGCTTTTCAGCAACGTAATCCTGAATAAACGGTGCAAGAGCGCTTGAATAGGGATAATCTCTATACTCTGTCATAGCGGCCTCCTTTCATCAGGAGTCCTGAGTCCGACAAAGATATAGGACACATCCGCATCCGTTCCTCATCAAGATTAAGATAATGCTTTATTGACGTTGTGTCCCTATGACCCAGAAGATCTGCCAAGCCCTGCTTACCGGTACCTTTTCTAAGCTGGTCTGTAGCGTATGTCCTGCGAGTTACATGAAAGCCAGAACCGGGTGTACTTCTACCTGGAAGCATCCTTTTTAACGCTTGTCTGCATACGCTTCTCTTCAGAGCATCGTAAGGAACCCTGTTTTTAATGAAGAGATATCTAGAGGATGTTTTTTTATTTGCCCGTCCGTTTGATATATACAGATAAATGGCATTGCCCACCTCTGTTGGCATAGGCAGCATAATCTCGTGACTTGTCTTCTTTTGATATATACGTATGCACTGGTTTTTCCAGTCAAGATCATCCAGCTTCAGATTAACTATGTCAATGGATCTTATGCCCATTTTTAGGCCAAGGAGCATCATTGCATTATCCCTTAGTTCAATCGATGCGGTACTGGCATCCTGTTTCTCCTTGATGCTCTGTTTTTCGTCATCAGTCAGAGTTATGACAATTCTTTCCCTGTTTTCCGATGTACAGAGCAGGGCTTCATTGAGCCCGTATGGGATTATATTCTTCCGCTCCAGATGTTTTAGAAACTTTCGTATCCTAACGTTATAGGCGTTTTTTCCTTCAGGAGTATCATGATAGTCACAGAGATTGAATCCCTTAATAACTGATGCGTCTATCTCTTCAAAGCCTTTCAGACCACTATCTGCCAAATATTCACAAAAACGCGTGACAGATGATCTTATCATATCTATAGTAGATGCAGCCCAGTCTTCCTTGTTCTTAACTTCCAGATATTCGTCCAGTTCAGCTAAACACCAGTCAGGGAGGGCTTCACATCTGAGGGCCCTCGTTATGTTCAGGGACTGCGGCATTATGCATCCTTCCCTGGTATAGATATCAAACAGATACAGCGTTCTTAAAGCCTGGAACCATCCTCTTTTCTCATGATATGTTTTTTCGCGTTCAAGCCACACAGCTGCAATCTCCTTATGGTACCCCAAACTGTTCATTTCCAAAAACAGCAGAAGATTGTGCAGAGTATACGCGGCCATTTTGCAGGGCGATTCACTGTACCCAAGTTTATTAAAATCAATTAGGAAGCTTTCAACAGCCACAGCGTACTCTTCAGAAGGAAAATCAAGACTATCATCTCTATAGTGCTTGATTGCTGCTATCTGTTCATCTGTGAAGTCCTTGATGTCAAATATCCTGTTATGCATCCTGAAATACGGATACCATCCAAGTCCATGTGAACACAGCCCCCTGTTTGCCATATACAGGAGAATATCTCCAATAGAGTATGTGTATATGGCATCCATTTCCTTTGATCTATGCACGTCAGTCATGCAATACTGTTCAATAAGCTCGAAAGTTATTTCAGAAGGGCTTGATACTCCCTGCAGCTGTATGGCATAAAAGAATCTTGCGATGCGGTTCCTTATATCTGACATATAAGACTCCATAAAGTCCAGCGTGTTCAGATAGCCCTGAAGAAGTTCATTCCACGGTTCATGCAGAAGATTCGAATACGGAACAGCAACAGGAAAAGCGTTGACAGGCTGTACCTCTCCGTGTTCGTAAATATCAGAAAGTCGGAAAAGTGCTATCTTGAAGCCTTTGGAATAAAACTTCGTGTTATCCAGCCATCGGATTGATTCCGTATACGAGTAGCATAGGTCACTATCCAGAAGATAATTTCTAAGTCTCTGAAGGCACTGTATTGTTGAGTAGTACGCTGTCTGCCCAGCACCTTGTTGCTCCATGTATCCAACCAGCCGCCTGCAGTTCTCGTGGTAACTGATTAACCACTTTTGAGATTTGGGAATCTCATCTGGTAGTGGAATCTCATAAAAACGCGTGTCTCTTGGTCTTGCCATAGCAACGTCACCTCCTTTACAAACAAGTCTTTTGGTGACGTCATTATAATCTGAAGAGGAGCATTATGCGCATCTTTTTATCGCAAATGCAGTAATTTCGAACCTTTCAAGCGTTAAATGCGGATAAGTAATTCCTTCGGATAAGCTGGCTTATGCGAATGTTCGGATAAGCTGCTGAGAGAAGCTGCAAAGCTTTTGTGACCGGCAGAAAGAACTGGATGTTCGCCGATACTCCGGATGGAGCTAATGCAAGCGCATTAGTCTATTCACTGGTCGAAACAGCCAAGGCAAACAATGTAGATGTTTACTATTATCTCAAGTACCTGCTTCTCAAAACTCCGACATCACAAACAAGTGATGAAGAACTAGAAAAGCTCTGTCCATGGAATCCTGAATGTAAAGAAGCTTTGGAAGATCTTCACAGGCAGCATCAAAAGGAAATCTTCGATGCGATGTGATCTTAATCATATGTGAATTGTCAAGGTGCTCCAGTCTCTCAAGAGGCTGGGGTATATTTATGGGCAAAAGCCCTTGTACCCAATAACATATATGTGGTGGTGGCGCTACCCCACCTAATTATTTAGCGCTTACGATTTAAGATCTCAGAAAATGGCTATGAAACGGTACTCACTAATCTTGAACCAGATACATATCCGCCAGAAAAGCTAAAAGAATTATATGCAGTTCGCTGGGGAATAGAAACATCTTTCAGAGACCTGAAATATACAACAGGAATGCTGGATTTTCATTCAAAAAAGGTGATGTGCATCCAACAAGAAATCTACGCACATCTTATAATGTATAACTTTGCTGAAATGATTACCTCGCACGTAGTCATTGATAAAAAGCAAAGGAAACATACATATAAAGCGAATTTTTCGGTTGCAGTGCATATGTGTAGATTGTTCT
>NZ_ATVT01000017.1 GCF_000420865.1 Butyrivibrio sp. XPD2006
CATACATATAAAGCGAATTTTTCGGTTGCAGTGCATATGTGTAGATTGTTCTATCGAGGAAAGGCATCATCACCTGATTTGGAAACCATTATATCAAAAAATCTAGTTCCTATAAGGCCAGATAGACATCGGGAAAGAAAACTAACTGGCAAGATATATCATAGTTTCCTATACAGAGTAGCATAAAAACAATAAGCTGCATAATTTTATTTTGGCGGAAAAAATCCGTCTATTTGCTATGCCCTAAAAAGAAGAAACTGAGGATGAAGAGTAAAATACTTCATCCTCAGTCTGTTGCCATTTTTGTATTGTCATACTAACTTAATGACATTGGTCAAATGACTCACCATCATTAACCAAATTTCTAAATTGTATAAAATCTTCCTTACTGGAAATAACATAAGGATTATTGGCTGTTCCCATTCCATGAAACGGAACCTTTTTCAATTCTTCCGCATAACACACATTAGCTGGGAAGGCCATCATTGATAATAGAAATTAACCCCCCAATGCAAGCAATGATACTCTATAATGTTTACGAAACCTAGATGCTTTACTTTTCATATTATCCATGCTCTATTCATTGTATATTTTCCCTACGTTTCAGAATCAACTTCACCATACACATTCCCATATATGTTTCCATAAATACGCACATGGCTATCTCCATAAACAAGACATAGAATGTCTCTGTGAATATCTCTAAAAATTCTTGTTCCTGTTAATAACCAGGCTTCAAAATATGAATCACCAGAAGATTCCCCTTCATTAGACACATCGTTATACTTTGTATGAGTCAATCTTTTTTCTATGCAATTTTAAGACCACTGCCCCATCGAAATAGTACATTGGCAGTTACAAAAAATCTTCCTATACGGATGGGTTGCATCTTTAGTCGGATTTAATGCCCCAATCAACAGGAGGATCCTATATCGTGTATTATTGCTCCTACACAACCTTATTTGTGTCAGGTACCAATGCTATAATACGTGTTTCCTGACCGTAAATACGCTGAAATATATTATGGCGATTACCCTACCCGCAAATTTTCTGGCATTTACCATAAAGCACTTCAACTTATACAAGCTGCACTTGATGATGTAAATCTGACTCCTAAGCCAAATCGTTATACCTCGCGACCTTTATTAAGAATTACTAATTTATCAATGATTTTCCGATTGGCATTCCCCATAAACAAAATCACATAGGAAACCAACACCGAAATCACAATAGCGACAAAGAAATCTCTTATACCTTCATTCGGATACTTAATTTCAACTACAAATGTAAAAATCGTGTAATGAATCATATATATCGGAAAAGTAAGATTTCTTAAATGCAGAAGTACATTTTGAGTATGATCATTCACCCAATATACATCGCTACGATTAGCCCATACCAATGTGCATAAAAACAGTAACACAAGAAGAATCAATACAATATAATTATATGCCTGTTTATAAACTACCCCAGACGCAACGATGCCCACTAGCGTAATACCTAAAACAATCACATATCCTTTAGCAGATAACTCTTGATATATTCTATAAACAACGATTCCTAATAAATATGCAAACACAACATATTGCACATGATAAACTGTTGCCAAATAGCCCATCAACAAGATGAGAACAATTCCATCTTTTAAGTAGGAAATGATGCTATCATACGATTTATGCTTGTGTTCCAATACCAAAAAAGCATGTACTTGATTTAACCACCACTCAACTACAAGCGTCCATAAAGGTTTCATACTCGCAAAAGAAGCAATTCCTTCTGCAGACCAATTCCTTGAATTCAGCATCAATATATTACATATAAATGTTTGAATGTTATATTCATTTATAAAGGAAAAATTAATATGCAAAGGCCAATGTAATGCGTCAATCAAAGCCACTACCAGTAATGCTGGGATGTAATAACTATAGATTCGAACTACACGTTGCCCCCCCCATCGAAAAAATGAACGGTTTGTGTTATCCAATGAATACGTATTCAAAAACCCAGAAAGAATAACAAATATCAGAACCGCAAAATCCTGAAAATAAAAGAAATAACTTGCGTCTTTAAAAGGAGTAATATGAAAAAAAACAAACCCATGACCAACAAAAACAAAAATGCATGCTAAGATGCGCCACACATCTAAAACCACAGATACATTCTTTTTCACAATAAAATAAACTCCTCTCTACTAATCATTATCATAAATCTCCCCTACAATTTCCCCGTTAACGTTGCCATATATATGACCATAAACATCTCCATAGATCAAACTATCTACATCCCCGTAGATATTTCCATAAATATCACCATAGATAGGATAACCAATACCAGCATAAATATCACCATAGACATTGCCATAGATAGTATTTGCTGTAGCACCAGCCATAAAAGATAGATAATCCGATTTAATACCATATTTTAATAAATTAACAAAATCATTATCCAAATCATATTTTTCAGCCAAATCATTAATTGCATTATTATATTGCTTTACTATCTCCTCTTTATCATCTCCTTGCTTCTGCAAAGCATCACGATACTCTATATTTATCTCATATGCTTTTTTTGCTACATCCGCAAGTTCTCTAAGTCTTTGTTTGCTAAGTGAATCTTTAATCACCAAATTTGCTCTAAGTTCTATTTCATAGAGAGCAAAATCAATACTCGAACCATTGATTGTAAAAGAACGAGGCATCGTCAAAATACGATTAGCAAAATAATTTGTACCAGAAAACAGATTTACTTCAAGGTAAGAATCTATTGCGCTGTTATTCTCATTAGATACATCCAAATACAAAAATGTATCCTTTAAATCATAATATAAATCCTTGTATTCATCGTTCCTTAGTATAACCGGTTTAATATCGTTATATAAAGAATACCCATAGGCATATGCGCCAAATACCACATGGTCATCATACTCCTTCAATGTCATCATCGCATCTTTCTCTGTATAATTGTTGAAGAAAAACACATATTTCAAGCCACATGCAATATTAATAAATACTGTAAAAGCCATAATTCCTTGGATGACACGTCTACTATCAATGCAAATCTTACTGAAAAGGTTTCCAATTAGCAAGAGTATTATGGCTAGCGTACTGATTATTATTACGAATTTTAAAACGAAAGAAAAATCTCCTGCAGTTCCAACTTTATTCGAAAAAAAGCGATAATATAAAATCAAAAGAAGTAATAAACATATTCCACAGCGGTACATTCCATTGAACGATAATAAATTTACTTTAGAAAGAATATCAAAACCGTTCATAAGATAATTAATAATCAAGCAAAAAAATACAAAAGGTAAAATTAGCACCGCTTTGCGAAATATATAGTCATTCGTAGCTAAGGTCTGAAAAAATAGACCTACTACTGCCATAAATGGAAACATTAGTGCATCATCAAATTCCTTGTAAGCACGATGAACAATCCACGGCAGTGCCAATAAAAACAAAGCCAACACAGGCATGTAAAACAAAAACACATTTGCCCCCCAAAAATCTAGAACAGTTGCAACAAATGCTTTAAACCCAGCTGATGTGGCATTCTGATACCCATCTACAGATGAAAAATCGTTGAATGTGTTCAATGCATTCAAAAGGAAATTGGTGTTCCATACTAATTTGTAATAAATCTCACACAAAGCTAATGCTGTAACACCTCCGGCCACTGCTCCAAACAGGCTCTTGCGAAATGATGCCACATCATTTTTCACCAAATATATGCATCCACAAACTATAATCGGAACAAAAAAGAAAACGTTCGTTAAGTATACTAATTGCATAGATGCAGCAATCAAAATAGTTGCTGAAAAATACTTTACAATTATGCTTTTACAACGCAAAAAAAAGTCATAAGCTAATAAACCAAATGACATACGAAGAATCGTTGGCTCCACGACACGCGATGTAATTAAAAATGGAAAACTAATAGTAAAAAGAAATGATACTCCTACAACCAGCCATCGATCACGTTCCAAAGAACTTCCATATTTCTTTACTAAAAATGCGGAAACATGCATAATCAATAGCAAGTTAAGTAACGCAATAAGAACTATTGGAACTCGAAATCCATAGTAATTATCTCCAATGATTATTAAACCCGCATAAACCATCAGGTTCATCAGCACATTATTCTTTAAATGATAAGCTGTATATGATGTGACTGTAATACCATCAGTCACATCAACGACCGGATTAATGGAATCATAATTATACATGTTCAAGCCCATAAATCCATAAAGCCCTTCATCAGGCGCATTATATGTACCCACGCCATACTGTGGCAGATCTTTGTCTAGTCCAATAAAACGAAGGCAAAATAAAAGAACAACCAACACAAGAGTTCCGTAATATAAGCTGTTGTTCTTTTTTGATTTATTGATAACAGTTATAAACAATATCCGATTCCTCACTATTTAACAAAATATATATCACTATCAAATTCACTAATTATATTTACTCTTGAATTGCCTACACCAACACACTGAATTGATTCTCCCTCAAAAAAAGTAATAATTAATGCAATCAGCAGAAAATCTATCGTATCTCAAGAGTTTTACCATATAGTCGCAGAACCGTCCCCACTATAATTTTCATTCCCACTATATCTAAGAACATCTAATGCATCAACCGATCATACTCAGCAAAACTCATTAATTCCAAATCCTTCTGAGAAATAATCAACTTATCCTTGCCACCAATCTCCTCTAGTGGCCATTCAATTGCCAAGTCTCTATCATCATAGCGGATTCCACTATCACCTTCGGCATCAAATACTTCGGCCGCTTTGTAGCTCATGATTGTATCTTCAAGCGCAATATATCCCTGACCAAATCCTGCTGGCACTAACAAACTCACAACATCGTCACCCTTTAAATCGAAATGAATCCACTTTTTATATGTAGGGCTCTCTGGGCGCAAATCAACCATGACATAATATACATGCCCACTGATACATCTCATCAGCTTTGGTTGCGGCTTAATTAGTTGGAAATGCATTGCACGAATCACGTTTTTCTTCGAAATCGTGTAGAACGTTTCTTTTAATTCATAATCAATTCCTGCATTTTTAAATATATCTATATTATAATCTTTAACAAACCCTCCACGCTCATCGGTAGCATAAAAAGGTCTAATAAGGTATGCACCCTTTAATTCCAGTTCTTGAAAATCAAATTTTTGAACCATACTTATCCTTTCCGGTTTAAAATCTCTTCTGATATTTCCATCGCTCTAAGTATCACCTGATCCATATTATAGTATTTGAAATCTGCTAATCTACCACATAATATGAGATTATCATATTCTTGAGCGCAAGAATGATATTTATTGTATAATGCCATACTATCTTCAGTTAAAATTGGATAGTAACGTTCTGTTTGATTTGCCTCCGTAGCAGAAAACCCTCTAGGTATCTCATACGCAACTACAGTATGATTAGCTGACTGTTCAGGCATCTTAGTATACTCAGTCACCCTTGTAAATCCAACCTCTTGCGGATATGCAACTAATGCTGTGTTTTGAAAGCTACTACATTCTAATCTCTTAAAGTCAAATTCAAGAGAACGATATGGCAATTCTCCATACTTAAAACTTAATAATTCATCAATTGCACCAGTATATATAACATCGACAATTCTCTTATCAAACAGGACATGTTTTTCTACAAACTCAATGTGTTGCAGTGCATCAACACTTAACTCAAGTCTAATATTCTCGTGATTTATGAGCTCTCGATAGAAAAATTCAAAGCCTCTGTCTGGCATAAATTCATACTTGTCATCAAAATACGTATCCCTATATGATAATAGGATAGGCACCCTCTTTAAAACAGAAGGATCGATTTCAGATGGGTCAACTTCCCATTGTTTAGCAGTATATAGCTTATAGTCTTTCTCAAAAAGGAACTCAGCGTAAGATTTAATATCATCATCTTCTGCACTAAGCATTTCTACAACCGTAACTGCTTTCTGACCTGGATATGCCTTTTCAAGTTTTTTCTTTAGTTTAATCGCATCGTCCTTGCTAAAAAACTGATCAATAGTTTTATAATTGAATGGTGAAGGCGTACTTATGCCATCTATTACTGCTTCACACTTCGTTTTAAAAGGAATTGGGTTGCAATAATGCGTAATAAAATCATATACATTATCATCATTTGTATGGAAAACATGCGGTCCATATTTTTGAACTAGAATTCCATCCATTTGGAAATCATACATGTTTCCAGCCATATGACTGCGTTTCTCATAAATCGTGACAGAATTACCTGCTTCTGCTAGATTACGTGCAATTACACCACCAGCCAACCCTGCACCTACAACAATATATTCTTTATTCATCACATTGTACTCTTTAACCAATCTACGGTTTTCTTAATGCCTTCTTCAAAATCTATTTCCGGTTTGAAACCTGTATCACGTTCCAATTTACTTCCATCATACGCTTCCGTAGGCAAAGGATTTCCATTAAATGGGATTTCTCCCAAAAAAAGATCTATTGACGGATCTATTGTGTCTCTAATTATTCGAATATACTCTTTTAATGGTCTCGCACTATTACTTCCAAGATAATACGAAGTAAAAGCCTTACCTCTTGAAGATGCATAGTAGATTGCCTTAACTGTATCAGTTACATACATAAAGTCATATGTCTGTTCTCCAGATGTAAAAGCTGCTCTTCGACCCTCAAGCATAGTTCTACTAGCCATCATAACAAAGTTATTTGTTGTACTACCAACTGCATATGTATTGGATAAGTAGCACCATACATGTTCAATACCTAGTCGTGCACATTCTGTCTTTGTCATGTAATGCGTTGTAACCTTAGCAATCCCATAAAAACTTACCGGATTCGGCTTTGCTCCATCTTCACCGTGATAATTCAGAACATCCTTCTCAGCCAACGTTCCAGCACCTACAAAACGCTTTATACCCATCTGATTAATAGAATCAACAAGTTGTAAAGCATAACGAACGTTTCTTAACTGCATTTCATAATATCCTCGTTCCTCACCAAAAGAACCAATCCATGCTAGATGTATGCAAGTATCTATGTCTCTATCCACAACAATTTGTGGCAGATTATGGATATCATCCATATCACAATACACTATAGATACACCTTTAAGATTTTTAATTTTATCAATATTGGAATGCCGACTTCTAACTACTGCGATTACTTCTACGCCTTCATCTGACAATACTTTTAATAGCTCAGAACCTATAAAACCATTTGCGCCGGTCACAAGACACTTTTGCATTCTACTATCTCCCTTTATTACGGATTTAAATATGTCACCTTCGATGCAAGTAAGTACATCCGCATTACAAATTTCATACAGTGAATGCGTTCTGCGGTAGTAAAGATTTTTGTAATCATTACGCCAGATTTACGCTCACTATTCTTACGCAGATGTCGCTCGTACCTATCTTTCAAGTAATTTGGCATATACTCAAGCATCATCTTATTTGCAGCATTATAATTTTCTACAAACTCACTTATTGTTGAATACCGATTAGAATGGAATAAGTAGAAATAGTACTGTTTAACCATAAGATATGATAAGTCAATCCTATCTTGATTCTCAATTTTCTCAATCATCGGTACAAATAATTTCAACATATCATGTTGCAAATCCAAATATGTCCAAGCTTTTTTCTTCACCTTAGCACCTGAAGTTGAATGCTGGTTAACATAATAGTCATATACAGGCTCGTTCACTATTGCAAAGTTCATCGTATAGTAATTGAATTGCGTATTAAAATCAATATCATCCAACCATGATTGATGAAAACGAATATTGTTTTCAATAACGATTATTCTACGGAAAAGTGTTGCCTGCAAACTAACAGTAAACCACTTCGAATAATCCGAAGTGAAATCTACTACACGAAGCTGCTTACCTTCTGTATCGATTTCTTTAAAAGCTCCACAAACCTTATCTGCATTGTTTGCCTTTGCACTAGCGGATAGCTTTTCAAGACACTCAGGCTCCATCCAATCATCGGCATCGTTAAACATAATATATTGACCTGTTGAAGCCTCAATGCCTTGGTTCCTTCCTAAAAAAACACCTTGATTCTTTTCAACTAAAACCTTAACGACACGAATATCAGGATTACTAAGTGCAAAATCATCAATAACTCCCTGTGTGTTATCAGTAGAGCCATTATTAACAAGTACTACCTCAAAATCCTTATATGTTTGTTTTTTTATCGCCTCTAAAGCCCTTGGCAATAGTTGTTCATAATTATATGCTACAACAATAACCGAAATAAACGGCTGGCTCATCTTTAATGTCCTCCAACTTGATTTCAATTTGCTCTAATAGTATTTCTCAATATCAACATTAAAATAATTCTGAGCAAAACACGAACTGTGCTTTCTGTCATTAATCTCAATACTCCCATTAGCATTTCGAATAACAACCTTATTGTCCGGTATTTCCTGATTATGAATAAGAGCATCAACACCAATAGATACACCATTTCCTATTGGTTTATCGCCAATGATCTTTGCACCAGCAGCTAGGAACAATCCTTTGCCAAGCTTTGGCAGAAGACGCTCAGCATCCCCAGCAGTATTAATTGTAACGTTCTGAAACACCACAAGAAAATCATCATAATCTGCATTTCCCATGATAGTTCCAACCGGATGCCCCAAAAAATATATCTTAGGGATCTTACACTTATAAGAAATAAAA
Organism: Butyrivibrio sp. XPD2006; assembly: GCF_000420865.1. Taxonomy (GTDB): domain Bacteria; phylum Bacillota; class Clostridia; order Lachnospirales; family Lachnospiraceae; genus Butyrivibrio. The sequence continues at coordinate 8,713 of NZ_ATVT01000017.1, forward strand.
ATGCTATGCAAAGATCGATTTAAGTACAGAAGCTTATCACATTCTGACTTCATCTGAAATCTGGTCCATAAGCTATTGGCAAAATAAGCAATAAACTGCGTATACTGATCTGCATGATAATGTGAGAAATGTGTTTGTCCTTCTGCATCACAATAAGCAGGGAATGTAATATGTTGGAAGCAATACTCAAGTCTCCCCAATGCATCATCAAAAGCAATGGATACTTCCTTGCCAATCAAATCGACATTATCTGGAAACATATAGTTCGCCTGCCGACGTACATACTCCTGTAGCTCACTTTTTGGAATGCTTAATTCCATCTATTCTTCCTCATCAAAATTAAGTCGTTCTGCTTCTACTACCATTGGTCGATTCATTTGCCTGGTAAGGATCTCACCGATATATTCACCGATGATTCCGGTAAATATCATCTGAATCGCTCCCATAAAGAATACACCAATAAGAATTGGCGCTGTTCCACCTGGAAAGTTATTCCAAAACATCAGCTTTAAAACCAAATAGATAATACCTATTACAAAACTAAAGAATGCAAGGAAAAATCCTGCAAATGTTGCCATACGAAGTGGCACCCTTGACGTAGTGATAACCGACGTAAGTGCAACATTCAAATAGCGGAAAAAATTATAACTAGACTTTCCCGACTTTCGTTGTGGCTGATTATACTCTACAAATCCAACCTCATATCCAAAATCACCTATCATATTACGAAAGTTAGGCGTTGGATCATTAGCTGCACGAAGATAATTCATTACTTCACGATCATATAAGCCAAATCCAGTGACATTATCATACTGTTCAGAATCTGCCATGGACTTCACCATGTTGTAATACATATTGCGACATAAGCGTAGCAGTGGGTTCTTATCCTTACTAGCAAAACGCTTGCCCCATACAACCTTGTATCCCTCTTCCCACTTCTTAATGAACTCAGGAATCAGTTCTGGCGGATCCTGAAAATCACATGCCAAACAAATAGATGCATCTCCACTTGTCTGGAAGAATCCATAGCTTCCCGATCTGGATGGTCCAAAATTGCGAACATTAAAAATTACCTTTACGCGCTTATCTTCTGCCGCAATCTTACGCAGAATTGTTGGGGTATTGTCCAACGAATGATTATCAATAAATACATATTCATAATCATACTCCGGAACAGTACTCATCACTTCGGTAACTTTCTTATAGAGTTCGTACACATTACCTTCTTCGTTATAACATGGTGTAAATAAGCTTATCTTTTTCATACACCCAGTTGCTCCTTCATATGTTCCATTTCCTCAATCTGCCCCATATCCATCCAGGATTTCTTGGAAATCGGGAAAATACCTACTTTCTCGCCCTTGTGTACGTAATTCATAGCAATATCCGTCATGTGGATAAACTGATCTTCTTTTAGTTCATCTATAACTTCCGGCTCAACCACATAGATTCCTGTGTTTGTCAAGTAAGATAGTTCAGGTTTCTCTTTTATATTTAATAATTCAGCAGAATCATTTGTATCAATGACACCATACGGAATCTGTACATCCATCATAGCGCATACAACAGTAATCTTATTCCCACTTTGCTTATGCGTCTTATAAATACACTCAATATCTGCATTCAGCAATACATCGCAGTTTGAGAGAAAAAATGTATTCTCTACCTTCCCCTTCAAGTACTGCAATCCACCACCAGTTCCCAAGAATTCGCGTTCTTCCTCAAATGACAGCTCGTAATCTTTTTGAACTTCATTAAAATAGGAACGAATCATACCAGCCTTATGGTTGAGAATCATATGGAAATTTTTACAACCATAATTACGGAATGAATTAATAATGCGCTCAGTAATTGTCAGATCTCCAATCGGAATTAATGCCTTCGGCAGGATCTGAGTATATGGGTACAAGCGTGTCCCCTTTCCCCCAGCCATAATAACAACCGGCACTTCGTTTAGAATGGTTGTAGACTCTGGTGAACGCTGCTCGCCAAGGACATTCACAAGCTTACCATCTTCATCTACAATTGGATAGAAAATTAACTTTTTTGGGTATTCACGTGCCTCATACAACGAATGAAAAACAATTGGTCTATCATTCATTGCAGTTGTAATATCCGCATTCAAGTCTCCTCCCATTAAGAAATACTTGCGCATATCACCAGCAGTAAACACCCCCAATAGTTTATAGTTATCAGAAACTACAGCAACTGCCTTAATTCCTTCTTCATCCATTACAGTAACAACTTGCTTTACTGTTTGTGTTGGCTGTACAACATATTGTTCCAACATTCTCTTACTCCCTATGATTCCTCGGCAACGCGCATTGTTGCAATTGCCGATTTTATCGTGTTCTTTGGTTCAGTAACTCCTTCTATTACTTCGTAGAAGTGTTGCATTTCACGCATATACATTGTATTTACATCTTCATGATTCTCCTGAATTACCTGATCATCACATAATACGCGATGTTCTGCAATGTCAAAAATATACTCATGTTCTGCAGTACGACATTCCAAACTACGTCTTGTCTTGCGTCCAAGGTAATCCAAGTGAAGTTCCAGTAGCATTGTCTTGTATTTTGCAATATATACCGCCAAATCTTCACTATCAATCTCAAGATTAGAATATGTCCCTGAGAAGGCTACAACCTCTTCCGGCTGTCCAAATAAATGTTCCAGATAATCCCATTCATGGATTAAATCTATTCGAACGCCACCACCCTGATCCTTGTGTGCACTATATACAGCACGATAATCCACCCCCGGTCGCCAGTCCGGAAGATAGGATGACGATATCGAACGGGCACTAAACACCGCTTCTTCCTTTACAACACGTTCCGCTGCAATGATTTCCTGCGTATATCGAAGTGGACAGGCAACATAATAGCGCTTACTATTATCAAATATTGAACAATCATATGTTAACTTATCAAACACCGGCTTCTCAATGAAGAAGCAATCTGCATACCCATGCAAAGCTCGTAGCGTCTCATAATGCATATGAGTCGGATTCAAGATAAAGATAGCATCATACTTCTCATCTAGTTCTGCTTCACTATGTATCACCTTAGATATATGCTGTTGAATATCTTCCGGAAGTATGCTAGACGTCTTCCGAAGCGCATGTATTTCAGGATATACTCCATGTTCTTCACATACTGCGGTAAAATTACGAATATGTCGTTTTCCTATGGAACCAATTCCGATAAAACATACCTTCATTTTAGGCTTTCTCGATTTCGTCTATCTTTTCAAGTATAAACATGTCTCGCTGATAGTTATACTTCTGCTGTGGATGATTCTGACGAACACAGTCTAAGAAATCAGCAATCTCGTCTGCATATGCATTTTCAATGATATTCGCCGTATAACGTTCATCTTGGACAACATCATCATAGCAAGTAATGTCCTTCAGTTCTTTCACATCCAAATCATAGACTTGAACTGAGTTCGGCGTACCGTCCCAGAATATCTGCATATTCTCATTATATATTTCCAAATGTCTACGCGCTTTTCTAGCAACAACATCAACTGCTACAATACCGGTAGACCCAGAGCTATGTTCCAACATCAACAGATAGTTATCCGGATAAGACAATCCTAAGTTCGTCATACTACCCTTCTTAACCGTAACCTTGGTAATATCTCCAAATGCCGCACAAATCCACGGAAACTCGATAGCCATAATCTCTCGACATCCATTGGTTCGCGCATCTGATACAAAAAAGTTCTCTATTTTCTCCCACGGATGCCAATCAGGTAAATACTGACCTGTATGGTAAATATAATTCACCGACTGACCTCGAGCCTGTTCAATAATGTATCCTACATCCTTACGATATAAAAATGTAGAAGACAAGAACGCAATACGATTATGTTCCTCTGAAATTCTTAAAATATCATCGTAACGATGATTTACAAGATTAATCTCAGTAAACACATGAATATCATGTTCTAACAATTCACAAATAATATCTCCATGGGATAATGGCGAAGTACATACAAATGCGCACTCCACATTATTCTCACTTAATACAGCGTCAATAGAAGAAAAGCAATCGATACCATATAACTGATATGCCTCTTCTTTACGTGCATCCTGACTATCAATTCCGATTATAGTAATTGATGGATCAACCTGCTGAATGAGACGTATACGTCTTTTACCCATGGAACCAAGTCCAACAACTAGTACCTTCATATTACTCCTTGTTACCAAAGCATTAACTTATCATGCTCTTCTTGACTAATAAATGGTGCCATATCTTCCAACGCCGGTGTAGAGAATGAGCCATCCTCATTCATACGAGACATAACTTTTGGTGTGATCGGATCGTTAAATCTCTGCATTACCTCAAGAAGAACATTATCCTCTCGCGCAAAGAATTCATTCAAGCTATCATGCAATTCCCCATTGGTATTACATCTCATATATGATAAGCCAAATGTTTTTGCCACCTCAGAAAAATCAGGGAAGCTAACACCACTATCCGGTGTGCATCCAATCCATACTCCATTGAAGAAGTTTGACGTAGACTGACGAATTGCATTGTATCCATCATTATTGAAGATAACCATTTTTACTGGCAATTTATTCTGACGAATCGTCTGAAGCTCCTGAAGATTCATCATAACACTACCATCACCTGTTACGCAGAAGATTGTCTTGCCAGAAGCAATCGCTGCACCTACTGCCTCTGGAATATCTGCACCCATAGAGCCACAGTTATTATTCGCTATTAAACGCTGATTTGGTTTCTTAATGCCAATCTGAAGCTTAGCACTATTGGCCGAATTATTGCCAAGTACAGTAATACTATCATCTGGCTCAAGCTTCTCATATTCCTGCCAAAATCTGTATGAACATACACGTTCATTATCTTCCACATCCTTTGCAGGGTCAAATGGCGTAAATCTATGCTTCAAGTCATCACAATAGGTAACCCATTCACTTGGAACATCAATTTCTGTAGCCATCTCATTAATCATTTCAAAGAATGGATGTAAGTCAGCTTTAACAAAGTAATCAACTCGAACCCCCGGTTTCTTCATCTCATTCTCATCGATATCAACAGCCATCATATACGCCTTTGGCGCAAATAACTCTTGAGCAAATCCAGACATTTTAAATCCTAAGCTAGACCCAATTGAAAGAATCACATCTGCATTCTGTACGATAAAGTTACCTGTTCTAGGTCCAATAGAACCAGACAAGCCATAATAACGATCATAATCCATGTACATTGCATCTGCAGAGATACAAGCTGCAATTACAGGAACCCGAGTTTTCATTGCAAACACACGAAATTGCTCAATAGTATGGCTATTAGCTACGCCATTACCCACAAGAATACATGGACGCTTAGCACTAGCAAGCTTATGAAGGAGTTCCTTGAGAGATTCCTTATCAGGGGCAATCTGATCCGGTGCTTTCTCAACCGGATACATGTCATCCTCTTCTACCATTGCGCTTTGAATATCCAACGGAATATCCAGCCATACCGGTCCTCGACGACCATTCATCGCTATATCAATTGCCTTACAAAGTTCTCGCTTTACTTCCAATGGATCAGAAAGCATTTTTGCATACTTAGTCATATTCCTAACAGATGGAATAATCTCAAATTCCTGAATACCACGATAACGTAGTGGTAACCCAGACTTCTCTACACAAATCTCGTAACGAACCTGACCGGAAAGGACTATCATTGGCAAACTATCTTGCCAAGCCCCCATTACACCTGTAATGGCATTGGTTGCTCCAGGTCCGGATGTAACACAAACAGCAGCTAAATTCCCGCTATACCTTGCATATGCCTCTGCCGCCATTGCACATGCCTGCTCATGATGGTGGAACACCTTATGAATATCTGAATTCAATGCCAACGCATTATCCAAATGCATTGCACCACCACCAACAACGGCGAAACAATTAGTTATACCCTTCTGTACGAGTGTATCCATGATAATATCTGCAACTCTACGTTTCATTCTTACTCATTTCCTTTCAGATTCTATCTGCATGCGAATACCATCCCGCAATGAAATAAAACTATACGAACCAATCTCATCAATTATACGCTGATTAGATGCTGAATATTCGTAATTATACCCATCTTTTAATATGTGAATTGGTATATCACTCTGCATTTCTTCACATACAATGGTTGCAATTTCGCTTAGAAGATACTTCTCTCCTGATGCAACATTATAATCATGATATTTATACTCATCTTCCTTTGAAATCAGACGAAGCAATAATCCCGCCAAATCATATACATGCATATAGTCAAACACGCAATCCTGTCTGATTGTTAATTCCGGAGCTCCATCTCGTATATCACGAATACAGTGAGTAATAAACTTGGACTCGTGGTCTCCAGGTCCATAGCATGCAAAGACACGAATGTTATATACATTATCACTCTGCTTTGCTAATGTATTCATGATATACTTAGCAAAACCATACTCATCTGTCGGAACCAATTCATCAAAAGAATCTTCTGATATGGATATCATATCCCTAGTTTTTGAAAATTCAGCACCAGATCCTAGATAGAACATCTTGCCATAGTATCCACGCATACGATAGAAGTTCATAAAGCAACGTAAGCTTCCCTCTACCATGTTGACATCCTGATCCAATGGATTCTTCACCCCATTCGGATTGGCACAGTGAATCACTATATCAAATTGATTTGTCTTGATATAGTTTTCCACTTCTTGCGTATCAAGAATATTCAACTCACTCCTTCTAGGAGCTACCACATCATGCTCTTTTCTAAGGATGGGGAGAATATTGCTCCCAATTAGTCCAGAACCACCTGTCAAGAGAATTCTTTTTCTCATCGATTTACTGCCTCTGTAATAATCTGAGCCATATAATCCATCTTCTTATCAGTCATTCCCGGATATACGCCTACCCAGAAGGTATTTTCCATAATGTAATCGGTGTTTTTCAAGTCGCCAACCACGCGATACTGATCAGTATCACGAATGGGGTCAAAGCATGGATGCTTTACTAAGTTACCACTGAATAACAAACGTGTTTGAATGTTATGCTCCTCAATGTACTTTGTAATCTCATTACGAGTAACCCCAGCATTTTCCTTAACAGTGATTAAGAATCCAAACCAACTTGGAACACTGTTCTCAGCCGGCTCGGGAAGAATCAACTTATCAGATACAGACTCTAGCCCTGCTCTCAAGCGATCCCAATTGTGACGGCGTCGCTCAATGAAGGTTGGGAATTTCTTCAACTGTTCCACGCCAACAGCAGCCTGCATATCAGTAACCTTCAAGTTGTAACCAAAGTGGCTGTAGACATATTTGTGATCATATCCATGTGGAAGTTCACCAAAATCGCCATCAAATCTATGACCACAGAAGTTATCCTGTCCTGGAGGGCAGATACAATCACGTCCCCAATCACGATAACTCATAATCAACCGATGCAAGATTGCATTATTGGTGTATACCGCTCCACCTTCACCCATAGTCATATGATGTGGTGGGTAAAAACTGGATGTTCCGATATCCCCCCAAGTTCCTGTAAATCTAGTTTCACCATCAATTGAATACTTGGAACCTAACGCATCACAGTTATCTTCAACAAGCCACAAATTATGCTTATCGCAGAATTCACGTACACTCTTCAAATCAAATGGGTTTCCCAAAGTATGAGCAATCATAACAGCCTTAGTCTTTGGACTCAATGCTGCTTCAAGTTTCGTAACATCAATATTGTACTGAGGAATTGTCACATCAACAAATACCGGAACTGCACCATACTGCAAAACAGGCGTAACTGTGGTAGGGAATCCACACGCGACAGTAATCACTTCATCGCCACGACGAATTCTACGGTCACCCAATTCCGGAGCCGTCAAAGCAGTAAATGCAATTAGGTTCGCAGAAGAACCCGAATTCACCAAATGTGCGTACTTTACGCCAATCCATTTAGCAAACTCCTTTTCAAACTGAATTGAAAATCGTCCCGTGGTTAACCAAAAATCCAATGCAGCATCAACAATTGCACACATTTCTTTCTCATCATGTTCACGCGAAGCGTAGGAAATACGGTCACCCGGTTCAAATTCCTTATCCTGAACCGGCTTCTTATACTCATTATAATAATCCGTGACTAATGCACGAATATCTGCTCTTGCTTCTTCTTCATTATTCCACTTACTCATTATTTGTTCTCCCATACCATCCAAGGTGCTTGTTTCTTAGCAACCAACTTTTCTAACTTATTCTTTTCAAGGATTGTATCCATGCACTGCCAGTAACCTTCGTGACGATAGCTCATCAGGTTGCCTGTGCTTGCCACACGTTCTAACGGTTCACGTTCAAACACGGTATCATCGCCTTCCAGATAATTAAAGATCTCAGGCTGCAATACCATATATCCGGCATTAATCGGAGCTCCATCCATAGAACTCTTCTCACGAAATGAACGTACCGCATTATCTCCACCGATATCAAGAACTCCCTTTTCCTGCTGCATAACAACAGAAGTAAGAGTAGCCAGCTTGCCATGAGACTTGTGGAATTCATAAAGTTCACGAATATTAACATCGCAAACACCATCACCATAAGTAAGCATGAATGGCTCATCACCAATATACTTCTGAACACGCTTTATACGACCACCGGTCATTGTATTCTCACCCGTATCCACGACGGTGACCTTCCATGGTTCGGTACGTTTATCATGAACCACCATCTTATATTCTTCCGTCAAATCAAACGTGATATCGGAAGTATACAAGAAATAGTTTCGAAACCACTCCTTAATCATATGCTGCTTATATCCTGCGCAAATTATGAATTCATTAAATCCATAATAGGAATACTCCTTCATAATATGCCAGAGAATAGGCATACCACCGATTTCTACCATTGGTTTTGGGCGTATTTCAGACTCCTCAGATATACGAGTACCACGTCCACCGGCTAATAATACAACCTTCATGTTCTCTCCTTTTTCAACTTATTCTAAACTTGATACAAACGTACCTAATTTTAGCAATCTGTAAAACTAAAGTCAATTTTTGCACTACGTAATATCGAAAAACTTCTTTTTTAAATCGATACTTCCATCTATAACAGTATCATATATCTTCTTTGCAATCTGTTTTGCTGCACATCCTTCACCATACGGACTAACAACCTGTGCACACACTCTTTGATGCTTTTCTGATAGTGCAAGGCTCATTGCTTTTCGAATAGCTTCTGTATCTGGCGAACAATTAATAATACTCTCAGATTGTAGGCGCCCACGCTGTCGATTACCAATATTAATGGTTGCCACATGGAATGCCGGCGTCTCAATAATTCCACTAGAAGAATTACCCAAAACGAATTTGGCATACTTCATCAATGATAAATATCTACGCACACCAAGCGAAGTAAATACATGAAGATTTGGTATATGCTCTTTTGCTTCATCCAGCAATTCGTTGATACGAGCGCCGCCCTGATCCGCATTGGATTTAGTCACAATGAATTCCAACTCTGGAGTATTGCGAATTGCATTAAGGAACTCCTCAATCTGATCATCTACCGATTCATTCTCCATAGTCACCGGATGATAGGTGCATAGTGCATAATCGCAATCAGGTAAATCTATGCTTCGCAATGCCTCTTCCTTGCTCATATCTGCCATATGGAGAATATTATCAATACTAGTTGAGCCATAATTGAAAACATGCTCGGGATTCTCGCCTAGCTGAACAACACGTTTTCGGCTCTCTTCGTTGGTTACAAAATGCATATACGCAATCTTGCTAATCGAGTGGCGAATCCACTCATCCATCGCACCTTCTGTAGTATCCCCACCACAAAGGTGAAAGATTGGCGTTCTCGTATTGCCAGCTGCCATTGCAACTGCCATCATCTCATACCTGTCTCCAAGGATAACAATCCCATCGTATTGTTCATGTGCAAACAACTCGGTAAACTTCACAAGAACATCCGCTTGGTTCTTAGATATATCTACCTCCGTCTTGGACTGTAAACGAATCCTTATCTCATGATCAACACGTAGGCCGGATGAATAAATCTCATCAATGGTCTTGCCATATACTTCACTCAAATGCGTTCCTGTAACGACTAATTCCACTTGAAATTCATCTGACTCGTAATTACGTAATTCACGTATTAACGGTGCTAACAATCCAAATTCAGCGCGGGTCGCAGTAATAATTCCTATTTTTTTCATAGTTCGATTAACTCGTCTTCTCCAAAGTTACGGATTGCCTTGGTTCCAATCACTTCAGTCCAATGCATTGGATTGATTCCGGTTCCAGGACGCTTTGTCGTAAGGTTCTTTTCTGTAAGAACCTCCCCTTCTTTGATATCACATGCTGCAACGATACTTTTCCTTGCAACCTTCTGATTAGCCAGCTCAGCCTCCACCGGACGCTTCACTCCATCCCCAAGAGCCACCTCAATATGGCGAATTGCTTCTATCATCGCACCCAACTCTTTGGGTTCTAGACTTGCCTTATGATCTGGTCCCTCCATAGTTCTATCTAAAGTAAAGTGCTTCTCTATCACCTTAGCTCCCATAGCAACAGCAGCTATCGGCACTTCAATACCTGACGTATGATCTGAATACCCTACTGGACAACCAAAAGAATTCTGTAGGGTTAGCATCGCATTTAAGTTTACATCCTCATAAGGAGTAGGATACTGAGTAGTACAATGTAACAATGTAACCTCGCCGGATCCGTTATCACGAAGAACTCGTAGTGCATCCGCCACCTCTTGCAAGTTCGACATTCCGGTAGATAAGACGACAGGTTGATGCAACTTAGCAATAGCCACCAAATATGGATAGTTTGTAATCTCACCAGATGGTACTTTCCATACACCACATCCAAGGCTATGTAAGAAATCGATACTCTCAATATCGAACGGGGTAGAAAGGAACTGAATTCCAACCTCTTTACAATATGCCGCCAGTTCGACGAATGCTTCATAAGGAAGTAACAACTTGGACAACATCTCCTTTTGAGAAGTCGTCTTACCAATATTCTCTTTCTGGTATTCAGCCATCTCTGCAGTCTTGGTTACCAGAGATGAGAGCTTAGCCGTCTGGAATTTCACAATATCTGCGCCACAAACCTTGGCGGTACGCACTAATTCCTTGGCAATCTCTAAATCACCATTATGATTCACGCCTGCTTCTGCAATAATCAAAGTTGTATTCATTAATAACCCCTATTACTTCGTAAATCCACGTAATACATCTTCAATCTGTTCTACCACATATGTCATCTCTTCTTCAGTAATCTGAGTAGTAGAAGGAAAATTCAAGATGCATGCAGCATAGTATGGAGCCTTCTCAAGGCCATAGGTCACCGCATTCTTGTACGGAATCTGCTCATATATCAGTCCCCATATTGCTCTCGTCTGTATCTTACGCTCCTCCAAAGCAGTTATGATATCACGCATAGATGCCTTAACCTTATTAAGGTCAATTTTTAATGAATAGAACCACTTATTAGAATTGGTACCTTCTCTAAACGGCATTAACTCACCTAGTTCAAATCCTTCAAATGCCTTCTTGTAATAATTATAATTGGCCTGCTTACGACGAATAAACTCAGGGAGTTCCTCCATCTGAGCCACCCCAAGGGCAGCCTGCAGATTAGTCATACGATAGTTAAATCCAATCTCATTATGAATATAATAATGAGGATCATTCTTCGCCTGAGTTGATAAGTAACGTAGATGATCTACCACTTCACTCTTGTTTGCAGTAATTGCACCGCCACCTCCGGTGGTAATGATTTTGTTTCCATTAAAAGAATATGCTCCGAAGTCACCAATAGTTCCTGCATACTTACCCGCATAACGTCCCTCAGTATAGTGACTTCCAAGCGCTTCTGTAGCATCCTCGATAACCCTGATGTTATAATCATGAGCTAAATCCATAATGCCTTCCATATCTGCCATGTTGCCAAAGACATGCACAACGACCATCGCACGTACAATTGAATCTCCATAATAGAGATGTCCATCACGCATCTCACACTCGTCCTCACAGAATTTACGAGCTTTGGCAGGGTCCATGCACAAGCTATCATCACAATCGATAAAAATTGGAGTTGCAAACTGATAGCGAACCGGATTCACAGCTGCGATGAAGGTTACTGGAGGAACCAATACAGTATCTCCAGGCACAACTCCTGCTTCTACCATGGATAAATGCAAAGCAGCAGTGCCACTCTGGCACGCACATACATTGTCAGTATGAAGGAACTTGGCCAATTCCTGCTCTAACTTAGTAATGTAAGCACCGCCGGTAGATACCCAGCCTTGGTCGATGGCATCGTCCACGTACTTACGCTCATTGCCTTCAAAATTAGGAATAGAAAGTGGAATCATATGATCCATATTAAACACCTCGATTTCGTCTATTACATCTTGCTATCTAGAGACTTACCAGTCTCAATATGTTCAAAGTTAGGAAGATATTCCTTCATGATGGCAATCACCTCTTCTTTTGTCGGTGTGCCCTCAAAAGACGCCTCCAGCTTTTCATACATTTTTTTTACGCGTGCCTTGTCAGGAATCTCCTTGCCCGTAATAACCCCCAAAGCCTGCATACGATCTCCTGTCCAAGTTTCGCTATCGGTATAAAACTCCTCGTATGGTTTCTCACCAGAAGTATCGGACTTGGAGAAATGCACCGGATACTGCTTGCTACCCTTCTTTAAATCTTCTGCTCTATCGATTGCTTCTGCATCAGAGCCACACTCTAATACTTCATATCCATGAGACTCTAAGAGCTTTCTTGCAATATCATCAAAGCTCATAACCTGTGCTTCCCTAAGCTTCGGAAAGAATATCTCACGATTATTACCAAGCATACAAGCCAACATACAGATCTGCCCAGACTCTTCAGGTGATACAAAGTAACGTGTCACATCACTTGGCGCAGACAATGGTTGTAATTTTTCCATACGTGCTATAAATCCAGCCGGAAGTGATCCATTAGAGAATGCCACGTTGGCAAATCTAGCGGTTTTAACTGGGAAGTGGTCCGAATAAGAGAAAATCACGTCTTCCATAATACGCTTGGATGCCCCCATAATATTTACCGGGTTTGCTGCCTTGTCAGTAGACACACAGAAATACTCCTCCGGTGGGAACTCCGTCAAGAGATCCAATAATTTCTTGGCATGCAATACGTTATTCTGAATCAACGCCTCTACCGAGAAGATATCCTTCTCAGAACGCACATGCTTATGAGCAGAGAAATTCGCCACAATATCGAATCCTCCACGCGCACGGAACATCTTCTCAAATACAGGAGCCGCGAAGTCCATCGGATAAGTAATATAAGCCTCAGGCACATACATTCCCTTAGTAGAACGAAGATCACGAGTTAACTCCGCTAGTGCATTCTCATTAATATCTACTACCACCAATGAAGCTGGCTTGAATGGTAAAATTGCTCGGATAAAGCTAGACCCAATAGAACCAGCTCCGCCAACAACTAAGACAGTCTTTCCCTGAATCTTAGTTGTTAATACTTTTCTATTTGCTTCAATATCCGCCAAAAACATAGACTGTGAACGCTTTGTTACATATTCATTAATAAACTGATTGATATTAACCATGTTAATCCTTCCTAAACAATCTCAATATAAATATAATCCAATGTTAAATGAGCTATATTATAACATTTCTCCTAATCATATTCCAAACCAAAAACAAATGTCAACATACATGCGCGGGTACACCCACTGCAGTACATTCGCCCGAAAGCTCTTGTGTCACAGCAGCGCCTGCACCAACAACAGAACCATCTCCCACACGAATTCCCTGTATCAATGTACTTCCAGCCCCCAAAAAACAATTTTTTCCAATGTTGCAATTACCACATGCAATAGCTCCGATTGATACATGTGTATAGTCTCCAACCACACTTTCATGCTCTATTATGGCACCTGTATTAATAATGCAATGCTCACCAACTTTAACTTCTGAATTCAATACTGCACGCTTTCCAATAAATGTTCCTTTGCCTATAATCGCAGTTGGAGACACGATGGCGGAAGGATCACAGATTACTGGGAATTGAAAGCCAATGCTCTCCAGCTTGTTAACTAGTTCCCTGCGAACTAACGTATTCTTAATGCTCCCTACTGTTACAAACGCGTAGTGATATCCTTTTTCTTTTAATTCCGGCAGTATTTCATCTGAACCAACTACCTTATATCCCATAATCTCATTTCCTGCCGGTATGTCCGGGTCCGTTATCACGATATCATCAAATTCGTGCATAGCTAATGTAGCATCCAATACAGACTTGCAGTGGCCACCGCCACCTACTAGGATTAATCTTTTCATATTACTCCCTTACAGCCATTCATTTATATTTCTTTACCACTATAAAAATCATCACCACAAATACTCCACATAAAGCCAACATCATTCCATTGTATAGCATAACGGCTCCCATCATACCCCACCTAGCTACAGCAGGTCTAGAAGCTAATAAAGAAGCAATTGCGATAATAAGATATCCCCACATTAAATTCTTCTGATGACGCATAATGGTCAGAACCGCTGTAAATACTCCAGAAAGCCCAAGCAATCCACCGCCAACCAGCAACCATAACAGCTCAGCTTTGTAATTGGTCAAATCCGTGTTATACAAAATTGATAAAACCGGGATTCCCAACACATACGCTCCAGCAATACAAATCACCGTAATTACAGATACAATTACGGACTGATTAATGATAGATCTTGTAAACTTATCTAATTGTTTCTTATCCCACATGCAAGAAAGCGAAAACAGAATCGGGTTAAAAATAAAGCCATTTAATAAACCAATCACAAACACCGGCATGGAAATAAATCCATAGATAGCTTGTAAATCATCGGATAATTGAGCATCAATCGCATACTTTGGAGCATTTCCAATATAAAATGCAAGAAAAGCTGCCGCAAACACAGGAAAGCAAGCCATCAATAACTGCTTTGCACGAATTTCTATATTATAATCAGCTTTCTGAATAATTCCTTTTGTTGCTTGTAACAAAACCATCATCAAAACAATTGTAAAAATCGTAGATACAATCATTGAGCATAATAAGCTTTTTGTTAAAACAACAGAAACACCAAAAAAAACTATGGTAGCAAGCATACGAATCGTCATACATTTTGCACCTATATCTAATCGACCGCATCGCTGATACTCACCGTAAAATACATCTTCATAAGCATCCGGCAATTTAAAAATGCACATCCACAGGATAATCATTGCCTTCTCCAGCGTATATCCATTAGTAATCGAGGCATATACAATATACAATACGGAACATAGCAGCATCAGTAATAACGAATATACTCTTGATCTGTGATACTCCGTAAAAGAATACTCATGCCTCACATCAGACACCTGATAATTACGCATTCCAAACTTACCAATATTCAAAAATAAATTGGAATTTGCATTTGCGATAGTAAACACTCCCGCTGTTACTAAATCAACCGTACGCGTTAATATCATCAATAATATTACCGACTGAAAAGCTCCCAAAAGACTGCCAGCCATATTCCAAACAAAACTATCTCGTTCGATATCTTTTGATTCCAACAAAAAATGATTCATATAACTTCCACTTCATAAATAAAACTAAATTCCATCAGTGCCAAACATCTATTAAGTATGCTACATGTTCAATACTCTAATGCACCATATTCTACACTTATGACACCTGATGAAATATACTATACTCTAGGGTATAGTAGCATAATGCATTATGCTATGCGAAGAACTCCCTAATCTGCTTCTCCATGCATCCTGGCACATCTCCACCTGTTGCATAGACCTTTGACCACTCTACAGTCTTCTGAATAGCCTCTTCCACATGCCATCTGGGCTGCCATCCAAAGACTCTCTTAACCTTTGAACAATCCAACTTTAGAAAGTTTGCTTCATGAGGGCCGCCATCAGACTTGTTTATCCACTTCAGACCATCTCCCCAGGATTTTACAAACAGATCTACTAAATCACCGGTAGTAACACAGTCACATTCATCCGGTCCAATGTTGTAGAACCCAGCCTTGGATGCATCCTCATACTGTTCCTTTACAATCATAAGGTACATCTGCAATGGTTCTAACACATGCTGATATGGACGGGTAGAGTGTGGATTACGCACGATAATATCCTCTCCTTTAATCGCAGCTCGTACAGAATCTGGGATAATTCTATCATTAGCAAAATCCCCGCCACCAATAACATTACCGGCACGAGCCGTTGATACAGCCACATTCATGTCACAATAAAAAGAGTTTATGTAGCTATGTGTTACCAACTCAGAACAGCTCTTGCTGTTTGAATATGGATCATAGCCATCCAATGGCTCATTCTCACGATAGCCCCATTCCCATTCATTGTTGTGGTATACCTTATCCGTGGTCACATTCAGAAAAGATTTCACACAGGGATGCTGACGAACCGCCTCGCAGATATTTACCGTTCCCATTACATTTGTCTCATAGGTATAGACAGGATCCTTATAGGAGTCTCGTACAATTGGCTGTGCTGCAAGATGCATAACAATTTCCGGCTGTACTTCATCAAATATCTGCATCAGATGTTCTCTGTCACGGATATCGCCGATAACAGAGTTCATCTCATCCTCTACCTCACACAACGCAAACAGATTCGGATTTGTCGGCGCTTCCAATGAATATCCCGTTACTTTCGCCCCGGCGTCTATCAATATCTTGCAGAGCCAAGATCCTTTGAATCCAGTATGACCTGTAACCAATACATTTTTTCCCTTAAACCACGTTAAATCCAACATATAAATTCCTCTTATTCTATATTTGCTTGAAGTATTATAGCATACTTACAATTTAAACAGAATTGTTCCTTTACTTATTATCTAATTCATCAATTAGTTGTCTTTGTATAGAGCTCTATTTCAAAAGTTTTTTCCATTTCATGCATAGATACGATCTTTTGTCTCTCAAGAATCGCATTGTTCATTTCACTCAGTTTCTCTGAATTCAGCCTCTTTAGCACATCATATAAGTTATCTGAATCCACGCCGCTTATTATGCCTGCCCCATCAGTAACTATATCTTTCGCACCTACCGTTTCAGAAAGAACAACCGGAACGCCATAGCTAAATGCCTCTAAAACAGTATAGCCAAAAGTTTCATACCAGATGCTCGGTACAACAAGTACATCAGAATGGTTAAATATATATTCAAGATCATCGTAGCAATATCTACCATGTACATTAACATACGGTGGAGTTTCAGGAGGCTTAAAATGAATATCTAATTGAAAATTTGGGTGCTCACTCCAAAGCTTATTCAATGCTTCTATAAGGGTTATATATCCTTTTCCTTTACTATACGATCCTAAATATCTGATCCTAAGAATGCTATCTTCGAACTTCTTTTTCTTTCGATGATCTACTATATCCCCATGTGTAATAGGTATGACACACCCGGCAGGTAAACCACTCAAATACTTAAGATATATCGTCTCAGTCAATGTACTGTTATAATGAATAACATCAAACAAGCACAACATAGACTTGTAAAAAGAACGCAGGCGCTTATAATTCTCCCCATCACTGATATCCGGCGAAGTGTGCACGTCATTTCCACTGATCAAATACTGGTTTCTATGACTATTTCGCATCATTCTTATCAAAGTAGAATTTTTTAATAATCGATAGGGAACCGACTGCAGTAATAGAATCTGCGATAAAGAGAGCGCAGACATATTACAAGAATTACAATCTACACATTCCATTACTGTTTTACATATTTCCCCATTCCTGAACATAGTAACCTTTGGACATATGGGGAAGAAATCATGAGCCGAAAATATCAGTCTAATTCCTAGTTCTCTGGCCGTTTCTAAGAAAGACTTTTGTAACCCCATAAGGGTATGCACATGAATAACCTCCGGTTTGAAATCACCCAAAAACTTTTGAAACACTTCTGAACACCCAGGGGTTGTAAATGCATTAATATCTCGTATGCCTTCATCGTATGAAACCGGTAATGGATTTATAATTTCATAATTTGGGATTTTCAGTCCACCTTGTAATGATTGCCCTCCATCAATAATCTTTGTTCTCCTGTCAATTATTCTTATTCTTCCCGGCCATAGCAGAGCAACATAGTGACCTTCAAGAATTTGTTCTTTCATCAAGTCAGTACAAAACTTTGTTAATCCACCTGAGCGATATGGAGGCAATCCTAACGAATAATGTAATATACGCATTACTCAATCCCTTCTCGGACATCACTTTCTTTTGATAATTGAAATAACATAATGCCTGCAAATCTCAAACTCCTTAATATGCAGTAGATAAGAATATAACAAGTAAATCGCCATGCCGGTTATAACCTGCAACATTAGTGTTGTCGAACAGGATAACCCCAGATAAGCCATGAAGTAAACAGGAACTCCCATAACAACACAGCCAATCAGAGTAGGTAATATATCTCGGATTTGGTCATGATATTCATAACCATTATACTTTTTACTGGTATATGCTATTATAGCCATCAAGATTACAGTACTTACTACACTCCCAAGAATAATCGCCATAATACTGATTCTACAGGTAATCAAAAGAACAACTATCGCCACAATTCTAGCCAAGATATGTTCTTTCATAAACACATCACTTCTACCAGTCCCATTAAGAGCCTGATGCCGCGGAATCATTCCAACCGCTGGGGCATTTAAAAAGCAGAATGCCTGCAAATACGGTGCAGTATCCAACCATTTATCTGTCAATACAACTCTTATGAAAGGAACAGCTACTGCTGCCAGTCCAGTAAGCATAGGATATACAACATAAGAGGACATCCTTATCGATTTTCTTAGCATTTCTAAAACATGCTTTCTATCGTCTTGCTCATTGGATATAGCCGGAAACATGACCGCTCCGATAGATGTCGTAATGTTATTTACTAAGAGGTTGGGAAATTGTTGACCCTTTGTATAAAAAGCCAAATCCGCTGAGGTATATACCCTTCCTATGATCATATTCTGAAGCTGACCAACAACTGTATTTGAAACCCCTTCAAACAGTATTTTCCATCCAAATCGAAAAAGCTGATATACCCGTCCAAGCGAAAATAACAACTTAGGTCTCCAGTCAACTGTAAAAAACAGTACAATAGTATCTATAATCGAATTTGTCATATACTGAGCAACAAGTGACCAAACGCCATAGCCATGATAAGCCATAGCAATGCCAATAATCCCTGAAATCACTGTTCCAAACAAAGTGGCCCAAAAGTACTTTTTAAACATCATATGCCTTGAAACATAAGAGTGTTGGATACTATTTACAGAAGCAACAATGATTCTAAGTCCCATAACTCGAATAACAGGACATAGTATCTCATTCATATAAAATCCTGCAATAAAAGGACCGGCAAAAAAAATCGCCACATATATCAACAATGAAACGCTCAAGTTTAAATAGAAACATGATGAGAAGTCCAATTCATCTGCATCTTTTTTTTGAATCAACGCATTCGGAATTCCATTAGTTACGAATATATTTGCAATTGCAATAAAAACCGTAACCATTGATACGGCGCCATAGTCATCCGGAAACAACAATCTGGCAAGAATTATTGATACTACAAGGGATACTATTTGGGCTAGCATCCGCTCCGCGAATTTCCATATCACATTATTAATTATGCTGTTCTTCATTTTTTATCTTACCTTGTGATTCCAGGTTCAATAGACGCAACATTTTTTCATACAGATATTGTCTGCTCGTCCCTAGCTTTTGCCCCGGATTGTAATACTTATTCCGAAGTTCATCCCGCCCCGTTTGATGAACTTCATCAGTTGGATCGTCAAATACATGTTTGAGGCAGTCAGTAATTTGAGCAGGATTATTTGGCTTATACCCCACATGATTATCTTCCATACACAGAAAAAATCCTCTAATTTTATCTGTAAATTCTTTATAATCATATGGATACAGAATAATAGGTCGATTGGTTGCAAGAAAGTCAATATAGATAGCCGAATAATCAGAAATCAAAATATCTGTCTTGCAAAGAAGGCTTTGAGTCTCAACATCTTCATTTGTTATATCAAAAATTCTGCTATATTTATCCAGATTTGATTTTTCATCCTTGTGATAGAAATGCTTTTTTATAATAAAAACAGCATTATTTTGCTCACAAATTTCCTGGATGTCCGGAAGATCAAATATTTTATCAACTTCTATTGGGATAGCGCCTTCAAGCCTATGTGTTGGAGCATATAAAACAACTTTGCGGTCTTTAATAATATCATTCAAAAAATCATTCCTATGATCATATAATCTTTCATCAAAAAAGACATCTGTACGCGCCATATTTGCATAAATGACATGATCATCAGGTACAGGCACCTCATCATGTGCCATTTCTATCAGATACGGATTTGTTCCGACTCCATATCTCTTAACATTTAAATGAATAAGAGCATCAAAAAATTTCTGATAACAGGTCTCATATCCCTTATCATGGCTCCTCTTAATAGCCACGCCATGCCCTTGATCAAAAATCATGCAGCCACTAAGAAGATAAATATTAAAATCACCATAATCAACAGTCGAAACCAACATAGCTGCGCGCATCTGAACGAGAATTCCTTTTAATGACTTCGAATAAACAGCAGGTTTCCCCTGGCTGATTAAATTCCTATATACATCATAATTCTTGGTGAACCAAATTGGCTTAATATCTTTTTTATTCAAGCAAAACTCATACAAATATTTTGTATTGTCTGCATATCTTTGTCCGAACCACGCACCAAACAGTACAAGTCTTTTGTCTTTCGGGACAAGCCCGGTCATTAGTTTACACAGCAATATGAAAATAACTCTGAAGGGTCGTAATATAACTTTAAAAAAATCCATTATCTTTCTCTTAATTCTTTATATTTTTAATTCTGTTATTCATTTACAGAAAAAATCAAATGTTTTCCGCAGTATTAGATAATTAAATGTACCAATAAAAAAAGTAAGGTGTAATATCAACTTATGTGCCAGATTCATATGCAGCACTTTATTGGCATACACCATCCTACTCTTAAATCCCATTCTAAGCTTCTTGTACAGACTATTTACACTCTTATCAATGCTTGTAGAATGCTCATGAAGATATTCTTTACCAGTTATGAGTTTTGACTGATAGCCATTTTGCTTTAACTTATATGCCATAAGGTTTTCCTCTCCATAAAGGAAAGTATCTTCATCAAATCCCCCTATGTTTAAAAAAGTCTTTCTTGATATTCCGAAGAATGCCCCTGACACCACATCAACATTGACTACCATATCGTTATTAAGATAAGCTTCATTATAGAGAGTCTTATCACCAAGCAATTTTTTAGTAATAATCATGTTCTCTTTGATACAATCCGCAAATGACGGAAGCTTCCATGCAGATGGTCTGCTACTACCCGATATACACTTCATCATGCAGGCGACAGCACCAACTCGTGATGAATTCATAAGAACGCTTTCTAATAAACGAATAGTTTCCTCATCAAAGTATACATCCGGATTTGAAATCAATAGATAATCCGGGCAATACTTTTTTATCGCATATTGTGCACCACGATTGTTTCCTTTTGCATATCCTCCATTTGTATCTATCTGAATAACATCAACCTTCTCATCAGTATACTGCAAAAGATCTATATAAGAATTGTCTGTCGAATGATTGTCAACAATCACAATATGATCAACACACTGATTTCCTCTAGTCCTTTCTATAAATTCTTTCGTTGTTTTTGCATCATTATAGTTTAGAACAATCAATACATTGCTATGCTGATGTATCATAATGTCTCATTTTCCCTTAACACATACTTTAAAAATTGCCTTGTCACTAAATTCTCCATCATCGCGTAGCCCAGGCATGTGTGCATCCTGTGGAAACACTATTAAAAACCATCCGGGATTAATCCTTAAATCAATTCCCGTGTCTGAAAATGGCGCTAATGCACAATCTCCTTTTGCATCAAATTCACCCCAATCATTAACATAAGAACACTCCGAATAACGAATCACTTCGCTTCCGTCTATTACAATATGAATATCTAAATATTCTTCATGTCTTTCCCACGAATTCTCTTCTTTTGTTTCCAAATAGACTCTATTACAGAAAACATTGTTTCCCTCAATTTCGTGTCGTCCTATATCCCAATTTTTATAATGTCCTTTTTGTATTTCTTTAATTGCTATATCCAAGTGCCTACTTATTCCAAGATAAGTTCCAATATTCTCAATTCTATCAAGTATCATTTGTCCTACCTCATCTCTATTAGTACTTTTATTCCATGATCATTTAAAACAGATATGTATCATTCATTAATTTTTCATGCTCTTTGTAATTCAGCTACTAATAGATTGTCTATTTTTCAAAATATCCAACTTGTTCTCCATATACTTTCCCATTAACTTTACCAAATACTCCTCCTGTAATATTCCCATATACATCTCCGTTAATATCTCCAAATACATAACCATTGATATCCCCATATATATCAAAATCAATATCACCATAAACATTACTATTCACATCAGCATTTTGATTGCCTTCAATAATGATGAAGTCGCCGTCTATATCTATTCCCCTCTCCTTTAGTTCAGTACAACACAGTACATTGCCTAATATCTTTCCTGATACATTTCCTTTGTTCTTTCCATGGACAACTCCATATACATTCGAATCTATTACAGAATTTATATCGCCGTAAATATCACCATAAACACTTCCATGTATTGGCTGATTAATACTCCCATGAATATCACCATATACATTTCCATAAACCGGAACTGTAATATCGGTATATACACTTCCTATAATATTAGTAACTTCCTTACCTTTAATTGGATACTGCGCTCCTTCGGTGTATGGGTATATACATCTATCTATCTCATTACTCCACGCTTTTGAATCATTCTCAAACGTTTTATCTACTTCTTCGCCTTGTTGTAGCTTCTTTTCCTCTATGACTTTCGAGTATAATGCCTCTCTGTAAGCTCTGTAATCCTCAGCAGTTCCAACCTTGTACAGACACATATCGTGTACATATCCAAAAGTTAAAAAAGATCTTTCAATCTCTTTTTCAGGAATAAAATATGTATTACCTTCTCCTTCCGAATAGTATACATTACGAAAGTACTCCTCTAGCTCGCCTCTGACTGACGTATACTCTATTAATAATGGTTCATCCAATATGTTGGCAAATTCCATAGTGTTGTTAGGAGTTGTTAGTAATGGCTTCATATCATTATAAAGCGAGTAACCCAACTGAAACCCTCCACCAAGCACATATTTTCCATCCACTGATTCAGCAAGGGCAATCATACTGTCTCTTTCTACAAAAGATGGGTTTT
Organism: Butyrivibrio sp. XPD2006; assembly: GCF_000420865.1. Classification (GTDB taxonomy): domain Bacteria; phylum Bacillota; class Clostridia; order Lachnospirales; family Lachnospiraceae; genus Butyrivibrio. Next base: position 32,145 of record NZ_ATVT01000017.1, read on the forward strand.
TCAAAAAGTACTTATATGTAAATGTTAAATTGCACAAACACATACAAATAAACACAAACCATCCAGCCCTCATCTGTAACTTCACAGAATCATTTAGTCTTATATACTTTGGTATAATAAAAACAAAAAGGATATAAATCAGTATTGGAAACAGTTCTAACACAAGCAGCACAATGACAGATGCCAAATCGTAATCTTCATGAGTATCATTGTAAAATACTGTTCTGTACAACAACGAAATTGCAACATTAATTAACCCAAATATCCACAAAAAGGCATCAAAGGCTTTCGCCTTTCGATTATTTTTTTCAATACCAGTTTCTTGGCTGTTCTGAAAGTGCGTCTTCATATCACAACTCACAAACAAAACATATAGTATAGAAACGACAATTGGACATATAAGTATAATTTTACGAGTAACTGTGTCCCATGAAATGAAAGTCTGACCTATAAAGCATAAAACAATCAATTGCAAAAAAAACAGACACTTATCATTTTTCGAAAGCGAGAAAATTTTTCTCTGCTTAACAGAAAAAAACAAAAGTATCGGAAGATTATATAAGAATGAATTGCTCCCCACTATCTTCGCCCACACCAACGCCAAAGCCCTAATTAATGGTTCTGATGTATCAACTGTTAAACTTGCCGTACTATTATAAGAAACAAACCCCTCAATTGTGCGCAAAGAATTTAGTATTGCTTCAGTCTGCCATACATAATAATAATATATCTCAGCCACGACAAACATACATAACGATCCAAATACAAACCACGCAAACTCTCGAACAGCATTCTTTATACCGTCATTTTTAATACTAATTATAATTGATAGCCCTACTGCAAAAAACAAAAACACATTTGTAATATATACAAGAAACGTTGAAAAAGTTGCAAAAATTCCAAGCACAAAGAAACGAGTCGTATGATTGTCAGGAAATGAAATATACACTAACGCAGTCAGTAGAACAAATACAAGCCTCACCATTGTTGGCTCTGCTATTCTACTGGCATTAAAAAAAGTAAAATCAGTAACATACCATGCAAGTATTGCTATTTCTGCTATAAACTCTGCCCTATCGCCTTTTCCATATATTCTTCTTAGTTTATCAATCAGCTTGAAAAAGAGAACAAATACAAGCAATCCCCATAATACATATGGAATCCTTAGCCCAAAATAATTATTTCCCCAAATATGGAAGCCAAGAATAGACATAAAATTTCCGGGCACATTGCTTATAAAGTTCTCCTTAACTACGAGCCCCAATTCCTGACCTTCATAGAAAATATGCGGATTAATACTCCCATAAGTCTTCTCGTTTATGGCCATATAAGAATACGCGCCTTCATCAACAGGTTGATACTGCGCCACCCCCCATGGAGCAAGGTCCTGATCAATATTAATTGCCCTCAAGCAAAACAATACAATCAAAAGAGCAAAAATAGCTTTGTTATATTTTTGAGTGAAAAAATATCTCTTTTCCATCTCTCTTAACTTCCACTTTATAATTATTTCGTTTGCCGTAATAAAACATCCAACTTTATCATATCATCAGAGGCAGTTCATGCATTTTTTATGGTTAGAATGGATTTTAATTTTTGTTCCATGTATCATTACTAGTCTAGTATTCCCAAGAACTCTTTCTCATATTTTTCAGCAATACTTTGCCATGTATAATGTTCCTGAATTCTAGCTTTAGATTTCTGTCCCCAGTATAAAATCTCATCACTTGAAAGCATTTCTACTTTACCTATTAGCTCAGCCAGACTTCCATCTTCTTTATTCCAATAATTTGCTGCTGTTCCAGCAGTTTCTTTGTTGTAGCATACATCAATCAACAAATTAACATTAGTACTTGCAAGAGCCTCCAAAAGGCTTGGGTTGGTTCCACCGACTTCATGCCCATGAATGTAGGCATATGCACCTTCTCTAATCTTCTTGAGAAGTTCTTTATCATAGACAGAATCAGCAACAATCACCCTGTCATCTTTTGAAAAGGAAAGCTTTTTATCCAAGGCATTATAAAGCTTAACATTAGGAGTAGTTACAATAATAAGCTTCTTGTCAGTATCAGTTCTCATAAACTCTCTGATAATGATGTCGAAATTATTCTCCTGCACAAATCGTCCAACTACAAGATAATATTGGCCTTTGGAAGTTGAATACTCGCTAAGCCAATACTTATATCTGCTGTCATCATCTGCATATGTTGATGGGGTTAAATCAGCTCCATATGCCACATATGTTGTACTCGGATTATACCTGCTATACTGTGTATTAATATATTTCTCGATTTCTTTGCTGTCGCATATTATCCTATCAGCATACTTGACCATAAGCTTCTCGGAAATACGCCAATATAGCCTTACCGGTGCTGACCATTTTCTCCTTGCCCAATCATGTCCATCCGGGTTCAGGTAAAACTTACCTCCCAATTTCTTGATTTGTCTCTTATAATGCCCCATAAAAAATCCAATCCTACAAGCCATTATAAAGAATATTGGTTCCTTGATAGCAGGCCTCTGTCTGCAATAATCTATAGCTCTTTTAAGCGCTTTCATATCATAGATGATAGCTCTGCCTGATCCCCACTCATGTACCTTGACGTTATAACACTTCGCGCCGTTATACTCATATCTGTCATTGTCACGAGCGATACGAGCCACATGATATCTAAGCTTGTCGCTGATACGATGTAGTGTAAGATTCTCAACAAATGTCTCGAAGCCACCATATTCTGCAGGAATCCCCTTACACCCAATGCAAAATACTTGTTTTTTCTCTGTATAATATTTTTCACGTATTCTGGGATAACTCATAAAAACCAGTCCATATTCGTTATTTTGTAGCTATTTTTAACCATAGTCTAATATATGATATAGTAATGCTTACTTAATTTCAACACCATCACAGTCTCCACATTCGGAAGTACTTTAGATACATCCGAGGGTTGATCTCACATATATAATTCACACCATGCAATATGAATATAAGTAAAACTGCTAAAAGTATAGTAGTTGTCATAATGGCAATAGATGCAACTAAAATCTTATTCTCCATATGATTACATTCCATATACTTCATTACGGCCACTCCGCCGGCTAATACTGTTATCGGAAGAATATCTACTGGATACCTATAATTCAAGCCCCCGATATCAAAATCCATCAAAGCAACTACTATCGCCACAAACATTGCGATTCTAAATGCCATAAGGTTTCTGTTATCTTCAGGCATCCTTCTCGTCAATAACAAACTTGGCCATGTAATTGGAAATACGAATATACCAAAAGAAGCTGAATCATAGAACATATTCCCTGTATGGTTCACAAAATGTGATCCTACACTTATAAAAGGAAACTCCAGTTTAAACTCCAGATAATCAAAGAAATAATAATACAACGCCGCAGGTAAATGTGCAAGATTCACTTTATTGTAATGTATATCAGATACTGTGAGCTGATAGTTCTGCCCAAACTCCAACGGAGAACCGAACCTTATCATATTGAAGCGAATTATTAGTGCCGCACCTATTACCAATGGAATTATATACGATAGCGCAAAATTAGCTTTATTCTTTATTGTATATTCTTTCGAAACAAGAATCATTAAAAAAAGCGGTATAAGAAGCCCTGCTACATGCAATGAACCACTTGAGCGAGATTCAAGCAGAAGTACCGTTGAAATTCCAGAAATCAGAAAAAATACACTCTTTATCCATATCTTTCTCGATGAAAGCGCTACAAATGCCGCCCAAACCGTAAGAAACACAAAAGTCAACATTGACGAATAGTTAAGTGTGTACTTATCAGCAGCACTTAACAGACAGAGAACATTGCTACCAAGGGCAACCGCAGGTGTAGCAATAAACACACCTATTGCCTTCGTTTTTGGAGCAAAGAGTTCTGCTGCCTTCCACGTACACATACTCCCGAAAATCACTGTCAAAAGCGCAAAAAAGAATGAAGCTGTAGCATATGATGGCAAATGTCCTGTTGCAAAATAGTATGGTACATAAAACACAAGTACCGGAGTCATTCCGTAATATGTGTAATAATGACCGTTGTAGAGTGCAAAGTCCCATAAGTAATCTAGCCCTTCTCGCTGTGAAGGATCATATGGATTTTCCAGTTCCAACAACTGTGGACTCACTTCTTTTCTTACTATGCCACTGGTATGGTTCATTAATGAGTCAAACTGATACACATGGAAGTCATTTTCAGCCTCGTTTGTTATTGGGTACTCCGGAATTGTAGTTATGCCCCACTCATCAACATTTGTAGCAACCAAAAGCTCTTTTACCCAGACAACAGACACTATAAGTGTACAAACAACCAGTACAAAGGCAATTCGCTGTTTTCTGCTCTTAGGATCAAACATGATGCTCCAAAGGCTGTCAGACATCAGTGAAATCAGTAATGCTGATATCAGGAAAATTGTCAGGAATCTTGTTAAGGTAAAATGATAGGCTAATGGCTTATTAAGAATAGCGTTAGATAAGCTGACCCCGGGATTGTCCCATGTTATCTTAAAGTTCCTAAGATTGCCCTTGCTCTTAAGTATTACATTGTCACTATTATAGTTGTCATCATCGGGAATAACTTTGAACGAAGCAGCTTCTGTATACGCATTGGCGTATGCATCATCTTTGAGAAATACGGACACATTAGTAACGTAGCCTATATCACCAGTAAATCTAAGATAAAGTGTTTCCGTGCTTATGTGGGGCACGAGAATCTCTGCTTTATTTTCTGTTGCAGATTGTGAAATATTCTCAGTTAAGTCATACTCACTAAGACGTGATGTAGTAATTGCATTGTAATTAAAAACAATCAGTTCAAGAAACAGGCATACCCCAAAGGTTATAACAATCTTCTTGATAATTTCTCGCTCAAAACCACCACTGCGTAACGCAATCAGTGTCATAATAGCAATCAGTAAGAATATTGAATATGTAGCAAGTAATGTTCCCATACTTTGTTTCTGTCCTTTAGAATAATAAAATAATACAGCCTTAATCAGTCCTATCTACACAACAGTATACCATGGTATAATTGAGAGCGGATATTTGTTTTGATAATAGGGGGATTGTGATTATGAGTAATCGCAGGGCTTTTGACAATAAACTGGTGGAAATCATTGATAAATACATGGATTGGATCATATTTGCTTTTCTGCTTGTTATGTCCGTTCATATAAGAATTAAGTACACTCCACTTGTAGACGTCCCCGGCTGGAGCGATTACAATGCTTTTCTGGCTCCATGGGTTGAAGAGTATCGTAAGCTCGGATTTGTCGGTGGTCTGTCAACTGCAATTGGAGATTACTATATTCCTTACAACGTATTCCTCGCTATTGTAGGACAACTTGGAGTTAATCCGGCAAGTGCCATTTCCTTTTTCTCATGCTTTTTTGATGGCGTTATGGCTGTAGCCATGTTCCTTATTGTTCGGTGTCTACGTGCCAAGGATCTTGCTTGCGGGTTCTGGGCGGAACGCTTCGATAAGTGTTTCTGTCTCACCCTTATAAATCTTCCCTTTATCATAGTGGATGGTGCACTCTGGAAGCAGTGTGATTCTATTTACAGCGCTTTCATTCTTCTGGGGCTTTTCTTTTTCCTGAAAGAGCGTCCGAATCTGACTTTCATTATGATTGGATTGGCTTTTTCTTTTAAGTTTCAAACCGTTTTCATTATTCCATTTTTCGTTCTTGCATATTATCTCAAGAAGAACTTTAGCATTCTTCATGTGCTTTGGATCCCGGCAATGTATCTGATAACAGGACTTCCGGCAATTTTTTGCGGAAGATCCATTACCAACACATATGGAATATATTACCGTCAGATTAATTCAACAGGTGGAGCCACAGTTGTGAGTTTCCCAAGTATTTGGTACATTGGATTCCAGGAGCAGATGTTCAGACATATTGGCGTATTTGTTGCTCTGATGATTTTTGCCGGAGCTCTGGTGTTTGCAAAGTTCAAGCTGCAGGATGTAACTTCCGGGAAACAGGTTCTTCATGGAGCTTTTTGGCTGACTTTAGCCGGATGGAGTATTATGACCGCAGTAGAGTTCATGCCGGGAATGCATGAAAGATATGATTATCTGGCAGTTGTATTGATCTCTTTTGTTGCTGTTGCATACAGAAGACAGCTCTTGATTCCTGCACTTATTATGAATCTGTGTAGCAACTTCTCATATGGAAGACTACTGACACAGACGGGGGAGCAGTATTATCCTGTGGCGGCAATTGCATATTTCGTGGCTTATTGCTGGGTTACATATGATTTGTATAGAGTTTGTTGTAAATGTAAAGAGCTGACTTGATAGTCAGCTCTTTGTTTTATCACATGTTATGCATTTTGTCTATAAATGTATCAGCCACGTACAACACTTATCCCGTGCCCTTACAGCATAATAAGAATGCACCTTGAGATTATCGCGTAAAGATCTTTTGGTTGGCTATTATGGCAAGTATAGTTCAGCTTAATATACACCGTTATGGCCTCGCTGAATTAATCTACCCTCGCGAAATTATTGATACATAATGAATTTCTGTAGATAATCATTATTCACTTTTCAGTTTATCCACCATCCTTTGGTACTCAATAGTCATTTCTCTTTCACTTAAGATAAGCTTATACAAGATAATATATGGGACCATCATATTGCTTTCCAATTCGCCCTTATCAAATCGTTCTACCCATTTATACGTAGAATCAGCTGCTATATCCTTCATTATTTTTTCAGACATCTTACCATTTCCTAATAAAACATTTATATTGCCTTTGATAGTTCCACGCGTATCATACGCAATAGAATCATTAATAAACTTCATGTATAACGAAGCAATCTCCGGATGATATTTAAAATCAATGTTGTTAATCATAGTCATCATATGATTACGCAATTGCTCCTCTGCGTTATAAAAAAGTACAATAGATGGCTCTAAAATGCCATCGGTTAAATATGGTGATGACTTATATAGATCCCTCATGTCTTCAAATTTGATATCTCTCTTCGTTACTTCCTCTAAGCTTACCTCCCCTCTTTTCTCCAACGGAGTTATTACAGCATATAGTAACATGAAATACCTTTGAATCAGCAATTGCATAATAATGTCATATCTTAGAATTTTATCCTTTTCTTCCAAATAGGCCTTCTTTTCATCTTGCTTGTCAAGAATACTTTGAATAATGGACACGGTTATCACAATTCCTATTAGATTTGTGGCTATTCCAATCAATATATTATTTATACTCTCTGCCATCTCTTCCGCGAAAAACTCAGCGCTAATATTTGAGCAGACTACAATAATAAATGTTATACTTATCACAGATAAAACACATCCTACTCTCCCAGCTATGGAATTAAGCAAATTTCTTACTTTTTTAAGCACTTTATGTCTCCCTTCTATAACATAAACAGCCTGATCAGTTAGATGGTTTACTTTAACACTCTTATACTATTCCTATGATCTTTTTGGTCACACGTGTGAGCAAAATCACTCCCCAGCCACAAAAACGTCATATATACGTTGATATTTATATCCTTTTTTCATGACAGTCGGATCTTTAACTAGTATATTTAAATCGACTAATTGCTCAATTATCTTAGACACAGCATTAACAGAAACGCCCGACGCTTCTTCTATCTCTTTTTTGGTAAATACTATCTGTTTTTTTATCACCGGCATAATTTTATATACAGAATTGCCTTTTATGCTTTCTATTGCTTTCATATCTTCTTTATATATTGATTTGACCTTCTCAATTTTATATATATATGAAAAACACTGATCTATCACACACTGTAAGAAAAATTTAATAAAGCCAGCCACATTACCACGTCTAAACTCCATTAGATTACGCTGATATGCCGGCTTGTATAATTCTATTATTTCAGACAAAAACAGTATTGGATTATTCTCGTCAAGAAGCGCCATCTGAACAGGAATAAGCGCCCTCCCCAATCTACCATTTCCATCTTTATAAGGATGAATCGTTTCAAATTGAGCATGTGACACCGCAACATTTATTAGATATGGATCAATAAAAGAATTATTCATGTATTGATAGAGATTTGTAAGATGGCTGTATACCGTTTCAGGAATTGGCGGAACAAAAGTTGCATTTTCCAAACTGCAACCACGCGGACCAATCCAATTCTGGGTAGTGCGTATCTTCCCAGGCGTTTTCTCTGATCCCCTTACGCTATCAAGAAGAATTCTATGCATTTCATTTACCAATTCATAGCTAATTCCGTCCTTGATATTCTTCTCAGCATAAGTAATAGCGCTTTTAAGATTCTGTATTTCCCTACTATCATCAGTCTTATCCATGTATTTCAAATAAAACATTTCATCTTGAGAAATCTGTGTGCCTTCTATTTGCGTAGATTTATAGCTTTCTGTCAGAAGTATTGAATTAAGAAAGTGAGACGCATCTAACTCAAGCGTATTCAGCGACGCTTTGTACTCTCCATATTTAGCATTCGCTTCAGAAGACAATCTTAGTAATTCCTTATCTACGTTATAATCAATTGGCAATTCATATGGGACAAATGGCTTCATAGTTACATCCTTTTCACTGTTTTTGATTAATTTTAACATTTTCAGCAATAAAAATCACTGTTTTTTAAAAAAACAGTGATTTTTATTGCTAGAATTTTTGTTTTTTAATGAATGAATGTGAATTTTATCTAACCATTCAACTTATCACCATACATGATTAAATAATCTTTGTAATAATGAAAATACATCTCATTAAATGTTCTAAAATCCTGGAATTGGCCACAAATTATTGCATACTTTTCATTCATTATTTCATTATTCCTCTGACTAATATCCATGGCCATCTCATCCAAGAACATACAACACATCATAGCTGAAAAGGCAAATAAAGATACTACAGATGTAAAGCCTTGAGGTAAAAGGTTATCCTTAATAAAAGGCATAATAATAAAAATAGCAACTCCAAGAACAAACAATATATCTGAAGCCAACAGAAGCCCTCTTATAAATCTCAATTTTGCATATTCATTTGGATGAATCATTTTCCTATCACATTTATATCCCACTGTATCTTCGAGATTTTCTATTGTATTTCTAATGTTAATATTATGATGAGTTCCAACTTCCTTCATCTTTTCATTCAAAAAAAGTACCGCAATCCCAACTACATTTTGTAAAACATTTTTCTCGAATAACACATTCCTAACCTTCACAAATACATCTGAAACAGAAAAGAATAATGCAGTTAAAGAAAGTGCTCCTAAAACATTATTCCCAATATTAAGCCATCCGGTGGCACATAAGCCTCCAACAACAGCATATAAAATAAATATTACACAAATAAGTAGTTGTGATTTTCTCATATATAAGTCCCACTTTACATCTGCTACATAGTTCAGCGAATCATTTATTAACTATATCATAATACTAGAATTATTACGCTATAATGCCAGCTTACAATCAATGTTATTTATTAAAATATCCAAAAAGTATTTTCCAATTCTGAATATACTTATCATCAATATCAACTTTCTTGGCCGTCTTCATTTCTCTTTTAATGCGTGACTATGAATTTTGTTGCAACCATAATGTAATGCCCCCGATGAACTTCTCAGGCACCAAGCTTCTTAGAAACGAAAAGCCCTCTGACTTCTAATCTCCCCAAGCACTCTACTAATATACTTACTAATATTCTCCTCCGAATCCAACCTATTTTTAATGTAGTATTCCTTAACCGATTCTTCATCAATCGATTTGTTACACGGATCAGTATCCTTACACCCAACTCGCTGCTCAATCCAAGGTTCCTGCCTATGACTTATCATTTCAAGTGTTTTAGGAGAATATAGACCAAATGTACTGATCACCATATCTATTGCCTTGATTTCATCCTCAGATACTAAAGACAACATCGCACCATGCGTACTATTTATCCCGTTGTCTATTGGTTTATACCCATATTTTTTATACTTAACATAAATAGATGGATAAACATAACCATGTTGCCAAGCCTGACACTCTTCACCAATCAGTCTATTTCCATTAAGCGCATAATTCACGCCGTTAGAAAAAGCCATAAGCTTTTCAAGCGCCAGCGGTGTTACTTCTTCCATTTTAATAATTATATAATTGGCAATCTGGTTGATTTTTGAAGCTTTGATTTGATCTATCTCAACTAATCTTTGTTTTATCTTTTTAATTGACACGTCGTTTAATTTATCGCAGTTTAACTCAAAGAGTTTTTCGAAAGAATCCTCATTATCCAACAATTCTTTCAAACGATCAGAGTACTCAGTTGCAGGAATAGCGCCCTCAAAGTATCGTTTGATTGTAACACTTCCAAATCCTGCAACTAATGCCAATGGTTCTTTTCCAACATTGTATTTTTCCATAATCTCAGTAATCTCATCTAGTCCAATTATCCCTTGAGATTTTTTATATGCACTGATCCTTGCTTCGGATTTCTCATAATTGTAATCAACTGAAGCTGCCACTTCACTATTGCAACACTTGCATCTTGCAACCGGGAATTCATACCGAATTCTCACACCTTTATATGTTTCATTTACAACTTCATCTTGGATACTGAATTCGACAAGATCCTCACATTCATTGCAATATGCCAAATTTAATTTATTCATCTTTTCTTCCTCTTATGTTTGAGTCTTTGTCTATGTTTCTGATTTATGATATATGTTTTATCTTTCCGGCACATTGGCTCACAATGTGCCGGTTAAGTTATTGTCTTTGTTTATGTCTTTGGATTGTTCTTATGAAAAGAAACTACAAATACAATTTGATTCGGTATCTTCCGATCATTGACCTTAATGTAGATCAGGATGTTTTCTTTCTCTACGCCACTTGTATCAGCATCTCTCCTAATCAACTCGCATGGATATTTAAAAACATACAAGTATTCTTGCGGTAATCCAAGCTTCTTTCTCTTGTCTGCGCCTTTGCTTAAGTCTAATGCTTTGCCGACAAAATTGGCCAGCTTAAGATCACACAAAATCATTTTCTCATCCTCTTTATCAAATATATAGTTATCTGACAAAGAAGGATTTTGAGCTGTTGGAGTCGCAGGCACATATGACTCATCTTCCACAGCCTTCTTTAAATCTGCTAAAACACCGAATACTTCCGAATCACTACAGGGCACTTTGGGCTGCACAACCACTTTTTCAGTTATAGCATTAATGGAGAGCTGCTTGAAGTGACCCTTTTTATGGTCACTCTCCATTCTTTTTACCTCCTCTCTTCAATGATACGATATTATGTATTTTCGTTTTATCGTATCACAATCATATTCTCTTATCTCCTATTTGTCAATACCATCAGTCAAATGCTGAGTAAGTGAACTGTTTCATTGGAGCTCATGTCATAACACAAAGCGAACGAAAAAGCGAACGCAAAGTATTGCGTTCACTTTTCCGTTCGCTTTGTAAATAATAATATCTGAATCAGCAACTAACATCTAAAATCTGTGCCTTGCCATGCAACTTAAGCTCCATGCTGTCTGCAGGTACAAATATACAGTCTCCTTTGAAGAAATTCAGTGACAAGCCTTCCCCAAATATAACTCCGCAGCCATCCGTAACCAGAAGAGCATGAAAACTGTTGGATTCTGCTCTAAAGTCTGGCATCTTGCGGCCTTCTGTGTTAAGAAGCATTCTGTCTACTCTGAAATACTTACAGCTGGCAAGGAGTTCTTTGGCGCAGCCATTGTTGTATCTGAGTGATCGCATGGGCTGTCTTGGAATGGCTTTAGATTTAAGGTCAGATACTTCCATGGCTTTATCTATATGTAACTGCCTTTTATTACCGTTCTTATCTATTCTGTCATAATCATAGAGACGGTATGTGATATTGCTGTTTTCCTGTATCTCAGCGATAAGCGCTCCGGCTCCGATTGCGTGAACTGTTCCGGGGTCTATGAAGAACAGGTCATTTTTGTGTATCTGAACATAATTAAGAAGCTGTCTGATGGTACCATCGTTTAACGCCTGTCTTACCTGATTTTCAGTAACATCTCTGTTAAATCCATATACAAGTTTTGAATCTTCATGGGCATCCAGGACGTACCACATCTCTGTCTTACCAAAGCTGTTCTCATGAATTCTCGCATACTCATCATCAGGATGCACTTGTACCGACAGATCCGATTTAGCATCTATCAGTTTGATAAGGATTGGCAGAGTAGGCACTCCACCGGTAATACCAAGAGGATGTGTTCCAAGATACTCGGGGTGTTCCTTAAGGATGTCGCCTAAAGGTCTTTTGCTGACAGAATCAATGCTCTGGCCATCTGGATGTGCCGAACACTCCCAGGTTTCAGCCAGAGGACTCATGTCAATGTTCTTATTAAAATCGTCATTTAACCTGCTGCCGCCCCAGATGTAATCCTTGGCTGCCGGCAACAGCATAAAGGGTTTATTGCCCATATTTATAACTCCGGCATCTCGTACTTGTGCTTATCCTGCACACTTATGCTCTCTCCAAGCTGAACCTCTATGATCTGAAGTCCGGCATCTGAAGCAATAACAGTATGCTTGCAACCTGCTGACATAGTTATAACATCACCGGGTTTAACAGGCTGTTCCATACCATCAACAATAGTCTTACCGCTTCCGGATATTACAACCCAGGCTTCATCACGCTTGTCGTGGCTATGGTAATTCATCTTGTGTCCGGGATTGAGAGTAACCTTAACGGTCATACTTCCTTCTTCAACATCAAGAACGCGGTAGCTTCCCCAGCTCTTTTCAGCAAACATGATCTCCTGGTCAAAGGAATCAACATATGGCTTAATATAACTACTCTGTTCCTTGTCACTTACAAGGATTCCGTCAGGACTGGCGGAGATAACAACGTCTTTAAGTCCCATTCCCAGAACAGGGATTCCAAGCTCATTGATTACATGAACGTTATCGCAAGTATCGTTTAGTACTCCATCGCCTACGATATTCTCAGTCATGGCTTCTGTCAGAGTATTCCAGGTTCCAAGGTCCTTCCACTCTCCGTCGTAATTAAGGACCTCAATGCTTGACTCTGCTTCTACAACTGCATAGTCAAAGGAAATCTTCTTGAGGTTGTCATATCCGGAGAACAATTCTGAATATACTGATGTGCCAAGAAGCTCTTTACTCTTATCAAGAACGTAACTGAGCTTGTAAGCAAATACGCCGCCATTCCAGAGTGCACCCTGACTAATAAACTCTTCAGCTTTTTCCTTGTTCGGTTTTTCTGTAAACTTATATCCTGTTCCATCTGCGTTCTGTACAGGCAGAATATATCCGTATTTTTCACTCGGATATGTAGGCTGTATGCCCATAAGGACAAGGTTCTTGTCACCCTTTTCAGCCCTCTCGCACAGCTTGTTGACACATTCAAAATATGTGCTGTCAACATACGGATCTACAGGGCATACTACAACCGCCTCATCGCTTGATACACCCTTCACATCATGAAGGTAAGCAGTAGCTAAAGCAATCGCAGCGAAGGTATCTCTTCTGCAAGGCTCTACAGATATACCCACATCATCTCCAAGCTGGTTATGGATAGCAGAAACCTGTGATCTTGATGTTGCTATAGTTACAGTCGCATCAGGGTCCACAGCCTTGATCTGGCCATAGATACGCTGAACCATTGACTGATATTCACCATTTTCATCCTTAAAAATCTTGATAAACTGCTTTGAACGGATGTCGTTACTAAGTGGCCACAAGCGTTTTCCTGAACCACCGGATAATAAGATAATGTTCATTACTAATACTTCCTTTTTATTGATTATAAATAATATGTATTATACCATGGTATAATATCTTTGTTTTATTGCAATGTCTATAACAGTAATTATTATAGAAAGAACTTCATTTAGAAGGGAACCAACTAGATGCAGAAATTATTGAACAACAGAATAAAAATACTGGCTATTATTTTGGTCATAATACTGATAGCCACGCTGCTTCCTATTATATATGTATCCAAGTTTGCATATCCGTGGGCTGATGACTTTGGATATTCGGCTGATGCAAGACAAGCCTTTTTAAGAACAGGTTCTGTTTTTGCCACCCTGGGTCCCGCTTTTGAGCATGTGATAAATACTTATTTTACCTGGCAGGGGACTTATACTTCATGCTTTTTCATGGCACTTGAGCCTGCTGTATTTGGCATTAAGCTATATCACCTTGGTGGAAGCATCATGCTGCTGTCTATCCTGCTATCGTATTACTATCTTTTGAGCGTTGTATTTAACAAGCTCTTTAATGCATCAGGCGCCGTAAAATGGTGTCTCTTATCACTTCTAACTATGTATACGATACAGGGCGTTGATGGAAAGGCAGAAGCCTTCACCTGGTTCAACAGCGCTGTACATTATACCTTTGCTCATTCACTCCTGATACTGTTTATCGCATTGACGGTTAACCATATCTGGACATCGGATAATAAGAAGCGCATAGTCAGGACGGTCCTTATCAGCATACTGGGATTCCTGGCTGCAGGAACCAACAACATAACTGTGTTCGGAGGTCTTTTATTCATAGTACTCTTCTATGCAGGTCTTGTTCTTTATCAGAGAGTATACGGTGACAGAACCTATGATAAATTCCTTCGCAGTCTTCCGATGATAATCTCATTTTTCGTGGGAGCCGCCATAAATCTGGGAGCTCCGGGCAATAAACAGAGAATGCTGCTGGGATCCAATAACAACAACCTGTTTGTTGTAGTAAAGAATTCATTTGCCTTAGGCTCCGCATTTATTCAGAGACATTTCAGTGGCGTGACCCTTGGCTTTATACTTCTTACAGCAGCTATTATCTGGTACTCAAACAGTGCTGATAAGCTCTTTGAAAAAGCGACATTCAAGTTCCCGCTGCCGGTACTTGTTACTGTGATTAGCTTCTGCCTATTGAGTGCTCTTTATGCCCCTTTTGCCTATCTTGGTGATGCCGAAATATCTGAGCCTTATATAGATGCAAATCTTAGTGTTACCAGGGTTTCCAACACGATCTTTTTCGCATTCGTTCTGCTGCTGTTTTTCAATGTTTTCTATTACTGCGGCTGGCTTCATAATAAAGGCTTTAACAAGTATTCTCCTGTTGCAGGCATAGCTCTGACCGTAGCAGCGATCATCATTATTGCTTGCAGCACTGTACAGATTCTCGGACAAAAACCCGGTGCATATACCACAGCATCAGCAATAAACAATATCAAAAACGGCACAGCTGCTTACTACGGCCTACAGATGAGTGAAAACATCAATAAACTTCAGTCAGACGATGCTGTTGTATACGTCTCTCCGATTGCTGTTGATCCGGACTGTCTGTATCCTCACGAGGCAGAAGACTGGAAAAGCGGCACTAAGTATTTCTTTGACAAAGAAGAAGTAATATATGATGCCGAGCCATATGATTTTTAAGTCTCATTCACCATATATAACAGTGACTGTATGCAAATCAAATAGTCCTGCTGCTGACCTGTTTACAAATTCCTCACAGTCAACAGAGAGTCCCATGCCATAAGCTGATACTGCTTTTTTAAAGCCGGGCACGTATACTATCGCATCACTCTCTTTTTCCGCGAGACGAAGACTTGAGAGTACATACTCCCTTACGGTGTAGCTCTCCTGCATGGCGCCTGTCCTGAAGTCATCAAAGGCTTCATAAGATATACTGCTCTTGATCTCCGACTTAATCTTTCCGTAACCGGCAAGAGAAATAATTAGTGTAATGGCTACAAGGGCTGTCGGAAGGTATTTTGAGATGTTGGTGTTTCTGCCTTCAAGTCTTTCGTGAAGCCACTGACCGAGGAAAATCACGAACAGTATATACATCAGTTTCGCAACAATCTCATAGGATGCCTGAGTTCTCTGGTTTCCTATCACATCTGAATGATATCCATATGAAACCGGGAACATTGTAAATAATCGTATCAGCCAGGTTCCCACGAACACTGTTACCAGTACAGGTGTCGAAACCTTCCCGTCTACTATCCTGACTTTCAAAAACAGGCATATTGCCAGTACCAGAAACAGAGTGGCGATGAAGCTCAAACTTGTAAATAGTATCTTATCTTCCGATGCACAGGTGACAAAAGCATCTCTTAATCCGTCTAAAAAAGTCTCATGACCTTCCACTATTCCGGCATTAGATCTGATATAGTTGCCCGGGCCGATCACATTGACAATAGCTCCCACAAGTGCAAAGCAGAGCGGAATGATCGATTTCACCTTAAAACCGGATTTGCCGGTTCTGATAAAATACAGTATCTCTATTGCAAGAAGCCACGAACAAGATGCTGACACAACATTGAGAGCTCCGCCACTTGCAAAAAAGGCCAGGATGCTGCTTACAATCAGGTATAAAGCCTCTTTTACCTGACTTGTCTCAGTGCCTCGTATATACTTGAGCAGCAGAGTGCAACTAAAGAAAGACAATATAAACTCAAGAGTAAAATTCATGGTTCCCGTATACCAGAAGAACAGCTCCTGTGATGGATGAGTTCCGTTCATTCCAAAAATCACAAATAATGACAACGCAAATATCATGATTGCTGCCGTTTTATCACGCAGAAGTTTCCTGATAATCACAAAGAGCGAAACTACAAACATAACGCTTACGCAGATCATGTAAAAATGGAATCCCGGGAGATCCCATCTGGAATAGGCTCTTACAAAGTGGACCACAAAATTAAAGAAAAACGTTCCCTGATTAGAGTTGTAGTATTCCCACGCTCTCACAAGAGCTCCTTTAAAGGATGACCCGTAGGCTATGAACATGTCTTTTGCCCCGGCTTCAAAGCTGAAATCGTCTTCACAAAGGTATGTGAATCCGTTTGCTGCTACGATGGGAACCGCTATCATTATTGCAGCCACTATGAAGAGTGCTGTGAATATTCTCTTGATTGTCTCTTTATTCCTGAAGTAATCCATTTATTCTTCTCCGTTAGTATTAGTCACTTGTCTAAGATTATATCATAGAATGGCACAAAACAAGGAGCCGGTTCAATCAATGAACCGACTCCTTGCTGTTTCATATCATATTCATTTTAGTTGTTTATGCCTGTTCTGAGAACTGGTCTTTATCTACGCCGCAAAGCGGGCAGGTGAAATCATCGGGCAGGTCCTCCCACTTGGTTCCGGGAGCAATTCCGTTATCGGGATCGCCTGCTGCCTCGTCATAGACATAACCACATACATTGCATACGTACTTCATAAGAAATTACCTCCTTTGGCTTTAGTATAAGATCATTCATTGTTAGCGGATTATCTTCTCAAAATCATCCTTGCCATGCTTACAGATCGGGCAAATGAAATCGTCCGGAAGGTCTTCGCCCACGTATTCATAGCCGCATATTGTGCAGCGCCATACCGTCTCGCCCTTGGGTGTTGTACCAACTGCCTGAGGTTTGGGCTTGATATCGCTCTGGTAGAATTCATAGGTACAGGACTGTACATCCGAGAGCACGGTCATGAAGGCCGGTTCGCAGATGAAGAGTGTGTGGGAGCCAAGATCTACTTCCTGTTTTACATTAAGTGAGAAGTAGGCGTTGGTGCCCTCTATGATATAAGGAATGCCATTGTCTGCCATCGCATAGCTACTGCTCGGATATTCCGGGCTGAATTTGTCCACATCGCGTCCGGACTGGAATCCAAAGTGCTTGAAAAGGTCAAATTTAGCTTCCTTGCTGATGACAGATATGTTGCAGGTCTTAGTTTCCTTGATCATGTCATGGGTGTAATTAGCCTTATTGACCGCAATTGAAATGGTGTTTGGGTCAGACGCAACCTGTACAGCTGTATTGATTATGCATCCGTTTTTCTTGTCGCCCTGAACCGCAGTGCAGACAAACAGACCATATGAAAGCTTGTACATGGCTTTATTGTTGAATTCCGGCATAGCTGTTCCTCCTTAAAGTTTGTTTGATATTACGTTTAGGTGTGTGTTTATAATTATACAAAAGAGCCTCCCTAAAAGGAAGGCTCTTAATGGAAAGTTAATATTTGTTCTACTGATTTGAATCAGCCACACTTTTATAGTATTCAATAACATTAATAAAAGGTATTGTGATTTTACCTGAATTAAATATAGCTGCGCTTATAGATTCTATCTTTCCACGAGCCACTCCTATCAAAGCAGACACTCCGTTGATAGCTAAAAGGTTAATAAAATCTTCTTTGCTTGAATCTGAACCAGACTCAAATGTTCCCCCGATTGATATAGTCAAATTTGCTTTTTCCTCTTCAGACTGATCGATTTTAATTTCAATATCAATTTGGACAATTCCCAAGAAGACATTCCCATCTTTTCTTATAGTTGGCTCATGTACAGAGAGACCAATTGCTTTCTGTGCATCAGGTTTCAAATCAGCTATATTACTATTTACAGCTATATTTGAAATTGTGCTACCCAATATATTTATTCCAGTTGCTACACTATTAAAATTCATGCTATACAGTTTCTCCTATTCTCTGACGTCAAGTTATTTACTGATATCTTAGGAATATACATTTTGCTATCATTCTTTATCAGAGAGAATTTTTCAGTGATTATTTTGTTATTTAAAACCGGCGTAAATGTCAAATCTATTTTGCTACATATTTCATTCAATGACTTGATAGTAAAATTGTAATCTCTGCTCTCCCATTTTGATACCATTCCCTGAGAAACTCCCATATAGACAGCAAATTCTTTTTGTGTCATACCCATTTCTATTCTTCGTCTCTCAATCTTTGATGAAATCTGAGCCAACTCAACTATACTTTTCATTTCAGCCTTTGATAGCCCATCAGTTAACCAATTTGTTTCCTTTGCTCTTGCAATTTTATCCTGTATTCCCATCTTTTCACCCTTCATTTAACCATCTCAATCTATATTCAGCTCTTTTTATCGCTATATTATAATCATTGTCATTCTTCTCTAAAAAAACTGTAAGTAAAATTACTTCTCCGTTATCTGTAATAGTGTACAGAACTCTAACATTTTTTCTTGTCTCGGGATGCCGAATACTATATATATCATCTTTTATTTTCTCAAAGCATTCTAAATCAATGGCCTTTTCTTTCTGGCATTGAAGGACAGCTAAATCCTGAATCATTTTACCATGATATCTTTTCCACGGAGGATTTCGTTTCCATATCTCATCAACTGCTTTTTCAAATTCTTTTTTCACATTAGATATTATGTATATATCAGATAGTCCCTCGATACCTATATGTTCAAGCGTCAAACATAGCCCCTCCTTTCTACTCAAATGAGTGTACTATTATAATATTACTTATAAGTAATATTTTCAATAGTAATTTGAAGCCATACCATAATCTCAGATCAATATAATCACAATATGAACAAAACGCAAAAGTAAACGTTGTTTTCGTTCGCTTTTGCGTTTTCATACATAATTGCTTATAGATTTTCCTAAATCACATTACTTCCTATAGTAGTCAATGATCTTCTTGACCGCTGTGATAACGCTCTCCACATCCTCATCTGTCATCATGGGATAAAGCGGAATACTCATTATGCCCTTGTAGATGTGCTCAGCATTTGGGCACAGGCCCTTTGTGTAGCCCATCTTCTGATAGAACGGGAAGTAGTAAACAGGTACATAGTGGACCTGACACTGGACGTTTTCTGCTGCCATGGCATCGAAGAACTCGCGGCGTGTGCAGGTGAGCTTATCAAGCTGCAGCTGGATGATATACAGGTGCCTTGTTGTATCGGACTCCGGAATCTCTTTTTGAATGAAGAGTTCGGGAACGTCCGCAAAGGCTTCATTGTAGCGATTAACGATGGCCTTTCTCCTGTCAGAGAACTCCTGAAGCTTGTTCAGTTGGCTTGAAAGGAGCGCTGCCTGGAAATCTGTCATACGGTAGTTAAATCCAAGGGTCTGCATCTCATATACCCATGGGCCCTCAGGGTCTTTATCCACGAAGTCAGCCTGATCATGTACGATACCGTGCTGGCTTGCAAGGTGAAGCTTCTTGTATAGCTCCGGATCGTTGGTGGTGATGGCTCCGCCCTCTCCGGATGTGATGGTCTTAACAGGATGGAAGCTAAAGCATGTCATATCTCCAAGGGTTCCCTCGGGCTTACCATTGTACTTGGTGCCGATGGCGTGAGCCGCGTCGATGATCAGAGTAAGTCCGTGCTTATCACAAATCTCGCGGATCCTGTCGTGCTCAACTGCCTGACCTGTGAAGTCTACAGCTACTACCGCCTTGGTGCGCTCTGTGATGTGAGCTTCGATTGAATCAGGATCTATGTTGTAGGTATCAGGATTGACATCTGCAAAGACAGGCTTGGCGCCCACATATACCGCACAGTTAGCTGAAGCAGCAAAGGTAAGAGGTGTTGTGATAACCTCATCCCCGGGGCCGAGACCTGCTGCGATTGCTGCACAGTGAAGAGCAGCTGTTCCGTTACAAACTGAGACAGCATATTTCGCTCCCGTTACCTCGCAGAGCTTCTGCTCAAGGGCTGTAACTGACGGTCCGCAGGTTATGAAATCTCCTCTCAGTGTTCCGGCAACTGCCTGAACATCATCTTCTCCGATCCATTGACGGCCGTAAAATATCTTTTTCGATCTGACGGGGGTTCCCCCATGTATCGCAAGTTTTTCCATTCGATAAACCTTCTTTCTTTGACTTTGCGTTATTATTTTACCACCTACTGCGAAGCACGTCACTCTTAAGATAAAGATTACCTCTGGTGTTCATCTTGATGGGTTCGAACAGTCCGTGGTCTGTCATATAGGCGAGATTCTGCCTTGTGCAGGAAAGTTCATCACAGCACTGTGGTGTATCAATTATATTGAACCCTGCAAATGTGATAAAGTCTGCAAGACTGAGAGGAATCAGCTTGCCTGCACGATACAACTCAGCCGCAGGGACATCTATCGAATTGTTGAAGGTTATATAATATCCGCCCACACCTACCATGCATGAATTCATTAGCTTCTTGTTCTTGCAGACCTTCTCGGCCAAATCATCATTGTCTGTTTTCATCAGGTCAATTTTTCGTGTCTTACCATCTGCAAAAAAGCACAGAATGTTTGTATCATCCAGGACAGTGCAATCAATCAAATTTCTCTTTTGCCTGGAAATCACATAGTTCGGGAGCTTAGCAATCTCTCGGATATACATATTGTCTTGCGAACATCTGCCCCGAGACAGCTCCAGAAGTTTCATTTCGTCGTATTCCCTGAGGTTATGGTTCTTCAATATACTCTTAATATTCTGGCGGCCACTGGGAATTACTCTTCCGCGAACCCACAGATAACTTGCATCTCTAGGCATGCTAAATATCCCCCTCTTGACAAAAGCTGTGAAAAGCAGGGGAGCGGTCCATTCATCGAGGTCATCTTCGAGCTCGACTATATAAGCTTTCTCTTTGGGGTAGTATAAAAGGACTCCAACCGAACGGTTGTTATCATCATCATAGATTTCATAGATTTTCATAATACGTATACCTCTTGTAGATCATTTCCCATGTTTTCTTAATCAGGGATGGAGATATTATTCCGTCGAGTCCTTCGAATATAATCTCTTTATCAGATTTCTTAAGATGCCCCGGGAATATACCCTCCTTGTCCTTGATAATTCCAAGGTTATCCCGACATGATCGGCTTCCAATAAAGTTATTGCATGGTTTATCCTCCATAACATCGTATTTATTGACAAGTTTGTCGTTGGTACACGGATATAGAAGCGACAATCCATGATCAAACAATGGTGCAAGTCTTATAGTATGCTTTTTAGCATTACGAAGGAGCTCTATGTTGGCACCATGCCTGTCCCTGTTCAGGATTATGTAGTCTACAGCTATCATCCGATCAATATACTCGCCAAATCCGCTCCTGACGCAGAAATCATAATGAGATTCTCCTTTAATTGCATTGAAATTATAGTAGTCATCTAATGCCCATTTATTCTCCCCGGGTTCCTTAAAATCATCTGACGCGCAGAGATATGTATTATAAACTCGTCCCTCTATTTCTATATCTGCATTTATCAGCTGATAGTTAAGATGCGGAACCTCCAGCACAGTCAAGAGTCTATCTACAATAATCTCGTTTATGCACTCGTGACCTATTACTCCGCTTTCGGCATCGAAATTCGAAAGCTTATAATATATCTTTTTCCCATCAAGCACAGATTCGGATTTGAGGAATGTACCCGCTGTACCACTTGAAGTTCTGGCGTGAGACCATTTGAGGAATGTAAGATCCTGTTTTTCCTTGATTATTGCTGTTTTCATAACGTATAAATCCTTTTCTTTTTACTAATTTAAGTATATAATTTTATTTGACGTGCGTCAAACATTTGAGTTTTTGTGAGATTTAAAAGCATCGACATGATTTGAACTATTCAAAAAAGCGTATTATAATATCCTCTAATAGTTTACATTTCATTTATGAAAAGGGAGGAACTAAAAATGGCAGCAAAGGTTAACACAAAGATTGAGCTTCAGTTTGGCGACAAGGCAGTAAGCGATGACGTTCTTGTTGCTGCAGCTAAAAAGGCTTACGGCAAGAAAGATATCAAGAATCTTGACATCTACGTTAAGCCTGAAGAGGGAAAGGCTTACTACGTTGTAAATAACGACGTAACAGGAAGCTTCGACCTTTAATTTTGTAGTTTGTTTTCGTAATAAAAGGATTTGAGCTCCTACCTGACGGTAGGAGCTCATTTTTATATTTGTAACCCACTAAATATACTTCAACAAAAAATCTGTAATTCCTATAATGGTAAAGCCATTTTCATCCAGGGATTCCTTAATTGGTTTATTTACAACGAGTATCTTTTGTACTTGATCATTCAACTTAAAATAAGGGCGTATTTCTCTTTCGCGTGTATCCGCATTAGAAATATCAGAAGTAACCTGGATATAAAGCGATTTCAAACCTTTAGTCGCATAGAAGTCAACCTCATTATTCTTACGAACCGATTTTCCATTCTTATCTTTTTCAACAGTATCAAATGCCCCAACATTAACAGAATATCCATTATAACAAAGCTCATTATAGACAATGTTTTCAAGCATTTGTCCTTCATCCGGAAAGGCAAAGTTCAGGCGAGCATTTCGTAATCCTGTATCAATAAAATAATACTTTCTAAGTGCACCTATTTCTTTTCTTCCTTTTAAGTCATAGCGTTTTGCCTCACGCAAAAGGAAAGCATCTTTAAAGTAACCAATATAGCTTTCAACCGTCTGTTTATCTATATTTTCATGTCTGACACTTTCAAACGTATTGGCTTTTTTTCTGCTCTTCTCCACTCTTTAATACAGCTAATGGCATCCCGCCATATTGCATATACGAATATATTGCCTCTGTTGCTGACCCTCCAATATATCCGTAGTATTCCTCAAATGACAACGGAGAAAGTTTAATATTTGTTGCCTTATCTCTAAATTCAGTAACTATATCTGAAGACAACATTTTGGAATTTGATCCCGTCACATATAGATCTATATTCTTTTCTCTTGATAGTCCAAGTACAACATCAACGAATGATATTACCTCAGTATCATTAGCATCCGCTAAAACATGTTTGCCGTCAGTGAAATTAGGATTGATTATAGAATATACCTTCTGTATTTCATCTATAAAAACATAGTAATCATCTTTTTCTTTGCATTTTTTCCTTACTAACACTGCATGTTTTCATAATCAACAAAATTGTAGAATTCTACATTTTTAGTGATTACAATAATGTTATAAAAAACACCCCAGGGCAAATTGTCCTGAGGTGTAAATGCTTTTCTCTATCCAACATTCAAGGCCGCCACCAAACAGACCGCAGCCAGTATCACTGCTATAATGGCGAAGGTTCTCATCCATTTGAAAAACTCTACAGTCTCTTCATCCTGACCTTCCTTGGTTATATTCAGTTGCCCTATTGTGAAGAATACGACACCGGCGATGAAGATCACCGCTGCGTATATCAGGAGTAGTTTATTCATAGGCTGAAATCTCCAAAAACACTGGTTGTTGCCGTTGTCTTGGCAGCTGAGGTATAGGCCTTGATAAGGGCCTTGGCAAGGTCGTTACTAGAAGAAGCATCCAGGGCAGAAGCTGTGCTTGCGGCGGATGCTGTATCCGTATTTGATGTGCTGTTCGCTACCGCCTTAAGGGCAGATGTGAGTGAATCTGTCGCCGTAGTGCTGACTCCAAGAGAGTTTGCAAGCAGCGAATTCACGTTGAGTTGATCAAGGGACTGTGCTTCAAATGGGCTTGTACTTGCAGAGCTGCTGCCGGTGCTGTCCTCATCATCTGTCTTGAACAAAGAACCTGCGATCATGTTGCCGGAGAAATAACCGGAACTCGAGAGCTCTTTTAACGCATCTGCACTGAGAATGCCGGCGTAAGCGTCTGTGTTGCCGGACTTGGTACCGGTCTGGGCGGAAGAACCTGTTCCGCTCTTGTCAGTAGCCGAAACGGCTGCCTGGTTGTCTTTTGCCAAAGATGTGCTCTTACCGGCCTCGGAAATCTCGAGGAAGGCGCCGTTTATCTGCTCAAAGGTGGAGTCGATGGCTGCTGTCGCAGACTTAACCTCGCTCTGCACCATGGCCTCAATGTCGGGTATGGTGTCGACGTCACGGGTCTTGCTCTGGATGTTGGCCTTGATGGCTTCGCTGAGATCAGCCTGAAACTGAGCCTTGTCCGCAATCTCCTGGGACTGCTGCGCAGCCTGCCTGCCGATATCTGAAATTGAATTGAGATATTTATTGACGGCGCTTGTGAGCCGCGAGATATCAAATGACATTTTTATCCCCCAAATAAGCAACTATGCCTACCATTATTATACACTATATCATATACTTATGTTATGGAAACCAAGAGATTTGAGAACTTACGAAACAGATTCAGATACAACTTAAAACAGCTCGCAGTCTTTGAAAGAAACCCATCTGTTGTTGAGCAGAAGTCCAGGATCTCAATCATCCTGCTCACCGGATTCATTGTTTATGCGCTGGTGACGATCTATCCATGCGTCAAATCCGGCTACTATCACGGCGTGGTGACCAACATTGCGATCATTGCGTTATTTCTTTTGGCCATAATTCATCTAAAGCTCTACAAGTGTCATACGGCATCCACTATCATAACGACTTATATGCTCAGTTTTATCATGTTCTTCCACTTCATCATGGAGGTGGACTGGACCATCGGAATGGACGCGTTCTGGCTCTTTATTCTTGTAACGCCCTTCATCACGGACTATCTGGCCGGGGCCATCTATGGGACAATAGCCGCTTCCTCGGGACTACTGCTGAGTTTGCTGTGCTTCCGCACGTCAATGCTCAATTACCTCCAGCCCTATGGCAGCAACATGGTCCAGTGGTACACGGTCATTTACCTGGTTACCATGATAGCTGCGGCGGTCATCTCCTACGAGCTTACGGCGTATCAGATAGATAAAAAAGTTTCCGACGAGAAGATCGCATATTATCAGGCCGAGCGCACAGAGAGGCTCAAGAAGCTCCTCTCCGTCTACGAGAGCAACGAACAGACCATCCGCAAGTACAAGCACGACATAAGGCACTTCAACCGAGTGCTGGCGGGCTTTATCCAGAACCAGGAATATGACAGCGCCGCATCCTACCTGCAGGAATTTGATTCCATGCTGGAGGGCGTAACATCGGTTTCCTTCTGCGAGAACCCGATTGTCAACGAGCTATTGACCATTTATGCAAGTCAGTGCCAGAAGCTTGGCTTCAAGCCCAGGATCAAAGCTGCTGTTCCGGAGCGCTTCGCAATTGAGGAGACCGACCTAACATCACTTGTGGCCAACGCCCTGGAGAATGCGGTTGAAGCCCAGTCGCACCTTGATCAGGACAAAAGAGCTCTTCAGGTGGAGATCTCTTTTGACGGGCGCAAGCTAAAGCTCATGACCAAGAATCCTTCGCCCAACGAGGTTTCGTTTAAGGATAACGGACTTCCCATCAGCACAAGGCCTGTACAGAGCGGAGTCGGCACTGCGCAGATCAAGGCCATCGCAGAGAAATACGGCGGCGTAGCGAGCTTTAAGATGGAAAACGGGGCTTTTGTGGTGAAAGCGGTACTGACATGTATATAAAAATGGTCCTAGGGGACGGAGTCAGCGGTTCATTTTCAAGTAGATAGGTTGAAGAAGGCACAGCTTTCGAGCTGTGCCTTTAGTTTGCATTCAAATCCCAGTCTGCGAGCGATCAGTTTTAATTCTTAAGAAATCTTAAGAAATTTCGACGGTAAATCTTAAGAATTTGATGTTAATATAATCTATATGCTCATTCAGAGCTAAGCTGTCATATTCATGACAGTAATTCGGCAATTCGCTGAACTATTCTCACTAAAAGATTTAAGAAAGGAACAAAAATGGAAGCAACAAATGAAATTAACACAGGGAACACACCGTTTGACGATGTGTTTAGAACTCTTGTTGTTGAGCATAGCAAATTGCTGATAAGCCTCATCAATGAGATGTTTCCCGGAACCAACTACACAGGAAACGAAAAGATGATTCCTCTTAACGAGACCTATTTCGTTAATAAGGAATCATCAGAACAGGACAAGAAGATACTTGATTCTGCTCTGGCAATCATATCCGCGGATGGAACAGAGCGGATCTTTCATCTTGAATGCCAGAGTACCCCTGATGGCAGCATGATATTGAGAATCTTCGAGTATGATACGCAATGTCAATGCCCCCACAGGGAAAACTTTAAGCTACGAAGTTCCCATACTTAAGCTGCGGGATTATGATTGTGATATGATCTTGGAGAAGGAATTATACTTCTTGATACCATTTTACTTATTTAATTTCGAGGACGATTTTGCTAAAATAGAGGCAGGAGACATGACAGTAATTGACTCATTCCGGACGCGATTTTCAGAATTGTATGACAGACTGAAGGAAAGGCTCGAAAAAGGCCAAATTGATGTCATGACTCACCATTCAATCATCATGCTGACAAAGAAAGTGGTGGCAGCGCTTGCACAGAGTAAAGCTGCTGTAAAAGAGGAGGCTGAGAAGATTATGGGCGGACAAGTTATAGATTATGAGACGAAAATCATATATAGGCAAGGAATTGAGCAAGGAATTGAGCAAGTTATTACAGACATTCTCCTAAGAGGTAAATCTCCTGAAGAAGTTTCTGATTTATGCGGATATCCTCTCGAGCAGGTTCAGACAGTAGCAAATAAATTGAATATCAAATAACGTCTAAAGGCGCAGCTTTCTGGGAGCTGCGCCTTTTGTTTAGCAAGGACATTTTTATCATCTTATACACTTTCAAGATGTTCTTTTATCTTATCTTTTATTCTGTTCTCTACAATCTCGGCAATCTCCTGAGTCTTCATGCCTTTATAATCATCGTAGTAGATCGGGTCAAGGTAGTAAACGTAAGTGGTCACAGGACCTCTGTACGGGCTGTTGTAAACCTTGTAGGAATCAACAAGTGCCACGGGAACGATGGGTGCCTTGGCCATCTGAGCGAGCTTGAAGCTTCCGGCTTTGAAGTGCTCAACGATGTTTCTGTTATCCTCTTTGTAGCCGCCTTCCGGGAAGAGGATATATTTTTTGCCCTCGTCCTGTATCTCTTTTGCCATATCCTGGAACGTGCGCAGGGTCTGGCGAAGATCGTCGAGGATAATGGACTTGCCGTCCACCAGCATCAAAAACTCAGCCACCAGTATGATATGGGCCTTGGCCTCGTCCATGACAAAGGAAATCGGGCTCTTGTGAACCGCAAAGATTCCGGGAACATCGTACTTGCCCTGATGATTGGGGTAAAGAATGTAGCCGCCCTCCCTGGGGAGCTTGTCCTCGCCGTAGCAGATGGTCTTGTAACCCGAGGACTTGTTCATCCTCTCTACCATCTTCTGCGCGATGGCATAGCGCTCTTCAATGCTGTGGCGCTCGGGGTGGCGCATCCAGATCCTTGCTTTGATCACGTAGTAAAGGATCCAGTGAATATTTATTAGTATTGTCTTTAAATAATTGCTCATGAAATCAGATTACCTCCAGGGCAGCGAAAAGAGACTTAAATCCGTACTTTTCGAACTGCTCTCCGGCCTTTTCTTTGTTAATATTTAATTTGAAGTCGTCCAGGTTGTCGGTTATGGGATAATCCCTGCGGATCTGAGCAAGGTCTTTTGACAAAAAAGCCATGTCCCTGTACTGGGTAAGCGCCTTGAGCGGGCTGCGGCTGATGCCAAGTTCCTCTTTCCAGAAGGTGTTCAGGGTCTTAAGGTCCTTGTCAGTCGGGCAAGCGTCGATGGCCTCGTAAATGCCCTCTACCGTGTTGTAATGGGCAAGAAGCGGGATCGCTGCGCTGCTGACGCCCTTGACACCGGGGATATTGTCGCTGGAATCGCCCTGGATGCCCTTGAGATCAGGGATCTGCTCCGGACGCACGCCGTATTCCTTAAGGCACAGGTCAGGGGTCACTTCGAAGGCCTTATCCGGAAGGCCCACCAGCTTCCTGTTCCAGCCGAACTCAGCGCCGTACTTGGACTGGAGCTCATCTGCCGTCTCCTGCTTGGTCTGGATCAGCCACACTCTGGTGTAGTCGCTGACCAGCTGAAGATAGTCATGGTCCTTGGTGATTATATATGAAGGAATCTGTTTCTCGAATTTGGTTGCGACGCTGCCCACGATGTCGTCTGCCTCGAAGTGGTCGTCGAACATGACGGGAAGTCCGAGCTCTTTTAACATGTCCTCCATGTTCTGGAACTGCTCCTTGAGAGGCTCGGGGGTGTCGCCACGATTGCCCTTATAATCCGCATATTTCTCACGCCTGAAGGTGTCCCTTGTGGTATCGAAGGCGAACATCATATGCGTGGGCTTCTGCTCTGCGATGATCTTGAGGATCGTGCGCATCATACCGTACATCGCGTTGGTGTACTGGCCCTTGTCATTGTGCATGATCTGGGAAAAGAGCTTTTCTTTTTTCTCGGGGTCTTTTTCGAAAAGCAACGCCTTGGGGAGGTTGCCGTAGTAGTTGGTAACCAGCATGGAGCTGCCGTCTATCAGAATGAATTTATTGTTGTTTGTCCTCATAAGTTGATCCTTGTATTGCATAATTTATCATTATTATATAGAAAATTCCGGGGCCTTGGCAAGTTGGTGATAAGGCTCACAGCTGCTTGGTAAAAAACCTTGTCATGGCGCTGTGTATGACGAAATCAGGTCTGGGTATCTCCCTGTAGCCTGACTTCTCATACTCATGTATCGCTGCCTGAAGGTTGTCGTGGGTTTCCAGGTAGGATGTCTTAAAGCCCGCTTCTCTCATCCGATCCTCTACATAGGCGATAAGCTTGTAGCCGAGCCCTTGGCCCTTGGCCGAGTCGCTCAGGTAGAGCTTCTGGAGCTCTGCTGTATCAGGCATCGGGTCGAATCTTGCAAAGCCAATTCCGCCGATAAGCGCGCCTGTAGATGGGTCGTATAATACGTAGTAACGGCGATCCGGGGCGTTATAGTAGTCGGCCAGGTGATCGAGGCCGTCATCGTAATATACCGTTCCCGGAATGTCGAGATTGTGCTGTTTGAGATTGTCCCTTACAAGTGCTGCCACTGCGGCGTTGTCGGCGTCTGTCATTTCTCTTAGTTTCATGGGCGGGTAGTCTGCTCCTTCCTGATGATACACGTAGTAATATTATATCAGAAAAATGCCGGTACATTGGCAAGATGTACCGGCTTTTAGGTAGGAGATTTCTTATGACTATTCGTCGTAACCAGGTGACTTGGCATTGTCACTCGGTCTGTCTGAGCCAGTAAGCTTGGCGAGCTTGTTTGGCTCGTTATGTGTAATTCATTGTTAGCTTTTGCTAACATAGTTATATTAGCATAGGCTAACACGGAATGCAAGAGGTTTTTTCATTATTTTTTTACTTTCTATTCACTTTTTGTAAATATGTACAAAATATGAACGCAAAATTCACAATTTAGCAACGCATTTAGGGCAATGTAGATGAAGATTGTATACAGTAATAATCCTGGATTTATGCGGGTTTGGAGGATTTTTATGAAACTTATTTACCGGATGGATTTTGGATATGAAGAAATTAGTTACAAGCAGACGTTATTTTTAACTTTTTTATATTGAACGAAAATATTGCCCTGTGATATATTTGCCCTTGCGTTTGTGCGCGCCTATCTGCCGGGCCTCAAAAATGGCACTCGCCATCAAAGCTCAGGGCAATGCATCACTTATTTATCGATGAAATTCATCTTTTAAATATGATAGCGTCTTTCTAGTTATGTTATGAGAAATATGGAGGTGGGTAGCTTGTCATAGGGTTATTCACCATTTAGTGGCTATGTGCCACGAATCACCATGCCTTTGTGCAAATATCCGCCGGAGTCTCAGCATAGGCAATCGTCTATAAACTCACGGCCATGCATCAGGATCTTTTTTGATTACCAACCGGTAATCGCCCCTCTTTTACCAATGATCTTTGAGAGCATCTATTATGAAAAATGTGATTACTACACCAAAAAAGAGCAAGCATAATTCGACTGCTTGCTCTTTTAATATTCAATCAAATATATCTTCGCCGAATCTGACCTTGGCATGCGCCTTGATAGCTTCTACACACTTATCAAAGCCAAGCTTGCTGCTGTCGAGACAAAGGTCATAGTTCATGGCATCGGTCCACTTCTGACCTGTGTGGTGTTCATAGTACTCGGCGCGGTACTTATCCTCTTTTGCCATGAATTTCTCAAGTTCCGGCAGTGGAAGGCTCTTTACCTTGGCCGCCTGTTCAACAAGGAAATCATGTGGCGCGTGTACAAAGACACTCAGCACATTGTCATAATCCTTAAGTACAAAGTCTGCTGCTCTTCCAACGATTACGCAGCTTGTGGTTTCAGCAAGTTTCTTGATAACCTTGGCCTGGAAATTAAAGAGATTGGCTTCGGATGTGAACTCCTTGCTCTCAGGCCCAATCACTTCGCCCCTGTAGACATTGACCGGCATCTTGAAAAATCCCGTATTTCTGAGCTTCTCATCTGTTTCAAGAAACAAGCTCTCATTGATTCCGCTCTCTTCCGAAGCAAGCTTGATCAGCTCGTGGTCATAATAATGAATACCCAGGTCATTGGCCAGCATCTCTCCGACTGTTCTTCCGCCACTACCGTACTGGCGGGCAATTGTGATGACTATATTTCTTTTCAAGGCTCTGTGTCCCTCCCCGTTTGATCAATTATCTTCTTAATAATTGTATTAGATACCTTCTAATAAGATTATACTTCTAATTCCATTGCAAATACAGTATTCTTCTTCATTCCTGCTCAATTTCTTGGATGAGGCGGTTGTTATGATATTACGAGCACAAATGTACTGTTTAATAGCATGAAATGTCATGCTAAATCAATTTTTTCGTAAAAACATGACTTCGATTTTTGTCACAGTCATGTTTTATTTGTTTTTTCAAAATAGCATGACTTTATTTTTCAAAAAAGTCATGCTTATACGATTTTTTGCTCTGAGCATGACTCACCAGTCATTTTATTAAAGAAAATTGCTATACGCATGACTATTTCAGGCCCCAAAAGTCATGTTTTTTACAATATTTCCTCTGCGCATGACTGACGCGCTTAATTGCAATATCCTGCAAATAAATAAGGATGCTCGAGACTCTATGCTACGACACTTTTTGGTGCCAGAGCAGTAAGTTCCTGCATCCTTCAATATTTTGTCTAGAATATTTATCATCCGCGGAGCAAACTTGTGAGTCAAACTGAAACGTCCCCGGTGACTCACAGGTGCTCACTCGCCCAGATATGCTTTCCTGATTGCTTCGTCGTTCAAAAGCTCTTTTGCATCGCCCTCCTTGGAGATGGAGCCGGTCTCGAGGACGTAGGCTCTGTTTGCGATGGAAAGCGCCTTGCGGGCGTTCTGCTCAACGAGGAGCACGGTAACGCCGTCCTTGTTGACATCCTGGATGATGTTGAAGATCTCGTTTACGAAGATTGGTGAAAGGCCCATGGATGGCTCATCCATGAGGATCAGTTCGGGATGTGACATAAGAGCTCTGCCCATGGCAAGCATCTGCTGCTCACCGCCGGAAAGTGTGCCGGCCAGCTGATTCTTACGTTCCTCAAGTCTTGGGAATCTCCTGTAGATATCCTGCAGGGTTGCATCCATCTCAGCCTTGTCTGATCTTGTATAAGCGCCCATCTTGAGGTTCTGGAGCACGGTCATCTCAGCGAACACGCGCCTTCCCTCCGGCACCTGGGCCATTCCGAGGCTCACAATCTTATGGCTCGGGGTTTTGGTCAGCTCATGACCTTTATAGAGGATGTCTCCTGTCTCTGCCTTGAGAAGGCCTGAGAGCGTGTGAAGTGTTGTGGTCTTGCCTGCGCCGTTTGCACCGATCAGGGCCACGATCTCACCCTTGTCTACGTGAAAAGAGATACCCTTGAGGGCCTGGATCACGCCATAATATACACTTAGGTCCTTGACCTCTAAAATTGGTTCCATAATACACCTCTAAATCATAATGAAGTTCGTGCCTCGCTTCGCTCGCCAGAACACGTTCGAACTAGGCTCGATAATACCTCGCCAAGTTCTCTCAGCTACTCACCTAAATAAGCAGTAATTACTTCCGGATTGCTCAGCACTTCCTTGGTCTCGCCCTGACACAGCACGCGGCCGAAGTTCAGCACTGTCAGCTTCTCGCAGATACCTGAAACGAGCTTCATATCGTGCTCGATCAGGAGGATGGTCATGTCAAACTCCTTGCGGACAAGTGCGATGGTATCCATCAGCTCTTTTGTCTCATTGGGATTCATGCCGGCTGCGGGCTCGTCCAGAAGAAGAAGCTTGGGGCCGGTAGCCATTGCTCTTGCGATCTCGAGCTTACGCTGTTTGCCGTAAGGGAGATTGGAGGCCAGATAGTCGCGCTCGCCGTCCAGGTCAAAGACCTTCAGAAGACGCATAGCCTCGTCATCCATCTCTTTTTCCACCTTCTTGTACTTGCCGATGTGGAGCATGCCCTCGAGGGCGCTGTATTTGTAATGCTCAGCCAGTCCGACTTTTACGTTGTCGATAACCGGCATGTTCTTGAAAAGCCTGATGTTCTGGAAGGTTCTCGCTATTCCTGCGTGGTTGATCTCGATTGTGCTCTTACGAGTGATGTCCTCGCCGTCAAGCCTGATGATTCCTTCGTTTGGCTTGTATACACCTGTCAAAAGGTTGAATACTGTGGTCTTGCCGGCACCGTTAGGTCCGATAAGTCCGTAAAGCTCACCCTTCTCAATCTGTATATTGAAGTTGTCAACAGCGCGAAGTCCGCCGAATGAGATACTGAGGTTGTTTACTTCAAGAAGTGCCATTTAAGCCACCTCCTTTTTCTTGCCGAGAAATCCCAGAAGTCCGCTTTTTCCAAAGGTCTTTTCCCTCCAGGCGATGATCTTGGGTGACCAGTTAACGATCATCATCACGATCAGAATGATGGAGTAGATCAGCATTCTGTAGGTGTTAAGGCCTCTGAGCAGCTCAGGAAGCAGGTACAGGATGCAGGCTGCGATGACGCTTCCGCGGATGTTTCCGATTCCGCCCAGTACCACGTAAACCAGGATCATGATGGACGCGTTGTAGCCAAAGTACTGTGATGAAGCCGTCAGGGTTGTGATGTTGTGGGAGAAAAGAACTCCCGCAGCCCCTGCAATTGCAGCAGAAATGGTAAACGCCATCATCTTGTAACCTGTGACGTTGACGCCTGTTGCCTCAGCAGCGATATAGTTGTCGCGGATAGCCATGATTGCACGGCCGTCGCGGGAATTGATCAGATTCTGAACCACGAAAAGAGATATCAGAAGCACCACAATGCCTATTGTAAAGTTGGCGTTGTGCGGAGTTCCTGTGATTCCCATGGCTCCGTTGACGATGACGTTTCCGTCCGCCTCCATCTCGAGGTCCATGGCGCTTTTCATGGTGAAGTGCAAGCCCTTACTATCGATTCCGATGTAAAAAGAGTTTATGACGTTCTTGATGATCTCACCAAAGGCCAGAGTTACAATTGCCAGGTAGTCGCCCTTAAGACGAAGTACCGGGATACCGATAAGGAAGCCGAACAGCGCTGCCACGCCGATTCCGATTATGAATGCGATGATAAATCTCGGAACTGTGGGAAGTGTATTCTCCATTGCTTTGGAAAAGAATGCGCTGGAGAAGGCTCCGATGCACATAAAGCCGCAGTGTCCGATGGAAAGCTCGCCCAGGATACCTACGCAGAGATTCAGGGCAACTGCGATGATCGCGTAATATGTCATTGGTACCAAAAGACCTTTAAGATGGCTGGAGATATTTCCGGTCAGCATCAGGACTTCCAATATAATGTAGGCAGCGATTACGATGCCGTATGTTATGAGATTTTGTTTGGTGGTTTTGTTCATAATGTTTTCCCCTCAGACCTTTTCCTGAACTTTTTTGCCAAGTATTCCTGTTGGCCTTACAAGCAGCACCACAACCAGGATTCCGAACACGATCGCATCGGAGAGCTGTGATGAAATGTAGGTCTTGGACAGGATCTCAACAATTCCGAGAACAAGGCCACCGATCATGGCTCCGGGGATCGAACCGATTCCGCCGAGAACCGCTGCTACGAAAGCCTTAATACCGGGCATTGCGCCGGTGTATGGAGAAAGGGACGGATAAGCTGAGCAAAGAAGAGCTCCTGCCACAGCTGCCAGAGCTGAACCAATGGCAAAGGTCAGGGCAATCGTCTTATTGACGTTGATACCCATGAGAGCCGCAGCTCCCTTGTCCTCTGAGGCAGCAAGCATTGCCTGTCCCTGTTTCGTCTTATTAATAAAGAGCTGAAGCACTGTAAGGATAACCACGCTCACAAGGATCGTCACGATTGTTACGCCCTGGATCTTCAGCTGGCCGTTTGCAAAAGAAAGGCCTTCCCACTTGATGACTGAAGAAAATGACTTGATGTCTGCGCCGTAGATAAGGAGCGCAATGTTTTCAAGAAGATAGCTGACGCCGATGGCTGTGATAAGAACCGCCAGGGGTGATGCAGCTCCTCTGAGAGGCCTGTAGGCCACGAACTCGGTTGTAACGCCCAGGAGTGTACAAAGGACTATCGCCACAATAATGCCAATCACTGAATTGCCCGAAAGTGCTGCGCTTACGGAAAAGATAATGTAGCAGCCCACCATGATAAAATCACCGTGAGCAAAGTTCAGCATCTTGGCAATTCCATAAACCATGGTGTATCCCAGGGCGATTATGGCATAGATACTTCCAAGACTAAGTCCATTAATGAGATAGGTTAAAAAACTCATTGATACCTCCAAAAAACGTTGTAAAGTTATGAAACAAAAACGAGGGATACCTTTGACAGCATCCCTCGCTGGATGTCTAAATCATTATATCATAGAACTGCCGATGTTACTCAGCTGAAACGTAAACGCCGCCCTTGATAACTACAGCCTTAGGCTCCTTGTTAGGCTCACCTGATGCTGACCATGTCATCTTGGATGATGTAAGACCTGAAGCCTCGATCTGTGTCATAGCCTCTGTGAGCTTTGATCCGATATCTGAAACGCTCATGTCAGGTGTAACACCGCTCTTCTCGATAGCTGCCTTGATGATGTAAACTGCATCGTAAGCGTCAGCTGCGAACTGGTTAGGTGTCTCGCCGTACTTCTCGTTGTACTTCTTAACGAAGTTAACTGTGAGGTCATCTGTTGCATCTGCTGCGAAAGGAGTAAGAAGCATAAGTCCCTCAGCAAGTGATGTGTCGAAGTTCTCAACTGTAAGGATACCGTCCATACCGTCTACACCAAAGAATGTAGGAGCATATCCCATTGTGTTAGCCTGTGTAAGGATAAGAGCAGCATCTGAATAATATATAGGAAGGAATACAAGATCAGCACCTGCATCCTTAGCCTTCTGAAGCTGTACAGAGAAGTCTGTGTTGTTGTCCTGTGTATAAGCCTCAGCTGAAACTATCTCGTAGTTCTTGCCCTCAGACTCCTGAGCGAACTTCTGGTAGATACCTGAAGAGTAAACGTCTGAGCTGTCGTAGATAATACCAACCTTAGTTGCAAGGTTGTGATCGTTAATGTACTGAGCAGAAGCGATACCCTGGTTAGGATCTGAGAAGCATACACGGAATACGTTGTCGTACTTAACGCACTCCTCAGCTGATCCTGAAGGTGTAAGCTGGAACATGTTGTCGTTCTTGGTATTCTCTGAAACTGCGATTGAGCAAGCAGATGTTGTAGAGCCAACAAGGATCTGCATTCCCCAGTCCTTAAGAGTGTTATATGCGTTAACTGACTTCTCAGCGTTGAGCTCGTCATCCTCACCCTTGTACTCGATCTTAACACCGTTGATTCCGCCGGCTTCGTTGATCTCGTCTACAGCGATCTGAGCACCGTTAACAACTGCGTTACCGTAAGCTGCAGCTGCACCTGTAAGAGGTCCGATAGCTCCAATCTTAAATGTTCCTGATCCTGCTGCGCCTGATCCGCCTGCTGCATCACCACAGCCTGCCATCATTGTGAGAGCAAGAGCAGAAGCCATAACAGCACTTATTACTTTGTTAAACTTCTTCATAATAAATCCCTCCTCAAATGTATATTTGTATACAATGTTATATCTTAAGTTAAATCAATAGTTAAGAAAAGTCAATACTTTAAAGCAAAAAAGTGACTCCCAAAAATATGGGAGTCACCGATAGTTCTTTTAACAAAAAATCGTGTCCTAGCGGTAGTAATCGTTCTCCGCCTTCTGAAGCATCTTAGCTTCCTGGATCTTGGCGTTCACATCCGAAAGGAACTCATGGTTGATCGGGTCTGATATGAATTCAAGGAAATCAGAAGCTTCTTTATTCTTAAGTTTCTGGATCTTGGTTAGATACTCGAATATCTCATCGTGAGTCTTGCCTTCATTGTGGAATCTGTCGACTATATCGAACAGCACCATAAATCTGCGCATTCGCACTCTTGTATTGATCTGATGAATTTCAAAAAGAATGGATAATGTAAAGATAACGCCTGAGATTCCAAGCACCAAAAGTATTACGCCATAAAGTTTAAGCCCTGATTGAATACTAAGGACTCCGGCGGTAACACCTGATATTGAAAAGATAATCAAGGAAGCTAATAGAACTATCAGCCTTGCCTTATTCCTGGCTTTCTGGGTCAGCTCCATGAAGCGAACCGCCAGGCCAAACACTAAGTAAAAGACTAGTGCGAAGGCAATCCCCACATACGCTAATTTGAGCATTGAGTAATCCCCCTATGAATTAATTGTAACAACCTTATTGCACCAATGCAACGAAAGTTATACCGTACATTAATTAACGAAAAAGCGCTACAATCCAAACTATGTCTGAACTGTAGCGCCTTAAATGCTTGGCAGCATTGGTTTTATGTGTATTCAATTGCACGGAACTCATCAAATTGAGGATCCTCAACGAAATCAAGGATCAAATTCAGCGGTGTAAGACCTATGGCCTCGTGATGAATCTGCTGCTTGATGACCATCTTCTCATAGTTGGTGAGCTTCGAAAACTCCGGATGGCTCTTCTCATACTTCTCATTCAGCTGGTCAAATAAATTGTACTCCGGATCACCCCACGCTAATACTTCGGCTGTCTTCAGGTTTGGTTTGAACGGAGAATATTGCAGCTGCTTGGACATAATCAGGTGCTCCTTTCTCATGTTGCAAAACTTGACTAACGATACCCGAAGGGTAAAATAACACCCCGTACCCAAAATTATAGCATAGAGTTTAACAAAATTTAATAATTTTACCCAAAAATTTTATAATTTATTTTCCCGCTTAAGCCATTACGCCGTGAGCTCTGTTATAGCCTGCACAAACAGTGTTTGTGTTATTGATCAGGATATTCCATGCGATAAATGCACCGATACCGCAGAGCCAGATACCGAGGATCATCCAAAGAAGAACAGCTGATCCGCCTTCTGTTGTAGGCTGTCCGTATCTTGCGCAGTTAACCTGAAGTCTGTTACCGAGCTTGTAGTACCATACATATCCATAGATACCGCATGTTACCATTGTGAGCAGGAAGAACATCCAGAATCCCGGAGTATCGTCTCCATCTCCCTCACATGCAATGTTTACGTCCTTGATAAGCTGATAAATGAAAACCCAGGTATAAATACCACATGTAACTATTGAAAGCAGAACGAAGACCAAAAGGCTACGGTCTGTCTTGAGTGGCATGAAATTGTAAGGTGCCTGGTATGTATAGTTGTTTGCTGCGCCGTTATATGCGCCTGCGTTCTGAGCAGCGTCTTCTGCTGAAAATCCCTTGATCTCTTCGTTTACATTTCCCGCATTCTCTGCATTTGCTGCATTATCCCCAACCGGTGCTCCGCAATTAGGGCAAAACTTTTCTCCATCACTTAGCTGTGTTCCACAATTAGCACAAAACATCAAAAAATCCTCCTTAACCTAAATAAACAACAAATTTATTATAGGTAAGGAGGTAATTGTTGTAAATATTAAATTATAATAAACAGGCTCACATGGTGTCTCTGTTGATGAACTTATTGTGGAACTTGGAGTACATGATCTTCTGGCTGGAGTACAGGCTGTGATAGCCTGAGAACGTGTAGCTCAGCGCCACAGCAAGCAGGTAGAAGGGCATTCCCTTAAATCCGAACAGCTCAAAACAGATAAACAGTGAAGATATCGGGCAGTTCGTAACTCCGCAGAAAAGTGCACCCATTCCGATAGCTGCACAGAGCGCAGGGTCAAAACCAAAAAGCCTTGAGTACAGGCATCCGAATGTTGCTCCGATATAAAGAGCCGGTACGATCTCGCCGCCCTTATAGCCCGCTCCCAGAGTAAGCGCTGTGAAGATGATCTTCAGAAGGAAGGCAAAATACGGCGCTTCGCCCTTGATGGCCATCTCAATGACATTCATTCCCGCACCGTTATAGTATCTTGTCCCCGACAGGTATGTCAGAGCCACTACGATACATCCGCCCACAAATATTCTGATGTAGGGATTCGGCAGGAGCTTTTTGTATGTCTTGCCTGAGACTTTGAGTATATCGCAAAAGATAACACTCACTATCGCACAGAGTATCGCAAGGACTCCGGTAAATATCGCATGATATGGTGTGAATTCCGGAACAATGTTGACTGCAAACTGTTCTCCTGTTGCGCCGAGGAGTTCACTTATCCCCTGGGCCACCAGAGCTGAAACCACGCATGGAACAAGGGCTGAGTAATACATAACACCCACATTTTCAATCTCCATGGCCATAAAGGAAGCTGTCATGGGAGTTCCGAAAAGTGCTGAGAACGCTGCACTCATGCCACACATGGTGATGATCTTGACATTGCCCTCTTTTAACTTGAAGAGTTTACCGAGATTATAGCCGATACTTCCGCCCATCTGCAGAGCTGCGCTCTCACGGCCCGTCGATCCGCCGAAGAGGTGGGTAAGTGTCGTGGAAATAAAGATAAGGGGAGCCTTGGTAACAGGCAGGTTCTTCCCCTCCTGGATAGACTGAATTACAAGGTTTGTACCCTTGTCCTCATAGTCCTTACACAGTCTGTATAAAAAGACAATGAGAAGGCCCGCCACAGGCAGACCAAATATAATGTAATCATGTGTTGTTCTAAATTCTGTTGCAATCTGTATCGATTTGGAGAATATCGCACCTATTGAGCCCACAACAAGTCCTGTGAAGCTGCCCAAAAACAGCCATCTAAACAGCACTCGTATGCGCCCCCAAAGGTCTACGTCCGGCAGATGTTCAATTATGAAATATAAAGGATTCTTCTTCTCGTCCATGGCTTTACTTTAGCTCTTTTACCTGATTTCGTTGCTCTATAAGTTTATCATAAAGCGGCTTATAATCAATATCTTCCCTCTTGCGCAGATGCTCGGTCACTTCGCAGATCGTCTCATAAAGCGGTGTCAGTGCCAGATTTCCGATCACACCCTTAAGAGCATGCACTGTTTCAAAGGCTTCATCAAGGTCATGGTCATCAAGGTTTTTGCCCAGCACCTCAAAGCGGTCGTCGGACATGCCCAGCTCGATCATCTCCAGGTAGAAGTCCTCCATGCCCATGCATCTCTCCAGACCTTCCTCTACATTTGCACCAAAATTCCTCAAGGATTCAATTGTCATACCTTCTCCTTTCGAATACGGTCAACAACGTATCAGCCCTCTGTTTCGTTCGATCAGCGAGCCAAATTCGGCAGAAGTCAGTGGCTTTGAAAAATAGAAGCCCTGAATGATGTCACATTCTGCCTTCTTCAGCAAATGATACTGTTCGTATGTATTAACACCTTCAGCGATTACGGGAACGCCCAGGAAATCAGCTACTTCCAGGATAAACTCCACGATATGCATCTCTTTGTTGTCTATCGCGATGTCTTTTATAAAGCCCATATCGAGCTTAAGCGCGTCAATCGGAAGGTTTGTCAGCATGTTCAGGGAGGAATAGCCCTTTCCGAAATCGTCCATGGCCACCTTAAAGCCCCGGCTTCGTATCTCATTGACCACTTCCACGATGCTGGTAACGCTGTCGGTATAGGCTGTCTCGGTGATCTCCAGCGACAGATCCGAGTTCTCAAGGCCGTTCTCTGCAACGATACCACTGAGAAAGTCCAGGAGGTCAGGCGCAAAGATATCCGCTCTTGAGACATTTACGGAAACCGGAACCGTCAGGCCGTACATATCCTTCCATCTGCGGATCTGACGGGCTGTCTCACTCCATACAAACCGGTCAAGCTCTTTTATCTGACCATTCTCCTCGAATAGCGGGACAAAAAAATCCGGCTGAACATAGCCAAACTTCGGGTGTTTCCACCTGATAAGCGCCTCGGAGCCGCACAAAACGGGCTGTTCTCCGCCAATGTCGTACTTTGGCTGGAAAGCCACGCTTATCTGGTTGTTCTCCAGCGCTGCGCCGATGTCAGCAAGCAGATGCCCTTCATAGAGCTCTTTTTCATGCATCTCGTTATCGTAAACGGCAACCTCAGTGTCGTGGGCATTTCGGGATAGGGTGTTGCAGGCCTGAAGCGCACGATCAAAGCGCTGCTGAAGGGAGCAGGACCTGTAAAGATCAGGATATACGCCGATCCTGAGCCTTGCCTTGGTGGTGTTCATAACCTCGAAAAGCTTGTCTATCAGCGTTTTCTTGAGGTACTCGTAGTCTTTCTGGTGCTCGATGTACAGATAAAAGCAGTCGGCGTCATGGCGACAGGCGACTCCGCCGAAGGTTCGGGCAATTGTTCTTATGCCCTCTGCCATGGCTTTCAGGACGCTGTCACCGAAATTCCGGCCGTAGAGATCATTTATAAGATGGAACTTGCTCAGGTCCACGACCAAAGCATCCACCTGCTGTTCAGGATGGAACTTGTCGTACTCCTGGCAATACTGGAAAAAGAAGTCCTTGGTCATAAGGCCCGTAAGCCTGTCGATACCGGTGGCTCCGATGATGGTCTTGTCGATGAAAAGCTCGATTGCACGGCCGATCCTTGCTTTTATGACCTCGGGCTTGTCGTAGGGCTTGCCGAGGAAATCCACAGCACCCCTGTGAAGACTCTCAACCTCGGCGTCCTTGTCGGTGGTGACAACAACTACCGGGATATTGTGCAGGTCTTTATCCGCCCTCATTTCATCAAGTACCGCAAAGCCGCTTTTCCCGGGCATATGAAGGTCAAGAAGCACCAGGGAAA
Source organism: Butyrivibrio sp. XPD2006 (assembly GCF_000420865.1). Taxonomy (GTDB): domain Bacteria; phylum Bacillota; class Clostridia; order Lachnospirales; family Lachnospiraceae; genus Butyrivibrio. The sequence goes on from NZ_ATVT01000017.1 coordinate 73,831, forward strand.
TCGCATCCTTCTCGCTCTGGATGATACTTATCGCCTCATCCGCGCTCTGGGCAAAGTCGATGTCATACTCGTCCCCGAGGATATTGCCGAGAAGTCGCAGATTTACCGGCTCATCGTCAACAATCAGGATCGTGCGTCTGAAATCCCGTTCATGTTTGGCACTTATATCAAGTCTGTTCAGGCTATCCATTGTCATAAGCAATCACCTTTTTATAACTACAGTCGTGCATATTAATTATAAATGATTAAATGGTAAAAGAGCTATTTGCGATGCTTATTTTCGTAAAATTATATGCTTTTTATAGATTATTTTTAAATTTTTCAATTTCAGTTCGCGGGCTTGGAGTCTTTGGGGTATAAAAAATCCCCGAGGCCAGATGCCTCAGGGATCATGTGATGTGAAATGTGTTGTTGGTGAAATTAGTTATTGTGCTCGAGAAGGTAATCGTTAAGGGCGTCTGTGATCTCATCGCCATCGATTCCGTGAACTGCACATGCTTCAGCCAGTGACTCCATCTGTGAAGCAGGGCATGAGATACATCCCATTCCGCACTCCATAAGGAACTGCGCTGCGAGTGGATGCTGTCTGATGATATCTCCTACAAGCATGCTGGAATCTATGATGTTACCATTATCGGCTGTTGCGCCGGCATTCTCGTTCTTAAGCTCTTCTGACATTGAATTTTCCTCTCTTTCTGTATCACTTCCAAAGAATAAATCTTTTAATGAACCCATAATTATTGTACTCCTTTTATTCTGTTCGTTATTCTACTCCTAGAATCGATTGTGTGCAAGTTATTTTTTGATCACGGATAAAACCTGATCTGCAGGGTATCTTCCTCGTCTACAGCGCGGCGGGAGAGCTTTTTGAGCTTATTCAGGTAGTCCGGAAGCTCTTTTTCCAAGGGTGTTGTGTTGTAAAAGATGATGTTCCAGTCGTGGGCTTCCTCAGTCAGAACGTCATAGAGCGCATCAAGGTTGTGCCCGTAATGCTCCGGAAGCGGTAGCTCTTTTGCCAGAGTCTCATGAAGTTGTTCCCTGGTGGTAACGTCCGCCAGGTCTATGTAAAAAACTTGTTCCATTTGTTGTCTCCTGTGAGGATTGTGGGTTGTAGTGTCCGGTTATTGGGTCCGGTGCCGGTGGTTATGCTTGTTATGGTTCGTAGAAAGATTCGATGCTGTTACCGTGGGCTGTATGCTACGGCTCATAGAGGAGTTCGAAACTCTCATAGTGGTCGCCGGTGTAATAGATATAGCCATCGTCTGAGTAGATTATGCGCTTGGCGCCTCGCTTGGACTTGCCGAGAGTGTCGATGTCACACTCGTGGTACTCTTTGTCCTCGGGAAGGAGTCCTTCGTAATTGCCAAAGTAGTCGCCACCAATGCACTTGCCCGGCGCGTAGTCTTCCAGGGAACCTCCCTGCCAGCCCAGTTTCTTGGCGGCTTTCTTGGTGATGAAGTTCTCGGGAAGCTTGCCATAGGTGTGGATATAGAGGGCAACGTCATCTTTGGTGGTGTAGGTGCCGTCCTCGGCGATGGCCTGAGTTTCGGTGACGGAGGCGGGCTCTGTTGTGGCTTCTGTTGCTGATGCAGTAACCCGGTTTTCGGCGACGGAGGCCGGCTCTGTTGTTGCCTTCGTTGTGCTCCCTGCTGCTGTGGTGATTTCTGTTGTAGCCTCGGCTGCTGCAGTGGCTTCGGTAATGGCACCGGCGGCAGACTCGGTGGCTGCTGTTGTCTCTGTTATGGCGCCGGCTGCTGCCTGCGTTGCAACTGCGTCGAGATTAGTGTTTTCTTCTGATGCCGCCGGAGTTTGCTCTGTTACAGTTGTTGGCTGATCCGTTGTGCCCTGTTCTGTTGTCTGCGCTGTTGTTACCTGAGCTGTCGTTGCCTGCTCTGTTGCTGTCTGCTCAGGCTGCTGCGAAGCTGCAGGCTTCTTCTGACAGCCTGTAAACAGCATCAAAAGTGTCATTACCAGGATAAGAGGCAAGATTCCGCGCCTGCTTATCTTTTTTCTTGTTAAATTCATTGTAAATTCCTCATGATAATTTATTCTTGTCAAACTAGAATTTATGATGATTTTCCTACGCAAATATTACTTTATTGACAATGCAGTGGAAAATTTTCCGGAATTTTTGCTTTGCCTTCCACTACATCTTATAGATTACTACAATAGCAGTGGACAATTTAGCTTGAATCTGTGCTGATGCTCCTACGAAAATACCATCATATCGGAAATGCAGTGTAGAAGAGTTCCATATTTTTCCTACGCATTCCGTATTTTTTCAGTGATGCAGTGGAGAAAACATCTTATCCGGCGTTTTGACATCCACTGCATTTGCCATTTTAGAGGCATTGTGTAGGAAATATTCCTTAATATGAGTCAAAATGAAACGTCCCCGGTGACTCAAAATGAGTCGAACTGAAACGTCCCCAGTGACTCAAAATGAGTCAGTCTGAAACGTCCCCGGTGACTCACTCCGTGCAGGCGAGAACGACTTCGTCGGCGCGACGGGAGATATCTGCGGCGGTTGCATGATCTATGGCGCGGACCCAGGGGTTCTTGCGGTCAAGGGATGCTTCCCGGCTGCTGTCGCTACCGGCCTGCGGATCTGATATAACTCTTGTGCCATACTCGCCATAATATGTGCCCGGCTCATCCTTGGTGATGCCACCCCAGCCTGAAAAACGCTCAGGAGCTATGCTTTCATCCATTATGCAGTCGAGGAACACAGTCCTTGCCTCTTCTCTCCAGGGTCTGCCCAGAAAGACCGAACCCTTCTCGCAGCCTTTCGCTCCGAAGATCCTGCAATTTCTGAAAACAAATCCCATATTATCCTTAAGTCCGCATGCAGCGGTGATATAGCCATTTATGATGCGCTCCGAAATGTCGATCTGGTCTTTGTCAACGCCCGATGCGCTTCCCGCGCCAGCCCGGCTTCCTGCGCTTCTTCCAAACATCCTGTCATTGCAGGTAATAACACAATCATCAAATACTGCATCTGCGCCGCCAAAGATAAAGTCCACATCTCCGGTGATCTCACAGTTCTTGTAATACTGCCTGGTCAGGCGTCTCTCAGTCATCATGCGAGGCCCCATAAAGCCATTCTGCTGCCTTGCGCTCACAGGAAGCGGCGCACAAAACAGAGTATCCTTGCATCCGGTCATCTTCACCTTCTCAAACCTGCATATATCGGCATCCGCATAAACAGCCACAGCCTGGCCCACAACTCTGCCATCTCCGGCTGAATTCTTGATAGTCATGTTCCTGACAGTCACCTTTTTTCCGCCAAAGAAAGCTGTATATGTCCTGAAAGTCCCGCGCTTACTGCCATCCGGCATTACTTCATTAGCATAGTCATCAAAATCAATGACTGTCTCATCGATGCCTGCACCAACCAGCGTAATATCTTCCTTCTCGCAAAATATCTTTTCCCTGTATACTCCTGCGCTGACTTCTATCACAGCGCTCTCTTCATAGGGAACTGCATCTATTGCTTCCTGTATTACAGCGTAATCTCCGCCACTTTTTGCAACTTTGATTTCCAGCATACTATTTCCTCATTTCACACATACTCAAGCCCTGAAACACTCTGCCTCTCGACTCCGACAAGCTCAGGCTCGCCATCGGCAGCGCCTGAAATCTCAACATCCGAAAGCACCAGCTCGCGTACATTCTTGGCATAGATGCTGCGGCCTGACATTTCGTCGAAGTTGTCCATCATTACAGGCCTCTCAGGCACGCGCTCCGCTTCCGGGGCAAAAGACACTTTGATGTCCTCAAAGCACAGCTTGCCAATGGGGCTCTCCGGCAGACCAACTGCACAGAGAACGCAGGAAGATACACCGGTGCAGCTGATGTGTCTTCCGGTAATGCTGCCGATCACAGGTGTCATCTCGTCAACAGGCGCCGGAGCCTGGTTCTGCACATAGTCGCTGTGTCCGTCCGGATCGCAGAAATAAAACATATTTACAGTGAAAGGCATGTGAACGCCTTCCATCATGATATTCTCAAATAAAATGTCATCCAGAACGCTTCTCTCGCCACGTCCGCGTCTAGTCTTGATGCGAAGTCCCCTGTCTGTGCCTATAAATTCGCACTGTGAAACCCTTACATCCCTGACGCCGCCTGCTGCCTCGGAGCCGACAGTCACGCTGCCGTGACCTCTCTCAAATTTGCAGTTGCGGATCTGAACATTCTCGGTAACCTTGTGGTGCTTCAGCGCCATGTAGTACTTGCCGCTCTTGATGGCCATACAGTCATCTCCAACGGATATCACGGTTCCCAGCACTCTTACGTTGCTGCAGCTCTCAGGATCAAGGCCGTCAGTATTGGGCGAATCCGAAGGATTGTGAATATACAGATTAAGGAAAGCAAGATCATCACTATAATATGGATGAACCGTCCAGCAAGGTGAGTTCTGCACTGTCACTCCCTGGACCCTGACCTTCCTGCATCTGCACAGGAAAAGAGTCTTGGGCCTCCATGCAATGCGCTTAACCTTGGCATCCTTCCACCAGTCTGCGTTCTGCGCATTTCCGTCAATGGTACCGGGGCCGATGATATCCAGATTCTGAGCATCGATAGCAGTAACCAGCGACGCAAAGTTGTCCAGAGGATTGCCCTCCCAGGTGCCAAGATTATACTCATCCTTCTCATCAGTGGACATTGTCATGCCCGGAAGCACCGGATATTTCTTCCTGTCAGTCTCTCCAAGAAGCACAGCTCCTTCATCCAGCCAGAAGGTCATGTCAGACTTAAGGAAAATCGGCGTTGTCAGATACTGACCTGCAGGCAGATACACGGTTCCGTCTGCGGGGCACGCACAGATAGCCGCCTGAATAGCAGCAGTATCGCTTGTCTTACCATCTCCCACTGCTCCAAACTTCGTCACATCAAGCAGTACAGACTCATGGCCGGTCACAAACTCCTTTTCCACCAGCTCTCCGCCTGCATCCACGCCGATCTTATATTTTGTATCGGGTAAAAGACCCATGACCGAAACAACGTTTTTATCAGTCATAAGGCTCTTTTCCCCATTTATATACACGCCAAACTCGGCCTGCTGCCTGAAAACCGCCTCAGACTCAAGCTCGATGGTCACGCTTCTGTTAAAAACCTCTACAATCTTAAAATCCATGAAAACCTCCAATAAAAAAGTGCTAATGTCATACTATTCATAGCCAAGACTCGAAAATGCAAGCATTTCCGAGTTGGCGAATATCCGCCAAATATAAATATTTAAAAATTCATCTATTTGAGTAAACTCAATATCTGAATTTTTAAATATTTATGCTTGGCTCTGAATAGTACCATATTAGCACATTTCCTATCTAAATCCCCGTAAAATCATGAAGTAAAAGTGGTACATCAGCTCACTTTCCATCTATCCATTCGCTTATGACTTCCGCCGTCTCATCAAGCTGCTGATCAGCCGTGATAGTCGGCTCGCCGTCGCCATTCTGAAGCCCGTAGTTGCCGAAGTACGAGTGGATACCGCCCTCGATCACGTACTCTGTTGAATCTGCAGGCCAGTTCTTCTTGCTCTCATCGTAGTTGTCCATCTTAATGACCTTGTCGTTGCTGCCAAGGATCGACAAAAGCCTGACATCCATATCCGCCAACGAATCTACCGGATAGGAAGCACACAGGATGATTCCCTTAAACTTAAATGCAGAATGGTCCCCTGACTCCGTCCCCAGGGACCAATTTTCGACGAGGTAGCGTGCAGCTGCGACGCCGCCAAGGGAGTGGCCTGCGATGTACCATTCAAGATCATCGACGGACTCCTGGTCCTCATACCGCGCCCTTGCTGCCTTTAAGGTATCCACAGCATTGACACTGAGGAGAGCCACGTTATCAGCCATTTTGGGCAAAAGACATATGTACCCCCGCTCAGCTAATCTGTACATAAGGCCACTATATGCCGTGTACTCCACCTTGGCTCCGGGGTAAAAGACTATAACTGCCTTGTAATCCTGGTTTTGCGGAAGGAACACCGTCCCCTCCGGGGCCTCGAAGGAGTGGACTTCCTCCGTAAGGTCTTTTGCCAGATCGGCGATAGCCGTCTCATCCGCAGCATAATAATTGCCGGTGTATATCTTGAATGCCGCAAAAACGAGGACAACCAAGAGCACCAGCATTATTAGTATTCCAAGTATTATCTTTTTAAATAAACTCTTCTTTTCCAAAAAAGTACCACCTGATCACGCTTTAAGCGCTCTGTCCATGATCTTGATAAGCTCAAGTGCACTGACAAAGTCTATCTTCTCATTTTTCTCCTGGTGGATCACATGACCCTGCCAGGTGGCATCCTGTCTGTAAACCACCTGAATAACGAAGGTTCCGAGCTTGCCCTTCTTGTTCTGTACGTTGCGAACGCCGTTTGCCTCTGAAATTACCTCGATGGGAAGCTTGTCAGAGAGCTTCTTTTTCTTGTAACCGATATCGTCTCTGGAGCCCTTCTTGAAAACACGGGGCGCCAGTCCGCGCTGAGGGAAATCCCACTCGTCAAAGAGTTCCTCAAGCTTCATCATGAAGTCCATCATTCCGTCAAAAGCAATAGGGTTATCCGCATACTGATGATATATAAGTCCCTGATAATCCGCATTGTCATCACTCTCAATGCAAGCGCAGATCAGGTTTCTGGCAAAAAGCATCTGCTTGGTCTCGCTCATATCCTCTTTTTTCAATCTCCCTCGAAAGAATTCAATAATCATAGTTAATTATAACCTTTTTAAGCCTTCAAATAAACAATTTCCTTGGGCTTTTACAGAAAAGGGGCCGTATGATCCGACTCACATGGCCCCTCGCGATTAGAGAAAACATCCAGCCAAAGCGCCGGTTGCTTCTTTAGTTTTTAGTTACTTCTGGTCCTCTCCTCACTCAGAGAACTGCTGCCCTTTGCTGCGTTGATTGCTTCATCTACCAGTTGCAGCAATTCCAGAGCGCTTCTGAAGTGCTCTGTGGTTTCATAGTCAGCCCAAACTACTTTTCCCTGCCAGGTTCCTCTCTGACAATCCTCCACTTTGATAATGAAGGATCCTTTGTTTCCTTTGTGGTGATTCTTACTTTTCATATGCATTACCTCGTGTCATGTTGCCAGGCTATTTCGCCTATTAGGTCGACAACAGGTCTTACTTGTATAATCTTATAATACAAAGAATACAATCATACAAATTATCATAGGAATGCCCGATTTTTGCGGATTTAGCTTAAACTATTCTTAACAAGATAAAGGGATAATTAAGATAATAAACACAAAATAAAGAATTCATAACAAATTTTATGATCACTTTTTGATTTATTCCCTTGTGTTGCAAAAAGTGAAAACTTTTGCATAAAGGCGATATAATAATAAATACAACACTTACCAAACTATCGGAGTACAATACACATGAACATCTTTGATATCATCGGCCCTGTAATGATCGGGCCTTCAAGTTCACATACCGCAGGTGCTGTGCGCCTGGGCCGCGTAGTCAACAAGCTTATTGATGAACGCCCTTTAAAAGAAGTTGTGATAACACTATCCGGGTCTTTTGCGCAAACCTATAAGGGCCATGGCACAGACAAAGCCTTACTTGCAGGAATCATGGGATATAAGAGCTACTCCCCGGAGATTCGCGATGCCCTGACAATAGCAGACAGTCTTGGCATCAAGTATTCCTTCAAGACTGAAAACATCAAAGGCGCACATCCCAATACTGCTCTGATCCGCTACTATCTGAAGGATGGCAGCGAAGGTTCCATGCAGGGTGCTAGCATAGGCGGCGGGAATATTCTTGTAAACCGCATAGATGGCCTTAACGTTGAATTTAGCGGTGACACCAACACCATTCTTGTCATGCACAAAGATACACCAGGAGTCATCGCAAACGTCACAAACCTGATGCACTGGGAGTATGAGAGTCTAAATATCTCAGGCTTCCACCTATCCCGGAGCGAAAAAGGTGGAGACGCCATAATGACCATTGAAATAGACAACAATCCCCCGGAAGAGCTCATCAGCGACATCCGCGGCATAGAACATATCACTAATGCAATCCTTATAAGAAGGGTATAAGAACAATGCTTAAATACGAATCCATGGCAGAGCTTGTAAGCGAGGCCACTAAACGCAATATAAAGATCAGCGAATTAGTTCTGGAAGACCAGGCAAAAAGCCTTGAGAAATCTGACCTTGAACTATATGAACAGATGGAAATGAACTTTAATATAATGAAAGATTCCGTCATCGATGGCTCCCGCCCGGACCAGCGTTCCACCTCCGGTCTTACAGGCGGTGAAGGCCACCTTATGTCAGAGTATGTCAAAAGAGCTGACGGAGGCCTCAGCGGAACCTTCATGAGTAAAGCAATATCCAGAGCCCTGGCGGTTGCCGGCTGCAACGCCTCAATGGGCAAGATTGTGGCTGCGCCTACAGCAGGAAGCTGCGGAGTCCTCCCGGGATGCCTTGTCAGCCTCTACGAGGACAGAGGTTTTCCGGAAAAAGACATTGTGATGGCCATGTTTACTGCAGGAGCTGTAGGCATGGTGATTGCAAACCGATCTAGTCTTGCAGGCGCCCAGGGCGGATGTCAGGCAGAGTGCGGAAGCGCCTCCGCAATGGCTGCAGCAGCGCTTGTGGAAGTCATGGGCGGAACACCGCAGCAGTGCTCAGATGCCTGTGCCATGGCCATCTCCAACCAGATGGGACTTGTATGTGACCCTGTAGCAGGTCTTGTTGAGATTCCCTGCATCAAGCGAAATGTTTCAAGTCTTATGATTGCCTTTTCATCAGCAGACATGGCACTTGCCGGAATTCCGGCACATATCCCGGCAGATGAATGCATGGATGCCATGCGTGAAGTCGGCGATGCTCTTCCAAATACACTAAAGGAAACAGCAAAAGGAGGCCTAGCTTCAACGCCGACAGGCCAAAAGCTCAAAGATCAGGTCTTCGGAACCTGACTGGCCAATTCTAAAGTATTCATTAACAAAAAAGATTGTAACAGCCCGAAAGCTATTACAACCTTTTTTAATAATTATTTTCTTTTTTTCTTAGATGCGAGCACTCCCATAGCTGTTGCAGATGCACCCATGATCATAAGTGTTGCCATCAGAGGATTGCTGGTGGAATCACCGGTCTTACCTCTTCTTGCGCCTAAAACCATAGGCTGAGGTGCTGTTCTCTTTGCGCCAAGAACCTGAGCAACTTCTTGTGCGAGAGGTGTATCATCATCGATGATGATAACCGGTACTCCCGGTGTTGTTGGTACATCAGGTGTTGAAGGTGTATCAGGTGTTTCAGGAGTCTCAGGTGATGTTTCAGGAGTCTCAGGTGGAGTCTCGGGTGTTTCCGGCGGTGTCTCAGGTGTCTCCGGCGGGATCACCTTGGTTGTTATCTCTGTCCAGGTACCACGTTCACTATTTTTTGAATACCTGCTGATCTTGATCGCATATGTCTTGTCTAATGAAGTCTTTGTCATGCTGTAATCTGTCTTGGTGAGAGTTGCCTTCTTAATGGTTGTTGTAACATCCCGTTTTGCAATCAAGATCTTCTTTTTGGCAATAGTATCAGCAGATACTTCCCAATACTTTTCTAATTTCTCAGCGGTTAACCTCTGCTTATTAACCTCCTTGCTTACATCCAGTTCTGACTCATAGACATATAACGTGCCGGAAACAATTGCCTTGTAGGAATCTTCTACATCTTTTTTAACGCTAACCTTGTAATTATTGGTTACAGTATCAGCAACTACTTTATAACCTGAAGGTTCTACAGTACAGCTTTTTACCAGGTAAGCTGTATATCCATATTTATATTTATGTCCCTCTGTTGTACTCGAATTTTGAATTTCTTTGCAAACTATTGTACCGCAGAAGTTTCCGCCACCAGTTTTCACTGTTGATCCAGTCGCCAAAAGATTCCCAATAAAATTATTAGGTTTCATCAATACTGTATCTTCATGTTTGTCATCATATTTTGACGTAACAAATGTAACGTTAAGTGGAATATTTTCGCCATATTTAATGGGTCCGTCATTGTGGGTCCAAGGAACTGCTTGATAAGTTGAAAGATAAGTAGCTATTGGTAAATAAACAAATCCCGTATTGGAGCGAAGGACTATCTCTACCGGATCTTCAGTAGCTATATAAACATAAGCCATTCTATCCTCTACTGCATCATCGATAATGTAAGTACCTGGGTCATGGATTGTATACCTCATATCTCCCCATTGGTCGCCTTCATTATGTTTGATAATACCACTTGTCTCTGCTTTTGCTAATATTCTATCCCTTTCTGCCTCGAATGCATCAAAATCCACGTCTAATGGATATGGAGTCCCCGGGTTCCAATAGCTATTATAGCTATACCCCTCAGCGTAGTGCACTCCACCAATAACATTAGCGCCTTCCTGATGATTATGCATATAACCACTTCCAGCAAGAATAGTATACTTTTCAGTATCTGTGGATACTTTATAGTAAACCTTCGTACCGTCAGCTTTTTCCTCTAAATATATGGTTTCCCCGCCTTCGCCTTCTATTTGTTTGCAATTATTTATAATGTAGTCATAATTAGCTGTTGTAGTAACAGCGAATTCTCCAAATTCTGTAATCCCCGTTCCTTCTGTTGTAGTAGTTACTCCTACAACTTCGACGTTTCTGTAAACATTAGGATCCAAATTTGCTGCTGCCGCTTCAGCTAAATCCCGGGTTGTATATATTCCTGAAGAATAATCACCTGTCTTAACAATCTCTACACGATCTTTCTGGACAGTATAGTTATCTTTAAGTGCCTCTACTTTTTCATTTGCTGTATTTTCATCGGCAAAGGTAGCCTCGGCTTCTATTGTGCATGTTCCATCGTTATTATTGGTAATTGTAATAATATCAAAGCCGTTTTTTAACAGATCAGTTTTTGCCGCTTCAGCTTTTTCCTGTGCAGACACTAACTCGATAACTTCATGCTTAGGATTCGTATATCCATCTTTTATAAGTTGGTTATATTTATTTGTCGCTTCCTGTGCGTTGTCATATGTCTTCGAAAAACTCTGTGTATCCACTAACGTACTGCTCATATTAACCGTATAACCGGCTTCCTCAAGCTCTGCCTTTTTCTGATTTGCAGTTACATCGCTTTCATAAGTCGCGGTTGCAGATATTGTGTATACTCCGTCATTTTTGTTAATAACAACATTTTTAAATCCTTCGCTTTCCAGGTATTCCTTTACATTTTGTGCCTCAGCTTCTGATGCAGCAACGTTCTTCTCTACATGGAAATTTGTATAGCCTTTCTCTTTAAGATCACTTTCGGCACTTGCAGCATCTTCCGGTGAGTCATATGTTTTGTCATGTTTATCTGCTACATATGTGTTTTCGCTTTCGTAAGCCCTGGCGTTAGCATAGTTAGCTGAATCATTGTCGAGTTCAGCCTTTCTTCCATCTGCAGCGGCCTGAGTTTTAAAATTCTTTTCCACCAGTTCACCGGTTTTATATGTTTCTGTGCCATCAACTGTTTCAAATTCTGTGTAGCCGATCTTTTCGAGTTCTTCTATTTTCTTGGCCAGTTCCGGATCGTTATCTCCTTCGAATTCTTTATCAAAGACCTCAAGCGTCTGTGTCTCTGTTTTTTCCGAAACAGTTTCAGCAGCATTGCTTATAATATTTTGGAGATTCTCATCCTCCACGTAATGAGGCTTGCCTTCAGCGTCATTATATGTAAAGCTTGTACCGTTGTTATCCGTAGTAACTGTGAATTCAGTATTCCCATCTTTAACATCCTGGCTCAGTGAGCTTAAATCTTCTTCACTTACCTGTGTGTCACCAATGGAATAAGTTGTTGACTGCTGAACAACATTGTCTTTTGCAGAATCAACAATGATATCCTTAAGGTCATCAGAAAGCTGAACATCCTGGCCGTTAATTGATACGTTTGATGTACCGTTAGTAGTTTCAACTACTATCTCTGCACCATCACTGACATTAGCAAGCTCGGCAGCCTGATCATTTGTCAAAGCTACCGGGTCCTGGCCCTCCTGTCCATTGTCAATAAAGGAATGCTCGCTGACTTCTTTAAGCTCGATTCCTTCATTCTCAGTGTTATTCTTTGCTGCTTCTTCTACCTGAGATACGATCTCTTCTGCAACATTTTGATCAGAAGTTGCAATATTCGTCTCAGAAGTTGTCTCTGTGGAAGAAACATCTTCTACGTATTCTCCGGTTGTAGTAGTTGTTACTGTGGTCGTTACTGTACCATCGTCATTAGTAGACTCTGTAGTTTCGGTAGTAGATGTGGCCGTTTCTTCATTTTTGGTCAATGATTCAGTGTTATTAACAACCTCAACGGTCGTTTCCTCTGTTACAGCAACGGCATTATCGGTCTTCTCGACATATGTGTTTTCTGTTTCGGTTATGGTTCCGGTCTCAGTCTCCTGTGTCTCCGACTTAGTGGTAGTGGGTTCTTCAGGAAGGTCAATCAGATCAGCTGCCTCAGATGCTGCATCTTCACTGGGGGCATTTACCTCAGATTTATCTGATTCTGACTCAGATGGACTGTTGTTGTCGCCATCTTTCGCTTCAGCCACGATCTCATTGGCCATAAAGACCATAGAGCCTGCCATAAAACAGAATATTCCTTTGCGAACTGCCTGGGGTATATTGTTGTATCGTCTCATTTCCTACCTCCTTATCCACAAAGCCACCAATATCTTAAGCGTTATTCTTAATTAAATTCTACTTAATGGCCTATCATAAAAAACATCATAAGCTGCAAAAGAAATGTTTCTTTATGATGTTTTAATCTTTTCTTTATTTTGTTTCTATTTCCTTAATACGGAAGTTTGAGACACACTAAAAAGCTATAGCATTTTCGTAGCCCTCGTGAGAAAAATATATTAAAGAGATACCGAAAGATAATGACGATAAAGAGGAAGAAGAGAGGAGAGGTAATATTCCAGATAAAAAAATAAGAGAGAGTCTTGAAAATCTTGGTTTAAATACCGACACTATCGACGAACTCTTTGCTCAAATCGATGCAGAGAACGCTACTCTTGTTCCATAAGTACAATCATATGAAGAATTTAGGCGCAGTCCTTCGAGGCTGCGCCTTTTCATTTTGGTCCCTAGGGACGGAGTCAGGGGACCATTTTGGAATGCACCTTAAGGAAATCTTAAGAATTCTTCATTAAATCTTAAAGACTTCTTGCCGCTTGATGTGGTAATATCTTCCTCGTGCTACTTTTCTAGCACATTCTATGGCACTTTGCCATCTATCATTCCGGGTATGCGCATACGTTGGAAATCATTACGGCAACAGAAGGAGGATTCACAATTGCCAACCAATTCCATAAGCAATCCTAAATATAAAGACTCTGTCTTCAGGATGCTCTTCAACAATAAAAAAGAGCTTTTATCACTATACAATGCAATAAACGGCTCTCACCATGATAACCCTGATGACATCACCATTAATACAATCGGTGACAGTACATTCTTGAAGGTGAAGAATGATGTATCATTTATCTTCAACTACGAACTCAATGTATTCGAACATCAGTCAACGCCATGCCCCAACATGCCACTAAGAGATCTGTTCTATGTTGCAAAACTACTGAAGAAGATAACTCAGGAAGATGACCTATACAGTTCTAAGCCTGTGAAGATTCCCACTCCGAAATTCTATGTTTTCTACAACGGTACAGAACCTCTTCCGGATGAAAAGATCTATCGTCTGTCTGAACAGTTTGAAAAGCAGACAGATACACCGGATATCGAACTGACAGTTACGGTACTCAACATCAATGAGGGCAATAATCTGAAACTCATGGAGGCATGTGACACGCTAAAAAGCTATAGCATTTTTGTGGCCCTCGTGAGAAAATATATTAAAGAGATACCGAAAGATACTGACGATAAAGAGGAAGAAATCAAGGCAGCAATTAATCATGCCATTCAGGATTGCATTGATCAGAATATCCTAAAGGCCTTTTTTGAGAAACATAGAGGAGAGGTACGTGACATGACATATTGGGATTATAATGAAGAACTTCATAATAAGACTATTGCTACAGAAGCGACCGAAAAAGCAGCTCTTGAAATGATACGTTTTGATCAAGAAGAAGGAATTTCCAAGGAAAAGACCCGTCTACGAATTAAAAGGTTTGGTCTATCCGATGGCACTATCGACGAACTCTTTGCTCAAGTCGATGCAGAGAACGCTACTCTTGTTCCATAAGTACAATCATATGAAGAATTTAGGCGCAGTCCTTCGGGGCTGCGTCTTTTCATTTTAGTCCCCAGGGACGGAGTCAGGGGACCATTTTGGGAGAAAAGATCTATCGTTTGTCTGAACAGTTTGAAAAGCAGACAGATACACCGGATATCGAACTGACAGTTACGGTACTTAACATCAATGAGGGCAATAATCTGAAGCTCATGGAAGCATGTAACACATTAAAAAGCTATAGTATTTTCGTATCGCTCGTGAGAAAATATATTAAAGAGATTCCGAAAGATACCGACGATAAAGAGGAAGAAATCAAGGCAGCAATCAATCATGCCATTCAGGATTGCATTGATCAGAATATCCTAAAGACCTTTTTTGAGAAACATAGAGGAGAGGTACGTGACATGACATATTGGGATTATAATGAAGAACTTCATAATAAAACTATTGCTACAGAAGCGACTGAAAAAGCGGCTCTTGAAATGATACGTTTAGCTCGGTCAGGTAATATTCCAGATCACAAAATAAGAGATAGTATTGAAAATCTTGGTTTAAATTCCGACACTATCGACGAGCTCTTTACTCAAGTCGACTCAGAGAACGCTACTCTCGTTCCATAAGTACAATCATGTGAAGAATTTAGGCGCAGTCCTTCGGGGCTGCGTCTTTTCATTTTGGTCCCCAGAGACGGAGTCAAGGGGTTCATTTTCACCTTAAGGAAATCTTAAGAATTCTTCAGCAAACCTTAAGTATTTCTACTGTTTTTCTTAAAGACTTAGCCATCTAATTCTATTATGATAGTTTAAGTGCCGACACATATAACACATCAAAAATGCAAAACGCACACACTTTGTATTGCATTATGTAATTTTGTGATATAATTAAGGGGGGATAATGTACAATCACTTTACTATTGATTTTGACACAGTAGATTTCGAGTGGGATGACGAAAAAGACAACTACAACTTTGCTACCCATGGTATAAGATTTAAAACAGCAGCCAAAGTTTTTCTCGATCCTGATGCCTTAATTCGTGATGACGATGAGCATTTAGGCGAAGAAAGATATGATGTAATAGGTTCAATTGGCAAGATCATCTTTGTCGTTATTACTATTCGCAAAGGTAATACCATTAGGATAATATCTGCCAGATGCGCAACTAAGCCTGAGAAAGAGAGGTATTTATATGGCAAAAATGAATATTAAGGATTTAAACCCAAAGCTTTCAAAGGAAGAGAAAAAAGATCTTCTCAAAGCCGAAAAGATGCCAATTACACATGATGATGACTGTCCAGTGATGACGCCTGAGAAACTTAAGGAATTCAAGAAGCTCCACCAACAGGAACAACGTAGAAAAGAGACCGTATCCCTTAGAGTTTCTCCTTCAACTCTAAACATTGCCAAAGCCTATGGAAAAGGATACACTTCATTCCTTGGCAGGCTTCTGGATGAGGCCATCAAGGACGAGAATCTGGTTAAGAAATGCATATGATGATAAAAGAAATGGCGGATAGCCGGGGTTTACCGACTATCCGCCATCTTATTGATTTTGTTTAGGGAAAAGAGCTAATGGCCTATGCCTTAGTCTTCTTCCTCTTTCTTTTTACCTGTGAGCATCATTGCGATTGCTGCTGCAGCTGCGATTACGATTGCAAATACTCTTGCTGAGCTGTTTGCTTCGTCTTCTGTTCTTCCACGTCTTGCGCCAAGAACTGCTGCGCCGTCAGTTGCTGCTTCAGGTTCTCTTGTTGCTCCAAGTACTGCTGCAGCCGGTGCTGGTGCAGGAGCTGCAGGTGCTGCGGGAGCTGCAGGTGTTGTAGGTGTACCTGGTGTTCCAGGATCATCTGTAGGACCAGGTGTAGGTGCAGGATTCTGACTGATTACA
Organism: Butyrivibrio sp. XPD2006; assembly: GCF_000420865.1. Taxonomy (GTDB): domain Bacteria; phylum Bacillota; class Clostridia; order Lachnospirales; family Lachnospiraceae; genus Butyrivibrio. Next base: position 89,925 of record NZ_ATVT01000017.1, read on the forward strand.
GTGTAGATTACTACATTGTATGCAGGTGCTGTCATTGTTGTGCTAGCTGCACTTGAATGAACTGTTCCTGTGATAATATCAAGGAATCTCTCAAATGCATCGATCACACGACTGATCACTGTATCATTTTCAGTATCTCTTTCCATTTCCCAGAATGTAAGTGTGTAACCATCGATTGTAGGAACATCAATTACATCAAACTGCTGGTTGTATCTAACCTCAAACTGCTCAGGAAGTGCTGGTAATACGTCAGGTCTTGCAGTTCCTGCAAATCTGTACTCATAACGAACCTGATATGCCCTTGGTCCATATATGAGGTCAACTACTGTTCCGGATGCAACCATGTCTTCTGTTGTAGCTTCACCATCTGCAGGCTGGTTTACAACTACATCGATCAGTTCGTATCCTTCGTAATCCTTAGCAGCAAGGCTTGCCTGTGTTACTTCAATCTCACTAGGATCATTTACCCAAACTGTTCCGCTGTAGCTTGCTGTATCCATTACAGTTCCTTCAACCACATGGTTAACTGTATATTCTACATCCTTGGTCTGTGTTGTATCCTTGACGTACTTAAGAGTGATAACTGTTCCGGTTTCAACCAAATCTCCCTCTCTTACGCCTGCAGGATCGATAGAATCGAACTTGTAGCCAGTGAATGTCTTCTCTTCAAGACTTCCAGCCTCTACTTCGATTGTATCATCATCATTTACCCAAACTGTTCTTGAGTAGTTTGTACTGAGTGCTGCATCAATAGTTCCATCCACATCATACTGAACAGTGTACTCTACTGTCTTATTCTGTGAATCGTCCTTCACATAGTTAAGTTCTATAACTGTTCCGGACTTAACTGTTGAACCTTCTGTTGCAGTTGCAGGAGTCTTATTGTCGTATCTGTAACCCTTATACTCATTCTGCTTGAGAGATCCTTCTTCGATTTTTATTACATCATCAGCATTTATCCAGATCTCTTTTGAATAAGTCTTGGTATCTGCCTCCTGCTCAACACCTGCTACCATGTGCTTAACTGTATACTTTACAGTCTGCTTCTGGCTTTCATCTACCTCAAAGGTAGCTGTGTAAGTAGTATTAGCATAAAGAGCTCCATCTCTATTCAGCTTATCAATAGCTACAGCTGAAGTAAGCCCTGAATCACCACTTACCTTATCGCCATCCTTAAACCAACCGGTGAACTTATATCCTGTCTCAGCCTTTGCCTCTGATCCTGTTACTCCAACTGTTCCAAGTACCTGAATGTCAGCATTCTCTTCAGGTGTAACAGTTCCCATTGTTCCGTTTGAAGACTCATACTTAACAGTATATGTCTTATTAGGGTCAGGAATAAATCTTGCCTCAAAGGTTGTGTCATCATAAAGTTCATCTTCGTCAGTATTAAGTTTGTCAATTACTGTGGCAACATCCAGTAAAGCATCTCCACTGATCTTATCATCATCCTTGTACCAGCCGTTAAACATGTAACCAGGCTCTGCTGTTGCTGCTGATCCTGTTATTCCAACTGTACCAAGCTTCTGAATATCAACGTTCTCTGTAGGATTTACACCACCCTTCGCTGTATTTTCTGACTTATAAGTTACTGTGTACTTAGCGTCAGGATCTGGAATGAACTTAGCAACAAAGTTTGTATCCTGGTAGCAAACAATGCCATTTTCTGTTTCAGGATCCTTGTTGAGGTACTCAATTGCCTTTGTAGAAGTAAGTACAGCATCATTAGTTACAAGTTCTAATTCTTCGCCGTTCTTCTTATACCAACCATCCAGGATATATCCAGGCTCTGGTGTTGCTTCTGAACCTGTTACTCCGGTAGTCTTTGTAATCTGAAGTCCTGTGTTGTCGGAAGGACTAGCACCGCCTCCGGCAAGGGCTGTGTATACTACGTTGTACTTCTGACCGTCGTCCTCAACAAACTTAGCTGTGAAGGTAGTCTCCTGATAAAGAGTTCCTTCCTTAGTAACGTTTGCCTTTGCAAGGTCTGCTGTAAGTGTTGGTTCTGTAGTAATGTTTGTATCGTCCTTATACCATCCAAGAACCTTGAATCCCTTCTTTGGTGTTGCTTTAGATCCATTTACGTTTGCTGTTCCAAGCTTCTGGCTGAACCCTGCATCTTCTGTAGGATCTACTGTTCCCTTTGCTACATCCTCAGATTCGTACTTAGCCTTGTACTTCTGATCAGGATCTGGTTCAAATTTTGCAACAAAGATTGTCTCCTGGTAGATTCCATCTACTGAATCTATCTTTGACTGTGCAAGGGTATCTGTAAGGACTGGCTGCTCAGTAATAATTGATCCATCCTTATACCATCCAGTAAATTTGTAACC
>NZ_ATVT01000018.1 GCF_000420865.1 Butyrivibrio sp. XPD2006
TTATACCATATTCAGCAAGTTTGTATCTGAGCATGTCTGCAAATATCAGCATTGGTATCTGCACAAAGTTCTGGTTATTGACATGTCCTATACCTATCTCCTGTTTCTGGTATGTATTATGCCCCATCACAACAACGTCGACATGGTTATCCCTTGCATAGTCTGCAAGCTGTCTGCTCACCTTATGGAACTGATCCTTTATCCTTCTGTTCCTCTTCTCGGTAAGAGCATTCATCTTTCTTGTCCTGTACCTCTTGTTACATGTCATGGCACAGGAAGAGAGTCTTTTCATCTCCTTGTTGTAAAGCTGGTTGATCGACTTGATCACCCCTCCCTTTATCACAAATGGCCTTGCACCAAAAGTGTTTGCTACAGCGGCGATATTGTCTGTTCCGGGATCGATTGCCATTACTCTAATACCTTTCAAGTCTGATATACCTGAAAGGCCAGAGAGGATATCCTTATCGGCCATAGGGATTATCCCCTTGTCAGGGACCGAAAGGACCACATCCAGGACAAAGCTGTTTCCGCCGGGCTTTATACGTACTTCCTTAAGGCACACTTCTTCCGAGAGCTGGCCAAGAGACAGCTGATCCTTTGTACCGGGAAACTTAAGATACCCATCCTTGATCCTGCATATCTGATTAGTCAGAACAGCTGTCTTGAATGAGCCCTGTGACATATATCCCGGCATCTTTGGACGGCCTGTGAAAGCTACAGGATTTCTCCCATATGCTTTTACCGCTTCAAAGAATGACTTATAGTCCCTGAGAAGGAGTTTCAATATCTGCTGATTAGCCTGTGACGGAAGGGCATAGTATGCCTTATCCCTTGTAACCTTTAGCAGATGATCAAGGGCATTATATGAGAGCCACTTGCTGTCACCAAGATATTTAGTCCCCCATAGGCTATCCCTTACGAGCCTGTAAACCATCATCTGATTTGGGAAAAGAGGCTTGAACAAGGCCATTGAATCTACTGCAGACGAATACTGCCTTAAGATGAAATTTGCCCTGTTGTACAGAACAGCTGATGCTCTGCAGATATCCCTGCAGTAGTCATAGAGTATGTGGTTGTTGCTTATCCTGTATTGCCTTGTTCTGTACACGGTTGAAAATTCCTCATTAGTATTCTATATTTAGTATTATAGCACACTTTTAAGAAATAAGCAAACACATGTTCTCTTTAGCTACGGAGTAAATTTATGCAGAAATCAATAGTAGAATCAGATATCCTGAACGAGTACAGAAGAGGCTCACATTCAGTATACAAACTCACTTACCATGTGATTTTCGTAACTAAATACAGAAAGAAAGTGATCACGGATGAGATTGGTGATTTCATGAAGAATTATGCAGCTTACCTCTGCGGACGCATGAACAGTGAACTCATTTCAGCAGAGACAGATGTCGATCACATGCATCTTCTGATCTCCATGCCACCTGATGTGGCTCCTGTAAAGCTCATCAACTCGTTAAAATCACAATTGTCAAAGGAAGTAAAGAATACATATAGAACACACGTTGAGAAATACCTCTGTGGAGATTCACCCTTCTGGAGCGCAAGTTACTTTTGTGCAACTACCGGAAGCGTTTCTCTTGATACTGTTAAGAAATACATTGAAGAACAACGAACAGAAGAACACAAACGCAAATACATTAAGACCGAGAAATACAAAAAGAAAAGCTAGTGCGATTCATCCCACAACCAATTTCATCGGAAGGGGTTTTCTCGCACGTTGTTATAATATTTTAATACTTTTGACAACCAACCGTTCACAATAGACCGGGCTATTATTGACCTAATATGATTGTTGTTATCTCTTTTACCCAAAATAAAACCTCCGGATCTGCAATATATCAGATTCCGGAGGTAATTCTTTTTCTCAAGCTACCAGATGCAGCATTCTGGTTGCGATGTTGAAGTAAACCAGAAGTGAAAGCGCATCGACTATTGTTGTGATAAACGGGCTGGCCATAACAGCCGGGTCAAAGCCGATCTTGGATGCCAGCATAGGAAGACAGCAACCCACCAGTTTGGCGATGAGCACTACAAAGAGCAGAGTCAGGCAGATTACTGCAGCCACGAGAATTGATACTCTATCAAGCAGAAGGAGCTTGGCAAAATTTGCTATTGCCAGTGTTAAGCCACACAGCACAGCTACTCTTATTTCCTTCCAGATGATCTTGAAGAGGTCTTCAAACTCAATCTCTTTTAGTGAAAGACCACGGATGATGGAAACGCTTGCCTGGGAACCGGCATTTCCTCCGGTATCCATCAGCATCGGAATGTAAGCTGTAAGTACAACATAGGCTGAGAGTGCATCTTCAAAGCCTGTGATAATAGCACCCGTAAATGTGGCACTGATCATGAGGAACAGCAGCCACGGTATTCTGTTTTTGTAAGTTTCAAATATACCAACCTTGGGATAGGGCTTGTCGGATGGCACGATAGCTGCCATCTTCTCGATATCCTCGGTAGCCTCTTCTTCCAGGATGTCCACTACGTCATCGATGGTGATGATTCCGACCATACGGGACTCATTGTCTACAACAGGCATTGCAGTGAAGCCGTATTTCTGGAACATACGCGCTGCTTCTTCCTGGTCGGTCATAGTATTGATGCTGATGACATTGGTGTTCATGATGTCTCCGATGATATCATCGGGCTTCATGATAAGCAGGTATCTGAGGGCAACAGTACCTACCAGGATCTTCTGCTTGGTAACTACGTAGCAGATGTTTATGGTCTCCGAATCAACGCCCTTTTTCCTGATCCTCTCTATTGCCTCGCCGACAGTCATGTCTTCACGCAGGTCAACGTACTCCACAGTCATGATGGATCCGGCTGAATCCTCAGGGTAGCGAAGCAGGTGATTGATATCGGCCCTTGTCTCAGGGCTTGCATTGGCCAGGATACGCTTAACAACGCTGGCAGGCATTTCCTCCAGCAGGTCTGTAGCATCATCGGCCATCAGATTTTCAATTATGTTGGAAGCTTCTCGGTCTGACATGGACTGAATAATGTACTGCTGTACGTCCATTTCCAGATCGGCAAAAACATCTGCAGCCATATCCTTGGGGAGGATTCTGAACATCTTAAGAGAATCCTCGTCTGCCATCTCACTCATTGCAGCAGCGATATCTACTGTGTTCATCTCCGAGATGGTCTGGCGAAGCAGGGTGTATTGCCTGGATGACAGAAGTTCCTGAAGTGTTTCAACGAGAGTCTTTTCTTCTTCTTTTTCCATGGTAATCTCCTTTGTATGTGGTTTTTATGGTACTTCGACCGGGAGCAGAATCACTGCTACATAAATGTGAATCAGACTTCATTAAAAACCACCACCTTTCTGTTGGAGATTAGTGCCTTGGAATATCTGCATAGAAAGCAGTAGCACTTCAGCACTCTTACTTTATCACAACTGTGGTGAAATGTGTATAAATATAATCAGCAAAAATCAAAAATTATAAAATGTTACAAATATTTAATGTGTGTTCACATTTGATAAAATTAATAGAAATTTCAGAAAATAAACTCATTTTTATCACATACTGCATTTACACTTATCTTGAGAACTCGTGAGGGGGTGTTTAACAAACACTGACAGGAGGTATCAAAAATGGGAGAAATGAAGGGTTTGGCACAGTACGAAATAGACCTGCTCAAAGAGAAGCTTCACGCAAAAGCACTTCATCGCAGAAATGTCTATTTTATGAAAAAGGAAGTTGAGAGAGAGACCCGGGAATTGAAAAAATTACTTAACACTCGTTAGGGGCATAAAAAATGAGGTGGCGATCATCAATCGTCACCTCATTTTTGATTTAAGTGTAAGTCACATCACCCTCCCCGCTGACTCCTTTCTGAAGTTGTTTGATGCGGGGGACAAGGCCCATCTGTTCGTCGAAAGTAAATACATATCCGCCCAGGGTGCTGGCCTTGGAGCGCAGATTTTTGGAATGGCTCCAGACAAGGATTGCTGATTTGCCCTTGCCGTTACGAGCTTCCTGAATAAGGTTTCCCGCGGCGCTGTTGCCGTCAAAGGCAACTACCATGGATGGGCGTCTCTCAAATATCTCGTAGTTAAAACTCTTGTAGATTCCCATTCCCTGAGATTCCGTTGACACTCTTATCTGAACAGGATAGGACATGAGCTTATCCCTCTCCTGCCCGGTCACAAGAGCCGGAACAACTGCGTATATCCTGAATCCTTTCTTGTTGTGGTCCAAGAGATATTTCTCATACCCGGATACCTTGTGACCGATCACAAAGCACACTTCATCCGGGTTCAAAAACCTAAGAAGGGCATCAAGCTCTTTTTTGCCTGCCTCCGTAATTCTCGTCGCGCGATTCTCTGTGTTGAAGCTTCCACCCAATAATACAACCGGGAATCTGTCCCAGGTGATATCACTGATCCTGTCCTTGAATTCCCTGTTGGAATCAAGTCTTACTTCGCCGCTGGAAAGTCCTCCGGAGATCTTTACCTTCTGCATCTTTTCAAGAAGGACTTCTTCCATGTCCCTTCCCTTAAGAAGTCTGTTAAAGGCTTCTTTCTTCTGTGAGTATGCATCCTGACTGGACTTTATGATGGCTGTCTCGGCATCCTTCATAAGCTTCAGCTCTGCATCCGTCAGTCCAAGCATAGTCTTTAGTGAGAGCTCCTCATCTATGGAAGATGTGCCGTAGAGTGCAGCGCCGTCTGTTCCCTGCACACACCATATTCCCTGCTTCAGATATTGTTTGAGAGGATGGTCCTTAAGAGAATTTAAATTATTCAACCTTACATTACTGGATATCTGGAACTCCAGCACCACCTTGTTTTCCTTGAGCTGGGCCAGAACTTCTTTTCCTTTTTGGGACCTTGGGCTGTAAGTATAAAGTCCGTGTCCAAGCCTCATTCTCGGAATCTGCTGCCCCGGCGCCAGACAATCCCGTACGCAGGCTATGCTGTGCGCAATGTTGTCTCTTAAGCTGTCATTCTCACCGGCATGGACTCTTATGACAAAGCTGGGATCCTTGGCGGCAATCTTAACAATCTCCTTAAATGCCGGCTTAAGAGTGATGATATCGTTTATCTCCTCTCCGACAAAATCACATCCCGCAACATAGGGATCAAGAGCCGTAGCCTTTAAAACCTCAAGATTCTGTTCCAGATAATTTGCGGGAGTTACAGCATCTTTTACGATGGTGAGAGGAATCCTCCTGATGGCAGCCAGGAACCTGATCATGACGCCGGTCTCCTGGTATATCCTGGGCATAACGTCATGGACCTGGCGAAGCATCTCGATGGATTCATATTTCTTAACAAGGGTGGTGTCACTGATCTCTGCATAGCACACGCCCTGCTTCTTGTAATTCCTTGCTATCCACAGAAGCTTGTCCTGGAAGATGGTATTTCCGCAATAATCCGGGTTCTCCCTGTCGCGGAGCATCTGCTTAAGATGTCTTTTTACATCCTCATCCGGGATCTGATCGATTCCGGTAAGTTCAATCTTCTCCTCACTTTCCTTGCCTTTGCAAAAGACATACCGATAGAGATAAACCTTCTCCAGATTTGTAAACACTGCCTGTCCGTCCTTGATGACAGCAAGCGAACCGCGGATCTTGACGATGTTCATCTCCGCATTATCAAGGTTATTAAGGATAAGGTCTGCGAAGTTGATAAAGGTATTGTCATCGATCTTTCTGTCCAGATACTTGCCCTTTAAGTCTGATGAAGTCCACTGCCAGGCAACCTTTTTGCGCTGGGCAAGAACCTTTTCCCACTGGGCATTTGTAAGGCCGAGCTGCAGTTTTTTGACATAGTAAAGCGGGTATCGTATCTGATGCGCAATTCCAAGCGCAATAAGAATATCGCCGGAGAGATTACCGTTCATATGGGTATGAAGGTCACCGGCAAACTTAAGCTCTTTTCTGATATGAGTCTTAAAGACCGTTTTCTTAAGGTCAAAGTCCGGCTCCTTGGTCTGACTCATGAGGGTCTTGGCAATAGCGGGGATTGAAGCCTTTGTCTCAACCGTTCCGTCCTGATAGATATATGCCACTTCAATATCTCCCAGGCTGAAGATATAGCACTCTTTATTGTCCGCATCCACAAAGCACGGAACTTCACCTCTTATCTCCAGCATTCCGTCCTTGTTCTGCGAAAGAGGAAGGCAGCAGGTCTGAGCCAGATTCCTTATAAGGTTTCCCGTTCCGTGATTGGGTGTTGAAAGCACAAACATAAGCCTGTCCAAATCTTTGTACAGGCTTACAATAATGTCTTTTTCGTTATCGAGGAAAAAGCAGGTGAAATATGTCATAGAAACGCCCCCTTACTGAGAAACGTATATCTCCTTAAGACTGTCGCGGTCCAGCACTCTGATCCTGGCGTGTCCGAGCCTCTCTATAAGGCCCTCCCTCTCCATTTCGCGAAGCTTTCTTGAAACGGTCTCGGTTCTGAGACTCACGCTGGCTGCGATATCATCGAGCTTTAACACAACATCGTCGTCGATACTTCTGTCGACTCTGTATAAAAGAAATCCCGCCAGCCTAGCCATAGGGTCCTTGGTAGAAAGAAGCATGTTTCTCTCATTGGCATCATGCAATTTCTTACTGAGAAGTATTATGGTGTTCATGGCTGCATGGGGATCATTGACAACCTTTATGAAATCATCCCTGTGTATCAGGCAGATGGAAGCGTTGGTGAGGCAGACAGCAGAATAGGGATAAATACTGCCGTCCAAAAACATGCCTTCCCAGATGATATCATGGTCTGCAAGAATTGTTACGATCTGCTCTCTTCCGAGAGAATCATATCTGCAGAGCTTGACTCTTCCTTTACGGATAATACATATTGAATCAACCGGTTCACCCTCTCTGAAGAGATAACTGTTCTTCTTGAGATTCTCATGGATGGAGTGCTCCATCAGGCTCACCTGGGCATTGACAGGAAGCCCCTCCATAAGGGGCACATTCTCGGTACAGAACCCTCCGCATTCCTCGCAGATGTTAAGACCCGAGATTCCTCTCTTTAATTCTTCTCCGATATTACCCATTCTTTTACCCATTGATCCAACAGTAACAATATGCCTGAGTCCTTACGGCAAAAGGCTCTTTTGAGAGAAGCTCTTTTACCTCGCTCTTGGTGTACCAGCGGGGTTCTATCTCCTCCTGATAGGATGTGCTCTCAGAAAAAGCACCTCCGGCAACTCCTACACAGCAGGCATTTCGCTCATTCGAAAACCCGATAGCGCTGTAGCACGGTCCCCACCACTGGTCAATTCTCAAAATATCAAGCCCGGTCTCTTCCTTGAGTTCTCTCCTGGCCGCCTGTTCCGGTGTTTCACCGGGATCTATAAGACCGGCAGGGAAGTTGTATACCCAGCGACCTGTAGCCATTCTGAATTCTCTGTTAATGAGGATCTTCTCGCCGGACTCATCATGCATGATGATGGCGACTGCATCCTCCTTGCCGTTCTGAAGGTCTTCAAAGCTCTTAAGATCAGGGTTTCTGCTTATCATCTCATAGACCTTCTCATTGCCGTCCACCATCTTGTAATGCACATCGTAGCGATTGATGAACTTACCCTGCTCTTTCTTTTCTATATATTCAAATTCCATTTTAAAACTCCGTCAACATGCACCGTATACTATCTGCTTGAGGCCTCTTATGAAGCTGTAGTCACAGCCTCCCTCAATCTGCTGCATGTATATAAATATAAGTTCCTCATTCGGGTCAACAAAGAAGTATGTTCCGCCCATTCCATCCCAGCCAAACTCTCCAATACTGCCATTGGAGACTGCCTTAGCCGGATCAGTGAGGATCCTGAAAAAATTGCCGTAGTCATATCCGATACATGACTCAAAATCAAGCGTTGTGCGCTGCTGGGCACTCAGCTGCGGAGATGTCATGAATTCAAAGGTTCTCCTGCCTATGAGTTCCTTGCCGTGGTAGGATCCCTTGTTCAAAAGCATCTGTGCAAAGTGGGCATAATCTGCCGCAGTAGAATAAAGACCTGCTCCGCCTCTCTCAAACCACGGATCCCTTGACGGGTTCTCCATCTGCATGCGCCTTCTTACATCGTCCTCGGCCCTGACTACTTTGCCGTTTTTATCTCTTCTGTAAAGAACTGCTGCCCTGAACTCTTTTCCCTCATCGATCTTGAATCCGGTGTCTTCCATGTTCAGGGGAGTGAAGATTTCTTTTTTGAAAAACTCAGACAGGCTCTTGCCAGTTATAACCTCAATTATTCCGCCCAGAATATCAGCTGAATATCCGTATCTGAAGTACTCTCCGGGTTCAAAAGCAACTCCCGCCTCTGCAAGCTTGTTGCAGATATCGACATTGCTCTTTAAAATTCCTGATTCCCTCTGAGCCCTGGCCTCTTTGACAATCTTGGCCATGAGTCTCTCGGCTTCGCCAAAGTCTCCCGGCATAACGATACCGGATGTCATATTCAAAAGATCTTTGACGGTAATAGGGTTCTGCGCCTTTCTGATACCTTCGGATGAAACCACATTTACCTTCTCATATGCCGGAAGATAATCCGAAACCCTGCTCATAAGATCCAGGTCTCCGCGCTCATACAGGATCATGGCTGCCAGTGCAGTGACGGGCTTGGTCATGCTGAATATCTTGTAGATGCTGTCCTCTCTGTCAGGTTCGTAGTGGTTTTCGTAAACTCTTTTGCCCTTATGTTCAACAATTATCTTGGCGCCCTGAAGTGCGCCTGCTTCTCTCTGTTTCTCTATTAATGTGTCAAGCCTGTTCAGCTTTCTAATGTTCATAACACGTTTTTCCCCGGTAAAAATATTTAGAACTTAACAGCCGGCAGCAGATACTTTCTCTGATAGAAGTCAACTGCCTTCTCGAATTCTTCTCCCTTGTCGGCCTTGAGGTGCTCAATGTACTCGTGTGCATCGTAAGCGTCCTCATCGACCTCAATAAGACCAACTGCGATATTACTGCAGTGATCGGCGATACGCTCAAAGTCTGTGCTGATATCAGAGAGGTCAAAGCCCTGCTCGATGGTGCACTTGCCTTTGCGAAGTCTTCTGATATGTCTTCTCTTAACCTCCATATTGATTCCGTCTATGGTCTCTTCAAGAGGTTCGATCATCTTGGCAAGAGTCACATCCTGATCTTCAAACGCCTTTATGGACAGATCAACGATCTCTTTTACCGCATTGGAGAATATCTCCATCTCAGACTTAGCTTTGGGAGTAAACTCTCTCTTACTCTCGCTCATGCCTCTTGCCTTCTGCATGATGTTGAGAGCGTGGTCACTGATACGTTCATAGTCAGTGATGCAGTGCAAAAGAACCGACAGAGTATGGGAGTCCTTGACACCAAGGTGGTGCGCATTGATCTGCATAAGGTAAGTACCCAGCTGATCCTCGTATGTATCAACCTTTCTCTCAAGGTAATCGACATCTGCAGCCTTCTCTTCATCGAAATTCTCGATAAGATCAATAGCTTCGTAAAGAGCATTCTTACTCATATTGGCCATGGCAATTGCAGCGTTTCTGGCCTGCTCAAGAGCAAAAGGCGGGTTTGAAAGGAAACGAGGATCCAATGTACGGATGCCTTCCTGCTCCTCCTGCTCCTTCTTTTCCTTGTCGTCGATAGGAATAGTCTTCAGTGCCATATTCACAAGAAGCCCTGAGAAAGGCAGCATAAGCGGAGTTGCCACAAGGTTAACAAGTGTATGGATTCCTGCGATTCCAACCATTCCTATATCGTTGTCCATGAATGCGAAGTTCACGATAGAATGGATCAGATAGAACAGGATCATAAAGGTTGTAGCCTTGATAAGGTTGAAATACAGATGCATAAGAGCTGTTCTCTTACCGTTCTTGTTGGCACCAAGAGATGAGAGAATAGCTGTGATACAAGTACCCACCTCGGCACCTACTACAACAGGTATCGCCATGCTGTACTTGACCTTGACGGAAAGAGACAGCGCCTGCAGTACACCGATGGTTCCGGCTGAACTCTGGATCACCATTGTAAAGATGATACCAACAAGAAAGCCTATTATCGGATTGCTGAAAGTTGTCAGAACCGCCTTGAAGCTGTCCACGTCCTTAAGAGGTGAAACCGCGTCAGACATCGTACTCATTCCGAACATTAAAACAGAAAATCCAAGAAGGATTGTTCCGATATTTTTCTTTTTGTCATTCTTGGAGAACATGTAAAGAGCTATACCAATAAGCGCCAAAAACGGCGTAAAGGACTTGGGCTTTAACAGATTGATGATAAAGTTGTCACTGCTGATTGCGTTTAATGAAAGAAGCCATGCAGTAAATGTTGTACCAAGATTGGCACCGAGAATAACATTGACTGCCTGCTTAAGAGTCATTATTCCGGAATTAACAAGACCAACTACCATTACGGTAGATGCTGATGAAGACTGAACCAGCGCCGTAACGCCGACACCAAAAAGATATGCTATTATCTTGTGCTCAGTCACTTTAGCAAGCACGCTTTCCAGCTTGCCGCCTGCGGCTTTGGTGAGTCCGCCACTCATTACATTCATTCCGTAGAGGAACATTGCCAGGCCTCCAACCAGGCCTGCGATCAAACTAAATACTTCCAGTGAGTTCATTTTCTCCTACCACTTCTACTTATTATCCATCTATTCACGTTTACAGCTACTATCTTACAAGATTAAGCTAAAAATTACCATAAAAATATCATTCTCACATACTTTCCAAACTTTGAACCGCCAACAGAAACTCTCTTGCCGCCGTTGTATTCGTCGCCGTAGATGTGCTCCTCGACGTCAACTTCATCGACCTTCTTAAATCCGAGTTTTTCGCAGACGTGGATGGATACGGCGTTCTCGGCCTTTACCAGGGTCTGCACCCTGTCAAACAACAGCATATTCCTTCCGTAGTCCAGTATAGCTCTGAGGGCTTCCATACAGTATCCCTGTCTCTGAAACTCTGTCCCCACAAGGAATCCAAGCTCAGGCTCATCAAAGCCGTTTCTTACAGAATATCCTGCCCTGCCTATAACTCTCATATCCTCTTTTCTTACAAGAGTCCACACTCCAAAGCCCATCAGGCCATAGACCTTTTCGATGTAATCCTTCTGATATCTTTTCTCGTCATCGGGATTATCAAAAAGTCCCTCCATATACCTGGTCATGCTCGGATCGGCATAGATCTTGTAAAACTCATCCACATCATCAACTGTTGTCTCCCTGATGATGAGCCTCTCTGTTTGAAGGATTTCCCAGGGCTCTCCGGAGTATCTCTGGTAAACCTTTACAAAAGAATCCATATCCACTTCCGCTATGTCCGTGAATACATATTTAACTCCGGAAAAAGACTTATCGGCATTCCTGCCATGCTGAAGTCCGACGCAGTAGTAACCGGCATCCATCAGCTCTTTTGCCCTGACAGTACTGTCAGTCAAAACCAGCACCTCTCCCGGGTTTTCGGACATGGAAAGTGGCAGCGGATCCTTTCCATCTGCCACTATAACCTCGTATCCGTTATCTTCAATATAGGCCGCTGTTTCTTTTACAGCTTTAAGCATACTCTCGTCCGCAGCTTCATCTTCGCCCAGGACAAATGCCACTGTTTTAAGCAATTTAAAGTGTCTCCTTCTCGTAAGTGATCACATAGCCTTCACTCTTTGGCTGTGCGTTCCACTTATTAATTATTCTGTCAGCAATCTTAACTGCAGTATTGAGATCAACATCAGTAAGCAGCACGATAACTCTGTTGCCACTGTCGTTGCCGTACACGTCGACGTTCCGCAGGTTCTCTTTGAGCGTATTCAGGAAGAGTTCCATTATCTCAGGAGTCACCTGTTCTTCACCGTTACCGGTTATTGTAAAGTGAACAAGAGATGAATTCACCACATCGTTGTCACCGAATCTGACAAGAAGCCTGTAGATATCCTGCATCCTCTCACGCTCAACCCTGTATGGTTTATCTGACTTGCCTCTCTCACCGAGGATTGCCCTCAGCTCTGTAATTCCGGTAATATTGGCCTCATCAGAATCGACATTGGCAACAATCTCTTCATAGAGCCTGCAGTCATGCTTGCCGGAATTTTTAACAGAGTACAGCGCCCTGTCGGCCTTCCTGAAGAGCGCCTCATACTCAGTATCCTCTCCCGCAAGAACAGTTACAGCCCCGACAGATACACCCAAAGGAATGCTCATGTCGTCGCCCATGTGCTTCTTGGCTCTCTTTAGAATTTCCTCATTTATGAACTTTGTCTTTTCCTTCATCTGATCATGTGTGGTGTCGGTGTAAAATGCCAGGAACTCATCTCCGCCTATTCTGCACAGAATATCCTTACTGTCGGAGCTCTGTTTTAAAAGCTCGGCCAGATCGATGAGCATACGATCACCCATATCATGACCATATATATCGTTGACAGGTTTAAAACTGTCAAGGTCCAGTATGGCCAGAATGCCTGAATGCTTGCCTATCACATCACCGAGAGCCTCAGATGATCCCCTCTTGTTCAAGAGACCTGTAAGAGGATCCTTGGTTGCTTCCTGCTCCAGTCTCTGGATATTGTTCATGTCCTGTACCAGCGATGCTATAGCCCAGCCAATATATGCCACCAGCAAAAAGCCTACCACAAACAGATACAATTTGAAATACCTGCGCTCATAGAGCTGGGACTCCTTGGTAACCTTAAACACTTCTTCTCTGATAACCTGCTTGCCTGCAGTATCCAGCACCTGAACATGAAGCTTATAATCTCCAAACGGCAGATTCGTATATGTCAGGGACTGCATGTTCTTCTGGTAGCAGGTGATACCTTCATCGTCGGCTCCCTCCAGGAATATGTGGAGCAGAGGATTTGAGAGCGAGTAGTTCATCACAGCCACATCAAAGACAAGACGTCCCGAAGTCGCAGGAATATTGTACACACCGTCCACCGGTTCGATCACATCATCGCCTGCCATGATCTCCGAAACTTTGATCTCATACTCATTGCTAAAGGAATCATAATCGGAAATGGAAATCTTTCTGACACCGTCTGTACAAGGAAGATAAAGGTTGTCTCCGTTAAGCGAATAAAATCCATTCGCTGTGACAGAGGTATCAAGTCCCCTTGTTCTGTTAAGGAGCATGTAATTATCAGCCTTATCGGCCAGAAGATCTCTTTCATCCAGCACGAAAATTCCGGCACTGGAAAGAACCCATGCCTTCTTGTTTTCAGCTATGAATACATCATAGTTGTTGCTGTAAGGGAATGAGTTAAGTGCCTTTATCTGGGCTCCGTTGTTATAATAAATGGCATTACTCGTTACATACAGATATCCGCCTCTGCATGGCACGATCTTCATGACAACCTGAGATTTTAGTCCATCTTCCGGTCCTATTGTATCTACCACCCTGTAGTTCCTGATGACAAAGATACCTCCGCCGTCAGATCCCGCATAGATAGTTCCATCGGCTTCCTCAGCAATGCACAGGACAGATGTTGTTATGCCATCATCTTCTCCAAGCTTTTTGAAGATACGTTCATTCTTTATAAAGTTAAGACCTGTAGTAGATAGCGCAGCAATAGTCCCGTCGGAAAGCTCATAAGTCGCTCTGTACTTCTCGCCCTCGGTGCCATCATATTTCCGGTTGTAGGAATTTATCGTCTTATCCGGATGCATGACGACAAGACCCGCAGGTCCGTATGTGCTAAACCACAGGTTATTGTTGCTGTCGCACATAACTCCCCTGATGCGGACATCGCGCAGAACCTCGGGGTGCGGAATAGGTACTGAATAGAAGGTCTTAAGGTCGATTGTCTTAAGGCCGGTTCCTGTTCCGACATAGAGCACTCCGTCTTTTACCAGAACACTGTTGACCACTTCATTTTCCAGATGAGCCTTGGAATAAATGTTTTCAAACGGATTCCATGAAAACTTCTTGATACCCTGCTTATTTGATGCAAACCAGACGTTATTCTGATAGTCCACGAAAATATCAACAATGGAAGTATTGAAATCAGAAGTGGAAAGATCTGTCACAACACCTGTATCCGAGATAAATCCAAGTCCGTTTTCACAGGCTATAAAGTATCCTCTGAAGTCTTTGGAATAAAGGATGTCATTAAAATACGTAAGCTTTCCGGAAAGATGTTTTGACATGATATCCGTCATGCCTTCTTTAATAAACAGCCTACCGGTAACATTGCCACTTGTTCCTATTACATAGTTGCCCTCTTCCTCTTTGGTTATATCCGTGAAATTACCGGCAAGAACATAGATGATCTTTTTGTCTCTGAATATCATGAGACTTCCGTCACTTCTAACGCCTGCCACGGTATCGCCGCTGGAACTGAGTTTGCTGACACCGTAAAAGCTCTTTGCCTCAAAAACCTCTATCTCGTGATTCTGATCGATCTTGCACAGCTGCTTGATCGTAGCAACATAGATATTGCCTTCAGAATCCTCGCAGATTGCCCTGATAGCATCCGAAGAAAGACCCCTTTCAGTATCGTAGAAGTCCACATCTCCTGTCTCCACATCATAGCAGGCCACGCCGGTATCATTGGTTCCTATCCAGAGTCTTCCTTTTGAATCCACAAACAGGACCATAACGTTCTTTATTCGTTCATCAATGGCAAAAGATCTGAACTTGTAGCCGTCAAATCTGTACAGACCCGAGAAAGATCCAACCCACATGTAACCGTCTTTTGTCTGCGCCACTGCGTTTATTTCCACAGAATCGAGACCGCTGTCTGTATCATAGATGTCTCCTGTATATTCCGATCCAAAATCGACGGCATGCGCTTTTACAGGGAACAAAAGAAGCGGACCAGCAACAGATATTGCCAGGAGAACTCCCATGCCCTTGACTGCTGCCCTGTGCCCTTTGCTAAGAAGCGATACAAGTTTGATAAGCCCAAATGCTATCAAAAAACTTACCACTTTATCCGGGATGTCAACAAATGCTTCACCCAAAAAGGTGTTGATGACCTGAACCTTTATATCAGTGGAGATCATATCCATGAAGGTGTCTCCCCATGCATTTCCTGTATTGCCCTCATACATAAGGATATTGAGCGGAGTTGAGATGACTGCTGCAAGAACACCTGTCAATACCATGGTCGATACAGCTTTGAATACACTTTTTTTCTTTCGTCTTGGGTAAAAGAATCCCACAGATAAGCCTATAGCTATAGAAACAATCATATATGGCAGGGATTCGGGAGTCTGCAGAGATATTATCGCATTGAGAAGAAGGCCACAGAACGCACCGGCAATAGGCCCCAGCGTAACTGCAGCAGCAATAGTCCCAATAGAATCAAGCCAGAAAGGAAGGGAAAACATAGAAGCAATATTCCTTCCCAGCAGGTTTAAAAGGACGCATATTATGATCACAAACAAGCTAATCAGTAATTTACGCTTACTCATGTTACCCTCATAAATGATGGCACATACAAACCAGACATCGCTAAATATAGCGATGCGTACTCACAATAATTTTATCACTATTTCGCACGTACTCTCAACGAATAATTGTTAAATTACTATTAAAAAACGTCACGCAGAAGGTGATAATACCGATCGCGTGACGTTAACAATTTGTTTACAATTAATTAAAAGAATAGTTACTTCAAATCATCTTTTAGACATATTGGCTTGTTAATATAATATTGTCAGATGAGTTAAGACAATACCAAACAAAAAACTTTTTCATAATATGCCAGGTAAGGAAGCTTACCTGGCATCCTCCCTTTTATAGGGCTTTTTTTATTTATAGGATTATTTCTCTGATCCCTGAAGGAACTTCTCAAGATCTGCAACAGCAGACTCCTCATCACTTCCCTCTGCAATAACCGTAACTTCTTCTCCGGAAGCAAGGTTAAGTGTCATCATTCCCATGATGCTCTTGGCGTTCACTTTCTTGGACTGAGCCTCGATGTGAACTGTGCTATCATACTTGCTTGCAAGCTGTACAAGTTCTGCAACAGGTCTTGCTTCAAGTCCTCTGGGCAGCTTGATTTCGATAGATTTTGTTATCATAATATCCTCCTTAAGTTCTCAACTTGTCCGCCAGCTCGCTTAGTTTGCGAAGCCTGTGGTTAACTCCTGACTTACCTACGGGCGGGTCGAGAAATTTACCAAGTTCCAACAACGTAGCATCAGGATGTTCCAATCTGACCTCAGCCATTTCTCTAAGACCTTCCTGAAGCTTATTAAAACCATAATGGTCTCTTATATAGGTTATGTCCTCTACCTGCTTGGTAGCGGCATTAACTGTCTTGGTGATATTGGCCACCTCACAGTTGACCTTTCTGTTGATGGAGTTTCTCATCTCCTTGAGAATTCTGAGATTCTCAAGATTCATCAGACTGATCGGCGCCTCCATAATATTAAGAAGATCCACAATACCGGATCCCTCTTTTATATAGAGGACATAGTACTTCTTGCGTTGTACTGTCCTGGCCTCGATGTCAAAGCTCAGGGTCATCTCGGCAAGCTGCTGTGCCAGTTCAGGACTGCTGCACACGTACTCCAGATGATAGCCTTTATTGGGATCGCTTATTGATCCAATGCACAAAAATGCGTCCCTCAGAAACGCCCTCTTGCAACAGGAGTTCCGGGTGACCATCTGGCTTACGCCATCATCGGGATTTCGCAGATTTCCGTTCTGATCTATCAGTCTTATTGCCTTTAAAACGGATTCCACACCATGCTCTGAATCAAGGACTGGGCGGTAGATTCGGCCTCCCACCTTAACATCGGGAATCCCCTCTAAAATGCTAGTAACTATATTAAATGCTTTTTTTAATAATGTAAAGAACTTTCTAAGCACCTGGGTGTTATCTGTCTGCAGGTAAAGCACTGTTTCTCCGCCTTTTCCCGCCTCCACATGACCAATGCAGGTGACAATGGCCGAGATCTCAGCCAGCTGACAATGCCTTGATGAACCTATGCGCTTTGAGAGTTCCTCTTTTACCTCTGAGGAAAAAGACATATCTCACCTTGCCTGTTTAACGTCCCTATGAGACAGATTGAGTCCGTAGTTACCGCCGGATGCCTTTAATCTGTCGTATAGTTCATTGGCGATAGTTACACTTCTGTGCTGGCCTCCGGTGCATCCGATAGCAACCACCAGCTGATACTTGCCCTCCTGTACATATCCCGGTATCAGGAAGTTGAGCATATCTACGAGCTTGTCAACAAATTCTCCGCATGCAGGAAAGCTCTTAACATAGTCCTGTACAGCCTTATCATTACCTGTCTTGTGCTTGAGCTCATCAATGTAATAAGGGTTTGGAAGGAATCTCACATCAAAGACAAGATCCGCATCTGTCGGAATTCCGTGCTTGAAGCCAAAGCTCATCACATTGACCATCAGAGAGTTGTACTCCTTGTTCTCGACAAATATCGTGTCCAGCTCCTTCTTGAGTTCTCTTGTGAGGAGATTGGAAGAGTCGATGACATAGTCTGCCTTCTTTTTGATCTCGGCAAGAACTTCTCTCTCCTTGGCGATGCCATCCTCCAGTCTGTCTCCGGCGGCATTCATAGGATGAATACGTCTGGTCTCCTTGTATCTCTTGATGAGCACCTGATCACTTGCATCCATGAAAAGAACCTCAACCGGGATTCCTCTCTCTTTCATGGAATCTATGATTCCCGAGACACCTTCAAAACTCTGTCCAGCCCTGGCATCAACACCCAAAACAACCTTGGTTATCTCGCTGTTGGGAGCAGATATAAGCTCGGTGAACTTCTCAATAAGAGAAACCGGAAGGTTATCAACGCAGTAAAATCCTGCATCTTCAAGCATATTTATGGCTGTGGCCTTTCCTCCGCCACTCATACCTGTAACAATTACAAATCTCATCGCTCTGCCCTTTCAAAGCTCCTCAGTCAAATTCACCGACCAGGATAACTTCCGGCTCCAACATGACACCGGAATCTTCAAGTACTCTTTTCTGAACTTCCTTAATTAGTCTGTATATATCCGCAGAAGTTGCCTTGCCCTTGTTTATGACAAAGCCGCAGTGTTTCTCGGAAACCGCTGCATCTCCCACGCTAAATCCCCTCAGCCCTGCATCCTCAATGAGTTTGCCGGCAAAGTATCCTTCAGGTCTCTTAAATGTAGATCCCGCGCTCGGATACTCAAGGGGCTGCTTTTCTTTTCTCTTAAGTGCAAGCTCCGTCATAAGGTCCGTTATGTCTTTTTCATTGCCCTTACTAAGCTGCAAAACTGCTGACAAAACGACGTATCCCTCTCTCTTGAGGGCACTGGTCCTGTAGCCAAAATCACAGTCTGCGGCAGACATCTCCAGAACCTCTCCCTGCGGAGATATAACCCTCACGGCTTTCGTGATAAGTTTCATCTCTCCGCCGTAAGCGCCTGCATTCATAATCATCGCTCCGCCAATGGTACCGGGAATACCTGCAGCAAACTCAAAGCCTGTCAGGGAATTGTTTCTGGCAAAAGAGGCTATCCCGGAATTCAGGGCCCCGGCCTGAGCATAAACAGCCGTATCTCCCTCAAGGCGGATCTCAGTAAGCCTCTCAAGGCTTATGACTGCGCCTGCATAGCCCTTGTCAGAAACCAGGAGATTACTTCCGTTTCCAAGGAGCATGTAGGGTTCTTTTTTGTCTTTTAACAGAGAAACCACCCTTACCAGCTCGTCCTCATTAGCGGGGCGCAAAAATAAGGTGGCAGGCCCACCGCATCTAAACGTGGTGTGCCTGCTCATAGGTTCGTCTGTTACTATATTCTCTTTTAAAACTATCTGACTTAAAGCGTCGGTAACTTCAATGTTCACAATATATCCTCAACAAGATCAGTCGATCACAAGCTTAGCTGCTCCGAATACGCCTGCATCATTTCCAAGCTTGGCCAGAGCAAACTTAGCGTCAGCACATCCCGGGAATACATACTTCTTGAAGCTTGGCATAAGAAGGTCAAAGAGCATATCTCCGGCCTTTGAAACACCGCCTCCGAGAACGATGATCTCAGGGTTTGTAACTGAAGCAACTGCTGCGATACCTTTTCCGAGGTAGTAACCATACTGCTCTGCAGCTTTTACCGCAAGCGGATCACCAGCCTTGGCAGCATCGAAGATGTCTCTGCACTCGAAATCTTTGCCGCGAAGGACGCTGTCCTCAGTTGTTGAAGCAAGAAGTCTCTTGGCAAGTCTTACTGCACCTGTTGCACTTGCATACATCTCAAAGCATCCGTGATTGCCACATCCGCATGTCTCAGGCTCGTCATCTACAAGATGAAGATGTCCTATTTCTCCGCCTGATCCCTTGGCACCGTTTAATATCTTGCCGTCAATGATGATTCCACCGCCGACACCGGTTCCAAGTGTTACAAGGAGCATGTTGGGATAACCCTGTCCGCCGCCCTTCCAGGCCTCACCAAGAGCTGCAACGTTGGCATCATTACCTGCCTTAACAGGGAGCTTTAATTTTGAATGAAGCTCATTGACAACGTTTACCTTTTCCCATCCGAGGTTAACTGCCTGATGACACATACCGTCAGAATTAACTGCACCGGGTACGCCGACACCTGCACCTACAACCTGTGTATCCTCGATGTTCTTTTCTTTCATCTTGGCTCTGATGGACTCAGCGATATCAGGAATGATATTTACGCCGTGATCCTCAGTTCTTGTGGGAATCTCCCAAAAATCAACCTTCTCACCTGTCTCTGTAAGAAGACCGATCTTAACTGTTGTTCCTCCAACATCTGCACCAAACACGTATCTTGCCATTTTATTTCCTCCAATTTTCTATGTGGTCTTTATTCATCATCATCATCATCCTCTGACCTTCTTCTGGCCAGAGAGTTCTGTACTCTGTTGTAAAGCTCCTGAGCTGCATTGTAGCCCATTGCTTTCTGTCTGTGGTTAACTGCTGCCGATTCGCAGATAACAGCCAGGTTTCTTCCGGGACGGATAGGAATCCTGTGGCATACAACCTTGTTTCCAAGGTACTCCGTGTACTCCTCTTCCAGACCCAGTCTGTCGTATTCTTTATCTTTATCCCAGTCCTCGAGCTTGATGACAAGGTCGATGTTCTGAGTTTCTTTTACACTTGATACACCGTAAAGTGTCTTGACATCAATGATTCCGACACCGCGCATCTCGATGAAATGCTTGGTTATGTCAGGCGCTGAACCTATCAGGGTCTCTTCACTCACCCTTCTGATCTCAACAACGTCATCCGATACGAGCCGATGTCCTCTCTTGATAAGCTCTATGGCAGTCTCGGACTTACCGATTCCGCTCTCACCTGTAATAAGAACGCCTACACCGAATACATCCACCAAAACCCCGTGGATTGAAATACATGGAGCAAGCTTAACATTGAGCCATCTGATGATCTCTGCCATGAACGCAGATGTTGATTTCTTGGTAATAAGTACCGGTACTCTCTCCTCAAGGGCTATCTTCACAAAAAGAGGATCCGGAGCGAGCTCTCTGCAGAAAACAACTGCCGGGATGTCAAAGGATAAGAACTCCCTGTACATCTTCTCCTTATCTTTTTCGGGAAAATTCTCCATGTAGGTGTACTCAACGAAACCGATTACCTGAAGTCTCGTGGCTTCGAAGTGCTCGAAATATCCTGCCAGCTGGAGCGCCGGTCTGTTGATATCCGGCTGGGTGATCCTGATCTTCTTGACGTCGATCTCCGGGGTCAGATTTTCAAGCTTCATTTTCTCAATGATGGTTTTAAGACTTACACTTGACATGCTATCCTCCTGGTTACATGTTTACATTGAACAGGTTACGAAGTTCATTAACAATATCATTTGAGTCAGCATCAATACATACTGCCTCATTGATCTCTGAAAGAGTCTGCAGATCTTTTTTATCTGAACTTGTCATCTCATATCCAATAGTATATACCGAAACTCCAAGACCACCAACTATTGGTGTAATTCTTTTGAGTTCATAACCTGCATTTTGTGCTCCGTCTGAAAGGACAAAGAGCATGAGATTCGCATCGGGAACGGTCTTGCTCTTTTCAAGAAGCATCTGCATTCCTACAAGAACTGCATCATAGGTAGCAGTCTGTCCGCCGATCTCAAGGTCTTTTACCGCACCGCTGAAGTATGCTCTCTGCTTGTTGTCGAACTGCTCGATAGGAAGGTTGATGAAAACCCTGTCACTGTAACTTACAAGTCCTATGTAACTTCCGGAATCGATGTACTGCATTGTATTAAGAAGAGAACTCTTCAATGACTTGATACGTGATCCGTTCATTGAACCTGAAACATCAGTTACAAATACTGCAATTGTAGGACGTGTTCCGTTCTTGTTGGTCTTCCATACCTTCTGAGCTGCGAGGTAGTCAGCACCTGACATTCCGTAGTTCTCGGAAGTATACTCCTCGTGGAGGTTGAAGCCTCTCTCTCTAGCCATTTCCTGGCCCTCAGAAGACTGGCAGTATTCAATGAACATATTGGCAACTTCTGTTTCCTCTTCATCTGTCCAGATGAATGAGTAAACGGGATGGTCATGACGAACACCGGCAGGAGTGAATACGTAGTTCTTGAGCTCAGGAGTGTTGATATATGTCTGCTCCTCCATTACCATAGCATCGATAATTCCCTTTGCTGCTGACTCCTTGAGGATTGATGTTGTGTAAGCAGCTGTGGGAGCGTTGTTCTGATACTGTACAAGCTGATCTACGGCACTTGATGAAAGAGGATCGGCATTATCAAATGCATGGAGCATTGAGCAGAGGATGTTCATACCTGTCGCAGATGTATATGGGTTGGTGTAAGCAAATACCAGGTCACCGGCATTAGCTGCCTTAAGAACACCGTCAACGGTTACATCGCCGTACTTGGCTGTATAATCATCATAAACCTTTTTGGACATAAGGACTCCGGCCGTGTTGCCTGCGATCCTGTCTGTGAGCTTGGTGGTCTTAACACCGCTTGCCTCAAGCATCTCACCCCACATCTCATTGGATGGGATGTAAAGGTCCGGCTGATATCCGCCCTCTGTGATATAGGTAAGGGTCTCACCTGATGAAATCTTTCTGATTGAAACGGAAACGCTCTTTCCGTCTACTGTGTATCCCGCCTTGTTGAACTTCTGACCAACAGCAACAAGCCACTCGTCAGGATAAGATTTACCGCTGAATTCCGAAGGAGCAGCGATCTCAATATTTATGCTGCCGCTTCCCTGAAGCATCATGTCAAATGTATCAATGCTTGCAAGCGAGTCCGCTACAGAAGCTTCTGACATATCAACATCAAGCCTTGCAGGAACAGTTGTAGGATTGATCTTCTTAACAAAAGTATTGAGCTCTGTTACGGCGTCGTCATAGCTCAGAGAATTGTTCAGTGTGTTGTTGCTTGTTACGTTACTTGTGCAGCCGGTTACTGTAAGAGCAAGTACTGCTGCCATCAATGCTTTAATATACTTTCTTTTCTTCAATGTCTTTTCCTCACAAATTCATAATATATCAGTCATAACTATGTCTCAGTGACTGGCCGATAGCATCGGCATAATCCCGGATCATGGTAACTGCATCCGTATCCTCATTCTGCTCGTTGGTGTATCTTGCAAGCTCGAGCAGGAACTTCTTGGCATTATTCAAAATCTCATCGTTGTTGCGGATTATCTTATCGGCTTCCCCTTTGAATTCTCCCGAATTCTCAAGAGCAACATACAAATTGACCACTCCGCGGCAATTGTGATAGAGCGCGTTCTTGGCCTGGGAGATTATCTCCTTCATGCTCTCAAACTCAGTCATATCGTTGAACTTAAAGAGCTTGTCATTTCTCTCAACAAACTCGTCCATGTCCGACATTGCTTTAAGAAGCTCCTGTCCAACCGGAACAAAGTTTTCTTCCTCTTCCATCAGCTGGCTTACGAGGCCCTTTACGTCTTCTTTCTTTTTGCGGATCTCTTCTTCCTCAGCTGCTGCCTGTCTGGCCAAAGTCTCTTTTTCCTTCCTGTCACGGATCACCTTGGCGATGATCGGAACGAAGGTCAAAAGACATCCCGCGGCGAGGGCAACAAGGCCAACAATTGTAAGTATCCTGAATGCCCCGATTCCGACTGAAATGATCATGTCTCCCGCATTGACCAAAAGAGCTGTTGTCAGCGCTATACCGGCCAGAAGAAGTACTACCCCAACAATCAATCCATTCTTCTTTTTCATAGCTTATAACCATCTCCCTTTTCTATCATTGAAAGAAGATTTACTACATCCAATGTCTTTTTATGTTTCTGAGCAAGTGTCAGTGTATCCAGTGCTGTACGGGCACTGTCCAGCTGCGCGCCGATCGCATTTTTGTATGTCTCTACGGTGGCTGATGCATGCTGAAGCTGCACGTGGCTCATCCTGAGGGACTCCGAAAGCTCTTTTCCCCCTGCAGTCTCTTCGGAAATCACTTCCTCAAGCCTTGCAAGGTCCTCGGAAATCGACGCTCCGACTTTGGTAAAAGAGCTGTCGTTAACCTTGAGCTGGATTATATATGCGTTAAGCCCTTTTATGGCAGACTCGATGGTAGCTGCCTTTGGTGCCAAAACCATCGAATATCTTTTTTGCATTTTATCGATCTGCTCGGGATATCCGGCTATCTTCCTCTGGAGCAGTAAAACTTCAGGGTTCATCATTGCGATTCAACAAAATTTCCTCTCAACAATCTGTGAGATATTATATATTATTCGACCGGAATTTGCACCCATGAAACAGCATTTACTTCTATAGAATAGTTTGCTTTTGAAAGCTTCTTGTCTATTGCCGCTTTTGATTCCAATTCTATGGAATAAGCGTCTTCCAGGTCTGAAATCTGTTGCGAGCTCATATTCGAATCTATTACATAATATGGTTTATATATGTAAGAATCGTCCTCCCTTTCTCTTATTTCATATCTGTATAGCGCACTCAGTCTTGCGATTTCCTGTTCTGATGCAAGTTTTTGAAGCATCTTCCAATCTTCCTCAGGGAAGTTGACCACTTCAGCCTGATCAGTGAGTGAAGACATTTTTAATTCCTGTAAATAGCTATACTCCTTGAGAAGTTCAGCATCATCTGTGAGCATATACTGTACATAATACTGACATCCCGGAGTGAAATCGTGGGCAAACTGCATTCTTCCTAACATAGATATCTTGGCGAAGTCCTTTATGTCCAGTGAAATTGCCTCGCCAACCATTACTCCATCAGATGCGCTTGTCACCGGAATGATAATGTATCCGACAATAGTTCCCTCACTGCATAGCGCGTATCGGATAAGTACACCTCTTGTGCCACCTTCCATTGAGACAGACGGAAGGAGCGCATACTCACAGTCCACTTCATCAAGATCAAACTCCGAAGCAGCAATCACCATGGCTTCCTTGATCTCAGGCAAAGTGTTTCTGTCTTCCTCGGGCATCTCGCAAACGCCGTCCCAAACAGCGCTCGCAACACTATAAAACTCGTTTTGAATATTGAAGGGATTGCTGATCTCTTCGCTGATGGTAATTTCCCTCTCGTTCATCAGCAGTTCATTTAAATTTCCGTTGCTGGATAATCCCTCCGGAATCTCCGGAAGCTCCACGGCCTTATTTAATACGGTATCAATACTGAGTTCGAAATGAAAGCTCTCAGACTCAGATCCATAATGAATGCCGTTGGATTCATGTTCATTTGATGTATACCCACCAAATAAAGCACTTTGCAATTCGTGAGTTTTGCAATCAAAATAATAATGCGCAGATGAGAGTTTTTTGCTGCCGATGATATTTCCTGAAAAAGCAGCTCTTGCATCTGAAAAGTCTCCCTCCAGAGCGACATAATAACTATCGCCTGCTTTTGAAAACTTCTTGACCGTCTTACCGTCAAGGCTGGCCAGCAGTAGTCTTTCAATATCTATCGTTCCGCAGATACCATCGTCACCGTAATAAACAAACCTGTCTTTTGTATCAGCTCCCTGCGTTGTCTTGTAATATGTATAACTTGCCTGTTTATGCTCATCATCATATTTGTTTCCAAAGTCTCTGAAATAGCTGGAGTGTTTATATTCTACCTCCCCGTTAAGAATACTGCTTGAATTCCCGTCATCATCGCGAAAGATTTCATATTCCACAGGGCCTTCTGCACTGCTTTTAATCTTGCTGTCAGTGCCCACTATTCCGATAGTGTGTGAATAAGAATAACTATACTCACCTGAAACTTTTAAATACTTGGCATATCTGATATTCTCCAGTGCACCTTCAAACAGCCTTGCCACACTGATCTCTTCATCATCAAAAGTATGAACCTCATTTATTGTATCAACCTTTGGCGGCTCATGGGTTGAAGTTGTCTGGCATCCTGTGATCGCAGTTGCTGCGCATGTTAATGCCAGTATTATTCCCATAAACTTCTTTTTCATATATAAATCTTTAAATCCTTTAATTTAGTCCTGTAAATTTATACAAGCTTCTATCAGTGACAGAATATTTTCATCTGTCCACTGGTCTGCACTGGTATACATGTGATCCCCTTTGGAAATGCCCATATAAATACCGGAGCCAATGGACAGTATAACGGGCGCCGCACTTCGGCGCCCGAGTAGCCTTTGGATCCGGCACTAATATTAGCATATCCAAAGACAGTGGGCAGATATCACCCTCTGCCTTATACACAGTTAACAGCTTCAATCTGTTGCATTGTGGAAGAAATCGTAGATCTGCTGCGCAGTACTCAGCGGAATCTCAGGAACTGCTGCCAGCTCTTCCACGGAGGACTGCCTGATATCTTCGATAGATTTAAAAGCCTTCATGAGAGCCTTGCGCCTTGCGGGACCAATACCCGGAATGTCGTCGAGAGAGCTCTTTACCTGGGCCTTGCTGCGTAAGGACCTGTGGTACTCAATCGCGAAACGATGCGCTTCATCCTGAATCCTTGTTATAAGCTTAAATCCCTCAGACCTGGTATCTATCGGAAGCTCCACATTATTATAGTAGAGACCTCTGGTCCTGTGGTTGTCGTCCTTGACCATTCCGCAGACGGGAATGGTTATGCCAAGTTCATCCAGTACCTGAAGGCAGATATTTACCTGGCCTCGTCCGCCGTCCATAAGGATGAGGTCCGGGAACTTGGTAAAGCTTCCGTACTGTGCATCAATGTCCCTGACTTCAAGATCATGGCGCTCCTCTATTCCGTGAAGAAGTCTTCTGGTCAGGACTTCCTTCATGCATGCATAATCATCGGGACCGGCAACGGTCTTGATCCTGAACTTACGATAATCACTCTTTTTGGGCTTGCCCTTCTCATAGACAACCATGGATCCAACGTTAGCAAAGCCGCTTATATTCGAGATATCATAGGCCTCCATTCTTGTAAGTCCCTTGATCCCCAAAAGCTTCTCGATCTCCTTGACCGCGCCGATGGTCCTGCCCTCCTCGCGCTTGATCCTCTCCTTGTCCTTGGAAAGAACCAGCTCGGCGTTCTGGGCAGCAAGCTCCATGAGCTTCTCCTTCTGTCCGCGCTCCGGAACTGTAATATATACGCGGCTTCCTTTTCTCTGGCTCAGCCACTTCTCGATTATATCCATATCCTCGATCTCTTCAGGAAGCATGAGCTGTCTCGGAATAAAAGGAGTTCCTGCATAGAACTGCTTGACGAAATTACCGAGAATCTCCTGTTTGGGAGTCTCAGAAATATGCGTCATGTAGAAGTGCTCACGACCGATGAGCCTTCCGTCGCGGACAAAGAATACCTGAACAACGGCATCCTTATCATCTGCTGCGATCGCTACTATATCCTTATCCTCCATGGAGGAATCAGTCATCTTCTGCTTCTGGGCCACCACCTTCACTGAGGCGATAAGATCCCTGTACCGTGCCGCATTCTCAAAATCAAGCTCCTCTGATGCAGCCTCCATCTTCTCCTGAAGGTCTTTTAAGATCACGGAGTAATTACCGTTCAAAAAATCCAGCGCCTTGTCGATCCTCTCACGATACTCTTCCTTGGTAACATGCCCGTTGCAAGGCCCGCAGCACTGCTTCATATGATAATTAAGACAAGGCCTCTCAAGCCCGATATCCCTTGGCAGTACGCGATTACATGTCCTGAGACCATACAATTTATTTATAAGTTCTATTGTGTCTTTTACCGCAGCCGCACTGGTGAACGGGCCGAAGTACCTTGACTTATCCTTCTTCATGAGACGGGAAAAGAGAATTCGCGGATAATCTTCTGCAACGGTAACCTTTATATAAGGATAAGTTTTGTCATCCTTAAGAAGCGTGTTGTACCTGGGGCAATGCTCCTTGATCAGGTTGTTCTCAAGAACCAGCGCCTCAAGCTCAGAATCCGTAACGATATACTCAAATCTCGCAATCTGCTTAACCATGCGGTCAATCTGAGGACCACGGCCAATATTTGCACGAAAATAAGACCTAACACGGTTGTGCAGGTTTATGGCTTTTCCGACATACATGATGGTGTCATTCTCATCACGCATGATATAGACTCCCGGGTTCTTCGGGAGCTTTTTTAGTTCTTCCTGAATGTCAAAGTTTCCCATATTCCTAACAATAATATCACAAACACGCCATTAAGGCACCGACGAAGTGTGAGGAAGTCGGTGCCTTAATGATTTGTTAAAGAGGAAAAAAAGGATACTATTAGAGGATGAGGCCATATGGCATCAAAGATTATCCTGCAGGTATCTCAAAAGAGCTGCTTCTGCTCCTGCCTCGTCTTCTCCGTCGCAGGTGATGGTGATACTCTCTCCGCATTTTATGCCAAGAGACATAACGCCAAACAAGTGCTTTAGATCAACGCTGCCGCCGTTTCCCTGCGCTGTAATGCTGCAGTTAAACGTACCGGCAAGTTTGATGAGACCCCCTGCCGGAAGTGCATGAATCCCCTCGGGGTCTTTTACTGTATAAGTAAATACTTTCATAAACAGCCTCCTGCATGCACATCCGATCCGGGATGCCAGAGATCACCCGAGATTAAATCTCAACTCCGAAGTGATCAAAAAGAATCTTTTCTGCTTCAGGGTTCCAAAGTCCCTGATGAGCTTTGCAGCTATCTGAAAGCTTTGCAAAGAGAGGATCGCTCTCTCCGAGCTTTTCAAAATCATCTATTGCTGTAAGAGGCATATCGATCTGCGTATAGATCAGCTTCTTACCGCCGGGAATCCCCGGAAGATTGCAGGTTGTCTCTGCTGCTGCATCAAGTCCTCCGATGTGTGTAACCATAACTGAAGGGTTGATCTCGCCCTTGGCAGCAAGCTGAAGAGCCTCTAAGAGGTCATCGTTGTTTCCGCCTGTTGTTCCCAGGATATGAGTACTTGTGTAGTGAGCATTGTAGAGGTTAATGTCAGCCTTGAACTGGTTGTCTGTAGGACCTGCAAAGAAATTCATGCAGCCGTCAAAAGCCATAAGTCTGTCACCCATCTCAGCAACGCTTCTTACAGGAACATATACGAATACGTCATCATATCCATGTCCATCTGTGAGATCCATGAGCTTCTGCTCTGCATCATCACCTGAAGCATTGAAGTAGATAAGCTCTACACCTTTCTCTTTTGCAAACTCAGGGCTGATAACCTCTGCTGCCCTTGCGAGCTTGGCATCATCAAGATCTGTTACAACAATTCTCTTCGGCTTATTCTCAAAGCGAAGTCCATAGCTTACAGCACCGAGACCCATAGGTCCGCAGCCGCCCATAATAAGAATGTTTCCACCCTCTTTTGTTCCCATTGCGTGGTTATAGTTCTGCTTGTTGGTGTGATAGTTTGCGTGGTATCCACCGATAACACAGCTCATAGGCTCTCCAAGAGATGCCTGGTAGAAGCTCTCACCGTGATAAGGAAGAAGTGCATCCAGCTCCATAACTTCGTGAGGCATGATGCAATATGTTGCATCTCCGCCGCAGAAACGATATGAATATCCGGGAGAATCAAGCTTGCCCTGATAGTTGAGCGCAGGCTGAAGTGCCCACTTGTCGCCAACCTTGTACTTGTCCTTCCACTTTTCTCCTACTTCTACGATAACGCCTGAGCACTCATGTCCTGTTATGATAGGATTTACATCGATATCCTGAGGTGCTCTCTTGTGCTTCTTGCCCTGCTTGGCAAGCTTATATGTTGACATGCAAATACTGTCGCTGATTACTTTAACAAGTATCTCATTATCCTTGATCTCGGGGAGCTCAAACTCCTCAAGTCTAAGGTCCATTTCTCCGTACATTCTTACTGCTCTGGTCTTCATTATTCCTCTCCTTCAAAAAGCTGACTTATTTCCTGTTCATTCATGGTCAAAACCTTCTCAACACCTGCCTTGTCGCAGAATGTCATTGCGATCTTCTGAAGCACATCAAGGTGCTCATCTCCAACCGCAGCAATTCCGATAACAACCTTGACCTTCTCGGGAGCGCCCCAGTCAAGTCCATCAGGAAATGTCATCATTACAAGTCCCGTTTTTAAAATATGTTTTTTTGCTTCCTCAATACCATGAGGTATTGCTACCTCATTTCCAATATATGTATTAAACACCTTCTCTTTATCCAGCATTGCCTGAGTGTAGTACTCATTGGTATACCCCTGTGATGCAAAGATATCTCCTATCTTTCTGATGACATCTTCCTTCTCACTGCTTGCCTGATTTATAAAGATATTCTTAGTTTCCAGTATCATATGTACCTCCGGTTTAAAACACGCCTAGCTGTTCGCTAAAATAGGCCCTTAGTATCTCCTGTAGCTTGTCCTGAATGCCTTCCTCATCTCCCCTCTTAAGAGCCGCAAGAAACTTCTCGTCCTCGATGATGGCACCGGACACCCTCCCAAGCATCTCAGCATTCTGCTGCCTGTGTTCGTCTATTGGCATTGTCATGCAGAGCGCTGCCTTAATGCCGTCAAGCTTTGGATCTGTAAAAGAGCTTTCTCCTTCCAGTCCCGCTGTTATTATCTGACAGTCTTTTACCGCCTTTGATCTGCAATGGAAAAGAGCTATTCCTATCTCCGGGAAAAGCTGGCTCATAACCTGCTCCCTGGCGATAATGTCCGCAGCAAGTACTGCTGCCGCTCTTGGCGTGTCAGTAATATCCGCAGCTATAAGCTTTATTAGCGATTCAAGGGTCGTATCTTTTGAAACTATCAGGTGATGATACCTTCTAATAACACCTTTTACCCTTGTAATAACGTTGTTGATCTCATCAAGCTGTCTTGTGAAATCATTGTTCTCCTGCCTTGCCGGCATTGATGCATATTCGTCGATCTTAACACTGATCTGCAAAACATCTCTGTTTGTGATCAGGGGACTCACCTGGCAATAATCAACACCAAGGTCATCCACATTTATGCTTGATATAAAAAAGTCTGTTCTGGATACGGTATGCTGTGTGATCTCATCAACACCGTATGCCTTCAGAACTATATCCCAATCTGAGAAGTGGCTCTTAAGCTTTGCCATCATAAGCTGCGCTACCCCAAATCCGCTGGCACAGATGACACCTATTGTAACCGTGCGCTTCTTGCGCTTTCTTGAGTCAATTCTCTCCTTTGCTGCACCGAAGTGCATTGCAAGGTAGCCAATCTCAGCTTCATTAGGAACAAGATCTGTCTTGTCCCTTATGACTTCTGCTGCCTTTTCGCATTTTTCAAACACCTCCGGGTACTCCTGCTTTATCTGAAGGAGCAGTGGATTGCTGATGGTCATGTCGTTTTTCATCCTGTAAAGAGCCGGTTCAAGATGTACCATGAGACCTCTTATAAAGTCATCATCCACTCTGAGTTCTCTGGCAAGTTCCGGGTCAAAGACATCTATCATGCCATCGATTATAACCATGAGTTCATCGGTATTAATGCCGCTCTCACCGATGGTCTCGCTGGTATAGTTCAGTTTTGCTCCGTTTATGTGAAGCAGTATATTGTTTACTTCCGATTCGGGAATCTCTATTGAGAATTCATCCTCCAATGCCTTTGCGATATTCTTGGCGATATCGTACCCCTTATCAAATCTGGCATCGTAGGTCTGCTCATCCACAAGCTCGCCCTGACTTATTCTCTCGACAGCAACTGCCAGATGAACCAGTAAGCCGACAAATGCATCGTTCGTCAAAAGATTAAGGTATGGCTCGTCCAGTTTTTCCAGAACCGATTCAACTTCAGAGAGGATCCCTTCATTCATAAGAGAATAGATATTATCTCCCTCTGCCGCATATTTCTTGCTCTTCATGTTCTCTGTGACATAGCGCTGCATCGCCATGCGATAGCTCTTTTCACTTCCCGAGAGCATGATTCCGTAGCCGGGTTTTCTGATGATATCCAGATGGCACTCCCCTGCCCATTCGCTGATGGCTTCCAGGTCGGTGCTTATGGTCGCTTCGCTCACTCCGAACATATCGCTGTAGTAAAAGAGCTTTTGAGGCTCGCGATTTCTGAGAAGCTCAAGCTTAAGAAGATTCCTTCTCTGATTCTTATCAGATACCACCTGTTCTTTGCGGGCTTTGACGATCTTAAGAAGCTCTGCCTTTTTATCCGCATCACCAACAATCAAAGATCCCTCGCCCTTTTTTCTTACAAGGGTCAGATCATAGCTCTTTAAAATGCTCGAAATATAATCCGCTTCCCTTAAAATAGTGCGCTTACTTACACCCAGAGCATCAGCGACTTCACTGTCTGTCGCCGACTGCTCTGCTTCTAACAAATATATTAAAATCTGTCTAATGCGAGGTGTAAGTTCCATTTAATCTCCGTCTTATGCTCTGAGTTCCTCAGCGAGCTGATCATACTCAGGAGCAGACATGAAGTTGCTGATTGTTATCAGTCTTGCGTTAGGAGCGCTCTTTTTTGCTCTTGCAGCAAGATCCTGATGAGTTACTACTATCTGTGTGCCTTCCGGAATCTCAGAAACTGAAGCATGAGTTACTTCAATATCTTTTCTTCCGACATCGGCAAGTTTCTTTTTGAGAACGGTTGCTCCCATTGCTGATGAGCCCATTCCTGCATCACATGCAAATACGATGTGCTTAACATCTGCAGCTGCTGTGCTTACAAGTGTGTCAGCTACAGTCTTAACTTCGCTTGCTGCAACACCCTTTGACTGTGCCTTCATTTCCTTCATCTGAGAAGTTGACTCCTCAAGAGACTGCTTGGAGTTTGAAAGCTTGATGATAGGAGCTGCGATAACAAATGAAACTGCTGCTGCAACTACTACTGAGAGAAGAACCATGAAGGTTGATCCCTTAGGTGCCATTCCAACGTAAGCAAAGATTGATCCGGGTGATGGAGGTCCTGCAAGACCAAGCTTAAATGCTGTGTTGAAGATCATGGCTGCTACTGATCCACCGATTGTAGCAAGGAGAAGAAGCGGATTCATAAGTACATATGGGAAGTAGATCTCGTGGATACCACCAAGCAGATGTACGATAAGTGCTCCGGGAGCTGAATCCTTTGTAACCTTATCCTTAGCAAAGAGCCAGTAAGCAACAAGTACGCCTGTACCTGCACCGGGGTTTGTCTCGATCATGTAGAAGATTGACTTTCCGGCCTGGCTAACCTGCTCTGCTCCAAGAGGAGTGAAGATACCGTGGTTAATAGCGTTGTTAAGGAAAAGAACCTTAGCAGGCTCAACAAATATTGAAACGAGAGGCAGAATGCTGTGGCTTACAAGGAAGTCAACGCCACCGTTAAGGACTGCAAGTACTCCGCCCATGAAAGGTCCGATTACATAGAAACCAACGATTGCAAGTAAAAGACCAAGGATACCTACTGAGAAGTTGTTAACAAGCATTTCGAAGCCTGAAGGAATCTTGCCTTCGATTGCCTTGTCGAACTTCTTGATAACCCATCCGGCAAGAGGTCCTGCGATCATTGCGCCCATGAACATAACGTAATCTGTTCCGCAGATAACACCAACTGCCATAATGGCACCCATAACTGCTCCTCTTTGTCCTCCGACCATCTTACCACCCTGATAAGCTATAAGCAGAGGCAGTACATATTTGATCATCGGGTCAACCATTGAACTGAGCTGTTCATTTGGGAGCCAACCAGTTGCTATAAATAGTGCGGTCAAAAGACCCCAAGCAATAAATGCGCCGATGTTCGGCATGACCATTCCGCTGAGGAAACGGCCGAAGCTTTGTATTTTTTCTTTCATTTGGATTTCCCCTTCCAACCTATGCGATAGGTACGTCCCGGCACGTCTGCCGGATTTTCAAGTGTATAATCCGAACGCATTCGTTTGATGTAAGCCCATTATATTTGTACGCAATTTAATTTTCAATTCATACATCTTTAACTTTGTCACGAGCAGAAAGTGACAAGTCCTTAAGAGTCAAAAAATGCGCGGTGTCCATAACCACCGCGCAGTATTTATTTATCCAGTATTTTCTCAAATTCTTTCTCAGGCATCGGCTTGTAGAAATAATAGCCCTGAATATAATCACAGTCATAGTTCCTGAGGAACTTAAGCTGTTCTTCCGTTTCAACTCCTTCGGCAGTAACCTTGGCGCCTATCATGTGGGCAAGTCCGATGGTTGTGATTATTATTGACTCAGCCTTTTCATTGATACCTATCTTACGGATAAAGCCAAGGTCCAGCTTGATGATATCAAAGCTGAAGTTCTCAAGCATGGACAGTGAACTCATTCCGCTTCCATAGTCATCAAGAAGGATCTGGATCCCCTGTTTCTGCATCCGGTTCAGATAGTCCATGGCCTTGGCTTCCAGATCCGCATAAGCCGACTCTGTTACTTCAAACCTGACCATAGTTGGATCCAGCTCAAGGTCTTTTATCCTCTCGAATATACTCTCAATGAAAAGTGAATCATAGAAATCTACCCTTGAAAGATTCATGGCACATGGAACAATCTTTTTCTTCTTGTATGTCCTTCTCGCAATCAGCTCCATACCACGGCTGACAATAAAATTATCAAGTGAAGGTATCTTTCCCTCTGCCTCAATTACAGGAATGAAATCGCCGGGTGATACCATTCCAAGATCTTTGTGCCGCCATCTTATAAGCATCTCAGCGCTGACAATCTCTCCGGTCTTGGCATCAACAATAGGCTGATAATACGGTTCAAATTCATTCTCATCGAGAGCTCTCTCAAAGTCTGCCAGAAGAAATCTCTGCTTTACATAGTTTTCCTTCAGAACATCGTCGTAATATGCGTAAAGAAGATTTCCTTTTCCGGTCTTGATGTTCTTTTCAGCAAGCTTTGCCCCTGCCAGGATCTGGGTAACCCTCGCCCCGGAGCTGTTTATCGCATGAATTCCGCAACGTATCTCATAATTGAATTCCTTGGATTCAACCCTGAAAGTCTGACTGCACATGGCTTTGAGGTTTTTGTCCTTAAGGTTTTCATTGGCGGTAATAAGAGCAAAATGATCACTCTCGAGTCTTCCCATGATTATCGGTCTAAGATACTTGCGCAGTACATCCCTGGTCTGAAAGATGACCATATCACCGCTTTGGTCTCCAAAGAGCTCATTTACCGCCTTAAACCCTTTTACATTTGTGTAGACAAGAGAATAATTTCCTGAATCTGCAAACTCTGAAATAAAGAGTTCTGCCCTGTCCAAAAATCCGGCTCTGGAATACTCATCAGTCATTACATCGTGATCCAAAGAAGACGTGATATCAAAGAATACAAACAGTCTCCAGTCGGGATATCCGGGAACTTCCCTGACTCTGATATTTTTTGCTCTTCGTCCCCTCTCAACATCTACATGAACAGTCCTTACAAAATTTCCCCTTTCTACAATCTCATGGCAAATATAAGTCATGTTCATGCAATTTAAAAAGTTCTCTCTTTCCTCCTCAACTACCTTCTGAGAAAGCTTGAAAACTATATCATTGTATTTAAGCTTCGTGCTTTCAAAAACGCCCCACAGAGACTGATTAAGATAATAGACTTCACAGACCCCATTAGTTATATTGACAGAGACGATCATGTCATATCCGTCAGCCAAAATGGTCTTGATCACCGGCTGCTCATAAACACCCATGTATGGGATTACAGCACCCTCTTTGAGCGGGCTGATAACTCCGTCTTCAATAACTTCGCCCTCGCCTCTGAACATTGTTCTTCCGTTTTTTACCTTGAAGTAGCTTCCGTCAGTGATCAGATAGAACCTGCCTCCGTAGCTGTCGGGCAGCACAATATCTTCGATGACATTTTTGCCATCGATGGTCATTGTCTTTATGGTATCCGCGTGGGGAATAATTTCAATGTTGGTAAGATCAAGTCCGTCAGAAAAACGGACATAGTTTGGATCCGCAGCTTCTCCCTTAAGCTCCGGCAAAAGATATACATTATATGCAGCATTCATCGAACCCGAACTAAGCCCTATTACAATGCCATCATAATCTGCAAGCGCATCCTTAAGGCCAATTCGTTTCATGAATGCCAGCTGTGTAGGCACATGACCGCCTGCCAGATAGATAACATTGGACCAGGCAATAAGATCCTTAACAGAACTATCCGGCTTTTCATCAAGTATTTTCACCTCTCCTACGGGAAGATTTGTGAATTCAAATGCATCCAAAAGGCGCTTCTTCTGATGCTCGTTCTCAGAAACAGCCTCAGGATCACAGGGAACATACAATAAATTAGCGGACTGCGGCCACTCACCCCTGAGATCTTCAAAAAAGCCATAGCACTCCTCAGGTGGAATCTTCTCATAAGATCCCATCTCCTGATAAGGGATGAAACTACCGGTTAGATAAAGAACCATACGCTCTTTCTCCTAAAAATCCGAGGCCTTTTAACATATCGTATATAAATCTATTGTATCACGAATTATCATTCCCTGCTGTATTAACTGTTTCTTTTTTACAACAAACGCACGATCAATAAGACACGGCATCATAACCATAGATCAGGATATGTGTCTTACCTGACATGTCATAATAGAAAATATTATATTCAGTCCCCATTCCGGACGTTATAGAATCGCAGTTCTCAGCTACTACAGTAGGCTTTGTCTCATCGCCTGTCACATACAGATCTGCACCTTTTCTGTAGTAGAGAAGTCCGTCCAGAACATTCACCTTCATACCGTCATTTCCACCGGCCTTGGCTTTTTTATCAATCTCTTTCAGCTCACCGTCCTCATATCTGTAAAGCACGCCAAAGTCGTCAACAATATAAAAGCAGCGTCCTCTCTCGTCGCAGGCCACTGACTCCTTGGTTATGTCATCAAAAATCTTCTCATCAAGGCATTCCCCGTCTTTGTATTTTTTGATGGTAACAGTCCTGTTATCTTTACTGCTCTGAGCGATCATCACCGTATATTCATCTCCGGTATTTATGGTATAAACAGTACTTCTTGCAGGAAACTGCTCGATCTCTTTGTCTACTCCATGGAACATGTACGGTGTAAGTTTTGCTCCATAGAACACGGTTCCCAACAGGCTCTCGGTGTCATATATATCCTGATGCAGAGAGCTGGTACGATTACTTTGGCGAACATGATATGCTCCGGGTTTAAGAGTTCCCACACTGCCTTCATAAACCATCTCCGAACCGCCCATTCCAAATTCATAGAAATATACATTCTTTTCATTTTTACCGACGAACATGAACTGCGTGCATTTATTGTTAAGGCAGTACTGATTTATAGAGTCGGTTTCGCCGATGCCCACTTTTTGTCCATCCGAAAAGCTGTAGAACTTTCCAAGGTATTCGCTGCAGATTATTTCTCCGGCATCACTGACTGATATAACATCATAATCTCCCCGGGCTACAGGCTCCGGCTTTGAAACTTTTTCAGCGACAAAGACCGATGAATTCTTGCCGTCATACCTAACGAACGCCACCTTTTTTCCATTTGGGGAAAGAGTTGCCGAATTAACATATCCGGTCATTACCTTATACGATTTGTCTTTTTCCACATCATACCAGTAAAATGCTTTTTCACCACCTTCGGACTGACCGTACACTACAGCCTCTCCGTTGAAGCTTATGGCAGCGCAGGTATTTCGGCTGCACAGGAGCTTAAAGTTCAAATCTCTGTCCACGTAGTAGCACGGCCCGGTGATTGAACGAAGTATTGCACCACTCCACTCTTTGTCGTAATAGACATCATAGGACATTCCCAGATCTTCAGGTACATCCACAACTTTGCCGGCGTCATTATACATTTTTCTCTTGTATTCCGTTATGGTTTTGGGATTTGATCTTAACGGATATAATTCTATACCGCCCCCGGTTATGGGGATGGCCATTACCAGCATAACGGTAAGAAGTACAAATCCTGTTTTCATTTTTTTAAGCACAGCTCTCATCATAGATCACAATACCTCTCTGTTTTATGTCTCATAGCATGACAATGAATCTTATCACAGCTCCTATCATTAATACAAATCTAAACGCCATCCCGTTGCAAGAAAGCAGATAATGATTAGTCTGTGTACAGTTTTAGGGAGAATCTGTTCGATCCATAAATTATAATGGACAAAACAATGATCATTCTTTTGAGAAGGCAGGAGAACTTATGGATATTTCACACAGAAAAGTTGATAAAGTGCTTGTTTTTACAGACAAGAGCGGAGCCCCCATTGCAAACAGGGAGGTTCATATTGAGCAGACAAACCACAGCTTCCTTTTTGGATGCGGAGCGTTTGATTTCATCCCCCATGTAATGAAGGGCGATGACAGAACAAAAGAGATAACTCAGAGCTGGCTTGATATCTTTAATTACGGAACACTTCCGTTTTACTGGGGTAATTTCGAGCCCGAGGAGGGCAAGCCAAACAGCGAGATGCTCATGAATACAGCCAAATACCTTCAGAGCAAAAACGTCAAAGTCAAGGGACATCCCCTCTGCTGGCACACTGTATGCGCTGACTGGCTCATGAAATATGACAATGAAACTATTCTTAAGAAGCAGCTTGAGAGAATCGAGCGTGAAGTTGTTGGTTTTAAGGGCGTTATTGACATGTGGGATGTCATCAACGAAGTTGTTATCATGCCTATATTTGATAAATACGACAACGCCATCACCAGGATCTGCAAGGAGAAGGGGAGAGTAGGCCTTATCCGCGAGGTCTTTGCCAAGGCGCACGAGTGTAACCCCAATGCAACTCTGCTGCTTAATGACTTCAACACATCCATCAACTACGAGATTCTCATTGACGGATGTCTTAATGCAGGTGTGCCCATAAGTGCCATCGGCATCCAGTCACACCAGCATCAGGGCTACTGGGGAAAAGAGAAGCTGGAAGAAGTTCTGGATCGTTTCTCATCCTTTGGTCTTCCAATCCACTTCACAGAAAACACCCTGATTTCAGGTGAGATCATGCCTGCACACATCGTTGATCTCAACGACTGGCAGGTAGATGAATGGCCAAGCACTCCCGAGGGCGAAGAAAGGCAGGCCCGGGAGATCGAAGAGATGTATCGGATTCTCTTTTCACATCCTCTTGTTGAGGCTATTACAACATGGGATTTCAAGGACGGTGCATGGCTTAATGCACCAAGCGGATTCCTGAGAAAAGACCTCTCGAAGAAACCATCGTATGAGATGCTTAAAAAGCTTGTAAAGGACGAGTGGTGGACTGACACCACAGTTAAGACTGACGAAAACGGCCGTGTAAACTTCTCCGGATTTAAGGGTGAATACAAACTGACCGCCGGCGATATCTGCGCGGATGCGACTCTCACCGACGATCAGGAAATGGTTGTTAAACTTGTTTGATCAGAACCTGCATATATTTGAATAGGCGGAGCAAAATGCTCCGCTTGTTTTTTATCAAGTATTAAGAGGTATATCATTCCAATCGTCTTGTTCAGAGACAAGCCACTCCAGACCTCTTCTGCGCTCGGCCACTACTTCACCGTTGATCTTCGGAAGCTTTTTAAGATTTATCCTGGCATCCTCGGTGGTCCAATGGTATCTGTAAAAGAGATCCAGCATATCCAGGATTTCTTCCACATCGCGCATGTTGACCTTGGCCTTGAATTCATCATAGTCCTTACACTCGCGAACTATCTTTATCGCTTTCATATAGTCAAGCGGATCGGTTGGCATTTTGAATTCATCATCCCCTATTATGCCAAGAGCCCATACCAATGCCCAGAAAGTCTCATACTTCCATGTTATATTGCAGAGGCTTTGCTTAGTGTAGCTTCCGTTCCACAGCTCTTTTTCTTCCTTGTTCAGACAATCCTCAACGCCAAAGCGCTGAAATTCCTCGCCAAAAAAGGATTTTGATTTTTCAAATTCATTGTTCAGCGCATCGTGAGCCACCTGAATGATAAGCAAAGTCGATATTGCCTTCTTGCATATAACATCCACGTCCTTTAGCTTTACTTGAGATGCATCCTCTATGAAAGGAAGGCTCTCCAGGTATTCTATTCCCTGGTCCTTCAGAAATTCGATGTTCTCTCTCTTTCTTTGTTCCGCAGACTTACAAGAAGCTGCGCCATTCTTTTTAAATCTTTTGAAGAAATCAAACAGTCCCATAAGCATCCTCCTATAGCCAATTGTACATCATCATGCTTACTAATGTCATATTCCCTCTTTATTCTTTCTGCTTTGAACGATAGCTTCCGCCTCAGCTTCTGTTATTTC
Source organism: Butyrivibrio sp. XPD2006 (assembly GCF_000420865.1). Lineage (GTDB taxonomy): Bacteria > Bacillota > Clostridia > Lachnospirales > Lachnospiraceae > Butyrivibrio. The sequence goes on from NZ_ATVT01000018.1 coordinate 39,460, forward strand.
ATAGAATCCGGTATCTAATCCTATGAAGTTTCTCAAAAGCTCAATATTCTCAACCCAATTGCCGTTTTTATCGATATATTCTACCACGCAACCTTTTTTTCTCATCGCTCCATTGCCAATATCGAATTTATAATATGTATACTTTTCACTTTCTGTTGATCGAAATCTTTGGGGAACAACATCGTTAACAAAAGTATTTCTCTCCTCCAAAAATGTGTCCTTGCTGATTTGAGCTCTTTTCAGTACGTACTCGCATGCTTCTTCCTCTGTATAAAACCACTCTTTATGGCAACACCTTCCTCTCTCTGAGTCAGTTATAAAGAAAATGTAAAGGTTTGTATCGGCGCTCTTATAAACCCCAAACACATCGGGCATGTTGCCCCATTTTTCATTACTGAATATATCCACTCCCGGGATGAAATGCTTAGGGCATCCGCAATAATACATTGGAAGAAGCCCTTCTCTTTCCAACTTGGCTTTTAATTCTTCTATTTTCATGAACAAAAATCTCCTTATTCGCCAATCATAAGTCAGCATCTAAACATTTTCCGTCAATGTTTTGGATAAAAACACTCTCTTCTTCCGTTATTATCTTTTTTAATTTATATAGCTGAACCTTGGACAATGGCACTCTAAATTCAATCTCTCCCTTAGGATAGCGTTTAGATATTATTGAGTCATATAATCTTTTAATAAAGCCGGACCATTGCGGTAAGTTTTCATTATCAGTTTTACCGGACAAGTACTCGAATCCGCCGGCTCTGTAAAAGACCAGCAACGCTATACTTAGATCGCATTGTTCATTGTTTAATATTTCTTGCGGAATATCAAAACCATTATCCCAATTGTAGTTGTAGACGAAGACATATAAGGTTTCCTTGTTATTTATATGAGGAATAGCACTTATTACCTCCTCTATACTCTTGTCGTACAACAACTCTTTTACTTTTAAAATTTCGTCTGAATTCATTGTCTTCATATTTTTTTATTGTATTTCAGATATTAGCGTGCTGCAACAAATTTGTACCCGGCTAAACTTCACGAAATTCTGTTCCGATGCCATTGAAGGCGCAAAAAAAGGCCATGGACATTACTTTGTCCATGGCCGTATGTCTCTATGAATCAATCTTTCTTATCAAAATCTTCAGGAACGTGAGAAAAAAGTCCCTGGCTCTGAACAGGCTCTGATGTCTCCTTGTCCTGCGCCTCAGGCTCTTCTACAACCTCTCGAAAATCCTGAACTGCAGGTTCTGCGCTCACAGGCTGCTCATTAGCTGCTCCGTAAGAACTCTCTGCCGGCTGCTCTATAACAGGTTCTTCTTTCTTGGGCTTCTTGATAGGAACATTCTCACCAACCATAGCTGACTCAGCTCTTGTGGCATAGATTCTTCCCTCTTTTGCCTTCTCCTGCTCCTCTTCTGTGGGTTCAGGAAGATTCTCAACCTCTCTGTATATCTTCATGAATTCCTTACCGGTAATAGTTTCTTCCTCAATAAGGAACTGCGCTATCTTGTCCATTGCATCAAGATGCTCGCTGATGATCTTCTTAGCCTTGTCATAACACTCAGCAAGGAGCTTCTTGACCTCGGCGTCTACTTCGGCTGCTGTCTGATCGGAGCAGTTGAGAACTCTGTTTCCGTCCAGGTATCTGTTCTGGATTGACTCAAGCTGCATAAGTCCGAACTTGTCGCTCATACCAAACATGGTGATCATACTTCGTGCCATGCTGGTAGCCTTTTCTATATCATTCTCAGCTCCGGTGGTTACTGTGTTAAAGATAACTTCCTCAGCTGCTCTTCCACCAAGAGTGACAATAATGTCATCTATTATCTCATCCTTGGTCTGAAGGAATTTCTCATCCTCAGGAACCTGCATAACATATCCGAGAGCTCCCATGGTTCTTGGAACAATCGTGATCTTCTGAACCGGTTCTGTATTCTTCTGAACTGCGCTGATAAGTGCGTGTCCTACTTCGTGATATGATACAATCTTTCTCTCTGCCTTGCTGAGGATTCGGTCCTTCTTCTCTTTTCCTACAAGAACCTGCTCAACGGCTTCCATAAGATCCTGCTGGCATACATATTCTCTGTGTGCCTTGACTGCATTGATAGCAGCCTCATTGATCATGTTGGCAAGATCGGAACCTACTGCTCCGCTGGTTGCCAGCGCGATTGCCTTAAGATCTACGGTCTCATCCATCTTAACATCTTTGGAGTGAACCTTGAGGATCTCCTCACGTCCCTTAAGGTCAGGCTTATCAACTATGATACGTCTGTCAAATCGTCCGGGTCTTAACAGTGCCTTATCAAGGATCTCAGGCCTATTGGTCGCACCGAGGATAAGTACACCCTTGGAAGAATCGAAACCATCCATCTCTGAAAGGAGCTGGTTAAGAGTCTGCTCTCTCTCCTCATTGCCTCCGCCGTACTTGCTGTCACGGCTTCTTCCGATGGCATCAATCTCATCTATGAAAATGATACATGGTGCATTCTTGCTTGCTTCGCTGAAAAGATCTCTAACCCTGCTGGCACCAACGCCGACATAGAGCTCGATGAAATCTGAACCTGCCAGTGAGAAGAAAGGCACATGTGCTTCTCCGGCAACAGCCTTGGCAAGAAGTGTCTTACCTGTTCCGGGAGGACCTACAAGCAGAGCGCCCTTGGGGAGCTTAGCTCCGATCTTGGCGTACTTACTTGGATTATGGAGGAAATCTACAACTTCCACCAAAGACTCTTTTGCCTCATCCTCTCCTGCTACATCCTTGAATGTAACTCCGGTCTCCTTCTGAACATAGACCTTGGCGTTGCTCTTACCTACGCTGAGTGGTCCGCCGCCTCTGCCCATCCTCTTAAAGATAATTGAGAGAAGGAGCCACATAAGAAGAATCGGCGCTATATAATAAAGAAGAAACGTGAGTATTGCACCTGAGCTGTCGGGAACTTCGCTTGATACCTCGACTCCCGCATCCAGCATTCTCTGGGTCAGGACGCTGTCCTCTTCTGCCTTACCTGTGTAGTAAGTAACTGTGGTATATCCTGTGAGGGAATATCCAAAGCCAAGCTGGTCTTCTGCCTTTGTTTCCTTGGGATAGATGTTGATCCTGTCTTCCTCGATAACGATCTTCTCTATCTCTCCGGCTTCTACCTTTTTAATAAAGTCGGAATAAGAAACTTCACTGTTGGTGTTTTCAGAAAATGCCCTCAGAAAATAGGTCATGAGAAACATTGTTACCAGTGCTGCCACCAACAACAGTATTAAATTCTGGCGTCTCGGAGAATTGCCTCCGCCCCCTCCGAGAGGGTTGTTATTGTTATTTCTTTGATTTTGATTATTGTCCATATATTTTCCTACTTCCTTAAATGTCCGTTCATGCTATAATAAAAAGGATGTTTTAACTATAACATAGAATTATATCGTGTACAATCGATTTAATCAAGGGGAGGCGAAAATGGCAGTAAAATACATCTTTGTGACAGGTGGTGTTGTATCAGGACTTGGAAAAGGAATCACTGCTGCGTCGCTGGGACGTCTACTTAAGGCCCGCGGCTACAAAGTTACAATGCAGAAATTTGATCCATATATCAACATAGATCCGGGTACAATGAATCCAGTTCAGCACGGAGAGGTATTCGTTACCGAAGACGGAACAGAGACAGACCTCGACCTTGGTCACTATGAGAGATTCATTGACGAGAACCTCGACAAGAATTCCAACGTTACCACAGGTAAGATATACTGGTCAGTACTTCAAAAGGAGCGTCGCGGTGATTACGGCGGAAGGACCGTTCAGGTAATTCCTCATATCACCAACGAGATAAAGAGCAAGTTCTACCGCAACTTTACAGATGATGAGACACGTATCGCCATCATCGAGGTCGGCGGAACAGTCGGAGATATTGAGTCTCAGCCGTTCCTTGAGGCTATCAGACAGTTCCAGCACGAAGTAGGACATGATAATGCAATGCTTATCCTTGTATCTCTCATTCCTTATCTTCGCTGCTCACAGGAGATCAAGACCAAGCCCACACAGTCTGCTGTTAAGACTATGCAGGGAATGGGACTTCAGCCCGACGTCATCGTCTGCAGAAGTGAGCTCGAGCTTGATATCGAGACCAAAGAGAAGATAGCTCTTTTCTGTAATGTTCCTTCAAGCCATGTACTTAACAACCTTGACCTTGAATACTTATATGAAGCACCACTTGCCATGGAAAAAGAGCATCTGGCTCAGGTTGCATGTGAGTGCTTAAACCTTGAATGTCCCGAGCCCGACCTCACAGACTGGAAGGCAATGGTTGACACACTCTACTCACTCAAGCATGAAACAAGGGTTGCCCTTGTCGGTAAATATACTCAGCTCCACGATGCATACATAAGCGTTGTTGAAGCCCTCAAGCACGGCGGTATTTCAAATCAGACCGCAGTTGATATCAAGTGGGTTGACTCAGAGGAAGTTACTGAGGACAATGTAGCAGAGATCCTTTCAGACGTTGATGGCCTTATCGTTCCCGGCGGCTTCGGCGATCGTGGTATTGAAGGTATGATAACCTCAATTAAGTATGCAAGAGAGAACAACCTTCCGTTCCTTGGCCTTTGCCTTGGAATGCAGCTGGCAATCGTAGAATTTGCCCGCGATGTTGTTGGTTACACAGATGCTCACTCAATTGAGTTTGATCCCAATACACAGCATCCTATGATAGCTCTTTTACCTGATCAGAACGGTGTTGAGGATATCGGCGGAACACTTCGTCTTGGTTCATATCCTTGCGTTCTTGATAAAGACTCCAAGGCATACGAGCTCTTCGGAGATGAGAACATCACAGAGCGTCACCGTCACAGATATGAGGTTAACAACGATTACAGGAACGTGCTTGTTCAGAACGGCATGAAGCTCTGCGGAATGTCACCTGATGGCAGGATCGTAGAGATGATCGAGCTTCCAAGCAATGACTTCCACATGGCAACTCAGGCTCATCCGGAGCTTAAGAGCCGTCCAAACAGACCACATCCTCTTTTCTCAGGATTCATCAAGGCTTCACTTGCTCATGAGAACAAGAGAAAATAATATTATTGCGATGATAAAAGGCTTTCCTCTTTTTTCTAGGAAAGCCTTTTTTATCTCATTCTGTTTCTGTTCCGTATACTTCTATCTGTGTCAGTGCCGGGAATGGGCTCGGGTCATCTGCTTTTATCAGGTTGCCGAGCTTGAGGAAGTTGATTCCTTTTTTGCTAATGTTGAAAATGTGCGGCTCCTGGACCTTCTTGTCCATCTTTATGATCTCGCTGCTGCCGTCGGAAAAGGTAAAGGTTCCTTCTACCCACCAGTTGTCATGTGGGAAATCCGCTCTTGTGTAAAGAACGATCCTGTCTATATCAACCTTTCTTCCAAAGTCCAACGTGATCTCTGCATCATCCTGTCTGTTTATTCCCCAGGATTCATATGGCCACTCGCCGTGAGAAAGTGTTGCCTTACAACCATCGATGGCATTTCTTGCAGCAAACACCGCTTCACCTCTTGTCTCAACATTGGCTGAGGCATGCGGATAAACTCCCGAAACTTCATGTTGATCGAAGGGATTAAGAGCCAGGTTTCTGTATGCTTTGACCTCGTATTCCGCTGCCTTCCTGATGGTGACTATATGTCTGTTTCCGAAAAATGACAGAGGATTATAGCTTGTCTTTTTCTCATAGAAGGGCACAGTGAAGAGAACCGTTTCCTCCTTGATAAGTACCAGCGCCGGATCGATGGTGGCATCCACCTTAACCACATAGAACTCATCGGGAGTTATTCCGGAGAACTCTATGATATCGCCTTTCCTGTATTCTCCATCCCAGGCCAAGATCACTTCTGCCTCTCCGGCTGCTTCTGCTTTCGGGACATGGTCCCAGTCGTTGTATATGCTAATCTTCATACTCGCTCCTTTTTTCTGTGAGTCAAACTGAAAATCTGCCTTCAATGCCATAGAAATCGATGGTCCTGACTTCTCCGCTCTTTAGGTGGATTGTAACAGGGCCGTAGCCTCCGCATTTCTGAGGATCTGTGTATTCCACTTTCTCTATGGGGAATATCTCATCCTCAGTAAAATCCTCAAGTGACTCCTTTGTAATTACCTGTGAGATCAGGAAGTATGGTTCATACCCATACTGCTTCTCTCTGCTGGTCTTGGCGTACATAACAATCGACTTTTTGCTGTCGGGATTTGTTCCTTCAGAGTCAATACGCTCTATACTGCTCCAGCCGTCGAATACGGTGAAGGCCATCTGCTTCTCTTTTCCCGTGTGATCATGTCCCTTAAGGACTGCTGCCCTGGCACCGTCCTTCTCTATAAATGTGACATCTGTGCCATTATCCGGAAAGCCAAACGCACCCAGAGTAATCTCAATCGGCCTTCTGTACATACGGATCTTGTCAGCTCTTATGATGCCGCAGGGAACAGTAAAATCCGCCAGATCAATGGCTGTGCGCCAGTGACATTCTGTCTCCATCTCGTAGTCAAAGAACTGTCTCCTGTAGAGAACATCGTCCTTTTCCCCGGCCCAGTAGGTGACATTACCGCGAAGAGCAATATCCTCATCCGTGTACCTTGCCACATACTGCTGGGATTCCACCGCTCTGTCCACGGTTGCCTCCCACGGGAATTTAGTGTTAAAGACGAGCTTGGAATAATTGTTCATGCCGTGCTCATCGTCTTTATGCTTAACAACCTTACCTGTCCTGAGCTCCGTTATACCGTTGGCCTCGTGGTTTGCCATGCAAAGCCCGGGTCCATCAAGAGTCCATACCTTAGTCTCATTCTCTTTTAGCTCATCCCATAGACCATTACTCTCCCTGGCCGTCCAGAAGGGATGATCCTCAGGAAGATGCAGACACAAAAGAGCCTTTGCCAGCCAGAAAGGTGATTCTGCGCAGGAGTATCCCTGAAGGAGCGGCGAAAACGGTCCGTAGAACCCAAGAGTCGGCACACCCTCCCACAAAAAATCGTCTCTTGTGAAGAACTGAAGAAGTGATCCTGAACATATGCGCCTTGCCTGTCCCGGATCCACTGATGAATTTCTCATCATGAGATTTCCGTCAATTGCACTGGTGGCTGCGTTTCTGTAAATCCCGCTCCTGCCCCACATATTGGTAAATCCGTCCCTGTCAAAGAAATACGGATAAGTCTTCATAAGTTCATTTGAGTTCTCTTCAAATCTAGCTGCGATGTATGGCTCTTTTTCATAGCCATACCAGTTGTTCCAGATGGCTGTGTACATATTGAAAGCCCAGCATGAGTAGTAGTCAAAAGAGTGCCCGTCACGATACCAGCCATCACCCACGTAGTAGTGAAGAATGTTCTCAGCGTGGTCTCTCATGATATCCTCATCTATCTCATATCCGTTCATATAAAGGAACGCCAGGTCCAGCATGTTAAAGAGCCTCCAGTTCTGAGGAACTGTGTTGGCATGTGCAAAGTCGGACAGAAAATCCGCGATCCTGTCCTTCTCCTCTTTATTGTACTTATCCCAGATTTCCTCCGCTGACAGCCACAGACAGATAACAAGAGCTGCAGTCTCCACGGTCTGCTGATAGGCAGCAAACAGATTCCCACTATCATCCGTGCTCTTCATATCGGTGTAATTCAGTACATAGTTCGCATTCCCCGGAGTTACTGCTGCCAGGACCTGCTTTGCATAGTAATCCCTGACGTTTATTCCGTTGAGCTCAAGGTCCGGCTTGATATGCAAAAGAGGCGCAGCTATGAAAAAAGATCTTGCCAGTCCCTCAAAGATTTCAGCCTTATAGCGCCACTGCGGATGCCCGGGCTGAGGGTATGTAATCTTAGTCTCATACCTTGGCATAACCACCGGATCTTCGATTGATTTCAGGTTATTAAATACTCCGGAAAGAAGGTACTCTGCCGCTTCTATCCAGCTCTCTCTGGTAAGCCCTGTATAAGGGCTGAGTTCAAAGTCTGTATGTTCAGGTGTAAATACCATTTTTTCTCCCCCGCGCCATCAGAATATCCTGAGCGCCTTGTCATCAAGCTTCATCAGCGCTTCTATAAAGTAGTAGTCTCCATAGATGATTGACATGTTGTGGCCATCGCCATGATAATCAACGGCACAGTTATTAAGAAGATTATCAGTATCAAGTCCCCAGCTGCAGCGCTTTTCGTCCAGTGTCTTAAGGAGCTTTATGGCAGCATCAAGATACTTATCTCCTCCGTCCTCCAGCTGCTGTGCCAGTTCAATGAGACCTGAAGCTGTGATTGCTGCTGCCGTGGAATCCTCGAGGTCCACATCTTTTGGCTGCCTGTAGTCTATAGGCACAAGGAAGCTTTCAGGCATTTCAGAAAGTACATAGTCTGCGATCTTCTTTGAGGTCTCCAGATATTTCTTTTCTCCGGTGTAGCGGGCCGAAAGCGCAAAGCCGTATATTCCCCAGCTCTGTCCCCTGGTCCAGGATGAGCCCACTCCGTATCCCTGTCCTCCCAGGGTTTCTGTCATCCTGCCTGTGAAGGGATCGAAAACCACGATATGATTGACGGATCCGTCCTCTCTTACGAATTCCTTCATGGCTGTGTCCGCGTGAGCGACAGCCATCATCTTAAATCTCGGATCTGTGGTCTCTTCTGACGCCCAATACAGAAGCGGAAGATTCATCATGCAGTCGATGATGGCGTAGCCTCTTCTGTCCACATTGTCCCAGTTATTCCATGCTCTTATGAAATTTCCTGCAAGGTTAAATCTTCCGGCCATGTTGTTCGCAGCCAGCATTGCCCTGTTAAGTGACTCCCTGTTCTTTTCCAGCTTGTATCTGATCACGGAAGTCGGCAGCCATTTAAAGCCGTTATCGTGATCCAGCCCCTCGGTAGTCATTAGGTTCTTATCAAGCTTCTCCTCAACTCCGATGGCTTCCTGCCTGAACATTTCATTTCCTGTCAGTGCAAAGAGCTGCCACATCTCGCCACCCCAAAAGCCGTTGGTCCACCAGCAGGGGTCAGATACACTCTTGTCATCGAACTTCCCATCTGCGGTAGTGTATGGAATCTTGTCCAAGTTCCTCTTTGTAACAGGAACCATCTTGTCTTCTATCTTTTTAAGGGTCTTAATGACCCATGCTCTCTCATCATCTGTCAGAGCTCTCATATGTGTATTCCTCCGTTTTGTCTTTTAACTTATATGCATCCTGAGCCTGCCACCTGTGCTCATCCTTATCAGCGTCCTGTAAACTTCATGCTTCCAGGATATCTTAAGCCTCTCATCGGTAATAGTATATGTCCTGATATCAATAACTTCTCCCCCCGTCACACTTACCTTTCCAAGACTTCCTACGCTTATGACACACTCTCCCAAAGTCCCTGCTTCTGCCTCCGGCCTCTCATATGTCATCAGTGTCAAAAGAGCTGTCGCGCTTCCGTCATACTTATCCCAAATATCAATGCCACTGCCCTTCTCGTGAGTAATCGTCCTATGGTACCTTCGGACCGCCTCATCCCTGTAAGCTCCCGAAATCTCCATCAAAAGTGTGCTGCTTTTCTTAGGCTGTCCGGCTGCTGCATCGCATACCACTTCCGTAGCCGCAAACTCCTTTCCGTCACTCTGCATAAGGATATCACTATCATGATAGTCCTCTGCCGCATTGCTTCCAAGCCGGGTTATTTTCACTTCAGTATCATTTTTTATAAAGGTAGGAACATTGTGGAACTGGGACTGCATGGTCCATATCTCGTATCGCCTGTCGGAAAATGTCTCCCTTGTATATGTCCCGACCCCAAGATCGATGATAAGCGGCTTACCATTCTTGTAGATGGTAAAAGAGCCGACATCATTGTGGTTGTGACTGTCTGCATTGTTTCCGGCTTTGGCGGCCAGAATGTAGGTCTCATCCCTGCTGACCATAAGCCCCGTGCTCTCGAAGAATACATCTTCGCACAGACCGGCGCTTACCGGGTACTCTGTCATATCCTCATAGCTCATGGCCTGAAGCACATGGTAAAAGAGATTTATCTCCTCCTTGAGGATCCTGGCATCATCATCTGCCTTCCTGAAGTCAGCAGCTGCAAAGGATGCGAGTACTTCATCGCCGCATAGCTTTCCAAACAGAAACTCCCTTGAAGTTCTTCTGGGACATACTGCAGCACAGTCCGCAAAGTTCACATATATGTTGTCTGTCACATTCATCCTTACAATGTAACTTGCAATATTCTTTATCAGTGGCTCCTTAAATATCTCTTCAAAGCCGCTTCCCTTAAGGACATCAGCCATCAGATAAAGAGCACCGAACAGGCACAGTCCTGCATGTGAGTAGTACTGAGCTCCCTCGTTACAGCACCCGTCATCCCCGTATTCATCAAGGAAGAAATCCAGAGATCTTGCCGAACTCTCCAGGTACTGCAAAAGCTCTTTTTCCTCAAAAAATCCTTCCGGCCTTGTGAGCGCGCAGATAAGCACGTTCTGAATTATCCAGGGCGTCCAGTTGCACATGGGCTGCCTGCCGTCTCCCATCCACCAGAAGTGCTCGTTTTCATAGGGCGTAAAGATTCTCTCTTTCAGGGCGCTTTCTATGACTTCGCTGATATCAGAGCTCTTTTCCCTAAGGACTGGGCGAAGCAGATACTCAGCAAAAGCCAGGAGTGCACCGGTCTCTGCGGCAAAAAGGTCGATTATCGGGTGAAGGACATCGGGCATCTCCTGCTGCTTCTGATCCCTGATGTGTGTGTTGTGGGCAGGAAGACACCATGAGGATTCTGAGAGGATAAGGTATATCCCGTCCAAAATATCCTGAAGGAAAGCCCCCTTGTTCTCTGCAAGCTCCGCCATTACAAGGCTGCAGAGCTTTCTCCTTCTGGAAAAATACAGTTCCTCAAACCTTACCCTGTTTCCGTTTTTTGAAAACTCCAGATAGTCGGACAAAAGGATAGCTGACCATGGCTCGGCCATAGCTCTTTTGCCCTCATTTATAAGAAGGTCCTTTAATGAGGCGGGAAGAGATTCGTATTCCCTCCTGCCTGCGATGTCGGGACACAAAGAAAACGCGCACAATGAGCGCGTTTCCTTAAAGTAGTTGTATACAAGATGTCTGGGTGAAATCTCTTTTGCCATCCTATTATCCCTTTACAGCACCGGTAGTGATTCCGGCAACAAAGTACTTCTGAAGTGAAATAAACACAATAAATACCGGTATTAATGATAACACAGATGCTGCCATGATAAGACCATACTCAGCGGAATACTGTGAAATAAACATCTTCAGTCCTATCTGCAATGTCTTCTTGGACTCGGTTGTCAGATAGATGAGTGGTCCGAGGAAGTCGTTCCAGGTGTTAACGAAGGTAAAGATGATCAGTGTTGACAGCGCCGGCTTTGAAAGCGGAAGCATGATCTTGGCGTAGATCTCGTACTCACTCATTCCGTCAATTCTTGCTGCTTCGCAAAGCGAATCAGGGATTCCTTCGTAGAACTGTCTCATCAGGAAAACTCCGAAAGCAGAGAACGCCTGAAGTATGATGATTGCAAGGTGCGTATCTGCAAGGCCGAGGCTTCTCATGAACATGAACTGAGGAACCATGTAAACCTGCCATGGTACGGCGATAGTTGCGACGTATGCCAAAAACAGGATGTTTCTTCCCTTGAATTCAAGCTTGGCAAAAGCGTAAGCAGCAAAGCTTGATGTAAGCAGCTGTAACAGTGTAACGATAAGTGTCAGCTTGGCAGTGTTTAATGTGAACTTTGCCAGAGGGATCTTGGTCCAGATATCAATGTAATTCTGCCATCTGGGAGCCTTGGGTATCCACTCGAAAGGTATTACGAATACGTCCTTGTTAAACTTAAGCGATGCGGAGATCATCCAAAGGAATGGCACAAGCATCATAAGTGCCAGGAGGATCAGCAGCGCATAGATTATGATATTTCCTATTATGCGATTGTTCTTTTTGCTCTTCACTTTTGATTCCTCCCCGTCAGTCGTTAGCGTAATTCTTCTCACCCCTGAACTGGATGAGCGTAACAACAAGAACTATGGCAAAGAGCACCAGTGCTGATGCAGAAGCTCTTCCCAGCTTCCAGTTTCTGAAAGCCTCCTCGTAGATGTAGTAGACAAGAACGATTGCGCTCTTATTAACAACACCGTTGGAACCTCCTGCCAGCATATAAACAATGTCATATACCTTGAAGCAGTTGATAGTAAGCATGATTGTTACAAAGAATGTGGTGGGCTTGAGCTGTGGAACAGTGATATGCTGGAATTTCTGCCATGCATTTGCTCCGTCAAGGGAAGCGGCTTCATAGAGATCTTCGCTTATTCCCTGGAGTCCCGCCAGATAAATAACCATATAGTAACCCATGTTCTTCCATACGGAGAACATGATAATTGTCAACATTACTGTACTTGATGATGCAGCCCATTTAAGCGGCTGTCCATGAAGTACGTTCATAATGAACTGATTCACTATTCCGCCCTTGGCCGGTGTAAAGAGCATGTTCCATACAGCGGCAACAGCAACAAGTGAAGCAACATAAGGGAAGAAGGCAACGGTCCTAAAAAAGCTCTTTCCCTTTATCTTCTGATTGAGAAGTATAGCCAGTGCCAGCGCCATAACCAGTGTGATCGGCACTGTGAATATACTGTAGATAATTGTATTCTTAAGAGCAGATGTAAATCTGTCATCCGCAAAGATCTGCGTGAAGTTGCTAAGACCCACAAACTTCATCGCATTACTTCCGTCCCACTCGGCAAAAGACATAAGCAGGGCCAGGATTATAGGTCCAAGGGTAAATACTGCAAACCCTATAAAGTTCGGTGCGATAAATGAATAGGCCACCATATTTCTTTTGCGCTGGCGCCTCTTCATATTCTTTTCCATAGCAGTAAGTTCTGCAGCCATGTGTGTTTCCTCATTTTCCTTTAATAGCGTTTTTCCTAAAAGGAGCACTTGAACTAGGTTTGTCCTGACGTTCAAGTGCTCCGTCTTTTGGTATCTGATTCTTATTTATTACTGAGCAAGAACTGCCTGAACACCTTCGTTCATTGCTGCGATAGCATCGTCAACACTTACTTCCTCGTTCATGATGAGGTCGTGCTGCTCGTTGAGAACTGTCTCGATCTCAGATGACTTGTCGTTTGCAGGCATCTCAAGATATGTGTGGCTTGTGATAAGAGCTTCCTTGGAAGCATCGTCTGTTGGGAAGCCGTCCATAGATGCGATGATGTCAACGATTGTCTTGTTTGTCATAGCAGGAATGTTACCTGTTGAAGCCATAACCTCTGCACCCTCAGCGCCGCTTACGAACTTAACGAAGTCCCAAGCTGCATCCTTGTTAGGAGCTGATGTAGGAACTGCAAGAGCTGTAATTGTTGAAAGAGTTGAACCTGCTTCTACGCCGTCAGCGTGAGGATACTTAACAATACCCCAGTTTGTGCAGTCTGTGTACTCGCCGTCCTTGATCTTCTGGATAAGAGTTGCGATGAACCATGATCCCATGTTCATTGTAGCTACGTTACCCTGAGCAAATGCTGCTGAGTAGTGAAGCCCCTGTGTCTTAAGTGTTGCATAATCCATGCAGACACCGTCTTTCTGCTGGTTAAGAACCATCTCGTAGTAAGGCTTTGTGAAGTCATACTCGCCATCAACGATGGTGTGCTTACCATCAAGGATACCATCGAGCTGGATTGTTGATCTCCATGTGTGGTAGTGAGATCCATAAACCTCAGCACCAGGTGTTGTATCTGTTACGCTTCTTGCAAGCTTGTCGTACTCTTCCCAGGTCATGTCGTTTGTAGGATAATCTACGCCGGCCTTGTCAAAGATGTCCTTGTTATAGAAGAGAACCCAGATATCTGATCTGAAAGGAAGCTCGTAGAGATTTCCGTCGATAGTAACCTGATCTGTTACTCCATTGTAGAGTGAAAGATCAACACCGTCTGCTGCGATACGGTCGTTAAGGGGCTCAAGAACACCCTTGTTAACCAGTGATACGTAGCCGGGAACATCCTTGATTGTTACTACGTCGAAGTCTGAACCTGCGCCTGAAAGCTGTGTTCCGAGAACTGTGCTGTAATCTGTTGATCCAAGGTCAACCATCTCGATTGTTACATTTGGATGAGCTGCTGTATAAGCGTCGATGAGTGGCTGATAGTAAACTGTGCTGGATACATCCCAAAGTGCCCACTTAAGTGTTACGGGCTCATCTGATGTAGTCTCTGCTGTCTCAGCTGCTGCCTCTGTTGTCTCTGCAGGAGCTGCCTCAGGCTGTGCCTGTGTTTCTGTCTGTGCTGTGTCTGCTGCAGGTGCCTGCTCTGCTGCTGCACCGCAACCTGTGATGCTTGCAACGACAAGTGTCATAGCAAGCAAAGAGCTAAGAATTCTCTTTTTCATGATAACCTCCCTCTTAATGATGCCGCCATTTAGACGGCGTGTTTGTTATACACATAGTTTATATTTTGTTAATAATTGAATGAATGTACATTCTTTATTTCTTGTTGTCAAAAAAATGCAATTTTTTTATATAAAATTGTATTTTCTTTAATTCCCCACTGCTCTAATATATACCTATGCATACCAAAAAACACTCTATTCGTAACAAAATCGTTATATGGGCTGTGGGTTTTGCCCTCATAATTGCTCTGGCAGTTGCATGCTCCAGCTATGTCCTGTCTGCGCGTTATCTCAGGGAAAACCAGCAGCAGTCTGCTCTTACGAATATTCACATCCTTGGCAACGACCTGGATTCCGACATAAACACCGTTCTTACTTTTTCAAACTGGATATGCCTCGACAGCACCATCAGCAACTACCTTCGCACCGTAGACAGATCCTATTCCCAGGATGTTCAGGCAGGAAAAAAGCTGTCCCTCAGCGCATGGAACCATCTTAATAATGAGTTCAATATTGTCGGCGTCAGAAATGCAGTAACCAGAGTTGTGATCTCAACTCCTTCGGGAACCCAGTTCCTTCAGTGTGTATCCGGCGGAAACGACCAGTCTGTAACCGATGTCCCCATGACCATAATGGACACTTCCTTTTTTGATGACCTGATAACGGCTTCGAATTTTAAATGGAACGGGTTCTATGCAAATCCCTTAAGCCGCGGCGGCAATCCAAAGGTCCTTCCTATGATAAGACCCATCTACAGTTCTTCGTCTTCAGCCCTGATCGGATGGGTATACATGGACATCCCGATCTCCGTGATCACAGACTCGCTTCGGAGTTTTGTCCTCACCAAGGATGACGCACTGTATATAACCTTCAGCCGCGGTGTCACATACAGATATACAGGCTCCGATCTGGTAAAAGAATCTGTTCCCGAAGGCGCGATTTCCTATACCCTTCCGGATACCGGATGGATTCTTTCCTACCTGCCATCGAGAACAGCTCTTATAGACAGGATGCGTTCGTACCAGCTTCTTATTGTAGTAATATCGCTGGTTATCCTCTTTGCCGGAATCATCCTGAGCATATCGCTTCAGCATACGATAACACGCCCCGTTGACAGGATCATCACAAGGCTTGATAAAATAGGCCAGGGCGACTTTTCAAGAGACGGCAAAATTGAGTGGGACAACGAGCTTGGCGAGATCGGAAGAGGTATCAACAATCTCTCCGAGAACGTATCAGATCTTATGGACAAAAGACTTCTTGACGAAAAAGCAAGGCATGACCTGGAATATCAGATTCTTCAGTCCCAGATCAATCCTCACTTTTTGTACAACACCTTAAACACCATCAAATGGATGGCGACCATTCAGGGATCCGAGGGAATAGCCGACATGTCCACTTCCCTTTCCCGCCTGATGAAGAACATCTCGAAGAGCACAGAGGATCTTATCCCGATAAGCGACGAATTTTCGCTGGTAGATGACTATTTTACCATTATGAAATACCGCTACGGCGGAACCATTGAACTGGACTATATTACAGATGACGAACTTCTGCTTAAGCAGCGTATAAACCGCTTTTCACTGCAGCCAATCATCGAGAACGCCATCTTCCACGGCATCGAGCCCAAAGGCAGTGCAGGCAGGATCACCATCCACACCTACAGGCAAGGTGACAATGTTATAATAGATGTTACAGATAACGGCGTCGGAATGACGGCTGATGCTATTGAAGAAGTCCTTTCAGGTGCCAGTCAGACCAGCACTGAGTTCTTCAGGCAGATCGGCGTCTTCAATGTCAATGAGCGCATAAAATATACCTTCGGAGACAGCTACGGTATCACAATTGAGAGTGAGCCCGGAGTTTACACCACCATGAGATTCACCCTTCCGTTCGTAGCACCGCCTGAAGAAGCTTACATATAATTTACAATTGGAGTTTTTGAATTAATGTACAGATTACTGATCGTAGATGATGAGCCTCTCGTACAGATAGGCCTTAAGAGCATGCTGGCAAAAGAGCTTGCTGACAAAATAGAAGTAGTTGGAACAGCCTCCAACGGACAGGAAGCCTGGGATATTATCTCAGAAAATCCGCCTGACATTGTCATAGCAGACATCAGAATGCCTGTAATGACAGGACTTGAGCTTTTAGGCAAGTCACACAACAAATACGGTTCTGTTCCGGCCTTTATAATGCTGACCGCCTATGAAGAATTTGAAATGGCAAGACAGGCAATAGTCTATGACGCCGTCGATTATCTTGTAAAAATAGAGCTCAATCCGAAGACTCTGACAGGTGCCATAAACAAAGCAATCCAGAGAGTTGACGAGGCTCGCCCCGCATCTGCTCCGGGAGACGTAAGCAGCACCGGTTCTCTTGAGGACCTTCGCCAGAAATTCATGCTTAAAATCTTTAATCATCTGATAAATTCTGAGGAAGATCTTATAAACGAGGCCAGGGCTCTCAACCTGTCCTTTGATTACAACCGATATATCGTGGTATTTGGCGAGATATCATCCGATAGCGCTTTTAGCTCAGAGGATGGCTTTACTCCGGAAGCCCTTGATATCTACAACTCAAGCATCAGCATGGCCAAAGAGATCATCTCACGCCACGCGCCCTGCCAGATTGTCTCAATAGACCTTCAGCACTTTGCAGTTGTCTTTTCCTTCACTGAAGACACTCCTGTCGCAGGGACAATGGATCTTATAACAGAGGCTCTGGAAAATGCCAGGACCATGATAACCAGTTATTTTAAGGGTTCTCTTACTTTTGGTATCGGCTCTGCCGTCTCTACCCCGATGGATATCGCAGTGTCTTTTGACGAAGCAAAGACCGCACAGCAGCAGGCGGATAACGCCCAACCCATAAGGCTCTTTAGCCACATCGTCGGCTCAAACCGCCGCTCCGGCAAGGACAAGCTCATCGGCGCCATCCAGCAGTATATCGATGAGAATCTGAACGGTAAGCTCCAGCTCAACGAAGTCGCCGAGGTCTTCGGCCTCTCCCCGGCTTATCTGTCAGTTCTTTTTAAGAAAAACACAGAGACCGGCTTCTCCGAGTACGTCTACACCAAGAAAATAGACAGGGCAAAAGAAATGCTCCTGTCCGGTGATATGAAGATATATGAAGTAGCTGATGCCCTGGGCTTTGAATCAGCGTACTACTTCTCCAAGGTATTCAAGAAAGTTGATGGGCACAGCCCCAGAGAATATATTCAAAGTAAAAGCGACATGTAGTAATACTGCATGTCGCTTAATTATTATATTACCCACTTTTTTAATAATGGTATGTGACTGATTATAAATACGATGAAAACTGTAATCCCAAAATCTGCAAGAACAAGCAGCGGAAGCGATATAAATGGCGTTCCCAACACCGGCTTTAAGCCAATCTTCTTAAATACGATAAGCCCAAAATCATGCACAAGATATATTCCGAGATTCATTTTAGAAAGCTTTATAATTGCTCTCATAATTTTGGTACCCGGATCTACATCCTCAAATCTGTATTTGAAAAAGACAAATGCTGCCAGACCAAAAAGCGGCATTCCGGCATTTGAGTATTTATAATAGGCATCTGTCGGATACTGCTGGCTGATTATTACAGCTGAAACTACTGCAAACATTATCAAAGCTGATGCTATACCGATGGTGTAGATTATCTTTCTTTGCTTAGGGCTAAGCTCCGCAGTTCCAAAATAGTATCCCGCAAGATAGTAAAGAATATATCCGGAAATGTTGGAAAGATCAAACTTTCCCGTGAACCATGCAGTGCTGCCCGCGACTGCCGGAATAAGCTGCAGTGTTGGAATCAGATAAGTAAGGATAAATGACACCAGAAGGAAATATCTCATGGCTTTTCTGTCCAAAGCCACAGGCCTTAGAGCCGGAGTAATTATGTAGAGTCCTGCTATGGTAAAGATATACCACATATGATATCTGCCCGATAATGTGTCATGAAGAAGTTTTTCGCCGACTCCTCCTGATAGTGACCTCGATGTCATAAAACCGCTGGTGATAAGGGCATAGAGAAATGACCAGAAAAAGTATGCACAGAGAAGTCTCGGTATATACTTTTTAAAAATATCAGAAGGACTTACCTGCCTTTGAGGATTCAAAAACAGATATCCGCTTATCATCAGGAAAACCGGGACGCTGAATCTTCCCAGCATATCAAAAATATTCAGCACTCCCCAGGGATAGACCCCAAATGGCGCCTCATACCAGCTGATTGCGCCGGTGTGGACAGTTATGACCGCTATCATGGATGCCACTTTTGCAATATCCAGAAAGCATTCTCTTTTCTTTTCCATCAGTGTCCTTTGAAACTCCTCCCGATAATTATTAATAGTATTATACGAAAAGGCACTACGTCAGAAAAGACGTAGTGCCTCATTTTTTTTAATAATGAACTTCCGCTCTCGCATCGCTCGCCGGAAGACGTTCGAACTAGCTTCGAAACTACCTCAGCAAGTTCTCTCAGCTCAAAGCTTAGGACCAGCTGCAACAAGTGCCTTACCTGCATCGTTGCCTTCATACTTCTTGAAGTTCTTTGTGAATCTCTCTGCAAGATCCTTAGCCTTAGCTTCCCACTCAGAAGCATCAGCGTATGTATCTCTTGGATCGAGGATTGCAGGATCAACTCCGGGAAGAGATGTAGGAACTTCGAAATCGAAGATCGGGATCTTCTTGGTCTCAGCCTTGAGAACATCACCGTTAAGGATTGCATCGATGATTCCACGAGTATCCTTGATGGAGATTCTCTTGCCTGTTCCGTTCCAACCTGTATTTACAAGGTAAGCCTTAGCGCCAGACTTCTGCATCTTCTTAACGAGCTCCTCACCGTACTTTGTAGGATGAAGCTCAAGGAATGCCTGACCGAAGCATGCTGAGAATGTAGGTGTAGGCTCTGTGATTCCTCTCTCTGTTCCGGCAAGCTTAGCTGTGAAGCCTGACAGGAAGTAGTACTGTGTCTGCTCAGGTGTCAGGATTGATACAGGAGGAAGTACTCCGAAAGCATCAGCTGACAGGAAGATTACGTTCTGAGCTGCAGGACCTGAAGATGTAGGATGTACATTAAGAACGATGTTCTTGATGTGGTTGATAGGATAAGATACACGAGTATTCTCTGTTACGCTCTTATCATCAAAGTCGATCTTGCCGGCAGCATCAACTGTAACGTTCTCAAGAAGAGCATCTCTCTTGATAGCGTTGTAGATATCAGGCTCAGAATCCTTATCAAGACCGATAACCTTAGCATAGCAGCCGCCCTCGAAGTTGAATACTCCGTTGTCGTCCCAGCCGTGCTCGTCATCACCGATAAGAAGTCTCTTAGGATCTGTTGAAAGTGTTGTCTTACCTGTTCCTGAAAGTCCGAAGAAGATTGCTGTGTTCTCACCGTTCATATCTGTGTTAGCTGAGCAGTGCATAGAAGCAATACCCTTAAGAGGAAGGTAATAGTTCATCATTGAGAACATACCCTTCTTCATCTCTCCGCCGTACCATGTGTTGATGATTACCTGCTCACGGCTTGTGATGTTGAAGGCTACACATGTCTCAGAGTTAAGACCAAGTGCCTTATAATCGTCAACCTTAGCAAGAGATGCGTTGTAAACAACGAAGTCAGGCTCGAAGTTTGCAAGCTCTTCATCTGTAGGAACGATGAACATGTTCTTAATGAAGTGAGCCTGCCAAGCAACCTCAACGATGAAACGAACTGCCATACGAGTATCCTTGTTAGCTCCGCAGAATGCATCAACTACAAAGAGTCTCTTGCCGCTCAGCTCGTTCCTAGCGATCTCTTTAACCTTAGCCCATGTCTCTTCTGTCATAGGGTGGTTGTCGTTCTTGTACTCCTCTGAAGTCCACCATACAGTGTCCTTAGAGTTCTCATCCATAACGATATACTTATCTTTAGGTGAACGTCCTGTGTAGATACCGGTCATAACGTTTACAGCGCCAAGCTCTGTGTCAACGCCCTTCTCATAGCCGGTAAGTTCAGGCTTCATTTCCTCTGTGTAAAGATCATCGTATGATGGATTGTGGACGATCTCTGTTGTACCTGTGATACCATACTTGGTTAAATCGATGTTTGCCATTTGTTAACCTCTTTTCTTAATAAATTTTTGCACGAATTATCATACACCTCACAATATACTGATAATTCGCGGATACACTATTAAATTACGGGGCAAAATTGCGCCCACTACTACATTTATACTACAAAGCCAAGTTTTTAACAATGTTTTTAAGCCAAATTTCTATGAAATATGTGTAAACTTGTTAGCTATGACTTAGCGTTTCCCTGGTGGAAAGTTCAAAGCACTTCACAGTATGCGGCAAAAGCTCAACAGGCATCTTATCTTTAACCTTAAGCTCCCTGTTCTCCCACACTTCTACAGCGGGAACTGCCTTCTTATACTTGATGTCAAAGTCCTTAAACTTCAGTGTTGTCTTCTTTGTCTTTTCCCCAATGTTAAAAAATGCTGCGTAGACCTTACCGTCCTTGGCTACACTCTTCCAGATGACCAGATCGCCTTTTCTGTATACCTGCCTGGGCTTTCGACCGTTCTTGTGCGCGTTGAGAAGCCTCTTATTGGTCAGAAGACTTAAGGTGAAGTCGTCGTTATCCCTCATCTCGGCACCTATCATCAGCGGTGACCTGAAGATGCACCACAGCGTCATAAGGATCTTCTGCTCATCCTCTGTAAAGTGGCAGTAATGACCTCTTTCTCCGTTCTCGTCATTGCAGACGCACACATGTCCGATAGGAAGCATATCGCAATCCGGCCAGTGGTCCTTACGTCCAACAACTTCCCACGCATGGCATCTCTCAAACATTCCGTAGAGATGGTCCCATCTGTCCCAGAAATCATCCGTCATGCGCCACATGTTGGCATTCTCCAAAAGAAACTTCTTCTGGTCAACTCTTGCAGGTCCGGGTGAGAGGCTCAGCACCATAGGTCTTCCACATTTTTCTATGGCAGCCCTTATCATGGCTATCTCGGAAAATCCCGCTCCCGGAGCTTCCGGTCCGCAGTCTATCCTTGCGATGTCATCTACCTTGACGTAGTCCACTCCCCATTCGGCATACAGCGCGAATATAGAATCATAGTAGGCCTGCGCTCCATCTACGGAAGCATCAACGCCATACATGTCCGTGTTCCACATGCAGATAGAATTGGGGATCGCTATTTCCCTTGCGGTCTTATCCGTCCCCAGAACTTTCGTGTTTCTGTGCACTGCCTGCCTTGGGATACCTCTCATGATATGGATTCCGAACTTAAGGCCCATATCGTGAATCTGCTGAGCAATAGGCCCAAAGCCTTTGCCGTCTGCTGCAGAAGGAAATCTTGAAACTGCCGGCACAAGCCTTGAGTACTCATCCATCTCGAGCTCGGTAAACTTGTGATACTCATGGGAATCTGCCGTGGGTTCATACCACTGGATGTCACATATTACATACTTCCATCCGTATTCCCTTAAGTTCTCTGCCATATAGCGCGCATTACCAAGAAGTGTCTCCTCGCCTACGCTTGCTCCATAGCAGTCCCAGCTGTTCCACCCCATAGGTGGTCTCTTTGCTACATAAACCTTCTCCTCTCCCATTTTTACCCCCTTTATTCTCTTTATTCCTCTTTTAAAAGAGCCTGATATATCTCCCTCTTTCCGACACCCCTGTCGGCTGCCACCTTCTTCATGGCATCTTTGTGGGAAATACCCTGGTCCTCATAATACTTCATGTGGTCTTCGATACTCATCTCCTGCCAGGAGAGTCTCTTTTCCTCCTCCTGCTCTTCAAGGCTCTTGCCCTCAATTACCAGCACATACTCGCCTCTTGGTTCATTTTCTTTGTAAAAAGAAATTGCCTCAGCTATGGTGGTAGGACGAACCTCCTCAAATTTCTTGGTGAGCTCGCGGCAGATGGATACCTTTCTATCCCCCAGTGTCTCGTAAAGATCATCCAGCGCAGCCTTGAGGTGATGAGGTGCCTCGTAGACGATCATTGTCCTGCTCTCGTCCTTAAGATCCTCAAGTATCCTCTTTCTTCCTTTTTTATCTTCAGTTGCTGAGGGAAGGAATCCCTCAAAACAAAATCTTCTTGTGGATAAGCCCGACAAAGTAAGGGCTGTGATGCAGGCTGCCGGTCCCGGAAGGGATGTTACGGTTATACCTGCCTTGTGACACTCCGCCACCAGAACTTCACCCGGATCTGATATCGCCGGTGTTCCGGCATCGGTAATAAGCGCAATATCAAGCCCCTCCTGCATCTTCTGGATCAGGTACTGTGCCTTATCGTACTTATTATATTCGTGATAGCTGGTCATCTCTGTGTGAATATCGAAATGATTAAGGAGCTTTATGCTGTTTCTGGTGTCCTCCGCCGCAATCAGGTCAACACTCTTAAGGGTCTCAAGGACCCTGAAGGTCATGTCGTCCAGATTGCCTATGGGAGTTGCACAAAGATAAAGTTTACCTGCCATTTTCTTCTCCGTTTTTCTTGGTGAGTCAGTGGGGACGTTTCAGTTTGACTCACCGACCAAAGCACATCAATATCCATAAATATCGTAAATCTCCGGTGTATACTTTCCCGGTGCCTCGTAAATAATGAGTGGCTTCTCAACCGTCAGCCTTGATCTTCCGCCTCTCGCACCCTCGATGAGGACCATGTTCGGTTCCTTATCAACATAGGGATAAACCAGCTGCATCCTCTTGGGCTCAATCCTGTACTCATGCATAAGCACCGTGATCTCCGCCAGTCTGAAGGGTCTGTGAACCATATAGAACTTACCGCCACTCTTAAGAAGCCTTGCTGCTGCCTTTATGACATCTTCAAGATCGCAGAGTACCTCGTGTCTGGCTATAGCCTTGGGGCCATCCGGGTTCTTAAGTCCGTGGCCGCCAATCATATACGGCGGGTTACTTGTGACCACGTCAAAAGAGGCAGCGTCAAACAATTGCCCTGCCTCTTTAATATCTCCCTGTACGATTTTGATTTTGGACTGAAGATCATTGAGAATGACGCTTCGCTGCGCCATATCTGCGCTCTCTTCCTGAATCTCAAGGCCGATCAGCTCAGCGGCAGGCGTCTTGGCTGCCATGAGGATCGGTATGATCCCTGTACCCGTTCCCAGGTCCAGAACTCTTCCTCCTTCCGGAGCAGAGGCAAATCCTGATAAAAGAACTGCATCCATTCCAAAACAGAACTTCTCCGGGTCCTGAATTATCCTGTAGCCGTTTCTCTGCAGGTCATCAAGTCTCTCGCCATCTTTCAGATCAATTGTCCCCAAGCTTGGATTTTCCTTCCTGCTTCTCGATCTTCTCAAGCTTCTCGAGCTCTTTCATCTCTGCATCTTCCTGAGAGTTCTTTTTACCGTTATTGTTCTTTTTCTTCTGTTTCTTCCTGATGGTTTCTATCTCATCGAGCTTGTACTCGTGAACTTCCTTCTCATCATTGACTTCTACAAGGACCTTCATGGTCTGTCTGAGAATATTCACAGAAGATACCTCTCCGCCAAGACCATCCTTGGCTATGCAATAGTCTCCTACTGCTGGCATCTTGCGGTTGAGCTCCTCATATACATCTTCCTCATTCTTGAGGCAGCACATGAGTCTTCCGCAAACTCCGGAAATCTTGGTTGGATTAAGAGACAGGCTCTGTTCCTTGGCCATCTTGATTGATACCGGAACGAAGTCCGAAAGATATGAGTGGCAGCACAATGGTCTTCCACAAATGCCATAACCACCGATTATCTTGGTCTCGTCTCTTACACCGATCTGTCTGAGTTCAATTCTTGTCTTGAATACAGCCGCAAGGTCTTTTACCAGCTCTCTGAAATCGATTCTTCCGTCAGCTGTAAAATAAAAGAGGATCTTGTTGTTGTCAAAGGTATACTCTGCATCAATGAGTTTCATATCCAGGTTATGCTTTTTGATCTTCTCAAGGCAAACCTTGAAGGCTTCCTTCTCTTTTTCTCTGTTGGCCTTCTCCTGCTCATCGTCCTTGGTACTGGAGGTGCGAAGAACTGTCTTAAGCGGCTTAACCACCTTGTCGTCCTCGATCTCCTGAGGCTCTGAAACAACTGTTCCGTACTCAACGCCTCTTGCTGTCTCTACAATTACATGATCACCCTTTTTGATAACATATTTCCCGGGTGAAAAGTAATATATCTTGCCGGCTGTTCTGAACCTTACGCCGATAACTCTTGTCATAAATGCTCCTTAATGCCCATCAGCATCAGCTCCAGGGCTAAATCTATATTTACATTGGAGTTTATGCGGTTTTTCGCAATCTCCATATCCTTGATAATACCGTTAATGCCCTCATAAGTGCAATCTGCGGTAACACTACTAATATACGATACCTTATCAGTGAAAATCAAGTGAGTATCATCCCCGGTGGCCTTATAAACAAGCATGTCTCTGAACAGGAAAAGAAGTATGTCCATAAAGTCAGCATACTGATCAAGGTCTATCCCCTTCTTGCTGCCTTTCTCCTCACCGTCCGGGTTCTCCAATATGGCATGGGTCCTGTCCATGATCTCGTGGATCTCAAGGTTTTTAAGCTTGGAAACAAGATCTATGGTCTCATTCTTTAATGTCTCAAATCTCTCATTGGATGCCAGTTCCAGCGCTTTGCCCACATTTCCTCTGGCAAAAGACGCGCACAGCATAGCCTTATAATCCACAACATGACGCTCTTCCATAAGGAACTTTATAATAGAATCATCCCTTACAGGCTTCATGGGAAGCACAATACATCTACTTATAATAGTAGGTAAAAATGCGTTTATGTTGCTGGTAAGAATTATGATAACAATATATGACGGCGGCTCTTCAAGCGTCTTGAGCAGTGCGTTCTGAGCCGCAGGTGTCATCTTCTCACCCTCGGGAATTATGTAAATCTTGTACCTGCTCTCATAGGGTTTTATGACAACATCGTCACGCAGCTGCTGCCTGATATCGTCCACACCTATGCTGGCCGGCTTTTCATGAGTTATTGTTATAATGTCGGGATGATTATCAGAGAGCGCCTTGATGCAGGATGTGCACTCGTTGCAGGCCTCCCTGTAGTCCCCCTTGTCCTGCCTGTTCTCGCATTGAAGTGCCTTGGCAAAGGTTTTGGCGATAAACTCTTTTCCCGAACCGTTCTCCCCCGATATGATGTAGGCGTGAGAAACTGTATCAGTTACGAGCGCATGCTGCATGTGCTCCTTCATCTGCTGTTGATCTATGATATCGGCAAAATCCGCCATTTACTCTCCCCTTAAGTAAAGATATCCAGTAGTAACCCCTGTATCTGACCGATCTTGGCCAGGATGTCGATACTGTTTTTCTCATCCTTGACCAATTCCTGCGCCAGTTCATCAAGCTCTTTGTCCACCTGCCTGATTATTCCGTAAACCCTGTGTCTTCCCTTCCTGTCCAGGAAGTTCTCACGTGAAAAGACATGACTCCTCGTCACTACTTCATTCATAAAATCCTTGATGAGGATCCTGTACCTCTGCATATCCTTGATGTCATTTCTCTTTGAAATCTTCTCACCCTGCTGGATTATATCCTGCAGCATAAGATTTAGGCGCTCTGCGAGCCCCGTATCCTCAAGCTTACTGGTCAGAACAAACTTAAAATCACCGTTTGCTTCCTGTACCTGCTCCGGAGCCGGGGTCTGATTTGTGGGTGTAAGATTGCTGACTTTAATATCCATACATTCCCTTCCCGCCTTATAGCTCAGTTCTTGTTTTCCAGAATATGCTGTCTTATCTCTTTAATACAGTCTTCAATAAGACCGTTGTTGTAAAATCTCTTTTCCACGCCGGCCTCATTTATCTTGGCCTCGTCAAAGTCTTCCTCGTCTGCCAGAAAGCGCCTGCACATCTCATCGTACCTGGGATGCTCCTGCCCTTCTTCTCTCTTCATGGCTCTCTCAAGCCTAATCCTGGCCTCTACGTCGATCAGTATCGGGTAGACAAAGTCTTTTCCGAAATAATCTCTGAAATAGCAGTAGGACTCCAGCGTCCCTATTACCAGGTAGCTATCACCGCTGGCAAGATCAATCTGCCCATCATCCACAGTAAAATATCTCCACTCACCATAATTGGTATAGTAGGTACGCTCCTCAATGATCCTGCCCTGATCCTTAAGCTCGCGATATCCATCCTCGTCTCTGAAGAAATACTGAACTCCGTCAGTCTCCCCATCGCGCATGGGCCTGGTGGTGTAAGGAACGACCTTTTTAAGTGATAAGTCACTGTCAGATATTAGGTTTTTGTAGATTGTGTCTTTCCCTGATGTGCTCTTGCCCATCAAAAGGAAAATCCTGCCGGTTGCCATTTTGCTTAAACTTCCTCAACTCTGATCATGTTTGTTCTTCCGGGAATTCCAAGTGGTACGCCTGCTGTGAGAACTACCTTGTCGCCGGCCTTTAAAAGTCCCGCATTCTTGGCAGCACTCAAAGCTTCCCTGAAGAGCTCATCTGCTGTGTCTTCCTGTCTGATGTGAAGAGGCTCAACTCCAAACATCAGATTTGCCTGTCTGCATACTGTAGGATTGATAGTACATGCAATAATAGGGCAGTTAGGCTTGTACATTGATACCATACTTGCTGTGAATCCGCTCATTGTGACTGTCAGTATTGCATCGGCATTAACCTCTGCAGCTATGTTGCAGGTTGCATGTGAGATTGCTGTGGTGTCATCACTTGGTGCGTAATCTCTTTTCTTAAGTCTTCCTACATAATCTATATCGGCTTCTGTTCTCTCAGCAATACGTGACATGGTCTTAAGGGCCTCTACAGGATAATCGCCTGCAGCTGTCTCGCCTGAGAGCATAATTGCTGTTGTTCCGTCATAAATTGCATTGGCAACGTCAGTCGCCTCAGCTCTTGTTGGTCTTGGATGGTGGATCATGGAATCAAGCATCTGTGTTGCTGTAATGACATACTTACCGGCAGCCTCAGCCATCTTGATCAGCTTCTTCTGAACTACAGGAACCTCCTCAAAGGGAACCTCTACACCCATATCTCCTCTGGCAACCATGATGCCGTCTGCAGCAGCAAGAATCTCTTCAATATTGTTGATACCCTGTGTGCTCTCGATCTTGGCAATGATCTTCATCGGAGAGTTTTTCTCTTTTAAAATGTCCCTGATATCCTGAACATCTTCCTTGGTTCTTACAAAAGAAGCAGCAACGAAATCAAAGCCCTGCTCACAACCAAAGATGATGTCGCTCTTGTCCTGTTCACTAAGATAGGGCATTGAAAGCTCCGCACCGGGAACGTTGACACCCTTCTTGTCAGATACAGGTCCACCGTTTACTACTGTGCAGACAATATCTGTATCAGTTACCTTCTCAACGGAAAGCTCAATAAGACCGTCGTCCAAAAGGATAGTCATCCCACTCTTGCAGTCTTTGGTCAGATCCTTGTAAGTAATGGATACCTCGTCCTTGGTACCCTCTATGTCTCTTGATGTAAGTGTGAAAGTCTGACCGGCCTCCAGCATTTCCTTTCCGTTCTTAAAGTCCTTAAGTCTGATCTCGGGACCCTTTGTATCAAGCATGGTTGCTACAGGAATCTCAAGCTCGTCGCGGAGCTTTCTGATCCTCTCAAACTTTCTTCTGTGCTCATCGTGTGAACCGTGAGAAAAGTTGAATCTGGCAACATTCATACCGGCCAGCATAAGCTCTTTTAACTTATCTTCACTTTCACTTGCCGGTCCGATAGTACATATTATTTTCGTTTTACGCATAAAATTCCTCTCTTGTCTATATCTATTATACCCTTATTCTCGCTATTTTCGACCTCCAAAATGCCCTGTACATTAAGTCCTTCCGCAAAATATCGCTCCAAGTCCTTAATAAGGTCTCCGCCTATGACCTCTCCGGGCACAATCAGTGGAATACCCGGTGGATAAAGATTTACAAAATCTCCGCAAATCCTGCCTTCCGCCAATTTTAAAGACACCGTTTCCCGCTCGCTGTCCCAGGCTTTTTGCAAAGACATCTCCTTCTTCGGAATAGAATAGTTTTCCTCTTTCACGCCAAGTCTTGCTCCGGCCTTTTTCTGCAAGCACTCATCAATCTCGCAAATGGCCTTTATAAGGCGTTCTATTCCTTCATCTGTATCCCAACCGGTAATTATGGCCAGAGCATAGTGCTCCCCCGCCATCTCCAACTGCAATAGATAGTCCTCACGCAGTATATCATATAACTCCTGGCCTGTCATCGCCTCACTATCCGCATAAACAAGCACTTTGGCCGGGTCTTCCAATTCGCTCAGATCCGGTATCTTAAGTACCTTACAGCCGGAAGTCTCTTTCTGTATCTTCTTCCTGTACATGACAAGTTTTTCTACAAACTCTTTTCCATTCTCCTGCATTTCCTTCATGCAAAGATCTATCGAGGACATGAGCACATAAGACGGACTGCTGGACTGGTATATCCGAAGAAATCTCTTAAGCCTCTCTCTGTCCGCAAGCTTCCCCTGCACATGGATAAGCGCAGTCTGCGTCATGGCCGGAAGTGTCTTGTGAAGAGAATGGATTACAATGTCTGCTCCGTCATTTACAGCACTCTCAGGAACCCCCTCTCCAAAGCCAAAGTGCGCACCGTGAGCCTCGTCAACTATCAGTATTATCCCCTCATCATGGCATACTCTTGCGATTCCTTCTATATCCGAGCACTTTCCTTCATATGTTGGCGATGTGATGAACACCGCTTCAGGCTTAACCTCTGCTTTGTCTAAAGCTCTTTTGACATCTTCTGCATTATAGCTGTCAAAAATCCCGTACTCACTGATCATCCTGGGCTCAAGATATTCTATATCAAGGCCTCGAAGGTATGCAGCATGATAAAAAGACTTATGGCTTCCTCTTGCTGCCAGAATAGTCCCACCTTCTGAAACCGCTGCGGACACAGCGCTTAAAACACCCGATGTACTGCCGTTAACCAAAAAAAACGTCTCTTCCGCCCCATAGAGCAGGTTTGCTCTTTCTTCTGCCTCAAGGATTATTCCTTTCTCATCATGCAGATTGTCGAAGCCATCAATTTCCGTTATATCACAACGAAAAGCACCCTTTAACGGGGTGCTTTGAAGGTTTCTCTTATGACCGGGCATGTGGAACGGATACATTTCCCCTTCCGCCAGGTTTATCAGCTCCTGGTAAATATCAGGCATAATTTACGTTAATCTTTCCCTTCCTAAGCTTGAGTGTCTCCAGTGTTGATGCATACTTGTCCGCCAGGCATACCACCCAGGCCTCTCTGCATTTAGGTGGCTTAACAGTAAGCGGCCACATATGCTTTTTTATTATCTCTTTTTCTCTCTCTGTGAGAGTAAAATCTCTTGTAGCGTTCTTAAGTGCTATACCGGGATGATAGAATCCGTGAAGCTTGGGATGGATATTCCCCGGAGCCTCTCCATCATGCCAGTCGTACAGGAAATAATCGTGCAGCAGCGCACCTCTCACAAGCTCGCGCTCCTTTCCATTAATACCAAGCTTCCTGTTTAACTTGATGGCACACAGAGCAACGTGAATACTGTGCTCGTACACCGTTACATTGCCATGCTGAATAAAGCTCTTAAGCTTTATGTACTGCTCAGAGCCAAGGATGTCTCCTCCGTTACGACATAGTATCGCACGGTATTCCTCATCCTTCTCCAATTCCGTCAATATCTCAGGGTCAAATGTATCAGGATCATATCCCTTTACATCAAGGACCTTTTTTATTATCTCTTTATCTTCTTTTGCAAGTCTGTGCATCAGGTAAACTCCGTTAAAAGCGCATAGCACTACAATTTAACCATCTTTAGGTTCAATTCATAATAACATACATTGAATAAGAAAGTATTAAAATCATGAAAAAACTAGCTAAATAATTACTTCTTGTTTACCAGAACCTCATACTCATCAACAAGCTTTTTAAAGTATGCCAGCGCCTCATCATAAGTCGCATCCGAGAGCGGATCCACACCGGCCTTGGAAAGAAGCTCTACAGGAGGCTCCGATCCCCCCAGTTTAAGGAAGGACAGATACTCATCAACAGCTCCGGGCTCGTTTGAAGTGATCCTGTCTGCGATTGATGCAGCATAAGCCACATCTGCCGAATACTGGTAAACATAATAAACATAGTAGAAATGCGGAATTGATGCCCATTGATATCTTGATGCAGGGAATGATGTCACAGCATCCCCCCTGTACTCCTTAAGAAGCTCAGCCCATTTATCACCAAGGTCTTCAGCATCCAGTGACTGACCGGATTCAACGACCTTGTACATGTAATCCTCAAACTCAGAGTACATCATCTGAGTAAAGAATGTTCCTGCAAACATGTTTATTGCATTCTCAAGATAAAAGAGCTTTTCCTCATCATCTTTGGCATTCTTAAGTTTGTAATCATAGTACAAAAGCTCATTGGTTGTTGATGCAACTTCCTGAGTGAAAATTGTAGGGTTATTATAGGCCATTCTCTGATTCTCAGTTGCATACTGATCATAGACTGCATGTCCCATCTCGTGAGCTATTGTACTGATATCATCTGAATATCCTCCATAATTAAACAGTACCCATGGATAGTATTCACTTGAAATCTTATTTTCAAAGGCTCCTGTTGCCTTATTGGCTGTGGGATATACATCTACCTGCTCACTTGTAATGATCTTGGTGAAGTGGTCAATATAGTCATCCCCAAAAATTCCCAGTGCTTCGATTACTTCATCTACAGCGTCATCGTAATTGGTTTTGCTTACAGTAAAATCGGATACACTCGTACCCATGTTGTAGGAATATTGCTCCTCAAGACCAAGCCCCTGTGCATGGAGTTTCAGATATCTCTGATATTCAGGTATGCCCTTGTGAGCAGACTCTATCAGCATATCGAACACTTTGGTATCCAGGTCATAGTCATCAAAAGCCTCGTCCATTGTTGTGTCAAATCCATCTATTATTGCGGATGCATATGCTTGAGAACAGTTCTCTTCAAGAAGTGCAGCAAATGTGTTTGCAAAGTCTTCATATCTTGAAAGATATGTCTGATTGGCCTCTGCCTTAAATTTATCGGAATATCTTGGATTTGAGATTATATCCACATAAAGTTGATCAGTAAGCTCCTCTTCCTTGCCATTTGGCATCTTGATTGTCGGATAAGGAAGCTCAACCTGATTAAGTATATCAAAGACCTGCTCCCCATATCCCATTCCCATAGACATAGTTGATACCAAAAGAGTTTCATCCTCAGACAACGGTTCATAGTCAGGATCGAGATATTGTCTTAACCAGTATTCATCGCCATCAAACAGGGGATCTGAAAAGATTTTCTTTCTCTCTTCCAATGTCAGCGCATATAGCTCATCATCCACAAATGCAGATTTCTGAGTCTCTTCCCTTGTCATGGTGTCTAATTTAGCAAGAAGATTTTTGTAAACCGGATCCGTTGCATCAAGAGAGTTTCCAAGGCTTGCATACATCATAAGCTTCTGTTGAATCTTGGTCATATCAGTAAAATATGCATAGTCAAAGTATTCCCTTATGGTCTTGGCATTATCAAGCTTTCCTCTGTATTTATCATATTCATCAAACATGGCCATTACTTTATCGTAATCAGCCTGCCACTCAGCCTCAGATGCATAGATTTTCTCAAGGTTCCATTTCACCGGGTACCTACCCTTTTCCTCGGTATATGACGCACTTGGACTATCATATGTTGTACCAAACGGTGATGCACATGCGGTTACTGATATGATCAGGGCAAGTGTTGCTGCTATTCCTTTTAATCGTCTCTTCATAAATCTCCTTTTCCATTAACCCTTGTTTCAAATGAGTTCTTTAATTATAACATACATGTTGTTCCATAAAAAAAATCCCGACTCTTAAGCCGGGATTAAAAATTAATAAAAAAAGATGCCTAGAGTCGGAATCGAACCAACGACACGAGGATTTTCAGTCCTCTGCTCTACCAACTGAGCTATCTAGGCATATAGTAGCGGGAACAGGATTTGAACCTGTGACCTTCGGGTTATGAGCCCGACGAGCTTCCAGACTGCTCCACCCCGCGTCATTATGAAATTTATTGCTTAATTGCAATAAAAAAATGGATGGCGGTGGATTCGAACCACCGAAGCAAATTGCAGCAGATTTACAGTCTGTCCCCTTTGGCCACTCGGGAAGCCATCCATATAGAGCCGATGAGCGGACTCGAACCGTTAACCTGCTGATTACAAATCAGCTGCTCTGCCAATTGAGCCACATCGGCTTACACACGAATTGTGTTGTGTAATAAAATGGGGCCTACAGGGCTCGAACCTGTGACCCTCTGCTTGTAAGGCAGATGCTCTCCCAGCTGAGCTAAGACCCCGGTCAAATAAAAAATATGAAGTTGAGCGACCCGAAGGGGGTTCGAACCCCTGACCTCCGCCGTGACAGGGCGGCGCTCTAACCAGCTGAGCCACCGGGCCATATTTGTTACTTGGATTGTACCTTCAAAACCGAACACTGAAATCTCTTAGATCCGTCTCTAACCTTTGCTTTTTGGATAAGCCCTCGACCTATTAGTACACATCAGCTGAACACGTTACCGTGCTTACAC
The DNA here is from genome assembly GCF_000420865.1 of Butyrivibrio sp. XPD2006. Taxonomy (GTDB): domain Bacteria; phylum Bacillota; class Clostridia; order Lachnospirales; family Lachnospiraceae; genus Butyrivibrio. The sequence continues at coordinate 72,401 of NZ_ATVT01000018.1, forward strand.
CTTGTGCCTATCTAACCTCGTACTCTCCAAGGGGTCTTACTCCATAAAGGAGGGATATCTCATCTTGAGGGGGGCTTCACGCTTAGATGCCTTCAGCGTTTATCCCTTCCGGACGTGGCTACCCAGCCTTATGCACCTGGCGGTGCAGCTGATACACCAGCGGTCCGTCCATCCCGGTCCTCTCGTACTAAGGACAGCTCCT
>NZ_ATVT01000019.1 GCF_000420865.1 Butyrivibrio sp. XPD2006
ATGGGATTTTTATGAGAGTGACAGGATCCATGCTGGGCCTGCCCATGTCGGATGAATACTTATCTTCAACAAGGTCATATATAAATGACCAGTCAATGGCTTTATCGATAAGACGTAGCATGTGGTCCTGGGGAACCAGGTCATCCATGCTCACAAACTGCATCTGTTCGCGTTTTCTTTCGGTATTAGAAGTCATCATAAAGGCAATCCCCATTCCCAACTTTGATACTTCTATTATACCAGAAAAAGTGCCTCAATCCCAGATAAATACTGGGTTCATGACACTTTTACAAAGAAAAATCCACGGCGAATGCCGTGGACTTTGTCTACAGTCTGAGCCCCCACCGTATGGTGAGGGCTATTAGCACATTTATTCAGTTATCCTTCGATTGCTATCAGATTCTTTTCAGGAATCTTTTTATCAATGGCCTTCTTGGGCACTGTCAGTGTAAGTACGCCATGTCTGTAGGTTGCCTCGATATCCTCTTTTTCTACATTCTCGCCTATGTAGAAGCTCCTTGTCATGGATCCTGCGTACCTCTCCTGGCGGATCAGTTTGCCTTTCTTGTCGTTCTCATCACGATCAAGGCCTTTGGCAGCGTTGATGGTGAGATATCCGTTATCCAGTTCTACTGTTATCTCCTCTTTCTTGAAGCCCGGAAGATCAATTGATACCTCGTAATTATCATCCTTCTCACGGATATCGGTCTTCATCATACGACCGGCCTTACGACCGTAGAGCTTGCGCTCCATGCCATGTTCCATGTCTTCGAATTCCTTCATGTAAGGGAATCCAAACAGATCATCGATAAAATTCTCTTCAAAAATACTAGGTGTTAACATAATGCTTACCTCCTTTGCACATAAACAATTGGTTAACTGTTAATGAGCATTGGGACGGAGGGTTTAGATCACAGGAAACTGTAAGTCCTAATGGTCTTCTCTGTTCCTTTGTTCTATAATCACTATAACACCATGATTAGCACTCGTCAACCAAGAGTGCTAATTTGGATAAAAAGAGCTTGTATAAAGCAATACAAATTTAATCATCCTCTTAAAACCTACTCACACAGAGCCTCAAAGAACTCCACCAGCGCCTGATGACCTGATTCGTATCCTTCCGGATATTTCTCGGCTCCGGATGACATTATCCATCTGTTGTTTTCATATCCTGCAAGCAGCGAAAATCCCTGATCTTCTACGGAATAATTCTTTTCTTCATCAAAGCCGTCCCATTTATAGATCTCTTTTTCACTTATCAGGTTCTCAAGCTTTTGAACAACCGATATATCTACAGTTTTCTTCGTTTCCAGACCTTCACCACTCACTTCGAATTCCACTGATCCTGTCTTATTCTTTGTAAGATAGTATGTCTTTTTTCCACATTCCGGAGTTTTATATGTATATATGAAATACTCGATGTTTCCTATAACGCCGGGATTTTCCTGTGCAAAAGACACATCATAATTGTCACAAAGTTTTTCAAAGAAAGCTGTAAGCGCCTTATGACCTTCATTATAGGATGATGGCTCTTTTCCATAACCATGTGCAGACAAAATTCTGCCATCAGAATATCCGGCCGCCAGTGAGAAGCCGTACCCATCCATCAAGCCATTGTCACTTTTGTTAAATCCATTCCAGGTATAAATTCTGCTTTCATTGACAATTTCGGTAAGCTCATCCAGACAGGAGGAATCAACGTAGGTATAGATATCCAGATCGACTCCGTTTCCACCTGTTGCTGTAAAAGCCACCGTACCGTCATACCGGCGCACTAACTCATAGGTGTAGTAGCCCCCAAAGTAGCTTCCGTAGTCATAATAGAATGCTGTAATGTCACCTTCCGGCTCTTTGGCCAGCCTATTTCCGGAGGAGCTGAAATTCCACAGAACAAGCAAGAAAACTATACAGGCAATCACACCCCCAAGTATCAAAAACTTTTTCTTATCATACATATGCAAGACCTCGCTTTGTCTCTTTATAAAGTATACACATAAAGAAGCGAAATTGTTGCGGTTATACAAAAAATGGTCCCTTGCCTCCGTCCCCAGGGACCAAAAAAGGAGCCGGCGGATTAACGCCAGCTCTTTTCACGTTCAATTCTTTCATTCTTCGATTCCCACTTTGGAATGGGAATGTTCTTATGTAGTCTGTCAAGAATAGTGTCCAGGCTCTCAGGAATATGATAAAAGTAGCCCTGCCCGAGTTCGCAGCCTGCATCCAGGAGGAACTGCCTTTGCTCTTCGGTCTCCATTCCTTCGCAAAGGGTATGGATTCCCAGCTTGTGAGCAATATCGATCATCCCCTTGATGATGACCTTGTTGGCTCCGTTACGGGCATCCATGTTCATCAGAAGATTCATATCAAACTTGATAAGGTCTATGTCAAAATTGCTGAAAACATTAAGAGATGAATATCCGCTTCCGAAATCGTCCACCCAGAGTTTATAGCCACTTTCCCTTATCTTGGCGAGCTGCTCATAGAATGCATCTGTAGCCGTAGCCAGTCCCTGCTCAGTGATCTCAATTATAAAATAGCTCTTGTCTATGCCATACTGGTCGATATTGTACTCATCGTAAATTCTGTTGAGTTCCCCGACAACATCTATATAGTCAAAGTCCTGCCTAGAAAAATTGATAGAAACAGGTAATAGCGGAAGCCCTTCGTCATAGCGGATTTTAACTTCCTTACATACCGTTTCAAACATATAAAGATCCATCTCATGGGTAAGATGATACTTATCAAGGGCAGGTATAAAATCATCCGGCCTCACCATTCCATAGACAGGATCCACCCACCTTGCCAGAGCTTCAAATCCCATACCGTTGCCGGATTCTATGCGCAAAAAGCACTGGTAAAAGACCTTTATCCAGCCCTCTTCCATAGCCTTATCAAAGTTCTCGACTATATATCTCTGATGATTGTATAAAGTATCATCTTCTGCCGTATAGAATCTGTAAAACTTGTTCAGATCCTCACCAACCAGTTTATTTGCTCTGATAGCATGATCAAGAGCTTCAGTATATGAAACTCCCTCATTGCCCACATAAACTCCGATATTTAATCCCGTTGTTGTACCATAAGCCCTGATCTTGATCTTTGAATTTATATCTTCAATTTTGCTTATTATGTCTTCTTCGCCACTATATTCATCGATAACAGCAAAATGATCGGAGACAATACGCACAACTATACCGTGAGTAAACTCTTCCATAAGAATATTGGCGACCAGGATCAAGAGATCATCGCCTTTTTCGAATCCATATCTCCTGTTGTAGGACTGCATGGAATCTATATCAAGATAAAGAACCACCGGTATTTTACCTCTGGCGGTAATTTCCTGAATCTTGCTGTCTCCGTTCTTGTTAACGTAATTGATGTTCGGAAGACTGGTCAGGCTGTCAAAATAAAACTCATCCTTCTGAAACAGCTTATACCTATTGGATATTTCCAGAAGTGTATCCTCATGCTTTTGAACATCATGGTAAACGATGAAGGCCAGATCTGTTCCATCCTCCATTTTTTGCCAATATCCGATAGAGTGAATAAGATGATATCCCACATCTCTTCTGGCTCTAAAAGTAACGTCATACTCAGTTTTCTTGTCAAGGAAATCGTGGCTGATCGCACGGAGTTTATCCCTTTCACTTGGATGAACTCTTGCGAACAGGCCTTCTTTTAGTCTGCCACCGTAATATCCGTACCAGTCTTCTCTGGATGCGCCATAGTAATTAATAAAGCCATCAGAAATAGCAAGTGGCTCATAATCGCCGCTTGCTGAAGGTCCCATAACGATCATCGGAACTTTGAGACTCTCATATGATTTTTTTATCTCATCAGGGAAAATGTACAAAGGTTTCTCCTTACTCCCAACTTAATCATTTAATCATACAAGACCATTGTACATGCAGACGATAACAAACAACTAAAATATTGATAAACTTTAAGTTAATTTTTCCTTGCATCCTTTGGAATCAAAGTGAACTGATGACTTCTAATACCGTAAGGACAGCCTCACGATCCATTTCTTTGTAATCAACCATTTTCGGATTGCCGGTGCGCTGCCTGAGTTTATTTTCTCTCTCAGAAAGCTCATCAAGCGCATCCCAATCTATAAGACAGGCGTGATGGCGCAGTACCATGTCTTTTCCGACAGAAAGACGCGGAGCGTCGCCCTCTCCTGACTGTTTCCAGGCTTCCAGCTTGCTGACATAATCTTCAGCTCGCTTGCTCCATTCCTCACGGCTCATGTCGCAAAACTCCATGGAATAATGGAACGCACACCATCTCCGGTGCTCTGACTTGGCCAGATTTTCAAGTGTTTCGGGATTTAAATCGTTCTTATCCTTAATACCCAGCTTTTTAAACAGCGCTGACAGATAATCTGCACTGGCACGACTGCTCATTCTGCTGTAGTAATCGCAGTTCATCCAGTTCTGATCAGCAGATCCCTGATTGCCAAGATAATGATGGTTGATCTGTTTGGCAATCTCGTCCATAGCTCCGCCGTAGATGAATTCGGCATCCTGCAGATAATATGACTCTGCCTCTCCTTCCAGCCGCTGGTAGATTACTCCAGACCTTGAACAACGCGCGATTGGCAGCAAGTTACCGGCTCTTTTCAAAAGAGCTAACAGTTCATTTGCAATTTCTCTGCTCTCACGTTCCACTCCGACAGCTACAACTATGTAATCAAGCTCTTTTGCATGTTTTCTGACAAAATTGTAGGACTCAGCACTCTGCGCAGCATACGGATGGAAGCTGACATCATACTGCTCCAGCATAGTGGCATAGCGCTCTTTAAAGAATCCCGCGCGGATATCATTCTGCGGGTCAAAGACATGAACATGGAGGGTACTTCCCTCAAACTGGCCATTTGCAATGATCTTACGCAAAATCTCCTGTCCGGTCCTGCCAAAGCCATAGATAAGCACATTCAGATTGTTTTTGGCACGTCCTTCATCGTCAAAGGCCATCACATCACACAGCGGGAATTTCTGCATCAAAAGTCTTGCTACCAGCTCTTCGCACTCAAACACTTTGACGAAGCCGTAGCCGTATCTTTCGCCCTTTGCCAGAAGAACTGCACCATCAAGCTCCTCCTGTCCAAGCAGAACGAGAGAAGTCTGATGCGGCTTTATTCCGTTTTTCTTAAGGCAGTCCCTTAGATCAAGCGCAAATGTGAGATTGCTGTTAATATCTTCCGATAAAGCGCTTAAAGCAAGCCTTCCGCGGCCTTTCTTGACTGACAGCTTTTTAAGCAGCTCTTTTCCCGGCTTCTGAGCCCATTTCTCTTCCAGCAGAATGGATTTCATCTGCCTGATTGCATTTCGCTGCTCCGCGCCGGCTTTCCCCACAAACACAACCTGAGTTCCGCGTTTCTCCGACAGAACTCTTCCGATTGCAAGTGATGTATCATTGACTCCGTAGATAAGCTCTATGTCACTTACCATATTCAGCAAAAGACGGAGTCTGCGGACCATTCCTTCTCCGAGAGCCAGTATGGCTGCACTTGCCATTGAATAGTACGCCAGAAAATGCACCAGCCAATAAAAGAATGTACACACCTCCAGCGGAATCTTCAACAGTCCCTGCGCAATACCAACTATCTGCTCCATCGGGCCGTTGACACCGACAAACATCCTTCCTACTGCTATAAGTGTGGGCAGGATTGCCATCATTGGACTCTCTGAATTAACGGCAGCCATTTCAACATAATAACTGCTATAGAAAAAGATTCCACCGATCACGGCGATAAAGAAGGATATTCCGGTTATTCTTTTGCGGCTCTCAACCCCCAGTGCCAGATATATTACAAGCCCGGCAAACATAACCAGGGATAGCACCAGCACCAATAAATGCATGCCGGTAATACCATTAAATAAAATTGAATTGTTATTGATCAAAGTGTCTCCTCCCCCAGAGCAGCGGCCAGTTCTTCAAGCACTTCCCAGGACGATTCATCTAGTTTTTTCTCTTCGTAGCTCAATTCTTCAAACGGTACTAATAAAGGATGCAGACGCATCTCATTGTCTCTTTTTTCATTATACTTCCAGTTATTAAGATAGTGGAAGCGGCACCAGCGCTCATGTTCAAGCCACCAGCATTTCTCTTTCTCATCATCTGACAGGCTCTTATACTTATCACCGGCTTTTTTACAAAGATCTTTAGTGATATTTGCGGTATCGGCATCAGGAATAAGCAGACCAACCTTGATCCTCAGATGCTCTGCAGAAGCAATGCTTGAAGCACGCTTCCAGCCGGACAGTTCATCCCATGTGCTGCCCTTTCCGGTTTTCTGACGATACAGCTCATTTAACATGATGGCTGTGCGGTCAATACCATTCTCCATAACGAGATCTCTTGTAAGCAGCTCATCATCTGCGCCGAAACAAATTGTGCCTTCAGGAGCAGTTTCAGAGCGGACATAAATCCCGGCTCTCGTAGGGAAATAATGCATGAGTTCAGCCGCCATAGTGGCATTTTTCGTCATATCGTCGCTGCAGATTATTATACGATCCGCACGGGCGAGCAGGTCATTATCATCGTTCCAAGCTCTCTTTTCAAAAATGACGCAGTCCCTGTCTTTGGTTGCTTCATCTACTGCTACTGCTTCCTTAAGAGATGAGTGGTCACGTCTAAAGTTGTCCCAATCCCCAAAAACATGATATTCAACAGTGTGATTAGGCGGAAACACATTGATGATCAGTGCTTTTTCAAGCATCTGCGCTGCAAAGTGTCCGTCTCCTATCAGAACTACCGTCTTTTCTTGTGCCCTTAAAGGGTTGCGTCTGAAATAGCTTCTGGCCGTGAGATCGCCACAGTCAAGAAGTTTAAGTTTTCGTGGAAAATCAGTAGAACAGGCATCGTTCTCGCAAGTTACATCGATTGGAAAATCATTACCTGCATCATTTATCAGATTCTTGCCGATATTGATGTTGCTCCAGCCGTCTTCGCCCAGAATAAACACGTGACAAGGCTGCAGTCCCGGGCACTTTTTAACCACCGCATCAAGACTGCTATCTACTACCAGAATATGTTTGAGCCCTTCCAGCAGATCATCGGAAAGGACCTTGTTTTCTCCAAGGAAAATCCATGCAGCTTCCGGCTCTTTTTGAGCAATAGACATAGCCAGACCGCATGAACGTGAATCATATGTATTAAATATATACCACGGTCTTTTGCGATTTCTCCGCATCCAGTAAACCGGCAACAACCTTCCGTAAAACACTGAGATAACAATACCAATGATCCAGGCCATGATACCGGCACTCATGATCATAAGTATTGCTCCAATAAATCTTCCTACAGGAGTTACCGGCGCTATATCACCATAGCCTACCGTGGTAAGCGTCGCCATCAGATACCAGATAGCATCAAATGCATTTCCAAATCCTGATGCCTCATCTTCAACATGCAGAAGTGAAGCCAAAAGAACAACATATAATAATATGAGTGATATTATAATGATCGCAATTCGATTACGTTTAAACTTCATCTATAGATACTCCCAACTCTACTTTTTCAAATAATTGCTGTATTTCCCCATATACTACAATACCAAATAGAGGGCTAAAATCAAACTATCGGCTCACAATTTTCTGTCTGATGCCAGAATTATGCAGTTCCATTTCTGTGGGCAAATGATTAAACTGGTGTTTCTGTATATCTGCCTAAGGATTGCCTGACAGAAATGTGTCTGCATAGAAACCACGCCCGGCTTCTCATTGAGCATATTTATCGCAAGTATTCCGTCATCGGATGTCATCTGATATGCCAGCTTGAGTGTACCTTCCGAGAGAAGGCTCTTTGACGCCTTGTTTCCGTCAAAAGCATCAAAAATGATGAAATCATATTTATTATAGTTGCTGTCAACGCCGCATGCCGCCAGCTCTTTTGCCTTATTGGCGATAAATGCTGCTCCGTCGTCGACAACTGCCTTGATCCGGTCGCTTTCTTCAAAGAAGAAGTACTTTATGGCAAGCTCTACCATCTTTTGATCTTTTTCAACAACAGTCATCTGCCCATCCGGAACACAGTTAAGGAAGTATCCGGGAAAAGACATTCCGCCTCCACCGATGAGAAGTGCCCTGTTGAGCCCATCATATTTAAGAGATATCTCTTTTAACGTCTGCATATAGTAAAACAGCGGGTCCCGGTCGCTTCTCTCATCGAGATATATCCCCGATTCTCTTATTCCATCATATGTAAGAAGCCTTACAGGCCTTCCGTTCTCCATACTGTCCGTTATTTCTATATGTCCGTCTTCTGATCTGTACAGGATCTGCGGGACAAAAGAGAGCCTTAGCTTCTGAAACATTGTTAACTTCTGCATTTTAGGTCTCCTGTCGGATTGTTTTGGATTTTATATCCTCCGCTGTATAGGCCAGATGTTCTATCTTTTCATACTCTGAAGGGCACAATGTCCGGATCTCATCCGAATCAACCAACCTGAATCCATCGTACGTAAATTTAGGAGTCGTCGCACATGACATGAAGCAGTAGCTGCTTTTGTCCAGGTTCTCAGCAGCAAAGATGGCACCTTTGGGAATGATCGCCATAGCTGTCTGCCCCTCTCCCATGCCTATAATAGACTCAGAGACTCTCCCATCAACTATCAGCGTGATCTTCAGTGCGCCTCCCTCATGGTGATACCAAATCTCATCGCAGTCGATCTGATGAAAATGAGATATATCTCCGCCTTCAAGAAGGAAATATATACTTCCCATAAAAGCCCGCTTATCATGCGCAAACAGAGAAGTGTAAACCTCTGCAAACCAGCCACCCTCCGGATGCCGCTCAAGTGAATACTTCCTGATAAGTTCCTCTGCTCTTGCCATCTTCATCTGCTCCTCCAGTCTTTGCCTGTTCCTTACATGTTAGCAAATTCAGGCGAGTTTTTCACTTACAATCCGTTTACCTGTCTATCTGCCAAAATGACCCCTTACCCCCGTCCCCAGGGACCAAAAAAGGATGCAAGGCGAACTTGCATCCTGATTGGTTAATCTTCAAATATTTCTTCGATGGCGTCCTTCAGGACTTCGGAGATGTCAGCACCGGACAGCCATGCAAGGAAATCGGTGTCGTTCATGCGACTTAGAGCGCCAAATACCATGTCCTTCACAAGGTTGCTGATCCAGGCTCTGTCGAGAAGCTTAAAGACTTCCTCTTTGTGGTTGTTTCCGGCAAGCTTAATGCCTGTTACTTCGGCAAAAGAGCCTTTGGAAGCATCAACATCCTTAAGCTCCATCACAATTTCTTCCCCCTCGGAAGAAACCGCACCAAGGACTTTTACCTTATAATTCCTCTTATCCGGAACAAGCGATAGATCGCCAGCTACCGGATTGACAGTAAACTTCAATGTATCGCCCTCGCAGGATACCTCGAAAAGAGTTGTTGCAAACTTACCGCCAAGGTAATCCATGCTGCTTCCGTCGTCTTCGTAGAGCTCGTACTTACCGTCAGCACCGGCTACAACTAAAATCTCCATATCTTTAGGATTGGCCGTTGTGTTGCTGCGGTCGTCGGTTGCCAGAGGAAGAATACCTCCCTCCTTCATCAGTACGGGAATTGAAGCTATATCTCTATAGAGCTTTCTTCTCTTGCCGCCGCGGTACACTCTGCCCGTGAGGATATCAACATATCTTCCCTCAGGGATAAGCATATTCACGCAGCCGAGCCTTAATCCCTCGTCAGCAGGCGCTGTAATCGCACCAACTATAAGGTTTTCTCCATATCCGTACTCAGATCTCACGGAATATGCATCCTCACACTCCGGATTGTCGTAGTACATGGGCCTTACAAGAGGCTTATCATCTTTGTAAGCCCTGTAATTCTCAGTGTAGAGATACGGGATCAGTCTGTGCCTGAGTCGTAGGAAATTCTGCATAACTGTGTGATACGGCTCCTCGACTGTCCATGGCTCCTTGTTAAAGAAGGGGCTGCTGGTACTGTGAAGTCTCATGATCGGTGAAAATACGCCGTACTGGATCCATCTGATGAGTCGTTCGTTGCTCTTATCCCCCATCATATGGCCGCCTATATCATGGCTCCACCAGCCATAGCCTATGTTGCTGGCATTAGCGGTGAAGAAAGGCTGGAAATCCAGGCTCTTCCATGTACACACGGTATCTCCGGAAAATCCTACAGGATATCTGTGGCTTCCCGGTCCTGCGTATCTGGAGAATATCATCGGTCTGATATTCCTGCCCTCCTGGTCCTTGTAATGATAGTGATTGAGCAGGATCAGCGGATCCACATCCCCGGCTTTCCTGCCGGTTCCCTGTTGCCAGTCAATCCACCAGAAGTCCACTCCGTCCTCCTCGTAGGGATGCATGATCTTGTCAAAATAAGCATCTCTGAAGGCCGGATCTTCAAAGTCAAACTCCACTGTGGACTCTGTCGCAGGATCCACGCCCATTGATGATGCCACCTCTTTATACATATCTTCAAATGCCCTGACTCCGTCTGCGGGATGAAGGTTCAGTGTCACAGCAAGTCCGCTCTCATGCACATGCTTTAAAAATCTCTTATAATCCGGGAACAGCTCTTTATTCCAGGTATGTCCAGTCCAGCCTGAGCCGTATTTGGGATCGACCTCGGTAACGTGCCAGTCCATATCAATAACTGCCACAGCAAGAGGAATCTGCTCTTTTTCAAAGTTCTCAAGCACCTTGTTGTAAGACTCCTCAGTATATCTGTAGTATCTGCTCCACCAGTTGCCCAGTGCATATCGCGGGATCATAGGTGTCTTTCCGCAAAGTGCATAGAAATCCTTAAGTCCCCCGTAGAAATCCCTGCCATATCCAAAGAAATAAAGATCAAGGGAATCAGCCTGTCTCTGCACAAACTTCCCATCCCTGTTGTCATCGTCATATACAATAACAGGGCTTGAGGAGTCATTTATTACAGCATAGCCGTCTCTTCCGAAAATTCCGGCTTCCAGCTCGCACCCTCCGTCTTTGTTGTCGAGGGTTCTGGCTGTTCCTCTCATATTTCTGCCACTGCCTGTATTATCATGACTGTAATGCCAGGTGGTTCCAAAGCTCTTTAGCTCCACAGAAAGGCCATAGGACGAGAATTCCTCCTCGTTGTACTTAAGAAGAAGCTCATCGGTTTCCACATATAGAAACCCATCCTCATGCCTCATGCTCTTTATATCGCACTGCAAATCCCTGTTTGCCACCATCATTGTAAGACGGTCTTCAAACTTTCCGTTTTCGCTGTATTCAAGCCTTATCAGTCTGTCTGTCAAAACGCAGATCCTGTACTTGTCGCCGCATACCATGTAATTCATTACGTTCTCTCCCAAATTTAATCCAGTTTTATGATATATGCTCCGCACGCCGGAACCTTTATCGTCATATCTCCGTTTTCACATTTTGCGTCAAAAGACCTGCCAAATTCATCCACGTCTCCCAAAGCCCCGTTCGCTCCGATCTCCCAGAGAGGAACAGTCACATCTCTGTCCTCATCTTCCATTGAGATGATTCCGAGATATCTTTCACCGTTTAAAAATCTTGCAACGGCAAGGATACGACCATCGGCCAAAAGAACCTTTCTTCCGCCCTTTGCAAAGGCAGAAACAGTTCTTCTCAGCTCGATCATTCTTCTGTATAATTCATAACGTGCGTTATCTTTATCCTCAGCTCTGTACCAGGGCATAGGATATCTGCATCCGGCATCGCTTACGGTATGTCCGTCAATACCGAGCTCATCGCCGTAGTACACACAGGGAATTCCGGTGAACAGAAGGTATGAAAGAACCACACCCCTGTATTTCTCATCCGTGATCTCCTCATAATTATGGACTCTGGAGACATCATGTGAGTCAAAAAGATTCATCTGACAGTCAGCCACTGCCTGTGGAAGGAAGTTATAGTGATCATCGCTTCTCTTTACCACATCTTCGGCAGTCATGACATATTTTGCCTTCATGATGGTCTCGTTTCTCTGTAAAAAGAGATCCGGAAGTCCCGCAAACTGCCTGATCACTCGCCCGTATCCGTAGTAATTCATCGGTGTGTTCCAAAGATCGCCCTGAAGATACTCATAACAGTCGCCCCAGTGCTCTCCGATTATGAAAGCATCGCGTTTTTCCTGCCTGATGGCATCGCATATTTCTCGCCAGACCTCATCAGCAACCTGGACATCATCGTTTCTGCCAAGGACATCAGCCACGTCAAAGCGCCATCCATCGATATTGTAGGGAGGACGAAGCCATTTTCTTAAGACACTGTCCCTATTTCTGTAGATCAGATCCCTTAATTCTTCGTTGCGATAGTCCATGAAGGGAAGGCTCTTTACTCCTGCCCAGCCCTTAAGTGACCCGTCTGAATCCTTAAAGTAGAACTCTCTCTTTGTCCTTGTCCACTCGTGTTCACTGCCGGTGTGGTTCACCGAGATATCCAGGATCAGCTTCATGTCATTTTTGTGAAGCTCATCAGAAAGCTCGGCAAGAGCCTCGTCTCCGCCAAAGTGCGGATCAACATGAAAATAATCTATGCAGTCGTACTTATGAGTAGAATATGCAGTAAATATCGGGTTCAGATAAATTGCAGTAACGCCAAGTTCCTTGAGATACGGGATCTTGTCTTTTACCCCTTTAAGATCTCCTCCGAAGAAATCCATGCCCCACGACTCTTCCACAGGGAGAGGCGCCATATTCCAGTCGGGCATCCTGATGCATTTACGTCCGAAATACTCGTATTCACCGTCCTTTACATCATTTGATTCATCTCCGTTGCAGAATCTCTCGGGAAATATCTGGTAAAAAACTGCGCCGTCAACCCAGTCGGGTTTGACATAGTCTGTTCTGATAATAAAATCATGCCTGTAGTCCGGGACATAAGTCTGAACTCCGGCCTGTGTGTAGAAATACGCTGCTTTTTCCGTAACCAGTACGAAATGGTACTGAAGAACAGGCTCATTAAGCACCGTCCTTGCACTGTAATAATCAAGTCCGCCTTCACTGTGATCCAATTCCATAGGAATATAGGTCTCAGCACCGTTAACTATCCTCCAGAGCAGAACATCGCTGACCGGCGCTCCGCTCATAAAGCTTAAGCTTATCGTTATCTCTTTTCCCAGAGCAGGCGCAGGATCGCTGACATAGCCTTCCGTTCCGTCGCTGTATATACTTTTAGTCCAATCTCTCATCAAAAACCTCGTAAAAACCTGATTTAACCTTTAACTGAACCTGACAGACCCTCAACATAGAATCTCTGAAGCCAGATAAACAGTATAACTATAGGCACCGCAATAACAACGGCTCCTGCTGCAAACTGTGTGTAGTATGAGTCAATTCTTCTGAAGTCTGTCATCCAGAAAAGACCTACAGCAACAGTGTAAGAACTCTGTCTGTCACCAAAGAGCAGTCTTGGGAAGATGTAGTCCGACCATGCTCCAAGGAATGTACCAAGCACCTGATATACAATGATGGACTTGGACAGAGGAATGGTGATCCTTGTAAATATCTGAAGTCGTGAAGCGCCGTCAATGATGGCAGCTTCGTCAATGGCCTTGGGAATAGTATCAAAGTAGCCCTTTGTTATGTGATATCCCATAGCTGCGCCTGCAGCACCTACAACGATAAGGGCTCCGATACTCTGGTTAAGTCCAAGGCCCTTTAAGATGTTGTACAAAGCTACCATTGACATGAAGCCGGGGAACATTCCGATGATCATAAGAATGTTCATGAACTGCTTTCTTCCGCTGAATCTGGTGCGGCTGAGAATAAATGCAGTTCCAAGCACGATCAGAGTGTTTAATACGCATCCGCATACCGCAACGATCATGGTGTTAACCCACCATTTTCCGAAGGGAACCGCTGAATTGTGGAACAGATCGTAGAAGTTCTTAAGCGTCAGGTGCTTGGGGAAGAAATATCCCACATAGTAGCCCTGCTCTGCACGGAGCGCTGTCAGAAGGATCCAGAGGATCGGGAACATCCACATTACTCCGAGAATCGTGAGTACAATGTAACCTACATTTATCTCTGCAAGCTTCATGATGTAAACAAGGCTGCAGTATGCTGTGATAATTCCGATCCAGAAGCCGATTCCTGCGCTCTTTAAAAGGAAATTGTCCTCAATTCCGCCCTCTTCAAGGATGAGCTTTAATGCAAAAAGAAGCGTTGTCCAAAAGAAAGTTGCAAATATCTGAACAAACATCCATGCCTTTACGATCTTTACACCGGTCCTGAAGTATGAAACAAGTCCGAGAACCAGAGAAACTACTGTAAGTACTACTGCAAAATACAGGAAGAATGATACAGCAGCTGTTTTATCGGCAGACAAAAGAGCTATCGCCGTGCTGACCATGTTCTTTCCGCCCGCATCTTTGCTTGTAAATGGGAGCAGCAGTGCAATAAAGCTCAGTACTACTGCCACAAAGGCCTTAAGGAGGTATTCTGTTTTAAGTCCTATAACTGTCTTATTATTCATTATTGGAAGCCCTCCTCATTCTTCATGGATCCCGATCTCTGGAATGTTATCAGCGTGAATGTGGCTGAAATGATAAAGATAAGGATACCGATGGTAGCTGCCAGGTTGTAGTCGTTGGTATCAGCCGTCAGCTTGTACAGCCATGTAACCAGAAGGTCTGTCTTTCCGGCGCCCTTGTAGTAATCAAGCGTCATTGGGCCACCACCTGTCAGGAAGTAAATAGCACTGAAGTTGTTAAAGTTACCGATCAGATTTGCAATCAGATAAGGTGTTGTAACAAACAACATGTAAGGGAAAGTGATCTTTCTGAAGATCACAAAGGGGCTTGCCCCGTCAATTCTGGCGCTCTCGTAAAGCTCCGCAGGGATGTTCATAAGGATACCGCTGACCATCAGCATGGTAACCGGTACACCGATCCAGAAATTGACTAAAATAACCGAAACTCTTGCGTAACTTGCCTGTGTAAGGAATGGAACCGCAGAAGCTGTCCAGCCCCACTTTTGAATGAGTACATTGAAGATACCCTTCTCCCCAAGCATGGTTCCTACTACCTTCAGTGAGATAAATGCAGGAATACCCATTGTTACTACAAAGATTGTTCTCCAGAATTTCTTGAACTCAATTCCTTTTGAATTGATGATCATTGCAAGTATCATGCCGCCAAAGTAGCAGCTGAAAGTAGCAAAGATTCCCCAGATAAAAGTCCAGCCGAGAACAGGCCAGAATGTCTGTGAAAGCTTATCACTCGACATAAGGAGTGTTTTAAAGTTTTCAAGCTGAACCCAGTCAAAGAGATGTCCCGGGGGCTGATGTTCGTTATCATAGTTGGTAAACGCCATGAGGATCATGTAGATCAGAGGCGTAAACGTAAATATTAAAAGTCCTACTACAGGTATTGCAAGAAGCAGGAAATGAATATTCTCATTAGTTAATGACTTAACGTCTTCGATAAAATTGTTAACGTGATGTCCGTGATCATGATTGAATCTGGCATTTTCTCCCGAAGAAATTGAGAACAGCCATATAGCTACAAAACAGATTGTGACAACGATAGCAACTACTCCGGTAAGGAGAATGATCATTGAGTTGTCACCTGCCTGCATCTCATAGATGCCGAGTGCCTCATTGTAGGCCATACCCTGTTCATGCTCGCCCAGGGTTGCAAGACCGTGTAAAAGATCTATTCCGGTAGTAAACAAAAAAATGAAGTAACATACCTCAAGCAAAAGGAACAGAAGTCCCTTCACAACCTGACCATATCTGATATTTGCAAGTCCGCAAAAGATATAGCTGAGTTTGGAAAAGATGTCACCCCTTGTAAAAGTCGTGATAAAATTTCTGCGCTTATACTCTTTATCCATCTTAAGCTCCCTATATAGTATTATCGGGGCTGCAGATGCAGCCCCGATAAAGAAACTGTTTCAGATTATTCTGAAAGTGTTCCTGTGATGCTGTCTACAAGTGCATCAAGCTTTTCCTGTGCATTTGCTTTTGTGATCTCGCCTGAAACAACGCCCTCACCAAATGCCTGTGCAGGTGTCCAGTAATCACCCATCTTGGAGATTGAAGGCTGGTTTGTAGCCTTTGAAGCCTGTGCATTGAGTGCTGCTGCTACCTCATCGTTTGCAATATCTGAAGAAGATGCAAGTGAGTTGAGTACAGGAACATCACCCTGATTCTTGTATCTTGTAAGGCTGTTCTCAGGATTTGCAAGGAATACTGCAAGCTGCTGAGCTGCAAGAGGGTAAGCTGTTGTTGACTTAACTGTGATAGTCTTGAAATCAACGAAGTTTGAAAGCTGTACTTCCTTGCCACCGATGTTGGCTGTAGGAAGAGCTACTGCACCGAGCTTATCGCCGAGAGACTCTCTGTAAGAAGGAGCGCTCCAAGCACCGTCTGTGATAGCTGCAAGGTTACCTTCCTTGAACTCTGCTCCGCCAACGCCGTCCTTGTTCTCAAGGTATTTAGGGTTGCCTGCAAGATCAATGATGTACTCTGCTGCTGCAAGACCTGTCTCATTGTTCCATGAGCACTCTGAAGGATCTTTTCCGTCAGGTCCGAAGAGTGTGCATCCTGCGCCGAGGAAGAAGCTCTCGATGTACCATGAATTTGTGATATTTGTACTGAAGTTGTACTTAGCACCTGTGTCCTTAGCAAGGATTGTCTCAAGGCTCTTAACATCATCTGCTGTAAGAAGGTCCTTGTTGTAATACATAAAGTATGTATTAGGTGAGAAAGGTGCTGCATATGTAAGACCGTCTACTGTTACAGCTGTAAGTGCGCTCTCAGGAAGGTCTGATGCTATTGTCTCGAAATCCTTTGTGATAGGAAGCAGAAGTCCCTTGTTAACAAGGTCTGCAACTCCGCCTGAAGGAGTATAGAAAATATCTGCTGCTGTATCAGGATCTGTATTGAGCTGCTGAGGTGCCTCATCGATACCTACAACTGCAATCTCATAAGTGATATTGAATTCATCGTGAAGATCATCGAATGCCTTTACTGCTGCATCTGTGTCTTCAACTGCCTCTTCAGGAACCCAGATCTTAAGTGAAACATCCTGTGTCTCAACAGGTGCTGCAGCATTTGAATCAGCCTGTGCTGTCTGTGTTGCTGTTGTGTTGTCTGTCTGTGCCTGTGCGCCGCCCTGTGCGTCGCTTCCACATCCTACAAGAGCAGATGCTGCAAGTACTCCGCTCATAAGTAGTGCGCTTAACTTTTTCATCTTCATTTACGTAATCCTCCTTTAAACTATCCCCCAATGCAATGGGTTCTTTGTATTGGTTAATCGCTTTACGTAGACTATAAACCAACGGCCACCGTGGGTCAATCCCTCGGTGGCCGTTTCTATGTTTTGTATAAAAAATGAGGTTAACAAAAGGTTAACGTTTTTTACTGTTCAAGTAAATTGCGAACGGAGAATCGCTCTGCAACTCTGATTGGAAGCCTTTCATCTACTGAAAGGTCCTTTTCTCCGTTGATCATTCTAAGAAGATACTCCCAGGCCTTTTCAGCCTTTACATCGAAGTTCTGAGCCACGGAAGTCAGCTTGGGCGTCATATATTCGCAATTGGGCAGATTGTCAAATCCTATCACGGAGACGTCGTAAGGAACCCTGATTCCGCACTGTGAAAGCCCCTCTATGACACCGAAGGCAACTATATCGGACAGGCATGCAACCGCTGTGTAGCCTCCGTTGGAGAATCCGATATTCTGCCCTGCTTCTACCGCGTTAATATACGTGGTATCAGTGTAAAAGATATTGCTCTCGCCGAAGGGAACACCGCTCTCCTTGCAGGCTGTAGCAAAACCCTTGTATCTCTCCATGATTACGCCCTCTTCACCGATAACGGGTGTGACCAGAGCAAGGTTTTTGTGCCCTTTACCGATGAGATATCTGGCAGAAAGATATCCGCCTCTGTAGTCCTCAATTCCGACATTAACAATTCCTTCTCCCGGCGCATAAGTATCAATAAATACAACCGGTGAGTCGATTAACTTCTTGATCTCTCTTACCTCATCCGGGAAAATGCCCAAAAAGAAGGCTCCATCTACATTCCAGGATGAAAGAAGAGGAATGATCTCCCTTGGATCGTGCACACATCTCATCATGAGGTAGTAGTCCTCGTTTCTGACGCACCTCTCTATTGCTGCGATAATATGCGCGTTGTAGGGATTGGTAAAAAAGTCCTCATCTGCACCAAGGTATGGAATTACAAGTCCTATGATGCGGCTTTCCTTCTTGGCCAGTGACCTGGCAAGGGCGTTTGGTTTATAATTGGTTTCCTTTATTATCTCGTTAACCCTGCGCCTGGTCTCCTCAGAAACCTTGTGGTTATTGCCGTTGATAACATTTGAAACTGTGGCAGTACTAACCCCTGCTCTCTGGGCAATTGTCTTTAAATTCATTTTTTCCTCCGATGCGGCCTGCGTTTTATCTGGTCGCGATAATGTAAAACTCCCACGGGGCAAAGGTGTGTTTATCACCGGGAAGCTGACCCCCTGCGGTATATTCCGTTGATACTCCGGAAAAGACTACTTCTTCATCTCCTGTCAATATGTTCCCAAGATCAACGTATTCCTGTGCTCTCTTTGAAAGATTGAATATGCAGATGATCTCATCATCCCCGGATGCTCTCTTGTAGGCAAAAATATTTTTGTTTCCAAGATCAAGTACTTCGAATCCCTCTCCTGTATTGGTGCTGCCAAGAGCCGGATGTTCTGACTTGATCATTGAAAGATTACTTATCAGCCCCCTGTAATCCTTGCCTGTTCTGTCCCAGTTTATAGTGTCTTTTTCCATAAAAGCTATATTCTTGTCATAGGCTATCTCATCCCCCGAATAAAGCATCGGAATACCGGGAAGCGTGAAGATCAGACTGTACATGGATGGAAGTACATCCTCCGGAAACGCCTCATCTATGGTTCTGTCCCAGGAGTTAACATCATGGTTATCAAGGTAATACATGGGAAACGTGTTGTTATCTGTAGAAGGCATGTAAAGCTTGATCTTATCAGCTGTCTTGCCGTCCTTGGCAACAGCCAGAAGCGTCTCATAGACCTTTGTGGCGTAGTTTGAGTCAAAGCCGTACTCAAGATTAGCTGCCGCCTGGCCTCCGAGGTCCTCTTCAAGCATGTAGATGTCTTTTACCTTATCCAGCTCTATCCTGGCTTCTCTCCAGAAATCTTCGGGAACTCCAGCTGCATAATCGCATCTGAAACCGTCCACATCGAACTCTTCTACCCAGAACTTCATGCATTCTATCATCTCTTTTCGCATATCAGCGTTGTCGTAGTTGAGATCCGCAACATCGGGCCATCCCATTCCCTCGGGTGATATGATCTTGCCATCCTTCTGAGTGTACCAGTCGGGATGCTCTGTGATCCAGGCGTTGTCCCAGCCTGTGTGGTTAGCAACCCAATCCAGCATCACGTGAAAGCCCATTTCATGCGCCTTATCCACCAATGCCTTAAAATCTTCTTTTGTACCAAATTCGGGATTAACATCTCTGTAGTCGCTTACTGAATAATAAGAGCCCAACCTGCCTGATCTGTTGGTGACAGAGATTGGATGGATAGGCATAAACCAAAGGGTATTAACGCCCATATCCTTTAAAGTATCAAGGTGCTCAGAAAACTCATTTATGGTTCCGGACTTCGTGTACTGTCTGAGGTTAACCTCGTAAAGGACAGCTGTTGCGGTCCAGTCCGGGGCCTCACTCTCAGTGGGAACCGCCTCAGGCCTTGCTGATGAACAGCCTGCACCTAAAACAGTTACTGCAAGTAAAATCCATGCAGTAACGATTTTTTTAACGTAATTCATAACTATCGCTCCTTTGTAATTGTAGTAAAAACATTACATTAAGCGATTAACCTTTCTTTACTATACAAAAAAAGGGACTCTATTGCAAGTCCCTTAAGAAAGCTGGTATTTCATGACTTTGAAATCAGTTCTTCAAATTCAGTAATAGGTATTGGTTTTGAGAAATAGTAACCCTGGAACAGATGACATCCAAGTACTTTGAGTCTTTCGAACTGATCTACGGTCTCTACACCCTCAGCAAGAGAGATGATCTGCAGATCTTCAGCAAGGCGGATCACGTTTTTAACTATAATATCCGCTTTGATCTCATCACTGCTCTTACCCAGGAATTTCATGTCGATCTTCAAAATATCAACCGGCATGTCTTTTAACATGTTAAGAGATGAGTATCCGCTTCCGAAATCGTCCATTTCAACGATAAAGCCCTGTTTTCTGAACTCTTCAAGGATCTTCATCTTGTCATCGGTATCCCTCATCATGCTGGATTCCGTAACTTCAATACGCAGTCTGTGCGGATCGATGTCATACTGTATTACATCGCTGACTATCTCAGCCAGAACGTCTGTCATGTAGAAGTCTTTCGGAGAAACATTCACAGAAATGAAAAGATTCGGATTTGTCTTTTCCCATCGGGAGAGGATTTCGCACGCCGATTTCCAAATATGCTTGTCCAGCTCTGTGATCATGCCATTGTCCTCAAACAGAGGTATGAAATCACCGGGTGACATGAAGCCGTGTACAGGGTGGATCCATCTTACAAGAGCCTCTGCGCCGACAATCTTTCCGTTTTTGTCAGCTATGGGCTGCAGGTAAGGCACTATCTGATTCTCTTCTATCGCTGTGTCAAGCTGGCCCGAAATTTCCTGATCCCAGAGCATTTTATCTCTGATCTTCTTATCAAAGAAAGCGACATGTTTTCTGTAATCATCTTTGATTGAATCCAGCGCCACAAGAGCTCTGTCATAGAGAACAGAGGGATCCTGATCATCTTCCTCTATCTCGCAGAAGCCTACATGTACGGTAATACGATGCTCCACATCCCCCAATCTGACTTTAAAGTGCGACAGGTCGTTCTCGACAATATTCTGTACAAACAGCCTTTTAGGAAGACATGACCCGAAAGTATCACCGGCAATACGACCGTAAATACAGGTCTCATCAGCATATTTCTTGAGCCAGTCTGCAATCTGAATGAGCGCTGCATCACCGAATTCCCGGCCGAATACATCATTAAATACCTTAAAGTCACATATATAAATTGACGCTACATAATAATCCTTCAAAAGATGCTGTTTTAAACGATCAGAGATAACTTTGAAGGTGTACTCTTTATTGTATATGCCTGTCAGTGCATCGTGATTGGCTGCAAAGAGCTCTTTTTCGATACGCTTTTTTTCCTCGGTAATATCCCTGACCTTGACGTAAGTACCCAGATTTCTTTCGTATCTGTCGTTGAACTTGCCGTGTGCGACCATGTAGCTACGCTCATTAGGCGCTGTCCCCAGGGACATTTCAACCTCTTTTGCCTCAGGAAGTTTACTTACATCGCCAAAAAGAGAAATAAGTGTATTCGAAACCTCCTCAAGGTTATCGCTTCTGATTCCCGTAAGCTCTTTTGCCGGCTCATTTACCCATATGCATCTGCCTTCAGGGCCGTATAATACAACCGCCACCTTCGTGTCAGATACGATGTCCGCAAGCATATTGTCCAGGAGCCTGAGCGGTCTGTATAGGATTGAGAAATAATAGATCAGCAGACCCAATATAGTAAATCCAACCATGGATCTGTCAATAGGGATGCGGAAAAAGACATAGTATGCCTGCCAGATAGTGCCAAGGATCAAAGTTATAAGGATGACAATATAGCGCTCCTTGTATAAAACCGGAACCTTTATGGTTATTTTTACGAAAACAAACATTACGATGGCGATGGCGCTGTAACAGGCTACCCTGTGTATTGAAACACCTATATGCGGAACACTGAGAAAATATGGTTTTCCATATGCCGAAACTTCCTGAAGTTCAAAGGCATGTGAAAAGATATTGTTTAAAAGAAGCTGGATCACATCAATTGTAAATAGAATATGGAGCCAGAACGGCACAATATGATCTTTTTGGTTTTTGGCATTTTTAACACCGCAATACTCTCTGGTAAAACGCAAAAGAGCGTACATAGCAATGTCCATGCCAATGTAGTACATATAATACCCCACCAGTGCCACAACTCGTGTGCTGGTGCCGATTATGAACATATTTCCGAGAACAAGGGGAACAAGTGAAAGACAAAACAGGCAAACAGACTTGCCTATCGATTTTTTTGAGCACATGGAAGCATGGCTACAATACAGTAAAGTAGCTATCAATACGGCAAATACTACTATGAAAGCATATCTGAACATATTGCACGCCTCCGGAATAAAGTAAAAAAACGCATAGTTACTCACTTAAATTCTATACTTTATTCGGAGGAAAAGATATCAAAATTGCGCAAATTTATTAAACTTTAATTATTGTATACAAGCTTATTTTTATTCAGCAAAATTAGCGGTCAGACTCTTCTACCAATACACCCAAAACAACGAATTGGAGGTCATCCTTTTTCGTACAGGTTGAAAGGGTAACAACTTTGCTGTCTTTATTGACCGGAATCTCTGAATCCATGTAGGACTTGATCCTGACATGTTCAGCATCCTTTACAAATTCGAGAGCCGCATCCGAGACATAGTCATAGAGGATATAAGTCTCCGAAACATCCATGTACTCGAAAATCAGGTACCTGTAGGCCTTTTGTGGTGTAATGATCTGAAAATACATATGGTCATTATAGTAGGCCGGATCTTTTCTGTATTCTCTGAGAGACCCGAACATCGTGCCATCCTTCATGTTGTGGCCGTATACGATGGAATTGGCATCAGTAAAATCTGCAGCTGAGCGATAATCCAGGAAAATAGCGCCTGTGGGTGCTTCCTCTCCCATGTAATCAAGCTTGCTGTATTTTTCGTTGTCCTCAGACTGCATTATCGGATAACTGATATGGCCGTCCTCAAAATATACCCAGCCAACCATTTCAGGATATGCTTCCATGAGCTTGTCCAGTTCTATGTCGGCTGTGTCCCAGGATTTCTTCTGAGTTGTGGCTGTTGTAGTTCCTTCGTTTGAAGGTTGCTCTGCTGAAGGCTCTTTTTCCTGAGCCGCAGTCTCTTCTACATCCTGCTTGGTGGCATCTGCTACAGCTTCCGCATCTTGGGCTGGCTCTGTTGTGTTTGCTTCTACTGCTTCAGCAGGCTCTGACGTGCTTGTTTCTGCCGCTCCATTGCCTGATTTCGATGTCTCAGGACCGGCTATCCTCTGCGCTGCAAAAATTGCTGCACACAAAAGAACTCCTGCCAACACAATTCCAGCTACTCTCTTACCTGTGGATGCATTCTTCCCAAAGAGGGAGCACACAAAAATGGCAACAGAAAATAAAGCGCTGAGTATTACTATCAGCAGAAGTGCAAAAAAAGTCGTTACTGCCGCGATTGCTCTGTGTTTCTCATTAAAGCCTTTCACTGACAGCATCAGACTCGTTATTATGTTCTTTTTTCTTTCTTCTAATCTACTACTTAACTGCAAAACTAATTACACCTCTCATTTCAACTCGACAATCATATCACATGAGAGGCCAAATTCACAATGAAATTTATAAACTCTTTTCACCGCCTTATTTTATGGCAGAGAGATACTTTTCTATCAGGAAATCTTCTCGTATATCTTCACGAAGTCCACGGATGCTTCGCGGGCCATGTCTGAATCCTTGCCGTCAAAGCCATGTCCTGCACCCTTAACTTCACGCAGTGTCGCGTAGCCGTAGTTGGCAGCTGCAGTTCTGGAATATTCTATGGGCACAACGTCGTCCTTGTTGCCGTGGATCAGGAGCACCGGCTTACCAAAGCCCGTCTGAAGGTCTTTTACATCTATATCGACAGCAACCTTGTCATATTCCGGGCTTATTGACATGCCAAAGACCTCTGTCTCTCCGCTCTCAAGGCGTCTCTTGGAGTCGTCCGGGATGACAAACGCCGGGTACCAGAGGATTAATCCTTTCACATCCTCAGTGTAAGCACGCCCTACAATCGCGGAAACAAAGCCTCCCTGGGACTCTCCCTGAAGGTATAAGCTGTCCTTATCAACATATGAAAGGCACTTTACGCTCTCCATCACATCAACCAGGTCGGAAGCCTCGGTCATTACCGTCATCTCCTGCATAGTGCCGTCACTCTCAGACTCAAGTCCGCCTCCACAGAAGTCGAAGAACACGCATACTATGCCACTTTCAGCATATCCGTTTCCGTGGTGCATCAACTCACGGTAGTTTGAACCGAACCCATGCGAGAATATCACCGTGGGAAAAGAGCCATCTCCATCGGGTCTGTATATCAATCCCCTGATGACACGGCCATTCTCCTTGGTCACTTCAAGTTTCTCTTCAATTGTTTTGTAAGTTTTCTTTTCCATACCTACAATCTTACCACTTTTTCAAATCAGTGGCGCAGCAAAATGGTCCCCCGGGACGGAGGTAAGGGGTCAAAAATGACCCCTTACCTCCGTCCCTAGGGACCATTATTTTGCTTTAGCGTAGTCCGCTTTTCGGATGGCGGATCTGAGGATCTTGCCGTTGGCGTTGTGGGGAAGGCTCTCCTCAAACTTCACCATGCGCGGGTATTTGTAGATGGCTGTCCTCTTTTTGACGTAGTCCTGAAGTTCCACAGCAAGCTTGCTGCCGGGTTCGTAGCCGTCATTGAGGACCACACTGGCTTTGACGAGAGCCCCTCTGTTCTTGGAAGGAAATCCCGTAACTGCGCACTCGAACACAGCCGGATGGCGCATCAGAATGTCCTCTACTTCCGAAGGTCCGATTCTGTAACCGCTGGATTTTATAACGTCATCGTTTCGGCCGACGAAAAAGAAATTTCCATTTTCATCACGGATTGCCATGTCTTTGGTGTGGTAGATCCCGCCTTCCCAGACTTCCCTGTACTGCTCAACAGCACCAAGATAGCCGGAGAATACTCCAACAGGGCGCTTCCCGTTCCTTGGAACGATCACAATCTCGCCTTCTGTCCCAACGGGAACCGGATTATTGTTCTCATCAACCAGCTCAACCTGATACAGCGGCGAAGCCTTTCCTATGCTTCCCGGAATCTGCGTCCCATCTACTGTTGTGCAGATCTGAAGCGCCGTCTCAGTCTGTCCGAAGCCCTCGCGGATCGTAAGCCCCGTCAGTTCCTTAAACTTCGCAGAAACCTCTTTTGGCATGGCTTCTCCTGCAGTGGTAACAAAGTGCAGATTCTCAAGATTATATTTGCTGAAATCTTCCAACACAAAATACTTATATATGGTAGGAGGCGCGCAGAAGGTGTTGACCTTCTCTTCCTCCAGGAGCCTTAGCATATCGCCTGCATAGAACTGCTCATAGTCATAGACCATGATGGCAGCGCCCATGAACCACTGGCCGTAGAGCTTGCCCCAGGCCGTCTTGGCCCATCCCGAGTCCGCCACAGTCAGATGCAGCCACCCATTCTGAACTCCGTGCCAGTTTTTTGCCGTAAAAATGTGCGCCAGCGGATATGAAAAGTCGTGAATCACTGCCTTGGGCGCCCCGTTGGTCCCGGAAGTGAAGTAATACAGCATCGGATCCGTCACATTTGTCTTTACTCTGGCAAAAGAGCTCTCAGCTGCCTCCACGATATCTTCAAAGCACTCGCTGTCCTTGTATCTATTGCCTACAACGATCATTGTCACATGCAGTCCTGACACAGCCTCGGCCACTTTATCACAGATATCATCTGTATTTACACAGATCACTGCCCTGGCGCCGGAGAGCTTCATTCTCTCCCTGATATCCTCGGCTGACACCATGTGCGATGTAGGAATCGCCACAGCTCCCAGCTTGTGGATTGCCAGAATGCTGATCCAGAATTCGTAGCGCCTTTTGAGGAGCAGCATTACGCCATTGCCCTTGCCAATTCCAAGACTTCTCATAGCGTTTGCAGCTTTATCAGACAGCCTCTTTATATCGTCAAAGGTGAATCTTGTGATCCTGCCTTCGGCAGTTTTATGCAAAAGAGCCAGCTGCTTGGGAGTCTCATCGGCAAACCTGTCCATCACATCATAGGCAAAGTTAAAACTATCGGAGTAGTCAAACATAACATCCGTTATGCTACCCTGACTGTCTTTGATCTCTTTATAATAATCCTCATATATCATGGGTTTCTTCCTTTAATAACCGACTTTTCTGAACTTCATGTAGCGCTGAGTAACAAGAGTATCTGTTGGAATCTCCAGAAGCTCATTTATCTGCGCATAGATCTCATCCGAAAGCCCCGGTACATCTTCGCTCTTAATAACCTTATCAATAAGTCCCAACTCATACAGCTTAGATGCCGTAAGCCCAAGAGCCTCCGCCGCCACATCAGCCTTATCCTGGGTCTTCCACAGGATATTGGCACAGCTCTCAGGAGAAACCACGCTAAAATAAGCATCCTCAAGCATCCAGATCCTGTCGGCATGGCTAAGAGCCAGCGCTCCGCCGCTTCCGCCTTCTCCAATAACAATGGACAGGATCGGCACCTTTAAACCAGACATCTCCGCAAGACACCGTGCAATTGCCCTTCCCTGGCCTCTCTCCTCAGCATCAATTCCGCAGTAGGCTCCGGCCGTATCCACAAAACACAGAACCGGCCGTCCGAACTTCTCCGCCTGTTTCATGAGACGAAGAGCCTTCCTGTATCCCTCAGGCATTGCACTTCCAAAATTATGCTCTATGCGCTCCTCTGTGTTCTTGCCCTTTTCTATTCCGATAACGGTTACAGCTATATCATCAATCCTGCCAATCCCGGCTATTACCGCTCTGTCCTCGCCGTACAGCCTGTCCCCATGGAACTCCACAAAGTCTTTTACCACAGACCCTATGAAATCTATGGAAGTCAGGCGATTCTCTGATCTGGCAGCCCTGACTATCTCAATATCATTCATTTTCAAATATCACCTCTGCGCCTTAATATCCATGGAGCTTCAAAACCCTGTCGATATAATCCCTCTGCTCCTGCCTTGGCACTATTGCGTCAATAAAGCCGCACTCCAGCACCCTTTCAGCCTTCTGGAATCCCTCCGGAAGCTTCTGATTAAGCGTCTTCTCAATTACTCTCGGTCCCGCAAATCCAACCCTTGCATGAGGTTCTGACAATGTTATGTCCCCAAGCATGGCAAAAGAGGCATCGACGCCCCCCGTTGTCGGATTTGTCAGAAGCACTATGTAAAGATTTCCCTGCTCGTCATGTCTTTTTACCGCCGCAGAAATCTTGGACATCTGCATAAGAGATATCATTCCCTCCTGCATCCTGGCTCCCCCGGAGACCGTAACTCCGATCACCGGCAGATGCTGCTCTGTAGCATATTCAAAGAGCCTTGTTATCTTCTCGCCCACAACGGCGCCCATAGACCCCATCATGAAATTGCCGTCCATGGCAAAAATACATACTCTGCTTCCGCCGATGGTCGCCTCGCCGCAGATAACTCCCTCGTTTTCACGGCTCTTTTCCCTGGCCGCGGAGAGTTTTTCATCATATCCCGGAAAATTCAGGACATTTTTGGATTCCATGTCCCTGTCCATCTCTACAAAGCTTCTTTTATCCGTAAGCATCAGTATTCTTCTACGGGCTCTCACCGGAAAGTAGTGTCCGCACTCAGGACAGACAAAATTGTTCTTCCTGATCCTTGCCACCGACACCTGCTTGCCGCACTTCTTACAGGTTATCCTCCTGCTCCTGGGCCTGTTTCCGGTATTTTCAAGCTCATTATTGGCTTTCAGAAATAAGCTCTTAAGTTCCATATCTTATAACACCTTCTGGCAGATTCCCGTATCATAGTTACCTATAACAAATCTGCCGTTTTCCATGAATTTCATGTGCATATCCCTGTTGTTGTCAACTCCGAGCAGCACAAACTCAGAGAGAGCACTCTTCATCTTGCGGATCGCGCCGTCTCTGGTATCCGAGCACACAATGAGCTTACCCAGCATTGAGTCGTAGAAAGGCGTAACCTCGTAGCTCTGATAAAGAGCCGAATCGAACCTGACATCCACTCCGCCGGGAACGTGAAGCAGCTCAACCATGCCTGTTGCCGGTGTAAAATCCTTGGCATTTTCCGCACAGATCCTGCACTCAATGGCATGTTTTTTCCTGCTGATCTCCTCCTGTTCAAAGGGAAGCTCTACTCCGGCAGCTGTCCTTATCTGCCACTCAACGATATCTATTCCGCAGACCATTTCGGTCACTGAATGTTCAACCTGCAGTCTCGTGTTCATCTCCATAAAGTAGAACTTATCGCCCTTTACAAGGAATTCCACAGTTCCCACAGTCACATATCCGACGGCCTTGACCAGTCTCTTTGCAGCCTCATACATCCTGCTTCGCAAGTCTTCTGCCAAAAGAGGCGCCGGACACTCCTCAATGAGCTTCTGGTTCTTCCTCTGAACAGAGCAGTCCCTGTCGCCCAAAATCAGGACTTTTCCCTTGGTATCCGCAATTATCTGAACCTCAACATGCTTTACATTTTCGAGATATTTCTCCATGAAGATTGCGTCATCGGCAAAAGAGCTTTCGGCTTCCTTCTTAACCTGCTCAAAGGCCGGAATAAGCTCACTTTCATTTCTGACAACTCTGATACCCTTGCCACCACCACCGGCTCTGGCCTTTAAGATCACCGGATAGCCGATGATCTCTGCATTTCTTATGGCATCATCACCACCGGCAAGAATGTCACTTCCCGGTGTGACAGGAACGTCAGCACTCTTTGCGATCTCTCTTGCAACCTCTTTCTGCCCCATTTTGCGCATGATGTCTTCGCTCGGTCCGATGAGTACGATTCCGTTATCACTGCATTCCTTGGCAAATTCAGGGTTTTCGGACAGCATGCCGTATCCGGGGTGGATTGCCTCGGCGCCGGTCTTTTTTGCCACCGTCAGAATGACGTCCATATTCAGATAGCTGTCTTTTACCATGGGACCGCCGATGCAGTAGCTCTCATCAGCCATTTCCACGTGAAGAGCGCTCTTATCGGCCTTGGAATAAACCGCAACCGTCTGGATTCCCATCTCTTTGCAGGCTCTTATCACGCGCACCGCAACTTCACCTCTGTTGGCAATCAGGATCTTAGAAAACATCTCAGTTCTCCTCCAATATGGCAAAAGAAAAATCGCCGCTCATACACTTTTTTCCATCAACCGTGAGTTCCCCATGTAGCAGATACATGGGATGACTCTGACGAAGAAGCTTCGTATCGATCTGTATCCTGTCTCCGGGCTTTATCATCCCGCGAAATCTCACCTTATCAAGGCCCGTATAGACCGGTGTTGCTGCCTTATTCTGCATTTTGTCCGCGAACATGATGCAGGCGGACTGAGCCATCATCTCGCACTGAATAACTCCGGGAACAATAGGATTTCCGGGGAAATGTCCCTGTAAAAAGAACTCGTCGCCCCTTACGGTGTAATAGCCCGTAGCCGAACCGTCTTCATTGAGATATGCCTCATCTACAAGAAGCATCGGCTCCCTGTGGGGAAGAATTTTCTTAATCTCTTCTCTGTCCATATCGGCCTCCCTTACTCAATGACAAAAAGAACCTGATCAAACTCCACAAGATCACCCTCACCGGCATTAACTTCCGTCACAGTGCCATCCACCGGAGCTTTTACTTCATTCATCATCTTCATGGCTTCCAAAGTGCACAAAACATCACCCTTTGAAACCTTATCACCCACTTCTATAGCTTTTTTGTCCCCTACAGCGCCGTAGAATACGCCGAGCAGGGGTGCCTTAACCTCTACACCTGTAATAACCTTATTTGAGGTTGCCTGCTCCGGTTCCTTTGAAGGTAGTGGGGTTTGAACTGAAATCGGAACCGGTGCAGGACTTTGAGGGGAAGTCATCTCTCTTTTGAGCTTTAATTTAAAGTCCCCCTCCTGGACATCAAGTTCAGTCAGGGAGAGCCTTTCAAATATTTCCTCATAATCTTTTAGCGAATTAGTCATTACTTTGCCTCATATCGTTTAAATGCAATACATGCGTTATGTCCGCCGAAACCGAGAGATGTGCTGATAGCATAATCAACCTGCACATTTGCTGCCTTGTTTACTGTGTAATCAAGGTCGCACTCCTCGTCTGCTTCCTTATAATTTATTGTCGGCGGAATTACGCCATCCTTCAGGGCAAGGACTGAAGCAATCGCTTCAACTGCGCCTGTTGCGCCCATCATATGTCCTGTCATGGACTTGGTCGAGCTTATATGGATGTCATAAGCTCTTTTACCGAATACAGCCTTGATGGCCTTGGTCTCCATGGCGTCGTTTAAGTGTGTCCCCGTGCCGTGGGCATTGATGTAGATTTCCTCGTCATCGCCGATCTTTGCTTCATTTACGGCATTTTTGATTGCCCTGATCGCTCCGTCACCCTCAGGATCCGGTGCCGTGATATGGTAGGCGTCAGCGGTATTTCCGTAGCCAACAACCTCAGCAAGAATATCAGCTCCGCGCTTTTTGGCATGCTCATATTCCTCGAGAATGACTATTCCTGCTCCTTCGCCCATGACAAAGCCGCCTCTTCTCTTATCGAACGGGAGACTGCCCTCCTCGGGGTTCTCCGAGAGATTCAGCGCCTGACAATTGATAAATCCTGCCATTGCCAGCTCATTGATAGATGCCTCGCTTCCGCCGGCAATTATGGCATCGGCATAACCGTGCTTGATGGCTCTGTAAGCCTCTCCCAGAGTGTGAGTTGATGTCGCACATGCTGTGACTACAGGAAGTGTGGGGCCTTTTGCTCCAAACTTAATGGAAACCGCTCCTGCAGCCATGTTGCTGATCATCATCGGCACAAAGAAAGGCGAAACCATGTCAGGTCCCTTGTCTCTTAACTTGTCCTGCTCACGGATCGTGGTATTGATTCCGCCAATACCCGAGCCTATATATACTCCGAAGCGCTCTTTATCAAGATCCGACTCCAGGATCCTGCTCTGCTCCACTGCCTGCTTGGCAGCTGCCATAGCGTACTGCATGAACAGGTCGGATTTTCTGATCTCCTGCATGCTGTCGTAATAGTCCTTCGGATTAAAATCCTTAACTTCCGCATCCAGGCTGACTTTAAGCCCTGATGCATCAAATCTCTTTATTTTGTCTACTCCGCATACCCCGTTCTTTAAATTGTTCCAAAAGGTATCCAGATCATTTCCAACAGGCGAAATAACGCCCATTCCGGTCACAACTACTCTACACATACATTCCTCCATCGACCTTGATCACTTCTCCTGTGATATACTGCGACTCTTCTCCACCCAGGAAAAGCGCAAGGCGAGCCACATCCTCAGGGCTTCCGAGCTTACCCATGGGGATCATTTTTTTCATCTCCTCAGTCTGAGCCTCGCTGAGCCCGGCAGTCATATCTGTGGTTATAAATCCCGGTGCAATCGCGTTGCATCTTATGTTTTTCCTGCCGTATTCTCTGGCTACAGACTTGGTAAATCCAACAATACCGGCCTTTGACGCCGCATAATTGGTCTGACCCTTGTTGCCCATAAGTCCGACAACCGAGCTGATATTTATAATGCTTCCCTTGCGATTTCTTACGAAGCTTCTGATAAAAGACCTTGTGACAAACATGCAGCCTTTGAGATTAACATCAATAACGTTGTCGATATCCATTACTCCAAGGCTCGGAAGCAGGTTATCTTTGGTGATTCCTGCGTTGTTAACCAGGATGTCTATTGATCCGAAATCCGCAATTATCTCCTGAGCTGCACTCTCTACCTGGTCGGGATCCTTGATATCGCAGGTATAAAGCCTTGCTGTTACTCCAAGGTCTGTCAGCTCTTTTATCGTATCCATGGCAGCTTTGCTCTCTTTTGTTACAATGATTGCCACATCTGCTCCGTTTTTGGCAAATTCCAGGGCGATTGCCTTACCTATGCCTCTGCTTCCACCTGTTACAACGGCTTTCTTTCCATTAAGCATCTTTTCCAAGCTCCTCAATTACTTTCTGAAGGGATTCCATGTTATATACGTTATATATCTTCGCTCCCTCAACAGTTCTTTTAACAAATCCCGAAAGAGCCTTGCCGGGGCCACATTCTATGAAGGTGTCCACTCCGTCTCTGGCCATATTGTTAAGGGTTTCCTCCCACTTAACACTGCTCTTAACCTGATCGGAAATCGTGCTGATCATTTCCTCTTCATCGTTTGAATAAGGCTCTGCGGTCTTATTGGCATAAAGAGGTATCTCAGGCTGATTTAAGTTGTATATCTTTCCGCTTTTAAGCTCTTTCTTAAGGTTTTCCGCAGCGCCTTCCATATAAGGCGTGTGGAACGCGCCTCCCACGGGAAGCTCTACAAATCTGGCCTTAAGCTCGGTGAGCTTTTCTTTAAACTTCTCCATCCTGGATTTCTCACCGGATACTACAGTCTGCCCGGGGCAGTTGAAATTAACCGGATAAACCTCATATTCTTTGCAGAGCTCTTTTAACTCGTCATTGTCCATGCGCATTACGGCAAACATGCTTCCTGTGACAGCTTCTGCGGATTTCTGCATGAACTTGCCGCGTTTGCAGACGAGCTTGAACGCATCCTGCTTGGTAAGAATTCCCGAAGCGGTCAGTGCAACGACCTCTCCAAGTGAAAATCCGGCCACGGCATCGGGCTTTATTCCGTTCCTGATAAGAGCCAGCGCTCCCGCCAGATCTGCAAGAAACAGACAGGGCTGCGTATTTTCAGTCTTTCTCAACTCATCCTCTGAACCTGAGAACATCTGTGTAAGAGTTCCCGGGCGGATTGCCTCGGCAACTCCGTAAAAATCGTGCACCTCCGGTACACTTTCAAATAAATCCTTTGTCATGCCGGGATACTGACTTCCCTGGCCGGCAAATAAAAACGCGATCTTTCCCATAAAAACTCCTCTTAGCTTCTTCCCATAAGAGCAAATGCATCCCTGCAGATACCGGTTATGATCTCCTCACAGGTGCCTTCGGAATTTACAAGGCCCGCAATCTGTCCGCACATGCATGAACCGGTCTTTACATCGCCTTCTATAGCAGCACGCCTTAAAGCACCGGCACCCATCTTCTCCAGTTCATCGGGTGTGGTGGCCGGATCGAGCTCTTTTGCCTGAAAATCTCTTGTCATGCGGTTCTTCAGAGCCCTGACGGGATGTCCGAGACTCTTACCTGTGACGATCGTGTCCCTGTCTTTGGCTTTTAAGACCTTTTCCTTATAATTGGCGTGGACATTGCACTCCTTGGCTGTAAGGAACCTGGTTCCCATCTGTACTGCCTGTGCACCCAGCATGAATGCAGCAGCCATTCCTCTTCCGTCTGCAATACCGCCGGCGGCGATAACCGGTATGTTTACTGCGTCCACAACCTGCGGAACAAGTGCCATGGTAGTCGTGTCACCAACGTGACCTCCAGATTCACAGCCCTCAGCCACAACGGCACTGGCGCCCATTCTCTCAACCATCACCGCAAGGGCAACGCTGGCAACGACGCAGATAACCTTCACACCCGCTGCTTTGAGCTGTTCCATGTACCTGGCAGGGTTTCCGGCACCTGTCGTTACTACTTTGATGCCCTCTTCACACACAACCTGAACCGCCTCATCGATATACGGGCTCATGAGCATCAGATTCACGCCAAAGGGCTTATCCGTGAGGGTTTTGGCCTTCTTTATCTGTTCTCTTAGCTGCTCGCCGTTACTGTTCATCGCCGCGATAAGACCGAGGCCTCCGGCGTTTGATACAGCAGCGGCCAGCTCTGCATCTGCTATCCAGGCCATTCCTCCCTGAATGACCGGATATTTGATTCCAAGCATCTCGCAAATAGGATTTGTACTCATTCCTGCTTCCTTTCAGGCAGCGTTGCTGCTTTCGATGAGTTCTACAAGCTTATCGATTGATGTGATCTCCTGTGAAAGCTCAATCTTGCAGTCAAGCTCTTCCTGCATCTGCATTACAAGCTCCATGATGTCAAGAGAATCAAGACCGATCTCTGTAAAGCTTGCTGATGATGATACTTCAGCCTCATTCTTATCAAGATACTCAGCGATTATACGAATGATTGTTCCTTTTACGTCCTTCATTTTTCTTCTCCTTTTTCGTGAACAAAGTTGTTTTTTATCAATTCTTTGTTACAATAATCTTGGGGGTAACCCCCAAGTCAATAGCAATTTTTCGAATTTTTTGAGGTTTTTAATGACAACTTTTCCCGATTACAAAGACAACGAACAGGAATATTCACTCACCGTCAGCCAGTTTGCAAAACTATGTGGGACCACCAGAGATACCTTAAGACACTACTACGAACAGGATATAATCAGGCCCAAGATCGACCCAAACAACGGCTATCACTATTACTCCGCCTCCCAGATCAGCTCTTTTTTCTTCATATCAACCATGAGACAGGCGGGCTGCAGCATTGCGGAGATCAGGGAAATCGTTCACGGTTCATCAAGAGAAGCCATCGAGAAGATCGCAAACTCCAAGATCCTGGAGATGCAGAGGGAGCTCTATCGCATCAATAAAAAGATAAGTGCCCTTCACCTTGGCATGTGGATACTGGGCGAATTCGGCCGTCACAAGCAGGGAACGCCTTTCCTGATGGACATGCCTCAGCTCAGCGTCAGCAGAACACTGATAAAAAACAAGGATTATGCCCACCACACAGCCGATATCGCCAAGGATATTTCTGCGCATCTGAGTAAATCCATCGACAAGGACTCTCTGTCCACGTTCCCCACAGGGGTTTCAATATCCTATGAGGATCTGATCAAAAAGCATTACGTATACAACAACATAATCAGCCTCTCTTTCCTTCCCGCCGACAACGATGAGACTTTTCCGGCCGAGGGAACTCTGGCCGTATGCTGCCATCAGGACAATCAGGTAAAAGACTTTGAGAAGATATATCAGAAGATGGTTAATTACATAAAAAAGAACAGGCTAAAAGCCTGTTCCGATTTATATGTTGTAAGCCTCATCAACCTCTATGACAAGGAGAAAGAGCATACCTACTACAAATATCTGTTTATTTATTGCCGCGCCGACTGATTACCCCAAAAGAAATTTATCTTCGGTAATTATTGATGGTTTAGTCAAAAAATAAACAGTAACGTAATGATAGGTAATGCTTTCCTATAATCTTTGTTTGTAAAAATATATGCTGTTCCAAATAGAAAACCAGCCACCGCAGAAAAAATCCCAACAAGCACGCTACCTTTAGTCAATATGTGAAACAATCCCCATATCAGTCCAAGAACAATTCCCCCATAAGGAATCTTATCGTTCTTAAACCATTTCTCAAATGCCTTCTGACCATAGACAATAACAAGAGAAATAAGGAATCCTTCTGCCAGATAATAAATATATTGGAATATGAACAAAATCGGTTCCTTGGAATTCCATTCAATAAGAACCTTAAAACCATTCCAATCCAGATACTTCGCAATGATATTTACTACGAAACACACCAAGAGTGCTACGTATTGCCATCTCTTTAATTTTTCACGGTGCTCCCAGATATCGAAGTTTGTCGTTTTCTTTCCGATAAAGATTACTATAATTCCGGCAATGACCCACAATACTGTAGTTATTACCCAATGAATTATGTTTTGCGATGCACTGTAGTTACTTACATCAACCCCCATCTTTCCTTCAACGAACTGGATCAGCAATTCTATTGCAAAAGCCGCACATGCATAAAGCGAACACCATAAGAAATCAAAGCCTGTTACTTTCTTTTCACCCATAAAAAAGTTTTCCTCCCAAAACATATTAAATGCAACTTCTCAATGATACTATTTCCATGCAAAGAAAAAAAGAGGCCCTTAAGCATTCTATGTTCACTGTTTAGAATTGTTCCTGATTTCCGACGCTGTGATTTGATTTCCCATCAATCCATCAAATCTGAAACTTTTACCTCTCCATCTGAGATACTACAGCTCCAGTAATCATCTTTAACATTATTAAAATCAGCTGTATCGCTGCGATCAAAAGTATCATATCTATCGTCATCTACAGGATATGCAACGATTCTGTATCTTTTTCCATCAGTTGCTATGTCCTTGCAACAAAGCTCCATACGCTGATTCATGTCAGAATTACTGGTTAATTCCCTCTCCGGAATGATGAAGCGAATGTATACCATTATATTTGGATTTGCTTCATACAGATCATCCAATGTGCTATTGGCATCAAGGTCACTCGAAAGATATCGAATCGTTGGATAAGCCTTATACTCAACAAAAAACTTATCAAAGTATTTGGAGATATACTCAGCTTCATCATCCTGCAATAGGTACGATGCATACTCATCCTTCAGAACGTCCTCACGATAAGATACAGCAATCTTTTCTTGGGGCGCCATTTGGCTGGTCCTGTATCTGTACTGTTGAGTTTCCTCGTCATCGTCTATATATTCGAATCTCTCCCCATACTTTTTTTCCATCTTACGGGCCACATAGCCTTGACTTGGAGCGATAAAACCGCATCCCGTCAACAAGAAAATACAAATAGCCAATATTTCAGCCCTTATAGCCTTTTTCATAAACATTCATATGCCTCCTCGTCAGTTATACTGGAAGTTAAAGACCTGATCTTAACGCATCCCTGACTGCGTCTCAAATACTTCTCCTATATCACCATCAATGCATATACTTCTATCTGCAATTTCCTCCGGGCAATAGCTTTCGCCATAATTTAGGCAGGCATATACCGCTTTTTCATTTGCCAGCGTCATCTGCCAGAACGGATACTTTATTATTACGGGCGTATTAGCTCCTACTCCCAATTCAAGATAAAAAACATGAAGATTCTCATGTCTGCGAATAAAATCAGAATATGCTGCAGATGCCCTATGCCATCCTTCATCTTCGACAAAAGAATCATCAGCTCTCAAATTCATAGTCATATCAGAGCCGTCATCAGGACACTTTGGAATCAGCTCAGAAGGAATTTCCATCAGTAGCTTACCATCAATCGGTACCTGAAATACTCCCTGATCATCTCTTACAAAACCCCCATCCCCTCCTTAAGCTGAGGCAGCCCATGTTTAACCTTTATTTTTATTAATACCTTCCATAACGCTCTTTACTGAGATCACGCTGAAAGGTATTAACAAGCAACAGTATCAAATAATCCCAGCTTCTCGCAGGCATTGTAGATTCCATCTTTATCAACGTCGGAAGTCACATAATCTGCAAGCTTCTTTAGTTCAGGAATAGCATTTCCCATGGCAACCTTTGTCCAATCATCTGTAAACATTGAAATATCATTGCCAGAATCACCAAAAACAATAGCATCATTATAATCAGCTTTAAAATAATCCATTATCTTTTTTATACCTACAGATTTGTAGCTTGGCTCAATAAACAAATAACGTTCATGAAATCTACAACAAGGAAGATTCTCAAGTGCTTTGAGATTTTTCTCCTCTTCTGCTCTGCAGGCTACATATGCTTTATATATATTTTCATAATCTTCAGGATTCAATCCCTTAACTATCTTTTGGTCCATATATGTATCCTTTGCGATTTCATTAAATCGATCATCTGGCACATATCTTACAGCTGAATTTTCAGGCTGAATCCCCCATGGATATCCTTTTTCCTGACATTCTCTTATTAAAGCAACCACGTTTTCTTTTGGAAGTGGCTTAATTCCTAATAGAGCTTTATTAATGGTAATACCATAACCACCATCACTCACCATATTTTCAAAACCTAACTCATTCATTATATCAACTGCAAGAGCCTGGGCTCTGCCTGTTGCAATACATAGAAAATGACCAGCCTTTTTAAGCTTTTGCAGCGCTACAACAGTTGAGTCAGGAATATAGAAATTTTCATATCCTCCTGCGGCTAGTGTGCCATCAATATCAAAAAACAAATACTTTTTCTTACACATTGCTATCTCCTAACAACATTTTATATTTCCGATTGCAGAATGATAATAGCACACATATTAACACTGTTTAATGTTCGTTAATGTTTTATTTGTAAATTTTGGTGGTATAATTATGTTTAATAGAACATTATATCCTCTGAAGGAGCTTTCTATGAAACAGGTAAATGAAAATAATGGAATAAGTCGCCGTGAATCTATATACGAATTATTAAAAGAACAGACTACCGTATATGTAAAGGATTTATCACAAAAATTTTGTGTGTCTGATATGACAATCAGAAGAGACTTACACATAATGGAAGAACAGGGAATACTTGTTACTCATTATGGTGGTGCTACTATTAGGCATCCAAGCTCAGTTATACACACTTTTGACATGCGAAAAGAAAGCTTTTTCGAGGCTAAAGCCGCAATTGCCCGCCGCGCTGTAGAATTTATCAAAGAAAATGATGTAATTTATCTAGATCCAAGTACCACAGTATTGCTTATGACTAGATATCTTCCACCTTTGCATCACACCGTTGTAACAAGCTCATTGGCTGTAATGCATGAGTGTTCTCACAATCCATATGTCACATTATACATAGCTCCTGGCAAATATCAGGACTCAAACGACGGCCCTATGGATATGGATACTGTGACATATCTTTCAAATTTTCATTTTAACGCTGCCTTTCTAGGAACAGGTTTTATAGATACTGTCTATGGTGTTACCAGCACAGAAATGGATTGTTCAATAAAACAAGCAGTAATGAGAAATTCGGAGCAAAATATTCTTCTAGTTGACCACTCAAAATTCGGGCAACATACCATGAAAAAGTTCGGAGATATCAAAGACTTTAATACTATTATCACAGACTCTGATATCTCCGATGAGGATCAATATAATATTTTTAAAAAAAAGATAAATCTAAACATAACACATTGTTAAGGTGCCCCATGGTGATGGTGTTATATTTTCTTCCATTAAGGATTATGTATTACATTTCTCTTTCCACTATTGGCAGTTCCTCTTACTTCTTCGTGGTAAAAGTAATCTACGATTGTTGGATGTCCTTTCTCTACTCTCTCATACGGAGTTTCATTATCAACAAACCTGCAATCATACTTTTTAGCCAGCTCTTCTGCTTTCTTTTCCAGTGCTTCAAAATAGCTGCGGTTCTTTTTGTTATAAATTTCGTCATACAGCGGCACCAAATCCGGATGTTTATCGGAAATGTATTTCATGATATCTGCCTTAAAACCTCCGCGAAGATTCAGATTCTCAAGCCATACAAGGTCACACTGATCTTTTGTCCTGTCTATGATTGCTTCTATATCCGTAATCCCCGGGAACACGGGTGAAATGAAGCAAATTGTACGAATGCCTGCCGCATAGACCTCTTTCATTGCAGCAAGCCTTCTTTCTATGCTTACTGCCGCATCCATATCATCTTTAAACTCTTCATCGAGAGTATTGATTGACCATGATACTGTAAGTCTGCTATTTTCATTGATCTCTTTTAGAAGATCCAGATCTCTTAGTACAAGGTCTGACTTTGTACAGATAAGTATGTCCGCACCACTGTCCTTTAGTTCTTCCAGAAGTCTTCTTGTATTTTTATATGTTTCCTCTAGCGGATTATAACCATCCGTAACTGTTCCAATGATCACCTTCTGGCCGGCATACTTCTTTGGATTCTTTATTT
Source organism: Butyrivibrio sp. XPD2006 (assembly GCF_000420865.1). Classification (GTDB taxonomy): domain Bacteria; phylum Bacillota; class Clostridia; order Lachnospirales; family Lachnospiraceae; genus Butyrivibrio. Next base: position 39,434 of record NZ_ATVT01000019.1, read on the forward strand.
CAGGCCAGTCTTTCACATCCATGAAAGTTCCCCATTCCTCCGTATGCCCTGTAAAGCGTTTCATAAAAGATGCGTAGCAGTATTTACAGGCATGGGGACACCCCACATAGGGATTCACCGAATATCCTCCAATAGGAGTATTCGATTTTGTCATTACACTTTTTGTTTCTATATGATTTACTTTGATTTCTGGTTGTTCCATATTCTCTGTTCCTCCAGCACTTTGTTAAAAGCATCCGGCATTTCCTGTATCATTTCTTCTCCCATAATCGGAACAAGATCTTCTTTCCAGAATACCGGAATGTTCAGTTCATGAGCCTGTTCTGTCAATGAATAAACCCACCCGGGATCTGTTTTAACAGTCCTGCTCTTTGCACCTGTCATAGTTCCCACCACAATCCAGTCAATGCCTGTAAGATCAACCTTACCCGGATCATCGAACAAAGGCTCAAAGGTAACATGATATTTTTTGGCCTTCACATTGCTCCGCAGTGCATCAATACGCCATAACTCAGATTTTCTCGTAACTGTAACGCCAAACCATGCATTATCAAGATCTGTTTCAAAAGACAGAAGATCCGGTCGTTTGGTAAGAAAAAGAAACTGGTGCTGAGGATTCTCTGCTATCTTTTTAAAGACTTCCTCTCTCCATTCCTCATGCCAGCCCGAGAGATCGCTCATACCGGTCAGCAGAAAATTCTGCGGCTTTTTCTTTTCCATCATACGAAGCTTGCCTTGAAAAAACTGTGGCTTTTCAAAATCATCTATGATGTGATAACGCCTCGTATTGTTTCTGGCATAGCAGTACGGACATCCAACAGTGCACCCTATAACAAGATTCATGTTCTGAATCTGATCTTTAATACAGATACTCATTTGTCACTCCATTCCTCAAGGTTTACCCTGATGCGGTTAAGATACTCTTCAAACTGAAGAATCTCTTTATCCGTAAAATCACGATAATAAATATTCCCCATCTCATTGGATACGGAGTCATAAGCTTCTTTAAGTTCTTTGGCTTTATCTGTGAGGAACAGAAGAGTTTTTCTCTTATCAGCTTCATCAGTTTTGCGGCTTATCAGTCCGTTTTTTTCCATCCGCTCAAGCATGGTTGTAAGTGAAGTAATTGCAAGTCCGCTTTTCTCGGAAATAATTTTAATAGGAACACCATCTTCCTGCCATAAGACATAAAGAATCCTTCCCTGAGCTCCGTTAAATGCATCAATGTTTTTTTCTGCCAGTATCCTTTCAAATATACGATCACCCAGCTGTTTTATTTTTGTAACAAGAAATCCACCATTTGTCTTCATAATCAAATACTCCTATATCGTAGTTTTATACTACGATATAGGAGTATTTTTGTCAAGCACACATATCATAACTTCGGATTTTATGTTCTATCATTCATCTCAAAAAACCTGAATCTGATAACGTGTTCCATCTGCTATAGTCTTCTACCAAACTCCCTAATTTCATCAAGTTTTTCCTTTATTACACCTACGTTTAACTTTTCAGACACAAAACCATGTTCAATCATTTCTTTTCTTCTTTCGAGAATAGAATTTTGCTCTCCAACAGAAGTAATCACCCCGATATCTTCTACCCCCATGATTTTTGCGCAGGCATTTCTGAGTTGGATTCCCGCATATGTTGGATGCAGTTTGCGACACCCTTCTGAATCACACAGCTCGTCACTGCGAGACTCGGCATGGTTATGGAAAAAGCTGGTGTCTTTTGAGGATCAGTACATCACTGCATCCTCTGCAGTGAATCCACCAATTGAACCTGCCTTGACCTGGATACATGCATAGCTTAACTCTGAATCTTCCGCAGCAAGAAACTGTCTCTTTCCTTCAGGTGAAATTCTAACCACATCACCTTTAGCGATTTCAACATCCTCTCCATCAATTACAGCCTTACCCTTTCCGGAAAGAATAAGATAGATTTCCTCATTATTTTTATGTGAGTGTACAAAGGGAACACCTGCTCCTGCAGGAAGATGATTGATACTTATCTCTGCTCCCGTTAAACCAAGAGCATCATGAAGTTCTGTTCTAGGAGCCTCTGTTACGTTTACTTTTTTGAAATTTGACATTTTTGTTTTCCTCCATGTATTTGATATTTGTTTTTGTTTGTTGTATCATCATTTTATCCCTTAGGCAATTTCAAACAAGTACGAACATTTACAATACATAGTCACATTTTTGATACTATTGCGGAAATACAAGGAGAAAATTTTAATGAAAAGCATTTACGGTCAATGTCCTTATGCCACAACTCAAAGAGTCCTTCAAGGTAAGTGGGCCATAGTTATACTCTTTCAGCTTAGTACAGGAACACAACGTTTTAACGAACTTGAAAGGAATATTCCGGACATCACCAGAGCTATGCTGACCAGACAGTTAAGACAATTGGAAAATGACAAACTGATAACCAGAAAGGTATATGCCGAAGTTCCTCCCAGAGTTGAATATAGTCTTAGCGAAATGGGCGAAAAATTCAGGAAGGTCTTGGATCAGATTGAACTTTTCGGCTTTGAATATATTAAAGAAATAGAAAAAGCTGAAGGTTGAGCCCTCAGCTTTTTCATTATTGTAAATTGTTGTCCATCAAAAGAGCTTCTTTCCATCTGAAAAAGCCTCTCCGACTCTTCCGGACACCTTATAATAACCATGTGTGTAAGGATCAAAAGGCGATAGCTTCAAGAGAATCTATATTAACCTTGTCTCCAGACATATTTGCTTCCTCAATAGAGGTTTTTACGACTTTTCCGATAACTCCCATAACTGATTCATCAAAATAGTCCGGAACTCCTGAAGTGTGATTCAATAGATGTCTTACTGTCACACAGGGATCGATGTGTTTAAGATCAAAATCCAGAATTGCTCCGATAGTATCTTCAAATTTCAGCTTCTCTGCTTCAATCAATTGCAAGATGCCCACAGCAACAAAAGTCTTACTCATGGAAGCAGACGCAAATCTTGTTTCAATCGTATTGGGAATCTCATTTGCCAAGTCAGCAAACCCGCCGCTGTAATTCAGTAATACTTCTTTGTGTTTTACTATATATGCATTCCCTCTAAAATCTTTATCCATCACCATAGTAATCTCCCCTAAGCAAGATAAAACTGTAATTTAATCGCTCTACAAATTTGAATTCATATAAGCGTATAACCTCTGAACCCGCGCACGGAATAGTACGAATCCGCCCCGTTATGGAATGTGAAAACCGTTCCGTAACGTCGTTCGCAGAACAATGCACCGCCCTTGTCGCGAATATCATCCGGCGTAGTGATCCAACTTGACGTTTTCAAATCAAATTCCCCGAGACTTTGCAGTCGGCTATTGAGTTCCTCCGTCATGATCAAAACGCCGATTTCTTTTGCTTTCCATTCGGCGCTGCCTGACGGCGGGTTTTTAGCACGCCCCTGTAATGCCTTTTCGTCATAGCACAGGCTTCTGCGCCCAGAAGGGGACTCCTTTGCGCAGTCGCAGAAAATTAGTTTTCCCGTCTTTTCGTCATAGCCGATGGTATCCGGTTCTCCTCCGCTCTCCTCCATCCTTCTCAAAACATCCATGGAGCCCGGATGCTCAAGCAAACGTTTCTCCACGTCAAGCCAACTCAGTTCCATATGAAGATTCTTATTATCCTGAAACCTCGCTTTTAATATTTCTAACATGGTTTACCCCTCCAATCCACCGATTTGTCATAGTCTATTAAACTGAAATTTATCGCTCAATCCCCAATATGTGAGATTTCATTTTGAAACCATACTTCTCATACAAATGAATCGTCTTGTTACCATCAACCACTTTTACTTCGATATGTCTGACATTATTTTGGTCAAACATTAGCATAGCCCAGTCCATGAGTTCTTTACCAAACCCTTTTCCCCGGAATTCTTCCTTCACCACCAAATAGTCCAGTTTACCGATTTCTCCTATAATATCTACTTTGCAGAAGCCGATAATCCGGTCTTCAATTTCAGTGACTGCAATATAGGATTCTTTCTCTCGTAATGCAGCCTCAAATGATTCCAGGGTCTTTTCATATGGATTTAAAGGATAAAATCCTTTGAAATTCACAGAAGTTGTATTGTGATAGTCTGATAACTCACGAATACAATCGTACAGTTTGCTTACCTCGTTCGGTGTTATTTCTCTCATACTATTCCTCCTACAGATTCGTCAGTACCATACATTCTGTAGAATCAGTAAAGCCCATACTTTCATAGAGTGGTCTTCCCATTGCGGTTGCATCAAGACTGATCTCCGTTGCACCTTTTTCCCATGTTTTCTCGATCAGCATTTCAACCATTTTTCGCGCTATTCCCTGACGACGGTATTCACTTCTTGTGTAGACATTCATAAGATGGGCTCGTTTTCCGGTTGGATGACTAAACGTTGGCATTATCCTAAAAAAACACATCGATGCACAACCAATAACCATGTCATCATCCACCGCAATAACATTTATATGATCTCCATTGCAAAAGTAATCGCGACTCTCTTTTATAACTTTATCTGAAAACTCATAATCTTCTGGTAGATTATTCACAACCTTAAGCATCTCCAGGCGAACACTCATCAAGAAATCTATATCATTTTTTGTAGCAACTCTTATTTCCATCATCTTTCACCTACATTCTTTTAGTCAGTTATACTTTCTTTCGCACTGTTGATAAGACCGAGAAGACCCATCTCCTTAATTAGAGCTATACCCTGGAATTCATCTCCGAGGACAATCAAATTGTCGCCTGTTTTAATATCGAAGATCTTTCTTGCTTTGGCAGGAATGACGATCTGACCCTTATCCCCCACTTTGACCATTCCAAAGATATGTTTTCCTTTCGGCGGTATAGCATATCCCAGGTTGTCCGAATCATTCTTTTCATATGAGATAAGGTCGTCCATGGATACACCAAAGAGGTCAGCCAGCATCTTACATCTCTCTATGTCCGGCAGCGACTCGCCGGTCTCATATTTTGAAAGCGTCTGTCTGGATACGCCTATCTTCTCTGCAATTTCCTCCTGTGACAGGTTATTAAGCTTTCTCAATTCCATAAGATTATCTGCAAAACTCATTCATTCTTCTCCTTTTTTATTCCCAGAACACACCACCTTATGAAAGGTATGCGGCTCATGATTTCATACAGAAGGTAGGAGCCTGCGAATGCTGCTATTGCAACCAACAGGTATACGATGACAGGAGCAAGGGACGGACATAATGTATGCAGATACCATCCGCTGACCGCGATCATCAGATAATGGAATACATAGAGGCCCCATGATTTTCGGCACATCCACCTTGAGAAGGCATTCTCAAAATTGCCCCATTTTTTCATGAAGGCAAGTATACCGAGTGTTCCAAACCATGCGTATACATTGCACATGATTGTATCCAGAACCACGTGATCCGGATAAGGCTGACCTATATATAAAATCACGAAGGCTACGCAGGATGCGAGGGCAAGAATGCTTAATAACAGCCAGCTTTCGCCAAGCCGATCCATCACTTCGTCATGGGACAGCACAAAGTAGCCGATCAAAAAGCCCAGTCCGTAAATACCGAATCTGTATACCACTATTATCGGTGTGTTAAGTATCTGCGCTGCTCCGTATACGGGTATGACAAGAAGTATAAGTGTCAAAAGATTTGCTTTGCCACAAATATTATAAAATCCGTCTTTTTCAATCCTTCTGATCAGTACCAGTATCAGGCTGAAGAGCCAAAGCATCTGAATGTACCACAGCGGACCTGATCCGCTGACTGCCATTATCAGGAAAAGGATTGGCCCCGGTACGTTGTTCATGGAATTAAAAGCACCGGACATCAGCATGTTGTAATAGCCAAGAACCCAGCCGAAAACCAGAAGGCCGATTGTTGATGGCACAAGATATTTTCTCGTCCTTACTCTGATGAATTCCTTTTCTGTTCGTTTAATTAGTTCAAAGCGAGCTGACATGCCGGATACCACAAACAGAAGTAACATGAACCAAGGATATACAATGTACTGATATGTATCCTGGGGCTGATATTTACTGAAAGGTCCGATGATTCCATGTTGTGTTACACTGTTGAATATGTAAATTACATGATAGATTACAACCAGCACTACTGTTATCCAACGAATATTATCCAAATATGCCTTTCTCATATTTCTACCACCTTTGCTAAATATTTTAACATTTTTCTTAATCATAAAAAAGTAAGCTCCGCCTGTCTACCAAGCGAAGCTTACAAATTTTGCTATTTTTTGTTAAATTTGGTTGCGAGCGCATAGTTTTATAAAAACCGCTCATTGGTGCCGTCAAGCAACTCAAAGATTTTTCATCCCCAAGCCGCAGCTCTTCTAAACTCTTTTCACCAACTTAATTATTTAATAATCTATCCATCAAAAGAGGTCGAGCGTCCTTAACCTGATACAGTTGCTTCGACGCTTCCAAAATGATCAACAAAGATCTGTTTCTGTGATTCACTCATATGAAATATCGAAAACACCTAAGTGCTGCTAAACATAAGAATACATCGATGCTTTGAGGCTTATGCAGTAAGGCATGTTTCCTCCACATAAAAAGAGCTCTGCAGTATTGCCTGCAAAGCCCTTGGTTATTAAAAATTCAGCGAGAAAACCCCTTCCGATGAAGTCGGGCTTGATAGTAAAACTAAATTCTACATAGCGAAAACCTAGGGATTATGCAGATTTTAATTCTACTTTTCCTCGCAGATTCTTGTTTGTCAGAACAATATTGGAGTATCACCATACATAATAATTCTTATGATTCCAATAACAACAAGATGTGCCGGATAGTAAATATAGAAAAACCATTTTAGCCATTTAGCTTTTCCTCGCTGTCCGTCATAACGTTTCATAAGCGGATATACAAGGATAACAAACAATTCTATGATTCCGTGAACTTTATTTACAAAGAAAAACGACACTACTGCATACAACATAACCCATAGCATCATGATAAGCGTTTGTTTTTTTAGATCACCGCGATGTCTGTGAATGCCTATGATCGCCAACACCGCGATACAACTCCAATCCGCAGGAAAAGCACTCCATACAAGTACAAAAATCAGGATATGTTTCAGCACTTTATACCTGAACTCTGAATCCTGAAGCCACAGTACCAACACTGCTATAAACAATGGGTACATGACGCTTGTCTGATTAAAGATACCTGTTTTAAGCGGAACGAAGTTTATTCCAAAAGCAAAACAGTACGCAAAATGCGAGATTATGGCAAATATGCCCAGTCTAAGCAGATACTTTTTTATGTTGTGTGTGTAATGATAGCCCTCTGCGATGAAAAACCACATAATCGGAGCCGTCAGCCTTCCTATAATATGTAACGCAATAGGAAGTGGCTGTGCGGGGAACGATGGATAGAATAAATTGGCAGCATGATCTATCGTCATGGCAATAATTGCTATTATTTTAAGATGATTGGAGTTTAGTTTCTTTTCCATTTTATCCCTATCATAAATTATCCTGAAAGATAAAGCTTTTCTTTATGTCTTAAAGCATTTTTTTCTTATTGCAGTTTATCTCTGTCTTTTTATTCTCCAGGAAAGCTATCAGCTCAGACGAGCAGTTTTCTTTTGGAACTATCATCATCTGTCTCGCTGAGGGCTTAAGGAAAAAGAAGTTTTTGTCCTCGACAATCCTGTAGATAGCGCTGTAATTTGATCTGGCGCTAACCTTTGGAGATGTCCACTCGAAATCTTCTTCATTGAAGGTGTAATGCACATTTAAATTTCCCAAGGCTTTATTGGTCTTTACCTGTCTGCGAACACTGAAATCAATTACAAAAGCATAGACAACTATTAGAAAAATTGGGGCACTTGCACCTGCGATAATATCGCTGACATTATTCTTCATTATGCCGGATATGATTAATTTGCCCGGCATAGCTATGTAAATAAGGAGAAATAACCACCAGTATTCCTTTAGCATAGTAATCAGTCTAGCTCTTGTCGCCTTCTTTAACCCCTTATAATCACAAAAAAAATCTGCTTCATATGGCATTAATGTTTTCCTCCAAACAATACTTTTTTCTTATGCTATTGCACAAGATCACAGAGAATTATATAACTTACCAGCACGGATATCCAGCCAGTTAAGCTGAAATATTAGTTAGTCTCTTATTGAATCGATATGTCCTCTGTTTTATCAAATACTTTGAGCAGGTAGGATAGATATCCTCCCAAAACAGCAAGAATTAACACTAAATTGATTACCATTTCTGCCAGGAAATTACTCATCCCATTTGCAGAAAAAACTTTGAGTGCATTATTTACAGAGTGGAATAAAATACATGGGACAAGAGACTTCCCATAATAAAAGATTATAACCAACACAAATCCAACCATAACAGCAAACACAATCTGGGTGACGGATGAAATCAAATCTTTTCCACTTCCATTAAAAAGATTTACGATATGCCCCAGACCAAATGTAATCGCAGAAACAATAATTGCGCTCCTCAAGAACCGGACCCACAATGGATTTTATTACCTTAGTCTTATTGAGCAAAGCTTTTACCACAATTTCATTAGCTGCTTTTTCATTTCACACATCATTGGTATCATCCTGCCGATAGCCCATATGTAAAGGGTAGATTTGTTATTATGTACATGATAGCTCTTCCAGCCCGAAGCCACGTTATACAAAGGATGAATCGCGGCACAGCCGGGAATAGTCAGCTCTACATGTTGTTTGTCATAGTTAATCTTGGCGCCATCATAGACAAGCATTATTTCTGACAAAATAGCAGCCAGCCCCATGAAAAGGTCATACATCTCTTCCTCATTATCGGGAGTTATCTCTGCTTCCCTTTTATCCCACAGCACTTCATCAATACGTTTCAGCTTATCCTCTGCGGATTCAATTGAAAGAATATGATAGATAGCATCATACTTTTCTACCAACTCTTTTCTATGCTCTTTAAAATACTGCTTTCTTTCAGGTGTTTCAAAAGGATCCTCCTGGACAGGACCCTTGTCCGTTAGCATCTCTTCCAGGATTGCAGGGGCCTTTTCCTTTAAAAATGAAGCAAAGAATTCTATTACTTTTATGAACTCCTCGTCTGTTTCAGCCTCCCAGTTTCTCTTGTTCTTATACTCAGGTAGAACCTTACCTATTTCCACAATATCATGCCCTCTGGCAGATGTGTAGATCATCAGCATGTACTCTTTTTGAACCCGGCTTTCCTGCTGAATAGATATGCACTGCTCTACGCTTCCAACGGTTCTTGAGAAAGTCCATATGACACCAAATAATTTACGCTTGTAAGTAAAGCCCATATCCTTTACGGCCTGGCCTATAACATCTTTTATTACTTTTTTTCTATTTAGCATAATCGTATTCCTCTGTGTCTTATCATATTTTTAATGGCCTCCGCATCCTACAATCGCATATGCAATCAATTATTTACCTTATCATTAGCAAATTCATTGTCTTTCAGAACTTCCATTCAAGTGAATCATATAGTCCTTACAGCTATCTCCCATGAGGCTAAGTACCTCTTTTAGATCAGTATAGTATTGTTCACCTTTATTTATCAGTAATCCTGTAACAATCTCAGTCATCTTTCTCTTTTTTTCCAACAATCATTACACAGATTGCCTCTGACTCATAACCGTCAAGATCATCTTCTTCAAGCCAGGTGGGTTCATCATCGCGGAACTTGTGAAATCTCATGGTGATGTTCCCATCCTTTTCAGCGATTACAATATGAAACTCTTCTTGGGGAAATAAATTACTAAGCTTCATAGCCCACATGTCTGCTATAGTGAATGCCAGCTTGAGTCTTTCGTCATCGTTTTCCACTTCAAAAAAATCATTAATACGGCAATCACTACATCCGGCCTCAAGATAAGTAGCATAATCGTGCATTTCAAGCATTCTATCACGATCCAGATTGTCATACTTCTCCCCATCGCGGATGCGCATAAAATAAAATCCTGATGCTTCATAGAACTCAGGGCAAAGAACAGATAATTCGCCTTTAATCTCGATGCTGTTGCTCAGGTCTTTAAGTTTATCCATCTTTTCTTTCATTGCAGAATTATATATATACATAAGTTATTGTCTTTTCTGAGATTATTGTCCTTTCTCTCTTAATTTCGTTTCATGTTATCCTGTAATTCATGCCTCATCCATTATCAGCCATTGATCCATTCCGGGTCCCTTTTCTTTATCCTCCTGCAAATTCTATTCCAAAATAACTTACTATTCGATTGTGAAACTCTCCGTCTTCAAATCACAATAGTACCTTCCGCTCTCAGCGGTGAACTTCAATACACAATAATCTGGATCGGTAACCCCGCCCTTATAGAACATCGTATCACCTTTACGCCAGATCATATCTTTGGTCTCTTGGTCTGTCAGTACTTCCATTTTACCTTTCAGCATAACACCTACGTACTATATCAATCCTTTATGATAGAAGTAAATACAGGCATTGGGATTATTCATGTACTGTTTTACTCTCATTGAAGATGTGTTTGTCGAAAAATAGAAACTCTTTATGCCTTCCATCTTTCTCGGCTTCAACATAGCTTTCACATTCGGAAATCCCTCTTCATCAACTGAACAGATGAAAGCAACCTTCTGTTTTCTGATAAAACTCTCAATAATACTGTTATCCATATTGCTCCTCTATTATTCTGAAAGTTATATTTTTCCTCATGTCCATAATGATGTTATAAACATCGGTGAAGCATCGTTGCTCTTTTCAAAACCACAGTTTTCATAAAAATGAACTTCTTTATCGTATGCTATTACTGCCATGCGTAGATAATCCTTATAATGTTCTTTCGCCATTCCAACAAGAGTTCTTCCGATTGTGTTTCCATGGTAATCTGGATCAACAAGGAGGTGCAGTATGATGAGATGCCCGTAAGAGTAGAATACAATCTTACTGAGAAAACAAAAAGCCTCATCCCCATTCTCCTTGAACTGAAAAAATGGGGCGAGGACAATCTATAGTTTTAGCTATAAGTTTCAGCTCTTGCATACAGTGAATATTTATAGAGCATATCACCATCGCCATTTGCCCGGACATAGGCTCCCAGTGTTTTTTTCATCATTTCATCCTGGGCCGCCACTTCAGAAGGAGTACCACAGACAACAATCTCTCCGCCATCCAGCACGCATATCCTATCGCTTATGGAAAAACTCATGGGAATATCATGTGATGCTATAAGGATTCCTGTCCCGGACTTTTTGAGATTCTCAAGTATTTTACATATATGCAGCTTGTGCGGAATATCAATGTCTGAAAGCGGCTCGTCCAAAAGCATATATCTGCTTTTTTGGGCAATAACCATCGCCAGATAAGAAAGCGTCCGCTCTCCTCCTGAGAGATCAGAAACCTTCTTCTGTCTGTAACTTTCAAGTCTTACCATTTTCAGCGCATCTTCAATTGCTGCTTTATCCTCAGCGTTTAATGTATGAGAAAAATCGCCAAACGAGAATCTACCATGTGAAATCAGCAGCGCAACACTCATATCTACAGGCAGAACCTGCTGTGGAAGAAATGAAATCATCCTTGCACGCTTTTTAGCGGGAAGTCTAGACACTTCTTTCTCGTCAATAAGTACATTCCCTCTATATTCAAGTTGTCCGTCAATTGTTTTTAAAAGTGTGGATTTTCCACTCCCATTGTTGCCAATAATTGATACTATCTCCGATGGTTTAAGGGCAAAACGATCAATATGAAGTTTTTGTACTCCGCCATATCCGGCAGTTAAGTTTGTGAGTTCTATCATCAGATCTGTCCTTTTACTTAATTCTCTTTTTTCGTGATATTATCATCAGGATAAAGAACGGGGCACCCAGGATTGACAGAATCATTCCCACTGGAAGTTCATAGGGATAGAATAAAGTCTTCGCTAGAGTATCTGCAAAAAGAACCAGTGCGCCGCCCCAGACTACACACAAAAGAACCTGCATTCTCGATCTTTCCGTCTCCATTCTTCTAACAAGATTGGGAATTATAAGTCCCACAAAGCTGATCAGTCCGCAACTGGTAACAGCAGCAGCGGACAAAAAAGCTGCCAGAAAAACACACAGATATCTGTAGGACCTAACTGAAAGCCCCAGTCCCATCGCCATCTCATCACCAAGCTTAAACAGTTCCATTCCCGGTGCAAGAAACAGTGCGCCGAAAGTTCCTATAACTACACATATCGTTGTCAAAACTATGAGCGGCATTGGTATACTCTGAAGGGAACCCAGCTGAAAAGCCGCCTTATCCGATACAGAATCGGGTCTTAATGTAATTATCAGGTTTGTGAATGCGCTCATCATTGCAGAAACCGCAACACCGGACAGGATCATTGTACTCTTTCTGCTTCCTGAATAGACAGATATAAGAAGAACCAGAGCAATCGAAACAATCGCTCCGGCAAAAGAAAATGCCCCTCTTAACAAGGCGCTGCCGTGAAGCAGGCATGAACCCACCAGGGCAAAAAGCCCTGCTCCACTATTTATTCCCATAACACTGGGAGCAGCAAGCTGGTTGTTCAAGGCTTCCTGCATTAGAAGTCCGGCTACAGAAAGACCGATTCCGCAGAATATTCCTGCAACGGCTCTTGGAGCCCTCACCCCTGAAAGGATAAGAAATGCCGTTTCATCTGCACCTTCCCTGCCAGTCAGAGCCTGTAAGAAATCAATAAATGACAAGCTCGCATTTGAGCTAAGCAAAGCCAGAACAATCGCCGTAACGAGCAGGAAAAGTCCCACAATCATCCACTTATTCTTTTTCCAAGATGTCCTTAACATATTTGTACGCTTCATCCCACCTAGCATTTGGTTTGTAGTTAAAAAGATCTTTAGGAAGAATTATCAGTTTATCCTCCTTTACAGCTCTAAGCTCTTTAAACACAGCCTGGCTTTCAAATTCATCAGCAAAACTCTGCGCTGCCTTATCGTCATCTCCCATAAATACAACAAATATATAGTCAGGATCCTGAAGCGCAATCTCCTCAATGCTTAAGTCATTAAGTGCACTGTCATCATCTGCAATATTGTAAAGGCACAGATCATCCATGATATTACATGCGAAATGATCCTTCTTTAATGCTTTAGTTTTTGTGGCAGAAGCCTTGATACAAAGATAAGATGTTCCTTCAAACTTATCCCCCACTTCCGAAACAATACTGTCTATCCTTTTCTTTACTTCTGTGACATTCTTTTGATAAAGGTCGTCTCTTCCATTCATTTCCGAAAACATGTAGATCACATTATCGTAATCCTCAAAAGAATCCACAGTTATTGCAATTGTATAAACTGATAACTTATCCAGCTCAGCCTTAAGCTGTTCATGTGCCGCCAGCTCTCCTGAAAGAAGAACCAGATCAGGCTTAAGTGACAGGATTGCTTCTGTGCTTGGTTTTGATATCGTTCCAACACTTTCAGCTCCATCACTCAAGCCGTCAAGCTCAAAGGCATCCTCGGTCACCCCTTTCAGTGTGCCGCCTGATATGAGCCACATGTCCGCTATAGATTTAGACAGCGCCACTACACATTCATAATTGCTTTTCTGTATGCCCACAGTGTCATCTTTTTCCTGGGAATTCTCCGCATAAGAAGATGCGCAGCCACTCATAAAAGTGGCTGCGATCATACATAACACACTGATTACTGCTATTTTTTTCTTAACCGCCATACTTAGCATAGTTTTTTCCGCCCCAATAGATTCTGTCATTCACTTCTGCCTTAGGTCCCAGTTCAACCCCTTCAAAGATCCATTTCTTGAATTCCTCAAATCCGGTCCTGTCTACTATGTAGCCGATATGCTCCTTGTGTTCAACAGCATTAGGGTCAATATATTCCTCAATATAGGCGTATGTGTTTTTGACCATCTTAAGGATGCTCTCTTCATCTGCCCACTTGATAAAGTCCTCAGCAAGCCTTGGATTCTTTTTTCCTGTCCTTCCAAGAAGAACCACCCTGAAATAGTGCTCCCTGCTTCTGGTCCAGGCCCTTGTGGGGCAGTAAACAACGCATACACCGCAGCCTATGCACTTGTCTGTATCCCTTACAACCTTGCCGTTTACCAACTGCAAAGCACCTACAGATCTTCTCTTACAGTAATCAACGCAGGCTCCGCAGGCAACGCATCTGTCCTTGTTGTACTGGGGCTCCGTCATTCCAATGATTCCAAAATCCGCCATCCTTACCTTGCCGCAGTCGTTAGAACATCCGGTAAAGGCAATCTTTACATGTCTGTCATTGGGGTAGATGTTGTTTTCCATCTTCTGGGCAAAGGCCGTAGTATCATAACAGCCAAAGGGACAGAGCCTCGCACCGGGACAGGCTATCACATTTCGAGTTCCGGATGAAGGATAGCCTTTACCCTTTTCCGGCTGGTTAATCCTGAGGGCATCAATAACCTCCTGCACCTCAGCATTAACTTTGTCGACGTCCTCCAGTTTTATCCCCGGAATCTCAATACCCTGTCTGTTAGTTATATTGATAACGCCAGTGCCGTACTTCTCTGCAATTTCCACAACCTTGGCCATGGAAGCAGAATCAATCACGCCACCCGGGATACGGATTCTTGAGGCAGTCTCACCTCTTACCTTTGAGTATCTGAATGCATTCTTTTTAAGCTTTCCTACATTAACATCTAAATTTGCCATATCACGCCTCCTTAATCCACAAAGTCTTTTGCAACTTCATAGCTGAACACAGGGCCATCAAGGCAGATGTAGTGATCATTTACACGGCAGTGACCGCACTTGCCAAGGCCACAGCACATCTTCCTCTCGTGTGATACAGTGATGTTTGCATCAGTAAATCCCTTTTTCTTGAGCTCTATTATAGTAAATTTCATCATTGGAGGCGGGCCTACCACAACGGCTCTGGCCTTTGAAGGTTCTTTCAAAGGAAGCCCCTCAATGTATTTGGTAACAAGTCCGATGTTACCCTGATAACCTTCAGGCGCCCCATCAACAGTAAGCGTGAGATTCAGCTTAGAATCCCAGGCCTTTAGGTCATCTCTAAAGAGCATGTCCTCCGGTGATCTGAAACCCGCAACAACATATTTATCCGATGCATCAGGCATATCGGAAAGAGCCTGGATAACGCCTCTTACGGGGGATACTCCGGTTCCGCCTGCAACAACTACAACTTCGCAGTCTCTATATAGGTCAACGTCAAAGCCATTTCCGTAGGGGCCTCTAAGAAGAAGTGACTGCCCTTCATATCGCTCAAATACTTCATTGGTAACCCTGCCAACGCGGCGGATTGTCAGGTCAACAAAATTCTCTCCGATGCCACTGACCGAAATAGGTGCCTCTCCGTACTTAGGAATTGAAACTTCAAAAAACTGTCCGGGCTTTACTTCGCCCTTAAACTCCATCCTGAAGGTATACTCCTTCTCGGTGTGCTTTATAACTTCCAGGATTTTAGATGAAAAAGGAAGATATGGATTCAGAGTATTCATGAGTTCACCTCCTTTTTAACCGCATCGTTTACCTTGTTTATGATATTGGAAAAAGAGATGTACTCAGGGCAGATGTCATCGCATCTTCCGCAGCCAACGCACATCTGATAGCCAAATCTCTTCTTGAAATCGGAGATCTTGTGAAGAACCTTAAACCTCATCCTCTCTCCGTTCTTTCTTCTGTACTGACCTCCTCCGGCCACATCGGTGTAGCCATCAACCATACAGGAAGCAGATACTCTTCTTCTCTCTCCGACCCTGCCGTTGTCTGAGTAAAAGACATCCTGCATCGTATAACATGTGCAGGTAGGGCAGACGAAGTTGCATCTTCCACAGTTAATGCACCTGGTGGTGTACTCATCCCACAGATCGTCAGTGATGATCCTGCCCGGTATCTCATCAGGGATCTCAACTTTAACTTCATTTTCTGTTACAAATCGCGGAGTTACATCAAGCTCTTTTGCTCCTGCAGCAGCTTTAAAGAAGCTATCAAATTCCTTATCAAGGACATTTGAATGAATCTCACCGTCAATCAGATCCACAGAAAAAGCATACCCTTCCTCAAATTTATTTGAGTCCATGGATACACAGAAGCAGTTATCATAGGAATGGCCGCAGCCGATAAGGACAGGCTTAATCAGGTCTCTGCGGCGCTTATAGAAGGGATCTTTTGCGAGGCCATTATCAAGATAGATCTGGTCAAGACGTTTTAATCCGTTCAGATCGCAGCTCCTGCCAAATATCAGCACTTTCTTTTCACAAAGATCTGCCTCTTTTACTTCCTCTTCAGTGAAATACAAAAGCGTCTCCGAAAGAGGCGTAAGAAACTCCTTTGACGCATAGTCTGACTTCTTCTCCAGCTCAATTTCAGATGCATCTTTTATCTCATCATAGATTACGCAGTCCACGTCAGTGAATCTGCCTGCGCCTTTTTTGAGGACCGGAGCAAAGATGCGGTAATCTTTAAGAAGAGCGCTGACTAGGTCAGAAAAGCTCTCCTTATTAAGTACATAGCCCATAAAAACCTCCTTCCAAATAATTGCTTTATGGCCTCTTGCCTTTCCCGAGCAACATCCTCAGGAAGTTTAGAAGTACATATCCAACCAGCATGGAGGTCAGGAATATCTGAAGACCTGACAGCTGGGTCAATGCAAAACCTGCGTTTTCACTTCCATGACCATTTAGGTACGCAGCCATCTTGTTTGTTGCCACTATCCCTATTGCCATCGGGAAAGTAAGCCCTGCGAATCCCGGAGTAAAATCAAATGAAAAGAAATCCGGGAGTTTGATGATAATAAACAAGAGTGATGCCAAAACGCAAAAATATAAAAAGTACAAAAGTACCTGATTAGGAGCTTCATATACATTTAACAGGCTCACCACACAGAGGCTGCAAGGCGCCAGCACAACCGGCATGGTGTGATAGACCTGCGGCTTAACCGGCACCTTGATGAGTCTTACTATCATTACCGGAATGAGAATCAGATATATGATTATGCCGTACACAGTTATCACTTTTAAAAGGCCTGTCATGTTCATGGCACCGCCCGTGACACAGGCCACCATGATTCC
Source organism: Butyrivibrio sp. XPD2006 (assembly GCF_000420865.1). Taxonomy (GTDB): domain Bacteria; phylum Bacillota; class Clostridia; order Lachnospirales; family Lachnospiraceae; genus Butyrivibrio. The sequence goes on from NZ_ATVT01000019.1 coordinate 56,471, forward strand.
GTTATAAGTAACAAACCAGCTGGGCACGGTGGTATTCACATCTCTTTTCAGGATCACGTTTCTGATAGTGAAAATGCAGATATGAACTGCATGGATGATAATTGCTAAAAGCCATATCCATTTTCCAAATGCCATTCCTTTCTCAAAGAAGAAGCTGCCAAGGATCATGAGGCACATGGTAAATCCCGCATAGAGACTGCAGGGAACCGTCTGCTTGTACTCCTCTATGCATGTTGATGAGCAGAGAATGATTTTAAAGATATAAGCCAGCACAACAGCTGTAGCACATATCATTATCAGCACTCTAAACCATGTATAGCCCATACCTCCATACACATTTCCAAGCGTGAGCGTTCCCACAAAAGTCGGAAGAACAGGAACCGGAAGCTTCTTTAATCGCTCCTTCATCAGCACCTCCTTTCATCAAAGGTCATATGCAAATTCCAGATTGGTTCTCTCATGGAAAAAGTCTGAGTAGTCAATCTCAAACAGTGGCTTCTTAACCTTCCTTACGTCTATCTTTCTGGCGATCATCTGCTGAAGGACACCGCCATAAGCAAGATCTCCCTGCAAAAGAGCTCCAACAATAATTCCATCCTTGGAGACAACCTTTTTGTATACGCCGTCCTTGTCATAAACATCAACTCTGTAGGTATCGTCAGGCGGCGTTACTGTTCCCAGAGACATTGTGTGTATACCTAAAAAGCTCATGGTAGATTTGCTTGCGAAAAAGTCAGTCATCTTCTCTTTCTTGCCTGCCATGTTTGCCGCTGCCACCATTCCCTCTTTTACTGCAACAGGCCAGATAGGACTTGTACCTGACACATCACCTGCACCGTAAACATCAGGATCGGATGTCTTACCGGTCTCGTCGTATACCAGGCCGAACTTAGAAAGCTCAAGTCCTGAATCCTGCAGGAATTCAACGTTGGATCGGACACCGGCTGTAACCACGAAATAATCGCAGGGAAGGACTTTTCCATCGCTAAGCTCTATTTCGTAGATCTTTCCATCTTTTACATGAACTTCATTCACTCCAACGCCGTAATATTGCTCCACTCCGTTTTCCTTAAAGGCATCAATATAGGTCTTAGCTGCCCTCTCATCCAACTGCCTGTTGAGGAGCCAGCCTGCAAAATCAACCAGTGTAACCTTTACTCCCATGTGAAGATAACCGGCAGCACAGTCGATGCCAATTAGCCCTGATCCCAGAACCACAATATTCTTGGCGGTCTTTGGCACCTCTTTTAGCACTTCGATATCATCTATGTTCCTGAAGCCAATGTAGTTATCAGCTTCGGAAAGCCCCTTGATTGGAGGAATGAAGGTATGGGATCCCGTGGCAATAAGGAGCTTTCCATACTTAATTTCCTCATTCCCATCAAGAACCAAAATATGTTCCTTTGGACGGAGAGATATTGATTCTCTCCCTTTCATCCAGTTCACATCGTAAACTTTTTCAAAGTCTTTCTCTGCAAAGTTGAGCCTCTCAAGAGTTCTTTCCCCACACAGATACTGGTGGAGTATGCATCTTGAATAAATGTGCTCATCCTTGGAAACAAGAATGATCTCTCCATCCTTATCTATTTTCCTGAGTTCTCTTATGGCGTTAATTCCTGCGGCAGATGATCCAATAATTACGTATCTCATTCCTTCACCTCCTCAAGAGTTATTGCGTGCATAGGACACTTCTCAACACACATGGGCATAGGAGTTTTGCCGTCCTCGCTCCTGTGAACGCACATATTACATTTCATGATCTCTTTCTGATGAATGCTGTCATACTTAAGTATTCCGTATGGACAGGACATTATGCACATGTAGCAGCTTGCACACTGGTTCTTGTCATATTCAACAAATCCGGTATCAGGATTCTTGTGCATTGCACCGGTCATGCAGGTATATGTGCACTCGGGTCTGTTGCAGTGCCTGCAGAAAATTGGGGCAGGCGTGGTCTCGGAATCAATTACCACTCTGTTTCTGGCATCGCCGCTCTCCGTCTCGTGACTGACCACGCAGGCCGTCACACAGGTAAGGCATCCAATGCATTTATCTCGGTCAATCTTTATTCTATACATTTATCAGCCCTCCCTTGCGATCTTTTCAAATCTGCAGGTTCCGCCCTTGTAGTTAGGCTCCCTGGAATACTTGTCATAGCTGGACGGCGTCAGCGCATTGCATTCAATATAATGAATTGGCGCATAAAGCTCGCCGTACTGAACGTTGTCTGTTACCTTTACTGCAAATATTGCATCTTTTCCATTGGAAGAGAATACTCTTATCTCATCCATATCATGAATGTCATTTTCTTTAGCAAGCTGAGTATTCATATAAAGATAGGCTCTCTTTAAGGAAACGTCTTCAACAAACTTTACTTCCTTTGTCCTGCTCTGAGTGTGCCACTGACCAACAGAACCTCTTCCTGTGTTGAAAACAAGCGGGAACTTGTCAGTCACAGGAATCGGATTCTCAAGAGGTTCTTCATATATGAACTGCGCTTTACCTGATGGTGTAAAGAACTTACCGTCGGCATAGAGTCTTCTCTGCTCATCTGAAAGTTCTTTTTCATGACCTTCAGGATACGGCCACTGAATACCGTGCGAATCCGTCAGGTCATCCCAATGAATACCTGTGAAATCACATCCCTTTCCTCTTGAACATTCCCTGAGAAGATCGAAGCACTGTCTCGGGGTCTCCCATTTTGCTATAGCTTCTCCCATTCCAAGAGCCTTGGCTACTCCCAGGATGCACTCATAATCTGAGATCTCATTCTCGCCTCTGTCAAGGACTTTTCGCATCGCAGACAGGCGCCTCTCCATGTTGATATAGGTTCCTTCTTTTTTGATTCCGGGAACTACTGGGAAATAAACTGTGCAGTCCTCAGCGCTCTCTATTGTGTCGTAGATATCCTGAACCACAAACAACTCAAGTTTTTTTGCAGCCTCTGCAAAGGTCTCATTATTGGTCCAGCTGTGTCTTGGGTTGGTGCAGAGGATCCAAAGTCCCTTTATCTCTCCGGCATTGATGCCTTCTATGATCTTGTTATATGGAATCGTCGGCTTCTTCGCCATAAGCTCAGGCGTTATACCAACAATGTCGGCAATTCTCTTTCTCTCGGCCTCATCAGCAAAATCACCGCCTGCAAACAGACAGGTGGTATTGGAAAAGAGCCTTGAACCCATAGCATTGCACTGACCTGTTATAGAATTTCCGCCCGTACCAGGTTTACCGACATTTCCTGTCAGGAACGCCAGATTCATGATGGACTGGGCAGTTCTTACTGCCTCATATCCCTGGTTGACACCCATGGTCCACCAGAAGGAAACTGCTTTTCCGTTATGGATAAGTTCAAGGAGCTCTAAAATCTGATCTTCCGAAAGCCCTGTTGCCTTGCTTCCTCTCTCCAGAGTGAAATTCTTTACGAACTCCGCAAACCCTTCGTAGCCTTCAGTATGGTTATCAACGAAGTCATGATCCACATAGTCTTTTTCTATTATCAGATTTGCAAGTGTATACATAAGCGTAAGATCGCTTCTCCACTTCAGCGGATAGTGGTAGTCAGCGTTCCTTGCAGTCTCTGATTTTCGCGGATCAATGACAATTATCTTCGTGTCGGGAATCTTGTTGTTTCTTACTCGCTGCCAGATGATAGGATGCGCAACCACAGGATTTGCCCCTATGAATATGATCGTGTCAGAAAGTTCAAAGTCGTTAAGAGTATATCCGGGGGCATCATAGCCGAGAGTACCCTTGTGGGCAACAGCTGCTGATGCCATACAAAGTCTTGTATTTCCATCCACGTTGGTCTGAAGGAAATTTCTCATAACATGACCAAAGATGGCAAACTCTTCCAGAGTCAGCTGACCGGTGCTGATACCGGCTACACTCTCCCTGCCATATTTTTCCTGCAACTCCTTTAGTTTATCTGCAACATATTTAAAGCCCTCTTCCCAGGGTACCTCTTTAAAGCTTCCGTCAGCCTGCCTGATCTTCGGGAGCGCATTTGGCTTAACTGTTGTCTGCTGCTTGCTCAGGGATAATCCTTTGATACAGGAGAACCCATCATTGACGGGATATCCTTTCGTTGGAACTGTCTTGATGATTTTTCCATCTTCCACATAGAAATCCAGATTGCAGTCGATGGCACAAAAATTACACGTAGATTGAACCTTTTTGACCATTTACCTTCTCCTTTAGACATACTTGTCATAACTATAACCCACCAATCTAATCATAACATTTTAGTCATTCTTCGTGGGCGTTCAGTCGTTAATTTATAGATTATTTACAAAACAATATGGTATAATCAGTTTGTAGAAAATCTCCGAGCTTTTAAGCCTAAAAAGCTTTAGTCTTCATGGCTTTTAAGACGCAGACAAATACTCTGCCGGGGTGCAGATGGAAACAGAAGCGCCTTCCTTATTGAAAAGGAGAACATAATGAAAAAAGCTGATCTCAGAAGCCTTATTTTTATGGCTTTATGCTGCGATCTTGGTTTGTTTGCCAAAAAACTGATATCTCCCGCAGCAAATATCATAACTGAATTTCTTCATATCCCGGGTGGTATTGCCACCAGCTTCTCCCTACTGTTTTTAGTCATAGCGGCTGCACTTATGCCATTTCCTTTCTGTGCTACAATCATGGGCATTGTCCAGAGCCTTCTTGCATTGTGTTTTGGAATGACCGGCAGCATGGGCGCTCTTGCGCCTATCGGCTACATCCTTCCTGGAATCATGATTGATCTGGTTTTCTTTTTAGCAGAGAAAACTTCCGGTCGACGCGATAATGGAATACTGATTTCGTCTATAATTGCTTCTATTACGGCTTGTCTTACCGCAAACTTCATTGTGTTCAAATTAAGTGGAATAGTTCTTTTTGTATATGCACTGGTTGCTACCACAAGCGGTTCCATCTGCGGGCTTTTGGGAGAGAAACTTATAGAAAGGCTCCACCCGGTCATCGGTCCAGATAAAGCCACCGCAAAAATACCATATAAAAACAAGGAGACAACATGAAGAAAAAAAGTATTGTTATCGTCATCATTCTGCTAGTAATTACCTGCATTGCATCTGTTTTCTATTTGAGGTCAAGAAATGATGCGCCAAAAGGGAATCTGGCTATTATTAATGGGGATAAAACAGTTCTCATTGACCCCTTTAGCGGGAGCCTGGTTTCAGTAAAGGGCGTTACCATAAATGCCAAGGGGCAGGAAAAGGATGTAGATGAGATCGGAATATCACTAAAGGATGCCATTTCAAAATCAGGACTTGATAAGGCCGGTTTCACAAAAGCCCGGGTTGTATCATCAGATGAATTTGCCGCTGAAATTTCTTTTGACGAAATAAACGAAGATGGTAAAGCTTATCTTGCAAAACAGCAGGAAGACGACGGAAGCACCAGTGCAAGACTGTATGTGTTCGGTGACAGCGACTCAAAACGTCAGGTGAAGAATGTTGTGAGGATTGAACTTTTAAATGAATGAGTTTGACGGAATTGTTTTGGCAGGCGGAAAAAGCAAAAGAATGGGAACGGACAAGTCAGAAATCATTCTTAATGGAAAGTCCTTCCTCCAGATACAGACAGATAAACTAATAGACCTTGGTGCCGGCAGGGTCTATGTTTCAGGTAAATCTTCTCCTATCCCATATGCCCACCACATAATGGATATAATACCTGACATGGGCCCACTGGGAGGTCTCTATTCCTGCTTTTTGGAATGTAACTGCAGCAATGCACTTGTACTCAGCGTTGATGTTCCGCTTATCTCAAGCCAAACATTGGAGAGCCTTCTAAAGAAGCATTTCTCCGGAAATTTTGATGTCACTATTCTGTCCCATGAAGGTAAAGATGAGCCGCTCATCGCTGTTTACAAAACAGATACAACAGCTATTCTAGAGAAACTTATTGCACAAAAAAAGCTGGCAGTAAGAGCCTTTCTTGATAGGCTTACCTGCCAGCATTATGAGTTTATGGGTGATCATCAGGAGCTGATCAATTGTAATTCGAAGGATGATCTCCGTCTGCTTTCCATCCATAATGCAGAACCACATATCCTTAATCTCATCTCCTGTTCCTTCAAAAATTGATACACATATTTCTGCATTTATTTAGATATCAGATAATGATACTTTTTGTTCTGAGTAAAGAGGAATGCCCAGGACAATATACATGAAGCCACTTCAGCCACAGCAACAGCTCCCCAGATGCCATTGCTTCTTCTAAAGTGTCTGCATATCCAATTAAGGTTCCATTAGAGTCTAGAACTTCATATTTACCGCCTGTTACTTTCTCCAAGTCCTTGTCGTCGAGTTTGTTCAGTTTTTCGTCGATAGTTGCCATCAACTCTTTATTGCTACTCATAATCTGTTAACTCCTTTCAGGTGCTTCTATTTTTTGATACGAATCAGTTTTAATTTGAGCTATGGTTTTTATATTACAATCTCCCGATTTGTCATCGAAAATAAAACTGAAATATATTCTTTCAATCCCTATTATACATAAACCAAAAGTGTATCAAAAATCATTTCTTTATCGATACAAATGCCATATTAATCATAATTGAAATGTATTTTGTTTTTGTGTGACAATTTTGTGATAGTCGCCATGATAATATTAACTCAACATAAAACAAACCAACACAAATAAGACACATAACAACCCAAAATAGATTGAGAAAAGAGAGAGGTAAAGATTATGAAGACTTTAAAGAAAACAATGGTAGCAATAATGATGTCAGCAATGATGATAAGCGTAACACCTATTACAACATTTGCATGTGAGAGTACACCTGTTGAGATTACAGAAACACAGGATATAAATTATAATAA
>NZ_ATVT01000020.1 GCF_000420865.1 Butyrivibrio sp. XPD2006
GGCGTAGGATATCTGAGAGGAGCTGTCCTTAGTACGAGAGGACCGGGATGGACGGACCGCTGGTGTATCAGCTGCACCGCCAGGTGCATAAGGCTGGGTAGCCACGTCCGGAAGGGATAAACGCTGAAGGCATCTAAGCGTGAAGCCCCCCTCAAGATGAGATATCCCTCCTTTATGGAGTAAGACCCCTTGGAGAGTACGAGGTTAGATAGGCACAAGGTGTAAGCACGGTAACGTGTTCAGCTGATGTGTACTAATAGGTCGAGGGCTTATCCAAAAAGCAAAGGTTAGAGACGGATCTAAGAGATTTCAGTGTTCGGTTTTGAAGGTACAAAATTTTTTATTATAATCCTCCTTAGCTCAGTCGGTAGAGCATTCGGCTGTTAACCGAAGTGTCGTTGGTTCGAGTCCGACAGGGGGAGCGATAGCACCTAACGAGGTTCTTTCGAGTTTGGTGCGTAGCCTGGATGGCCATTTGGCGAGGTCTTTTCGAGCCTAGTGGAGCAGCCAGAGCGATATGGAAGCACCGAAGCACGGTCGCTAACTCTTAGGCTCCGTGGTCAAGCGGTCAAGACATCGCCCTTTCACGGCGGTAACACGAGTTCGATTCTCGTCGGAGTCATTTATCAGGAGCTTTAGCTCAGTTGGTTAGAGCAACCGGCTCATAACCGGTCGGTCCCGGGTTCAAGTCCCTGAAGCTCCACTATGGTTTTTTAATAGTATATTGAAGAACCGCGTAATACCCAGTATTCATTAAAAAGGGGTCTTAGCTCAGCTGGGAGAGCATCTGCCTTACAAGCAGAGGGTCACAGGTTCGAGCCCTGTAGGCCCCATTAACGCGATATGTACCATGCATATCGCGTATTTTTTACCAATAAGGTAAATGCCGGCGTGGCGGAACTGGCAGACGCCCGGGACTTAAAATCCCGTGGGTAGTAATACCCGTACCGGTTCGATCCCGGTCGCCGGCAGTAATTGTATGTAGCTGTAAACTTAGAAAATATCTGGGGTTACAGCTCTTTTTATTTTGTTATACAAGAGGTTCAAATTAGTATAATTTGGGTTCAATTCAGATTGTATAAGCAAAGTTTTCAATATTAAGTTTTGAGTTTGTTTTGGACCACTCTGAACCAGGAACAGTATATCATAACAAAGATTTTATTTGACATTAGATGTTCAAAACAGTATATTATAGATAACAAATGACGTAGAGCATTTGTTGGCTATGAAATGTAAATCCCTACTGGCAGGGGGATACATGGAGCTTATGGGCGGGTTTAGTGTGACAACCGCGAGCCAGTTAGGCGTATGCTGAAAAGAAAACACTTATAATTAAAGCCTCGACGAGAGTCGAGGCTTTAATTATGGAGGTAATGTGGAAAATAAGATTAAACTTAATGCAGAAGCTTTTGAGAGATTACTTAATATAGAATACTATTTTTGTTTGGCTTATAAAGGAAAAGGATTTGAAGTAAGAGTCAGATTTGCAGAAGAGGATTTCCATCATCTTGAGGGAATAGGACAGTTACGTGACTTGCAAATTCATAGTGAGAGTGGAAATGTAACATTTGATAAAGCACTGGATGGTATGATAACACAAGTACAGTTGGAGAAATCAAATTTCTTTGAAAAAAGCTATGTTCAGAACAAGATAGATTATTTACACCTTTTGGAACGCGCTTTTGATGAAAACAGGGTTGTTTTTAGATTTAGAAATGAGCAAAGCAAGTCTAAATAGAATCTGAATTATTTTTAAACACCTTAGTAGATGGCCAGGATATTTATGTCTATTTAGATATGGTTGCAGGGACAGAAAATGAATATTTTTGCAGATCATTCGTTGCTAATCCAGATTTTGACAGAACTGCAGGTCAGACAAAGCTTACTACTTTATGGCAGGAGAAGATTGATTTATGTACAGGTGAATCACATGTGATATATAGATACAAGAACTTTATTCCTAAAGATTTAAAGAAATGAGAGAGGCGTAGATTACGCTTCTCTTTTTTGATATATTAAGGCTTAAGAATCGTAAAAAACATGTTTTAAGGACTATAGAGGTGCAAAATGCAGCTGGAATCACATGATTTGAACTCGTTAAGAAAATTAGTGAGAAATCTACAGGATGAAAATGAGAGACTAAAAGCACTTTTAAGGAACAATAATGTGCAATATGATTCCGAAAATGCTTTTGATGAAGACGTCATTAGTACTGACGTATATGATCCTGATCAAGGGGCAAGAATCATAAAGTATGCGATAACCAGTGATATGGCAAAGTTTTTCTTTTATATGTTCCACGGAAGAGAGGATGTTTATGCAAAGCGTGGAAAAAATGGCGGATACTTTCCGCAATGCGATAATAGATGGAATCGTATTTGCCCGAAGAACAATGATGCTAAGACTTTTTGTGATGATGATTGTCCATATAGAAGATGGAGAAAAATTGAACTTGAAGTAATCGAAAACCATCTTTTAGGTAAAAAGCCTGAATGCGATGATGTAATTGGAGCATATCCTCTTTTTACAGATAATACATGTAGATTTCTTGTGTTTGATTTTGATAATCATGTTAAAGATTCCTATAGAACAGATGATGCTAATGCAGATGATCTTTGGAAAAGCGAGGTTGATGCTCTAAGGAAAATTTTGAAGTTGAATAATATTGATGCACTTACGGAAAGATCCAGATCCGGAAGAGGTGCTCATATATGGATCTTTTTTGAGAAACCTATTCAAGCTTCTTTGGCAAGGAGCTTTGGTTTTGCTCTGTTGGATAGAGGTGCTGTTTCAATTAATATGCCGTCTTTCAAGTATTACGATAGAATGTATCCCTCACAGGATGTGCTAAGTAAGATTGGGAACTTGGTCGCACTACCGTTACAGGGGCGAGCATTAGAAAATGGCAATAGTGCTTTTATTGATGAAAATTGGAATGCATATCCGGATCAGTGGGAAACATTGAGGAGCATAAGGAAAATTCCGGAGCAGGAAATAATTTCTTTTATTCAGAAATGGAATGAAGGTATTAGTTCTTCCGTGGCAATCACAAAATATGCTGATAAGCAAATTCGTCCTTGGAAAAGAGAGGAGAAGTTCAACAGTTCTGATGTAGTAGGAAATGAAATCCATATTGTATTGGATGATGGAATATATGTTGATGCACTTAATCTTTTACCTAATATACAGAATCTGATTAAGCGTATGGCAACAATAGACAATCCGGAGTTTTATACAAATAAAAGGCAGGGGAGATCTAATTATTACAATTTTAAACAGATTTCATTATGGAGTGAAAGTGAAGGTTATATCAAGATTCCGAGGGGAATGTATGATAAGTTAGAGGCCAAGTGTAAGGAATCAGGAATAAAATGTGATATTACCGATAAAAGACAATTCGGCAGACCAATTAGAGTAAGTTTTAACGGAACGCTTAAGGAACAGCAGGAATATGCTGCTGCCAGATTAGAAAAATATGAGAATGGAGTTTTATGTGCGGCGACGGCATTTGGGAAAACTGTTCTCGCAGCATATATGATTGCAAAAAGAAAAGTTAATACTTTGATTCTGCTTCAAAATACTGAGTTATTGCCACAGTGGATAAGCGAGTTTGAAAAATTCCTTGTTATAGATGAAAAACCTCCGAAATATCTAACTAAATCGGGAAGAGAAAAAGTAAGAGAAAGTGTCTTTGGCACATTACAAGCGGGCAATGATAAAACCACAGGAATAATTGATTTTGCTTTGGTTGGTTCAGCGTATCATAAGGGAGAATTCTTCAAAAATATAGATTCTTATGGAATGGTTATCTTTGATGAATGCCATCATGCTGCGTCTAAGCAGGCTCAGGCAGTTCTGAATCGTGTTCGAGCCAAGTATGTATATGGCCTTTCTGCTACTCCCGGAAGAAGTGATAAGCTCGATGATATTGTATTTATGATGCTTGGACAGATAAGGCACAACTATACTGCTAAAGAGCAAGCCGATGAACAGGGTATTGAACGTCTTTTAGTACCGCGTTTTACAAGAGTTGTAAATGTAACTGGAGAAGATCTTGATATTATCAAAGCAGATAAATTGATTGTTGATAGCACAGTGAGAAATGAACAAATCAAAGAGGATGTAAAAGCAGCTATTTCCTTAGGTAGAACACCTTTGATTCTGACGAAGCTTAAAAGACATGTAGATGTTTTGAAAGATGTGCTAAAAGATTGTGCAGATCATATTTTTGTTATCTATGGCGATAATAGCAAGAAAGAAAACACTCAAATCCGTGAGGTGATGACTAGCACTCCTTCTAATGAATCATTGATATTGATAGCCACAGCATCAAAGGTAGGAGAAGGTTTCAATTTTCCGCGATTGGATACTCTTATGCTCGCTGCTCCTGTAAAATATGAAGGTCGCCTGACACAGTATGTAGGTAGACTAAATAGAACATATGAGGGCAAGAAAGATGTGCTTGTTTATGATTATGTTGATAGTCACATTAGGTTTTTTGACCGTCAATATAAAAACCGACTAAAGACATATAAAGAACTTGGTTATAAGATTTATACTCCTCAAGGCCAAACGAAACAGGCAGCTAATGCTATATATGATAGGAAAGACTATGAAGAGGTCTTTTTTAGAGATTTGATTGAGGCAGATAAAAATATTGTTATTTCAAGCCCAAAGCTTATTCGAAGCAAAGTGTTAAAGCTTGTATCTTTGCTAAACCAAGGCTAGAGGAGGGGATAACAGTTACTGTGATAACCATGGATCCCAATTCTATTGGTTATGAGGATGTCATAGAAAGCTCTTTACTAGTGGATGAACTATGTAAAGGTGGCATAATCGTTAGAAAAACTGAAACTGTTGAAGAGTGCTATGCTGTTATTGATAATCAGATAGTATGGCATGGCGGTATGAACCTACTTGGAAGAGCAGAAGCCTGGGATAATCTTATGAGGGTTGAAAATAATCAGGTTGCAGCTGAATTGTTAGAGATTAGTGAAAAGAGGCTATAGGCTCATGCCTAAAGAACAATATGCACTTATGATGTATATCTATAACTAGGTTCAGAAATTTAAGTAAAACCGCCAACCTCCTTTCCATCAGTGTTTGAAAGGCGCAGGAAAGTTCGATCCCGGTCGCCGGCAGTACGAGAGAAGCAGTGATGCTTCTCTTTTTTGTGTTTATTTATCTTGCTGAGTCAGTTTATTAAAGTATTCTAATAACCTTTTTTCTAAGGATTTATCCTTCTGGAGAGAGTTTACAAATGAAAAGAGTTCTGGGTCTTCAGATGAAGAAATCGTTATTGTACTTGGATTTGGATCATCTGTTAAGCCATAAAGATAGTCAGAAGTAGTGTTGAATGTTGACGCTATGAAACATACTGTTTGGAATGATGGCTCCCTTTGCCCATTTTCATAGCGCCCGTAACCCATTGCAGACATGTTGAGTTTTCTTGCTGCTTCAGCTTTGTTCATGCCTAATTGTTCACGAATTTGGATTATTCTTTCAGCTTTGAATTTCATATGTACCTCATTTTACTATTGACAAGTAACCAATGGTTATGTATTATACAATAACCGATGGTTATATTATAACCTAAATTATTCATTTATCAAGGAGGAATAAAAATGGGATGTTGGATGATTGGGGCAGGTGAATTAGAGATAATTCCTGCGCCAGATGAGACATTGATCAAGGAGTACATAAAGTTTTCAAATAGGGTCAATCCGTATGAAAAAATGGATGAAAACTTTCCAAATCCGTGGTTTTTTAATGAGGATAATCGATTAGAGTCGATAGCTGGTAAATTTGCCGAACCTTCTGTCTGGTATGACTACATAAAGAACTTTTTTGAGGCGCTAGGTTATAAACTGGTTGGTGAAAAGCAAATAGTGGGTGAATGTGACCCTGGAGTAAACTTCTGGGAATTGGATGATATTCAGTACAAGAAGTATAAAAAGTGGAAAGAGAGGATTCAGGATTATGAATTGGGAGCATAAAAATGTGCAATGAATTTTCTATGAATTATCTCTTTATATTCTTGACTTAAGGTTTTGGTTACAATACTATAATCTTAACAGCGGACACTTGAGGTTCGTTTGAACGTTGAAATCAAAGAGGGTTCTGGAACGCTTTCTTTGATGGAGTTCTAGGTGGGTTCGATAAATAACCACAAACCAGATAGGATTATCCGAAAGAAAATTATCTAAAAGACCTTGTAGCCAAAATACAAGGTCTTTATTTTTTTGGACAAGCATCAATGCAGATTATCTGATAAACAATCATGAGAGATTTGAAAATCTTATGCTATATAAGAAAAGTGATAATCTGGCAGGGATAATATTTATCAGTGAAATGTCTATCTTTTCTTCTGAGGCAAGAATGAATGACTACACAGTTGGACAGACACAGTATACAGTTCTTAAGGTTGAAAAACGCGACAAGGTTACAGGTACTGCGACACCTGTATTTACACATAGAAACTATAAAGAATAAAGTAGTTTAAACACATTTGATGTATATCCACAACTAGGTTCAAAAGTGGGGTCAGAAAATAAAGTGAAACTGCCAGCCTCCTTTCCATCAGTGTTTGCAAGACGCAGGAAAGTTCGATCCCGGTCGCCGGCAGTAAGAGAAGCAGTGATGCTTCTCTTTTTTGTTGCTTTCCTGTACTATAGAATAATCTAATATAGGATTCATTTACATACGGAGAAATAATAATGAGTGTAATGAGTGTAACATTTGATACAGCTAACAATAAAGATATTTCAGAACTGATCAGGCTTCGAATTGCATATATAATGGATGATTACGGTTCGATCTGTGAAGCTGATAAACATGCTATGGAAGTACAACTGCCGGACTTTTTTGAGAGAAAGCTTGGTAAAGATCTTATTGCTTTTGTAGCAAGAGCTGATGGACAGCTGGTTGCGACGGCATATCTTTTGCTCATTGAAAAACCAGCAAATCCATCTATGCAAAATGGACTGGTTGGCGAAGCCCTGAGCGTATTCACTGAGAAAGAGTATCGTGGACAAGGCATCAGTACGCGCTTAATGAACGAGGTAGTAAACTATGCCAAGGAGAATCACCTGTGTTATATAGACCTGAAGGCTACAGAAGAAGGTTATTCTCTCTATAAAAAGATTGGCTTTGAAGAAAGAAATCAGAAGTATAAGGATATGAGGCTGAAACTGTAGTATGTTTTTGACTAATCTGGGGAGGAAGCGATGAAAAGAGAACTTGGAATAGCTCGTTGCGGATTAGCATGTTGCCTGTGCTCGGAAAATGTAACCTGTAAGGGATGCAAACGGGATGGCTTTATGGAGCTGTCCTGGTGCAAGGATGCCGAGTGGTGTGAGGTTCGCAGGTGCGGTATTGATAAGAATTTGAACGGATGTTATGAATGCGAACCGGCGAATTGTCGCAAAGGTTTATATGCAGACAAGATTAAAGCAAGGGCATTTGCGGAATATGCACGAAGATTTGGAGTAGAAGAGCTTTTGGATTGCCTGGAACGCAATGAAAAGGCCGGTATTGTCTATCATCGCGAAGGAATCATTGGAGACTATGATGACTTTGATGATTTAGAGGAACTGATAAGCTATATAAAAACAGGGAAAAGATAATGAAAATTGGTATTTCAGCCTGTTCAAACGGACATTTGCCGGAGTGGCAGGATCAGATAACTGAACTTGAACAGGTTCTTAGCAACATGGATATTGAAACAGCTCTTTCACCGCATATTATGAGAACTATAGATGAATATAGCGGAACTGATAAGGAAAGAGCTGAAGATCTCATGAAGTTTTATGCTGATGATGCGATAGATGCAATCTATGACATTTCCGGCGGAGACTTGGCTAATGGAGTGTTAAAATATTTAGACTATGACGCCATAGCCAAGACCGATAAGACTTTTTGGGGATATAGCGACCTGACAACTGTTATCAACGCCATATACACAATGACGGGCAAGCCGGGAGTTCTTTATCAGGTAAAAAATATAATCTGGTCATGCAGAGATGTTCAAAAGCAGAGATTTTCAGATTACATTTCAGGTAAGAATAATGACCTGTTTGATATAAAATACAGCTTTTTGCAAGGAACAGCTATGCAGGGCGTGGTTGTGGGTGGCAATATTCGTTGCCTTACTAAGCTTGCAGGAACAAGGTACTGGCCTGATATGAATGGTAAGATATTGCTTCTTGAGGCACTTGGTGGAGAATCCGGGCAGATAGGAACTCTTTTTAACCAATTGGATGATATAGGTGTGTTTGACCAAATATCAGGTGTATTGCTTGGAACTTTCACGGGTTATGAAAAGGCAGGGCTATCGCTTTCTGTATATGACCTTTTGAAAATGCATATATCGGATGCACTTCCAGTGGCATGTACAAGAGATATAGGACATGGCCATGATGCTAAGGCTATCATGATTGGAAAAGAATACAGTATTTAAGAGAAGCAGGAATGCTTCTCTTTTTTATATCAATCTTTTATATATATTTAAGAATAAAAACTAGCGGAATATAGTATTATTTAAGGTAGACAAATATTTATAATGATAATTATGCCTTCAAGGAGGAATGCTTTGTCTGAAAAGATTAAAAATATATTTCGCAAATTTCTGATAGTAGCTTTTTCTCTTGTGCTTGCAGGTACCAGCAGTGGATTTTCTACGAATGCAGAGATAAATGAAGACAGTACAGATACTGAAAATGTAGTGGATTTTGAACATAGTCTCGATGATTATGTACCTGCCAAGAAGAGATACAACTTTTATTTTACTTATAAGATAGTTCATCCGTGGTGGGATGCTGTTGCCCTTGGAATGGAGGACGCTCAGCAGAAATATCTTGATAAGGGCATAGTCATTACTTATGAGTATATGGCTCCGGATGCAGCTTCTTATGAGGATCAGATCAAAAGGTTATTAGAGGCCGAGAAAGGTAATTATGATGTAATCGGAGTTGATGTGGCAGATGAGGAGAAGATAACTCCTGTACTTGATAAAATGATGGCTGAAGGCAATAAGGTCATGACGTTCTCCAGCTCTGATGCAGCTCCTTATTGCAAGAGGATTGCTTACGTCGGGAATACCCATAACTATCAGGATGGAGCAGATTTAACTGAAGCTCTTTGTAAAAAACTTGGCTACAAGGGTAAGGTGGGTATACTCGTTGGTAGTTACGGTGCTCCATGCCATGAAGACAGAGCAAAGGGAGCAAAAGACACTATTGCCAGATATACGGATATGGAAATAGTTGCGGTTGAATATGATCAGGACTCCATTGATATGGCATATGATCTGGCTAAGCAGATGCTTGGGGACAATCCTGATATTGCAGGTTTTGTATGTTGCAATATGAGTAATCCTGTCGGAACAGCCAGAGCGGTTACCGAGCTTGGAAGCAGTGCAGTGATTGTGGGAATGGACCATGATCAGGAGGCGCTTCATTATCTCAAGGATGGTGTTATCTATTGCCTTGGAGTGCAGGATTGCTATTCGATTGGCTTTGACACCTTACAGGTTGCGGTGAAAATTGCAGATGGAAATTTGCCGGGAGATCTTTTCCCGGATAAGACTGATGAAAGTACAACCATCATTTATCAGGAAGATGCGGAAGCAATGCTTGAAGTCTTATATGGAGATGCTTCGCAATGAAGAGCAGGAAGATTACTGAAAAGGCAGTGATAATAACTGCGGCGATAGGTGGTGTTCTTATCTTGATAATGCTGATCGCCAATACTTATTGGGCTTCCAGGCAGGCTATATCGTCTACAAATGAGGCAGTTTCTGCTGTAAGTGCTTTTTATCTCGAATCGATGGCAGACAGACGAGCCAAGACAATTACAAACCTGATCAACAATAATTTTGACTACATGGAAAAGGCTGTAAGTGTCATAGATGATGAGAAGATAGAATCGCAGGAGGATCTGCGGGCAGCCATTGGTAGGATGAAGAGGCTTTTGTCGCTTAGCCGTTTTGCGCTTGTAGATGAGGATGATATAGTTTATACGCAGTACACCACATATACCGGCCGAAGCAGGCATCCGTTCCTTGCGAATAAGACATTGGATGGCAGAATGATAAGCACTGTTTTTCGTTATGGTTCGTCCAAGGATCTGTGTCTGGCAATCCCGATAGATATCAAGATAATGGGCAAACAGTTTAAAGCATGTTTTGTCCAGATAGATATTAATGACATAGTTGGCCTGCTTGCTTTTGATGATCAGGAAAGTACACATTTTGCGCTGTATTCGGAAAATGGCGGAAATATATCAGAAACAGAACTTGGCCAGTTTATTGGAACAAAAAATATTTTTGACGCCACAAACGGTAATGTTTCCGAGGAAAAGTGGAATTCATTCCGTGAAGATTTTGCAAACGGAAAAAGAGGAACGCTGACTTTTACCATAAATGACGTAGTTGATACAATATGCTATGAACCTGTGCCTGAAACCGGATGGGAGCTGGTTGTAATGATCCGTGAGAGCGTTATTCAGGATCAGTTTCAGGAGATCAGCAAAAAGAGTCTTACCGCTAATCGTAGGCAAATATTATTCATCCTTGTAGTGGCTTCTCTTTTCTCGGCGATATTATTCTACATGATGAGGCGTGTTGCCAACGAGAAGCTGAAAGAAGAAAAAGAAAACAGTAAAGCTTTCAAGAGCATGGCAAATACTGATTCACTTACGGGAGTCAGAAACAAACATGCCTATATGGAAACAGAAGCCCAGTTAAACAGCTGGATTCGTGAAAGAGCTGTTGATAAGCTTGCCCTTGTAGCATGTGATATAAATGGTCTTAAGTATGTCAATGACACGCAGGGACATGCTGCCGGTGACCAGCTTATCAAAGACGCATGTGCTCTTATCTGTAATGTTTTCAGTCATGGTTCGGTTTACAGAACAGGTGGTGATGAGTTTGTAGTTCTTTTGTCCGGAAAAGGCTTTGACACCAGAGAGGAAACAATTGCCGAGTTTAACAGGCAGGTGGAAGGAAACATCAAGGAAAACGGGGTTGTTGTTTCTATCGGTTATACAACGCTACAGCCGGATGATGAACAGGTACATGACCTGTTTGAACGAGCGGATCATATGATGTATGACCGCAAAAAAGAATTGAAAAACATGGGAGCAAAAACAAGAGAATCGTAGCAATACGGTTCTCTTTTTTGTTTGTATCTTGTACTATAGAAGAGTATGTAAAAAATGATTGGAAAAAAGATAGAAAGGCTATAGTCATGCCTATACTTATTGAATTATTTTTGACCTTCGCCAAGATCGGACTTTTTACTTTTGGCGGAGGGTATGCGATGCTCTCGATCATTGAGAACATCTGCGTGGAAAAGAAAAACTGGATCACTCATGATGAGATGATGAATGTCACGGTTATTGCGGAGTCGACGCCCGGGCCGATAGCGATAAACTGTGCCACCTTTGTTGGGTATAAAAAAGGCAAGGTGCCCGGGGCTGTTCTGGCAACGCTCGGCGTGGTGTTACCTTCTTTTATCATAATCTTTGCTATATCTATGTTCCTCGAGGGCTTTCTGGAGATTACGTGGATCGCGCATGCTTTTCAGGGAATCAAGATTGCTGTAGGTATACTGATACTTGATGCGGCGCTTAAGATGATAAAGAAGATGCAGAAAAGGCCCTTGCAAGTGGGGATTCTTATCGTTACCTTTGCTGTGCTCATGCTTGTTAATGTGCTGAAGATACATGTGTCATCAATATTAGTTATGCTGGCCTCTGCACTTGTTAGCCTGGCTTTCTTTCAAATTGATAAATTCAGGAGAAAGGAGGGACAGGTATGATCTACCTTGATCTTTTGATTGGATTTCTGGAAGTGGGACTGTTCTCCTTTGGCGGCGCATATGCAGCGATACCTCTTATCAGAGATGTAGTGCTGGCCCACGGCTGGATGGATGACGAGATGATCTCTTACATGATAGCTGTCAGCGAGAGTACGCCGGGGCCCATCATGGTGAATCTTGCGACGTACATCGGAAGCAATAAAGGCGGTCTCTTGGGAGCTGTGATTGCAACGACAGCGGTCGTACTTCCTGCGTTCTTCATCATACTGATCATACTGGGGCTGGCGAAGAATTTGTTAAAGAACTCTTACGCCCAGGCAATACTGACGGGGCTTAAGTCCTGCGTTATCGGTGTCATTCTGGCAACCGGGGCATATATGATTCTTGGCAACTGCGGGGTTACTAGTGAGAACGGTATCGATATCACAGCAATCCTCATAACCTGTGGCCTTGCGATAGTATATTACGGCATGAGAAAAGTAAGGAAAAACGGCATATCACCTATTGGCTTGATATGCATCGCAGCAGTAGTAGGAGTAGCGGTTTATGGAATATAAGCTAATTGACAATCAGCTAAAGGCTGAGGATTTTATCAAGCTGAAGGTTTCAGCGGGCTTTCGAGAAAGACCTGCAGAACTGGTAGAGAAGGCTCTTAAGAACAATCTTTACGATGTGGTTGCTGTGACCGATGGAGAAGTCATCGGAACAACAAGCACATAGAGCGTTGACGGCAATTTGTTGACGCTATTAAGTGTGTAACAGTCATGCTAAACAGAAAAAATCTTAAAAACATGACTTTCGCTTTACTGGCAGTCATGTTTTTTGAGAAATTTGATCTGAGCATGACTTTTAGAGGGGACAAAAGTCATGTTATTTGCAAATTTTCTGCAGAGCATGACTGCGGAGTCATGCGTATTGGATTTTTTCTGTAGCGCATGACTTTTGGAGGGTGTAAAAGTCATGTTTTTTGCAAATTTTCTGTATGGCATGACTGGAGCAGGAATTGAAGTATCTAATAAGCCATTACTTTTGGCTAAGGAGGAACAATAATGATATTTGAAGAAGAAAAGTATACTTTGGGGAAAAGAGATATCGTACTGCGCAGCGCTCATGAAGATGAGGCTGACATGCTCATAGATTATCTTAAGACAGTTTGCGGAGAAACTAACTTTTTACTGGTTAATCCGGATGAAGTTAAGTACACAGTAGAAGATGAGATCAAGTTCATTAAGAGCCATAACGAGTCTGAAAATGAACTTGTAATGTGCGCTTTTGTAGACGGCGTATATGCAGGAAACTGCTCTTTTACCAGCAGAGGAAGCAGCAGAAGAGCCAGACACAGAGCGGACATCGGGATAGCTCTTTTCCAGAAGTATACAGGCTTCGGCCTTGGCAGACTGATGCTCGAGAGGCTGATCCAAAAGATAAAAGACTGTGGCTATGAGCAGGCAGAGCTTACAGTCGTGAGCGGCAACGACAAGGCATATCATCTGTACGAGAGCCTTGGCTTCAAGGAGTGCGGACACATGCCGAACGCCAACAAATACGACGACGGTTCTTACAGTGATGACATCTATATGGTTCTGAAGTTTTGAAAACTAAAGTTGGGGAGCAAAGCATGAACACAGAATTGATAACGAAAACCGAGAATTTCCTCAAGCAGAAATTCGATGGCAGCGCATATTTCAAAGACCATCCGGATGAGAAGGCCTACAGGCTTGAGCATTCATACAGGGTTGCGAATATAGGAAAAGAGATTGCCGAGAAGGAAGGCTTTGATGTAACTGAGATGGTGATGGCATGTCTTTTACATGATGTGTCTTACTGCGAGGACTTCGACGATGATGGCTGGAAGGACCATGGGAGAAACGCAGCTAAGATAGCGCGTCCATTCCTGCAAGAGCTCGGATTGCCTGAAGACAGGGTGAATGACATGTGCTACGGAATTGCGATACATGTAGATGACGAGGCCGATTTTGAGGGTGAGAGAACTCCTTTTGCGCTGTCGGTAGGGGACGCTGACAACATCGACAGGTTTGATGCATACCGTATTCATGAGATGCTAGTGCATGATAAATTTCTGGAAATGAGTTTTGAGGAAAAGACAGAACTTGTTAATACCAGGATCGAGAAGCTGGGGAAAGCGATGCAAATGGAGCTTGGCACCAAAACAGCAGAAAAGATCTGGTCTGAGCGAATCGCATATTACATCGGTTTCTACGAGAAACTGCAGAGACAATTCAGTAACAGCACAGCCATAAATTAAAGTGTTGACTTTGACGTAACGTAAAGGCATAGAATCAGAAAAAACAGGACAAGGAGAGGTATGAAAGATGAGGTATACAGCTGGGGAATTGGCTAAAAAACTTGGTGTTTCTGCGCGTACTGTAAGATTCTATGATGAAAAGAAATTGCTGCGTCCGTGTGAGTACTCCGAAGCCGGATACAGACTTTATGACGAGGACAGCGTTGTCCGCTTGCAGAAAATCCTGATGCTCAAGTACATGGATTTTTCACTGGAGCAGATATCTGAGATGATGAAAGATGACAGCTCCGACATGCAGAAGTCCTTGAAGGAGCAGGAAGCGCTGCTTCTGGATAAGAAAGAGCACATCATAAGACTTATCGATGCCATCAGGAAAACAAATGATTCCGGGGATGATGAGTTTTGGGATAACCTCCGCCATGTCATCGAGCTTACAAGAGACAGGGAAGAAGTCATTGAGCAGTACAAGAGCGACACTAACCTGAAAAAGAGAATATCCATTCACGATTACAGCACCGCCGACACCGAGTGGTTTCACTGGCTTTTCGAGAGGGAGAAGATAAAGGCGGGGATGAAGATCCTGGACATTGGCTGCGGAGCCGGAACATTTTGGAGCCGCGTGGCAGATCTTTTGCCGAAGGACCTTGAAATCCATCTGGTGGATTATTCGGACGGAATGCTCGCAAGTGCAAGAAATGTGGCAAAAGAGATCCTGGATAAATATCCTGAAAAGAACCTTCGCTTCGTTGTTGAGAAGCGCGATGCCACGGATTTCTCGTATCCAACATCGGGCTTTGATCTTATCATGGCAAACCATATGCTCTACCATGTGGCGCGCGAGAGCAGGCTTGAATTATACAAAAAGATCAGGAGCCTTCTGGCAAAAGGCGGAAGGTTCTCCTGCACGCTTATCGGGCAGCAGCACATGCGCGAGCTCCACGACTTTATAGGTGAGTATTATCCAAGTGTGAAGTTTCCTTCAAGCGGTTTTGATATCTGGCTGGAGACTGCCAAGGAAGAGCTTGATCCCTATTTTAATGTTATGTCTGTTGAAGAACAGAAAAATGATCTTTATGTACCGGACGAAGAGTTGATCCTTAATTATGTTGCTTCTTATTCTGAGGAAGCCAGTAAACTGGTAAATGGCAACAAAGAGTCTTTTTACAAGCACGTTCAGTCCAAGATGGATGAAGACGGATATTTCTTCATCCATAAATCAACGGGCGTTGTTATGTGTAAAGCTGATGAGCCTGAAACGGGCGATAAGAATGCGGCTTCAGAAACTGAGCAGACAGCGCCGGATGATGCGAACGTGGTACTACCTGAAAGGCTTGAGCGCACAACCATTTACGAAAGCGACTACGTGTGCCTTTACACCGACAAGGTCAGGCTCCCCAGCGGACAAGTGATCGATAAGTACCATCAGATCCACTACCCGCACGAGGCAGTCAGCATCGTCATATTCAACGAGAAGAATGAGATACTGATGATCAGGGAAAAGAGATATACCGTGCACCGACTGGAATGGGAGATTCCGGCAGGCCGAATTGAGGACGGCGAGACAAAAGAGGAAGCGGCAAGAAGAGAAGCTATGGAAGAGACCGGCTGCACTCTGAAAGACCTGAAATTCCTGGGCTCACAGAACCCGACTAACGGAATGTCAGACTGCACATGCCACGTATTTGCTGCCAGGGTTGATTCCGAGAGCAGCATTGAGGATGTGGACGAAGTTGCCTACAAGCAGTGGATGAGCGTTTCAGAGGTAAAAGAGCTTTTGAAGGAAAACAGGACAAAGGACGGCATTTCAATTCTGGCAATACTGTTCGCGCTGGAGTTTTATGAATATTGACATTGGAGATATGGGTAATGAATAAAGACATGACAGTAGCCTGTGACACAGGCCTTATCAATATAAGAGTTGGCGCGATCATTTTAAAAGACGGTAAGTTCCTCATGGTCGGAAATGACAGAGCTGATTACCTGTACTCTGTCGGAGGCAGGATTAAATTTGGTGAAACAGCTGAGGAAGCGGTTGTCAGGGAAGTTTATGAGGAGACCGGCATTAAGATGGAGATAGATCGTCTCGGATTTGTTAATGAGAACTATTTCTATGGCGATGATGAAATGAATTTAGGCAAGCTGATATATGAGATCTCATTTTTCTTTTACATGAAGGTGCCTGATGACTTCGAGCCGATTAGCTCGAGCTTCACCGAGGATGATCACAAAGAGTTTCTGCGCTGGGTTGCATCTGATGATGAAATCACTGTTTATCCTGAGTTTTTCAAGACCGAATTACAACATCCGGAGAATACTGTAAAACATATATTATCTGATGAGCGAAGAAAGGTGTGATTACTGCGTATGTACAGATGCAGATTAACTTATGACGAGTGGAAGGCGATGATTGAGAAACATAGGGAAGGTGTATTTGAGAATTCATCCGATTTCAAAGGCTATGTTGGCTTTCTTTCTATAGATGAGGTTTCTCAGAAGCAGGTATGGAATTACAAAGAAGATAAGATAACCGTTTGCGACAGTGGCTACAAATGGCTTACCATCATGCCGAAAGATGATTATTACTGTATCACAGTTATGATGGACGGAGAGTATAATGTAAAGGTCAGTTACATTGATATGATCGACAGTCAGGGAATTGATGATGACGGCGTGCCTTTCTTTTACGACTGTTACCTTGATCTCGTGGTTTACCCCGATGGCTACGTAAAAGTCGATGACAGAGATGAGCTTGATGAAGCGCTTGAAAATGCAGACATAAATAAAGAGCAATACGACAGAGCTCTGGACACTGCGGATAAGCTGGTAAAAGAGCTTTTAGACGACTATGACAAGTTCATGAATTTTGTCGGTCGCAGGCTTGAGTTTTTCAGGACTCATCGTGAGGATAGGAAATAATGATAGTACACCCGATTGAACCCGTTTATGACAAGGATTCCAAAATACTGATCTTAGGAAGTTTTCCTTCTGTGAAATCCAGGGAGGAAGGCTTCTTTTATGGGCACAAGCAGAACAGATTCTGGAAAGTGATATCTGCGGTTTTTAATGAAGAAGAGCCGAAGAGTATCGAGGAGAAGAAAGCTCTTTTGCTAAGAAATCATATTGCGCTCTGGGATGTGATAAAGTCCTGCGACATCATTGGTTCATCGGATTCCAGCATCAGCAACGTGGTCCCCAACGACCTTTCGGTTATCCTTGACACGGCAGACATTGGGGCAATCTACGTCAACGGTAAGACAGCGCTTAAGTATTACGAGAAGTATACACAAGCTTTGGTCAGAAGACCTGCCATCTGCCTTCCGTCAACCAGCCCCGCGAACGCAGCCTGGAATATGGATAGGTTGCTGGAAGCATGGAGCTGCATCAAGGCAGAGTAGTTGCTCTTTGTTGCAATCTGTGGCAAAAGGGCAGGTTACCTCCACTGCCCGTTTTCATAATCCAGCACTTTCGCAGTCTGTCCGGCACTGAGAAGTGAATCTCCGGCTTCATTGATGACGCACTTAAGACCCGGGAATCCGTTCAGATATGCAGTGATCGCATTGTGCACATGAACACCCTCTACATCGGGAACTTCCATGGCGCAGTACATAGGAATAGTGTTATCTCTGTTGTACAGATAGATACCAAGTCCCGTAGCGGAAAAAGAGCTGACATCTTCCGCAACCTTAAACGAAGCATATCCGAATCTCTTGCCGTCGGGATTGATCCACTGTCCTCTGCCCGGCACATCGTAAGGAACCTCGCTCTGATACATGATGCAGGTTCCGTCATTACCGTTCCACATGGTCTGATAGCCGTTGAAATGCTCAACCATCAGAGCGTACATTTTAACACCTGAGCCATTTATGATGATGCCGTTTTCGCAGGTGTTCATATCCCATCCGACGTTGTCGCCGTGATCGGCTCTCCACACCCAGAGGTTGTCGCCAACGACGTTATCGAGATCAACAACAATGCATGTCTTTGTCTTGCATGGTCCATCTGAAGCGATGCCGCCGACTCTGAAATACACATCCGCAAGAAGCGAAGGCTTCGCGTCCTCCACAGCACCCTCCACAGCGCCCAAATGAACCAGCGCCTCAGATTCCTCAGTTCCTGCATCAAACAACAGCCCGGCCAGAATAAGATCATCTGCACCATCAGAAACTACGCATTCATTCCCGGCAGCAGAGCGCAGCGTAGCCAGGCCTATGCCCATAACAACAGTTCCTGATTTCTGTACTTTAAGAGCTTCATCAAGCTCATACACCCCCGGTGTGAACAGAATATTCTTCCCATCATCCAGTGCCTCATTTATAGTCTGCGCTGTATCCACATTCTCTTTTGCTACATAAAAATCATCAAGGGAAATCACCTTGCCTTCCGAAGAACCTTCATCATCCCAGCCAAAAGACACACTTCCTTCTTTCCACTCGGGAACATAAACTCCAAATCCATCCTTCTCATCATATACAAGAAATGGCTTTTCCCGCACGATCGGTGTCTCTTCAACAGCAGTATAGGAGGCTTCCGGCCAGGTTTCCACAGGCACTCCGCCCGGCTCATCCCCGAGCATCACGATGTTCCAGTTCTGTCCGGTCCATGAGCTGTAGCTGTTATTTCTTGAGAGCCACTGCTGCTGCGTACCCGAATCCACGAGCCCGACCACCTTGGAGTCTGCAAGGAATCCTCCGCTGGCCCATCCGTATTCATCGTGAAGAGTGAGATTTCCGTCAACCTGAACCCTTCGCATACCTGTAGCCTGTGATACTGCCCATACCGTATCCGACTGCATCTCAATATTCTCAATGCTGCGCCAGAAATTACAGGTTGCATTGTGCAGCCCCTGCGGATTTGAAAGCCACCTGGCATAGGTGTTTACAGCCGAAATCTTCGTATCTGTCGGAAGAGCTCCGAGCCCTGCAAGCTCAGTATAAAAGCCTACATTAGCAGAAACATTGTATTCTCCCGGCATGAAATAAAGCGCATACCTGTTATCATCAAATTGCGCAGCCTCCTGCATACTGTAAATATGATCCAGAGTTTCCTGAACAGCACTCGCCTCATCCTCAGGCGTAAATATATAAACATTATCCCCTAATATATCAGTGTGATAGTCTTTGATTTCCATTTTTTCTTTCCCGCATCCTGTAAAGATTCCCGTCATCGCAACAAGCCCCAACAAGAGCAGATATTTCTTTTTAAACATAAAAAACATCCTCCTCCTCATACAAGAATAGTGAGAATGAGCCGCGTATGATAGGGGACATTTTTCAGTTTGGTGTCGTTTATATGGTAAACTAAATAATGAAAAGAAATATCCACATCGGAGGAATACTGAAATGAGTCATAAAAGGTTAATGGCTGCAACCATGGCTATCATACTGGCTGCCGTTACATCAGCCTGCGGCGCTGAGGTAAAAGAGCCTGTCCAGCCGATAATTGAAACGGTAGAAAAAGAAACTGTCGAGGAACCTGCGCAGGATACTGCCACAGATATTGAAACCGGGCAGCAGACAGATCAGACTAAGCAGGGGCAACAGGATCAAGAAAACTCTGCCGGTCAGAAATCCGATGAAACCAATATACCATCAGGCCCCTTAAAGCCTGAACTTGTTGCAGGCGCAGCCCCAAAGCTTCCGATCAGGATCAGCTTCCCGGACTGGAAGGGCTACACCGACAATACACTTGCAATGAACAGCATGTACAGCTTCTATGGCTACCACGGCCAGGGAGAGCTCTTTTTAACAATATCGGGCAGAGTTGAGAGCTTTGATATGTTTGTCAACGGAACGCCGGTTGATACTTCGGAAGTAACATCACTCGGCGACTGGAAGGTAGATATTTCCTCCGTTACCAAGAATGGAGAAAATACTGTGCAGGTATCAAACATAGTTCCTTCAAATGAGAAGGAAGCTGTGATAGTTTCTATTCCTTATCCTGAGGTGATAAGCGGAACTCCGGAGGAAGAGGGTATTCATTCCGAGGCACTGCAGCTTATATCTGACCTCATTGAGACAGACATCGAAAACGGATTTACAAGTGCGCAGCTTTCTGTCGTGCGCAACGGAAGACTTATATATGAGAATGCCTGGGGCAAGACCAACACATATCAGCCAAACGGCCTTCCCAACACTGAGAGTCCAAACGTTACTACAGATACACTTTACGATCTTGCTTCCGTAACCAAGATGTTTTCGGTTAACTACGCTCTTCAGAAACTTGTGACTGACGGCGAAGTTGACCTTGATGACAAGATCACCAAATATCTCGGAGATGAGTTTGTAACCGAAACCATTCAGGTGACCGTAGACGGTAAGGGCGACCCCAAGGATCCAGCGACCATTATCGACCTTGATACGATCAAGAAGTGGAAGAGCGAGCTGACTGTCAGAGAACTTTTAAAGCACCAGGGCGGATTCCCGGCAGACCCCAAGTACTGTGCACCAAAGCTTTATAAGAACGGTCTTGCACCCGGCGAGGATTACCCCGAGAACCCACTTTTTGCAGGAAATGTGCCGGGTGAGGAGACCAAGCAGGTCACTGTTGATATGATCCGCAGAACACCTCTTGATTACGAACCGGGAACCAAGACGGTATACTCCGATGCAGACTACATGATCCTTGGTCTCGTGGTAGAGAAGGTAACAGGCCAGGACCTTGATACTTATCTTAAAAAGACCTTTTATGAGCCGATGGGGCTTACACATATCACATACAATCCTCTTAGGAACGGCTTTTCAAAAGACGATTGCGCAGCAACGGAATTAAACGGAAATACCAGAGACGGACTTCTTCATTTTGACGGATACAGAACGGAGACTATTCAGGGCGAGGTCCATGATGAGAAGGCCTTTTACAGCATGGACGGTATCAGTGGCCATGCAGGTCTTTTCTCCAATGCCACTGACCTGGCAAAGCTTGCGTCTGTAATGCTTACGGGAGGCTACGGCGAGAACAGTTTCTTTTCCCAAAATGTAATGGACATGTTTACTTCGCCAAAAGAAGAGGATGCAGCGAACTGGGGACTCGGCTGGTGGAGACAGGGCGAAAATCAGAGAGTATGGTACTTCGGAACCCAGTCAGGCTCCGATACCTTCGGCCATCAGGGCTGGACGGGAACTATCGTGATGATAGATCCGGACAGGGATCTGATCATCGCATACCTTACCAACAAGAAGAACTCCAGAGTGACAAGTACGAAAGCAGATGCCAACAAATTTGACGGCGACTGGTACACATCCGCTACCCTTGGATTTGTTCCCGAGATCATGTCCATCGGGATGGATACGGATGTTGATATTTCTGCTCAGCTTAAAAGCCTTACACAGGATATGGCGGTAGAAGCCAAAAAGCTTCTTCCTAAGGGAGTGTCAATTGACAGTAACCATCCGGCTGCGAAAAGTGCAAGGAGCAAACAACAGCTCGCTGAGCTATACAAATAGGCGCTGCTAAAGTATAATTATGCTGTTGTTTTTTCATAATAAACTAGTGAAGGTATTTTAAATATGCAGTTTGTATCTTTTGGATTTTTGCTTCTTTTGCCGGTTGCGGCCATCGTGAATTTCATTATCCCGCGCAAGTTCAGATATATTTGGCTTCTTGTGATCAGTGCGGCTTTTTACATCAGCATTGATGTTAAGGCTGCTGCTGTTATGGCAGGAACGATTGTCATTACTTATTTTGCAGCTGTAATGATTGAGAAATTCTCCGAGGGTGCGGACAAGACCGGAACGGGAAGAACCAGGCTGATTTTTGCTCTGGCTGTGATAACAGAGGTTGCCGCCATGCTAATATTCAGAAGTGGCAAGATCCTTGGTGCGATCGGAATCTCTTTTTACATGCTTAAATCCATCGGATATCTGGCTGATGTCTATCGCGGGGACGAGAAGGCTGAGCACAATCCGCTCATGCTGGCACTCTTCGTATCCTTCTTCCCGCAGGTCATCAGCGGTCCTATAGAGAGAGCAGGAAACATGCTGCCTCAGTTTGCATATCCCGTGACAGTGGATTTTGACAGAATGAGAGACGGATTTTTGCAGATCCTCTGGGGATATTTCCTTAAGCTTGTCATCGCGGACAGGCTTGCTATCTATGTAAATAGCGTGTATCAGGCACCGGAGAATTGTCCCGGAACTATAGTCGCTATTGCTACTGTTATGTATTCTTTCGAGATCTACTGCGACTTTGCAGGATACTCGTCAATAGCCATCGGAGTTGCCAGAATACTGGGAATCGACGTGATGAAGAACTTCGACAGCCCATACATGGCCAAGTCCGTTGCGGAGTTCTGGAGAAGATGGCATATATCACTTTCAACATGGCTCAAGGACTATGTCTACATTCCGCTTGGAGGAAACAGAAAGGGAACAACCAGGAAGTATCTCAACATTATCATTGTCTTTGTTGTCAGCGGAATCTGGCACGGTTCAGCCCTTACATTCCTGGTTTGGGGACTGCTCCACGCAATTTATCAGCTCATTGGCTACATTGCAATGCCGCTCAGGGACAAGATTGTGGAAGTGCTGAAGATTGACAGAAACGGTCTTTCACACAGAACCATCAAGACGATCATCACTTTCTTCTTTGTGAATCTGGCATGGATATTCTTCAGGGCGCCTTCCCTGGAGCAGGCTTTTGTTATCATTAAAAAGAGCTTTGAATTTACCCCATGGATATTCACCGATAAGTCACTGTATAACTATGGCCTTAGCGTGAGCAGCTTCAATGTAGGCATGATCGGTATTATCCTGCTGATAGCAATGGATATTCTGAACTTTAATGACATTGAGATCAGAGAGAGGATTATCGGACAGAGTATCTGGTACCGTTGGATAATCATGATAGGAGCCATTCTGGCAATTCTTATTTTTGGAATATGGGGCGCAGGATACAATGCGTCAAGCTTTATATATCAACAGTTCTGAGGGATAACATGAAGATTAAGATTTCAAGCATTATAAAAACAGCAGCTTTCCTGTGCGCGACAGTGGCATGCGTGTTTGCAGCATCAATCGTGCTTCGCAGCAAGGACAGCGATTTTAAGTACAAAGACTTTTTTGAAAAAGCGGATCAGATCGACGTTCTGTTCATGGGTTCTTCTCATGTTATCAACGCTCTCAATCCGGCTGTTCTGTATGAACAGTACGGCATCACATCTTACAACATGGGCGGACACGGCTCAGTCATGCAGGCTACTTACTGGGAGCTCATCGAGGCACTCCAGTACAGCAATCCCAAGTGCGTGGTAGTGGATTCATACATGCTTCAGAAGGACTATCAGTATCTGGATGTAATGGATGAGAGCTATTCCGATGATGACAGACAGAGTTCAATTTCGCAGCTTCACTTAAACCTGGACTGCTGGCCTTTGGACAAGCTCAAGATCGCTATTGTGAAAGACCTTATACAGGACCCTGAGATTCAGAAGCAGTTCCTTGCGGATTTCTATGTATATCATAACAGGTGGGAAGAGCTGGGAAGCAATGACTACAAGGCTCTTTTCGGTAATGAGGACAGGAACAATCTCTTTGGTGCAGAGATGCGTTACGGCATCGAGCTTGCTCCCGGGATATATCCGGAACCTGCAGACAAGAACGGCCTTGGCGGACACACTGTAGGAGAGGAATATCTTCGCAAGATAATCGATGAGTGTCAGCGCAGGGGAATAGACATCTATGTGACTTTCCTTACCTGCAGTGCTACCACTGATGATAAAAGAGCTATCGACAGCGCGCAGATCATCTGCGATCAGTATGGAGTTCCCTTTGTAAACATGCAGGAGATGGGCGTTGTTGATCTGTATACGGATCTCAATGACCCCGGACATATGAATGCACTGGGTTCAATCAAGGCAACAGAATGCATCGGAGCTTTGATCGCTGAGTCCGGTGATCTTCCGGATCACAGGGGCGATGCTGCTTACAGTGACTGGGAGAAAGGTGCTGAGTCATTCCGCAGTAGCATCTATGACATGGAGGTCGGTTCAGACAGTATTTATCAGCAGCTGGACTACCTTACTCAGAATGACGTGAGCATGATCCTCTATATCAACGAAGGATCACAGGCCTTTGGAGACAACCAGATGCAGAGGCTGATCCATAACTTTACCGTGACTCCCAAGATATATCATACTGACGGACCCTACATTCTTATCAATGATGTGGCATCAGGTCAGATATATGAGGCCAGTGGAAGCGAGATGCTCGATCACGTCAGCACGAGTCTTGGTACTTTACACTACGAGCCTGTGGAGCACCTGTTCAGATTCCTGTACGCCGAGGAAGACCCCGAGACCAACTTCCTCTATGATGACTCCAAGTCTGATTATGACATTCAGATAATCACCTATGACAATGAGACCGGAGAGGTGCTGAGCCACAACTACTACAAGTCATACGGCAGTAACTATACGAAAGGATAAACTGAGAAGCAATTACAGATATGTCTAACAAAGCTAAGATCTTTTTACAATACGTAATATATACGCTGGTTTTTATACTTGTTTCTTATATGGTTTTCAGATTTTTCCCTGAGAATAATAAGTTTCTTATAAACCACGCAGATACATGGAGACAGTATATTAAGGCTGTTGCCTACAACTCCAAGTGGATGCGCGGTGTTATTTACCATCTGTTCAGGGAAAAGAGCCTTTCATTGCAGACACTTTCTTACGGAATGGGCTACGGCAATGATATTTATCCGACACTTCAGTATTACGCCATCGGTGATATCCTGAATATCCCTTCGGTATTTGTAAAGGCTGAGTACATCTATGTTTATATCCAGGTCACAACTGTTTTAAGGCCCTATTTGGCCGGAATAGCCATCTCTTTGTACCTTAAGTATGTAAGACCTGAGCTGTCCTGGATTTCCGTAATGTGTGGCATGCTCACATATTCTTTCGGTACATATTTTATGTACTACGGAACATGGCATCCGTACTTTGCCAATCCTCTTATCTACTTCCCACTGATCCTTCTGGGAGCAGAGAAGATCTTCAGGGAAAAGAGACCGCTCACCTTTATAGTGGCTGTTTTCCTTTCCGGCATAAACAATTTCTTTTTCTTTTATGTGATAGTTCTTTTGACAGTGATCTACTGTATTGTCAGAGCAATCTTCATTTATGGGAAGAATATCTCAGAGATGCTCAGGACCATAGGAACATTTCTGCTTGGCGGAGTCATAGGCGCTATGATGTCGATGATCGTTCTGCTTCCGGTCCTGTTTGCATTTATGCATAATTCCAGGTCTGAACAGGATATTCAGATCCCGGTGCTTTATTCTGCAGAATATTACAAAGAGCTGGCGGCCAATCTTGTATCGTTTGTGGTCCACGGTGAGGCAGAGACACAGCTTGGATTCACAATACTTATCATACCGGCAATGCTCTTTATACTGTTTAAGGCATTTACGGATAAGAGAGACAGGCAGGCGTCTGTTTTCATGGCTCTGTTGGCAGCTTTTCTGTGTATTCCTTACGCCGGATATGTGTTTGCGGGATTTGCATTTGTATCAAACAGATGGACCTTCTCCTGTGCGCTTTTTGCCGGATATGCCATGGCGGTATTTACGGATGATCTTGTAAGGACTTTGATGACAAAGCTATCTTTCAAATTCAAGAACGCCGTTATCACACTTTCACAGGTTGTTGTTCTTGCTCTGACGATCTGTCTTATCGGCAGAAATGCTTATGCCGGATACTCTCCCGAGGCGGGCAATATGGTGGGAGATTTTATAGACAAGACCACAACTGAGGATATGTATATGCAGCTTCAGAGCACCGAAGTTCAGGTCGTGGAGGAAGCTGCTGCCCAGGATGGCCTCGATGTTGTGAATGACTTCTACAGATACAGCGGACGCAATCTTATATGGAATGCATCACTTCTGGATGGTATCTGCTCGACTCAGTTCTTCTGGTCACTGGATGACAGGGGAGTGTCGGATTATATCAGAGATATGGGGGTCAACGATCAGGAGAGCCATGCGTATTTCGCCCTTGATGACAGAGCTATTTTAAATCTCATGGGCGGTGTAAACTACTTCTCCCTGAGATTTAACACCCCTGAGGAGAGAGCTTTCGTTCCCTACGGATACTGGGAAGACTACGACAAATACAACTTCGCAATATTTAAATGCGGCAAGGCTCTGCCTTACGGTGCGACTTGCAACAAGGTAATCCCGAGATCGGATTTTGAGAAAATGTCAGTGGTGCAGAGGCAGGAAGCACTTCTTTACGGAATAGTTCTTGATGACAAGGATGCAGAGAGCTTTGAGAAGGCTGATCCGGTATTTACTTCATCTTCAGCTGATTACAAAATTACATCCTCTGAGGGAATAGAGTTTTTGGAGAACGGCTTCAAAGCTGAAGACGGCAGCAGCATGACGCTTGAGTTTGAAGGACGTGAGAACGCAGAGAGTTATCTGTTTTTTGGGAATCTGCATATAGATGATTGTGAGAGTGTTGTTTCACTTAATGTTTCAACACAGCTCTCTGACGGAACCGAGATAAATAAGAGGCTGGATTATCAGTCAACCAAATCCCAGAACTACAGCGGATGGCATGACTATATCATCAATATGGGATACAGTGAGCAGGCCAAGAGCTATTACACCGTAACATTTGGCAAGGGCACTTATACCTACGATTCAATG
This sequence comes from Butyrivibrio sp. XPD2006, assembly GCF_000420865.1. Classification (GTDB taxonomy): domain Bacteria; phylum Bacillota; class Clostridia; order Lachnospirales; family Lachnospiraceae; genus Butyrivibrio. The sequence continues at coordinate 26,737 of NZ_ATVT01000020.1, forward strand.
GAGGTACTGTTCCAGCCGCTTGATAACCTGGATGAGAGACTGACTTCTTTCACACAGAACACACTGGAGAATCTTGATCTTCACAAGAATCCGATCAGCTTTGCAACAAACAGGATTACAGGTGATATCAATCTTGAGGAATCCAAACTGCTGCTTTTGTCAACGCCATACTTAAGTGGCTGGACTGCTTATGTTGACGGCGAAAAGACAGAACTCCTCAGAGCCAACACGATGTTTACGGCACTTCCTTTGTCGGAAGGATATCATGAGATAGAGCTTAAGTACCATACACCGGGGCTACTGGCAGGATTTATCCTGTTTATTCTCGGCATAGCGCTGACAGTAGTGGTAACACGCATGTACAGCGGAAAAGGACGTCATTAAGACGTCCCTTTTTTTATAAGTTTATATCTGATCAGATAGTAGCTCACTTCCACCAGGCAGCAGCTCATCCAGCCTACCGGGTATCCGAAGCCTACAAGCTTTGGAGTGTTGGATATATAGTGAGTCAGGATGTATAGATAAGTCTGTCTCAGAACAACAAAGGTTGAGATCATTATTATCATCGGCCCCGTTGAATCGCCCCGGCCCCTAAGACTGCTGGCCAGCGTATGGTTTACGCAGTTGAACATCAGGAAAAAGACATTTGTATGTATAAAGAGTGCTCCGTAATCGATAACGGCCTGTTCTGCTGAAAACATTCTGATGGCAGGCCTTGCGAAGATATACAGAAGAAATGCAATGAAACCTGTTGTAACAACGCCCATCAGGATAACAGTTCTGGTTCCTTCTTCAGCTCTTTTGACCTTGCCTGCCCCGATGTTCTGGCTTACGAAAGTGGTGGCGGCCATGGCCATGCTCTGCAGAGGGAGCATGATGAAGGAGTCAAGCTTGTTGTAACTGCTCCAGCCTGCCATGCAGTCCGAACCGAAGTAGTTGATGTAGGACTGGACAAAGATATTTGAAAAGGCCGTGATGACCGACTGGATTCCGGTTGGAAGTCCGATGATTATGATCATCTTCATGGTTTCGGGATCGATCTTTAGATCTGATATTGTCAGCTTATAGATATCATCGGTCTTTAGCAGAAGCCACAGTATAAGCGCAGCTGAGATGAACTGGGAGATGATGGTCGCATAGGCAACACCCTCAATCCCGAAGTGAAATGCCTTTACAAAAACCAGATCCAGTATGATGTTCATGATACTGGTCAGGATCAGCAGGAACAGGGGCCTTATGGTATCGCCGACAGCCCTGAGTATTCCGCTTCCCATGTTGTATATGAGAAGTCCCGTGATTCCGGCAAAATAGATCGTAAGATAAGTGGATGCGTCTGCAAAGACATCATCGGGAGTAGCCATGAACCTGAGCATAGGGCCGACACCTTTGATACCGATGAAAGTAAATGCCACGCAGAATATAAAGGTCGCAGCCATGGTGGTCTCGATTGCCACATGGAGGCGGTCAATCTCTTTTGCTCCGAAGAATCTTGAGATAACTACGCTGGCACCCACCGAGAAGCCGTTAAAAAAGAACACCAGCATATTGATGATCATGGTCGTAGAGCCTACGGCAGCCAGTGCCTGGGTAGAGACGTAGTTGCCGACCACGATCGAATCCACGGTGTTGTACAGCATCTGGAATATGTTCCCGAACATCAACGGGAGCGAAAACAGAAGTATTTGTTTTATGATTGAACCGCTTGTCATATCTCTTGCGGTCGAGCTTTTTGCACCTGACATGATTTTTCATTTACCTCTCTCATATAAGATTATAGCAGTAAAGAAGAATCTTTACAGGCGACCTTGGTTACCTGTCATTTAAGCTTGACAGGAACTGCTTCGTACGTTCCTCTTTTGGGTTGTTAATAAGCTCTTTTGCAGGACCCTGCTCGAGAATAATACCGTTGTCCATGAAGATGGCGATATCTGCCACATCTCGCGCAAAGGCCATCTCGTGGGTTACGATTATCATGGTTGTATGACGACTCGCAAGTTCCCTGATCACGCGGAGAACTTCACCCGTAAGCTCGGGATCCAGAGCTGAAGTCGGCTCATCAAAGCACAGAATATCAGGCTCCATGGCCAGCGCTCTCGCGATAGCCACGCGCTGCTGCTGACCGCCCGAGAGCTGATGAGGATAGTTGTTCATCCTGTCTGATAGTCCCATCTCTGCCAGAAGCTCTTTTCCCTTTTCTATTATCGAATCCTTCATTGAAGCATCTGAATGAAGGATGGGTGCAAGAGTTACGTTTTCAAGGGCGGTGTACTGCGGGAACAGATTAAACTGCTGGAATACCAGTCCGAAGTGCTTTCTGTTCTCGCGAAGAGTCTTTGGATCTGTTATGGGATTGGCGCCGTCGAGAAGCTGTTTGCCACGGACGGTGATAGTACCTTCATCCGGAGTCTCAAGGAAATTCAGGCACCTCAGGAGCGTGGTCTTACCGCTTCCCGAGGAACCGATTATTGACAGAGTCTGTCCTTCCTCCAGGTCAAAGCTGATGTCCTTTAAAACCTCTGTGTTTTCAAAATTCTTTTTTATATTCTTAACTTCTAAGATAGGCATATTGTTTTTTCCAGTCTAAGCTTTAATTCTTTACCTGAAATAATCCAGTTTCTTTTCAATCCTGTTAAAGAGAATTGATAAGAGTCCGCTGAAGATCAGATAGAAGGCACCTGTGTAAAACAGAGGCCAGATTATTCCGCTGCTCTTGATGAAAGCCTGGCCGTTCCAGATGATCTCGTATACCGCGATTACTCTGGCCAGAGATGTGTCTTTTACCAGAGTGATGATCTCGTTGGAGATTGGAGGAACGATCCTCTTGATCAGCTGGAGCATTGTGATCTTAAAGAAAATCTGGCTTCGGCTCATACCAAGGACCTTGCCGGCTTCTCTCTGACCTACAGGGATGGACTGTATTCCGCCTCTGTAGATCTCAGAAAAATAGCAGGCATAGTTGATGACAAATGCGATCAGCGCCGCGATGAATCTTCCGCTGTTGTCGGTTCCCCAGACATTGATCCCAAGGAATATTCCGGGACCGTAATAAATTACGAGGAGCTGCAGCATGAGCGGCGTTCCGCGGATGATCCATATTATCAGCCTTATGGGGTATTTGATTAGTTTGACCTTGCTCCTTGAGCAGAGGCATATAAACAGTCCCAGAGGCAGGGAGAACAGAAGTGTAAGGCAAAAGAGCTTTAATGTTCCCCAAAAGCCTATCAAAAGGGACTCGGTTACAGTCCAAAACATCAGTTATTTTACTCCTTGATCATGGTGCGATTACAGCATCCTGTACGCCGTAGGTTGTAGCGATTGCTGTTGTTGTTCCGTCTTTGTAGTAAGCAGAAAGCTGGTCGTTAATGTATGCAGCGAGGTCTGAACCCTTGCGGCAGCCGATGCCGTACTCCTCGGTTGTGAGCTCTGCTGTGTGTGCAAGGTCAGGGTAGCTGGTGCCCTCGCCGATCATTGCACCGGCCATCAGAAGGTCGATGATGCATGCCTCAGATGTTCCTGCGTCAACTTCCATGACAGCATCAGCCTGTGACTGAAGTGATGTGAAGTTATAACCGTTATCCTGAGCAGCAGCTTCTCCTGCTGAACCTGCCTCTACCGCAAAGCTTAAGGCTTTAACGGAATCCGCATCCTGATACTGATCTGCAACGGCAGCAGGAACAACGACTACCTGGGCGTTGTTAAGGTAAGGCTTTGTGCACTCCATTGAGTTCTTGACTTCATCTGTAAGAGTCATTCCGTTCCATACAACGTCGATGGACTTGTTGTTGAGCTCAAGAATCTTGTTGTCCCAGTCGATCTCGACAAATTCAACGTTTACACCGAGAGACTCACCAACTTTGTTGGCAAGGTCAGCATCAAAGCCGATCCAGTTTCCGTTGTCGTCTTTATAATCCATGGGAGCAAAGTCTGTGATTCCTACGATCAGTGTTCCCTTGTTTTTGATATAGTCAAGGTCGCTCTCAGCTGACTTTGATCCGCAGGCTGTGAGCGAAAGCAGAGCGGTCATGAGTAATGTTGCAAGTATTTTCTTTTTCATATCATCTCTCCTCATTGTGTTTGATTGATTTTTTTTAAGCATATTCAATACTTTATCACACTACCATACTAAATTGCAAGGCTATTTATATTAAGGCGATGATGTTTTAAAATATTGGTATAAATTTGAAAAGGAATACTGAGTTAATGAGTGATAATATGTCAAAAGAAATCTGGAAGCCCGGGAACATGCTCTACCCGATTCCTGCTGTGATGGTAAGCTGTGGCAGGGAGGGTGAGAAGCCCAATATCATAACCGTTGCATGGGCAGGAAACGTCTGCTCATCGCCTGCGATGCTCTCCATATCTGTCCGCAAGGAGCGCTATTCCTATGATATTCTTAAGGAGACCGGAGAGTTTGTGGTAAACCTCACGAACCGCGATCTTATGCGTGCAACGGACTGGTGCGGAGTAAGGTCAGGGCGTGACTATGACAAATTTAAGGAGATGGGACTTACGCCGCAGAAGTCGCAGATGATAAGTGCTCCCGGAATCCTTGAGAGTCCTGTCAATATCGAGTGCAGGACCAAACAGATACTGGAGCTTGGAAGCCACGACATGTTTGTGGCTGAGGTTCTCTGTGTCACGGTAGATACCAGATATATGGATGAGAAAAAGAGATTTGACCTTCGGGCAGCAGATCTCATAGCTTATTCTCACGGCGAGTATTTTACCCTCGGAGAGAAGATAGGCAAGTTTGGCATCAGCGTCGCCAAAAAGCCGCAGGAATGCTACAATAACAGTAATAAAAAACCCAGAAAGGGCGGAAAAAACGTGGCAAAGATCAGCATAATAATTCCCGTATACAACACAGCTGAATATCTTGATAAGTGCATGGAAGGTGTGCTTGCACAGACATTTTCCGACATAGAGATAATGCTTGTGGATGATGGGTCCACAGACGGCATTTCTCCTGCTATGTGTGACACCTTTGGAAAGCGCGACACAAGAGTCAGAGTCATACACAAGAAAAACGGAGGGCTCCAGTCTGCATGGATAGCAGGTCTCACAGAGTCCACTGCAAACTATATTACTTTCATCGACAGCGATGACTGGATAGATACTGATATGTGTGAGAAGCTGTATGCTCAGACCGACAGCTCTTTTGCCGAAAGTGAAGTGATCGCTGCCAACTATATCGTGGAGAAGGCGGGAGAGAGACGCAGGGAAACACAGGGACTGGAGCCCGGCGTTTACACGGGTTCTGCTCTCGATGAGATCAGAAGAAATCTTCTTGGCAATGAAGTAAGACCCATAACCATGTCAAGGTGCATGAAGCTCATCTCCAGAAAGCTTCTTTTGGACAACATCAAATACTGCGATCCGACAATCGTCATGAGTGAGGACGTAAACATAATGCTGCCTGTCTTCTGCGACTGCAAGAGGCTTGTAATTATGAAAGGGTCATACTTTTATCATTACAGGACCTTGTGGGATTCCATGAGCCATGACTACAATCCCAAGCTCCTCAAGAATCTGGAGCTCACAGACAAGACCTTCAGAGATATCCTGTGGGACAAAAATGTTCTTAACGCCGATGCTCAGATGGACAGAGAGTTTGTGGTAATGCTTCTGGTTGTGATGAAGAACGCACTGCGCTCAGGCAGGAAGGATACGCTTTCTCTGGTAAAAGAGATTTTCCTTAAGCCGGAGACCAAAAAGAAGATAGATAATACTACTGTTAATTTAAATTCCAAGGCAAACAAGCTGCTGTACTTTACAATGAAGCATCCGAATATCGTTACGGTTTCATTTATGAAGGCCGTCATTAATTACTATGACAAAAAGACTAATCAGCCTTGAAATATGATAAAATTGATATATTAAATCCTTAGGAGGAATGCGTATGGGTAAGGTTTTTCATGTTGATCACCAGATAGCCAACAAGAACGTGGAGGATTCCATAACTGAGTGCACCAAGGTGGTCAAATACTCGGACATCAACAGCGAGAACAGACTCTTCGGAGGACAGCTCATGTCCTGGATAGATGAGGTGGCAGGTATAGTTGCCGTTAGACATTCAGGCAATCCTGTTGCCACAGCAGCCGTTGACAACATGCAGTTCAAGCAGGGAGCCAAGCTCGATGACATCATTGTTATCATCGGCAAGCTCACACACGTTGGCAAGACATCAATGGAAGTCCGCGTGGATACTTATGTTGAGGATCGTAGGAACGGAATGAGACATATCATGAACAGGGCATATTTCACAGAGGTATGCATCGATGAGGATGATACTCCCGTACTTGTTCCTTATGGCCTGAACGTTCGCACAGAGAATGAGAAGGCAGAGTGGGAAGGCGCTGAGAAGAGGCGCGAACTAAGAAGACAGCGCAGGATGGAAGGTTTCTAAAACTTAATAAAGCTCGTTGCATTATCGGATTGATAGTGTTAAAATTTTATCACATGGCGTTTTCAATTTAATAGTTTGGAGGTTATTCCGCAATGAGTAAGAATTTTGATGACATTTTAGCTAAGCTTAAGACAGCTGAAACCAAGAAGATGTCTGTAGCTGTAGCTCAGGACACACACGTTCTGGAAGCTGTTAAGGTAGCCAAGGAGAGAGGCATTGTTGAGCCTATCCTTGTAGGTGACATTGACAAGATCAAGGAGAAGGCAGCAGAAGTTAACATGAGTCTCGATGGATACGAGATCATCGATGTTAAGGATGATATTGAGGCTGCACGTACTGCTGTTTCACTGGTTCACGACGGCAAGGCTGACATTTACATGAAGGGTGCTCTTGAGTCCAAGGATTTCCTTAAGAGCGTTCTTGACAAGGAAGTAGGACTTAGAACAGGTCGTCCTCTTTCACATGTTTGTGTATTTGAGATTCCCGGTATTGACCGTCTTCTTTTCCTTACAGACGTTGCTTTCATGCCATATCCTACACTTGAGGATAAAAAGGTCATCATTGAATATACAGTAGAAGTAGCCAGAGCATGCGGAGTTGAGTGCCCTAAGGTAGCTCCTCTTGCAGCAGTAGAAGTTGTTAACCCCAAGATGCCTGTTACAGTTGAGGCAGCTGAGCTCACCAGAATGAATGAAGAGGGTGAGATCAAGAACTGCATCGTTGACGGACCTCTTTCAATGGATCTTGCTATCGATCCTGAGGCAGCCAAGCACAAGGCAGGCGCTCTTGATCGTAAGATCGTAGGTGATGCTGATATCCTTCTTTTCCCTGATATCCACGCAGGAAACCTTACATACAAGACAATCGTACGTCTTGCAACAGTTAAGAACGGTAACATCCTTACAGGAACCAAGGCACCTGTTATCCTTACATCAAGATCTGATTCTGTAGAGGTTAAGGTTAATTCAATAGCTCTTGCTGCAGTTGTAGCAGAGGATAAGAAGAAAGGGGTACTGTAATGATAAAGAGTTTGATCATCAATCCCGGTTCAACATCAACCAAGATCGGTATCTTCGAGGACGAGACCCTGACCAAGGAAGAGACTCTTCGTCACAGCACAGAAGAGATCGAGTCCTATGCATCAATCATTGATCAGAAGGACTTCCGTAAGAATATCATCCTTGATTTCCTTAAAAAGGAAGACATCGATATAAAGAGCTTTAACGTAATCGTAGGAAGAGGCGGACTTCTTCGTCCCATTCCCGGCGGTACATACGAGTGCACAGATGCACTTTTAGAGGACCTTCGTAAGGGCGTTCAGGGACAGCATGCATCTAACCTCGGCGGAATCCTCGCAAGAGAGATCGGTGACGAGATCGGTGTTCCTTCATTCATCGTTGACCCCGTTGTAGTTGACGAGATGGAGCCCGTTGCAAGAATTTCAGGTGTACCTGAGATTGAGCGTGTATCAATCGACCATCCTCTTAACCAGAAGGCTGTTGCCAGAAGATATGCCAAGGAGATCGGCAAGAAATATGACGAGATCAGCGTAATCGTTGTTCACATGGGCGGAGGTACATCAACCGGCGTTCACAAGAACGGCAAGATGATCGACGTTTATGCAGCTCTTAACGGAGACGGTGCTTTCTCACCTGAGAGAGCTAACGGTATTCCTGCCAAGGCACTTGTAGACATGTGCTTCTCAGGCAAGTATACATACGATGAGATGAAAAAGAAGATCGTTGGTTACGGCGGACTTAACGCATACCTTGGAACCAACGACATGAGAGAAGTTAACAAGATGTGCGAAGAGGGTGATGAGAAGGCTAACCTCATCCGTGACGCATTCATCTATCAGATCTGCAAGAACATCGGAGCATGTGCTACAGTTCTCAAGGGTAAGGTTGACCAGATCATCCTTACAGGCGGAATCGCTTATGGCCAGGTTATCACTGATGCCATCAAGGACAGAGTAGACTGGATCGCTCCTGTAACTGTATATCCTGGTGAGGATGAGCTTCTTGCTCTTGCACAGGGTGCCCTTCGTGTACTTAACGGCGAAGAGAAGGCTCAGACATACTAATTTCTCAGTAAACAACAGGCGCTGTCGGCATTTGCCGACAGCGTTTTTTTGTGCTACAATGTCCTTTGGACTTTGTCTATTATAAAGGGATTAGTATGCCCTTTTTTAGGAGATAAGATATGAGTATTATTGATAAGATCATTGGAACACATTCTCAGAGGGAGCTTCGCAGGATCAACCCTACAGTAGATGCTATCGAAGCTTTTAGACCGACAATGCAGGCTCTTTCAGACGAGGAGCTTAGAGCTAAGACAGATGAGTTTAAAAAGAGACTTGCAGATGGTGAGACTCTTGATGATATCATGCCGGAGGCATATGCCGTTGTGCGTGAAGCAGCCAAGAGAGTTCTGGGAATGGAGCACTTCAGGGTTCAGCTTATAGGTGGAGTTATCCTGCACCAGGGCCGAATTGCCGAGATGAAAACCGGTGAAGGTAAGACCCTTGTGGCTACACTTCCTTCATATCTTGAAGCTCTGACAGGTAAGGGCGTTCACGTTGTCACAGTCAACGATTACCTGGCAAAGCGTGATGCTGACCAGATGGGACAGGTACACAGATTTTTGGGACTCACCGTTGGATGCGTGCTTAACAGCATGACCAGCGAGGAGAGAAAGGCAGCCTACAACTGCGACATCACATACGTTACCAACAACGAACTTGGATTTGACTACCTTCGTGATAACATGGCAATCTACAAGGAACAGTGCGTTCAGAGAGGTCTTAACTACTGTATCATCGACGAGGTGGATTCAATCCTTATCGATGAAGCCCGTACACCTCTTATTATTTCAGGTCAGTCAGATAAGTCTACCAAGCTCTATGAAGCCTGCGACATTCTGGCTAAGCAGATGACACGTGGTGAGGACATGGAAGAGCTCACCAAGATGGATGCCATCATGGGCGTAGAGAGAGAAGAGACCGGTGATTTCATCGTCAATGAGAAGGACAAGATCGTCAACCTAACCGCGCAGGGTGTTGCCAAGGTTGAGAGATTCTTCCGTATAGAGAACCTTGCTGATCCCGAGAACCTTGAGATCCAGCACAACATAATTCTTGCTCTTCGTGCCAACAACCTTATGTTCAAGGATCACGACTACATCGTTAAGGATGATGAAGTACTTATCGTCGATGAGTTCACAGGTCGTGTAATGCCGGGACGTCGTTATTCGGACGGCCTTCATCAGGCTATCGAGGCCAAGGAGCACGTTAAGGTTAAGAGAGAGTCCAAGACTCTTGCGACCATTACATTCCAGAACTTCTTCAACAAGTTTGACAAGAAGTGCGGAATGACAGGTACTGCCCTCACAGAGGAGCAGGAGTTCCGTGATATCTACGGAATGGACGTTATTGAGATTCCTACAAACAAACCTGTACAGAGAAAAGACCATCAGGATGCTGTTTACAAGACCAGAAAAGAGAAGCTTAACGCTATCTGTGATGCAGTTGCAGAGTCCCATGCAAAGGGACAGCCTGTACTGGTTGGTACTATCACAATCGAGTCTTCGGAAGAACTCTCCAGAATGCTCAAAAAGAGAGGCATCCAGCACAACGTCTTAAATGCCAAGTTCCATGAACTTGAGGCTGAAATTGTAGCTGATGCAGGTAAGCACGGTGCTGTTACCATCGCCACCAACATGGCCGGCCGTGGTACAGATATCAAACTTGATGATGAAGCAAGAGCAGCCGGCGGACTTAAGATCATCGGTACAGAGAGACATGAGTCAAGACGTATCGACAATCAGCTCCGTGGACGTTCAGGCCGTCAGGGAGATCCCGGTGAGTCCAAGTTCTACCTTTCACTTGAAGACAACCTCATGAGACTCTTTGGTTCAGAGAGACTCATTTCAATGTTCAATGCACTCAAGATTCCGGATGGACAGGAAATTGAGCACTCATCTCTTTCAAAGGCTATCGAATCAGCGCAGAAGAAGATCGAGTCCAACAACTATGCAATCCGTAAGAACCTTCTTGAGTATGACCAGGTTAATAATGAGCAGAGAGAGATTATCTATGCAGAGCGTAAGAAGGTTCTGGATGGTGTATCCATGCGTGATTCCATCTACAAGATGATCACAGACATTGTGGAGTCTTCAGTTGAGACAGTTGTTGGAGAGGAGAACGATCCTGATAACTGGAATATCGCAGAGCTCAACGAGCTTTTGCTTCCAACAGTTCCGCTTAAGAAGATAACCAGAGGAAGAATCGACAACCTTACTAAGGCAGGCCTTTTACAGCAGCTTAAGGGAGAGGCAGTCAAGCTTTACGAGTCTAAGGAAGCAGAATTCCCTGAGCCTGAGACCATCCGTGAGATCGAGCGTGTCATCCTTCTTAAAGTTATCGACAGAAAGTGGATGGATCACATCGATGATATGGATCAGCTTCGCCAGGGTATCGGACTTCAGTCATATGCCCAGAGAGATCCTAAGCTTGAGTACAAGCTTGCAGGCTATGAGATGTTCGATGACATGACCAGGAACATCGAAGAGGATACAGTAAGACTTCTGTTCCACGTTCACATCGAAGAGAGAGTAGAGCGTGAGCAGGTTGCCAAGGTTACCGGTACCAACAAGGATGATTCCGCGCCCAAGGCACCTATCAAGAGAGCCGAAGCCAAGATTTATCCCAACGATCCATGTCCATGCGGAAGCGGCAAGAAATACAAGAACTGCCACGGAAGGGCATGAGCGATATAAGGAATGAGTTTATTCAATCCCGGATATTGTGAATCTATATATGTTTTAAGGAGATAATAATGGTAGTTTTAGATCAGATGAAGGTTGAGATCCAGAACCTTCAGGATACACTTAAGGAAGTTACGGCTTCTCTGGACCTTGATACAAAGAAAAAGATCATTGAGGAGCTTTCACGTGAGATGGAAGAGCCGGGCTTCTGGGACAATGCCGAGAAGGCCAACAAGAAGACCAAGGACCTCAAGAACATGCAGGACCTTGTTGAGAATATCGAGCACCTCAACACACAGTACGGCGATATCATCGACCTCATCGACATGCAGAATGCAGAAGGTGTCGATGATGAGGATATGGCAGCTGAGATCAGAGCTGAGCTCGATGATTTCGAGAAAACTCTTGAGGATATCCGTATCAGCAACCTTCTCAACGGACCTTATGACAAATATGACGTAATCCTTCGTCTTAACGCCGGAGCAGGCGGAACAGAGGCTTGTGACTGGGCAAGTATGCTTTATCGTATGTACACAAGATGGGCAGAGAGAAAGGGATTTACAATTGAGACTCTCGACCTTCTTGACGGTGATGAGGCAGGAATCAAGTCAGTTACTTTCCAGATCTCAGGAACCAATGCATACGGACTTCTTAAGTCAGAGCACGGTGTACACAGACTTGTACGTATCAGTCCTTTCAATGCTCAGGCCAAGCGTCAGACATCCTTCGTATCCTGCGATGTAATGCCTGATATCGAAGAGGATCTTGATATTGACATCAATCCTGATGATCTTCGTATTGATACATACAGATCAAGTGGTGCCGGCGGACAGCACATCAACAAGACTTCATCCGCTGTTCGTATCACACATATTCCTACAGGTGTTGTAGTTGCCTGCCAGAATGAGCGTTCACAGTTCCAGAACAAGGACAAGGCTATGCAGATGCTCAAAGCCAAGCTCTTTGTCATGAAGCAGGAAGAACAGGCAGCCAAGCTCGCAGGAATCCGTGGCGATGTCATGGATAATGCATGGGGCAGCCAGATCAGATCATATGTACTTCAGCCATATACAATGGTCAACGATACACGTACAGGTTACAAGGCATCCAATGCTGACGGAGTACTTGACGGAGATCTTGATCAGTTCATTAACGCATATCTTAAGTGGCTTGCAACAGGCGGTAAGCCCGTTGGAGAGACAGAAGAGGCTTAAGGGTAAGGGTGAACCATGCCGACAGACTCGAAATTCGCTGCGCGAATTCCTCGTTGTCGCGGCGTTCGCCGTATGAATAAAAACAAAAAGACATCAGAATGTGAGTAAACTCCCATCTGATGTCTTTTTATTTTTATCCGCATGGTTCACTTTGACGCGCAGATTTGATACAATGAGATTTAGGGAGTATCGAATATGAGAATAGTAGATGGCGCTAAAACGATAATAAGCCTGCTTAGGGATTTAAACTCAATGAGCCGTGACGAGAAAGTCGATTTCTATCAGTCTAAATGCGACTACTATCAGGGCATCGTTGAGCTTGGTCTTGTTGTGTCCGCTTTGGTGACACTGTGCTTTATCTACTCCGACTATATGATAAACGGAACTGTCCGTCACACCCTGCTCCCCAGACTTTCAATTCTTTTTTTTATTGTCATATTCTACATCGTTACCCATTTCTGGTCGCATAACAGTCGTGTCATGGTGGTCATGGATTTCTTCCTTGGTCATGGTATGGTAATAGCCGCCAGCTGGACAGCATATAATCTTGTGGACAGGAGCAATTCTATCGAGGGTATCATCATTGTTAATCTTATATGGCTTGTGGTAGGATTTGTTGCTACACCTATGGATTCTGTCATCAATGGGATCGTGTTCATCATTGAGATCATTATAACCAATATTTTTAATCAGTATACGAATTATGACCTTATCATGGCGCTGGAGGTACCGATCATTATCGGCATCATGTTTGTTGAGTATGTGATGACTGCGTATTATCTGGATCACTACAGGGTAACTCAGAAGCTTGAGCTGGCCATGGTCACCGATCCCCTGACCCAGGTTTACAACAGACATCTCCTTGAGAAGATCATCTCCAAGAACGCAATCAAGGATGTTAAAACGGGAGAGCATATAGCTGTTGCTCTTATCGATATCGACGACTTCAAGAAGATTAACGACGAGAACGGCCACTACACAGGTGACCTGACTCTTTTATACATGGGACAGAAGCTCTCCAAGGAGACCCACGATGATGACTATGTAATCCGTTACGGCGGCGAGGAATTTGTTGTTATCCTGCGTAACTGCGACGTCAACAACGCCTGCGCGCGTATGGAGCAGTTCAGGTTAGATATCGTGAATGCAAAAGACACACCGGTACCTTTTACAATTTCGGTAGGTGTGTCATGTTATACGGGTGATTATTCAAAGACTCTTCAGAACGTTGACAATGCGCTTTACAAGGCCAAGAACACCGGCAAAAACAAGGTTGTTGTCATGTGATCAGTACAGTGAGACAACATCGGTTATTTCGCCGTGATCCACCTTGAAGCTCCATACGGAATGCCCCTGGAGCCTGTGCTCTGTTAAAAAGTAGGTGTCATCAACCTTTGAGATATTATAGGGGGTTCCTCCACCAACAAAGTACTGCGCATAAATATCCTCGTATTTCCCTTCGGACAGATCATCAAGGGAAGCGGTCCTTACAAGTGTTGCGTAGTCCTGATTGCCGGTAATATCAGTGGAAACGGTAATATAAAACATATCGTCAATAGGAGTTATCTGTACCATTCCGGCAAGCTCGTCGGGGACCGGATAGCTCTTTTTTATATTCAGGGTCTCCAGGTCGCACTGCAGAATCTGCGGAGATGTTCCTGCAGCTGAGACTCCCGATACGAAGTAGATGTCGTCTCCGACGATGGTAAAAGACCTGACATACAGCCCGGAGAGCTGATCGATCTTTCTGATGTCCGTCAGATACATACGTGTGGAATCCTGTGTGTGTCTGAAGCAGTACAGTTCGCCGGTACTGGAGCTCCATACATAAAATGTGTCGGAAGTTTCATCGTAAACAGTGAAATGAGGTCTGTTGCCGACATCATAAAAGCATTGAGTGTTGATGAACTTGTTGTCTTTTTTCTCAAAGATCAGAACCCTGTTGTTCTCGGTGTCCTCGACCATATATACAGTTCCGTCACTGGCCATGGTGTGGGGCTGGGTTGCCTGGTCACACATGATATACCACTCATTCAGAGGAGCGCCAAGCTCATCGGTATAGATGATCCTGTTGTGATAACAGTCAACGATGAACCACAGATCATCCACCTTGGTTACATAAGTCGGAACGCTCAGTGCGCTGTCGTAGTTATTTGTAAGAGTGTACGAATCAAAGGCACTGTCAGGATTCTTTCCCTCTTCGGTGAACTGGGATTCCTGAACGAAGTCTTTTCCGTTGTAAGGAGCTGCCTTTTCGGGAGCTGAAGTCTCTTTTGCACAGGATGTAAGTGCTGCTACGGTCAAAAGACCTGTTACTGCAGCAAGTATTATTTTATTAAAGTTAAATCTCTTTTTCCAAGTAAACATAATGATATTCTAGCACAACAATAACAGGAGGGCGATATGGTTACTATAAGTCTTTGCATGATTGTCAAAAACGAAGAGGATTGTCTGAAGAGATGCCTTGATAGTCTTAAAGGTATTGTGGATGAAATGGTCGTTGTTGACACGGGCTCCACCGACAGGACCAAAGAAATCGCAAAAGAGTGCGGTGCAAAGGTGATGGATTTTGCCTGGACCGGAGACTTTAGCGATGCCAGAAACTTCGCGTTTTCTCAGGCTGCATGTGACTATATTTACTCCGCGGATGCAGACGAGGAGCTGGATGAGGAAAACAGAAAGCGTTTTATGCAGTTAAAGTCTGATCTCTCCGAGCTTGATATAGATATCGTTCAGATGTATTACTGTAACCAGCTTGAATTCCGTACGGTTTATAACTTTGACCGCGAGCTTCGCCCAAAGCTCTTTAAAAGGGTAAGGCACTTTGTCTGGGAGGATCCGATCCACGAGCAGGTTATTCTTGATCCGGTCATCTGCAACAGTGAGGTTGAGATCATCCACAGGCCTAAAGAAAACCATGCAGGACGTGATCTTGAATCCTTCAGAAGGGCTATCGACCAGGGAAGGCGTCTGTCAACAAGGCTTCACGGAATGTACGCCAGGGAGCTCTTTATGGCCGGAACTGATGATGACTTTATCAAAGCCAAAAAGTTTTTTACAGAGTCTGCCCTTGATAACTCAAGAGGACTTGATGAGATCAAGCAGTCAAGCTGTGTGCTGGCCCACGTTGCGGTTTTAGAAGATGATCCTGCAGCGCTTCTTAAGTATTCCCTCAAGGATGCCATCACAGAGATGAGCAGCGAGATGTGCTACGAGCTGGGTGATTATTATTTCGGCAAAAGAGATATCGATGAAGCCATAGTCTGGTACTACAATGCAGCGTATGAATGCAGCAGTATTCTCGATATTAAAAAGAGTGGAAGCCTGCCCAGACTGGCACTTGCAAGGTGCTACAGAGAGCTTGGCAATGAGGAACAGGCAAGAGATTACGAAAGAGAAGCATCCGAAGTTGAAGAAAATAAGGATTGAGCCTATAATGATAATCGTATTACTATGTTTATCACCGGAGGCATGTTATGCAAATAATTATTGTGGGCTGCGGAAACGTAGGTCAGACACTTACACAGCAGCTTAGCAAGGAAGGACATGATATCACTGTCATCGAGGAGAAGAGCAGTGTTGTTCAGTCTGTAGTAAACAATCTGGACGTCATGGGAATAGTAGGAAATGGCGCCAGTTATTCTATTATGAAGGACGCGGGAATTGAGACTGCGGATCTTATGATTGCCGTTACGGATTCAGATGAGCTGAACCTGCTTTGCTGTCTTATAGCTAAAAAAGCAGGTAACTGCCATACAATTGCAAGAGTCCGCAATCCCGTCTATAATAACGAGATCAACTTCATCAAGGAGGAGCTTGGCCTTTCAATGGTCATTAACCCCGAAGAAGCGGCTGCTTCAGAGGCGGGCAGACTCCTTAAACTCCCATCAGCAACCAAAATCGAGACATTTGCCAGAGGAAGAGCAGAGCTTGTGCGTCTTGTCATTGACGAGAACTCAAGGCTTTGCGATCTTGCGCTGAAAGATATCCCGTCAGACCTTAAAAAGCAGGTTATCATTGCGGTTGTATCAAGGGGCAATGATGTTCATATCCCTGACGGTAACTTTATATTAAGAGCCGGAGATGAGATCACTATCTTTGGATCCAGCAAGAATACCGTAAGTTTCTTTAAAAAGCTTGGACTTCCTTCTGCCAAGGTGCATTCAACAATGATCATCGGTGGCGGAGAGACAGCTTATTATCTTGCTATGCAGCTCATTGCTCTGGGTATCAAGGTAATCATTTTTGACAAGGATCCTGTAAGGTGCAAGGAGCTCACAGATCTTTTGCCTCAGGCACTTATCATTAACGGAGACGGAACAGATAAGGATATGCTACTTGAGGAGGGTGTTACAAGGACTGATTCATTCGTTTCCCTGACCAACCTCGATGAGGAGAATATCATGCTCTCCATGTATGTAAAGAGCATCAATCCTAAGGCTAAGCTTATCACCAAGGTCCACAGGGTTACTTACGGTGATATCATCGGATCACTGAGTATCGGAAGTATCATTTATCCCAAGAACATCACTGCGGACAGGATCGTACAGTTTGTCCGTGGCATGTCAGCGTCCAAGGACAGCAACATTGAGACTCTTTACAAGCTCAATGATGATAAGGTTGAGGCCCTTGAGTTCATCGTAAGAAACGGAAGCCCCGTTATCGGCAAGCCACTTTCTCAGATGAAGATCAAGAAGGGCGTGCTTATCGCCTGCATCAACCATTATGGCGAGATTATTTCACCAAGCGGTGACAGTGTTATAAGAGACAGGGATTCTGTGATCGTTGTCACAACCCTTGCCGGATTAAAAGACATAAGCGATATATTGGAGAATTAAGCAAATGAATTATTCAATGATTAGATATATACTCTTCAGATTGTTTAGGGTCTTTGGAGCACTTCTGGTATTGCCGTTTATCGTGGCAATTATCTACAAGGAGTATGACAGCGCAGAGTCTTTCTTTATGCTGATCCTTATCAGCAGTATAGTCGGATATCTTGGCTCTTTTAAAAAGCCCAAGAATACGGTTATTTATGCCAAGGAAGGTTTTACCATAACAGCACTTGCATGGATCGTTGTGAGTATGCTTGGTGCGGTTCCTTTCGTTGTAACAGGAACAATTCCTAACTACATTGATGCATGCTTTGAGACAGTTTCAGGATTTACAACAACCGGAGGCAGCATCCTGACTTCAGTTGAGCAGATTGAGAAGAGTGTTCAGTTCTGGAGAACCTTTACTCACTGGATCGGCGGAATGGGAGTTCTTGTATTCCTTCTTGCTGTTGTTCCCATGGCGGATGGCTACAGCATGCACCTTATGAGGGCAGAGAGCCCGGGGCCTGTTGTAGGTAAGATTGTTCCCAAGGTAAAAGACACTGCTAAGATCCTTTACCTTATCTACTTCGGCATTACTGTACTGGAGATCATCTGTCTTAAGATTTCTGGCCTTTCACTCTATGAGGCAGCAACCATCACATTTTCTACGGTTGGAACCGGAGGATTTGCGGTAACCAACGCAGGAATCGGTGGTTATTCAACGATCTCACAGGCTGTCATCATTGTATTTATGGCCCTTTGCGGAGTGAACTTCACTGTATATTACTTCCTTATCAACAGGAAGCCCAAGGAAGCATTTGCTATTGATGAGGTCAAATACTATTTCGGAACCATGGCTGTGGCAGCAACCCTCATTGCTATCAATATCTACAGAGCAGGAGTTCTGGATTCAGCAGGAATGTGCTTCCACCATGCGCTGTTTGCTGTTACTTCTATCATGACAACGACCGGTTTTGGCACATTGGATTTTGATAAGTGGCCGGAGTTTTCAAGAGTTCTTTTGATGGGACTGGCATGTGTAGGAGCCTGCGCAGGATCTACCGGTGGCGGATTTAAGTTCTCGAGAGCACTTATCATTATCAGGAATGCCAGAAACGAGCTTAACTTCCTGGTTCATCCCAAGGCTGTAAAGAGAGTGTTCATGGATGGTCATACAGTTGAGGGAACTACTGTTAAGTCTGTTTCGGCTTACCTTGGACTGTATGTTATTACTCTTATAGCATCTGTACTTTTGGTTTCTTTAGACAATTTTGATTACCAGACCACCGTTACATCGGTTATAGCTACACTCAATAACATAGGTCCCGGACTGGGTATGATCGGACCTATGGGTAACTATTCGGAGTTCTCATATTTCTCAAAAATCGTGCTGATGTTTGACATGCTGGCCGGTCGTCTGGAATTGTTGCCTATCTTCATTGTCATGAAACCGAAAACATGGAGACGATAACAAATATAAAATTTTTATAAACTTTTTTCAGAAAAGCCATTGCTAATTGTGTCCAAATTGTGATAAACTTATTAAAGTTTTGAGAACAACGTTTAGTAATGGAGAAAGAAAAATGAAAAGGACAAGGAAACTGGTTGTAACAGTCCTTGTCACGTTCCTTCTAGGATGTATAGTTTTTGCAGGTGTTGCAATTCATGCTGATAGGAGAAATACTACCTCATGCGACGGGGAGGCATACAGTGCAGTGATGGAAACGCTGCTTGGTATAGCTGGCATTGAGGTTGATGATAAAGATGCAGATGTTTTGGCAGGCAGAAGATTATCTCAGAAGCTTACAGTAACCACTGATGATGGAGCAGTTGTAAGCGGTGGAACAGTGACAAAGATCCAGGATGATTTCTATCCCGGAAGCTACAAGATTACATTTTCAAAGAAAGCAATTCTTACTTCCAGAGCAGTTGTGGAAGTACAGATGGATGTTAAAAAGGGTGATGATGTTTATATTCTGATCGGTGACAAGGATTCAGGCTACACGGAGTACGCCTGTGTCACAGCCAAGGAAGACAATCTTGTTTCCTTCGACACCAACATCCTTCAGGATTACACATTAAGCAAGACAGATATCAAGAGTGCTCAGGAAGCTATGGCCGATATTTTTTCAACAGGAACAGGCAGCTCCGAGAACTCAGAAAACTGAATACCTTTATTACTTCGCTATAAGTCCTCTTGGTTGCACGATGCAGCTGGGGGGATTTATTTTGCATTCATCTTGTCGTGCATGACGGCATGAATTGGGTTGTCTTACCCGAAGATCAAACACCTTGCAATATATATCAGGAAAATGTGCACCGGATAGAAGGCATAGAAAAGATATTTAAGATTACCAAGGTTTCTGCCCCTCTTATGGTTGTAGAAGTACAGAAGCGCAAAAGACGGCAGAGCGTAGTATTCGGTACCGAGAAAACTGAGCTCGATATATCCGGCTATAATATTGAGAGGATACTGATATCTGAGAATGTAGAAGATAAAGATAAGTGCAACGCCGAAGCCGTGATAATCGCTGTGGATCAGCTCTCCCACAAGGATTCCGAGCCCGAGTACGATGGCAGATAAAATATAGGAAGCCCAGAAAGGTAGAGGGAACTTTTTACTAAACATCTCCATGATGTACTCTGTTGCCCATATTACAAGAAGTCCGATGAGCAGCGTAAAATACACATTACACTTATCCCAAATAAAATCAAGATTTGCGCCAAAGCATTCAATAAAGTTAATATTGAAGACATCATTCTTGGCGTAGAAGAGAATGTCAAAAAAGGGTTCTGAAATTAAGCCAAAAAGTAACAGGCTAAGAGCGTATCTTAGCCTGTTTTTTGTATGAATGAATCCCTCCACAAGCAAAAAACAGAAGATCGGAAATGAATTTCTGCCGATGCCGCGGAGTATCTTATATATGAGTTTAACTGTTTCAAAAGAAATACTGTCAGGATACAGTCCGGCTCGTACAGCCGGAAGCATAATGCCTGCTGTAAGGTGGTCCAGAAGCATTGTAATACAAGCGATCACTTTGAGAGTGTTGCCGTTTATTTTCTTGATGCCATCTGAAATACCATACATAACTGCTCCTAGAATAAATTACTCGAAGATAACCTTGTCCCAAGTATCGTCAGGTACAAGAGCGATGTATGTCTTACCTGTGTTGATCTGCAGCTCTTCACCGTTCTCGTCATAGAACTTGGTTACACCTGTCTCGCTTGTCTTAGCCCATGTGCAATCCTTGGCTACACCGTTTGTGAGGTACCATGCATACTCGCCTGAGCCGATGCAGTTGTAGATAAGGTATCCGTTATCATCAAGCTGATTGAATGAGCATTTCTGAATGATTACATTCTTGAAAGTAAGTGGCTTCTCATTGGATGCATCAAAGTACTGATCGCCGTACTCATAGTACTCGTACATACCTGTCTCTGAGTTGTACACAAGCTTGGATGAGTTGTGAGTGAAAGGAAGAACTACACCGTTTGCTGTGTAAGATCTGTCATACTTCTCATCGAGCTTGATCTCTTTGCCATACTCAACAAAGTTGAAGTGGCTGCCTTCATTGGCAAACTGGTTGTATGTGGGAGAAATATTGTATTTCTCAATATTTGACTCCATATCTCCGCTGAGGATATACTCTGTGAACTCTTTGCTCTTGCCGTTGTCTACACGTGAGAATACTCCTGAGAGATGATCCTTGGCCCAGTCTTTTGCAAAGTAAGCGTCGTTGTGATAAGGACCTCCGTCGTGGCAAAGGATTGCGTTCCACTCAGATGCCAGAAGGATGTTTGTAGGTCTTGTGCTTCGGATACTTCCGAGCTGCTCGATTGAACCCCAGTCCTTAACGACACACATAAGTCTTGTGATCCTGTCGTTCTTGGTGCTGTTCATCATCTCATAAACAACATCGGCCTTAGTTGTATCAAAGTGAGGAAGGGCAGTGATCTCGTTGTCGACCATTGCTGCGATAGGACGCTGGTCCTTGATATCTTCGCTGATGGGCTCTCCTGTGAGCTCTGAGAAGTACATTCCCTCAGGAAGCACATAGGGCTCATCGGTATCTGCAGGTGCCGCCTCTTCTGTAGTTGTTGACTCGGTAGCGGTATCTGTGATTGACTCAAAGTTTACTCCGCCGGAAGATTCCCCATTGTCTACGTCTGCAGAATCTGATCCGCAGGCTGCCATTGTTACGAGCATTGCTGCACTGAGAATAGTTGCAACAGCTCTTTTCCCGTATGTTCTAAACATTTTCATAATCTCCTTATTTGAATTGAAAATAAACAATCCTTTATATTTTATCAAATCTGCAGGGGTTTTTCCATGCCTTTTACACGAAAGTTTCATGGTATAATGAATCTGGAACAGCAATACTATAAAGATTTAGGAGGCAGTGCTTATGAAACTGATGTTTATTGGTGCTGACCATGAAGTTACCGGAAGCTGTCATTTTATAGAAGCTGCAGGCAAGAACATCTTAGTTGATTACGGAATGGAGCAGGGCAGGAACTACTTTGAAAACGTGCCGCTTCCCGTGTCTGCGCCGGAAATTGATTACGTATTCCTGACACATGCTCATGTGGATCACTCAGGAAATCTCCCTCTTTTATATGCCAAAGGATTCAGAGGCAAGATATTTTCAACAGAAGCTACAGCAGAACTGTGTAACATAATGCTGCGAGACTGTGCCCATATCCAGATGCAGGAGGCTGAGTGGAGGAATCGTAAGGGCAAAAGAACTAAGGAAATCGATATAATTGAACCGACTTATACCATGGAAGATGCAGAGAACACCATCAGATGCTTTGTTCCCTGCAGCTATGGCAAGGAGATAGAGGTCTGTGAGGGAGTTAAGATCAGATTTACCGACATCGGACATCTGCTCGGTTCTTCCAGCATAGAGGTATGGCTTCAGGAAAAGAATGTGGAGAAGAAACTTGTCTTTTCCGGAGATATAGGAAACAAGAATCAGCCGCTGATCAAGGACCCTCAGAAGACTGCTGAGGCTGATGTGGTCGTAATGGAGTCAACCTACGGCGACAGGCTCCACCCGGGCGAGAGACCCGATTATGTAAAAGAGCTTGCGGCTATCCTGGATAGAACCTTTGCAAGGGGAGGAAACGTTGTTATTCCTTCATTTGCTATCGGCAGGACCCAGGAGGTGCTATACTTTATAAGGCTTATAAAGAGGGGACAGCTTGTTACTTCAAAACCTGATTTCAAGGTATTTGTGGACAGCCCTCTTGCGGTAGAAGCAACAGAGATATTCGAGAGAAATCAATATGACTGTTACGATGATGAGGCGCTTGAGCTCATCAGAAAGCACATAAATCCTATAACTTTCCCGGGGCTTAATCTGTCCATCACAACAGAGGAGTCCAGGGCAATCAATGAGGACCCTGAGCCCAAGGTCATCATCTCGGCAGCCGGAATGTGTGATGCCGGAAGAATCAGACATCACCTCAAGCACAACCTCTGGAGAGAGGAGAGCACAATACTCTTCGTTGGTTATCAGTCAGTCGGAACCACCGGACGTGCTATCATAGACGGAGCGGAACAGGTTAAGCTCTTTGGTGAGACCATTGATGTCAAGGCAGAGATTGCCAAACTCGAAGGCCTTTCGGGACATGCCGATCACAACGGACTTATTGAGTGGATAGAGGGCTTCACCAAGAGACCCAAAAAGGTATTTGTTGTACATGGTGAAGACAGCGTCTGCAGCTCATTTGCCAAGTGCCTTGCCAATGAGCATGGGTTCGATGCATACGCACCTTACAGCGGAACAGAGTACGATATCATTTCCGGTCAGATCATCAAGGAAGGTCTGCCCGTACCTGTCAAGAAGAAAGAGTCCACGCTTGTTTCCGATGTTTATGCACGTCTCAAGGCAGCAGGTGCAAGACTTATGGGCATCATAGCGAAGGCAGAAGGAATGACCAACAAGGACAAAGCAAAATTCGCAGATCAGATAAATTCACTTTGCGACAAGTGGTCGCGATAAAGGGGATGAGTAAGCATAGCATTGTGCTTGCACAAAATGCTATGCTTATGATAGACCCTAACGTACCTGAGGAAAAAAGAGATGCGAATATGATGAGCATCTCGATTTCCGAAGGGACGTAGCATGGCGAGAATGCAATGAAGCCATGCGTATATCGCGACATTGTAAATTAAAGGGAGGAGTAACTATGGCAAGAGCGGATGAGATTTTCATCGACATGTGCAGGGATATCCTGGACAACGGAACCTCAACCGAGGGGGAGAAGGTAAGACCACACTGGCCGGACGGAACACCGGCTTATACCATCAAGAAGTTCGGAGTTGTTAACAGGTACGATCTGTCCAAGGAGTTTCCCATAATGACTCTGAGGAAGACAGCACTTAAGAGTGCAACCGATGAGATATTGTGGATTTACCAGCAAAAGAGCAACAATATCAATGACTTAAACAGCCACATCTGGGACGAGTGGGCTGACGAGACCGGATCCATCGGCAAGGCCTACGGTTATCAGATCGGTCAAAAGAGCCTTTACAAAGAGGGTGAGTTTGACCAGATGGACAGGGTTCTCTATGACCTCAAGAACAACCCGTTCTCAAGACGTATCATGACTAATACATATGTCTTTTCCGATCTTCATGAGATGCATCTGTATCCATGCGCTTACAGCGTGACCTACAATGTAACTCAGAAGAAGGGAGAGGACAAGCTTACGCTTAATGCGATCTTAAACCAGAGATCACAGGACGTTCTTGCTGCCAATAACTGGAACGTTGTTCAGTATGCGGTTCTTGTGCACATGATTGCTCAGGTATGTGACATGAACGTTGGAGAGCTTGTACACGTAATCGCTGATGCGCATATCTACGACAGGCATGTTCCGCTTATTAAGGAGCTCATTGAGAGAAAACCGATGCCGGCGCCGAAGTTCCATTTAAATCCTGACGTCAAGGACTTCTACAAGTTCACAAGAAACGATGTATCGCTTGAGGACTACGAAGTAGCCGGTGAGCAGCTTAAGGATATTCCTATTGCTATATAAACAACGGAGGACATAAACATGCAGGCAATTGTAGCAGTGGACAGCAACTGGGCCATTGGAAATAAGGGACAGCTTCTTGTGAGCATCCCTGCAGATCAGAAGGATAACTTCAGGGCACGAACCCTTGATAAAACTATAATCTACGGCAGAAAGACACTGGAGACTTTCCCCCAGAAGATAGTTCTGCCAAAGAGAAGAAACATCATCCTCTCAACCAAACCCGACTATGAGGTGAGGAATGCAGAGGTTGCACACAACAGAGAAGAGCTCATGGAACTCATCAAGGACGAGAATCCCGATGATGTATTTATCATCGGTGGAGCGAGTGTTTACAAGGAGTTTCTTGATGACTGTGACAAGTGCATAGTGACCTTTATCGACAAGGAATATGAGGCAGATGCATACTTCCCCAATCTGGACAAGATGCCGGAGTGGGAACTCACAGAAGAGAGTGATGAACAGGTATACTTTGATCTAACCTACACTTACAGGATCTATACGAGAAAATGAAGAGAAAAAGAGCGCTTGTTTTAATCAACAAATCTGCCGGAATGGGCAGAGCCGGCAATGATACATACGATATAGTCAAAAAACTGGCGGAGAACGGATATGAGCCCATAGTCTTCCCGATTATTCCGGGAACCGAGCTCTCTTCGGAGATACTTCTTTCGCAGTATGACGGCAAGATAGATATGGTGCTGTGCAGTGGTGGCGACGGTACGCTTAACCATGTGATGAGCGCCATAATTGACATGGACAAAAAGCCTGTCCTTGCTTATGTGCCTGCGGGCAGTACCAATGATTTTGCCAAGGGACTTGGTATACCGGCCCAGAGATCCAAGGCCATAGACGTTGCTGTTTTGGGAAAAGAGTATACGTATGATGTAGGCAGGATAAATGACCGCTACTTCAATTACGTTGCTGCTTTCGGAGCTTTTTCCAAAGTGAGTTATGCAACGGATCAGGAGCTGAAAAACGTTCTCGGATATGCTGCCTATGTCATCAGTGCCATAGCGGAGCTTCCACAGAATATCGGCTACAGCACTCACATGAAGGTTGAGGCTGAGGGCATAAGCGAAGAGGGCGACTATCTCTTTGGCGCCATGAGTAATTCAGCTTCTGTAGGAGGTATGAATCTATTCGGGGATTCAGATATCCATCAGGACGATGGTAAGATGGAGCTCATGCTTATCAGGGCTCCCAAGAATCTTGCGGAATTCAATGCTATCCTTACGGCTCTTGCCACCAGAGAAGAAGGTAACCCATATATCACATTTAAGCAGGTAAAATGGGCTAACTTCTATTCTGAGGATGATGTCGAATGGACTCTTGATGGTGAGTTCGGCGGTGCTTATAAAGAGAGCAGGATCGAAGTCGTCAATAAGGCCATAACTATCAGAGTTAAATAACAGCGCTTACAAGTATTGCTGCTAAAATTGAAATTCCGTAGCAGGTATTTATTATTATAACAACGTGCGAGAAAACCCCTTCCGATGAAATCGGTTGTGGGATGAATCGCACTAGCTTTTCTTTTTGTATTTCCCAGTCTTAATGTATTTGCGTTTGTGTTCTTCTGTTCGTTGTTCTTTAATGTATTTCTTAACAGTATCAAGAGAAACATTTCCTGTAGTTGCACAAAAGTAACTTGCACTCCAGAAGGGTGAATCTCCCCAGAGGTATTTCTCAACGTGTGTTCTATATGTATTTCTCACTTCTTTGGACAGCTGTGATTTTAACGAGTTGATGAGTTTTACAGGAGCAACATCAGGTGGCATGGAGATCAGCAGATGCATGTGATCGACATCTGTCTCTGCTGAAATGAGTTCACTGTTCATGCGTCCGCAGAGGTAAGCTGCATAATTCTTCATGAAATCACCAATCTCATCCGTGATCACTTTCTTTCTGTATTTAGTTACGAAAATCACATGGTAAGTGAGTTTGTATACTGAATGTGAGCCTCTTCTGTACTCGTTCAGGATATCTGATTCTACTATTGATTTCTGCATAAATTTACTCCGTAGCTAAAGAGAACATGTGTTTGCTTATTTCTTAAAAGTGTGCTATAATACTAAATATAGAATACTAATGAGGAATTTTCAACCGTGTACAGAACAAGGCAATACAGGATAAGCAACAACCACATACTCTATGACTACTGCAGGGATATCTGCAGAGCATCAGCTGTTCTGTACAACAGGGCAAATTTCATCTTAAGGCAGTATTCGTCTGCAGTAGATTCAATGGCCTTGTTCAAGCCTCTTTTCCCAAATCAGATGATGGTTTACAGGCTCGTAAGGGATAGCCTATGGGGGACTAAATATCTTGGTGACAGCAAGTGGCTCTCATATAATGCCCTTGATCATCTGCTAAAGGTTACAAGGGATAAGGCATACTATGCCCTTCCGTCACAGGCTAATCAGCAGATATTGAAACTCCTTCTCAGGGACTATAAGTCATTCTTTGAAGCGGTAAAAGCATATGGGAGAAATCCTGTAGCTTTCACAGGCCGTCCAAAGATGCCGGGATATATGTCACAGGGCTCATTCAAGACAGCTGTTCTGACTAATCAGATATGCAGGATCAAGGATGGGTATCTTAAGTTTCCCGGTACAAAGGATCAGCTGTCTCTTGGCCAGCTCTCGGAAGAAGTGTGCCTTAAGGAAGTACGTATAAAGCCCGGCGGAAACAGCTTTGTCCTGGATGTGGTCCTTTCGGTCCCTGACAAGGGGATAATCCCTATGGCCGATAAGGATATCCTCTCTGGCCTTTCAGGTATATCAGACTTGAAAGGTATTAGAGTAATGGCAATCGATCCCGGAACAGACAATATCGCCGCTGTAGCAAACACTTTTGGTGCAAGGCCATTTGTGATAAAGGGAGGGGTGATCAAGTCGATCAACCAGCTTTACAACAAGGAGATGAAAAGACTCTCTTCCTGTGCCATGACATGTAACAAGAGGTACAGGACAAG
>NZ_ATVT01000021.1 GCF_000420865.1 Butyrivibrio sp. XPD2006
CTCCGTTCGACTTGCATGTGTTAGGCACGCCGCCAGCGTTCATCCTGAGCCAGGATCGAACTCTCACGTTTAAATAAGTTAGTTCAATTCCAGCCAGAACTAAAACGTTAGCTTTTCGTTCTGTCCGTTATTACTTTTGGTTTGTTTCTTCTGAATAATTCTCTTAGAATTTTTCAGGGTTGCATTACTGTTTATTTGTCAAGGTGCTTTGTTGTTGCTCTTGATTGCCGCAACTCATTTAGAATATCACGTTGTGGAATCTTTGTCAACAACTTTTTTAAAGTTTTTTTGGAACTTTTTTGGAAACGGCTTGTTTCCTAGGTTCCGTGCCCCTCTCAAACGGGCAAAAGTTATTATAGCAAAGCCAAATCTTAAATGCAACACCTTTTTTTGGAAATTTTTATTAATCTTATTTACCACAAAATGTTGTACTTTAAAGAGCGGTTTCTTTCTATTTATAGTGGTCATATAAAACCACCCTCAGGTTGATCTTCCAAAAAGGAATGATCACCTGCTCAAAACAGAAATAAAAAAGGAAGCCCTCACCGGACTTCCATTTCTTTGCTAAACGGAGAAAGCGGGATTTGAACCCGCGCGCCGCGTAAACGACCTACACCCTTAGCAGGGGCGCCTCTTCAGCCACTTGAGTATTTCTCCATGCCTGAATCCCACTACCAATATGTGAGTTCAACTGCGTCCTCTAATACATAAGACGCAAAAGTAATTATACAAAGACGTACTGCCTTTGTCAATTGTTTTATTCTTATTTCTTCCTGTAAGCCGCACCTGCAGTCTCATAGAGATTGTTTCCATTGGAGTCTATAACTACTATTGCAGGAAATCTCTCAACAGTAAGCTTGCGTATCGCCTCTGTCCCCAGATCATCATATGCGATCACTTCGGAAGATGTAATTGCCTTTGATAATAAAGCTCCGGCTCCGCCAATAGCAGCAAAGTATACAGCGCCGTTCCTTACCATGGCATCTATCACTTCCTTACTTCTCTTTCCCTTGCCTATCATTCCGCCAAGCCCAAGGTCAAGAAGCTTTGGCGCATACTTATCCATACGGCTTGCAGTTGTGGGACCGGCAGATCCTATGGGCCTACCTTCCCTTGCAGGTGATGGCCCCATATAATATATGAGATTTCCTCTTATATCAAACGGAAGCTCCTTGTTATCAGACAAGGCTTCATCCATTCTCTTATGCGCTGCGTCTCTGGCAGTATATATGGTTCCGGTAATGTATACCATATCGCCGGCTTTCAGCTCTTTTGCCACCGACGGATCGATTGGAGCCTGTAATTCTCTGTCCATTTTTAAATCCCCTTAAAACAACATGTTCTTTCTTTTATAGAAGAATCTCATTTAAAACACTTTAGATCGTTGCGAAAGCATGCCTGTTAACATGGCAGCATATATTTACCGCCACAGGAAGTCCTGCGATATGAGTTGCATAGGTGTTGATATTTACCGCAAGAGCGGTTATCCTTCCTCCGAGTCCGGCAGGACCGATTCCACTGGCATTTATCCTGTCAAGAACCTCTTTTTCCATATCGGCAATATATGGTATATCCGAGTGCTCTCCCGCTTTTCTGGTGAGAGCCTGCTTGGCCATGATTGCGCACTTCTCAAAAGTACCGCCTATACCGACTCCGACCACCATAGGCGGACATGCATTGGGACCCGCGTCCATAACAGCCTGAACTATGGCGTTCTTGACGCCCTCTTCCCCATCGGCAGGCTTGAGCATGAATACCCTGCTCATATTCTCACTTCCAAAGCCTTTGGGTGCGCAGGTTATCTCAACCTTGTCCCCGGGCACTATCTCATAATGGATAATGGCAGGAGTGTTATCTCCGGTGTTCTTTCTTATAAGAGGATCCGATACAACGGATTTACGAAGGAAGCCTTCAGTGTATCCTCTCCTTACACCTTCATTGATGGCATCGGTCAGGTCTCCGCCCACAAAGTGAACATCCTGTCCCACCTTCACAAACAGCACCGCCATTCCGGTATCCTGACAGATTGGTATCATGTCTTTTCCGGCAATATCCAGATTCTCCCGAAGCTGCCCAAAAATCTTCCTGCCAAGTTCGGATTCCTCGGCTTCCTGCGCTTTTATAAGAGCATCTTCCATATCCTGAGAGAGGAAATGATTAGCATTTATGCAAAGCTCTTTAACTGTATCTGTAATCTGTGAAACCTGTATTTCCCGCATATCTTCTCCTGATCAAGCTCCCACAATAGTATCCTTAATTGCTGCAAGCTCCTCAGCTGAAGGGCTGGTTGGCTTCCATAAAATATGCTGTCCGTCATCCTTGTATCTTGGAATAATATGAAGATGGAAGTGCATAACTGTCTGTCCTGCAGTCTCCCCGTTATTCTGTACGAGGTTAAGGCCATCGCAGGAAAGCTTATCTTTCATTGTTCCGGCCACCTTCTTGGCAACCTTGGCCGCATCCGCAAGTACATCCTCAGGTATCTCAAAAAGATCCGCATAGTGGTTCTTGGGAAGTACCAGCGCGTGTCCCTTGGTTGCAGGGCCCAGATCAAGTATTACCCTGAAGGAATCATCCTCATATATAGTATTCGACGGGATCTCTCCCGCTGCAATTTTACAAAAGATACAGTTTTCCATTAAGCAAGTCCCTCCATATTCTTATTGTTTTTTAACATAATAATATTGATAACACCCAAAACAGCCCCGGTAGCAAAGCCTCCGGTGTGAGCTGCGATGTTTGCACCTCTTTGGAAAAAGCAGGCCTCGATAACGAAAATCCCAAGAAGGATCAGCCTGATCATCAGATTCCTGCTCCTGACAAAGGTCTTTCTGTTAACCAGAATCCATACGACCACAAAGCCAACCAGCCCCATAATGGCGCCGCTTGCCCCAACCGAGACCCAGCTCAGTCCGTTTTTGATTTCATAAGCCATGGATATCATGTTGCCAAAAAGTCCCGACAACACATAAAGGAAAAAGTAGAACGCATGCCCCGTGTAATTCTCAACAATGGCACCACCCAGAACAAGCATGAGCATGTTGTTGATAAGGTGCTGAAGATCAGCGTGTAAGAACATAGCTGCAAAGAGCCTGTAATACTGGCCGTCACGTAGGACAACTTCAGTTATCATGGCTCCTTTTTCGTACATCCATCCAAACGCCAGATTGCTCAGCACAAAGATGACCACGTTAATGGCCAGCAATGCGAGAGTAATATAAGAGCGCTTGTAGATCTGCTCCTGTCTTTGCCAATAGTCCCCTTCGGAGACGTATGTATCCTGCATCTAAATCTTCCCCAACTTAATCTGCCATAAGATCAAAGAACTGGTCCATGCTCCTAAGAAGCTTGAAATCACCCTTCATCTTGATGTTTCCTGCCATGAAGGCTCTCTGGAAGCTAAGTCTTCCGCCAAGGATATCCTCAAATGTTCTCTGATCGGAAGTAAGTACAACGTCTGCGCCCTCCTCGTCCCCGGCGCGACATTCACACTTACTGTTATCTACATCTATTATGATAGGTTTTAACTTGCTGTTATCGGAAAAGTTAATCTTATACTTAGCCGCAACTCCTGCAACAGGAGTGAATTTCTTGTTCAGGGTCTTAACATACTCCTCGGAACTTCCAAGGCTGTCTTCCTGTCCCATCTTGTCCCTGAATATGCTGGCAAGCTCCTGAAGGTCTTCTTTTTGCTTGCGAACATACTTGTCATCCGAAGCATACTCTGAAAGCTGCTCGGATTCCTGAGGTGTGAGATCTATGCTCTTGGCAACACCGACCTTATTGATGACCGCCTGATTGCTCGCAGGGAAAACCGGCATTTTCTGGTTGATGGTCCTGTAGATATTCTCTGCCTTCTTATCTATTATCTTGGCATACTCAGAGCTGTTCTCAAGTTTAGTGGTGTCTGCTATATAACCGCACATTCCGTCGCACGGAAGTCCTCCCAGCATCTCCCACGCAGCCGCAAGGCTCATCATGCCCTCTCTCTCTCCGTGAGTCGTACTCATAACAACAGGCGCCATATAGATAGTCTTGATCTTATCCTTGTCGCCGTAGAGCCAGCAGGCATCAAGAAACTGCATCATATATCCGCCGATCCCGTACCACTCAACTGTAGACGCCAGAATAATTCCGTCCGCATCCTTGAGGGTATTGGGCAGTGCTGTGATGCCATTTCTCTGTTCATAGAGATTGTACTGCTGCACTTTTACATTCAGTTCCTGTAAAACCGCTGTGATCTGTGAGATAACGAAAAGCGTCGGATCATCGATGATCCCGCGTCCGCCGTAATAGATATTTACCTTCATGAACTCCCCTCCGCTAGTTAATCGTATTATATCACACAATCTCCTATTTATCTGCAATCAAAACAAACTCTGCCGAGCCTGATCTCGTCTCCTTCTTCGATATATGTCTTTTGCTGCGGAGCAAGTTTTAAACCGTTCCTGTATGATCCGTTTGTGGAGCCCAGATCGATGATAGCAATCCTGCCACCGTCATTTATAAATTTGCAGTGCATTCTTGATATGCTCATGTCTCCGAGAACCTTGTCAACACATCCTTCCATCTTTCCTACAGTCAGCGGAAGCCTGTCCAGTGCAATCCTGACAGTCTTGTCAAGATTTCTGCTAAAGAGTGCAATACCGTCGCTTTTCACCTCATCAAGCACAACCGTCTCTCCGCATTCAATTCTATTTCCGGCAAAAGAGCTTTCGGCTCTTACAGGACTTTGGTATGCATAGTCGTCATCGTATCCAAACCCGTCATCTTCATCGCCGCAATCGATCTGCTCGGGATACATCTCATCTTCATCAAGTTCACTTGTCTTTTTCGCTCTTTTTTCAACGTCCATCCCGGTTTTCCTAAGTTCCTTAAAGCCTCCCGCCATTGCCACAACTCCGGTTATAACGGATACAAGCATTACGAGAATTGAAAGCATATTTTCCTCGCTCGATAGAACATAATTCATCCTTATATAAACCATTGCTCCAACCACGCAGAAGAACATCAGGGAAAAAAGAAGCTGAAGTTTTCCGCCAAGTCTCCTTCCGGCAGACTTTAGCCGGCCTCTTTCCTCTTCTTCCTCAAACTCGTCATAAACATCGCTGTAATCTTCATCAGGTTCATTAAAATTCTCAGGCAGAGCTTCAACTCTCTTCTCTTCATAGCATCTGTCCCTGTTCTCAGTTGGAACTTCCCCCAAGGTTTTCTCTATGGTTTCGTAGGTAAAATCTCCCAAGGCTGCACTCTGCTCACAGAGCCTGTACGCAAGTTCCGTTGCCTGCTCATCCTTTTCATCAACCAGCTCCAGAAGCTCCATTGTAAACTCCGAAAAGCTCTTTTGCTCATCAAAGAACGGACAGTAGATAAACCTGTAATCCCCGCTGGAAAGATCTGTGTATATGCTTCCGCAGTTAAAGACAACTCCCTCTTCACCCAGAAGAAACTCTGATAACCCCTCCAGAACTTCCTTTATATCACCAAGAAGCTTTTTTAGCTGATCTGCATTCATCTTATTTGAAGAAAATCTGTCCCTTATGGTCTGCATCGAATTTATCTCATAATAGAAATATTTCTCGCCGTTTATATTTCGCTCGGCACAAGGCACTAATCCCCTGATTCTTCCGCTCTGTGCAATCTTATACTGATATCTGCTCTCTTTCGCCGCGCTCTTGTCCTCAAAAACAAGATAGTTGTGTTTTAATTCTCTGTAATACTTGTACTCCATCAATCTTCTCCTATGTTATCCATAATCTCTTTTCCTATATCACGCAGCCTTGTAAGCCTTCTGATGTGCTTAACGTACTCAAATCTTTCGGCTCTGCCGGCAGCCTCATATTCCCATCCGCTCTGTGGCTTAAGGAAATACCTGCCCATGGCTGAATGCTTTGCCTCAGAGTGTCCATGAACCCTTATCTTTTTTCCGTCGGCAGTGGTTTCAAATCCGGGAAAAGAGCTGCCGAAATATTTTTTACCTGCTACCAAAGACGCTTTGCTGCTCACATAATCAGCAGCCGATCCATACACTTCCTCATCGGCAATACTGGCTCTGAAAGCCAGAATATATGAGTCCTGTGAAAGAACACACCTTCCGTAGAGGTAGTATGAAAAGTAGATCAGCAGCGCAAAAACACAGATGATCATGGGCACAATAAAAGAGGCCTCCAGTGTCATGTAACCTTTAAACCTGCGCAAGCATCATCACCCCCAGTCCAAAAGTCATGAACGGAACAAAGGGCATTCTGGCCTTTCTTCCGACTTTTTTAAATACCAGCAAAAATCCTGATACGATTCCGCAGGCAAAAATTCCCGCGATCATTCCCATAACAGTGATGTTTGACCCCAGTGCAGGCCCGGCAGCTATCAGCAAAAGCCCGTCTCCGTAGCCCACACCATGTCCGCTCACATAAGCAAGCAGCAGAAGGAATGCGCCGGGCATCAGAGACATAAGGATATCTGAAGCATCGAAACTGTTCCCGTATATACTCAGCGCCACCCTGGCAAAAGACATCCCGAGACACCCAAGTATTTCCCACAAAAGCACTTCTCTGCTCCTGATATCACCTATTGAAGAAATTATCATTATCAGCAAAACACCTATTCCAAAAAACACATTAAACTCCTTATTTTTACATCATCCGCAGGAACTGCACGGTCTTCGCCCACCCACTTCAGAAATTGGTATCGTATAGATTTTTCTTTTTAGTCCCACGCAATTTATGCTGCTGTGGTACTTCTCACCGTATCCTGTGATAAAAACATTCCCGCCGCCGATATTTCCGCCACAGTACTCGCAGGCATAGTATTTCTTTCTATCGTTGTTTCGAAGATGAGAAAGATCCTCAAACTTTACGCTCTGCACCCTGAGGTGGAGATGCTCGCAGTCGACGCTTCTGTGATAGACCTCTCCGTGCTCAGTCACATAGACCATCTCCTCATCAAGGTCCTCAACTTCAAGACCTGATGAGATGTCGTATCCTGTCCATGCATGTCCGTAATATCTTGACTCCACGCCAAATTCATCAAACCCTATCATTGAGATCATTGGGTGAACTTTGTAATCAACAACAAGGTCAATGATGTCATTCCCGAGCAGGACCTTTGACTGAATAAAAGTCATGCCGTCAAAACCATCCGTTACGCAGCTCTTGTTTATGCCATCTCCCAGGTATTGCCTGACCTGTTCTCTGGCATAAAGGACGCCTGCTGCCCCGGCCAGTGTATCCAGACTACTTCGCCCTTCAGCAAAGAGACTCATCTCACCAAAACGCAGGTCAAATGCCATAAGGGACATCTCACTTCCTGTCTGATGAAGAGCAGCCTCCATATCCGACTGCACCTTTACTATATTGAACATGGTCATTATGTTCACAAAGAAGAAAATAAACAGCGGCAGTGCTATAGACGCTTCCACAGTCATGGATCCCTGCAGCTTTTTCCTCCTACATCTCATATCCGTAAATCCTTTCTATCTTGCAGTCGTATCCGTACCTTGTTCTCACCTGAATCTCAGCGCAGAAAGTATCAAGACAGTGGTCGAGCTTAAACGCTGCATTTCCTGCAGTCTTTCGAACATCCATCTCAATTATGTCCGCAAGGCGAAGAGTCTTTGTCGGAAGATCCACCATAAAAAGTCTGGCTCTGACGTAATCCTCGTAATACATACCCTCACCCAGATCTCCTCCGTTCAGAAAGTCCCTGAAGGCAAACATGTTTTCAAGGCTGAGCCTCCATGTCGCATCGCTCTTAAAAAGAGGAACTCTCCCTCCGCTAAAGAGAATATTCAGATCCGAGACCGTCTCAGCAAAAGTCCAGGCAAAAAGAAGCGAGTACTTCACCAGTTCAGAGAGCTCCGGAATACAGAATATCGCCGTAACAACCCCTGCGATCAGCTCCGCTTCCGCACATTTTGCATCGCAACTGAACAGATAGAGCATATTTGAGGCCTCTCTCCAGAAAAGAAGGTTTTCAGCCATTCTCTCCAGATTTCCCCAGTCGCTGTGTTGTCCGTATATCATGTACTCAAGCTGATATTTCAAAAGAGATTTTTCAAGCTCCGCACCGTACCTTGAACACTTTTCGTAGTAATACTGCTCAAGAAGAAGCCTCTCTGCGGGAGAGATTTCTTCACCATCATTTAGCCCCGTTCCCTTATTAAGCTGCCTGTGAGACGCATATTGGTTAACATCCACCGTTGCTTTTGAGATTGTGGATTTATCCCTGATGGCAAGATTTAATGCCCCGATGCCTCTTTGTGAATTCACAATATCCGCAGGATTAGCAAGACTGGCCTCCTCCTCTTCACCGTATTCGTTAATGATCGGAGGAAGATCGATTGCATCGATAGCTTCCTGATTCTCTGCGGCCATAGCCCCCACATCCGTAGTATCGAGAGCATTTTCCTGAATCAGCCTTGCATTGTTCTCAACATCGGCAAGCAGTCCTTCAACAGGCTCAGCTCCCATATAGGAAATTATCTGCCTGTTCAGTACCGCTCCTTTGTTGTCCAGTGCAAAAGAGCTTCCGGTAATACTTACGTCTCCGCAGTACATAGAAAAAATAGTCTGATTGTTGGTCACTCTGCTCACGGCTGTCCTGCTGAAATTCTTCTGGGCATAGTATCGCAAGTGCTCCTGAGTATTGATTATTGAAGGATTCTCACCGCCATAAGAGGTGTCCACCATAAGAAGCCCGTACTGTTCATACAGGGCGCGACTGTACTCGGCAAGCACCGAGTTCATCGAAATATCCGCCACACATTCTGTCTTCATTTTTACTGCCCCTATCCTGGCCCCTTGAAAAAGGACCAGGATGAGTGAGAGTATTATCGTTATGGACAGCGACAGATATACTGTCACATAACCCTTAGTTCGTGATAACACGGGTCTCCTGTCTGATTGTCTTAAAGACATCCTCAACAATTCCAGAAATCTGTTCCTTGAATACGATAACAAGTCCAATAAGTACAACGATGATGAGGATTACCTCGACTGTTCCCATTCCATTTTCGTCATTCCAGAATTTCTTTACGCCTCCGGCAACTTTCTTTCCAATATTCTTTACTGCTTCAATCATTTATTTTTCCTCCCTTGTTGTTTTTATTTCTGATCAAAACGCCATATACGCCGGTATCATGATCACGATCATTACTATCACCAGCATTATTATCATTGGAAGAAGAAGCTTTGTTCCCGCTTCCTCTCCCGCTTTGCGGACTCTGTCCATCCTCTCGTCAAAGGCCTTTTTGGACTCCTCCTGCAAAAGTATCAAAAGCTCACTGTTACCTTTCCTGAGATTCTGGGACAGAAGAGTCGTAAGCCTTGTGTACTGCTGCCCGCTGCATCGCAGGCCAAAGTGCTCATATACACTGCCTTCTGATGTACCTGCCGCCATTTCTCTTCCTGCCCTTAGCACTTCTTCATAAAGGTATTTCTTCTCGCCTGTATTGTTTTTCTTCCGGACATATCCGCTTCCCAGCTTTTCAAAGATGTTCCTCATTGTCATTCCCGCTCCCATATAGAGCACGATCTGTGATACAAACTGAGGATAATCTCCCAGCATCTGAGCACTTCTCTCCTCCATTGCTTTCTTAAGCTCCTTGTCCTTAAGAACATAGGAAGCGGCGCTGCCTATTAGTGTCAGCATAAGTAGCAGCATACTGTTGTCTGTTACTTTCTCCGACCACCTGATCTTCCTCTGGCCGTAGCTCTCCGGAAGGCTGATCTCCTGCTCTTCTTTGGAGCTCTCATCGGCTTTTGTCAAAAGCTCTTTTATCTCCTTAAAAGCCCTCTCTGAAGGCGTGAGAGTCCGAGGCTTTATCTGAGCACAAAAGTCCTGCTGCCACCTGAGATCTTTATAACTGTAGGTAGCCGTAAGATTCACCAGCACTCCTTCTTCAGGGATCATCTCCTCAATAAGCTCTCCGTCAAAATGAAGAACATCATAGTTGTCGCTCCTCCAGCTGATATCAAAAGGATAGTCCGGTATCCTCTCTGCCAGATCAAGGTCGCTGCTGACATCGTCAAAGCTGCTGTTTTCCTTTAGCACGATTTTCTCCAACGCAGCTGCCGCTTCTTCAAACAGAGCCTGAGCTTCCTCATCTGTGTACTCCCTAGTCGTAACAGGCAGAGTATACTGACCGATCTCGTTTCCGGCTTCATCCGTGGCTACCAGGTTAACCTTGTAATCCTTCTCACCAAAAGAATTTCTTGCTATCACATCGCCCTCTCCGAGCTTTGAACTGTGACCGGCACCCACTGCCATCATGAATGCAAGAAAGCATCCCGCGCTTGCCATCATAAGAACAACGCTTATCTTTCTGATAAAGTACTCTGTCTCTGCATTGTCCAGATCTTTCCTCTGCTCCAGAGTTCCCAGATACATTCTTATCTTCTCCGAAGAAAAAGTCCTGATCCTTCCTCTGATGTTCTTGTAAATGTACAGCGCAATCCTGAGAAAAGCCCTGCTGATCCCTGTATCCTCGATTCCCGGAGGGAGCTCAAGATTCTTTGACAACCCCCAAAGCACTACCATCGCAAGCGGAAAGATAAGATATAAAAATGAAAACTTATACATTGATGTTTACTATCCTTTCCGACATAAAATAGGAGACCACATAGAAAGCCATGCACACTGTCATCACTACGATCCCGAACAGATTGTGATAGAGCGGCTCAAAAAAGCCGGGGCTTGTAAGACTTATATAGAAGATAATGAAGAAAGGCACCAGATTCATGATCCTTGCTTCCATTCTCTTTGCGCTTATAAGCACATCGATTTCTTTTTCCACATCCATCTTCTGCGAGATGACAGTTATGGTTCTGGCAATGATCTGGGTCATGTTTCCTCCGCTTCTCTTTGCCACGGCAAAAACCTCTGCAAAATCCTGTATATCGGTGTTTCCCGATTCCTTTCCAAGTCTGTATATCAGCTTTTCCAGAGGAATATTGTTTTTAATCCCCTTGCCGATCTTAGACAGCGCTGCGCAGATAAGGCTCTTTTTCCCATATAGAAGTTCCATGTCATGATGTGCTTCCAGGAAAGCATTCTCAGGAGAATATCCCGCCTTTAAACTTGTCAGCACCGAGCTTATCGCATCCCTGAACTGTATTCCTATAAGCCTTGTATTCCTCTCGACCTGACGCTTTTTCTGATACACGTACCAGGGAATTATCACCGGCAAAAGAGCTGCCACCGCAATCCAGGAATCATAGAAAAGCCTTCCGAAAGAGAGCGCTATCAGTACTCCTTGAAGAACAATGGGTATGTCCTCAATCCCTCTGGGGTAAGCTAAGGCCTGCTGCCATAAGCTTTTCAGTTGCTTTAAGTTCACCTGCTTTCCTCCATTTCCCAACAATCTTTCCACGGGCATCTTCTCCCTCTTCTTCAAACTCAAACAATGTGTTGACCCTTATCCTCCCTGTCTTGGGATCAAGTTCCTTTTCAATTTCACATATCTCAAGCACCTTTCTGGTCCTGTCCCTTAATCTTCCAAGATGAACCACAATATCTATTCCGGAAGCGATCTGGCCTCTTACCGCCGGCAGAGGGATCTCCATTCCCATAAGTACCATGGTCTCAATTCTTGAGAGCATATCCTCCGCACTGTTGGCATGTCCTGTTGACATGGCCATATGGCCGGTATTCATGGCCTGAAGCATATCAACACACTCATCACCCCTGACCTCACCGACCACTATCCAGTCGGGTCTCATACGCAGAGATGACTTTATAAGGTCTCTTATGGTTATGGGTTTGCAGCCTTCAACGTTAGCGTTTCTTGCCTCCATCCGGACAAGGTTTGGAACCCCCAGAATCTGGAGTTCTGCATTGTCCTCTATGCTTATTAGTCTTTGATCCTTCGGAATAAAATCAGAAAGAGCATTCAGAAAGGTGGTTTTACCCGAACCGGTACCACCGGAAATAAAGATGTTATATCCGGCCTTAATCAGGACCTCGATATAATCTCTCAGATATTCAGAAATTGACCCAAACTCTATGAGCCTTTTCATTGTGATAGGTTTCTCCGGAAACCTTCTTATGGTAACTATAGGACCGTTGAGTGCCACCGGATTTAATACAATGTTGACTCGCGATCCGTTTTCCAGCCTGGCATCCACTATAGGAGAGGACTCATTTACCACTCTGTTGCAGGATGATACGATCTGCTGGACCACATCCTCAAGTCGTTGTCTGGACTCAAACCTGCAATCGGATTTCATGATCACACCGTTCTTCTCGATAAAGATGTTGTCTGTGCCGTTGACCATAATCTCCGTAATTGTAGGATCGTCCACCAGATGCTGAAGGACATCGAGCTTTCTTATTGAGTGGAACACCAGCTTTCTTAGGCGTTTCCTCTCTTCAAGCGTTACCATCCGGTGTCTCATCTCAGCAGAGATCTCCCTGTCGATGATCTCAAACATCTCCTGATCGGTGATCTCTCTTGAAAAGTCCAAAGAGCTCATGACCCGGTCCTTGACCAGGGACTTAAACTCTTCATGCTTATGCTCCAATGCCGGATACCTCCTGACTGCGTATAATGATATCCTCAATATACCTGTTATAAGAAGAGATATCCCGTCCATCAGGGAGCATGCATTTCATGGTCTTTGTGATGATCCTCTCGTAGTCATTCTCGCCGAGAGCCTTTGTATATCTGCCAAGTCTGTAGTGGTCAGCAGAATTGTTTCTGATAACGGTATAGATGACATCACACATATCAAGGATCTCAAAGAACCCGTCCGGATATTCCTTCAGGTCAAGAAGTATGTACTCATACCCTGCCTCTTTGGTAAGAAGCTCTGTCAGCTCCCTTATCTTTTCGAAGCCGATTTCCTTGATCTGCATAGCAGTCCCGGCAGGAGGAATATAATCCAGTCCGTTCCTGGTCCGCTTGATCTTCTCCAGATAGAGGCAGAACTTATCCCTCTCGCAATCCGCAAAGTATAAGAGGTCCGTGATATCTTCTTCAGGCTCCTGTTCAAAGAGACTCATCAGAGCCGAAAAACTTTCGAAGCTGATAAGGATTGTCCTTGCCTTTCGGGCAAGGGCCTCACCCATCTTAATGGCAAAAGAAGTTTGTCCGCATCTCGAAATGGGAGTGTAAAAGCCCAGTATCTGCCTTTTGTCTGCTCCGTCACAAAAGCCCAGTCCCGAAAAATCCTCAGCCTCTTTTATACATAGCTCCAAAACCCTGTCCACTATTTCAGAAGCCGGCAGATATTTGCTCACGCGATAGACCTTTTCGCCGAAGATTTCTTCCATGTTCCTGTCTGTCCCATCTTCAACAAGGATCATAATGTTTTTGCAATTTCTGCTGATCATCTCTCCATCAAGCAATGAAAGTGAATTTTCCGAAACCACAAGAAGCGATATTTCTCTGCTTTCGATATACTCAGTAAATTTCTCACCCTCTGTAAAAGCCTGGATTTCAAAGGATAGCTTTAAGTGGCTCCTTAAGTACTCCGATAATCTCTCGCAGTAGAGCTCGTCGCTGTCAAATACAGCCATAGCTACACATTTCATAGAACACCTCCAACCACAAACAATACGCTGGCCAAAATCGGCACTGCGAAGTGAATTGTCTTTTGTTTATTTCTCTTGAGAATTATGACCGCGACCGAAATAGCTCCGGCGATCAGGAAAGAAATCAGAATACAGGAAAGAGTATCCTGCATCGAGAGAAAGGATGCTGCCGACATGAAGAGTTTCACGTCACCCGCTGCAATGCCTTTAAAGAAGTACACAGGAAGCAGTATAAGAAGTGCTGCTCCTACTGCAAGGATGGATTCCAGAAATCTGTCCTGCCCCTGTATGAGATTAGTTCCCATTCCAAGAAGCAGTCCCGGAACCACCCAGGCGTTGTATATTTTGTCTTTGAAAAGATCCGTAAACACAGCTCCCGTCAAAAACAATATCAGAACTAAGACTATAACAATCTACCCCTTTCGTGATGTTTTATCGAGCTCGCGAAAAAGAATTTAGCATGTACTTTTATCTTTGTAAACCCCTCTGAAATTCGAAAAAGCGACAAATCTTAAGAATTATGCTTTCGCAGAATTCCTTAGATTTATCGCTTCTTTTCATCGCAAAATCGTTAGTCTTTAAACCAAATTAATAATTTCCGGCGGCAAAAATTAATATCTTAAGATTTTCTTAAGATGCCCTTATGCCATTAGTCCCCTGTTGTATGAAACTGCCGTAACATCCTCATTGAGACTGTATTTTCCGTAGGTCAGTCCTGCATATACCTTCTGGGTATTTCCCATTATCTTTCCGGATGTATCTTCTTTTTCCAACGCCTCGTATGCTTCATGGAGATTTTTAAAGTTCTTTAAAACTCTCCAGATACGGTTGATACTGAAGGTTGCTCCGGCTACTGTCAGCTCTTTCTTTGAGAAAATATATATCTGATAGAGGTTCTTTGCCAGCTCATAGTCCATATTCAGTGAGTGTATCAGCTCATCGATACAGTTCTGGGCTCTGATAAGGCTCTTTTGGGCATCTTCCTTTTTCCCGATGCCAATACTTTCGATGGCCTCATCCAGATAGTACATCACCATTTCATATATGATGGTGATCATCTGTGTCTTGTTTGCCTCTGATATCTTAAGTGTAAATTCCTGTTTCTTTTCCAGCGTCATATTCTATCCCTTTCGCAGCGAAGTTACCATTTAGTCATTCGTTACTGAAGAAGCTGAAGCACCTGAGAAGGTCTCTCATTAGCCTGAGCCATCATGGAAATACCTGCCTGGGAGAGTACCTGCTGTGTTGAATATGTTGTCATCTCCTCTGCCATATCAACATCCATGATTCTGGAATAAGCTGCTGTCATATTCTCAACAGTGATGTCAAGATTACTTACTGTATGTTCAAGTCTGTTCTGGTATGCACCGAGCCTTGATCTGATACCGCTGATCTCTGAGATGGCATTCTTTACACTTTCAATCGCATCTGAAGCACCTTTTTCATTGGAAACATCCAGATTGTAAATACCAAGAGTGGTAAGAGATACCTTCTGGATACGGATATCCATTGTCTGTCCCTCGTTGGCACCAACCTGCATTGTCATAGGACCTGTACCGGTAAGCTCAAGATTTACAGTGTCTCTGAACGCCTCATTTATCTGCAGCTGGATCTTCTTACCTGTTGCATCCTGAAGAGTAAGCACATCCTCATTTATAGTAGCTGTCATGCCGTTTGGCATATAGTCAACCATTGTTCCGTCATCGAGTATCCTGTTTACCTTAATCTCAGATTCGCTGCCGTTTTCGAAAAAGATTCCTTTCTTATCAACGCCTGTTGTACCTGTAAGGTTCATGTAGCTGACATCAATTCCGGTAATCTGATAAGTTCCGGCCTCAACATAATCCGAATAAGATACTGCTTTTACATTGGGATTTGTCACGCCTGTAGCCGGATCACTTCCAACTGTTGCATATCCTCGATAGTCAAAAGATCCGTCAAGAATAGACTGGCCGTTGAACTGTGTAGTTTCAGCCATTCTCTCAATCTCATCCTTAAGCTGTGTTACCTCTGCCTGGATCATCGAACGGTCACTATCGGTAAGTGTTCCGTTGCTGGCCTGAATCGCAAGCTGGCTCATCCTCTGGAGGATTTCATGAATTTCAGACAGACTTCCGTCTGCCACCTGTACAATTGAGATTGCATCCTTTGAAGTGTTATTTGCAACACCAAGACCCTCAATCTGGGAATTCATTCTTCTTGACATAGCAAGACCGGAAGGATTGTCCTTGGCATTTGTGATCTTAAGTCCGCTGGACAGTCTTCCCAAAGATTCTGAAAGAAGCTTGTCATTTCTCTGGAGTGCGTTGTTTGCTACCATTGCGGATACATTATAATTTACTTTCATTTCTACCTCGTTTCTTAGGCTGCCTTATGGATCAAAGTGCCTCGATAAAAGCCTTTGCCATTGTAAGGAGTGTTTTGGTATCTGTCTGTGTAATCTCGTTGCCTTCCCTGGCACCTGAAGAAACCGCGCCCGCCGAAGCGGATCCGCTCTGCGCGTGATAGAGGATTGCGATGTTCTTGCTCTCTACCATGACACCCTCTATCTTTTCTGATAGTTTAGCGCACAATCTGGTTCTTACATTTTCCAGATATTCAGACTCTTCCTGATTGCTGCCGTTTGTTGTCGTCAGCATACCCCGGATCATATCACTCTCTTTGTAGAGACTTACCTGTATGAGTCCGTACATGTCAGTCTGAACACTGGCATCCATCCTTGAATTTGCATTCTTTTCGCTCTTAAGCGTCACATGCATTGAAACCGTCTGACCTTCGATCTCCACCGGAACTTCGTAGCTGTCTCTTTCTGCACTCTTTGACATAACTGAAATCTGCCTCTGCAAAAGAGATATCGCTCTCACGTCGATGTAGCTGTCATTTTCAGTCATTAGCTCTTCAGATAATTTATCGGAGATATCTCCCAAAATCTTAACGTAGTTTTCCTGATAATCATCTTCACCCAGTTTTTCTGTTAAAAGAGCTTTCTCCTTAATGTCACCTGTCTTATCCCAGAAGCTGCCGTTTCTGCGATC
The DNA here is from genome assembly GCF_000420865.1 of Butyrivibrio sp. XPD2006. Taxonomy (GTDB): domain Bacteria; phylum Bacillota; class Clostridia; order Lachnospirales; family Lachnospiraceae; genus Butyrivibrio. Next base: position 16,566 of record NZ_ATVT01000021.1, read on the forward strand.
GCGCCTTATTCCGATCATGGCTTCCATATTATTGAAGGTTGTTTCTATCTGCACAGCTGAAAGCTCATCAAGTGCAGCTTCAGAAGCCTTGAGCTGGGCCGTCTGTCTGATTCCGGTAACCTGCTCTTTTACATACTCTCTCTCAAGCGCCTCATCAATCTCAGCTACTTCGAGCTTATCGGCAAGCTCCGGCAGAAGTGTTTCTTTTGAAGGCGCTGCCTGCATGAGCTTTTCAGGCTCGAGGTTCTCATATACAACCTCTGCCTTGGCGCTGTAATATCTGAAGGCTGTACTTATCTGAGCATCGATCTGTACACCGCTTATTCTGGACTCAAGGCCGCCGAATTCATCATCTACCTTATAGTCCATTCCGATCCTTGCAGCCTTTTGATTTCTTGTTGCTTCAAGAAGATTGCCTATAGTCATATCCCTTCCGGTTTTAAGAAGGGACCCTATTGCCTGATAGTCAGTAGTCTTGAGGGTATGGAACAACCTGTATATTCCTATAAAAGAAGCTCGTTCCTCGCTCGTTATACCATTCTTCTTCTCCAGCTTGTATAGGAACCTGGCGTATTTTTCCTCGCTCTTACCCTTTTGTCCGTCTTTTGATGATGAGTGTCTGTCGAGGTTGTCTGAAAGCTCCTCAATTGTCATGGAGAGAGGATTCTGTCCTTCTCTAATAAGGTCAAGAACTGCTCCGGGCTTTATCCTTGAGACAACTGCCTGAAGATTAACATCCCAGCTCCGTACCTTCTCAAAGTTCTCCTCATTTACCTCCATCCTGTTATATCCGAGAATGCGGATAATACGGCGGTTCTCATCATTGAGCTCCTCGCCAAGATCTTTTAAAATGTCATCCACATTTCTGAAAGCCTTCTTAATGCTGTCACCAAGATCCGCTCTGGGGGCCGTCATTAGTTTCTCATAGCCTTCGCCGGCCTTTGCGAACTTATCAGCCAAAGACTCGGACCTCTGACTGATCTTATAGATGCTGGCTTCTCCAAACTCATCCGCCATCTCACCGACGATGTCCACCGGCCCCTGCGCGATCATGCTGACTCTGGTGAGTGTCATGCGCATCATGTAGCCCGTATTTACACTCTTTACATCTGTGATCTCATCGATTGCCTTGCCGGTTGTTTCATCTGCCATGTTGCCGAGGGTACTCTTAAGTCTCTCTATAAGCTCCTCTATAGGCGCTGTATCTATGGTAAATCCTCTGTCCAGAAGCTGCTTGTTGGCTTCTGTTGTCATGCGAAGACGCACTTCTTCCATCTGGATCCTTGCAATCACAAGTCTGTTGTCGTTCTCGGGCAGCTCCTGCAGATCTGTCCTTGCCGCAGCATTGGAAAGATTTCTGATGGTAAGGTCTTTTCCTGAAATAATGGCAGACTTTATATCTTCATCCTTTATCTCTTTTACCTGATCCACCAAAGCAGAGGCCTTCTGAATATTTGATGTGGGATCAGAAAGACTCCCCTGTGTAGCCCGCTTTCCGTCCGATATGGCTGCTGCCGTAGCTTTAGTGCCCTGCTCAAGTGAGATAGGAAGCTCAACATTTTTGATAGCATTTACCGCTTCAAGATTTTCTGCTGTAAGCGGAATACCCTGAGTAACCATCCATCTCGCATTTTCTTTTACAGCTTCGTCTTTGGGATCGAGCCCTGACTCTTCAATGACCTTTTCAATCTGTGGCTCAAGCTGCTCCCAGTCAAAGCTGTCAGCAGTCTGGGCATAGTACCCGCCTGCTTCCTGAGCATAGAAACCTTTGCCCATCACATTAAGTCCGTTTGTGCTGTGTGAAGCAAAATAGATGTTTTCAATGGTGGGCTTCATATTATTGAGCACCATATATTTGACAGCGCTGTCATCCAGAGCCTCTATATCGGCAACCTGGTCTATGGCTGTCTTTGATGCCTTTACATTTTCAGCTGTTACAGGGATATCATTCTCATGAAAGCTCTTCTGAATTGCCTGTGCCAGCGCATCACTGCCGGTGATCTTCTTTAATTTATCAAGACTTAAGTCGTCATTATATCCTGCAACCACAGTCCCTGATTCAAGAAGTACACTTTTAATCTTGTCAACAATGCTCACTGTCTCAGCAGAATTAATCTCTTTGATATCAAATCCATCCTCCTGAGCTTTTGCATAGTCCTCCTCAGACATGGTATTTGACAAAAGAGCCATGAAGTTATGCCGGTTCTGAACATCCGTGTTCTGAGCCATTGCAGAGATATCTTCTATTGATCTTGTGTGCCCTGCATATGCATTATCGGTAAATCCTGATGCATCGATGTCCAGAGCATATCCTGTTTTGGAGAGATTAGATGACTTTGAGGGCCCTGACACTATCCTTTCTTCCGCCTCCATGCCTGAAAGAATTAAGTCTTGGCTGGTCTTCTGACCGGTAATATTCTGAAAGTTAATGTTCATACGCGCCTCATATAATGAAAAACGTTTGTGACATACAAAAAGGTGATGGACTCATCATCCATCACCTTCTATTTCGGCTCGTCTTTATTTTTTCTTTAGTTTGGGAGTCTGGAAAACAAATACTTCAGCTCCGTAAGGCGGAAGATCAAAGGTTATACTGTAGTCCTTGTAATCACAAAGTCCCTTTACTGCTTTGATCTTGGGCTGTATGTTACTTCCTGATCCGCCAAATCGCACTTCGGCACTGTCCAGAATATGTGTATATGTTCCTGCAAACGGAACACCTACCATGAATCCCTTTCTCTCCATAGGAGTCATGTTGAGGACAAAGAGGATATTGTCTTTGCCGTTCGATGCTCTTCTATAGAAGCTGTAAGTGCTTCTCTCCTTGTCATCGGCATTGATCCACTCGAATCCACCCCAGTCATCATCTACTTCGTAGAGAGCAGGGTACTTCCTGTATATCTCAAGAAGCTGAGCAACATAGTCTTTCATGCCCTTGTTGAGGTCGTTCTCAAGAAGGAACCAGTCAAGTTCTCTCTTTTCGCTCCACTCTCTCTCCTGTCCGAAGTCCTGTCCCATAAACAGGAGCTTTTTGCCGGAGTGGCCGAACATGTATGTATAGCCCACTCTTAAGTTGGCATACTTATCAACCTTGTATCCAGGCATCTTCTCAACCATTGAGCACTTAAGGTGTACAACCTCATCGTGAGAAAGAGGCAGGATATAATTCTCTGCGCTGTTATAGCTCATGGCAAAGGTCATCATGTAATGAGCGCCCTGTCTGAAATACGGATCAAGTTTCATGTATTCACAGAAATCATGCATCCATCCCATATTCCACTTGAACGCAAAGCCCAGTCCATCATCTTCGGGACGTGCTGTAACCTTGGGCCATGCAGTTGATTCCTCTGCGATTGTAAGAACCTCGGGATAAGTTCCTCTTACTACGCTGTTAAAGTGCTTGAAGAACTCGATAGCCTCCAGATTCTTGTTGTCACCGTACTTGTTGGGAACCCACTGTCCGTCCTTCTTGCCATAATCGAGATAGAGCATTGAAGCAACAGCATCAACTCTAAGTCCGTCTACATGGAACTTGCGGATCCAGTAAAGAGCATTGGCAATAAGGAAGTTCTTGACCTCGGGCTTTTCAAGATTAAATATCTTGGTTCCCCAGTCAGGATGCTCTCCCTTCCTTGGGTCCGGATGCTCATATATGCATGTTCCGTCAAAGCAAGCAAGTCCAAACTCATCCGGGCAGAAATGCGCAGGCACCCAGTCAAGGATGACTCCGATTCCGTTTTTATGAAGCTTATTAACAAGGTACATGAAGTCTGTAGGCTCTCCGTACCTTGAAGTAGGTGCATAATAACCGGTTACCTGATATCCCCAGGAACCGTCAAAAGGATGTTCAGCGATGCCGATAAGCTCGATGTGGGTATACTTCATCTCTTTTAAATATTCCACAATCCTGTCGGCAAACTGTCTGTATGTGTAGAAGCCGTCCTCTGTTCCGTCAGGGTGCTTCATCCATGAACCGATATGACACTCATAGATGGAAATGGGCATGCGCTTCATGTCCTTGCCCTGAATGCTGTCGTACCACTTCTTGTCTGACCACTTAAAGCCTGAAAGATCTGTTGTCCTTGATGCATTGCCGGGACGAAGCTCAGCAAAGTTAGCATAAGGATCTGCCTTATAGATCTTTCTTCCGTCCTGAGCTGTAATAAGGAATTTATAAAGCTCGCCGATTCCAACCCCGGGAATGAATAAAGTCCAGATATTGCCGGTCTTTGTTCTCGTCATCTGATGGGCATTCTCATCCCATCCGTTAAAGTCACCCACTACATGAACATCAGCGGCATTTGGTGCCCATACTGCAAAGAAGTATCCCTTCTTGCCCTTCTCTTCTGAAGGATGAGCTCCGAGTTTCTCATATATTTCGTAATGTGTACCCTGTCCAAATAAATACTCGTCGTCCTCTGAAATAAATACCTTTTGACTCATTCGTGCCCCCTAAAGAAATTTTTAGTCATGCATAAAGTCTTTTTCTCTAAGTATTATCATATCATTTTCATCGTACCTTTTGTGAACTAATACATCAACAAAATGACCGACGGTTCTTTTTTCTGCATAATATATTGCATCATCCACAATGTCTTTTACCTCTGAAACGGTAACATCGTGGTCCAGGGTCTGTCTCTCGGAGATTCTGGTGTGAAGTGCCAGGATTCCAAGGTTATCGATAGCGTACTCTTTTTCAAGAGCATACTGTCTTGCATAAGCTACAAGGGAGTCATCGTCCAAAGCCTCAATATCAACTCTGACATTAAAGCTCTGCTTGAGAGACGGGTTCTTGTCCAGGAATCTGTCCATGTCTTCCTTGGTATCTTCCATGACAATTACAAGTCCCTTGTTCTCCTGCTGAAGGATCTTAAGAAGTTCACTTACAGTCTCCTGAGTAAGGTCTGCTGCTCTCTGAATTATCAATGCGCCGTTGGCAAGCTTTTCAAAGATGTTTGCTGTGCTCTTCTTGTTCAGGGTATTGGCTGTGATCTTAGCCACCTTACCGCTGAAGTTCGAATCAGAAGCCTGCATGGCCTTTATAAGACCCTTTGCAAGACTTACTGTGCCTGCGCCCTCTTCGCCGGTAACTATAGCATTTCCGGAGAACGGATCCATACTGAGATTATCAATGGCATTGATGATCTGCCTTCTTGATTTTTTGTGATGGATATATGGTCCAAAGAGCTCTTTCTCCTCGGGAGTCATGCTCCTTACGCGCTCTTCAAGTTCTCTGTTTCCAATGTGATGTTTCTTTTTCTCAACGGGCTTAGGAGCTTTCTTGGGCTCAGGCTTAGCCTTAGGTGCCTCTGCCTTCTCTTTTTCCTCAGGCTCCTCATCCTCGTCTTCATCATCCTCGGTAGTCTCTGCCTCTGATGCTTCTGCAGATTCCTCTGGAGCCTCAGCTTCCTGTTCCTTAGATTCATCCTGCTCCTCGGCATCTTCTGCCTCAGCAGCGGTCTCTTCAGGCTCTTTTTCTGCCTCTTCGGATGCTATCTCGGCATCAACAGTAGCTGTATCTGCATCAACTTCTTCCGGCAGCTCCTCGGGTATCTCCTCTAAAAGCTGTTCCTCTGAAGGCTCAGGGCGGGATTCCTCATCCATAACCTCATCAACAGCTGCATTTATAACGTCTTCTTTCTTGACACTCCAGTCGCCTCTTCCGGATGCCTTCTCATAGCTGTCCTTGTTGATAGCGTCCGTGATGGCCTTCTCAAGCTTCTCCTGAAGTCCTGCTCTTGTCTTGGAATCAAACTCGGCAAACATATCTCCGGTCTGATCCATAACTCTCTTCTTGACGCTCTCGTACTGCTTCTGCTGCTGACTCTTTTTAAACTCTTCCCAATTGTTAAGGTACTCTTCTATACTAATCTGTCCCGTAATCTGTTTCTCCACTTCAGGCTCAGGTTCAACTGCCATACTAATCTGGCCGTCAGGTTCCTGGGCCAGCATTGTCTCAAACTGGCTGTACATCTGATAGCTTGCATTAGGATGAATAACGGCTCCGGGAACCTCATCCTCAAGAGGCTTCTCCTCATATGCAAATGCCTTGAAAGGCTGAATAACAGGATTCTCTTCCTTAACCTCTTCCTCTTCAGGCTCATCATTTATATCTTCCGGTTCGTCTGCTGCGGTAGCCATTATTGCAGGCTCCTCAGGTGTATATACCTTTTCCTCGCCAAGTATAGGGCCGTTCCCGCCATACTTGATATCGATTCCCATCTTGGGATCCGTATCGAAAAAGACCTCCTGCATGCCCGGAGCAACCGGCTCAAATACTCTTGTATCGCTGTTATCCACAGCCTCTTCTGTCTTTGACTCATCAGATGTCTCTTCCGGCATAACAGGCTCATAGATGATAGTAGCCTCAGCTTCCTCGGCCGCCTTAACGATCTCATCCTCCGGAAGTTCCTCTGAAATCTCCTCCGGAAGAACATACTCCGGCTCAATATCTTCCTCGGACACATCTTCGTCCTCAAAGATCTCTTCGGTAATAGGCTGAACCACATTCTGAACAGGCTCTTCATGCACAGGTTCAAAGACCTTGGTGTCATCTTCCTTGTCTTCTTCCTGTTCGCCGATGATCTCCTGAAGGCCTGCTGCAATTGCTTTCTGCAGATTAACAGTGTTGTAGGTGCTGACATCTACAGAAGGTTCTTTTATCTCACTGATATTAGGGTAGACTATCTTGTCAAACTCTCTTGTCTGGCCAAGATCCTCCTCTATAGGCTGCTGTTCAGCCTCAGGAAGAGTTCCCTCATTGAATGAATTTATGACGGACTCTGTTACGGGCGGCATCTCCTTGGTGGGCTGCTTGATCTCAACAGTCCTGGTCTCGTCCTTGCCAACTTCGTCCTTCTCGGAAACAATGGATGGATCCACTGCTCCGCCGTGTTTCTCTTTATAACGCAGATAACGATCCTGCTGCTCAGGTGAAAGAGGCTCATGAAGTGCCTTAAGTTCCAGGGCCTTCATGACATATCTGCCGTCGCCGAACCAGAGGAACATCTCGTCACATTCCTCAATACACTCGGTGGTAAGGCCTACTCTGTGGTAGAGATAAGCAAGTTCGTATGCCCATCTCTCCCTGTAGTCGTGCTTTTTGAACTCTTCAAGTACTGCAATCCTCTCCTCAAGGCTTACTTCCTGCGCCTCATAGAGCTTGTACTGAAGTATGTATCTTCCGGTATCCCTTGGAGCAATCCTGACAAATTCCTTATAGTACTCAACAGCCTGAACAAACTCGCCCATCTTGATGGCCAGCTCGCACAGTGAGTAGACAATTGCTCTTCCTGTAGGGTATCTGTCATAGGCCATAAGGAGAACATCTCTACTCTCCGTATAGCGTCTGTTTATCTTGTACAAATCACTGATGGTGCAGAGCATCTGAACGCTCTTGACACGCTTCCAGTCGATAGTATCTGCAATCTTAACCGCTTCGGCAAATCTGCCTTCCCCTATCAAAGCCTTAATTTCGTCGGCTCTGATTCTATACTCAACTTTATCCAAAATATCCACCTCTTTGGAACCAACAATACTATATCTAGTAGTAAGTTTAACATAGCGCCCTAGCTTTGTAAAATATCAGAAAGCTCTGCAAACTGCTCAAGAGTAAGCGTTTCACCTCTTGCCCTTTCATCAATCCCCATTTCGACAAGGGCAGCTGTCACCTTATCCCTTGAAACTCCCAGTGACGGGTTGTTGGAAAGGGAATTGGACAGAGTCTTGCGCCTCTGGTTAAAGGAGGTCCTGATAATCTCAAACAGGTACTTGGAATCCTTTACTTTTACCTTTGGCTCAGGATACTTGGTGAGCTTTACCACCGCCGATCCCACATTCGGCTGCGGTATAAAGCTGCTGGGCGGAACGTCTATCACGGTATTGGCCTCTGCGTAGAACCCAACTGCCAGTGACAAAGAGCCGTAGTCCTTATTCCCCGGGCCTGCTGCCATTCTGTCAGCAACTTCTTTCTGGACCATTACTGTGATGCTCTCTATCAAAGCTCCGCTCTCAAAGAGCTTCATTATTATCGGAGTAGTTATGTAATACGGAAGGTTAGCCACCACTTTGATGGGACGCCCTTCGTTGTACTCCTTAATGATTCTGTCTATGTCCACCTTGAGGACATCTTCGTTTATTACAGTAACGTTGTCATAGTCAGATAGTGTATCAGCAAGAACAGGTAAAAGAGTCTTATCAATCTCAACTGCAACAACTCTTCCTGCTGCCTCCGCGAGATACTGTGTAAGCGTTCCTATTCCGGGTCCGATCTCCAGTACGCAGTCCTCAGCAGTTACTCCTGCAGCTTCTACAATTCCTTCAAGGACACCTCCGTCTATAAGGAAGTTCTGTCCAAACTTCTTCTTGGCGCTCATGTTGTACCTGGCAAGTACCTCTTTGGTACGGGCGCTGTTTCCCAAATATGCCATATAATCCTCTCTTAGGCCTTTAGCCTGTACATCTCTCTTGCGTTAGCTTCTGTGATGCTTATTACTTCTTCCTCTGAAATGCCTTTTATCTGCGCCATAGCGCTTACAACATAAGGCAGGTATAAAGAGCTGTTGCGCTTTCCTCTAAAGGGCTCCGGAGCAAGATAAGGACAATCCGTCTCTAAAATGATCTTCTCCATCGGGATAGCCTCGGCAACTTCCTTCATCTTGCGACCGTTCTTAAAGGTAAGTACTCCACCGATGCCTATATAAAAGCCCATCTTAACACACTCTTCTGCAACTTCTTTTGAATAGGAGAAGCAGTGGACAACGCCACCTAGCTCTCCGGCATTTTCGCTCTTTAAAATGTCCACCGTATCGGCTGCTGCATCTCTTGAGTGAACAATGATCGGAAGTTCCACTTCCCTGGCAAGAGCGATCTGTCTCTTAAACCATTTCTTTTGAAGCTCATGGTCCGGTTCCGGCCAGTAATAATCAAGTCCTATCTCCCCTATAGCTACGCACTTGGGAAAAGAGCTCATCTCTTTCAGCTTCTCTATCTTCTCATCATCGAGCTCTGCGCAGTCGCTGGGGTGTACTCCCACAGCTGCGTACATAAAGTCATATTCACCGGCAAGATCTAAAGATCTCTGTGAGCTGGCCATATTGGCTCCTATATTTACTATATTTCCAATGTCCGCGTCCTTCATTGACGCAAGAAGGGCATCTCTGTCCTCATCAAAACGCTCATCATCATAGTGAGCATGGGTGTCAAAAATCATGTCAAACCCGCTCCTTTAATACTAATTCAAACTATTTTATCATATTTCTTTAAAAAAAATTTGAAAAATTTGAAAAAAGTACTTGCATTTTATTTTGCACCGTAGTAAGATATCACTTGTCGTTAAGAACGGCACAAGCCAATAACGAATGCACCGCTAGCTCAGTTGGTAGAGCACCTGACTCTTAATCAGGTTGTCCAGGGTTCGAGACCCTGGCGGTGCACGCCGAGTACTGTTTTCGTGGGTATATCCCATGGGGATGGTACTTTTTTTCGCGTTAAAGTGAGCCACGCAATACAAAAGAGATACTAAGATGCCCGTGAGGAGCTAGCTCATCTAAGGGTATCTTAGTATCTCTTTTTGTTTATGCGGCGAACGCCGCGTAAACGAGAAATTTGCGAAGAAAATTTCGAGTATTGCGTGGCTCATTTTATCGCGAGTCTGTCGGCATGGCTCATCCCTGTGCCTTCTCAGGGTTCTCAATCATCTCTTTCATGGTTCTCCACCCCAGCACAGCACATTTTACTCTGGCGGGCATGTGAGCCACATCCTGAAGAGCTGCTGCCTCATCGAGGCTCTCTATGCTCTCCTCATCCGTAACTTCACCTTTTATCATTCCCATAAAGGTCTCAGCAAGTTTAACTGCCTCTTCGGTTTTCTTGCCAATGATCTGATCCACCATCATATCCACAGAAGCCTGTGAAATGGCACATCCTGATCCCTCGTATCCGCCGTCTTCTATGACTCCGTCCTTGATCTTAAGGCTCAGTGTAATGTCATCTCCACAGCTGGGATTGACTCCCCTGAGTACAAGATCCGGGTTCTCGATGGCTCTCTTGTGCATCGGATGAAGATTATGTTCATTAACTATCTCGCGATAAAGCTGCTTAAGCTCCATATCCCATGACCTCCCTTACCTTGGACAGTCTCTCAAGGAACTGCTTGACCTCTTCCTCGGTATTGTAGAAATATACGCTGGCTCTTGCTGTAGAACCTGCTCCGATAAACTGCATAAGGGGCTGAGCGCAATGATGTCCTGCTCTGATGCATACCTTGTCGTCGTTGAGCACAGATGACAGATCATGAGGATGAACTCCATCCATTGTAAATGTTACGATTCCGCAGTGCTTCTTCGGGTCTTTTGATCCATATACCTTGATATAAGGCATCTTGGCGAGACCTTCCATAAGGAGTGTCGTGAGCTTTATTTCCTGGGCTTCTATGGCCTCAAATCCAACATTCTGAATGTACTTGATGGCAGCCTCAAGCCCAACAGCATCTCCTGCATTAACGGTACCTGCCTCAAACTTGTGTGGCAGCTCGGCATATGTTGCATCTTCCCTTGTTACATATTCTATCATTTCGCCGCCACGGAGGAAAGGCTGCATGTTATCAAGAAGGTCCCTTCTTCCGTAAAGGGCTCCGATTCCCATTGGTGCCAGCATCTTGTGTCCTGAGAGGGCAAAGAAATCACATCCAAGATCCTTAACATCGACTGCCATGTGCGGTGCAGACTGAGCTCCGTCAACTACTACAATTGCTCCCTTAGAGTGAGCATACTCTGTGATCTCTTTTACCGGATTGGTAATTCCGAACACATTTGAGACATGTCCGATGGCCACGATCTTGGTCTTATCAGTAATTTTGGAGGTGTATTCCTCCCTGGTGATAACGCCCTCTTCTGTTGGCTCCATGTAAACAAGCTTGGCACCGTTCTTTTTGGCTACCATCTGCCATGGAAGCATGTTGCTGTGATGCTCCATAACAGTGATGACAATCTCATCTCCCTCGTGGACATTCTCAAGTCCATAGCTGTAAGCTACAAGGTTTAAAGACTCAGTGGTGTTCCTTGTAAAGATGATCTCCTCTGTTGATCTTGCACCTATAAAATCTGCAACAGTCTTTCTGGCACTCTCATACGCATCTGTTGCAGCCATGCTCCAATCATAAAGTCCTCTCAAAGGATTGGCATTGGCTGTGTTGTAAAAATTTGTTACTGCCTCAAGCACCTGTCTTGGGCGCTGTGATGTTGCTGCATTATCAAAGTAAATGTACTCGCCGGACTTCAATATCTCGAAGTCCTGACGAAAATCGCTTGGTGAGCTCATGGTTTTCCTCTCATACTATGTTCTGAATGTAATAAAGTGTCTTCTGCATGATTTCAGGGTCCGGGATCAGTCTTGCAACGCTGTCCAGCCTTGCCTTTATCATGATCCTTTTGGCCTCTTCTTCATCTATACCACGGGTCTGCATGTAGAACAGTATGTCCTCACCAAGTTCTCCTATGGTTGCGCCATGTCTTCCCTCTACGTCCTCTTCCTGGCAAAGGATAACAGGCATTGTCTTATTTACTACGTCTTCGCCAAGAAGCAGAGTATCTTCCTGCTCATCGCCCACAGAGCCTGAGCTTCCCTTCTTAAAATCAAGAGTTCCTCTGAAGGTCTTGGAAGCTGTATCCATAAGAACTCCCTTAAACTGCATAAGAGCCTGCGTCTTCTTACCTCTCTGGTCAGCCACATAGTTGATATCAAGGTTGTGGTCACCTCTTACAAGATAACCCATATTGCTTGTAAATTCTGTGTTCTTCTCGGCCAGATTTACATAGGCGCTTGAAAAGACCTTACATCCGCCGAGTTCTACAGTTACAAGATCAATCTTGCCGTCATTAAGACAAGCGCCTCCGATATCATCAAAATGTACAAAACCATCACCCAAAAGCTGTGACTTGATCAGATTGATCCTGGCACCGTCCTCTGCAAAAAGTCTTGTGCTAACGCCCTGGAAGCCTTTGGCATCCTTGTCTGAAGTGTAGACAATCACGACTGTTACTTCGGAATCCTTTTTGGCATGAATGATCTGTCCCGAAAGGGAAGCATCTCCATCCTTCATATCATAACTTATAACAATTGGCTTATCTGCCTTAACACCTTCATCTACGGTGTAAATATCAACTGTAGCTCCCATGCTGATCATGAGGCCATCCACATCTGCTCCCATTCCTGTCCTGAGAGCCTGAGAATCATCTCTTTTTGATGTATCCCCGTTTGGCTCTACGTGACCGTCTATGGTAGCCAGGATCCTGTCATTGTTTGCTTTAAAAAGCTCTCCTGCTTCTGCAAAAGGAACCGCCTGCCTGACTGTTACGCCTGCCGGAAGCTCTTTTGCCAAAGGAGACTTATTGTCTGATATATTAAAATCACTTATCTGAAGGGTGCTGTCATTTACATGCAGGAAATTGTATGTAAGAACAGGCAGCACATTGACCTTCATGTTTAAATCATTACTCATCTGCTCTTCCCCTTATCAGCCGTTTCCGCTCATCTCGAGCTTGATCAGATTATTCATCTCTACCGCATATTCCAAAGGCAGTTCCTTGGAAACAGGATTTGCAAAGCCGCTTACGATCATGGCCTTGGCATCCTCTTCGCTAATTCCTCTGCTCATCAGGTAGAAGATTGCTTCATCACTGATTCTTCCGATCTTAGCCTCGTGTCCTACATCTGCATCATTTGTACGGATATCCATTCCGGGGATCGTGTCTGCTCTGGAAATTGAATCCAGCATAAGTGAGTCACAGGAAACAGATGCCTTGGCTCTCTTGGCGCTCTTTTGAATTATAACGCTGCTTCGGTATGTTCCTACTCCGCCGTCCTTGGATATGGACTTTGTATTAATTACTGAGCTTGTATGCTTACCCTGATGCACAACCTTGGCTCCGGTATCAAGGTTCTGGCCCTTGCCGGCAAATGTTATTCCTGTGAATTCCATCTTGGAATTGTCGCCCTTAAGAATTGTCATGGGATACAGGTATGATGTGTGGGAGCCAAAAGAGCCTGAAACCCACTCCATTATTCCGTTCTCCTCAACAATAGCTCTCTTGGTGTTGAGGTTGTACATGTTCTTGGACCAGTTCTCGATGGTTGAATATCTGAGCCTTGCGTTCTTTGCAACATAGAGCTCAACACAACCTGCGTGGAGATTGGCCACATTATACTTAGGAGCTGAACATCCTTCTATAAAGTGAAGGTCTGCTCCCTCATCAACTATAATAAGTGTGTGCTCGAACTGTCCGGCACCCGCAGCATTAAGTCTGAAATATGACTGCAGAGGGATGTCTACCTTTACTCCCTTTGGAACATAAACAAAAGATCCGCCTGACCAAACAGCGCCGTGAAGTGCTGCAAACTTGTGGTCTGTGGGAGGTACCAGCTTCATGAAGTGTGACTTTATCATGTCTGCATACTCTCCGCGAAGAGCGCTTTCAAGGTCTGTGTAGATAACGCCCTGGGCAGCAACCTCATCCTTGACGTTGTGATATACCAGCTCGGAATCGTACTGTGCACCGACACCTGCCAGTGACTCTCTCTCTGCCTGTGGAATACCCAGTCTTTCGAATGTGTTCTTGATATCCTCAGGAACATCTTCCCACTTGCCCTTCATGTCGGACTTATGTCTGACATAGGAAGAAATCTTGTCCATATCGAGGCCTTCAATACTGGGGCCCCAGTCAGGTACCTTTATATCGTTGTAGAGCTTAAGACACTCAAGTCTGAAATCGCGCATCCACTCAGGATCGTTCTTTTCCTCGGACACCTTAAGGACAGTCTCCTCGGTAAGTCCCTCAGCCATACGGTAGAAGTCTTTTTCGCTCTCTACATCCTTAAAATCGTATAAGCTGCGGTCGATATCGGCCACAACCTGCTTGTTGTTAGTTTCAGCCATCTTAATCCTCTTTCACAAATCTCTCGAATCCGTTTGCATTGATCTCATCTACAAGACTTCCGTCGCCTGTGTGAACAATGTTTCCCTTAACAAGGACGTGTGTGTAATCAACGTGAAGTGACTCCAATATCTTGGTGCTGTGAGTAATTATAAGAAGTGCTCCGTCCTTTTTCTTCTGATACTCCTCAATACCCTTTGAAACAGTACGAACAGCGTCTACATCAAGACCTGAGTCTGTCTCATCAAGAATTGCAAGCTTGGGGTTGAGCATAAGAAGCTGAAGGATCTCCGCTTTCTTTTTCTCACCGCCGGAAAATCCTACATTTAAATCTCTGTCTGCATAAGCCTCGTCCATGGAAAGAACATCCATAGCACCTTTAAGAGCTTTTTTGTATGCAAGAAGCTTAACAGGTGCGCCTGTCTGTGCGTGGCTTGCATTTCTGATAAAGCTGCTCATTGAAATTCCCGGAACCTCGTGTGGGTTCTGGAATGATAAAAACATTCCGGCTTTAGCTCTTTTATCAGCGGACAGATCAGTAATATCCTGACCCTCAAACAAAATGCTTCCTTCGGTTACACAATAATGAGGATTACCCATAAGTGTATAGCCCAGTGTGGACTTACCTGCTCCGTTGGGTCCCATTAGTACATGAGTTTCTCCGGGTTTGATCTCAAGATTGATATTATGAAGAATCGGCAACTCATTGTCGATTGAAACCGAGAGGTCTTTTACCTGTAATAATGCGTTCTCAGACATAGTCAAAACTTCCTTTCGTAATTCCTACTAACTTGGTAGGAAAAATAATAACACCACTATACTGCGCTTGTCAAACTATATGCGCTGCAAGTTTAAAATAAATTGCTTGACATAGCGGTAAAAGTTGTTTATTATATGTTCTTGTCAGCACCACGCGGGTGTAGTTCAATGGTAGAACACCAGCCTTCCAAGCTGGATACGTGGGTTCGATTCCCATCACCCGCTTTTGATAAACCAGCAATGAGCTGGTATTTTTTTGTCAGAATTTTAAATGCAAATGATTTGCATTTGCATTTGCCAGCAAACAACAAGGAGACAACAATGGACGTTATTATCGATATTGTATTGGATGCAGTCATAGACTCAGTTAAGATACTGCCATTTCTTTATCTGACTTATCTGGTAATGGAATATTTAGAGCACAGAACAGCTGAGTTTACAGAAAATATAGTTCAGAAGACCGAGCACTTTGGTCCTCTTCTCGGCGGACTTATCGGAGTATTCCCACAGTGCGGATTCTCGGCAGCAGCTTCAAACCTTTATGCCGGACGTGTCATCACTATGGGTACACTGATAGCAATCTATCTCTCAACCTCAGACGAGATGATTCCTCTTCTTATCTCAGAGCACTTCCCTGTAGGGACCATGATCAAGATCCTGGCCCTCAAGGCTGTTATCGGTATCATTGCCGGATTTATCATTGATTTTGCTGTTCACGCCTTTCATAAGGCTCACGGACAAAGATCAGAAGATCCCGTGAGGATAAATGAACTCTGCGAAAAAGAGCACTGCCACTGCGACGATGAAGAAGATACAACTCTTAAGGGAATGGCTAAATCAGCTTTTGTTCACACCCTTCATATCTTCCTTTTCGTACTTGTACTCACACTTTTGCTCAATATTGTTATCACAGTGATCGGTGAAGAGCACCTGTCCATGCTCCTTAAGACAAACCCGGTTGTGAGCCATATCCTGGCAGGAATCATCGGACTTATCCCCAACTGTGCTCCTTCAGTTATCATCACAACGCTCTATCTTGACCAGATGATAACCTTGGGAACCATGATGTCAGGACTCCTCGTTGGCGCCGGAATCGGACTTCTTGTACTCTTTAGAGTCAATCCCGAGAAAAAGGTCAACTTTAACGTAGCTATACTTCTGTTTTTAATCGGAACTGTCTCCGGACTTCTTATTGATGTTCTCGGAATCACCCTTTGACAGTAATATGGGGTAAAGACATGACACACAAGATACACTCTCATTCATTTGATGAAACAATTGAAAAGAACTGGCCTGAGGGAGTCAAGAAGACTCGCCAGAGAATTGATATCTACAAGGTTCTCTACCTGGCAGATGAGCCCCTCTCGGCTGCTGAGATATACAGCGCACTTAATGAGAAGGCTTCAAAAGAGATGTATGCTTTCTCCACAGTTTACAGGAATCTCCTGGCCTTTGAGAAAGCCGGAATGATAGAAAAATCCGTTCTCACCACAGAGGATAACGCGGTTTACGAACTCAAAAAGCAGACCCACAGGCACTATGCTGTATGTCTTAATTGCCACGAGAAGTTCACCATTGCCACATGCCCGCTTCACGAGATATCAAAAGACCTCGAGACAACCCTTCCGGGTTTTGAAGTAACAGGTCATCATCTTGAAATATACGGATACTGCAGTAAATGTAAAAAGACCATGGCGCATTAAACGCCACGGTCTTTTTTTGAGTCAAAATGAAACGTCCCCGGTGACTCATTTGTCAGCCGTAGTAGAACTTGATTGACTGGGGATATGTTCCCAGTTTATAAGCATGCCAGCCCGCATCCAGGTGGTATACATATGTTATTGTGTTACCCTGCTGATCCATCCAGGATATATCGAGTATGGCGTGATCCAGGTATCTGTCCTCGCTATCCAGTGTAATCGTGCAGTGTCCGGTGGAGATATCATCTATATTGAACATACCTGTAGACTCATTGAGTTCATACAGCTCACCGTTCTTGTCTATCTTCCAGTCGCCAAAATACCAGTTCTGTCCGACCTGAAGGTTTTGAAGCTCAACATAGTCACCAACTGAGATTCTTCTGTAGATTGTAGGCACATTCGCCCCCAGAGTTTTATGAGATGAATTCAGAGAATATGCACCATCTATAATAGTATCCAGGTTTGTTTTTACATTTTCTCTTCCCCCATGCCATACAACCTCATATTTCTGGCCTTCGTATTCAAATCCGGCAGAAGTATATTTCCCCAGAATTCCCGAGAGATTTGTCTCCAGTTTCTTTTCATAGTTGTGCTCATAGCTCAGCTGATATGATGTTACTCTCTCAGGATCAAATTTGTCGTTATGATAGACTCTCTCAACCTTAAAGGGAAGGGTTCCGAAAACCATTACCGTATCACCTTCCTCAAGTTCAGAGCTGAACTCTTCTCCATGCACATAATCATCGGCAAAGGTTGGATTAGTGGCAGTGTTATACTCGATAATTGTGCCACCGAAATCCTCCATCGAAATATCGCTGCCTATAAGCTTACCTGCGATACCCTCGTAGATTTTCTCGTTCAGATCGTTAATAGCCCATTTTGTCTCACGATATTCAATGGTATTAAAATCCATAGTAGTAAGCTTTTCATTCAGAGCGTGCAGCTCATCGGTAAGCTTTGCATACTCCTGAGGGTTACTGACAGATAACGGAACAATACTGCTGTAATCGACTGAAGCATGCTCTGTGCGTCCGCCGCCGGCAGCGTCATTGTTCTCATCTACGGTTGCAGAGTTTGCAGCCTCCGGCTCTTTTTCTGTACCCACATCTTCCTGCACATTTTCAACGCTCACATCTGCCTGTGCATTATCGGTATTAACAACTTCCTGTACTGTTTCGGAAGTAGCAGCCGCTGCTGCATTTACATCCTCAATAACTGCCTCTTTACCGCATCCGCAGAGCAAGATACTGCAAAGCAGTACCCCTGTAAGTGTTCTTTTTATCATACTTTATCTCCTCAATTGTCTTAATTTCCACCTTCTGAGCTCGCATCAGCAGAAGCATCCTCTGCAGCCCCCTCAGCTGCACCTTCTTCTGTCTCTACAGGCTCCGGCTCGGGGAAGTATCCCCCAAGTGTTGCTGTTCCGACGGCTTCCTTGGAATCATAGGTAAGTACAATAGATGCTCCGTCCAAAGCCTCTCCCCTAAGGCTCTCGCAGCTTAATGTGTACTCATTGTTCACGTCATCAGTGATGACAAACTCCCACTCACTGCTGTCTGAATAGATATCCAGTGAAACGCCCATGAGTGTGTACCCGGCAAGGAGTGTAACGCCGTCTCCTATGTAATTGTCACTGTAGGTATCAGCGGTAATGTCATGTAAAACTATCTTGGAAAGATTCATTCCCGTCTTATTAATAAAATAAGCATCAAGGCCTTTGTGTTTTGCCTTTTCTTCCTTTACTCCCGTCTCATCAGTAAGGATTGCCGACAGATCTTTTCCCAGATTCTGATAGCTGTCCGTAAGCTCTGCTATAGTTGGCAGGACCTCATCAATCTTCTTGTCGCTCATTTTTGTAAAGTCCAGCTGCTCTATCTCAGCTTCCTTGAGAGCCAGCTCATCCAAAGAACTGCGCATCGTTGTATCTGAGATATCAAGGTATGTATCCTCTGCTGTCTGCTTGACCTGCATAAGAAGGCTTCTGGCCTGTTCTGCCTCAGAAAGCTTCTCGTCGGATGGTCTGCAGCCCACCAGTAAAAGAGCCATAACAGCAATCATCATTAGAATGGATTTCTTTTTAATCTTCATGTTTACTCCCGATAAATAAAATACTCGAACTCAATTATACGGATTCTGCCTGTAATAGTCCAGAAGCAGCGAAACCACGTGGGTGTAGCTGACCTTTCCCGCAGAAACTCCGTTGACTTTAAGGTTGGTATCAATGAACGTATCTGCTGCCTTCCTGACGGTCTTGGTATTAAAGATTGCCCTCTTTTCAACCCTCTCCCAGGCTTCATCCGTAAGGAACTGGTCATCATAGCGAACCTTGTCGGATATTGCCACGTGGGACTTGTACACCTCTTTATCCACAGCCTTGTAAAAATCATTGTTCACGTAGTTCAGTACTCCAAGATATCCGCTGTAGACAAAGACAGGGTCATCTGATTTTAT
This sequence comes from Butyrivibrio sp. XPD2006, assembly GCF_000420865.1. Taxonomy (GTDB): domain Bacteria; phylum Bacillota; class Clostridia; order Lachnospirales; family Lachnospiraceae; genus Butyrivibrio. The sequence continues at coordinate 35,407 of NZ_ATVT01000021.1, forward strand.
GCAGGATAAAAATCCAAGAAAATTGGCCTCGTCCTCATAGATATATCCATGGGTGTGAGCAAGCTCATGGCACATGGTGAAGGGCTTGTTCATTATATACATCTCGTCGTTGTAATTGGCTTCCATTGAAAAAGGAAAGTAGTAGCCCTGCATGTACTGTTGACTCATAAATCCCGAAAAAGTCAGTGCCTTTGGCCTAACATAATATCCCCCGAGCCTCTTGTACTCTCCCTCGATTCCGGCCATAGCTGCCCTTGCAGTCTCATTCATATCGCCTTCGTATATTACATTTCCGTCAGCATCCCTCGGCATAAGTTCAGAGAGCTCGTTGCACTTAGTTACAATATAATCCCTGAGCGTTGCCAGATCATCGAGGTAATACTCTTCTTTTTCCGTATCTGAAACCCGAAGAGGCGTGCAATGATAAAGCACAAAGCAGTTTAAAGACATCACGGCAACCACCACAGAAAGTACCAGCGCCAGCACTCTTCTGTATATCCCGGCAAAGTCTTTTTTTATAAAAAGAGATATCACAAAAAGTATCAGGAGAACCGGGAGCAGAATCAACAGCCTCTCACCTACGGACACACGAAAAAGACTGGTAAATCTCCCGTAAAGACTTGTTATCACAGGAAAAATATTATCAGTGTAATAATCAGAAAAAGACCTGCTCATCCACGCAGCGACATTGAAAATCGCACTGCCTATGAGCAGGACACAAATTAAAAATCTTCTAAAACTGACTTTTTTCATGTCAGCTTATTATATCATGTTCTCAAGTGCATTGTTCATTGCACTGTTAACCTTAGCTGTCATATCATCTGAAAGCTGGATCTGAAGCATGTCAATAACTCTGTTGTCGATAGAGTATCCCAGACGGTTTGCATGGAACTTTAGATCATCCGAATGCGCTGCTTCGTAGCTCTGACGCATATTCTCTCCAAGCATTTTGGTTGCAAGCATTGAGTCATAGGCCTCAGCAAACTGTTCTCCGAATTTCTTCTTGGTCTCATCATCCAGTACGCCTACTGCTGCTACTGCGCTGCCTGAAGAATTCTGATTGAGATATGTATTCGTTATGCTGTTGGCTGCTGCCAGAAAACCAAAATCCATCATAATATTAGGAATCCTTTCCTCTACCAAATCTGCAATAATAATATCGGCAGGCGAAAAGGAATCTTAACCCCTAATTTCAAAATAAATTTAGTTTCCTGCAAGCGCTCCATATACCGTCATCTTCGAGGTTTTCCGTTACAATAGTTCCCAATTTTTTGACATCTTCCGGTGCTCTTCCCATGACTACAGAGGTTCCGGCCATCTCGAGCATTTCCTTGTCATTGATGCTGTCTCCGAATGCTACTGTTTCTGCTATGTCACAGCCCAGAAGCTCACATACTTCCTGTATTCCGGTTCCCTTGTTAAAACCCTTCGGTACCATCTCTACGATAGTATCTGTGTGCAACATGTAGTCATAGATATCTGAGAGTTCTTCAAAGCATTCATCCCTGGTAGGACTGTCACAAATGCAGGAAAGCTTGTTCATCTCCCAATCGCCCCAGCTGTCTGTGATCCCAAGAAGCTTTTCACCCATCTCCCTGATAACCTTCTGGCCAAACATATCATCCGCGAAATCAGGTCTGTCCATGTAAAGATAAGTCGGCCCCTCCAAAATAGCCTTAAAGCCGTGCCTTCTGATAGTCTCCACAGTTCTTATCCCTTCATCCCGGCTCATAAGCTTATTGAAAATAACCTTATTTTCATATTCGATCATGCATCCGCAGGCGGAAACAATTCCGTCAAATCCAATTCCCAGAAGTTCCTTATTATAGACAAAAGCCCTTGCCCTTCCTGTATTGATAAAGCATTTATGACCGTTCTGCTGTGCCAGCTTAATGGCTTTTTTCGTACTCTCCGGAATGTAGTTCTTGTAGTCCCACAGAGTTCCGTCCACATCAAAAAATAAAATCATTATTCTTTCTTCCTGTTTTCATAAAATAGGCGGTCCTAACTTTTTAATATAATAACATTTTTCGCCTCTTATGCTATACTAAATCCGATGAAACGAGATTATTTTGAACAAATACGAAACGGCAGCGAAATTACTCTGCGGGATCAGCTCTATATCATTGCGATGCTGAGTATCCCCGCCATACTTTCCCAGATTTCCACTGTCATAATGGAATATGTTGACCAGTCAATGGTAGGGCGTCTTGGCCCATCATCATCGGCAGCCATAGGGCTTGTATCCTCAACGACCTGGCTGATCGGTGGTCTTTGTCGTGCAGTGACCATGGGTTTTACCGTTCAGGTGGCACACAACATCGGCGCCAAGAAATTTGCACAGGCAAGAGCCATTAACAAACACGGAATAGTATCAGTCCTTGTTTTTAGCTCATTCATTGGTCTGATCTGCTTCGCCATCAGCAGCTTCCTTCCCTACTGGCTCGGAGGTACCCCTGAGATTGCCCGCGAGGCAGCAATTTACTTTAGCATATTTGCGGTTTCACTCCCGGTGTCCAATCTAAACGCTGTGTCCTCCGGAATGCTTCAGTGCAGCGGTAACATCAGAACTCCCAGCATTTTAAATGTTGTGGGATGTTTTTTGAATGTCTTTTTTAATTTCCTGCTCATCTTCCCATCAAGATACATTGCACTTTTCGGATCACAGGTATATTTTCCCGGCTTTGGCCTTGGTGTTGCAGGCGCAGCTCTGGGCACTGCCATTTCTCAAGGTATAGTTGCACTTACGCTCCTGTTTATCCTGCTTGCCAAGTCCCCGATCCTTCATCTCAGAGCCGAGGATAAGATCCCGTTTACGGCAAAAGAGCTAAAGGCAGCCCTCCACATCGCGATTCCCTTTGCTATAGAGCAGGGCATCATGGGCTGGGGATATGTCTTTTGCACAAGGATCGTATCTCCTCTTGGAGTAACAGCTCTTGCAGCCAACTCCTTCTCGGTATCCGCAGAGAGCCTCTGCTACATGCCGGGCTACGGAATCGCAAGCGCCGCAACAGCCCTTATAGGGCAGAGTCTTGGAGCCGGCAGAAACAAACTGGCACAGCGCCTTGGATGGCTTGCCACAATACTCGGAATGCTTGTTATGACCGGAACCGGAATACTGATGTACATATTTGCGCCTTCAATCCTTGGCTTCCTTACGCCGGATCCCGCGATCCAGGCACTGGGAGCTCGCGTTCTCAGAATAGAAGCTTTTGCTGAGCCTCTCTTTGCAGCATCAATTGTCGCAACAGGTGTGTTCAGGGGAGCCGGCGATACCCTTGGACCTTCGATCATAAACTTCATAAGCATGTGGGCAGTGCGTCTCACCCTGGCATTCTTTCTTGCACCGGTCCTCGGACTTCCCGGAGTATGGATCGCCATGTGCGCTGACCTTTGCGTAAGAGGAACGCTCTTCCTTATCCGCCTGTGGAGAAAACCTATAAGTAAAGCTCATTCCATAGCGGGCGCTGCGGGTTAACTTGTGATAAAATTAATAGCAGGAGGATCTGCCCATGAAACTACTTCTGGCTGATGACGAGAAAGAGCTGGTCAGCGCTCTTGTAGCCATCCTTAAACACAGCAATTACACCGTAGATGCAGTTTATAACGGAACCGATGCCCTGGACTATGCCCTGACGGGAGATTATGACGGCATAATCCTTGATATCATGATGCCCGGAATGGACGGAATGGAAGTACTTAAGAAGATCAGAGAGAAAGGCCTCTCCACCCCCGTTCTTTTCCTTACTGCCAAAACAGAGGTCGACGACCGTATAAAAGGCCTTGACCTTGGTGCAGACGACTACCTGCCCAAGCCCTTTGATATGGGAGAACTCCTTGCGAGAGTAAGAGCCATGCTCAGAAGAAAAGAGGATTTTGCTCCGGCGAACCTTTCCTGCGGAAACCTCACTCTGGACAGAGCCGGATATGACCTGTGTACTCCGGATCACGACAAGATCCATCTCTCAGGCAGAGAATTCCAGATGATGGAGATGCTCATGACATCCCCCGGAAGGATAATCTCCGTAGACAACTTTATGGACAGGATCTGGTCCGACGGAGAAGCAGACGTAAATGTAGTCTGGGTATATATTTCGAACCTGAGAAAAAAGCTCTCATCCCTTGAAGCCACATGCGAGATCAAGGCTTCGAGAGGTGTAGGTTATTCCATAAACGAGATTTCCTGATACTGCTGTAGAGGAACAATTATGGTAAATAAACTTCGAAAGAAATTCGTTATAACAGCTATGCTGTCTCTTTTGGTGATCCTGGTGATCATGATCGCCGTCATTAATATTGTCAACATTTCCCAGATTGTCAGGGATGCGGACAATCATCTTGCTATTCTCACCACCAACAACGGCCTCTTCCCGGGCATGCAAAACGGTGGAGGAGGAATGCAGCCACCAAGGCAGGACAAACCATTTGGATTTGATCGTCTCAACAATATGCGTTCAATGGAGATGCCTTTCCAGACCAGATATTTCTGGGCACGCTTTGATGGATCAGGAAGCATCATTGAAGTAGACACCTCACACATAGCTTCCGTATCAGAAGATGAAGCCACAGCTGCTGCCGTTGAAATCTACGGGACGGGGAAAGAGAAAGGTTTTTATGACACCTTCAGATATAAGCTCGGAAGCAACTCGGACAGCACAAAGATTCTTGTATTCAGTGATCTGAGTGCATCGCTTATAAACGTTTACAGACTTCTTCTGCAGTCCCTGCTCATCGGTCTCTTTACCCTTGTTGCAATGTTTGTTTTAGTTTTCCTCTTCTCCGGAAAGGCTGTTGCCCCAGCCGTTGAATCCATGGAAAAGCAAAAGAGATTCATCACTGATGCAGGCCATGAGCTGAAAACTCCGCTTGCCATTATATCTGCCAACATAGATGTCCTGGAGCTTGAATCGGGAAAGAGCGAGTGGACAGACAGTATCAGAAACCAGGTAAAGAGAATGAACTCCCTGGTCAAGAATCTTCTTACTCTCTCAAGGATGGATGAAGAGAGAATGCACGTTGTCTACACCGACTTTGATATGAGCAGTACTGTAAAAGAGACTGCAACGTCTTTTGAGGCAATTGCTGAATCCTCATCCAAGAACTACATGATGAATATAGAAGACGGCATTCACATAACCGGCGATAAAAACGCCATAAACCAGCTGACTTCCCTGCTTCTTGACAACGCCATGAAGTATTCAGATGAAAGGGGCAGCATCAATGTGATCCTATCAAAAGACAAAAACATTACTTTGGAAGTATCAAATACCACAGATTACATGCCTTCAGGAAACCTGGACAGACTCTTTGACAGGTTCTACAGAGCTGATACTTCAAGAAGCCGCGAAAAAGGCGGCTATGGAATCGGACTTTCAGTGGCAAGAGCCATCGCACAATCCCATGGAGGAGATATACAGGCACTTAAGGACGGCGACAGGATAATAAGATTTGTTGTTACGCTCCCTGCCCAGCTCCCCAAAAGCATTCAGAAAACCGCAGCAAAATAGCAAAGTTTAAGGCCGTTAGACAACTTATTCGGATCTAACGGCCTTTTATATTCAAACTATCAGTTAAAAACTTATTTGTATCAGAGCTCCTCTGCCTTTATTGCTACAGGTCTTGAGCAGCTTATCTCGAGATTTCCGTTTCTCTGTCTCATCTCATCGATCATTCCCTTTGTTGACGCTCTGTTTCTCATGACTATGCTGTAATTGAGCTTGTAGAGACTTCCCATTCCGGAAGTCTTAACCTCGCACAGCTCAGCCTTGGTTGTGTATCTTGCAAAAATATCATCAAAGATTCCTTCAAAATCAAGTCCTTCAGGTATAGTGATCTTAAGTGTCTTTTCTTCAGCAGATCCGTTCCCAAAACCGCTTCCGATAAGGATCAGGTTGGCAAGGGTAATAATGACTGCGAATATTGCTGCAAGTCCGATATATCCCATTCCTGTAGCAAGACCTACTGCCATGGCAAGGAAAATGCTTGTGATCTCTTTTCCTGTTCCGGGTGCAGATCTGAATCTTACAAGCGAGAATGTTCCGGCTACTGCGACACCTGCTCCGATATTACCATTGACCATCATGATCACCATCTGAACTATTGCCGGAAGAAGTGCCAGTGTAATGATGTAGCTCTTTGAATAGCTGTTTTTGATCGTGTACATAAATGCTATAAAAACACCGATCACCAGTGAACATACTGTGGCGATCATAAATGATGCACCTGTCACTGTGCTGTTTGTGATAATGGTTCCGAAAAGTAAATCTGTAAAAGACATTTCTTTATTCTCCTTTTTAATCTAAACAATGTGTGTATGTTTCTTAAACTGCTCTGCGAAAGTTCGCGATATTGCTTTTGTTTTTCTCTTTGGCGTCTTCGCCGTACATATACTCCACATATCCTTTTCCGTATTTGGAAAAAGAGGTTTTTCTTATGTTAAGTTCATCCAGGATCTTTGCCAGTTCAATTGACATAGCTCCCGCTATCTTGAGCTCCATCAGGTGCTGTCCGGGAAGCAGAATGTCTTTTCCCTTGTTGCCCTCCGTAAGGCTCAGCTTATCTGTTCGCCATCTGATGTTTGTGTCAAAGGTGATACGAAGATCCGGATCCTCTATCCCTGCCATTGCTATCCTGTCGTAGGAAATAGCCATCGCCGGTCTTATCCCCTTGTAATACTTGAGGAAATAATCGATCTCGTCGGATATCTGTGATCTTTCCTTAGGTCTTTTGCCATTTACAAGGTAGTCCATGGCCTCAGCATACGGCATCGAAATTCTTCTCTTGTAGACAACACCCTTATACTTTTTCTTGATCTCGATAAAAGCATTGGTGTCATCATCTGCCACACCGTAGGTGCGAAGCCTCAGCTTTTCCTTGTAGATCGGCTTTTCCAGTGACCTTTCGATCAGCTTATAATCCGGTGTATCAAAATATATATTTAAGATGGATGTCTTTCCGTAGCTGTCAACCGCTGCCATATTTTCCAGCCGTTTCCTCAGCTCCGTATACTGCATATCATCCAACAGATATTTCACTTCTATTCTCTGGAATACATCCTTAAAACCTGCCATTTTTCTCTCTCCGTTTTCTGCGTTTTTGTGTTCCTGATGATTTCATTCTATAAGCTCTGCCTAAAAATAACTTAAAACAGATATAAAGAAAAAATGATGCGTAATTATGATATACTAGAAATAGGGAAACACCGCTAAAAATACTTGGTTTCAAGGAGGTGTAAATGTATAAAAAAGGGGACAAGGTTATACTTCTGGATTACAGTGGAAAACCACTTGATCCGCCCGTGGTTGCAGAGATCGAGGAAGTTTACGGGGAAGACAGAGTGAGACTTCTTTTACCTGACCACGCATGTTGTTTGGAGTTCATTGATCGTTTTCAGAAAATAGATGACGATAAATATGAAGAACTGCTGCACAATGTAAGAAAAAGAGAGAAGGCCCTGGCTGTAGATCTTCAGCTGGACATCAGGAAGTTTGCTTCCAAGCATCCAAGAAGAAGAAAAGACGAGATATTCAATGTGTTTAATCAGGACAAACACTATGTATCCGTATTAAATGCGTATGCGGGCAGATGCCAGATGTACGGCGAAGAAAACATTAGCGAGCGCTTCTTATATGAATATAAGGACGCCCTTGCCGGGATCATCAGGACCAGAAGCTTCTTCCATGAGCTGGACGAAGACATTCCGGTTCCGAGTTTTAAGTGATATCTTCTCTGCAGGCACAAATGCCAATACCTATGACCAGCATAAGGTAAGGCGTCGATGTGACCGCCTGGAATGAAACAATTGAATTAAGAAAATATGCTATTACAGGGAGTGCGCAGATTGTTGCTGCGCGCTCCTTTTTGTTTTTGAAAAAAGTGCACAGAACAGTACTTATAAAGAAGAGATAGGTGACAACTCCCAGAAGGCCTCTCTCTATAAGCATGGTAAGAAGCTCGCAATGTGCGTTGGTAAGCACATTACCCGGGAAAGTATTCAGCAGTGAATCTGCTATTTCAGGAACGGAATACGCATAAGTATAAAAACCGTCCTGTCCCACACCCACGATCTTGCGCCAGGGCGAAAGAGTCCTGAACATATCAGCGCTGATGCTCCAGATAAGACCTCTACCGTTACCAAAGTTATAGCTGAAATTTGAGTAAAGCCAGTATCCTGCTGCCAGGATTCCGACAAAGAGCGCAACAATCAGTATCTCAGTATAGAGCTTTCCTCTCCACTTTGCGCTTATTTCCTCAAAAAGCCTTGACAGTCTGTACAGAAAAAAAGCTGCCGCCATAAGTATCAGCCCTTTGAACCCGCCGCAGAAGCTGACAAGCAGGTTACTCTGATAATTGTACAGACTACCAAAGAAAAGCATCAGTATATCCACGATCTCCATGGAAAGTCCCAGTATAAAAAACTGGACCGTCATCTTCAAAAAGCCCTTTCTGCTGCCAAGACTTCTAAGCATCAGCACAACAAACGCCCCAATGAGAACCAGTGCTCCACTCTCACTCCCCTGCGTAAATGTTGCCACAAGTCCCAGGACCTCATACAAAGCCAGCAGGAAGAAGGTCCGGGAAAAGAGCTTTTCCGTGTAGCAAAGTCCTATCCCCAAAGGCACAAATACCGAAAGAAAGCCCACATACCAGTTGACGTTACCTATGGTGGCTACAAATGAATTGTTCTGATTGGCGATCTGAACCGGATAAATCCTGAATCTCCCGAGTATCCCAAGAACGAATTCAAGGGTGGGAGTTATAAGAAGTGCTGCGATCATATACTTGGAAAAGCGCTCCGAAAAAGAGAGCACAAGTATGAAAAACAGCATGAGAAATACAGTCAGAAAGCCTCCTCTCCAGCCCTCAAGGCCAAAGAAAGAAACTGTTTTATTAATAGAGAATAAGAAGCTTAAGACATTTGAAAATAAAAAGGCAAAGGCAGCGTAAGTAACAAAGCTTTCTTTTATGACTCCGTCAAAGAGTCTTTTGTTCTCAAATAATATTAGTAAAAGCGCAAATACTGAGCTTACGCCAAGGTACAAAACGCCCTTGCTCTCCCCCAGCATGTAGTAGCCTTCCTTCATATAAAGAGGGAGGATGGTGCACATTATTATCAGATAACCCCGGGTCAAGTATTTTCGCAATGTAGTAATTCTCCTATGGCAGCATTCTTTGGTGTTATCTCAAACTCCACTTTCTTTTTGGTGGAAGGGTGTTTAAAGACATACTTATAAGCCACAAGGCAGACATCTTTTATTCCCGCCTTCATGGTATATTCTCTGCTCTTTTCATTCCCGTACTTGTCATCACCAAGAACAGGATAGCCTCTGCTCCCCAGCTGAACCCTTATCTGGTGAAAGCGCCCTGTAAGAAGATGTATTCGCAAAAGAGCCGTTTCATCTTTTGTAGCTATCACCTCATATTCAAGCTCAGCCTTCTTGGGCTCTCCGCCTATTGTTTCCACCTTATCATCTGTTGCAATATCAGCAAGACCATTGTCCGCCCGTCTTATAAGGTAATCCGTCAGATGCCCTTTCTTTTCATAGGGAATGCCATAGCAAAGGGCATAGTAATACTTATCGGTCCTGTGCTCTTTTATCTGCTGCGCCAGATCGGAAGCCGCCTTTTTTGTTTTGGCCAGCACAATAACACCCTCAACAGGCTGATCCAGTCTGTTCACAGTAGCAACATAGGGCGGCAAATTTCTTTGCCGCCCTTTGGTATTCATCCTATCTCTGCGAGCAAGATAGTTTCTTGCTGCGCTTACAAGGTCCATCCTTCCTGCCCTGGCGCCTTCCGTTGCCATACCTGCCATCTTGTGGCATACAAGAAGATCCTCGTCTTCATAAAGATAATCTATGCTGCTTGTCATTCATCATACCTTGAATCTGTATCCCACACCCCAGATTGTCTCAATGTACTGAGGATTGGATGTATCATATTCGATCTTCTCACGGATCTTCTTGATATGTACTGTTACGGTAGCAATATCTCCGATTGAATCCATGTTCCAGATCTTGCGGAAGAGCTCTTCCTTGGTAAATACGTGGTTAGGATTCTCAGCAAGGAATGTAAGAAGATCAAACTCCTTGGTTGTAAAGCTCTTTTCCTGATCATCTACATATACACGTCTTGCTGTCTTGTCGATCTTCAGTCCCCTGATCTCAACGAAATCGTTGTTCTCATGTCCTGAGCCGACAAGTCTTGAATATCTTGCCATGTGTGCCTTAACACGGGCAACAAGCTCTGAAGGGCTGAAAGGCTTTGTGATATAATCATCAGCTCCAAGTCCCAGTCCTCTTATCTTATCGATGTCATCCTTCTTGGCTGATACCATAAGGATCGGCACGTCTTTCTTTTCTCTGATGCGCTTGCATACTTCAAAGCCGTCCATTCCCGGAAGCATAAGATCAAGTATAACAAGATCGAAATCCTCTGCCAGTGCAGTTGCAAGTCCGGCATCACCTGTGTTCTCAATTGCTACCTCAAAATCGCTAAGCTCAAGATAATCCTTCTCAAGGTCAGCAATCGCCTCTTCATCCTCAACAATAAGTATTCTACTCATACACCCTCTCTGCCTTTCTATGGATTATTGTGTTTCATTAGCTACGGTTACTGTATCAGAGCTATCTGCAAACTCAACGTACTTCCTGAGCACGAAGTGCATGCAGGTACCTTCATTTTCATGGCTTGTTGCCCAGATATATCCTCCGTGGTCCTCAATGATCTTCTTGACGATTGAAAGACCGATTCCGCTTCCGCCCTGCTTGGAGTTACGGGAGGAATCCGTTCTGTAGAACCTGTCGAAGATATTGGGGATATCCTTCTGAGCTATGCCCTTTCCGTTGTCCTCTATCTCGACTCTCACAGAATCGAGCTCATCAAGGATCCTTATATCAATCTGTCCGGTTCCGTCATCTCTTCCGAGATACTTGACGCTGTTGCTGACTATGTTGTTGACCACTCTCTTGATCTGCTCGGCATCGGCAACGATCATCGTATCCGGCGTAGTAAGATTGGAGTAATTAAGCTTGATGGATTTACTCTCAAGGTCAGCACCAATCTCATCTATACAATCCCCAAAATACTCGCCGACATTTATCTTGGTGAAATTATAAGGGATTCTGTTGTTATCAATGCTCGAATACAATGTAAGTTCATTAATAAGGTTATTCATATCGTTGGCCTTGCTATTAATGATCTTAATGTATTTCTTCTGCTTATCAGGACTGTCTGCAACGCCCTCCAAAAGGCCCTGTGAGTATCCCTTGATAGCAGTGATCGGCGTCTTCAGGTCGTGGGAGATATTACTGATAAGCTCTTTGTTCTGCTTCTCCCTCTCAATCTTCTCTTCCGCGGATTCCTTAAGACGAAGTCTCATGTCCTCATAATTGCGGTACATGGCGCCAATCTCGCCCTTTTCCTTGGCATCCGTCGGCAGTACAAAATCGAAGTTTCCATCCTTAATATGTTGCATTGCAATGTTGAGCTGATTTATAGGTCTGAAGAAGCTTCGTCCCAGCCACATAGTAAGCAGCAAACTGGTCAGCAGCAATATCAGGATTATCGCAACACACATGTAGATCACTAACGAAGTAGTAAGTGCTGTTCGAATTGTAGATATAAAGTACAGACTACCTCTTTTCCCATCGGAAAACAGAAAGTCGATCTGTCTTACAAGATGCTTGGAGGAGGTATAATATATGCCCTCGATACTGTTACCATAGCCGGGAAGTTCATTGATGACCGCCTTGGCCTTGTCTCTGCTGGCAGCATAATAAAGCTCATTGCCCTTCTTGACTATGATGAATGAATATCTTGATTCCACCTGAGCATCCAGGTCCGAAAGAAATTGTTCGTTTTCCAGGATAAATGGATTAGATAACATATTGATGGCGATCTCTTTTACCAGCTCATCAGTCATCTCCGCAAACGTACCACCCGGATCGGAGATCATACCGTAGTCCAATACTGTGGAATACTGTTGCAGCTGCTGCTTATAAGCCATATAGCGGCCAAAGCCCATGAATGTACCGACGGCCAAAAGAAGAGGAATGATCACTATCGCCAAGGACGTAATTAAGAGTTTTGTACGAAATCTCATTGTGTCCCCCTAAGCCATAATTAAGTATATCATATTTTGGGGCAACTTAAGATATTTTTTATAGTTCTTTTGCTTGATATGAGACTTTCTCCATGCTACACTTTAATGCGGATAAAAAAACGTTTTCCACACGATAATATGGAGGCTTTAATAATGATCAATTGGAACAATCTTGATACCCTTGATTCCTTTAAGGAACTCTCTAATGTTTCCAGGGTTAACCTTCAGGAGGTTATGTCCGGAGAAAGCGGAGCTGACAGAGTTAAGAAGTATTCTGTACCCATGGCAGCAGGTCTTTCTTTCAACTACGCAGCAAAAGAGGTTAATGACGAAATCCTCGGCGCTCTTAAAAAGCTCGCAGAAGAGGCTCAGCTCTCAGAGAAGTTTGAGGCTCTTTACAACGGCGAAGTGATCAACACAGGTGAGAAGCGTCTTGTTCTTCACCAGCTCACCAGAGGTCAGCTCGGTGACAAGGTAGTTGCTGACGGCGTGGACAAGAGAGAATTCTACGTTAAGGAGCAGAACAGAATCGCTGAGTTTGCTAAGAAGGTTCACTCAGGCGAGATCGTAAACGAAAAGGGCGAGAAGTTCACAACTGTTGTTCAGATTGGAATCGGTGGTTCAGACCTCGGACCAAGAGCTATGTACCTTGCTCTTGAGAACTGGGCTCACAGAACAGGCAACTTCAAGATGGAAGCTAAGTTCATCAGCAATGTTGACCCCGATGATGCTTCAGCTGTACTGAACCAAATAGATGCTGCACATTCAATCTTTATTCTTGTATCCAAGTCAGGTACAACACTTGAGACACTCACCAACGAGTCTTTTGTTATAAATGCACTCAAGAACGCAGGTCTTGATGCTTCCAAGCACATGATCGCAGTTACATCAGAGACATCACCTCTTGCAAAGAGCGATAACTACCTTGAGGCTTTCTTCATGGATGACTTCATCGGCGGACGTTACTCATCAACATCAGGTGTTGGCGGAGCAGTTCTTTCTCTTGCATTCGGACCTGAAGTATTTGCTCAGTTCCTTGACGGCGCAGCTGAGGAAGACAAGCTTGCAGCAGGAAAAGATCCTCTTACAAACCCTGCAATGCTCGATGCTCTTATCGGTGTATTTGAGAGAAACGTTCTCGGATACGAGAGCACAGCCGTTCTTCCTTACTCACAGGGACTCAGCCGTTTCCCTGCACATCTCCAGCAGCTTGATATGGAGTCAAACGGAAAGAGCGTTAACCGCTTCGGAGATCCTATAAACTATGTGACAGGACCTGTTATCTTCGGTGAGCCCGGCACAAACGGACAGCACTCCTTCTACCAGCTTCTTCACCAGGGAACAGACATCATTCCTCTTCAGTTCATCGGCTTTAAGAACAGCCAGCTCAGGAACGATGTAGACATCCAGGGCAGCACAAGCCAGCAGAAGCTCTGCGCTAACGTAGCAGCTCAGATCGTAGCATTTGCCTGCGGCAAGAAGGATGACAATCTCAACAAGAACTTTAAGGGCGGACGTCCTTCAAGCATCATCATCGGCGATGAGCTTGATCCCAAGTCACTTGGAGCCCTTCTTTCACACTTCGAGAACAAGGTTATGTTCCAGGGCTTTGTATGGAACATCAACAGCTTTGATCAGGAAGGTGTACAGCTCGGTAAGGTCCTTGCCAAGAAAGTACTTGCTCATGACACAGACGGAGCACTTGCAGAGTACAGCAAGCTTTTGAACATCTGATGATCTTACGTAAACGAAGATAAAATTTAAGGGAGCTGATTTCAGCTCCCTTCAGACTGTAGACAAAGTCCACGGCATTCGCCGTGGATTTTTCTTTGTAAAAGTGTCATGAACCCAGTATTTATCTGGGATTGAGGCACTTTTTCTGGTATAATAGAAGTATCAAAGTTGGGAATGGGGATTGCCTTTATGATGACTTCTAATACCGAAAGAAAACGCGAACAGATGCAGTTTGTGAGCATGGATGACCTGGTTCCCCAGGACCACATGCTACGTCTTATCGATAAAGCCATTGACTGGTCATTTATATATGACCTTGTTGAAGATAAGTATTCATCCGACATGGGCAGGCCCAGCATGGATCCTGTCACTCTCATAAAAA
>NZ_ATVT01000022.1 GCF_000420865.1 Butyrivibrio sp. XPD2006
CTATCCCCCAGTATGAGGCAGGTTGCCCACGCGTTACTCACCCGTCCGCCACTAAGTTTACTCAAGATTCTGCCGAAGCTTCATCAGCGAGTAAACTCCGTTCGACTTGCATGTGTTAGGCACGCCGCCAGCGTTCATCCTGAGCCAGGATCGAACTCTCACGTTTAAATAAGTTAGTTCAATTCCAGCCAGAACTAAAACGTTAGCTTTTCGTTCTGTCCGTTATTACTTTTGGTTTGTTTCTTCTGAATAATTCTCTTAGAATTTTTCAGGGTTGCATTACTGTTTATTTGTCAAGGTACAGGAGCCTAGAACCCGCTCCACTGCTGCGTTTGCGCCGTTTTGAACTCATCAGCGCCGCAACGAATATTACTATATCACCCACCAAAAACAATGTCAACAACATTTTTCAAATTTTTTTAAAGTTTTTATAATTGCAATCAAAAAACGGCGCAACCACGCCGTTTTCGAGTTGTTATTTTAAATAATTATGCAGAAAATTATAAAGACATTATAAAAAAGCGCTATCCTAAAAAGGATAGCGCAAATGAATTTGTTTATTCTTCATTTATGAACAGCACTCCGAGAGTACCGGGGCCGCAATGTGATGAAATAACGCTTCCCGCACGGGTTTCGATGATCTCATCAAAGCGCCCCAGACCGGCCAGATACAGCCTTACCATGGTGACCAGTTCTTTGCTGCAGCCCGAGTGGGTTATGAACACCCTCTCTTTCTTGGCACTCTTTAGTGCCTCTTCCATGTCTTTTACATAATCATTTATATATTTCCTCGGAAGTCCTCTGTACTTGTTTTCAGGCCTCATACCGCCATCAACTACAGCAATCCTGGGCTGGAGTTTTAAAGCATTGCCAAAGTAAGCCGCCACACCTGAGCACCTTCCGCCCCTGTAGAGGTATGTAAGTGTGTCGACAACAAAACTGGCTCTGACATTGGGCCTGAGCTTTTCAATATAGTCTACAATTGCTGTTGCACTCTCACCTTGCTCGGCCTTTTGAGCAGCTTCAATTACAAGAAGCCCTATTCCTGTTGAAAGGTTTTTGGAATCTATTACATGAATATGATCCTCCATTGTAAGTTCCTCGGCTGCCAGCATACAATTGCTGTAGCACGAAGACATGGAGGCTGAGATCGTAAATATTATAAAATCATCCGCATCATATTTATGAAGGATGTTTATTATGTCAGAAACACTTGGAGCAGCTGTACTTGGAGTCTTTTCCGTTTCATCGGACCACTTGTATATATCAGCCGGAGTTATGTTAACTCCGTCCAGATACTCATTTTCTCCAAGTCTTACATACAAAGGAATAATGCCTATATCATATTTCTGTATCAGCTCAGGTGACAGATCACATGTGCTGTCCGATAAGATCTTGATCATTGCCATTCTCCGATTTATTTAAGGATAACTGTCTCTGTCTCACCCTTAATGGTAACATTCATTCCCAAACTCTCTATCTTTGTAGAGTCGCTGTCGCTTATCTGAGTAAGGACTACTACGCTTTCGTGAGCTCTTGAATCAATTGTTCCCGCATATGATGAGAGGTCATTTGGCAAAAATGTAACTGATGAATATCCTAAATCCTTGCCGTTAAGGATTATCTTAAAACTAAGTCCCAAAGGGATCATGTTTACTGATTTCGATGAATCCGAGCCATTATACAGGTCGAAACGAAGAACAAGAAGCTTCTTGCCCTTGTCAGCATTTACAACATAGCTCTTGGAGCTCTCAGGATATGTACTTGATACCATATACCCCTGATAAGAAAGGAATATATCCTGCATTATCTCCTGAGATTCATCAGAAGAAAGGACAATTGCATTTGGATCGGCAGTAGTAGTACTTTCCTCTGTCTCTGTGCTTTCTTCTCCCTGCGTCTGCTCGATTTCAACTCCTGTATCAGGATCCGTTGTAAGGTTCTGCTCTTCAGGTTCTACCGGTTCTGTCTCCTGAACCGGTGTAGGTATTTGCTGCTCTGCTTTATTCTTGGCTGCCTTCTCTTTTGCAAGTTCAAGCTCTGCGGCTCTTGCAGCTTCTTTCTGACGTTCTTTTAAAACCTCTTTTACATCCACAACAACAAGTCGCTCCTGACCGTTATTGGAATACTTCATCAAAAGACCTGCAGCATACTCCACAGTCTGTTTGTACTGTTCCTCAGTCAGATCCGGAAACTTCTCTCCGCATCCTGTCATTATGAGTGTTAAGCCTACTATTAGTGCCGCCTGCAAATACCTTGATTTTTTCATACTATTTTGTCTCCAGTTCAAAATAGAATTCAACACCATTATCGTAATTTATAACACCGTACTTCTGATGCATACCCTCCATAATGGCCTTTACAATGGAGAGGCCTACACCACTTCCCCCGTACTCTCTGGTTCTTGCCTTGTCAACTTTATAAAACTTCTCCCAGATATGTCCTATGCTGTCTTCCGGAATGGGCTCTCCGGTATTAAACACTGAAACTCTTACGTGATTGTCCTCTGTGGTGGTAATCTTGACTTCTATTACCATATCACCGGCTATATGATTGATGGCATTGCTGTAATAATTCTGCAGTACTTCCTCAATCTTGAATTCATCGCCCCATACAAATATCGGAGGATACTCATCAAACTTAACAGTAACATCCTTCTGTTTAGCCAGCATTGAGGCAGATTTCAGGTAGTTCGAAACCATGTCGACAATATCAAATCGCTCCATATTGGCACTGTCATTGCCAAACTCAAGCTGATTGAGGGTAAGGAGCTTTTTGACCATGATATTCATCTTGGAAGCTTCATCCATAATGACTTCACAGTAAAAATTTCTGCTCTCTTCGTCATCATTGATGCCTTCCTTAAGTCCCTCTGCATAGCCCTGGATAAGAGCAATGGGGGTCTTGAGCTCATGTGATACATTGGACAAAAACTCTTTTCGCATCACATCAATCTCTTCCTTGCGGGCAATATCACGTTTTAGTGCTATATTTGCATTTTTGAGCTCTTTGATATTGCTCTCAAGGGTTTCAGACAGCTCGTTCATATTCTGACCGAGAACATCAATCTCATTTCTGTACTCATTCTCAGGGACATACTTTGCTTCGAAATTGAGCTTTTTCATGTCATCCGAGATGTAGTAGAGTCTTTTGATCGGGTCCGTTACTTTTTTACAGATATAGAGAATTAGAACCGAACCTACAACAATGGCAATTACCGCCACATATACCATGAAAGTATTTGATATGGATACGTTATCCTTAATACTCTCCATTGTTGTCCTGACAAGGATCAGGTTTCCGTTTCCGACAATTCCCCACATCTCAAGGTATTGCCTTCCTGTGCCCTTATCAACGGTAATTTGGAGAGTGTAATCATCGCCGTAATCAATGATCGTCTTATCAGAAAGCTCACTCGCAGCTCCTGTTGCTGAAGTGATCATGTTATCCCACAGGACCTTGGCAAGTAGTTCTGCGTTATTACTGGATGTCTTAAGCGTTTTGGAATCAGCGTCCAAAACTATCATTTCGATATTGTATCTCTCACAGATGTGGTAGATCTCAACATCGAATTCTTCTGATGTGATATCACCGTTTCCGATTGCCTGAGATATGCTCCTATAAGCAGCTATGATAGCCTCTCTCTTGTTCTGGATATAAAATCTCTCCATAAAGAAGAGGTTAACAACAAGGCACATTAAAAATGTGCCTACCATAATGCTGATAAACACAGCACTTATCTCAAATCGCAGTGAATGGATTTTCCCCTTTTTCATTTGGTACTTACGCCTCGAACTTGTAGCCCATGCCCCAGATGGTCTTTATAAGCTCACCCTTTTCACCAAGCTTGCCTCTGAGCTTCTTAACATGGGTATCAATGGTACGTGCGTCTCCAAAATAGTCATAGTTCCAAACGTTGTTAAGTATCTTTTCACGGGAAAGAGCTACTCCTTTATTCTCAAAGAAGTATGACAAAAGCTCAAACTCTTTATAGCTGAGCTCAACTTCTTTTCCGTCGACCTGAACACTGTGAGCAACCTTATTTACTACAATTCCACCGATCTCCATCACCTGATTGTTAACAGACTGACCGGTTGTTCTTCTGAGAATTGCAGAAACTCTTGCTGCAAGGATCTTGGGACTGAAGGGCTTTGAAATATACTCGTCTACGCCAAGCTCAAATCCAAGCAGCTCATCCCTCTCTTCTGCCTTGGCGGTAAGCATGATGATAGGCACCTTGGATGTTGTCCTTATCTCTCTGCATACCTCCCAGCCGTCTCTTTTGGGCATCATTACATCAAGAATTATAAGAGCTATTTCATTATCTGCATAAAATGTATCAAGTGCCTGCTGTCCGTCCTCCGCTTCAAGAACGATATATCCGTCCTTGGTCAGAAAGTCCTTAACAAGTTTGCGCATTCTACTCTCGTCATCAACAACAAGTATCTTTAAATCGTCCACTGATGGTTCCTCCTGTCTAATTAGTTCCGTTATCCTCATAATAGACCGAAGTATCCTCGATGCCAAGCTTTTTTTCAGCTTCTCTTACAGCTTTTTCCCTGTCTGTAAGGTCCTGCTCCCATGACGAATATCGATTTGTAATGTTTTTCCTGTAGTTAATGATATTATCGGTCTCACTGGTAGTTGCTATGTAAAACATCAGCCCTACAAGGATCAGAAGCACTATATTCAGGATAATCGAAAATACAGTTTTGAAATTTGTGCTTTTCTTTGGTTCTGCAGGGATTATCCTCTGCTTGACATTTAATGTATCCAGCGCAGAATGCCTTGTCATGGACACATTCAAAGGAATGGGAGTAAGATCCTCCTCTTTAAACCCACTCTCAAGAAGCTTTCTCCTTAATCCCACCAGATATCCCCAACCTATAGGTGTCTTGAATATCTTATTCTCTATAGATTTTTCATATACAGCTTTGATGTCGTTCGGTCTGCTCGCTTTTACCCTGCCCTCCAAGACTTTGATCTTTGAAAGGTCCATCTCTGCTTTTTGAGCATCATTTTCCGATAAAAACTCATATCCGCCGACTATTAATTTATCTCTGCCGTTTCCTTCATCAGCCGCCATATTCAGCTCCGTAAGATGCTATGAATACGTTAACACTTCTGGCCTTAAGAGTCTTGTTGCGCCATGTCATGGGTTTTGGTCTGTTGTAAAAATACTTACCGCTCTCATCTCCGGTATCAACGCAAAGCGCCCAGTATGCTCCTTCCGGAGGATTTGGAAGCATGATCTGAATATCTTCCCAGTATGCATTAACAGCCAGATATACGATGTCATCGTGGCCTTTCTTTTGGATATATCCTGCATATCTTACACATATTACTCTTGAATCCTTGGTGATATTACCGTGATCAGGATTCTCCGTATGCACTGAGATTGATGGATATCCGCATTGAGCAGGTCTAAGCTCCTTCCTGATAGAGGGATGCTTTCTCCTGAACTGGATCATGTTTCTGTAGAAGTCAAAGAAACTCTTGTTTTTATCAAGCAGTTCCCAGTTCAGCCAGGAAATCTCATTATCCTGACAATATGCATTGTTATTTCCAAACTGAGTGTTACCAAATTCATCCCCCGCATAGATCATAGGGGTTCCTCTGCTGCACATAAGAACGGTTATGGCATTTCTCATCATTCTGAATCTGAGGTCTTTTACAGCGGGATCATCCGTCTCACCTTCAATTCCACAGTTCCAGCTTCTATTGTCATTGGCTCCGTCTGTATTGTTCCAGCCGTTGTCCTCATTATGCTTGTTATTGTAGGTATAAAGGTCATACAGGGTAAAACCGTCATGACAGGTAATAAAATTAACTGAAGAATCGTATCCGAGATATGAACCGCCATAAAGGTCCATTGATCCCGTAATCCTCTTTACCGCTTCCGGCGCAGACCAGATATCGCCCTTAAGATATGATCTGATATCATCACGGTATTTGCCGTTCCACTCAGCCCATCTCTTCCATGCGGGGAAATTACCTACCTGATACATTCCGCCGGCATCCCATGCCTCAGCAATGAGCTTTACATTGCCGAGTATCGGGTCGTAAGCAAGTCTTTGGATAAGCGGAGGCTTCTCCATCGGTGCTCCGTCCTGATCTCTTCCCAGAATGCTTGCAAGATCGAATCTGAATCCGTCAACTCTGTACTCCTCTACCCAGTACCTCAGGCACTCCACGATAAACTCCTGAACCATAGGATGATTACAGTTCATGGTATTTCCGCATCCGCTGAAGTTGTAGTACTGTCCATAGGGTGTCAGCAGATAGTAAATATTGTTATCAAATCCCTTGAAAGATATAAACGGTCCGTTTTCATTACCTTCAGCTGTATGATTGAACACAACATCAAGGATAACTTCGATTCCGTTATCCTTGAGTGTCTTTATCATATGTTTGAGCTCAACACCCTCTTTGTTGTACTCGCTCTGAGATGCATAGCTTGTATTTGGTGCAAAAAAGCTTATAGTGTTATATCCCCAGTAATCAAGAAGAGTCTTGCCGTTTACCTCTCTCTTGTCCCTGGTCTCATCAAATTCAAAGATAGGCATCAGTTCTACCGCTGTTATGCCAAGTCTCTTTAAATACTCAACCTTCTGTTTTATTCCGTCAAAAGTCCCCCGGAACTTAACTCCCGAAGACGGATCCATGGTAAATCCCCTTACATGCATCTCATAGATAACCGAATCGCACATAGGGATTCCAAGGGAATTGGTATCATTCCACTCAAAGTTGTCCCTTACAACCCTTGCTCTGTAAGCTCCGTCCTTATTAGGGTTCTGTCCCCAGATTCTCTGACCGGAAACAGCCTTGGCAAATGGGTCAAGGAGCAGATGGTTTTTATCGAACAAAAGACCTTTCTCCGGCTCCCAGGGACCGTCAACGCTGTAGGAATACTCCAGATTCTCAATATCAAGGCCAAATACGATCATTGAATACACTTTGCCTATTCTATAACTCTCAGGAAAAGGAATCTGCACAAAGGGCTTTATTTCACCTCTTTTATACAAAAGAAGTGTTATGGAAGTTGCCCCATTGGAATAGGCAGTAAAATTAACGCCATCTGTGAGCATGGTGGCGCCGTTGATATTGTAGAAGCCCGGCCTTATCCTGTAGCCGTTCACCTCATTGAGAGCAAGCAGTTGCCTTCCCACATCGGCTTTTCTGAGCTCTCTCGGCTGGCTTTCACCTATTTCTACAGGTTTTTTTGTCCTAGCATGTCTTCTAATCTCGTCCATATATACATTTTACCACTACTGTGCAATGCAAAGAATAAAAAAAGTTGAAATTTCGTGTAAATTAAGCCGTTTAAAACAAAAAAGAGATGAATTTTCGCATTGTTTAGCAAAATTCATCTCTTTTTGAATATTTAGGTTATAGGTGATATACGGATTGCTCCGTCTGCTATATCACACAGGGTATGCCCCATTCTTAGTATCAGCTGCTGTAAGATCAACCTTGTCCTTCTGAGCTGCACGATACTTGAAGAAGTCTGTAGCAACCTGAGGGAACAATGCATATGAAAGAACGTCCTCATCCTGCTCTTTCCACTGTGCAACTTCCTTCTCGAATGTAGGAAGTCCGGGTGCAAGCTTGTCTGCAGGTCTGCAGGTAATAACCTCTCTGTCACCGATGATCTTCTTCTGAACTTCAGGATTGAAAGGCTTGATTGTCTTACCATACTCGCCGGCAAGAAGATCCTTGGTCTGGTCTGTAGCAACCTTGTATCTCTCACCCATAAGTACGTTCATAACGGCCTGAGTACCAACGATCTGTGATGAAGGTGTAACAAGAGGCGGCTCACCGAAGTCCTTACGAACTCTTGGAATCTCCTCAAGCACTGTTGTGTACTTGTCGCTTGCGTTCTGCTCTTTGAGCTGGCTAACCATGTTGGAAAGCATTCCGCCGGGAACCTGATACATAAGAGTCTTGATATTAACACCAAGAACCTTAGGATCCATAAGTCCGCTTGCAAGGCACTCTTCTCTGTATGGTCTGAAGTAATCAGCGATCTCAGCAAGAACCTTCTGATCAAGTCCTGTCTCGAAAGGCTGTCCCTTGAAGGCCTCAACCATAACCTCTGTTGCAGGCTGTGATGTTCCGAGAGCGAATGGTGAAATAGCGCAATCGATGATATCAACACCAGCCTCAGCAGCCTTCATGTATGTCATGCTGGCAACACCTGAGGTGTAATGTGTGTGAAGGTCGATAGGAAGCTTAGTAGCACTCTTAAGAGCCTTAACAAGTTTCTCTGCCTCGTAAGGAAGGAGAAGTCCTGCCATATCCTTGATACAGATTGAATCTGCACCCATGCTCTCAATATCTTTTGCAATGTTCATCCAGTACTCTTCTGTGTATGCATCACCAAGTGTGTATGCAAGAGCGATCTGTGCATGTCCACCTTCCTTCTTGCAGGCCTTAACTGAAGCCTCAAGGTTACGAAGGTCGTTCAGACAGTCGAAAATACGGATGATATCAATACCATTAGCAATTGACTTCTGTACGAAGTACTCAACTACGTCATCAGGATAATGCTTGTATCCTAAGATGTTCTGTCCACGAAGGAGCATCTGAAGCTTGGTGTTCTTGAATCCTGCCCTGAGCTTACGAAGTCTCTCCCATGGATCTTCCTTAAGGAATCTCATTGAAGCATCGAATGTAGCACCGCCCCAGCACTCAACAGCGTTGTATCCAACCTTGTCCATAGTCTCGATGATTGGAAGCATCTTCTCTGTAGGCATTCTGGTCGCGATAAGAGACTGATGAGCGTCACGGAGAACGGTCTCATTGATGCGAACTGGTTTTCTCTCTAATTCTGCCATATCTAATATCCTTTCTAAGATAATTATTCTCTAAAACTTATACCCCGAAGACCGCCATAAATGTTCCGGCAACAACGGCAGTACCGATAACTCCCGCAACGTTAGGTCCCATAGCGTGCATGAGCAGGAAGTTTGATGGATCATACTCCTGACCAACCTTCTGTGATACACGGGCAGCCATAGGAACGGCTGATACACCGGCTGATCCGATAAGAGGATTGATCTTGCCTCCTGTAACAAGGCACAGGAGCTTACCGAGAAGACATCCGGCAGCTGTACCAAAGGCAAATGCTATAAGTCCAAGTACAACGATGATAAGAGTTGTCTTATTAAGGAATGCCTCAGCACTTGTTGTAGCACCGACAGATGTACCAAGAAGGATAACTACGATGTACATAAGTGCATTTGAAGCTGTCTCCTGAAGCTGACGAACAACACCTGACTCTCTGAAGAGGTTACCGAGCATCAGCATACCGATAAGAGGTGCTGTTGTAGGAAGGATCATACATACAACGATTGTAACGATTACAGGGAAAAGAATCTTCTCCAGCTTGGAAACTTCTCTAAGCTGCTGCATTCTGATGGTTCTTTCCTTCTGTGTTGTAAGGAGCTTCATAATAGGTGGCTGTATCATTGGAACCAGAGCCATGTAAGAATAAGCTGCAACGGCGATAGGTCCAAGGATTGATGTCTGGTGGAGCTTGGATGCAAGGAAGATAGATGTAGGACCATCTGCTCCTCCGATGATTGATACTGCTGCAGCCTGCTGGTCATTGAACCCAAAGGCAATGGCCATGAAGTAAGCTGAGAAGATACCAAACTGAGCTCCGGCTCCCATAAGGAAGCTGATTGGGTTGGCAATAAGCGGACCAAAGTCTGTCATAGCTCCTACACCCATGAAAATAAGTGAAGGAAGGATTGCCCACTCATCCAGAATGTAGAAATAATGGAGAAGTCCGCCGGCTGCACCGCCAACAGGCTCTGCCATGATTTCAGGATAAATATTTACAAGTAACATACCGAAAGAAATCGGTACCAAAAGCAAAGGCTCAAATCCCTTGGCAATTGCCAGGTACAAGAAAACAAGCGCTACAACGATCATGATGTAGTTGCCAGGTTTCATTGTTGTGAAGGCTGTCTGTTGCCAGAGATTAGATAATGTATTAACTATGTAATCCATTCGTATCCTCTTTCTGTTTTTTCAAACTTTAAGTTTCTCTGACCTTATTAGTTAAGAGTAGCCAGTACTCTTCCTGCCTCAACTGAATCGCCGGCTGCAACATCGATGCTTGCTACTGTTCCATCTGAAGGAGCAACCATAGGGATCTCCATCTTCATTGACTCAAGAGTAATAACTGCATCACCCTTCTTAACGGCCTGTCCTACGCTGGCATCAATTCTAAGAACCTTACCTGCTGCGCCTGCCTCAATCTTGATTGAACCTGCGCCTGCGCTTGCCTTCTTGGCAGGTGCTGCTGGAGCCTTAGGAGCGGGAGCTGCTGCTCTTGCTGCAGGAGCTGCTCCGCCTGCGCCTTCCTCTACTGTTACATCATATACGTTTCCGTTAACGGTTATTGTATAGTTCTTCATTGTTTCTCCTTTCAAAGCTCACTGGCTTATCTGTTATTCTTCCATTTTGAATTTACTCTTCTGATAGATCTTACTGTGAAGCCATCAGTAGATGCGCTTCCCTCATATGCTGCGATAGCTGCCGCAATAACTGCAACAAGCTCTGCATCAGAGGAAAGATCTTCTTTGTCAGCAATCTGAGTGATTGTGTTATCCATTGCCTTCTGGGCAATTTCCTTATCGCTCTCTTTCTTCTTTCTGCCTGTTCCGGAGATAAGCGGGAACAATGAAATGATAAGAGAAATAATGATAAGTACTGTGAATGCCATACCCATTCCAAGAAGGGTATTAAGACCGGCATTCTCAAGCTTCTCACCGGTGGTCTTATTGACTGTTACACCGAGGTCTGTAGGAAGGCCTTCGTTGTTTAAATACATCTCCATAAGAGCATCGTGTTTGGTTCCTGTGACTGTAGCGTCTATTACAAGAACCCCATCGCCGTTGATAAAGTAAGATGTTTCTGTAACGCTTACTTCATCGGCCAATGACTCGTTTGATGTAAATCCGATATCCTTAATAGCCTTATACCAGCTATCATATCCGGATTTGCATGTCTCAAAGAAGTCATCATCGTAGCTGATAGTTCCGTTCTGCTGGTTAGCAGCTACGTCAAAGTACAATTCCTTTTCAAAATTCT
The DNA here is from genome assembly GCF_000420865.1 of Butyrivibrio sp. XPD2006. Lineage (GTDB taxonomy): Bacteria > Bacillota > Clostridia > Lachnospirales > Lachnospiraceae > Butyrivibrio. The sequence continues at coordinate 11,104 of NZ_ATVT01000022.1, forward strand.
CCGGTGTTACGCCTTCAAGATACCATTTCTCGAATAACTGATCCTCGAAAATATTGGCATAATTGTCGACGAATTCACCTGTAAATTTATTGGGATCGTATCTGCTTCCTTCTACTGTGTTGATAGCAGTTTCTTCTCCACAGCCTGTAAGTCCGAGAAGGCAGCTCATTACAAGTCCCAAAACAAGTATTTTATGCTTCATTCTGAGTGCTCCCTTCATTAAACTGTGCCGTGTTTCTTAGCAGGACGCTCATCCCTCTTTGTAAAAAGCATCTCAAAGGCACCGATGACATACTTTCTTGTGTCAGCGGGCTCAATGATCTCATCTACATATCCTCTTGCTGCAGCACTCTTAACGTTGTTCTGAAGCTGAGCATATTCTGTAGCTGTCTTGGATACAGTCTCAGCATCCTTGCCATCACAGATGATCTTGGCTGCAATATTTGCATCCATTGTTCCGATCTGTGCATCAGGCCAGCTGATTGTAATATCAGCTCCAAGTGCCTTGGAATTCATTACAACATAAGCGCTTCCAAAAGCCTTGCCTGTTACAAGGTTAACCTTTGGAACTGTAGCGTTTGCAAGAGCAAATACAAGCTTACCTGCAGCCTTGGCAACATGCTTCTCGTCACACTGGGTTGACCCGAAGCCTGTAGCATTTGTAAGTGTAAGAACAGGGATATCAAAAGCATCACAGAAGTTAATGAACTCAGCTGCCTTATTGCAAGCATGAGCTGTGAGCTTGTCACCAAACTTCTCTGCTTCCTTGCCGTTCTCATCAAAGAGTGCTGTACGGTTTCCTACAAGACCAACAGTTGATCCGTTTAACTTAACGAAACCTGTAACCATCTCTTTTGCGTAATCTCTCTTAGTCTCAAAGAATACGCCGTTATCAGCGATCTGACCTGCGATAAGTGCAGGATCTGCTGTGAATCCGTCGAGATTCTCGCATCCTCTGTTGAGATCGTCTGTGCACTCGTCATAAGAATCACCGTCTTCGTTGTTGGAAGGAAGAAGTGATACAAGCTCTCTGATCTGAGCATAGACAGTAGCTTCATCAGCTACAACATCAACATTGCCTGCGTTCTCGCTCTGCCACTTGGCACTTGATGTATCAAGCTTCTCTTTGTAGTTGCCATCAAGTACGTTAGGTGAGTTGACAAAAAGCTTAGCCTTGTCAGACTCCATGAATGTGAAATCTGTAATTGAAGGGATTAAAGCAAGTCCTCCACCACATGTTCCAAAGACAGCTGTAATCTGAGGAACTACACCTGAAGCCTCCACCTGCTTAAGATAAATCTCACCGAATGCATTGAGTGCATCGCTGCCTTCCTGAAGACGAAGGCCTGCTGAATCGATAAGTCCGATAACAGGTGATCCGGTCTTGATAGCCAGGTCATAAAGACGGACAATCTTCTTGGCATGCATCTCGCCGATTGATCCGCCAAGCACTGACGAATCCTGGCTGTATACATACACCAGTTTTCCGTCGATGACACCGTAGCCGGTTACTACACCGTCTGATGGTGTCTCTTCCTGTTTCAGATTGAAATCTGTGCTTCTTGCTGTCACAAGAGCGCCGATTTCAACGAAACTGTTTTCATCGAGCAAAGAATTGATTCTCTGACTCGCTTGTGAAGAACTACTCATTTGTTTACCTCCATGAATATATTTTTATGCATAAATTCCGCAACTTTAGTCACAGTATAGTATACCATAAAACCTGGCAAAAAAAAGGGGAGAATGCTAAATAATTCACATTCTCCCTAGGTTTTTTAAATATCAAGTTTTAAATTAACCTCTGCTTCGGCCTGTGCCTTGAACTCTTCCACCTGAACAGTGCCTATTGCCGGCAGTTCTTCGATGGAACGAACGCCAAAACTCCTGAGGAACTCCTCTGTGGTTCCGAACAAAAGAGGTCTTCCCGGAGCATCGAGCCTTCCAAGCTCCTGGACCAGTCCAAACTCCACAAGTCTGTTGACTGCGTGATCGCTGTTTACACCGCGGATCTTCTCGACTTCAAGCCTTGTAATAGGCTGTTTGTAAGCGATTATTGAAAGAGTCTCCATCAGCGAATCTGTGAGCACTGCCTTTTTGGGTGCCTTGGCAATCTTGACCAGATACTCGTACATCTCCTTTTTGGTACAGAGCTGAACAGCCTTATCAAGTTCAATTATGCCTATTCCGCTGTCCTCTTTTTCATATTTTTCTTTCAGATATGCTATATATTCCTTAATATTCTTGGGTTCTTCCTCCATTGCCTTAGCAAGGGCATTTATTTCAACGGAATCTCCCATGGTAAAAAGAATAGCTTCAACAATGGCTGCGCCTTCTTCTCTGGTCATCTTAGCTTGCCTTTCTTGATGTTATTATTATGTCGCCGAACGTAGTCTCCTGCTCGATCTCAATCTCGCCCAGCTTCATCTCTTCAAGCATAACGAGGAAAGTAACGATTATCTCTGTCTTGCTGTGCTGCTTCTCAAGAAGCTGTCTGAAGCTGAATCTGTCATGCTCTCTTATGTATGCCTTGATGTAAAGCGTCTTGGCATCCATGTCGATCTCTTCCTTCTCGATGTTACCGAACTTGCTTCGGATAGGATCGACCTTGTCCTCCTGTCTCTTTAAAAGCTCCTGGAAAATGGAGTTTAGCTTAGTCAGCGTGGTATCACCGATAAGGTCTGAAAAGTCGATGGGCATCTCGTAGTCCTTGACTTCCTGCGGCAGGTCTTTGGCCCTGAACCACTGCATATCGGCATCCATCTGCATATCCTTGAGCTCATAGGCCATGTACTTGTACATCTTGTACTCAAGCAGCTTCTCGACAAGTTCGGCTCTCGGATCCTCTTCCTCGCCATCCTCATTGACCTCTTTGGGAAGAAGCATCTTGCACTTGATGTCAATAAGTGTCGCTGCCATCACCAAAAACTCGGAGGTTACGTCCATGTCCTCTTTCTGCATGGCATTGATATATGCCATATACTGTTCTGTTATTGTAACGATAGGAATATCGTAAATATCTATCTGATTCTTATCTATAAGGTGCATCAGAAGGTCCAGCGGTCCCTCAAACACCTGAAGTTTGACCTCAAGTGACATTCTTTTTCCCCTTTAATCTGATAACGGAAACCTCTCCGGGATTAAACATTCTCACATGAATGGTATGTGTTCCAAGACCTCTGCTGAGTATCATTGTGCTTCCGTCTTCCTCATACTTGCCGCCGTCATATTTAGGGAAAAGAGATATCGCAGGCGATATTACTCCTCCTAAAAGCGGAAGCCTTATTATGCCTCCGTGAACATGCCCGGCCAGTGAAAGATCCGCTCCCCATTTGGCATAGTTTTTAAAATAAATGGGATTGTGAGCTATCAGAAGCTGGAAGTTTTCTTTCTCAGCACTGTTAACACGACCTATAAGAGTATCAAGGTAACCATCGCTCATTTTTACCTTTACGATCTTGGTAAAAAATCCAAGAGGAAGGCACAGTCCTGTAACTCTTATATTCGTCCCTTCCATCATAACTGAGCTGTTCTCAAGATATTTGACGCCTGCTCTTATAAGCCTGTTCTTATATCTGTCAAACAGATTTCCAAAGCTATCCCTGTAGGTCTTGATCTTTTCCTCATGATTACCGTTTGAAACATAAACAGGATATTTGGAAGCAAGCTCTTCCAAAAGGCGAAGTCCCGAATCAACTTCAACATTACGGTGACTCTTGGACGCAGTGATCATATCTCCCGCACACAGTATTGCATCGGGCGAAATCCTGTCGGCAGCCTCTATAAGCCTTTCATTCCCCTTGCCGTAGAAATAACCGTGAAGGTCGGTCAGGAAAACAAAGACATAATCCCCGTCTAACTTATCCGTTGAAACCTCATACTCATATACCTTGAAGTTATGGGTATCATGATAGATAACAACAGCCGATAAGACTATCAATAATGCAATTATGGCAAGATAAACAATCCACATAAACTATTTTCCATTTCAAACGTAACAAGAAACATTTTATCACAGCTAATCAAAGATTTGTACTTTGAGTTGTATATAACATAAAAAGGTCCCCGGTAAAACCAGGGACCCTTCTCATTGATTTAGTTATATTTGCGCTTTCTTGCTGCTTCAGACTTTTTCTTGCGTCTTACGCTTGGCTTCTCGTAGTGCTCTCTCTTACGAATCTCCTGCTGGATACCAGCCTTTGCGCAACTTCTCTTAAAACGACGCAGTGCGCTATCCAAAGTCTCGTTTTCTTTTACTACTACAGTTGACATCTCTACTCTTACCCTCCCTTCAGTCCCTTCAAGTACATGACTGATTGGGTTATTTGCTATGTTTTGAGCCATTTGCTCACATAACATCACATATTATTGCATAAAACCCTTTTCTCGTCAAGGGAAATTTTTAATTTCTTTTGTTTTATTTACTCATCTCTTTCGATACCAAGTAACTTAAATCCAAGCGAATTGTTACTGTATGGCCTGATATGAGCGATATATATACCGTTTCCGGGATCTTCTTCATCCCTCTTTTGCTGCCAGTTAAGATCTCCCATGGTCAGTTCATATACCGGTCCCATGTGGTAATCAAAACACTGCAGCTCTTCGTTGTAGTCCCAGTCATCCGGACCGTCTACTCGATTTCTGTTTCCATAGCCGCTGGCATATACCAGTTCATCATAGCTTGGACTGTAAAGCAGAAGTGATGAATCTCCCGGATAAACACTTGGATTATCCTGCATCACATCATTTACATCAAGCTCCAAAGAGAACAGATCACGATAAAAAGTCTTGGCATAAGCAAGGCATCCGTTCAGTACATCCTTTTCACCGATGGCCTTACTGTAGAACTGCTCAAACTCATCCTTACCGATCTCGTCCTTAAAGTACATCTTGGTACCGTTATTGCCGTGATCTACTATGCAAGCAAAACGTTCAGACTGGATATACTCACTGTCCTTACCGATTCCTGCCCTTAAGTACATCTGCAGAAGAAGCGAATCCTCAGAAAGAAGTGCTGCCAGCTCCTGTGTGGTTCCAACAGGTACTACATATTCCTTTTCCTGTTGGTCATACAGAGGTCTGCTGGTGACCATATTATCCATGATGCCCCAGAAGATATCCTTCTGCCAATCTGCAAGCTGGAAGTTGTTGTACTTCCTGTCAACAAACTCCTCGTAAGTCTCGAGCTTGTCGGAATCAGATCCGCTGAATCCGCAAAGATTGTAGAGAACATAAGAATAATATGCCTTCTGCCTGTCCTCTTCCTCATCCACTGGTCTTGGATATGTCAGTTTCATCTGATATATCTTGTCAGCTTCAACCCTGCACAGATCATATACGCGCTCGGCATCGGCTCCTCCGTCAGCATATGCTGTCAGGATAAAAATAGCATTATCCTTTTCCTTGGATATCTGGTTTTTCTCCACAACAGGTGCAAACAGTTTATCCTTTTCTGTCCTTAGCACATTCTCTGCCATGGCATCCATGTCTTTTTTGTAGCTCAGACCGTTTTCATAAACAGAAAACTCAGCAGTTGAACCGTCTGATCCGGAGAAAACAAGACTCCTTATCGTCTTACCGTACTCCGAACCGTCCTTGTTGTTGACCATTTTCACATCATTGTAAATATCTGATGGATAACAGAATGAAAAGCCGGTTATCTCCGAGTCATATCTCTTATACTTGGTATAGTCAAGAACCTGACCGTTTCCATAGTTCGCACGATTTGACTTAAAGAGTCCAAAATCTTCCATCAACTGCTCCGGTGAAACAAAAGTGCTCTCAGCCGATGCTGCATCAGGTACAGCGTTTACAATTTCCTGATCTGCATTTTCTATACCAAGATCTACTTTTGGCTTTCTGTTCAAAAGAAGCAGTCCTGCGCCAAGGCATACAACAATAAACAGCAACGATCCGGAAATTACGAGCTTAGACTGAAGTCGTCTCTTTGCAACTTCCTCCTCATACTGCCTGTTGTCATCTTCGCCTTTAAGTACGTTGTCAATGGGACCTTCATCAAGGAGCTTGTCCATCTGACTCTCTATCTTCGAAAGCCTTGCAAACAGCTCCTCGTATTCGGTTCCCGACATATCATTGTATCGATTCTCAGAAGCAAACTTCTCACCGATCTCTCTGATGATATGTTTCTTCTGAGTCTCGAGTTCTTTTAATTCTTCTTCAAAGGCGTCTTCATTTTGTGTCTTAATCTGTAGTAAATCGAATAGCCCCATCTTTTTCCTTTTATCCTATCTGCTCACCAAGGACTTTTTCTGCCTCAGCTATGGCATCTGCAATACCTGCAGGGTTCTTGCCGCCTGCCTGAGCCATATTGGGACGACCACCGCCGCCTCCGCCAACCTTAGGCGCTATCGCCTTTACAAGGTTTCCTGCGTGAGCACCCTTAGCCATTGCTCCGTCTGTAGCCATTGTAACAAGGTTAACCTTACCGTCAAGCTCAGAGATAAGAACTACTACGCCCTCACCGAGCTTAGTCTTCATCTGATCTCCCAGGTCTCTGAGTCCGTTCATGTCAACCCCCTTAAGGGATGTGGCAAGCAGCTTAACTCCTTTAACTTCCTTGACCTGATCGTTAACATCACCAAGAGCAGCCTTAGCCTCCTTGCTCTTTAAGGACTCATTCTCGCTCTTAAGAGCCTTGAGTTCCTCCTGGAGCTTCTTGATATGTTCTGTTATATCGGCAGGTGTTGTCTTGAGGGCCTTGGCAGCCTCATCAAGTCTGTTCTCAACATCTCTGTAGTAATTTCTTGCGTTGCTTCCTGTAAGAGCCTCAATACGACGAACTCCGGCAGCAACACCACTCTCTGAAACAATCTTGAAAATACCCACATGGCTTGTATTGGATACATGAGTACCGCCGCAGAGCTCAATTGAGAAATCTCCCATCTTGACTACGCGGACTCTCTCACCGTACTTCTCTCCAAAGAGAGCCATAGCTCCGGTCTTCTTGGCCTCTTCCATTGTCATCTCTTCTGTGACAACAGGAAGTGCAGCTGCAATCTTCTCATTTACAAGATCCTCAACCTTCTTGATCTCCTCAGCTGTCATTGCCTGATGGTGAGAGAAGTCAAATCTTGTCTTGTCAGGATCCTGATAAGAACCGGCCTGCTCAACGTGATCACCAAGAACCTCCTGAAGTGCCTTCTGAAGAAGGTGGGTTGCACTGTGGTTTCTGCAGGTCTTAGCTCTGTTCTCCGCATCTACGCAGAGCTTAACAGCATCTCCGGTCTTGAATGTTCCCTCTGTAACCTCACCTACATGAGCAGTTCTTCCGCCTGCAACATGGATGGTATCTGTAACAGTGAACTTAGCGCCGTTTGCGCCTTCAATAACACCGATGTCTCCGACCTGTCCGCCCATTGTTCCGTAGAAAGGAGTTACATCTGTGATAATGCTGCCCTTAGATCCTGCTGTGAGCTCATCTGTAAGCTCCTCATCAGCCATTGCAACAACTTTACCATCAGCTGTAATCTGTGTATATCCAACAAACTCAGAAGCTACTGACTCGTCAAGAGAATCGAATACTCCTGCACCTGTAGTAAGGTTAGCAGAGAAGTTCTGATTATCTCTTGCTTTCTGCTTCTGCTCTTCCATAGCCTTGGCAAATCCGGCTTCATCTACTGTAAAGCCTTCCTCCTCTGCAAGCTCAACTGTGAGCTCAACAGGGAATCCGAATGTATCATAAAGGAAGAATGCGTCCTTGCCGTCAATCTCCTTCTTGCCTTCGCCTGAAGTCTTATCAAGGATCTTCTTGAACTCCTTCATACCGTTCTCAAGAGTTGACTCGAAACGGTCAATCTCTCTTCCAAGTTCTCTTAATACGAACTCTCTGTATTTAACAAGGTTAGGATAGCTCTCTGAGTACTCATCAAGGTAAATTGTTGCTACTCCGAGGATCTGCTCCTTCTTAAGTCCAAGTGCTCTTGCATGTCTTACGGCACGACGGATAAGTCTCCTTAAGATGTAGCCTGCTCCGGTGTTTGAAGGAAGAAGCCTTGCCTCATCACCGATGAGCATTACTGCTGTTCTTGTGTGATCAGCAAGGATCCTCATGGATCTTGTTGACTTCTCATCTGCTTCGTACGCGATTCCGCTCTCTTTTGCAATATAAGCGATAACAGGAGCATGAAGGTCGATCTTGTATACATCATCAACGCCGTTAAGGAATGCAAGGATTCTCTCAAGTCCCCATCCGGTATCAACGTTCTTCTGTGAAAGAGGAGTAAGCGATCCGTCATGATGCTTCTCATACTGCATAAATACGTCGTTACCGATCTCGGTGTACTTACCGCAGTGGCATCCGGGGCCGCAATCAGGTCCGCAGTCCGGAACATCTTTTACATAGAACATCTCTGAGTCAGGACCACAGGGGCCGTATTCAAGGCCCCACCAGTTATCCTCAGCAGGAAGATAGAATATATTCTCAGGCTTAAATCCTGATTCAATACGGTATTTAGCACCCTCTTCATCTCTTGGTGCATTTTCATCACCTGCAAATACTGTAGCAGCAAGGTGATCTCTGTCAAATCCAAAGAGCTCTGTAAGAAGCTCATAGCTCCATTGGCAACGCTCTTTCTTGAAGTAGTCACCAAGAGACCAGCTTCCCATCATCTCAAAGAAAGTTCCGTGGCTCTTGTCACCTACTGAATCAATATCGTTGGTACGAACACATCCCTGAACGTTGCAAAGTCTTGTTCCCATGGGATGCTTCTTACCAAGTAAATAAGGCATAAGCGGCTGCATTCCTGCAACGTTGAACATAACACCTGTTGAACCGTCTGAAACAAGTGAAACGGCTCCGCAGTCAACGTGACCTCTCTTGATGTAGAAGTCCTTCCATGCCTTTCTAAGCTCATTAGCAGTAAACTGTTTCATAAATCCTCCATTAAAAATCAAACTTATCGGCAAAGAAGCTCTCAAGCTCATCAATGGCAATTCTCTCCTGCTCCATTGAATCCCTGAATCTTACTGTTACCTTGCCGTCTGTCTCTGAATCGAAATCGTATGTAATGCAGAAAGGTGTTCCGATCTCATCCTGTCTGCGGTATCTCTTACCGATGTTTCCTCTGTCATCGAACTCACAGTTGTACTTCTTGGAAAGCTGTGCGTAGATCTTCTCAGCGCCCTCATTGAGCTTCTTGGAAAGAGGAAGGATACCGATCTTAACAGGTGCAATAGCAGGATGGAAACGAAGAACTGTTCTCATATCAGGCTTGTCTTCTGTTCCAAGGTTCTCCTCATCATAAGCTTCGCAAAGGAATGCAAGAGCTACACGGTCTGCACCAAGTGAAGGCTCAACAACATAAGGGATGTACTTCTCATTGGTCTCATCATCGAAGTAATCCATTGACTGACCTGATGTCTCCTGATGACGTGTAAGGTCGTAATCTGTTCTTGAAGCGATTCCCCAAAGCTCGCCCCACTCTGTGAATGGGAATGCGTACTCAATATCTGTTGTGTGATCTGAGTAGAATGAAAGCTCCTCAGGATCATGGTCACGAAGACGAAGGTTCTCTTTCTTGATTCCGAGAGAAAGAAGCCACTCATAGCAGAACTTTCTCCAGTATTCAAACCACTCTGTCTGTGTTCCGGGCTTGCAGAAGAACTCAAGCTCCATCTGCTCGAACTCTCTTGTTCGGAAAGTAAAGTTACCTGGTGTGATCTCGTTACGGAAGCTCTTACCTACCTGGCAGATTCCGAAAGGCACCTTCTTACGTGATGAACGCTGAACGTTCTTGAAGTTTACGAAAATACCCTGAGCAGTCTCGGGACGAAGATATACTGTGTCCTTGGCATCTTCTGTTACACCCTGGAATGTCTTGAACATAAGGTTAAACTCTCTGATGCTTGTAAAGTCGTGCTTGCCGCATGAAGGACATGGAACGTTGTGATCATTGATGAACTTCTCCATCTCCTCATGAGACCATCCGTCAACTGAAGTCTCAAGTGTAATGTTATTCTCAGCAGCAAAGTCCTCAATGATCTTGTCTGCTCTGAATCTCTCGTGGCACTCCTTGCAATCCATAAGAGGATCTGAGAAACCGCCAAGATGTCCTGAAGCAACCCATGTCTGAGGGTTCATAAGGATCGCACAGTCTACACCTACGTTGTAGGGGCTCTCCTGTACAAACTTCTGCCACCATGCCTTCTTGACATTATTCTTGAACTCTACACCGAGATTACCGTAGTCCCAAGTATTCGCCAGTCCGCCATAGATCTCAGATCCGGGATAGATAAAGCCTCTTCCCTTTGCCAGAGCAACAATCTTGTCCATTGTCTTTGCTGATTTTTCCATCTTAAATATTCCTCTCTGTAAATGTTTCTTATTTTGAAAGAAGGAGCTGTGCGTAATCAGCGGTAACTGAGTGCAGCTCTGCTTCCTTTTTTCCGGGGCATGTAACTCCCTTTGACATATATTGGATATTATAGGGAGTCTTTATATTTGTCTTGTCGTTTGTGATGATAATGTGTCTGTCAGGATTCCTGTCGATTATGGAAGGATCGATCTTGTCTCCCTTATCGTCCACCAGATTCAGATTAAGCTCATACCCTGAATTTCTGGCCTCTTCCACTGTTCCGTAGAACAGATCCACCTGATTGTAATATGAATAGTCCGATGTGCTCTCAAAGTCCAATGTCAGCTTAACAACAGCCTCATCCTCGAGAAGCTGAGCATCTGAGAGCGTGATCCTGGGTGTTTCATACTCCGAATTGTATCCGGATATCTCATCTTCTGCCATGTTAGTAAGCTCATCAAGACTGTAGTAGTCCTTGTCGAACTCCTCATACAGGACGCTCTCCACCTTGCCTTCCTTGTCCACCGAAACGGTAGATACTCCGGCGGTCTCTTTTCCACACGCGGTAAGTCCTGTCACGGTAAAAGACATTACGGCTGCAGCCGCGAGTATTCTCTTTATCCGAAATCCGGATCCAAATTTACCCATTACTACCACCTTTTCACCTCACAAACAAAGTAATTATATCCAAATCATTTTTCTTTTTCAATAGCGCCTTCTTTACAGGGCATCGTCAAAGGTGGCGAGCATTTCCATGCTTTTAAGTGTCCTGTCAATAAACCTTGTTCTGTACAGAGATGTGACCTTGCACAGCTCATCCAGAACTTCATCACTTACATTAAAAGTATAGAGCTTCTCAAGCTGGGCGCTTTCTATATGAGAAAGTGCGTATCTTGTCGAGTCAAGTATCTCCATTTTAGATGGAGCACCCGGATACTCTCCCTCTATCTGTAGACTCTTTAGCTCAAATATGCATCTTGCAAGCTTATTGGGAATTGAATCCTTTTGAAGAGCCTTCAGAGATATGTACAAAAGGTTGAGCAGTTCCCTGTCTTCTATATTCTCTTTGGAATAGTAAGAAGCCAGTTCAAGGAAAAAGGTGCCGTAACAGGCACCTTCAAGATCCCCTCTAAATCCTTCGAAGTAGTTCTCTATATCCGCCTCTACTATATTGTAGGAACTCTTGCCCACAAAGAGCTTGAATGTCCCAAAGCAGAAAGGCTCAACTGTGCCCGATAGCCGTCCGTTTGGTTTTCTTGCACTTCTGGCAAAGGCTGTAATCTTGCCTCTCTCGGCGGTAAATATGGTTGCTACCCAGTCATAATCCCCGCTGGGACTATGCTTTAGTACTATTCCTCTGACGGTTATGATATCTTCCATCAAAAGCTCCTATTTAAAATCCTTTGGATTGTAACCAAAATTCTTCATCTGCTGCGTATCATCACGCCAGTCTCTTCTGACCTTAACAAAAAGCTGCAGATTGACCTGACACCCCACGAGCTCCTCGATGTCTTTTCTGGCTGCGCTGCCGATTCTCTTTAGCATAGCGCCGCCCTTTCCGATTACGATTCCCTTGTGGGAGTCCCTCTCGCAGATGACAGTTGCCTCAATATCCATTATTCCGTTTGGATCGTATGCTTCTTCCTCAGCATTCATGTCATCAAGTGAAAAGACTACGGGACCATCCGGAAGGTCTTCCATATCCTCTGCCATCTGTTTCTCCAGCGCGCTCTTCTTCGGAGGATGCTGATGTCTCTTTTTCTTGGGCTTTGGTGTCTCTTTCTCCCTCATCCTCATAGTCTCTATTGTAACAGCGATTCCGTGAGGTACCTCATCCTGAAGAAGGCGAAGTGCCTTTTCTCTTATGATCTCTGCTACAATCTGCCTCTCGGGCTGATCCGTAATGGTATCCTCGTCATAAAGCGCAGGTCCGTACGGAAGGAACTCCTTGATAGTAGCAAGAACTCCGTCAACATTCTGCCCCTTAAGAGCTGCCACCCTGACCACTTTGGCAAAATCCATTTCCCTTGTGTAGGCATCTTCAAACTTCTGAAGAGACTCGGGTGAAACGGTATCTATTTTGTTAATGACCAGAATTATTGGCTTTTTTGATTTCTTAAGTTCCTCAATGATTGACTTTTCAACTTCACCGATATAGGTGCTGGGCTCAACAAGCCACAGTATAAGATCAACCTCTTCCAGTGTGCTCTTTGCCACCTTGGTCATGTACTCACCAAGCTTATTCTTGGTATCATGAATCCCCGGTGTATCAAGGAATATCATCTGAGCCTCATCATCGGTATAAACAGTCATGATCCTGTTTCTGGTGGTCTGAGGCTTGTTGGAGGTTATAGCTATCTTCTGTCCGATGAGATGATTCATCAGAGTTGACTTTCCAACATTCGGGCGTCCTATTAAAGTTACAAATCCTGTTTTAAATTTACTTATTTCCATCATTTCCTTTTTCAGGTTCCTGTTTCTGTACAGGTGACTCTTTACTTGTGTTTACCGGCTGGCTCTGCATAGATGCCTGATATGCCGCCTGCATCCTGGCCGCCTTTTTTGCTTTGCTCTTTACACTGATCTTTCTGATGATCAGAACTATGATCAGGATAATAAGTACAAATACTAAAAGTCCCGGTATATGAGATACGAACCATACGAAGAACTCAACAATTGCTTCTCCCACATCTGAGAGGTTCTCCATGAATCCCTTGCCCATTCTTTTGAAAGCGCTCTCCTTCTCAACCGGAGTGAACTTAACCACTTCATCGATGTTCAGATATACAGTGCTGTAATCTACGAGGTTGTCATAGCTTCGAATCTGTGACTCAATGCTCTCCAGCTCGTACCTTACATCTGCAAGCTTATCCTCTACGGTTATGAGGTCCTCAACTGTCTCTGCAGACTCAAGGATCTCGAGGAGTCTCTTTTCCTCTGTCCTGAGTGAATTTCTCTTACTCTCAATATCCACGTAGGTAAGAGTGATGTCATCTACATTGACTGACTTTCTGGTTATGTTGGTGTTACCCTCAACCACATCAACGAAGGCATCCAGATTGGCAGCCGGGATTCTCGCTGTTATGCTGGCACTTCTTGATGAGCGTCCGGAATAGCTTGTTCCGTTATAAATATTGCTGGACTCGATGTATCCGCCAAGGCCTCTTACTTTCTGCTCTACAAGAGCAACGGTCTGCTCAAGGTCCTCGGTCTCTGTCTCGAGATTTACTGTTTTTATAAGCTTTCTGCTGGTATCCTGAACCTGCTCGGTAGAACTGCCTGAAGCAGTATCATAATCAGCCATTTCCTCAGCCATTGCAGGCTGTTCATACACGCCATAGTCAGCTGCGGTTTCAGTTGCTGCATACTTGGCTGATCCGGCAGAATCACTTGATGATCCACAGGCAGTGAGCACAACTCCCATGAAAAGAGCCATTGCTGCACCTAAAACTCTAACACTTCTCTTTTTCATAATTCCCCTCCTTTTGACAGAACCTCTGTCGTAAAAGATCTCTTACCTTCCGACAAGCTGCTCTACTGAGCCAAAGATATCTGCTGAGCCATCAATCTTCTCAGCTGAACCGATAACACAGAGACACTCATCTGACATAAATGCATCAACATAGTCCGCAAGACTTCTGATGGTCTCCTTGGTTGTTCCAAGAAGCTCATCCCTGTTCTTCTGGATGTTTTCCATCTTGGCATTGCACAGGTAAGCAGTAAGTCCATATGCTCCCTTGGCTGATGGTGTCTTGGGTGTATCAAGGTCTGAGATAGCTCCGATTATATACTGAAGTATCGTTCTGTCGTCAGAATCAAAGCTTCTAAGGTACTCCGAAGCACCTTTAAATATTTCTATACTGTTTGTAAGGTGCGGATCTCTGTAGGTCACAAAAGCACTGTCGCCATTCTTGGCAAAGCTGCTCATGCAGCCGTAGGCTCCTCCCAGTACTCTTATATTCTTCCAGAGATAGTCATAGCCCATCATAACCTTCAGTACTCTTAAAGAGCCGTGGTACTTAAGACCACTCTTTGCAAAGTTACCTGCTCTGCAAACATACTGAACCTGACCGGCAGTCTTAAAGCCTTCGTTCTTTTTCTTTGGAACAAGCTTTAACTCACCCTTGGTAACATCCTCTGTATAAAGAGCCTTGGCAAAGTTTTTGGTCTGTTCCTCTATTCCGTCGTATTCCTTCTCTGTTCCCGTGATATCCAAAAGAAGATTCTCAGGTCTGAAGATCAGGTGACAGAGTTTTTTAAATTTCTCAACAATCTCTTTTGCCCCATCTTCTGTATCAAGGGCTTTATTAAGATTCTCAAGATGTCTGAAATAGCCTATTCCGCTTACATTGTCCGATACCATTGCCGCAGGTGATACATAGGACATAGCCCTGAGCGCTGCGCTCTGATGTCCTGCAGATGCAAGGTCTGACTGAAGTCTTGCGTACTGTTCACCAAAGATCTCGCGAAGTCTCTTGACGTCGTCAAATTTAGTGGAAGTCATGATCTCTTTTACCAGATCAAAGGCGTAATGAAGATTATCATGAAGCACCTTGACGCTGATCTCGAACTTGGTCTGGAACTTTGTAACATCCTCTGAGTCTGTATATGTGCTGATTGAACCGCTGATTCCGCCGGTTCTGATGTTGATCTCATTGTAAAGATCGCCGTAGCTGTAATGCTCAGTGTTCAGCATGCCAAGTGCCTTCTTAAGAGAAGATGCAAACGGAAGAAGCTCAGCATCAA
Source organism: Butyrivibrio sp. XPD2006 (assembly GCF_000420865.1). GTDB lineage: Bacteria > Bacillota > Clostridia > Lachnospirales > Lachnospiraceae > Butyrivibrio. The sequence continues at coordinate 26,160 of NZ_ATVT01000022.1, forward strand.
CGCTGCTCATATCAAACACGAAATTGATATATGCGATGCCGTTTGTAAACACATCATGGAAAAGAACCTTGGTTCCTTCGGCATCTCTGAGTTCATAAATAAACCTGTCGGCTTCCTTCCTCATATCCGCAAGGGTAAGAAGCGGTATCTTGGCAAGATCAGCAGGATCATCAGGAGTGTCCTGGTATTCCCTCAGCTCTTTTGTCTCCTGCACTATCTTCCTGATCTCTTCCTCTGAAAGAGACTCTTTGTATTTCTGAAGCTTGTCCCTGAGTTCCTCATCCTTCTTTTCGGTAAGGCCTTTCTCAGGACGCAGAACCACTACGCTCTTGTGATTGTTATCAAGAAGGTACTTCTGTACAAGCCCCTCAAAATATCTGCCATCCACTTCCTTCTTGAGCTCTGCAAAGGTTTCATTGGCCTCAACATTTATCCATGGCATGTTATCGTCATAGAGCCAGCTGTCGAAGACCTGAAGTCCGTACAACAAGCCCTTGGGGAAGCGGCCAAAGTCAGCCTCACGGTACTTAAACTCATCATAGGAAAGACCTGCAAGAAGAGACTTCTTGTCAATTCCCTTCTCAACCTGATCCCTGAGAATGCCCTGTATCGTATCAACAAACTCATCGAGCTGTGATTCGTCTGCGTTCTTGGCAACAATTGAGAAAACAGGCTGTCTGATACCATTGTCATACTCGCTGTAAACATCCTGTCCTATTCCCTTTTCGATAAGGGTCTTCTTGATCGGCGCTCCGGGTGCTGAACAGAGAGCATAATCAAGGATATCAAAAGCGATATAGAGCTTCTTATCAAGAGGTGAGCCTACACTGAAGTTGTATGAAAGATATGTGTTTTTGGCTATCTCATCGTCCGGAAGTACAGGATAAGGCTTAACTACCTTCCTCGGCTCCTCAAACGCCTTCTGAACACCAACCTCAGAATCAACCTCTATGCGGTCAAACTTTGAAAGATAGTTCTTGTCAATATAATCAAGCTTCTCAGCCATATCCATATTTCCAAACAGATAGATATAGCTGTTTGAAGGATGATAGTACTTTCTGTGGAAGTCCAGATACTCCTCATAAGTAAGCTCAGGAATAACATCCGGGTCTCCGCCTGACTCAATACCATAGGTCGTATCAGGATAAAGAGAGTTCTGGATTTCTCTTGAGAGCATGTCATCCGCAGATGAAAACGCTCCCTTCATCTCATTGTAAACAACACCGTTGATGGTAAGATCACTCTTTTCATCCTCCATCTCATAGTGCCAGCCTTCCTGCTTAAATATCTTGTCAGTACTGTATATATTAGGGTAAAAGACTGCATCCAGATATACATGCATCAGATTCTGGAAGTCAGCATCATTGCAGCTGGCGATCGGATACACGGTCTTGTCCGGATATGTCATTGCATTCAAAAATGTATTGAGTGAACCCTTTACAAGCTCTACAAAAGGGTCCTTGACAGGAAACTCTTTTGATCCGCAGAGCACGGTATGCTCGATAATATGAGCCACACCTGTTGAGTTCTTGGGCGGTGTTCTAAAGCCGATTGCAAACACCTTGTTGTCATCATCATTGGACAAAAGAGCTACTCTTGCCCCTGACTTTTTGTGTCTTATTAAATAGCTTTCTGAATTGAGGTCATCGATACGTCTCTTCTCGATGATCTCGTAAGAAGATAAATCTTCAATTCTCATTTATGTTCCATCCTATCTGTAATCTTATAGATCAAAGTCATCGCCGGGCTTAAGGTCGATATCAAAATCATCTTTCCTTGTTTTTGGAGCGGCGGCGGCTTTATTCTTGCGTTCTTCAGGCTTCCTGACTTCGGCCTTCTTGTCCTCTGCCTTATTGATTTCTTCTTTTTTCTCTTGTGCCTTCAGTTTCTCATTGACCTGTCTTGCTGTCTCTGCAAGGCTGATGGTTCCTGTAAACTCAGGAATCTTCATGCGGGGTGTAAGATCGACGTCCTCATCGTCCTCAGGAAGCACCATTCCCTCAGGTACAAAGTGCCCCTTGTGTTCTTCCTCTTTAGGCTCAGGATCAGCTTTTGGCTTCTCTGCCTCTGGTGCTTCTGCTTTTGGAACCGCATAGGGCTCTGTTTCAGGTTCATCCTCAAACTCATAATCGGGCTCTGTCACTTCTGCAACACCCTGTTCTGCTTCAGGTGAAGACTGCTGAATTTCTTCTTCAGGCTCTTTTGCCAAATCTTCTTCTGCATCCTCTGCCAGTTTCTTAAGCTCTTCTTCCGTCTCATCTTCTGCAGACTCACCGGCAGACGCTTCTACATACTCTGCCTCTTCCTCATCAGCGGGAAGTGCAATGAGAGAAACCACACAAGCGAGGATAAATGCATAGTACACGGTAACGAAGGTCTGAGTGTTCATCCTTGTGGCTCCCATAAAAGGAACTGAGACAAAGATGAAGATTATGGACCAAAGCCACGGTGAGATCTTCTCAACTGTTCTGTTCTTCCAAAAGCCCACAATCACTCCGCTCATGACAACGAGTGTAACAAGATAGATGATCTTGTAATCTGTGTAAGCCCAGAACATGTCGAAAGTATTGAGATTGTGGAAATAGTATGACGCCCAGTTGGCAAAGCGCACATCGGCCATCATAATTCCCTGCTCCTGAATAAACATCCCGATAAAGGTAAGTACTGCAGCAGCTATAACTACAAGGAGCCTGAGTGCCTCCTCTTTTACCTTTGTTCCGTAGATAAACAGTACCGCAAACAAAAACGGAATAATCATGATAATGGTTCCGGCGTCCATATAGGACATAAATCCTACTACCACGCCCACTATCATGTACCAGATAATCCAGGCTCCGGATTTATATCTTTTCTTAGAAGAGCATTCCAAAAAGAGTGCCACAAAAAGCATCTCAATTCCAAACATTGCCATAAACAACGGATCTGTACTGAGTTGCGGTCCTGTAAATGCCGGTGTGAATACAGGCATGAACGCAACGTATGCTGTAAACACCAGAGCTGCGCCGTAACCAAGGAGCATCTTAACCGTATAGAAACTGCATATCATGAATAATAAGAAGCATGCTATCTGGAAAAAGAACGGAACCGTAATGATATTACCGGTAAACAGAAGTATAACCTTAAGTATACTTGAGTAGATAATAGATAAAAGATCGTACTCTGCTACAGGAGTTCCGCCGACCATGGCATTCTCATAAAGGCTCAGCTTACCTGTGACCTCCTGTGACGTATGTGCAAGCAGTTCAAATCTGTACCAGACTGCGCCTGTGAGAATCAGGGCCAGTACTATCTGATAAGCAACAACAAACGGCACCTTGGTAGGCCATTTATCGGCACCAAGAGTGTCGCTGCACCTGCCTGCAAATATCACTACAACTGACATTAGCAGAATACTGAGTACTGCAAAAACTATGGAATAGATAAGTTTATTCTCATCGGGGAAAAGACCTAAAAAGAAACCGGAACTTGCCACCATAACAAATTCAAATATAAGAAATATAACCCAGATGCCTACTGCAGGCCATGCACGTCTCAGTTTCATTTTAAGTCCCCCAACATTTTAAGTTTTATTCCTCAGGCTCATCCCAGTTGTGATATACTGCCTGAACATCGTCATCCTCATCAAGAAGATCAAGAATTCTCTGAAGATACTTAACATTCTCAGGATCTGTAACAGCAACATAGTTCTGAGGGATCATTGTAACCTCAGCTGAAGCTGTCTCAATATTCTCTTTGTTAAGAGCCTCTACTACTGCCTGGAAATTATCAGGAGTTGTGAGGATCTCGTAGCTGTCGTCTTCCTCGTTGAAGTCATCTGCACCGGCATCAAGAACAAGCATCATAAGATCATCTGATGACATCTTGCACTCTTCCTTGTCGATGAGAATCTGTCCCTTGTTATCAAACATGTATGATACGCATCCGGGTGTACCAACATTTCCGTTTCCCTTTGAAAATGCAGCCTTAACATTGGATGCTGTTCTGTTCTGGTTATCTGTAAGTGCCTCTACGATGATGGCTGTTCCGCCGGGGCCGTATCCTTCGTAAGTAATGTTCTTATAATCAACGTTGCCTTCAGCGCCTGAAGCCTTCTTGATTCCACGATCGATTGTATCGTTAGGCATGTTGTTAGCCTTAGCCTTGGCGATAACCTGAGCAAGCTTGAAGTTGTTGGCAGGATCAGGTCCGCCTTCCTTAACTGCTACAGCAATTTCTCTTCCGATAATGGTAAAGATCTTACCCTTTGCTGCATCATTCTTTTCTTTTTTGTGCTTGATGTTTGCAAATTTTGAATGTCCTGACATAAAAACTTCCTTTCGTATTACTTGTTAATCTATTTTGCTATTTCTGATTCTTTTTCTTCTTCAGCAGGCGCTTCCTCCGGCAATTTGGTCAGAAGAACGCTGTTAACCATGTGATTCTGAACTGAAAGAATCTTGAAATTATAGCCATCCACTGTTACTTCAAAGTCCTCATCGCTCTCAGGGATCCTGTCGAGCTTGGATATAATATATCCGTTGAGGGTTTCAAACTCACTCTCTCCAAAAGAGATCTTAAACTTCTTCTCAAGTACTTCAAGAGGAGTCTTGCCATCCACCGTAAACTCACCGGCGTTCCTGGTGGGCTTGACGTAGTTCTCATCCTCATCGTACTCATCCATGATGTTTCCTACGATCTCCTCAAGGATATCCTCCATGGAAACAAGTCCCGCTGTCTGTCCGTACTCATCAATGACAATTACCATCTGAGTCTTGGAAGACTGCATGCTGTGGAAGAGCGAATCAATATTCCTGGTCTCAGGAACAAATTTGGGCTGCCTGAGGAGTCCCTTGATCTTCCTGATGGGGAGATCCGAATCAGTACTGTCGGAGAGCTTCTTCATGGCATCTCTTATATGCATGATTCCTATGATGTGATCAATATCATCAAGATACACAGGGAATCTTGAATTGTTGGTGTCCATCATGAAGTCTACCGCTTCCTTCAGGCTGATGTTGGCATCAATTGCCACCATGGCGTTTCTGTTGGTCATGATATCCTGAGCTTCCTTGTCAGAAAACTCGAAGATATTGGAGATCATATCCGCCTCGGATTCCTGAATAACGCCCTGCTCCTGTCCCTCAGTTACCATGGATTTGATCTCTTCCTCTGTGACATCGGTAAGATTATCATCTCCTCTGATACCGAATATGTAAAGGATACTGCTTGATAAAAACACCGAAAGCATCACAAGCGGATATAGGATCACTCTGAAAATAGCGGCCGGATAATAACACCCATATGCCCATTTCTCAGGGTTTCGTGCTGAAAGCCTTCTTGGAATAAGGATTCCGAAGCTCATAATGAGCACAGCCACAATTATCCCGGTCAGTATAGTGACTATTGCACAAGTCACTCCGCTTTCCGAGAATGAAAAGACCTTTGCAAAAAATCTGCTGAGCTGCAAAACGCACAATATGCCAAGCACCATATTCAGTATGATGGTCAGCAGCTGCATAGCTTCTATATGGTGAGTCTCATCCTCCAGGAGCTTTAACAGCTTAGCACTGATCCTGTCCTTGTTCTCAAGGCTCTTTTTCTCAATCTCATCCTTGCTGACATGCTCAAGTGCCATGCCAAAACCATGGATCAGGAAATCAATAATGAGAATGACAAAAAAGGCGATAATAGCGGCCGAAGAGGGACCACCCTCCATAATATTTCCTCCTGTATAAAAAGGTTTGCAAAATAAGTCAAATTACACTATACCACATTTTCTTATATTATGCTTCATTCTTTTTATAGTTTTCTATAGTTTGTTTGATTCTGTCCGCAGGTTTGATGATCGCATGCAGGCTGTCGCCCTTGTTTATGGTATCTATGATCGCTGCAATATATCTTCCCATTTTTACGCTGCAATAGTAGGGTTTTTGCAGCAGTTCAGGCTTCTGATGGATAAGGTCCGTGGTAAACATGCGGTCAAATAAGCCTTCCTCGTATGCCTTATCAAATTTCTCAAAGCCTCTTGAGAACAGACCAAAGGTTGAGAAGATAAATACTCTTTTGGCGCCTTTTTCCTTGAGCTGCCTTGAAACATCCATCATGCTTCCGCCGGAATCTATCATGTCATCCACAATTACAACGTCCATGCCTGATACATCTCCGCCGCAGAAATCATGAGCGACAATCGGGTTCGTACCGTTAACGATTGTGGAATAGTCTCTTCTTTTGTAGAACATTCCGATATTTACGCCAAAGATTGATGCAAGGAAAACTACTCTCTCAGTTGCTCCCTCATCAGGCGCAACAAACATCAGATGCTCTTTGTCGATCTGAATATCATCGTATTCCGTAAGAAGAGCCTGTGAAAACTGAAGAGCAGGCGAGATGTTTTCAATTCCCTTAAGAGGAACTACATTCTGCATTCTGGGGTCATGGGCATCAAACGTTACAACATCATACACTCCCATCGCTTCAAGCTCTTTAAGCATAACAGCGCAGTCCAGCGACTCGCGCATGGTCTTTCTGTGCTGGCGGCTCTCATAGAGGAAAGGCATGATAACGGTAATCCTTGAAGCCTTTCCGTTACATGCAGCTATTATCCTCTTAAGATCCTGATAATGGTCATCCGGAGACATCCTGTTCGGCTCTCCGTCCATGTTGTAAGTAATGGAATTGTTGCACACATCAACAATTATGTAGATGTCCTTGTCCCTTACCGATTCTCTTATTATTCCCTTTGCTTCTCCGCTGTTGAATCTCGGACACTCACACGCAATAAGATAATCCTCTCCGCGCCATTTCTTTAATGTGTCGTTGACCTTCTCTCCTATACCCGCTGCTGATTCAAGGGCTATTATTCCAAGCTTTTGTGTCATCTATAGCCTCCGTGTTTTTGCATAGTTACTGTACCCTAATTATATGAAAATCTTGTGCAGGTGTCACATTTTTCTTATAATTGAGAAAGTATTGATTGGAGGCAAAATGGTTTCATTTCTGACAATGATCATCAATGCAGTGACCACTGCTCTTCTGTATGCCCTGAAAGCGTTTTTTTCGCTGATTTCATGGTTTCTTAAGAGCTTTCTTAAGGTTGTCAAGCTGTTCTTTGCGGCTCTGCCGGTCACCTGCATTGTTTTTTTCCTGCTTTTTATTGTGAATATATTTCTGCTCTTTGGGGGCTTTAACAGTATTGTGAGCAATATCCCGGAGGGAACTGACATTGCCCAGCAGGCCACGCCCGTACTGGACAGAGGAAGACATGTGACTATTTCTATTTTTGCTGAGCTCTATCGCTGGTGGATGTTTAATATTCACTCCTATAGCGGAAGTGTTGCTTACATCGCACTTTTAGTCCTGACAGTTCTCATGTTCCTTCCTGTAGTGTGCGTACTGCTCCTCATCTCGGTTTTCGCCTCCTACGGAAATGTCCTGTTCATCGCTGCGGTAGTTGATGCTGTACTCTATGTCCTGATGGCTCTTTTTGGCAAGAGCTTTATCTCCCAGCTCATGGGCAGATACTACAGGATGTTCCCAGAAGCCGGCAGGAAGCACGAGGAACGCAAATATGACAGGATGATGAAAAAGAGAAATCGAGAACTCGAGGCGGAAGAACGAAGCCGAAAACGCGATAAGCGTGCCGAGTTCTACGAAGACGAGGACGACGGATCCGACAATTACGATGATTACGATGATTATGAAGATCCTGACGACTACTACGAAGACGAAGATGATTACTACGAAGATGAAGAGGAATATTACGAGGACGAAGAAGACTACTACGAAGATGAAGACGAAGACTATGAAGACGAGGACTTCGAGGATGACTATGATGATCCGAAACCCAGCCGCAGGCCATCCCCTTCTGCTGCCTTCGATTTCTTCGCAGGCTGTAACAGCCGCGAAAGCGTAGACAAGAAATACAAATCGCTCGTCAAACTATATCACCCCGACAACATGGACGGTGACACTGCTGCTCTTCAGGAGATCAACGCCCAGTATACCGATGCCAAGAAAAGATTTCAGTGAACTGTGTTTACTCTGCTTTTTTTGAGCTGTCATTACCAAACTCACACGTCCAGTAAAACTGACCTTTGCTGTCTTCATAAACAGCTATCGCAACTTTTGTAAAATCAGGGCAGAGAAAATTCTCCCTATCAGCAGGGTTCTCCAGCCATGATTCCATGACTTTTTTTACGTCACCTGAAGCTCTGCAGATATCCTCCCCCAGAAGCATACTCGGATAGAGCGTATACCATTCCGCTCCATTTGGGCGAATATGGTTCTTATCAAAACTATATGAAATCTCCTCAGCCCGGATTACTGCACAGGTTGCAAGCTCCTGATCCCAGACAAATGCACTAAGTCCATTGTCATCTCGAGCCGTGTTCAGCATCTCAAAAGCCTCATAAATAAGCTCCTGATTATCAGGCGCCATGTAGTAGCCGTCAATAATATCTTCAATATCAGGTGCTGTGCCATAATCAAGCTGTGAAGTATCTCGGTATGCCCTTATTTCCGAGAACTCCATATTATTAGATGCTGTATTTCTACCACAGGCACATATGCACAGTGCCATAGTCGCAGATATCACCTGAATCATAAAGCGACGTCTTCCCATAATTTCTATCCACTCCTCAATATTAGATTTACTTATCATCCTCTATTACAAGACCTGTAGCCCTGGCCTTTATTGCCAGTTCTGTTCTGTTTTGAAGGTCTGTCTTTTGAAGCATGCTGGATATATGAGTCTTAACAGTATCCGGGCCTATGAATAGCTTTTCCCCGATCTCAGTGTTGCTCATACCCTTGGTCAGACACCTGAGCACAGCAAATTCTGCCCTGGTAAGGTCAGTACTCTTAGCCTTTCCGATATATACTGTCGGAGCACTTCCCGGATACACATTTTCTCCAGCCATGGTTCTGTCCATAACATCCAAAAGGTCCGACGCCTCTCCGCCCCAGTTCTCCTTGTACCAAAAGCTCTCCACACCGATCTTTTTGGCTTTATCGATGTAGGACACTTCAGGCATTGAAGTAACTATTATGATCTTGATATCGGGGTGTGACTTCTTGATCCTCTCGGCAGCATCAATCCCGTTTGAGCCATCCCTCATGACCACATCCATTATCACCAGATCAACAGCAAATCTGTCGCAGTACATGCTCGCCACAGATGCCGATTCCAGCGCATACAAAAGCTCATATCTGTCAGAATCATCAATCAAAAGCTTAAAAAGCTGTCTTGGCATCGCCTGATCTTCAACAACAATGACCTTTATCTTTTCAATCATATCTCCCACTTATGTACCCTCTTATATTGCATATACCTCAGGTAATATCTCGCTAAGCCTGCTATCCAGTGTTATGGTCAAAAGAAATACCGGTATGCTTTTGATCTTCATAGTCCCGCCGTTTCTCTCAACCAGATTTCTAAGATTTAAGAGGCCTCCGCTTTCGACGATCTCTTTTCCGGGTGGATTACCGTTATTGCTGATGATGACCTTGATCAGATTTCCATCAGTGACGCACTTTACTACCACCGCATCACCACCTGCATGTTTAAAGGTATTGACTGTACATTCCCTTATGGCAGCTGCAATTATCTTATTTGCAGCACCTCCATCAGGAATATTTCCCTCAATAACAACAGAAACACCCACATCTTTTGCAGCCCTGAGCACCACCTCAATGTCAGTGGACATATCCTTTTTGTTGTCTTCATCCAGGATACTGATGTTGTTAAGGAATCGGACCACTACATCATTCCTGTCCCCCGCACCGGTATCCAGATAATGCTTGGCTGCGCCGATACAATTGCCAAGTTCATCATGTATTCTGATCCTGGTCTTTAAAACTTCTCCCTCAATGGTCATATCCGTAATTGTTTCGTTGAGGCTGCGAAGTCTTCTACTTTGAATTTCAAGCTCTGCATTCTTCCCCGCAAGTTCTTCCAAAAGCCTGTGTTCCTCTGTGACATCAAAGGCCAGAACTTCATTTATAGCGCTTCCCCGATAGTCCTTTTTTCTCTGTTCAAAAGAGAATACTCTTCCATCGGACATTTTTACTATCGGCTCATCAAGTCTGTCTGTTAGCTCTTTTCCATAAGTCGGAGTCCTTCCGCATATCTCTTGTGAAATACTGATCATCGCCGGATTTATCATATGAATAGGCTCATTATCATAAAAGAACATAACTCCGTCAGGCAGTGCATTGAATCCCTCTCTAATACTGACAGGCGTGATAGTCGAAAACAGATATGAATGTATTTCCAGGATCAGTACCGTGTAAATTACAATGTACCCGTTAACAAGAGCAATCGCTGAGAGCTTAGGCATTTCAGCCACAAAGCTGTACAGCGCTCCTCTATTTGGATCTGCTTCAACAATTTTTGTTATATACTCAAAGAATATTTGCGAGAATACATATGCTCCCACTGAAAACAATAGGCCCAGAAAGACATATTTAAATTTCCGTCTCCTGTTGATAAAGGTCGAAGATATCGCAATTCCAAGTATGAACATGGCAGTGAAGAAAAGGGCTAAGAGTCTTACATGGATCAGTTCCATAAAACCTTCACCTCACTTCCTGTCTCAAAGGCATCAAATAACGCCTTATGGGAATACTCATAGATGTCTATCATCTTTTCATTGGTCAGCTTCCCGTAATCACATATGCGAATTCCACATTTTATTCCGGCCATTTTTGCAAAGTTAAAGAGCTCACTTACTGCAATGGAAAAATCTCTTTTCTTTATGTCCTCTCCACTCTTTACCGCAAGGAGCAGGTTTGCGCCTCTCTTGATAAAGCAGGCTTCAAAGCATGAAATAATCAGCCTTTCCCTAAACTCTTCCTCAGTAAGATCCTCCGAGCCTTTAAGGCTTTTTTCTATGATTCCGAAATGAGGTTTCATGTAGCATACGATCTCATCATATATATCATTTTTTACCTTCAGCTTTGCGCTTCTGGCCTTGATCTCTGCCTCCTCTATCAGCAGAGCATTGCTTTCCCTCAGTTCATCACCGACTTCTTTAAGAGTCCTGTTAAGAGCATTGATCCTGCTGATGTCCTCACTCCAATAGATCGTGCCTCCCATTATGTTCTTACTGTGCTGCTTGATATCCTCTGAGTCGGTTATTATCTTGTTTTTGGACTCAAGGGTAGCCTTACCTCTCTTAGCCTTGATAACAGCAGAAATATCAGCAATATTGAAAATCTCGGCATATCCCGAACTTGACGGAAACAGTTTGAAATGGATCATAGTCTCCCAGAACATGACAAAGGTCATGCTATAGAGCATGGGCATGGTTATAGGGACAGTCCCGAATACTTTCAGATTATCTGAAGTATTAACAAACAGGACCAGAGTCAAAGCATAGTGACAAACAGCAATAAAAGAGCCGATAGCGGTTCCCCTTCTAAGCCTCTTTCGAAAGCCTTTATCCAGGATGATAATGAAACTGATCAGCATAAGAAGATAGGTCCAGGCCATATTGATGTAAAAAAGTATCCCATGGCCATAGTCCTTGTTCCAATTTGCAAAGCCATCCCCAAATGAAAATGCCAGCTGATGGTAATCGTTGGTCATGAAAAGAACTATCTGCAACAGAGCAGGCACCAATAAAAGCTTTAGATATACGGGTATCTTCTCTGTCGAAGCTTTACCCGTAAGTACAGATATATATAGAGATAAAAGAGGCACGACTGTAGTTGGTATGTAGTACGCATACCACATCCTTCTCTCATAAACCTCAGCACCAGAGAATATCGTATATTTACATAATTGGGTAAAGTGAAGGAGCATTAGTAAAAGAGCTATAAGACAAAGGAGGAGTCTCTGCCTTCCGACAACAATCCTGGCCTTGATATAGACTATCCAGACCACACATGCCACGAAACACAAAAAGATAGAGAGATCATTGGTCATAAAATCAGCCGGGGTATATCTGCTGAGTATTGCCAGCAGATAGATCGCGGTCATCACGTATATAGCGTAGTCATCTGTTTTAATCAGTTTTATCCCGGACAAAATTATCATCTCCCAATAAAATAAATTCACTATATACAGTTTACTAAAAAACTAGGGACTGTAAAAGAACTAACAGTCACTTTTACAGTCCCTAAATATTTTTTACTAAAATGTTAAGCTATCATGCTTTCTTCTTGATAAATACTGAAATGATGTTTGCAACCATACAGCCGGCTACTGCAAGTATCATTATGATAACTCTTGCCATAGAATTAGCTGTATCCTCTGTTGAACCTTTTCTTGCGCCGAGTACTACTCCGCTAGGTGCTTCTGCAGAAGCATTTTCTCTTACTTCGCCAAGAACAGCTGCAGGTGCTGTAGCTACCGGTGTATCTGTAATAGTAGCTGTTGTTACTGTTGTAGGCTCAGATGCCAGTGTCTCAGGAGTTGTCTGCTGAACAGGCTCGTCAGCAGGTGTATCCTGCTGAGGCTCATCGTTATTTACAGGATCATCAGGTGTATCCTCTTGCTCTTCCTGTCTTTCCTTTGGAAGCCATCCGCTACCGCTTATGACAACCTTGATCACATCATCATAATCAGTGTACTCAACCTCATAGCCGGTTGCTATTTCAACCTCAAACATGGCCGTAATCCCTGAGAAATACTTAAGCCTCATCTGCTCAATAAATGATTCTGCTTCAAAATCAGGTACGTATGAATAGAAAGTGCCATAATTTACGTTGTTTTTTAGCTCATCAAGGTTAGCCGGATCATTACTTCCGTATTGATTTTGATCTTGATCTTTAAGACTGGAATAATATTCATCAACTATATAGTCATCTCCTGATTGGTTAACAATCTGGATCTCAGCGAACTGGATCAGATCAAAGCCACCTTTCGCTATTCTGAATATATCTGAAAGATCGATAATGATCTCGTCGAGGCCGCCCGTAACAACTATCCTATAGGCTTCAGTATCCTGTGCGAGTTCATCTTCCGGACTCACATACTCAACATAATATCCGTCAAAATGTATTTTTCCTTCAATGTCCCTGCCATCCTCAGCAAAATCGACCTGCGTCGCTGTCATTTCAGTGGCACTTGACAGGATCACCTGATTTACATTTACTACATTTTCGTCTTCTCTTATCTCCTTCTCTTTAGCGTCAACCGCATCCTGATCTGCAAACATTTCGGGCTCTGTTGTATCAGTATAAGAATCTATAATATACCAGTTGCCATCAACTGATCCGGCAAAGTCCATAGCGTCAGAACGAGACTCAGTATAATAATAATTTGTAAATTCTTCACCATCATGAACAACAGTCGCACTTCCTGAATAATCTCCGCCTTTGCTTATAAAATCAGCTTCTATCTTGTCCTGCTCTGCCTGCTTTTCAGCAGCGATCCTGTCGGCTTGCTCCTCATCCTCAAAGCCTTCGCCGATCCTATCGCCATATTCGTAGTATTCGCTATCGTCATCTTCATCTGCCAGTACAAGTTCAGGGCCTTCCCAATGAATGCCATTTTCGTCATAGTAATCGTCGTCTTCATCGCCGTAGTCATCATCATCGTCGTCATCATCGCCGTCGTCGAAGTCATCATCATCGTCGCCGTAGTCATCGTCGTCGCCGTCATCATCGTCATCATCGTCGTCATCATCGTCATAGTCATCATCGTCGTAGTCATCATCGTCGTAGTCATCATCGTCGTAGTCATCATCGTCGAATTCAGCATCGACATCGCCGGGATTGATATCATCTCCGCCGTCATACTCACCATTGTCATAACCATCGTCATAACCATCGTCATAGCCATCTTCCTCAGCATAAACCGGAAGCGAGGCTGCAGTTACCGTGGTTCCCATTACCATTGCTGCCGTTGCACCGGCAATCACTTTCAGAACAATTCCTCTTACTCTCTTATTTGCCATATTTGCTATCTCCCTCATAATAGATAAACAAAGTTTCTAACTGCAGATAAGATTTTATATCCGGAAGTAAAATAAAAAATCACCCAAACGGGTGATTTCAGACTGTAGACAAAGTCCACGGCATTCGCCGTGGATTTTTCTTTGTAAAAGTGTCATGAACCCAGTATTTATCTGGGATTGAGGCACTTTTTCTGGTATAATAGAAGTATCAAAGTTGGGAATGGGGATTGCCTTTATGATGACTTCTAATACCGAAAGAAAACGCGAACAGATGCAGTTTGTGAGCATGGATGACCTGGTTCCCCAGGACCACATGCTACGTCTTATCGATAAAGCCATTGACTGGTCATTTATATATGACCTTGTTGAAGATAAGTATTCATCCGACATGGGCAGGCCCAGCATGGATCCTGTCACTCTCATAAAAATCCCATTCATTCAGTATTTAT
>NZ_ATVT01000023.1 GCF_000420865.1 Butyrivibrio sp. XPD2006
CATACATATAAAGCGAATTTTTCGGTTGCAGTGCATATGTGTAGATTGTTCTATCGAGGAAAGGCATCATCACCTGATTTGGAAACCATTATATCAAAAAATCTAGTTCCTATAAGGCCAGATAGACATCGGGAAAGAAAACTAACTGGCAAGATATATCATAGTTTCCTATACAGAGTAGCATAAAAACAATAAGCTGCATAATTTTATTTTGGCGGAGAAAATCCGTCTATTTGCTATGCCCTAAAAAGAAGAAACTGAGGATGAAGAGTAAAATACTTCATCCTCAGTCTGTTGCCATTTTTGTATTGTCATACTAACTTAATGACATTGGACTTAACGTCTCCTCTTTATGTTTGGTTTAAACAGTGGTGTCCAGATTTGTTCCGGCAGCTGCTTCAGATGCGGCCGGCTGCGAATTTTCTTCTTCTTTCAGCTTCTTAAGAAGCTCTGACTTGGTATAGGTTCCTGAGTTCTTGATGCTGCTGAAATGGTTGTCCAGGAAATTTGACTTGGAGGTCGAACTTTTCTTGGAGCTTGCAGCTGTGGTAGCACTTGAAGAAGAGTCAGCAGCTGTGGTTGTAGAACCTGTCTCCTGATATGCTTTCAGAGCAGATTTGTTACCGACTTTTTTGACATATGATTTCATAAGAGAGCCATAAGCACCGCTCTTTATCTGGTTATAGTCACCGTAGAGACTGCTCATGCTGCTGTTGAGATCAAACTTGCCGTTTAAACTGCTGAAAAAGTTTGTGCTCACTATAATCACCTCCTTGATGAAGTGTTTGCCAGTAAGGCAAACGCCGCGCCATCCGTGTCACGGCATAAACATAATATCTTACGATTATTATGCATTAGAGCAAATCCAAATGCAATTTAGTAAGTATTAAAAGAGTATAAACTATTTATATGAAACTATTTGTATAAACATCTTAAAAGTAGTAGAATTTCTTGGCTGAATAAATGATTATTAGAGGATATATTAAGTAATGACAGAAGGTTCAATAACCAAAAAACTTATAAGCTTTGCAATACCGCTGTTTTTCGGACAGCTCCTGCAGCAGACCTACAATGTGGTGGATTCTGTTGTTGTTGGTAATGTTTTGGGAAAAGAGGCACTTGCAGCAGTCAGTACGACCGGAAGTCTTATCTTTTTGATGGTTGGATTTATAAACGGACTGTTTATGGGAAACAATGTTATCGTCGGTAAAAGATACGGCGCCAAAGACTATGAAGGTGTTTCGATTGCAGTCCATACAGGTATAACATTTGCGCTGATCATGGGAGTTGTTCTGACTGTTGGCGGATATTTTATAACTCCGCAACTGTTAAAGCTCATGGGCACTCCGGAAGATGTTCTTCCCAATTCGATTACATATTTTAAGATATTTTTCCTTGGGGGCCTTGGAAATGTTATTTATAATGCGTGTTGCGGTGTTTTCCAGGCAATGGGGGATTCCAAGAGACCTCTCTATTACCTTATGGCCAGTACCTGCATAAATACAGTGCTTGATATTCTGTTTGTGAAATTCCTTGGATTTGGTATAGGAGGCGCAGCAGGAGCTACCATAATCGCACAGTTTGTCAGTGCATTTCTGGCATTTTCCAAGCTTACCAAAGTTGATGGCCCCCACAGGATATATATTTCCAAATTGGCAATGGATAAAGAAACCATTGCAAAAGAGCTTAAGATCGGTTTTCCTACCGGAATACA
Source organism: Butyrivibrio sp. XPD2006 (assembly GCF_000420865.1). Taxonomy (GTDB): domain Bacteria; phylum Bacillota; class Clostridia; order Lachnospirales; family Lachnospiraceae; genus Butyrivibrio. Next base: position 1,715 of record NZ_ATVT01000023.1, read on the forward strand.
GAACAGTGTTATTGCTATCGGAAATGTTGTAGTCCAGTCCAATATCAATGCTTTTGGAGCAGTGGCTATGGCCGGATGCGGAAGCTATTTTAAGCTTGAGGGATTTGTCTTTTTACCGATTGTATGTATGACGATGGCGCTGACTACATTTGTAAGTCAGAATCTCGGAGCCGGCAATTATGACAGGGTCAGGAAGGGCTCGGTTATCGGAACTCTGATAAGCGCAGGTGCAGCGGAGGTTATTGGTGTTATAACCATTGTCTTTGCTCCTATACTTCTCAGAATGTTTTCAAATGATCCGGAGGTTCTTGCAATAGGAGCTTCTCAGGCCAGGACCGAGAGCCTCTTTTATTTTCTGCTGGCCACGAGCCATGCACTGGCAGGCATATACAGAGGGGCAGGCAAGACTACGGTCCCTATGCTGGTAATGCTCTCAAGCTGGTGCCTTCTCAGAATAACCTATATTACTGTTACAGTAAGATTCATCCCTGTTGTGAACGTTATTTTCTGGGCTTATCCTCTGACATGGTCGGTTAGTACGATAATATTTATTATTTATTACTTCAAAGCAAACTGGATGAGGCAAGAAAAATAATAAATATACTTGAATGACAGAATAAAAGGTGCTAATATATGTTCTTGGAGGTTAGCACTCAATCAAGCCGAGTGCTAACAAAGCAAAATCGTAAATTCATAAGATTACATAAAGGAGGCGTTTGTAATGAAGTTAGTACCACTTGCAGACAGAGTTGTATTGAAGCAGCTTGAGGCAGAAGAGACAACCAAATCAGGTATCGTCCTTCCGGGAGCTGAGAAAGAGAAGCCACAGCAGGCTGAGGTTATTGCAGTAGGACCCGGCGGAGTAGTAGATGGCAAGGAAGTTAAGATGGAAGTTAAGAAAGGTGACAATGTCATCTATTCCAAGTACTCAGGAACAGAAGTTAAGCTTGATGATGTAACATATATCATTGTTAAGCAGAATGATATTCTTGCGATCATTAAATAATTATATTTTCGGAGGAAATAAAAATGGCAAAGACAATTAAGTACGGCGCTGACGCCCGCACAGCTATGGTAGAAGGCGTTAATAAGCTTGCTGATACAGTCAGAGTAACACTCGGACCCAAAGGTAGAAACGTAGTTCTTGACAAGTCATACGGTGCACCTACAATCACAAACGACGGTGTTACTATTGCAAAAGAGATTGAGCTTGAGGATTCTTATGAGAATATGGGAGCTCAGCTTGTTAAGGAAGTAGCTACCAAGACCAATGATGTAGCAGGTGACGGTACAACAACAGCTACAGTTCTTGCACAGGCTATGATCAACGAAGGTGTTAAGAACCTGGCTGCAGGCGCTAACCCAATCGTTCTCAGAAAAGGTATGAAGAAGGCTACTGACGCAGCAGTAGAGGCTATCGGCAAGATGGCAACCAAGGTTAAGGGCAAAGAGCAGATCATGAGAGTAGCTGCTGTTTCATCAGGAGATGATGAAGTAGGCCAGATGATCGCTGATGCAATGGAGAAGGTTTCAAACGATGGTGTTATCACAATCGAAGAGTCCAAGACAATGCAGACAGAGCTTGACCTTGTAGAAGGAATGCAGTTCGACAGAGGATACATTTCAGCATACATGGCAACAGATATGGATAAGATGGAAGCTACTTTAGAGGATCCATTCATCCTTATCACAGACAAGAAGATCTCTAATATCCAGGATATTCTTCCTCTTCTTGAGCAGATCGTTAAGACAGGCTCCAAGCTCCTTATCATCGCTGAGGATGTTGACGGTGAGGCTCTTACAACTCTTATCGTTAACAAGCTCCGTGGTACATTCAATGTAGTAGCTGTTAAGGCTCCCGGATACGGCGATCGCAGAAAGGCTATGCTTGAGGATATCGCTATTCTTACAGGCGGTAAGGTTATTTCTTCAGATCTTGGTCTTGAGCTCAAGGATACAACAATGGATGACCTTGGAAGAGCTAAGAGCATCAAGGTTGAGAAGGAGAAGACAACAATCGTTGATGGTCTTGGAGCTAAGAAAGAGATCCAGGCAAGAGTAGCTCAGATTAAGAAGCAGATCGAGGATACAACATCTGATTTCGACAGAGAGAAGCTTCAGGAGAGACTTGCTAAGCTCGCAGGCGGTGTTGCAGTTATCAGAGTCGGTGCTGCTACAGAGACTGAGATGAAGGAAGCTAAGTACAGAATGGAAGATGCTCTTAATGCTACAAGAGCAGCTGTTGAAGAGGGTATTATCTTCGGTGGTGGATCAGCTTACATCCACGCTTCCAAGGAAGTTGCAAAGCTTGCTGACAAGCTTGAGGGAGATGAGAAGACAGGAGCTAAGGTTGTTCTTAAGGCTCTTGAGGCACCTCTTTTCCACATCGCAGCAAATGCCGGACTTGACGGATCTGTTATCGTTAACAAGGTAAAAGAGTCTAAGGCCGGAATCGGATTTAATGCTTACTCAGAAGAGTATGTGGACATGGTTAAGGACGGAATCATCGATCCTGCCAAGGTTACACGTTCAGCTCTTCAGAATGCTACATCAGTAGCTTCAAGCTTCCTTACAACTGAGGCAGCTGTGGCTACAATCAAGGAGCCCGTTCCTCCTATGCCAGCAGGTGGCGCCGGAATGGGTATGGGGATGTGAGCGATAACGAGCCAAACTCATCAGGAAATATAAGGTAATGACTCCGTAAGGAGTTTCACAATAAAAAGACACATGGTCTCAAGTTTACTTGAAAGACCATGTGTCTTTTTTTGTGAAGTAGTCGCTTAGGCGACGTATTGCCATATATTTCCTGATGAGCTTGGCGACAACGGACGACAGGGAAATCACGAAGTGATTTCCCTGTATGTTTTGCTGAATCTGTTTTCAAAAGTACGATATAATGATAATGGAGGTGTATTATGGAGATAATTGCTGAGTACATTAAAAGTGCTATTAAGCAGCTTATTGGTAATAAGACACGTACATTGATGACCATGCTCGGAATAGTTATCGGTATTGCGTCAGTAATTATCGTTATAGCACTAGGCAACGGAATGAGTGATTATATAACTACTCAGCTTAATAATACATTGACCAGCTCCGGCAATATAGCCATAGATCCGTTGAAGACAACTGAAAGAATTACACAGGAAGATATGGATGATGTTAAAGAAAAGATATCTGAACTGAATGGAATCAGTCCGGTGTATTCAGAGTCTGAACGAACTGTTAAGATAGCCACCTCAAGGGGGACATTTCTTTCAACATTGATTGCCAGATCTGAAGGCGGTCTTTATGCCAAGGGAAGAGAAATGGCAGCCGGAACATATTTTTCCAGGCAACAGGTTGACACACTTGAAAGAGTTTGTGTAATGATGGACACGGATGCTGATAAAATATTTGGCACAAGAAATTGTATCGGTATGCCGATTGAAATATTGGTCGGAAGCAAAAGCGCAGAATATACTGTTATTGGCCTTAGGCAAAGTGACCACTCATTTTTGGATATGTTCAATGACACTAACAGGGATTTCTATGCGTCTATAGAGATACCGTATACTTCTTATGGAAACGATTTTGATGTTAACGTTGATTCCATGACTTTGGTGGAAGTATATGCCGATGGACAGGTATTGAATGATGTGACCAAAAAAGCATATCAAATAATAGCCAGAAATCATGATCTGGCAGGGAGTAACGCAATATCTTCAAGGATTACCGAAGGTCTTGCGGATATGTTTGGTAGTATTATCAGAAATGCCAGATATTTTATGATACTTGTTGCGATTGTATCTCTTGTAGTCGGCGGCATCGGTATTATGAACATTATGCTGGTCTCGGTTACGGAAAGAACCAGAGAAATCGGTATCCGTAAATCTATCGGAGCCAGAACCACAGCAGTTATGGCCCAGTTTTTGGCGGAATCTGCTTTTCTTTCTTTTATTGGCGGCGTTTTAGGAATTATTATTGGAATTATCATTTCCGCAATCGGTTGCCGGATTCTCTCATTTGAACTTAGACTATCGCCTGCGGAAGTATTGCTTGCAGGATTTTTCTCTATCATTTTAGGCCTTTTTTTTGGACTTTATCCAGCCAGAAAAGCTGCCGGAATGAAACCTATTGATGCGCTTAGGAACATTCTGACAGATGGGAAAAATACAAGAGTCAGAAATATTCTTACTATGTTGGGCATTATCATAGGAATAATGTCAGTTCTTTTAATCCTTGTCATTAGCGATGGGTATGAGGAGCAAATGAAGCTTGATCTTAATAAAAAAGCTTCTTCCATCATAATAAAAGTTGATCCCACGAAAACTGAAAAGTTTATCACAAGAAATTTGCTGTCTCGTCTTTCAGAACACTACAACGGTCAAATATACGGAATAGATCTTGTTGATACAATTTCTGCGGATGGTCAGTCTGTAAGTTATAGGGGACAAGAGGTGACTGTTAATCTTTTTGGCGACGGCAATGCCATATTGCAGGAAAATGCCATGACTTTGCTAAAGGGGAGATTTTATGATTTTGATGAATTGATAAATGGCGATTATGTTTGTGTAATACCTGAAAATGTTGCAACTAAAATCTTTGGGTATAGCGATATTTTGGGAAAGCAGCTTACTATATCGGTGAAAAATAAAAGCCATGATTTTACTGTAATAGGTATTATTGCTACCTCTGATTGGGATATTTCGCAGGAAAACAAAAATATATACGAATGTTATATTCCTTTTATAACTGCCTGTGACGTACTGGAGATAGAACCTGACGAAAAACTGACAGATGTTAAACTTATTGTAGATCATGATCATGTGGAGAGTGCTCTTAGAGGACTTGCATCTTTAGTTGAAAACATGCTTGATATTAGAGGCCTGGGAGCTGTAAGAGTAAGTAGAGAAGATACTATGAGCGGATATGATCGCATAATGAGCATGATTAAATATGTTGGAGCTATAATAGCAGCTATTTCTATTATTGTAGGTGGTATCGGTGTAATGAATATCATGACTGTAACTGTGGAAGAGAGGACAAGAGAAATTGGAATCAGGAAATCTATTGGAGCAAGGACGAGCTATATAATGTTTCAGTTTCTGGCTGAAACTGCAAAGCTTACTTTGGCGGGAGGATTTATCGGCGTTGTTTTGGGGCTCGCATTATCCTTTAGTGTATGCAGATTTATTGGTTTTCCGTTTGTGGTTAATCCACTGGCAGTAGTACTTGTGGCAGGACTGTCTGTGTTTGTAGGAGTTTTTTTTGGAATTGCGCCTGCTTACAAAGCTTCTAAACTAAAGCCTATAGATGCCCTTAGAGCAGAATAGTGTAATGCATATTATTAAAAACTGATTAAAAAAAGTAAAAATATTGACTATAAAAAATATGATATATTAAAATGTATTTGTAGTTATATATGCCGTAGTGAAGGTGTATAGAGTAGCAATTGGATGGTTATATCAGGAGGTATTGGAATGAACTTTACTAAAGAACAGATTGAAAAGGCTTCAAAGTGCAAAAGTGTTGATGAGCTTCTTGAACTCGCAAAAGCTGAAGGAATTGATCTTGCAAGAGCTGAAGCAGAAAAGTATTTTGCTCAGTTATCAAGCGGTGAGCTTAACCTTGATGACATGACCAGCGTTGCCGGTGGTGCATGTGCCGGAAATGCATGTGCTCAGTGTTGAGAAAGTTCAGGTGAAATATGGCAGAAATGAAAGTGTCCAAAGAACTTTTTCAGAAATTGGCAGCTTGTAAAAGTGCGCAGGAAGTAATAGATATTTGCAAGGAAAATTCAGTAGAAGTTTCCCTTGAGGATGCTGAAAAATTTATTGCTCAGCTGTCAAACGAAGAACTCAGCCTTGAGAATGTTGAAAAGATTGCCGGTGGAGAACCTTGTGTTGGTGCAGTATCTTTCGGATGCGTTGGAATAGGCATAGCTTAAATTTAATATTGTAAATTATAATTATTGAACTCACGTATATCTTTATTGTTAAGGTGTATGTGAGTTCTTTATAAATAAGGTAATTGTGGGGGACTGTAAAATGGCTTCGGAACATTTAAGCGTGTACAGTATGATTGTGCCTCTTTCAGAAGAATCTGATGGAGAAATGCTTCTTTCAAACGGAGTATATGGTGCATATGACATTATAACGGCTGATGAGTGGAAATTGATTAAAAGTGAAAATACAGAAGAATTACCGGGGGAGACAAGACAGCGGCTTAAAAGGCGTGGACATTTGGTTTGCGAGGATGAAAAAGCTGAAGCAGAAAGCGCAGCCCTCTTATCCAGGTGTTATTTTCTTCTTCCTTATAGAACTCTTATGGATATAGTAATAATGCCTACCTACAACTGTAACTTCAGGTGCGATTATTGCTATGAGAGAAAACGCCTTGAGAAAGGCGGAGAATGGCTCGGGCACACGATGAAAAAGGAGGTCATCGATGCTGTTTGGGAACAGATTGACGAGTATATCAGGCAGAATAGAGTTATAAGGCATATTTTTTTATATGGGGGAGAACCTCTTTTGGCAAGTAACAGACCGCAGGTTGAAGAAATCATTAATGGTTGTAAAAAACGTGGGATAGAAATGGTCTGTGTCACCAATGGTTATGATCTTGATAAATACATCGACTTGATAAAGGAGGTTAAATTTGATTTTATTCAGGTTACAGTAGACGGTCCCAAGCAGGTTCATGACAAGAGACGAATTCTTGCCGGTGGGCAGGGAAGCTATGACCGTATTATGAAAAATGTTGAACTTGCATTGAAAGCAGGTATAAGGATTCATCTTCGTACCAATATTAACAGGTCTAATCTGGATAGTTCCATGGAACTTGTAAATGAGTATAAGGAACGCGGTTTTTTGGATTATCCAAATTTTTATTGGTATTTTAAGGCCACTATAGGGTGCTTTGAAGATGACCCTGCAAATGCCATAACTGATCTGGAAATGTTTGAAACCATGATAAACAGTGGCATGGACAGAACAGAAGCTATGCAGCACTGCATGGTGTACTCTCAGGTGCTAAACAGAGTGGGAAGAGCGTTGGAAAGAGAAAGCTACCCTCTGCTTCGTCCGGCAGCTTGTGGCGCTGAATCAGATATGCTGGTGGTAGATCCTGACGGACTATTGTACACCTGCTGGGACGTTGTATCCATGGAAGAATATGCAGTTGGATTTACTGACATTGAAGCTAAACGTTTCAGATTTGATTTTAGCTATCCAAAGTGGAGAAACAGAACTGCTGACAAAATTACCGACTGTGAGAAATGTCCTGTGATGTTCGTATGTGGCGGAGGTTGTGCTATCGAAGCAGATCACGAATACGGATCCATAAACAGAGGTTTTTGTGGATCGTTCAAGGAGGCATTTAAAGAGGCTGCATCGTACATATGTGAGAAAAATTATCAAAAAAACGGAAATAGGGAATTAAGCGGAAGTTGGTATGATCTGATAAGCGGCATTTCTGAATCTGACAGGAAGTTACTCTTTGAAACAATGAGTCAGAAAGAATCTCAGGACATCCTTAAGAAATACATGAAAGGATTTGGCAGAATCTTCTAGAAGAATAACAGGAGGAGAAGGATGAAGCTTAAATTAAAAGAGCCATGGTGCTTAAGGGGATACAGGGGAGATCTGTTTGTACTTGAAAAGTCGGGGAGTATAGAAATTCCTTACAGACTAAAATATCCATTGTATGAACTTCTTTCAAAATGTGACGGAGTCACGGAAATTGACAAAGAGTATGAAGAAAAATTCAGGCCTTTCATAGAAAAATACATAGAAATGGGGGTGCTTGAAAAAAATACAGTTCCCTCTAAAATCAAAGACTGGCAAGAATATGTTTTTTTTGATAACAGGCGTGTTCCTCAGGGCTTTTTTTCCATTACGGGAAGATGCAACCTAAACTGTATCCATTGTTTTTCGGCAACGGAATATGGCAAGGAGATATTTGAGTTTAGTCCGGAACAAATCGAACATATATTAGACGAGTTTTTGTCCTGTGGAATAAGAAATCTGACTATATCGGGTGGAGAACCGCTTGTACGTGCCGACTTTGATAAAGTCGTAGAGGCAATGTACAAAAGGCAGATGAATATGTTGCAGCTATTCACTAACGGTTACAGGTTTAATGAAGAAGTTATAGCTCTTTTGAAAAAATATGATATGAATCCTCAAATAGTTATAAGTTTTGATGGATTTGGAACACACGATTGGATGAGAGGAAGGCAGGGAGCACAGCAGGAAGCGGAAAGAGCTATTAAACTGGCGGCAGACAATGGCTTTTGCGTTAAAGCTAATGTCAATGTCAACTTTAAGACCGCACCGACGATGCCGGAGACGTGCAAATATCTATATGATCTGGGAGTGCGTTCGATATTTTTCATAAGGACCAGTGAGGGGCCAAAATGGATCAGAAGCGGACTTCTTAGCTTAACAGCAAGAGAATATTGGGAAGTTATGCTAAAGGTTAGTGAAAGCCTTAGGCAGGAGAATAAAAAAGATTTGGAATTCATTTGGTTTAACGGACCAACAATTCGGGCAGGAGCGACTGCTGCCGATTATCAAAGAGGAAATTCCTATCAATATGAATCCGGTGATATAAAGCATTCTGCGTGGTGTTTCAAAGCGATAAATGCTGTATACGTATCTTCTACCGGTAGGATAATGCCATGTGATGGTTGTGAGGGCGTTGCGCTTCAAAAGGACTGGGAGCCCGGGCGGTGTAATGTATTAAATATGCCACTTAAGGATATATTAAATAATTCTTCCTATTCACAGCTTATGAAAATGTCCACAGAGGAACTTCTGGATGGATTAAAAGAGTGTAGAGAATGTGAATTTAGCGATAGATGTCACGGAGGAAATTGCAGAGTCTGCGGCGTGCTGTATCAGGCAGTGGAAAGCGGATTTTCTTTTGAAAATACAGACATTAATCTTATGCTAAAAGCTCCGCTTACATGTTCTTTCTACAAGGATGGGTATTATGCAAAATTACTCGATATTCTTAAGGACTAATGACTATGAGAAAAGTTAAGACTCTGCAATGGATGATCACGGAACGCTGCAATTACTCTTGCAGACACTGCTATCTGGGAGAAGATAAAAAAAACGAGCCGACTACGGATGAACTTATCTCATATATTCCACTTATTAAAGAGGCGGGAATAGAAAGTGTAGTGATTACCGGAGGGGAGCCACTTATTCGTAATGACTTTGAGACTCTGGTAAAAGAACTGTCTCAAAGTGGTATATCCATATCTGCAATAATAACCAATGGCTTTTATCTCAATGAAAGAATTCTTGGCTGTCTTAAGGATAATGGACATAATCCAACATTTTGCATTAGTTATGACGGAGACGAAAGTCATGACTTTATAAGAAACAGAGCCGGAGCAAGAGCAGATGCGCTCAAGGCTTTTGATTTATGTAAAAGTGAGGGATTTAGAACAAGCAGCGACATGATGTTTTGCAGAGCCAATATGGATGAGCTCAGAAGTTCGGTAAAGACACTTAATGATCATGGCTGTTCATCTTTAAAAGTTACGCCGCTTATCATGTCAGGAAGCGCAGGAAAATTCATCCCTGATTTAAAGCTTTCGCCTTCACAGGTTCTTGATGCTTTTTGCAATTATATTCCGGATTATTATCGCGATCATATAAGTATGGAAATATATTTAAATGCTTATTTTTATGCTGCTTCATACGACGGAATATGGGCAATTCCCGCGGATGATGCCTGCTTTTTTGTTGATAATTGTGAGATGGGGCTTTGTGCCAATGAGAAGCTTATACCATTTTTAAATGCGCAAGGACGACTTCTTCCATGCGCAGGAGCCGCGTCAGCGGGAAAAGAGATTATAGACGACATGGCCTTTGTCAAGGAGGTTGGTTTTATTGAAGCAATAAATTCTCCCGGTATAAGTTGTTTTTATGGTTATACATTGAAACAGCAGATGGATAACAATACTGATTGCAAGAATTGTAAACATATTAATAAATGCATGGGGGGATGCAGGATAGTAGCTTCATTTGAAGATGGCTGCATATCAGGAAGAGACAAATATTTTTGCACGTTTTTTAGAAATGATTACAGGGAAAAAATCTTAAAAGCTGTAAAACATAGAAAGGAGCTTGTGTAGATGAGATTTATTATGGCATACAGTGGAGGCAAGGATTGCACTCTTTGTCTTGACAGAATGATAAGACAGGGGCATGAGCCTGTAGCTCTTTATACAACTGTAACAAAGCGAGGTTTTAACTATAATCACGGCATAAGAAAAGAAGTTTTTAAAAAATACGAAGAGCATCTTGGGATTCCTGTTGTGTTTTGCGAGACCGAAGAACTCCATAATGAAGATGATATGTATAAAACTCTTTCGGAGGCAATAAGCAAATATAACGCTGAAGCTGTTTGTACGGGTGATATATACAGGGAAGATGTGGCTGCCTGGAACAGGCATCTGGCAGAGAGGCTGGGGATAGATCTTTTAACTCCGCTCTGGAATGAAAAATCCGAGGATATATTAAATGAGGTTCTTGAAAGAGGATATAAGTTTTTGATAAAAGCCGTCAAAACTGATTATCTGTCTGAAGACTACATAGGCAGAGAAATAAACAAAGATCTTATTGAGGAATTCAAAAAAAGGGGAATGGATATATGCGGTGAAGATGGGGAGTATCACTCAATTACTGTTGATGGTCCGATTTTCAAAACACCTATGAGAATTAAGTTTAAGACTCCGATTGTTGGCGGAGGAAGAGCTATGAGTGATGTCATTTTGGAGGATTGATGTTTGCAAAGGGAAAAGAAAAAAAGCCACAGGAAACAGTACAAAACATAAAGAAAATTCTGGAGAAACTTGATATTGAACTTAATGAGATAGGCTACGAATGCATGAACGGTCTTTCCAGTGTGCAACTTTATGATCCTATGTGTAATTGGAGAGTTTGGGGGAAGGGGACAAATCCTGAGTGGGCTCTTGCCAGCGCATATGGCGAAGCTGTGGAAAGATTATCCAATTTTGTTATATATAAGTCGCAGTGGGATTATTCTGATGGGCCTAAGTGGCCGTTTGAAAAAAGGCTTCCTATAAATGCACTTTGGGATTCCCGTGATGCCGCTGATGATTTTTCCAAACTTTGTATACATGAGAATGATACTGACAAAGAAGCATTTTTGGAAGAATACCTTGGGACAAAAGAATTGTCTTTTATCCCATATACGAGCTTAAAAACAGGAAAAGAGGTTTATCTTCCCGAAGATGTAATTAATTGTATGAGCGGAAGCAATGCCATGGCAGCCGGAAATACTCAAGAAGAAGCCTTGTGCCAGGCTCTATGTGAAACTGCAGAGAGATATTCCAAATTTCAGATAATATTAAACGGTTATACTCCGCCGGAAATAGACAGAAAAATTTTGGAAGAACTTGCTCCGGAGGCTTTGGATATCATAAATGAAGCTGAAAAGAAGTTTGACCTGAAAATAGTTGTAAGGGATGCCTCACTTTTAAAAGATCTTCCTGTGTTGAATGTGGTATTTTTCGATAAAAGTAAAGAGCTTTATGCATCCAGATTTGGGGCGCATCCTCTTTTTAACGTAGCACTTGAGAGGTGCCTGACGGAAATGGCTCAGGGAAAAAGTGACTTAAAAACAAAGGACTATATGCTTCCTGTTCATTCCGATGATGCCAATGTGCTTAGCTTTAGAAATCTTGCAGACAGTTTTAGAAACGATTTTGCAGATATGCCGAAGACTTTTTTTGAAGGGGGTACTACTTGGGAGTTTTCAAGATGGAAAAACTTTGGAGATTCTAACAGCGAGTGGAACAAAAGCCTTATTAACAGTCTTTTAAAACTTTCCGGGGATGTATATTACAGAAAGACCTCTTTTTTGGGGTTGTTTGCGGTCAGACTTTATGTTCCCAAAGTTTCTGTTCTTCCGTTTAAAATAGGTAAAAACAATCTTCAAAATGCTTATCTTCGAGAAATAATACACAGTCCGGAAAGGTTATCTCAAATAAAAACTGCCGCTGAAGCAAAAAGGCTTTTGAATGTTCTTACAGATTTAAATTCATCTGTCGGAAACAGGAGTGATAATTTGCTTTTGGAGTCGGATATAGGTATTTCAGCAGATAATCTAATAAAGCTTTTGTTAAAGATTGTTGACGGAAGTGACAAGGACGCACTTGAGAATCATTTTGGAATTTCACCATTTATGAGAGAAATCAGGCTTTTGAGAAAACAGGAGCATGAAGAAAAAATCCTTTTATCCAGAAAAGAACAGGAGAAAAAACTCAGAAAAAGGCTTTTGGAAACAGAGGGGAAATGATGGATGTTTTATTGGTTAACGGAATGGATCTTTCAGGTACAGAGGCGGTTACTGCACATATAGGACAGCATATCTTAAAGAGCATATTAGAGCCGGAGTTTGAAACAAAGATAATAAGTTTTGATGATCTTGTAAGGAAAAAAGAATTTGATATAGGAGACGATCCTGAGAAACTGATAGGAAAAATGGCAGACCTGATCATTTCTCAAGGTACACCGGTTGTAGGCTTTTACACTATTTGCAATACTTTTCATCTGGTTGTGAGAGTTTCAGAGGTTGTAAAAAAAAGAGCACCGGAAACATTTATTTTTTATGGTGGGCCTCATGCAACGCTTACTTCGAAAAAATGCATGGAAACCTTTAATTTTCTTGACCTTATATGTCTTGGCGAATCAGAGAGAAGTATATTGCCGCTTATGAGAGAAATATTTGGAAAAAGAGACTTTGATGTTGTACCGGGAATTGTTTATCGAAATAATGGTACAATTAAAGAAAATCCATGTGCTGCCCTTTTATCAGATGATGAATTAACAAAATATACTCAGTATAGACTTGGGAACGTGGCAGAGTTTAAGAAAATGAGGGTAACAATGGAAGGGGGAAGAGGATGCCCTTTCGAATGTTCATTTTGTTCTACTTCAAGATTCTGGAAACGTAAATTCAGAGTTAAACCGGCAGATGTGCTTGTGAAGGAAATGGATAAATACTTCGAACTTTATGGGCAGACAGATTTTGCTATACAGCACGATATGTTCACAGCAAACAGAAAGCATATCACAAGCTTTTGCAATTACCTCATAGAGAAAGGAAGTCCATATGTATGGAGATGCTCTTCCAGGACGGATGTACTTGACAAGGACCTGATTGATTTGATGAAAAAGGCCGGTTGCTTGGAAATCTACACCGGGATAGAAACAGGGTCGGATAGAATGCAAAGGATTACCCACAAAAATCTTAAGCTGGAGAATGCTGTTGAAACAATAAGATGGATAACTGAGGCCGGAATAAAAAGTATTGTTTCATTTATTTATGGCTATCCGGATGAGACAGTGGATGACTTTTATCAGACTCTTTCAATGATAAGAAAAATTTATCTTATCGGAAGTATTGATATTCAGCTTCATAAGTTTTTTCCTCTTCCGGCTACGGAAGAGTGTGACAAAGTCATAGGACGGGCATATTTTGATGCGGACACTGTAGATTTGAGTATTTTTAACAGGAATGTTTGCAGTGAAAAAACTCTGGATTTGATAAAAGCAAATAAAGAGCTATTTCTTCAGTTTTATGATTTTAAGTCAGAGGTTCGCACGGATTTTCCGTATATTGAAGCAATGATAATGTTTTTATCATCGCTAGAAGGATCGTTCCCATTGACACTGCGAGAAATCATAGGAAGATGTGATCTTTTGGCATTTTATCGCCATAACGAAGAGATGTTCGGGGGTATTTTTAATTCTTACAGAAGTACGCAGTCCGTTATGAAACTTAGGGGAGAATTCATTAAAATCCTTGGCAAAATTGCACATGAGCAGGTGGAAAGAGGAATCAGTTTTCTTTATGATTTTGAGAAAACCGTTATGGAGTTCAAAAGAAGCTCTGACAGGGAACCTGTTATGCTTGATATGGAATTTGATATTTCACAATACATTAAGAGCAAATGCTTTGTGTGGGAAAATACAAGGGTATTGTTATCAATAGATAATGAAACAATGGACATAAAGATAAAAAAGATACCTTCATGGATTGTGTTTAAGAATTGAGGTGGGTGCAATGGCAAAAAACACAAAAATAAGAGAAGATGACGGAGGAGTGATATTAAAATCTCCTAAAAAGATTGGGGAGTATATGCATGCGACAAGACCGTCTGTTTGGATTGTTCTTTTGGCAATTGCTTTACTTCTGCTTGGCTTTTTACAGTGGGCGATATTTGGAACTGTAGAATTATCTTATAGCACCAAGGCATATACTGATGATGGTGTCACGGTTTGCTGGATGGATTATATGGATGCTGTAAAGGTTGAACCCGGGGCGAAGGTTTTGAGCAGTAACAATAGCGGAAAGGTTGTAAAAATTAAAGATACTGCTGACAGTGCACAGGATGTTCTTGATATTGTCGGGACTTTATATATCAGAGAATTTGCTCTTTTGAGTGATACAAACTATTACAGGGTATATATTGAAATGGATAAAGATTTACCCGATGGCGTAATTGATGTGAAAATAATTGAAGGAACTATAAAGCCCGGAAAATATGTGTTTAACTTAAAAGGTGAATGATCATGGGAATTTACAAAAAAAGAATCCCACTTTCAAAAGGAGTTGCCAAGGTTCCTGTAATAATGCAGATGGAAGCTGTTGAATGCGGAGCAGCTTGCCTTACTATGGTTTTTGCCTATTACGGAAGATTTCTTCCACTTGAAAAAGTCCGTGAAGAATGCGGAGTTTCGAGGGATGGATCAAATCTTAAAAATATGTATCTTGTAGCTGTTGATCAGGGGTTTGAAACAAGAGCACTCAGACTTAATTTGGACAGACTTAAGGAGAGGGCTACTTTTCCTTGTATAGTTTTTGCTGACGGAGATCATTTTATTGTTTTGAATGGTATCAGAAACGGCAGATTTTATGTAAATGATCCGGCACGGGGAATGATCACTCTTGATGAGGATGCTTTTGCGCGCAGATATTCCGGTGTATGTCTTATTATGTCTCCGACCGAAAAGTTTTCACCTTGCGGGAGACCGGCTTCGATATTCGATTTTGTAAGCGAACAGCTTAAGGGAGCCGGGAAAATGGTTGCCCTGGTACTTTTGACTGCACTTATCAGTACTATGGTAAAAATCCTTTTGCCTGCCATTGACAGATTCTTTGTTGATATCATTATGATAACTCCTGATATGAAACTGGGAATATTGTTCTATTTACTTGTTTTATCACTTGTAGGAATTCAAATCACTGCTTTATGGATACAGGCTGCTTATATGACAAAACTTCAGGGCAAAATGTCTATTAAGGCTTGTACGGGATTTGTCTGGCACCTTATGAGTTTGCCGTGCAGGTTCTATGAACAGAGAATGAGCGGAGATTTGCTTGAAAGGTACAATTCAAATCAAAATCTTTCGACTACCATAATAACCAATATAACGCCTGTTGTTTTGGATGTAGCATCAATTATTTTCTACGCTGCTATTATGTTTACCTATAGTCCTCTTCTGGCGACGATCGGTATAATTTCAGTATTGTCCAACCTCTTTCTTAGCAGATTTATCTCTAACAAACGTATAAATATTGCAAGAGTAATGTCCAAACAGACAGCAAATCTCAATGTAGCTACCATAAGCGCCATAGAAATGATAGAAACGATAAAAGCATCCGGAGTTGAAAAGGGTTTTTTTCAGGAGTGGGCAAACTATTATGGAGATTACACCAAGCAGAACATGAATCTTGCAAAGCTTGAATATCGTGTAGGACAGATTCCGGATCTCATTACTTCTGTGACCACAAACCTTGTTATTATAATCGGCGCTATTTGGGTAATGAAGGGAAATTGGACAATTGGCATTTTAGTAGCTTTCAATGCATATCTGAATTCATTTATAACACCTGCCAGATCAGCGGCCAACACATCCCAGCTGTTTATGGAAATGAGGACTGAAGCTGAAAGAGTGCAGGATGTTATGCATTATTCTCCTGAGTTTGATTTAGAATA
This sequence comes from Butyrivibrio sp. XPD2006, assembly GCF_000420865.1. Lineage (GTDB taxonomy): Bacteria > Bacillota > Clostridia > Lachnospirales > Lachnospiraceae > Butyrivibrio. The sequence goes on from NZ_ATVT01000023.1 coordinate 17,742, forward strand.
TGAAGGGCTTAATAAAGATAAAGAATATCGTAAACTTGGCGATACTCTGGAAATGAAACATATTACTTTTGGATATAACAGACTTCTGCCACCGATACTTGAGGACTTTTCGTTTTCAATGAAGGCCGGTATGAGTGTAGCGATTGTTGGCGGATCAGGCAGTGGAAAAAGCACAGTGGCCAAACTTCTTGCCGGTATTCAAAAGCCTTGGAGCGGTGAGATACTTATAGATAATACTCCTATTAGTGAAATTCCAAGGGAGGTTTTGGCATCAAGTCTTTCTTTTGTGACACAGAGCACAACTTTTTTTGAAGATAGAATCGTTGATAATCTTAAGATGTTTGATGATACAATAGAGAACTATGAAATCATCATGGCATCAAGAGATGTTCAGATTCATGAGGATATAATTGCCAGAGAAGGTGGGTATCAAGCTGTTTTGCAAGAAGGAGGAAGAAATTTTTCCGGAGGTCAAAGACAGAGGCTGTCTATTGCAAGAGCACTGGCAAATGATCCAAGAATTCTTGTTCTTGATGAAGCTACAGCTGCTCTTGACGCGGAGACTGAATTTAATGTTATGAAAGCAATACATGAAAGAGGAATTACAACTTTAGTTATTTCTCATAGGCTTTCCATCATCCGTGATTGTGATGAGATTATAGTACTAAAGGAAGGCAAAATTGAAAACAGGGGAAAGCATGAGTACCTTATGGAAAATTGTAAGTATTATTCTGATCTTATAACCAGCGAATAAGTGATAGATTTAGGAAAGGCGGAGCTTTGACTGATAGAAACATGAATTATGAAACTGAATTACTGTTTAAGAGAATGTCAGAAGATGAAGTGGAACTATCGGATGCGCTTATCAGCCTGACTGAGGTTGTTGAGGGAAAAAAGGCGCTGGGATGGTTAGGCAATAATTACGACAGGTCTCTTATAGAAAATGCTTTTGAGCATATTCTTGCCTATCTCGGCAAGCCTGAGAAAATCAGCATTGAATCTTTTGATAAGATGAGTGAGACGGAATGGGAAGACTATCTCTATACCTTTTTTGACAAAAGAGGTTTCTCGACTCATGAAATGGAGCTAAAAAAGGGTTGGTCAAAGGATAGTATTGGTCCTATTCTCGCTACCAGAAATAATGGTGACGTGGTAGCTCTTATTCCTGACAGGAATGGGAAATTTCATTATCAGAATTATGAGTCGGGAAAAGACATTCTTATAGACAAAAGTAAGGAATCAGAATTTGCGGATCGTGGAATATGCTTTTTTAGACAGTTTCCAAAAAAAAGCATGAAAGGATATGATCTGCTGATTTTCATGAAGGAATCTCTTAATAGAGCGGATTATATCAATGTGCTTGTATATGGATTGCTTGCTACAAGTGTAGGAATGATAACTCCGGTTCTTATAAAAATTCTTTTCTCAAGTGTTCAGTCTTTTGACAATGTTTCATATATTGTACCCTTTATGATATTTATGATTGCTTCAGCTGTTGCCGTAACCTTATTCAAGGTTGTTCAGAATCAGGTAGTGCATAGGATGTCAGCAAAAGTGGACATGGATATAAGAGCTGCTACTATGGAAAGAATTCTTTCACTTCCGGTAGAATATTATAAAAGACATGCTACAGGTGAACTTGCAAAGAGAATACAAGTGTTGCAGATTCTCAGTCAAGCACTTGTCACAGGAGTATTTACCACAGGTCTGATGCTTGTGCTCAGTGTTATATACATTTGGCAGATATATCGTTTGGGAGGTAGCCTTGCGGTTCCGGTTACCATTATTACAATATTATATGTCTGCCTGTCTGCTTTGATTATTGACAAAAAAAGCGCAGTTAACGCCGAAACCATTGAGTATACGACTAAAGACAATGCACTTTTGGTTTCAATAATGAATGGTATACAGACGCTGAAGGTGTCAGCATCAGAAAAAAGAATATATACAAAGTGGCTCAAAATATTCAAGAAGGAATCCATGGCACAGTATTATCCCGGCTTTTTTGTCACATATGGGAATGTACTCCTTACGGCCGTTACTCTTATAGGAATGATGGCAATATATTTTGTTGCCAATGAGAATAATATGTTTGCTGAATCTTATATAGCTTTTACTTCCGTATATGCAATGCTCACGGCAGTACTGCTTAATGTTCAGGAAGTTATTCCCAATGCATCATTGGTTCGCCCGATCCTTGAAGAACTTGATGTTTTTCTGGAACAGGCACCTGAAGTAAAAGAAGATGAGACACTTAAAGAGGTCAAGATTCGTAACGTTGAGTTTGATAATGTTTCATTCAGGTATGGAAAAGATCTTCCATTAGTAATTAAGAATTTCAGTTTAAAAATACATGAGGGTGAATATGTTGCCGTAGTTGGAAAGAGTGGATGCGGCAAGAGTACTTTGATGCGTCTTTTGCTTGGCTTTGAAGAATGTACTTTTGGAAATGTTTATATCAATGGAATAAATATTAATAGCATAAACAAGAAATCTCTTCGCAGGCAATTAGGTGTTGTAATGCAGGATTCAAAGCTTTTTGCCGGATCTATTTTTAAAAACATATCAATATCCAATCCCGGAATGACTGAGCAGGAAGCTTGGGAAGCTGCGGAAAAAGCAGGAATAGCAGATGATATAAGAAACATGCCAATGCAGATGAATACACTGGTGGATGAGAATGCTTCCTGTATATCGGGAGGACAAAAACAGAGAATTATTATAGCCAGAGCACTTGCGGGAAATCCCAAACTTGTGCTTTTTGATGAAGCTACAAGCGCATTGGATAACATTACACAAAAAATAGTATCGGAATCCCTTGAAAAAATAAAATGTACAAGGGTTGTTATTGCTCACAGGCTTTCAACAATAAAAAATTGTGACAGGATAATAATGCTTGAAAAAGGAGAAATCATTGAGAGCGGAACTTACGATGAACTGATAGATAAAAATGGAAAATTCGCTGCAATGGTAAAACGGCAACTGTTATAATAATTAAATGTATCTCATAGCTGCTTTATTAAAATTTTGCAGTATAATATTATAGGGTAAAAACAGCCCCCTGAGGGCTGAATTGGCGGGGGATAAGCATGATAAACAAAGCGCTTGACGACTACACAAGGGAGGATCTCTTAAGCATCCTGGACGAGACAGTTGATGCAATTGTACTTGTGGATTCCAAACAGAACAGGTACAGAACTATAGCAAGAAAGGGCATTTTCTCTACACTGATTTCTGATACGGGAGTTTACGAAGATCTTATTCAAAAGATATGGTTCCATCTCGAGAATTCCAACGATACGATAAACGATGACTATAAGGCCTTTGTCTCATATTATCGTGAGTTTAAGGGTAAATACAGCAGAAGAGCCAAGGTCTTTGTGGAGGGTGACAGCATACCTCATTATATTCAGATGAATGTTTATCCTATTGATGGAACAGGGCAGTACGTATTTGCCATGGATGAACTGGCTAACGAAGAATATGTTGAGGAGTATTCCACGAACAGGAAAGTAAATACGATCCAGAACACCTATCTGTTCTCTATGTATGTGGATCTTTTGAAGGATACTACCAGCAGTATCAGTGTTACTGAGATATCCGATGACACAATGAACGCCACCATCAAGTATTCCCAGTGGAGGCTTATGGCTGTCAACATGATCTGGCCAGATGATCAGAAACAGTTCATGAGTATTACAGATCCTGAATATTTAAAGGAAAACCTCAGCACCGGTCGTACCACATCCTTTGACTGCAAGATGAAGAATCTTGAAGGTGTTTATATCTGGGTTAAGCTTGTATTCATCAGAGCAGAGACCACTGAGGAAGAATTCAGATTTGTCTTCATGGTTCAGAATATCGATGAGAATGTAAAAGAGCTTATGTCCACCATGAAGAAATATGAGAGTCTTGCACTCAGGGATCCGCTCACAGGCCTGTTCAACAGGGGCGGAATAGAAACTGAGATCAACAATGCTATTGAATTGTTCAAGAAGGGCGGATCGGATGTATCTCTTATGATGATAGATCTGGACTATTTCAAGAACGTAAACGATACATTCGGACATGCAGCAGGCGATGAGGCATTAAAGCATTTTGCTGAGGTCCTGAGGAAGTCTGCAGAGGGAAAGAGCGCATCGGTCGGAAGATGGGGCGGTGAAGAGTTTGTAATCCTTCTTCGTAACATGTCAGAAGACAAGGCAGCGTCTTTTGCTGAAAATCTAAGGAAAAATGTTGAAGATGCAAGCTTTGGTGAGGTAGGAAGGCTTACCTGCTCCATTGGCCTTAGCCACCTTAAAAAAGAAGATACCTTTGATAATATCTTCAGGCGAATCGACAGAGCTATGTATGCGTCTAAGAACGCCGGAAGAAACAGGGTCACTAAGGAATAAATATTGTTTAAATCACTTTAATTTAGAGCAATTATATAGTATTATTAGAGCGACTTAATTAGATATAACAAGGGGTAGCATGAGAGTAATCTCATGCCACTCCTTTTCGTGTGTTTATAAAGCGAATGGTTGGAGGAAGTTTTAGTTGAATTCAGAACAGCAGAGAAGAGCTCCTATATACGATGCGCTGGAGCGCTTCAGGAAACAGAGAGTTGTACCATTTGATGTGCCGGGGCACAAAAGGGGTAGAGGAAATGCCGAGCTGGTAAGGTTTTTGGGAGAGAGGTGCGTCGGAATTGATGTTAATTCCATGAAGCCACTTGATAACCTGTGTCACCCGGTTTCAGTAATAAAAGAAGCAGAAGAGCTTATGGCTGATGCCTTTGGAGCAGCACATGCGTTTATGATGGTAAACGGAACTACCAGTGCCGTGCAGGCAATGGTTCTTTCTTCCGTTAAGATGGGAGAAAAGATCATTATGCCCAGAAACGTGCACAAGAGCGCTATCAACGCTCTTATTCTGTGCGGCGCAGTTCCTGTTTATATTGACCCCAAAGTTGATGTTAATCTCGGTATTCCGCTTGGAATGGAGATTGCGGATGTTGAGAAGGCAGTTAAGGAGAATCCGGATGCCAAGGCTATTCTCATCAACAATCCTTCCTACTACGGAATATGCTCCGATCTTAAAGCAATCGTAGAGCTTGCTCATAGTCACGGCATGAAAGCCCTGGTGGATGAAGCTCACGGAACACACCTTTACTTCGGGCCGAACCTTCCTCTGAACGGAATGGCAGCAGGTGCGGACATGGCAGCCATCAGTATGCACAAGTCCGGAGGAAGTCTCACACAGAGTTCTATACTTCTGTGCGGACCTGATGCCAATGTGGGATATATCAGCAGGATCGTCAATCTGACACAGACCACATCAGCAAGCTACCTTCTCCTCGGAAGCCTTGATATTTCCAGAAGAAACCTTGCACTTAACGGTCATGACAGTTTTGAGAAAGTTACAAAGATGGCCCAGTATGCCAGAGAAGAGATAAATGACATCGGAGGCTATTACGCATACGGCAATGAGCTGAAAAACGGAGGTAGCATCTTTGATTTCGACGAGACGAAGCTCGTTGTAAACACAAGAAAGATCGGCCTTACAGGAATTGAAGTATATGACCTTTTAAGAGATGAGTATGATATCCAGATGGAATTTGGAGATCTCTCAAATGTAATGGCTTATATATCGATAGGAGACAGACTTCAGGATATCGAGAGGCTTGCGGGAGCACTTGCTGATATCAGAAGACTTTACAGTAAGCCTGAGCAGCAGTTCTTTTCCGCAGAATATGTAACTCCGATTGTGAAGGCAACTCCCCAGGAAGCTTTCTATGCAGAAAAAGAATCACTTCCGATCGATGACTGTGTCGGCAGGATAAGCGCTGAATCGGTAATGTGCTATCCTCCGGGAATCCCGATCCTTTCACCCGGGGAGATGATAACCGAAGAGATACTTGAGTATATAAAGACTGCAATGGAGAAGGGATGTTCCATGCAGGGGCCTGAGAGCGAGGATATCTCAGAGCTGTTTGTACTGAAGTGATTAAGGAGACAGAAAATGGCAGAGATGGATTATTGGTTTAGCGATATGCATACCGCTAATGTTAAAATTAGTATAAGGCTTGCCAAGCAGCTCTTTTCCGGAACCAGTGAGTTCCAGAGAATAGATGTGTTTGATTCACCGGAGTTTGGCAAGTTCCTTACATCGGACGGAAACATTATTTTTTCTGAGAAGGACGAGTTCACTTACGATGAGATGATAGTTCACGTCCCTATGGCAGTTCACCCCAAGGTGCAGAGAGTCCTTGTGCTTGGCGGAGGTGACGGAGGTGTTGCCAGAGAGCTGACTCACTATGATGAGATCAAGGTTATTGATGTGGTTGAGCCCGACAATATGTTTGTGGATGTATGCAAACAGTACTTTCCTGACAATGCAGTAGGACTTGAGGATGACAGAGTTCATATCTTTTATCAGGATGGACTTAAATATCTTCGTAAGTGTGAGGATATGTATGACCTGATCATCAATGATGCCACAGAACCTTTGGGACATGAGGCAGGTCTTTTCACAAAAGAATTCTACGGAAGCTGCTACAAGGCACTTCACGATGACGGTATAATGGTTTATCAGCACGGAAGCCCATTCTATGACGAGGATGAAGAGAGCTGCAGAGCCATGCACAGGAAGGCATACAGAGTATTCCCCGTAAACAGGGTTTATCAGGCACACATTCCTACATGCCCTGCCGGCTACTGGCTCTTTGGCTTTGCCAGCAAGAAATATCATCCCCTTAAGGACTTCAATCCTGACAGATGGGATGAGAGGGGAATCAAGACCTGGTACTACACCACACATTTGCATAAGGGAGCGTTCATGCTGCCCAAATACGTAGAAGATTTGCTACAGGAAGAGGAGGATATGTCCAGATGAGTAGATTATTGGTAATTGGTTGCGGAGGAGTTGCACAGGTTGCAATTCAGAAGTGTGCACAGAACAGCAAGGTGTTCACAGAGATGTGCCTTGCAAGCCGCACAGTAAGTAAGTGCGATGCACTTAAGGAAAAGCTTGAGAAACAGGGAACTCCTGTTAAGATCACAACAGCAACTGTAAACGCTGATGATGTAAAAGACCTTGTTAAGCTGATCAAGGAGTATCAGCCCGATGCGGTTCTCAACGTGGCTCTTCCTTATCAGGATCTGACTATTATGGATGCCTGCCTTGAGTGTAAAGTAGACTATATCGATACAGCAAACTACGAGCCTGAGGACACAGATGAGCCTGTATGGCGCGCAGCTTACGAGAAGAGATGCAAGGAGAAGGGCTTTACTGCATACTTTGATTACAGCTATCAGTGGGCATATATGGACAAGTTCAAGGAGGCAGGAATCACAGGTCTTCTGGGAACAGGTTTTGATCCCGGCGTAACCAGTGTATTTGTTGCTTATGCCAAGAAGCACTATTTTGATGAGATACACACAGTGGATATCCTGGACTGCAACGGCGGTGACCACGGATATGCTTTTGCCACAAACTTCAATCCCGAGATCAATCTTCGTGAAGTAAGCGCCAATGGAAGCTACTGGGAGGACGGCCACTGGGTAGAGACCAAGCCCATGGAGATAAAGAGAGAGTACAACTTCCCTGAGGTTGGCCAGAAGGATATGTACCTTCTTCACCACGAGGAGATTGAGGCTCTTGGAAGGAACTTCCCTGAGATCAAGAGGATCCGTTTCTTCATGACCTTTGGACAGAGCTATCTCGATCACATGAGATGCCTTGAGGATGTGGGAATGCTCTCAACAACTCCTATTAAGTTTGAGGGAAAAGACATTGTTCCTATCCAGTTCTTAAAGGCTCTTTTACCTGATCCTGCAAGCCTCGGCCCCAGAACAGTAGGTAAGACAAACATCGGATGCATAATCCGCGGAGTCAAGGATGGCAAGGAGAAGGTCATCTATATCTACAACGTATGTGATCACCAGGAATGCTACAAGGAGCTTGGAAGCCAGGCTATCAGCTACACAACCGGTGTTCCTGCCATGATCGGAACAGCACTTGTTCTTACAGGTCAGTGGAAGAAGCCCGGTGTATACACAACCGATGAGTTCGATCCCGATCCATATATGGATATGCTTAATGAGTTCGGACTTCCATGGGTAGTTGATGAGAATCCTGTAGAGGTTCTTTAAACTGTAAACAACACATCTATGAGGGGCACTGTTTATGAGATTTGAAGATATTCCGACACCATCTTACGTTATTGATGAGAAGAAATTAAAAGAGAATCTTGAGATACTCAAAGAGGTAAGGGAGAAGTCCGGAGCCAAGATACTTCTTGCTCAGAAGGCATATTCGGCTTATCAGACTTATCCGCTTATCGCTGAGTATCTGGACGGGACAACAGCTTCCGGAATCTATGAAGCAAGGCTTGCCCATGAAGAGTTCAAAGTTTCGACAAAGGCAAGACTTGTACAGGATGAGATCAAAAAGACACTGGATGACAAGCAGACAAAGCCTGAGAATCATGTGTTTGAGCCGGCATTCAAGGACGATGAAATAAAAGAAGTCTGCAATATCTGTGACCACATTGTCTTTAACTCCTTAAGTCAGCTTGAGCATCACAGAAGCGTCTGGGAAAAGAAGGTTTCAGAGGGCACTCTTTCAGTGGGTCTCAGGATAAATCCTGAGATCAGCACAGAGGATTCCCATGAGATCTACGATCCATGTGCTCCGGGCTCAAGGCTCGGTATCAGGAACGAGGATATGCCGGACGTTCTCCCGGATGGCGTTGAGGGACTTCATGTACACAATCTCTGTGAGCAGGGCTTTGAACCTTTAGAGGACACGTTCCTTAAGGTGGAGAGGGAGTTTGCAAGATTCTTCCCAAGCCCTCTCATACCGGATGATTACGACACTTATATATTCAAAGAGTTTGAGAGAAACCTTCGCGTCAGTGACAAAGAGGACTATAACGTTGAGTATGGCGAGAGTGAGACTGCTCAGACTCAGCCGGAGGCGACTCCTGAGACTTCTGGTCGTAAGATCAAGTGGCTCAACCTCGGCGGAGGACATCATATTACAAGAGACGATTATGATGTAGATGCCCTCATTGGACTGGTTTCTTATATAAGAGACAAGTATGGCATTGATGTATATCTTGAGCCGGGAGAAGCCATTGCTCTCGATGCAGGATATCTTGTTACAACAGTTCTTGATGTGGTTGAGACAGACAGAATGCCAGTGCTTATCCTTGATACTTCTGCTGCATGTCATATGCCTGATGTACTTGAAATGCCGTACAGACCGCCTCTTCGAGACTCTGAGCAGCCCGGAGAGATGAATTACACCTACAGACTCTCATCAAGAACATGTCTTGCAGGCGATATCATCGGAGACTACAGCTTCAATGATGAGAAGAAGCCGGGTGACAGGCTTGTGTTTGAGGATATGGCCATTTACAGCTTTGTCAAGAACAACACCTTTAACGGCATGGCTCTGCCGAGTATTTCGCTTTTGCACGAAGACGGAGAAGCCGAGATACTTCGAACCTTTAACTATTACGACTTCAAGACAAGGCTCTGATAACAGGGCCTTTTTTGAAAAGGAGATATATTGGAGATAATAAGAACTTCAAAACCAATTGAAGACGGCTATTTTATGCCTGCCGAGTTTTCTCCTCATGACGGGACCCTGATGATTTATCCGACACGTCCCGGCAGCTGGGGGAAAGATCGCACGGAGACTTTAAAGTCTTTCGGAAGCGTATTTATACAGATCCTGAAGCGAGAGAATCTCTACCTTCTGGTAAGCAGGGATTATATTAGCGAGGCGGATTCTTTTATCGATGAGCTTATAACTTCCCATTGCCGGGGAGATGAGCTTTTGGAAAAAGAGCTCTCGGAGAGATGCTATATCCTTGAGATAGATAGCGATGATGCCTGGGCCAGGGATGTGGGACCGACCTTCGTGACCTGCCCCGGAAGGGATATCCGCGGTATAAACTGGAGCTTTAATGCCTGGGGAGGAGAGGTGGACGGTCTTTATGCTTCCTGGGATAAGGATGATAAGGTGGCGCTTAAATTCCTTGAAACCATTGAAGCGGATGCTTATGATGCTGCGCCTTTTGTTTTGGAAGGGGGCTCCATCCACTGTGACGGAGAGGGGACAGTTATGGTTACGGAGAGCTGTCTTTTGAGCGCCGGAAGAAATCCTTCCCTGACCAAAGAGCAGATTGAAGATAAATTAAAAGAGTACCTTGGTGCCCAAAAGGTGTTATGGCTTCCGAAGGGAATCTACAACGATGAGACCAATGAGCATGTAGACAATGTATGCGCATTTATAAGACCCGGTGAAGCAGTGCTGGCCTGGACAGATGATGAAAATGATCCTCAGTATGAGATGTCGAGGGCTGACCTTGCCTATCTTGAGAGTGTTACGGATGCAAAGGGCAGAAAGATCACTGTTCATAAGCTATATATTCCCGATAAGCCCGTTCTCGTTAATGAGAGCGATCTTTCAAACTACGAGTTTGAAGAGGGCGAAGATATGCGCGAAGTAGGTGAGAGGCTGGCAGCAAGCTATGTCAATTTCTACTTCGTAAACGGAGCAGCTCTTGTTCCGCAGTTTGGGGACGGAAACGAAGAGAGTGATAAAAGAGCTTTAGATACGCTGAAAGCTCTTTTGCCTGAAAAAGAAGTTGTCGGCATTGATGCAAGGCCGATTCTTCTTGGTGGTGGAAATATCCACTGCATAACACAACAGATTCCGATGTGAAGGGATAAACAAAATGAGTGAGATGATAAAAGTTGCCTGTGTGCAGTTCGACTGCGGAAAGGCTGCAGAAACTGACGCAGAGCAGGTTAAAAGAAATATTGAAAAGGCAGGGGAACTGACAAGAGAAGCTGCAAAAAGCGGCGCTAAGATCATTCTTTTGTCGGAGCTTTTTGAGAGAAAGTACTTCTGCCAGGAGAGAAGATACGACTACTATGAGTATGCCACGGAGATCATGGAGAATCCGGCGGTTAAGTACTTTTCCGATCTCTGCAGAGATCTTTCGGTTGTGATGCCCATAAGCATCTATGAGAAGGATGAAAATGAGCTCTATAACTCGGTAGTTATGATTGATGCTGACGGAGCACTTCTTGGCGTGTACAGAAAGACCCATATTCCGGATGATCATTACTATCAGGAGAAGTTCTATTTTACACCGGGAGATACCGGATTTAAGGTGTTTGAGACCAGGTATGGAAGAGTCGGAGTCGGAATCTGCTGGGATCAGTGGTTTCCGGAGACTGCAAGGTGCCTGGCGCTTAAGGGAGCGGATATAATTCTTTATCCCACAGCTATCGGATCTGAGCCGATTCTTAATGTGGACAGCTCAGGCCACTGGATGAGGACAATGCAGGGACATTCGGCAGCCAACATTATTCCTGTCGCAGCTGCAAACAGGATTGGCACGGAATATGTTGAGCCCTCCGAGGAAAACGGAGGACAGAAATCCAGCCTGTGCTTCTACGGAACAAGCTTTCTTACCGATGAGACAGGCGAGTGCATAGCAAAGGCTTCCAGGGACAAGGAAGAGATCATCTATGCTGAGTATGATTTTGATGAGATACGCAGAAACAGGCTGTCCTGGGGACTCTTTAGAGACAGGAGACCTGAGTGTTACAAAGATATAACAAGATAAGAAAAGAGGATTGAAAAATTGGCATATAAAGATTATATGGTAAGAGCAACAGCAGGAAATGCCCAGATCAGAGCTTTCGCTGCAACAACAAAGGACCTTGCGGAGTACGGAAGAAAGGCACATGGACTGTCACCAATTGCGGCAGCAGCACTTGGCAGACTTATGACCGGTACAGTAATGATGGGAACCATGATGGATAATGATTCTGACCTCATTACGGTTAAAATGGACGGAGACGGTCCGCTTAAAAGCGTTCTGGCAACAGCAGACAACAAGGGAAATGTAAAGGGCTATGTAAGTAACCCTTACGTTATCATGGAGCCCAATGCATCAGGCCATTTGAATGTCGGCGGAGGCATTGGAGAAGGTACTCTTACCGTTATCAGAGACATGGGTATGAAAGAGCCCTATGTGGGACAGGTTCCACTCTATACAGGAGAGGTTGCGGAAGATCTGACCTACTACTTTACAAAGTCTGAGCAGACTCCTTCATCAGTCGGTCTTGGAGTATTGGTTGAAAGAGAGGATCTCTCAGTCATTGCAGCAGGAGGATTTATAATACAGCTCCTTCCTTTTGCAGATGAGGCCACAATTTCACATCTTGAGGAGAATCTTAAGAAGTTTTCGTCCGTGACTGACATCCTTAAAGCCGGCAAAACTCCGGAAGATATGCTTAACATCGTTCTTGATGGATTTGATATTGAGATAACAGATACAGTGGATCTTAATTTCTACTGCAACTGCGACAAAGACAGAGTAGAGAGAGCACTTATGCTCATCGGTGAGAAAGAGATCCAGGATATGATTGACGAGGGAAAAGATGTGGAGCTAAAGTGCCACTTCTGTAACAAGTCTTACATATTCAGCGTGGATGAGCTCAAGCAGGTAAAAGAGAAGGCGAAGATAAAGAAAAGTAATCACCTAGCGAGGTAGTTTCGAGCTTGGTGTACTACTTTGTTCTGGCGAGCACATGGTGCGAGAGCAGAACTTCATTTTCATTCATGCAAATGTACTGTTGGCAGATTCCATTCAAAATGCATGGCTAGGAAGCGGAGCAGTACTATGGTCGAGAATCCACAGAGTGAGCTGAGCAGCTCGCTGCCTGTAAACCGCCATAAGAGTACGGTTACAGCTGCGCCGGCGATGCAGGCGATGGCGTATACATGCTTTACAAGAACATAAGGGACTTTGTCCGCAAGGACGTCTCTTATGAGTCCGCCGCCGATTCCTGTTATTACTCCGAGAAATGCCACAAGGAAGAGATTGTCTGAATAATCCGAGTATATCCCGGCAAAGGCTCCGTCTACAGTAAAAGCTGCAAGACCCAGTGTATCGAGCCAGAACAGGAGCTTGTCATATACAGGAGTTATTCCCTTTGGCATTGGCTTTTTGAGGTACATTATAACGAAGGCGATATTAGCAGTAATAAGTGTGATGATCGTAAGCGATGGATTAACGAACATCACAGGCGGGATCCTGTCGATTATGATATCGCGGATAAGTCCGCCGCCTGTGGCTGTTACAAGAGCCATCAGGTTGATTCCGAACAGATCCATGTCTTTCTTGGCTGCAACAACGGCCCCGGATATAGCAAAAGCTATGAGTCCGATGTTTTCTATTATTGTCATTATAAGTGAGTTCATTTATTTGTCCTGCTTAGTATTTCTTAGGTTGATCAACCAACAAATCATATATGATTTTACAGGAAAAGTAAACTTGTATTTATCAAATTTTAAGAAAAGATTTCGATTATTATCTGACGATATTTTGTATAATTAATGTGTTATACAGGGATAATATTATGTCTTTTCCGAGGAGGCACATTATGGAAATAAGAGAAAGAAAAGGAAAACTTGTCCAAAAGCTTATCATCGCTGCAGTAGCAGCTATTATAGGCGTCTCAGTGGTTCTTACCATCCTCAGTGCCAGATCAATCAATAATACATATGACAGTATGGTGCAGGAAGAACTTCTTCTTGCAGTAGAACAATTAAACAGTGAAATGTCAAATGTATGGGATGGCGACTGGGCATATGTTGACGGAATACTATATAAGGGCGAGGAAAATGTCATGGCCGAGTATGAGGAGCTCATGGATGAACTCAAGTCCCTTACAGATGTTGAATATTCACTTTTCTATGGCAAAGAGAGGGTTATAACTACTCTTAAGGATTCCAGTGGAGCTAAAGCAACAGGTTATAGCATCTCAGATAAGGTGGCAAGCGCTGTTCTGACAAACGGTCAGACCTATTATGCCAAGATGGTTCCTGCAGGAGCTACTGAGAATTACTACAGCTACTATTTGCCTCTTAAAAATGATGACGGAACAATAATCGGAATGGTATATTCCGGAAGAGAGAGCGATACAGTTGAAGCCAGGATCAGAGGTATTGTATTACAAATGGTAATCCTGTCTCTGGTTATTGCAATCGGTGTATCAATAGTTGGTATAGTGGTTGCTAATAAGTCTTCCGGCAAGATGAGAGCAATTGCAGAAGAGCTTGGCAATCTCTCCAAGGGTGAGCTTAAGCTGTCAATTGACAAGACATCGCTTGATAGAAACGATGAGATTGGGCTTCTTGCTGACGGAGCCAAGACTCTTTCTGAAAAGCTTGGTGAAGTTATTAAATCCACTATGGAGATGTCAGATGAGCTCAAGAGGTCCGGAAGCGAGCTTTCAAGCAACGCCAATATGGCATCTACAGCGTCCGGACAGGTATCGCAGGCAGTGGATGATATTTCCAAAGGTGCTGTAAATCAGGCTGAGAGCGTTGAGACAGCAGCAGGTAATACTCAGGACATCGGAAGAGATATTGAAGAGGTTTCAGAAAACGTAGAACAGTTAAACAGCTATGCTTCAGAGATGAAATCTTCCTGTGAAGCTGCTATGGATGCACTTAATAAGCTTATAGAGCAGAGCAGCGAAGTTCAGTCCTCTGTTCGCGATATCGGCGCAACAATAGATTCCACAAATGAATCTGCAAAAGAGATTTCCAAGTTCTCAGAAGCTATCACAGAGATTGCTTCACAGACGAACCTCCTTTCACTCAATGCAAGTATTGAAGCTGCAAGAGCAGGAGATGCAGGCAAGGGATTTGCGGTTGTTGCTACAGAGATCGGACAGCTGGCGGTTCAGAGCAGTAATTCTGCCGAAGAGATCAAGAAGATTGTAGAAAAGCTCGTTGCTGATTCCGAGCAGTCTGTGGAAGTAATGCAGAGGCTCAATGCAAGCTTTGAACAGCAGGAGACTCAGCTTGATGAGACCAAGGTCAACATGCAGAGCATGGCAGATAACGTAGATAACGTTTCGGAGAGTACGGATAATATTGCAGGACATGTCGATAAGCTCTCAGAAGCCAAGGATAAGCTTGTGGAGATCATATCCGATCTGTCCGCAATATCAGAGGAGAATGCAGCCTCCACAGAGGAAACAAATGCCTCAATGCAGGAGCTGAATGCTACATTTGCCATCATTACAGAGTCCGCTGATAAGCTTCAGGAACTGGCAGAGAATATGTCTGATACGATCAGTTATTTCAAACCATAAAATAATAATAAATTTCCAATCCCCCGACCGGAAAAGCGCATGGTTGGGGGATTTTTTAACGCTTTTCCGGAATTGACATATATTTAACGGACATATATAATCAATTTGTAGGATTATTAACAAACAATACTATTATTTGGAGATTATCATGGCAGAAAAAGAGATTTCTCAGGCGGTCATAAGCAGATTGCCTAGATATTTTAGATATCTTGGGGACCTTAAGGAGAGAGGCGTTGAGAGAATTTCATCTCAGGAACTCTCAGATATCATGAAGGTCACAGCATCACAGATCAGACAGGACTTCAATAACTTTGGTGGCTTTGGCCAGCAGGGCTACGGCTATAATGTGAATTACCTCTACGACGAGATCGGCAAGATCCTCGGCCTTGATAAGCAGCACAGCCTTGTTATCATAGGAGCAGGTCACCTCGGACAGGCTCTTGCAGGCTATACCAATTTTACAAGAAGAGGCTTTGTCTTCAAGGGAGCCTTTGACTGCAACCCTGAGCTGTACGGAACAATGATCCGTGACGTTGAGGTAAGGCCTGTCGATGAAGTGGAAGACTTCGTCAAAAAGAACAACATCGAGATAGCAGTTCTTACCATTCCCAAGGAGCAGGCTGTTCCCATGGCACACAGGCTGGCAGGCTGTGGAATCAAGGCTATATGGAACTTTGCGCATGTTGACCTTGAAGTTCCTAACAATATTCAGGTAGAAAATGTACATTTATCTGACAGTTTGATGAAATTATCGTATAATATAGATAGGTATGAAAAATCATTAAAACATTAGTGAGAGAATCTGATGGCAAAAGATGATAAGGTCTATTCAGCTGCGCTGGAGGGAAAGAGTATTCCCATTCTGACACTTGATGATAAGTGGCACCAGCTCTTTACCCAGACAGAAATGACTCCGGAGATTGAAAGTCTTGCGGAAGAACTGAATACTTTGGTTGACAGGGACGCCAAGATACGTACCGAGACCAAGAAGATCAAGAAGCTGAAGAAAACGCTTCTTGGAGAGATTGTGCCCCTTCGTGACAAGGCCAACAAGGCCGGAGGCAACAGTGCGGCAATAGAAAAAGAAATCTCCGAGAGAACCAGACTTATCAACGAATGTAACGACAAGCTTGACAGCCACAACGACGAGCTCATGGATCTTTCAAGGCAGATCTATGACGTGGACTACAAGCTCATGATAGAGACCATGAATGCGTGTTACGATACGCTTCATTCAAACACAGAATATATCAAGGGTCTGGACGAGTGGATAACCAAGGTAAGAGTAGAACTTAAGAAAAACGTGATCCATCTCCAGGAAGCTGAAATGGAGAACTACAACCTCTATTCCTATATGCACCAGATCTTCGGCCCCGAGGTCATTGACCTCTTCGATATGAAATATGATCCAAATCGCAGACATCCCATAAGACGCCCCCTTGAAGGCGATGAGGATGAGTATGTAGAATGATTTAGGCTATTGGATAGATACATCCCGGTCTGGCATGTTACCAGACCGGGTTTTATGCTATTGGGGGAGGATTGCACTATGAATGGTATGAAGTATGCTGTTACAAGTCAGGAGATGAAGATTTACGACAGGAATACGTCGGAACACTTTGGGGTGGCGACGGAGGTGCTGATGGAGAGGGCGTCTCTTTCAGTGGCTGATGTCGTAGATGAGTGGAAGAGTAAGAGGGAGGCAAAGAGAACCTATAAAGTGCTGGTGATGGCCGGAGTTGGCAACAACGGCGGAGACGGAGTCTGCGTAGGAAGGCTCCTTAAGCAAAGAGGCTATCAGGTGAGCCTTTGCGTTGTTGGTGATCCTACAAAGTGCTCGGATCTTCTTCTTAAGCAGCTTTCTATAGCTGAGAAATATGGAATTCATAAGGACACTTTTTCCAACATAAGATGCAACAAATCCGAAGCGGACTTTGATATCATTGTAGATGGCTTATTCGGTATAGGTCTTTCGAGACCTGTTACCGGAGATTATCTGGATGCTGTTAACTACATAAACAGCTGCAAGCGGCAAAGAGACAGCGATATGTTCGTTGTATCCATAGACATAGCTTCAGGAATCAGTGCCGATGACGGACATGTCTGCGGAGCGGCAGTAAGAGCAGATGCAACCGTGACATTTAATCAGGCCAAGATAGGGCACATCATGTATCCCGGATGTGAATATACGGGTAAGCTGATAGTAGAAGACGTCGGAATCACTGATGAGAGCTTTCTCGGTAAGGAGCCGGGGGTTATATATTATGATGGCGAAGGAAGAGCTCTTTTACCCGATAGAAATCCTGCAGGCAATAAGGGCACTTATGGCAAGGTCCTGATCATCGCGGGTTCCAAGGATATCAGCGGTGCATGTGTTTTGTGTGCGGGAGCATGCCTTAAGGCCGGTGCAGGTATGGTGAGAGTTTTTACCGCTGTTGAGAATGCTGAGGCAGTCAGGACTTTGCTGCCGGAGGCGATACTTGATACCTACGAGGATTTTGAGCCTGTAGGTGATAAGCTGAAAGAGGCAATGAAGTGGTCAACCCAGGCTGTGATTGGCCCCGGGATCGGCACAGAGGGAAAGGGAGCAGAACTGCTTGCTGATGTCCTGAACTTTTATGACAAGAGTCTTGTAATGGATGCCGATGCGCTTAATTTGATTGCTGAGGACGCAGAGCTTTACAGGCTTGCTTCCAACTTTGGCAGAGACGGCAAAGAGCTTCTGATAACGCCACATATGGGAGAGTTTGCAAGACTGTTTAAGAGCGATATCAGAGACTGCAAGGAGCATATTACGCAGTACCCTGTCGAGCTGGCTAAGAGGCTCCACTGTACGGTTATCTGTAAGGATGCCAGAAGTATAGTGGCTGACACAGGCTCCAAAAAGATATATATTAATATGAGTGGCAATGATGGAATGGCAACAGCCGGAAGCGGAGACGTTCTCGCCGGAATACTGGGAGCTGTTTTGTCATACAAAATGGATGGATTTGAGACTGCAATAGCAGGAGCATACATTCACGGAAGAGCAGGAGACGTAGCTGCAGAGCGAATCGGCAGATACTCCATGGTGGCTTCGGATATAGCGGCGGCTCTTCCTGAGGTGTTGCGATAAAACTTAAGCATTCAAGAAGGATGTAAAAATGATAACTAGTAATGATGAATACTCACGTGTGGCTGCAAGGATAAGCCTTGGCGCCATTGAACATAACCTTGAGGCTATGAAAAACAATATCCCTGCCGGGACCAAGATGATGGCTGTTATCAAGACAGATGCCTACGGACATGGATCTGTGGAGATCGGCAGGTTCCTGGAAGATAAGTATTATATCTGGGGCTATGCTACTGCTACTGCAGAGGAGGCCTTTGAGCTCAGGGATGCAGGACTTAAAAAGCCTATACTCATTCTTGGCTATACCTTCCCATACGCCTATGAGAGAATGTTGAAAGAGGGCATCAGACCTGCAGTATTCAGAATGGATATGGCAAAAGAGCTCGATGAGTGCGCTAAAAGACTTCTGGCAGAAGGAGCACTTAAGGAGCCGGCACCTATTCATCTTGCTGTTGATACAGGAATGAGCAGGATTGGAATAACACCGGATGAAACCGGAGTGTCTTTTGCAAGGGATGTAAGACTTTTAAGTCACCTGCACATAGAGGGCGTGTTTACACACTTTGCCAGAGCTGACGAGGAAGACCTCACAAACGCTAGAGAGAGGGAAGAGGTATTTAAGGGGTTCCTCAGGGCTTTCGAAGAGGAATGTGGATACCGTATCCCGATCAAGCACTGCGCAAACTCAGCAAGTATAATCGCAATCCCGGAGTCTTCAATGGATATGGTAAGAGCCGGAGTTACAATGTACGGAATGTGGCCTTCCGATGAAGTGCCCAAGGATATCATTGATCTTAAGCCTGCAATGGAGCTTGTGAGCCACGTTGTCATGGTCAAGGACGTTCCCAAGGGAACTCCTGTCAGCTACGGCGGAACTTTTGTGACAGAAAAAGATAACACAAAAATTGCTACGATCCCTGTGGGCTACGGAGATGGCTATCCCAGAAGCCTTTCCAACAAGGGATATGTTCTGATCGACGGTCATCGTGCTCCGATCCTCGGCAGAGTCTGCATGGATCAGTTCATGGTGGATGTTACTGACATTCCTGATGTGCGTGAGGGAGACGAAGTAATTCTCCTTGGCACGGATAAAAAGACCGGAGAAACCATATCAGCCGAGCTTTTGGGAGAGATGAGCGGACGCTTTAACTACGAGCTGACATGCGATATCAACAAAAGAGTGCCACGAGTTTATGAGCACTGAAGCGAAATGTGAAGATTGTATGAAAATAATGTGAAAATAATTTGAAAAAATCACCCGTTTGGGTGATTTCAGACTGTAGACAAAGTGGTCCTGAGGGCGTAGCTCTCTGGACCATTTTTCTTATGTTATGGGGATTTTGTTCAGAACAAAGGTCAGAAACAGCCTATATCAGGCCATCTCTAACCGCCATTCATGCTTGATCCTTGCAAGCTTTTTCAGATTCATACACGCAAAGGTAAGCGCGACCTTCATTTCCATACGCGCCTTGCCATACATCTGTGTATATCTGAATCCGTGGTTTTCTTTGGCGGTCCCAAAAATTCTTTCTATTGTTTCTTTGCGATGGGAATAAAGATCTTTCATTCCCTCTGTGTATCTGATATCATCG
>NZ_ATVT01000024.1 GCF_000420865.1 Butyrivibrio sp. XPD2006
AAGTCATTTGTTCTGTTCATGGCGGCCATCTGCTTTTTTGCTTTTGGCTTTGCAGACTTCACCCTGATCACACTTCATTCGGCTAATACCGGAGCATTTAATGAATCCATGCTCAGCCTGCTATATGCTGGGGCAATGGCTGTGGATGCCTTTGCTGCACTATTCTTTGGCTGGCTTTATGATAAGGTCGGGCTGAAGGCTCTGATCATTTCCACACTATGCAGCACATTCTTCTCATATTTTGTTTTTATGACTGGAAATGCCTGGTTGATCGGAGCTGGGATAATTCTGTGGGGGATTGGAATGGGTGCGCAGGAAAGTATTATGAAAGCAGCTGTCAGCGGAATCGTCCCGCGTTCCATGCGAAGCACCGGTTTCGGAATATTTGAGACAGGATTTGGTATTGCGTGGTTTCTGGGCAGTTGGCTTCTCGGTGCCCTGTATGATTTGAATCCTGTGTATCTTGTCACTGTGTCTGTGGTATCACAGTTTCTGGCGATTGCATTTTATGTTTTATGCCTCCGGTGCAATAAGACAGAGTGCTAACAATTCCAGTTTGCTGGAATGAGCATTATATCGGAATTTTATGTTCTATTGGTGCTAAGGGAATTCCGGGGTCAAGCTTCATATGCGCAAGAATTACTTCGTTTACGCCAGGAAGGATCATTTCTCATGTTAGAAGAGGTCCTTGTTAATTATGGCAGTCTGCTCAAAGCGTTATCAAAGATATTTACGCAGATATCAGCCATTTGTTTTTCGTCTTCCTGCATCCCATCCCTGAACCAGCTTATGAGTATTTGTAAAATGGCAGCTTCGGCAGCAAGTCTGAGATACTTCTTTTCTGGGTCAGCTGTAGGATAGAGCCGCTCTGAGACCGCTTTTTCAAGAAAGAGTTCATTCTGAAGAATTCCGGCTTGGTCAAACAGAGATATTATATCTTTATCGTTTTTGACAGCCCGAAAAATATCTTCGAACCACAGATGTGGGTTTTCGTGCAGTTCGGGCTTTTCGCTGATCTCCGCTATACGCTTTATTATTTCATCCCCAAGCTCATGCAGGATATCTTCTTTATCTGTATAGTTTCGATAGAACGCCGTCCTTGATACTCCTGCACGGCGTACTATCTCGCTGATGGTGATCTTCTCATAAGGGTGTTCGCTCATTAGATGCATAAGCGAAAGCTGCAGACACTCTCTTGTCAGCTGATTGGACTCCTTATTATTCATCCTCAGAACTTCTTTTTTTTGCATTTCTGTTAAAGATTCTTTTGAGCTTTTCATTTTTTCTCCCTCTCGACGTTACAAAAAATGCAAGAATGTAACATCGGTTCACTTAAACGAAATATTGTCATGTCCGATGGTAGAGCCATTGTTATTAATATGCTGTGGCGTTACACTTGTTACATCAGAATAATTGTAGCATCGTTTGGGGAGGCATAACAAGTATGGAATTAGCAAAAAACATTTCTCACAAAGTACAAAGACAGGCTTTTAGCATACTGATTGACAGGTTCCTTGCAAATCTCGATAAAACGGAGAACAGGACTGCTACTTATCTTAAGCTTGTTGACCAGGCAGAGAAATTCTGGGGTAAAGATGGAGCCAGAAAAGAAAGCCTTGATAAAGTAAGAGCGGCATTTAAAGATCCGGATAACAGATGGGTTAAGTTTTTGAATAAAGTAATAGATGAGACAGATCCGCATGTTGCAAAGATGATGATGCTCAATCTTGGCTATGAGGCATTTTTCAGAGGCACAAAAATGATCAGGGCAAACAGGGAAAAATACGGATGCAATATCCCATGGCTTATTCTTTTTGACCCTACAAGCGCCTGCAATATGCACTGTGCGGGATGCTGGTCAGGTACTTATGGACCTAAGCACAATCTGTCTTTTGAAGATATGGACAAAATCGTTACCCAGGGAAAAGAGCTGGGAGTATATCTTTACATGATGACAGGAGGAGAACCTCTTGTAAGGAAGAAAGATATCTTGAAACTGGCAGAAAAGCACAATGATGTTGAGTTCTCTATCTATACCAATTCAACACTTATTGATGAGGATTTCTGTAAAGAAGTTGTAAGGCTTGGAAATCTCACATTCCAGCTTTCTATCGAGGGAACTCCTGAGACTAATGACGCAAGACGTGGCCTTGGTCATTATGATGCAGTAATGAATGCCATGGATCTACTCAAAAAGTACGGAATAGTTTATGGAACTTCCATCTGCTATACAAGAAACAACATCAAGGCAGTTACTGATCCTAAGTTCATCGAGTTTATAGCTGAAAAAGGAGCAAGATTTGGATTCTTCTTTCACTATATGCCGGTTGGAAACAATGCTGTTCCTGAGCTTATGCCAACGGTAGAACAGAGAAAGAAGATGGTGGATCAGATTAGATTCCTGAGAAGTGACAAATGTGACCTGGGATTCTTCCCTATGGATTTCCAGAATGATGGCGAAGCAGTTGGCGGATGCATAGCAGGCGGAAGAAATTACTTCCACATCAATTCAAGCGGAGATGCTGAGCCATGCGTATTTATCCACTTCTCCAACACGAATATACATACACATTCAATACTTGAGATGCTTCAAAGTCCTCTTTTCATGGAATATCATAAGGGGCAGCCATTTAATAAGAATCATTTAAGGCCATGCCCAATGCTTGAAAATCCGGCTCTTTTAAGGGACATGGTTGAAATATCCGGAGCTCATGGTACCAATGAAGAGTCTGAAGAAAGTGTTGAACATCTGTGTGCAAAGTGTGATGATTACGCAAAAGAGTGGGCGCCTGTAGCTGACGATATCTGGGCCGGACAGAAACACTATAAGAAGGCATATGAGAATTATGCAAAAAAGGATGAAAAGCCTCTAAACATAGTTGCATTTAAGCACAAACCCAGACAGCATCACTTTAAACATAAGAGAGCTTAAATGCCTCGAATTATATAGTATTGTTGTTTCATTTACCCTGTCGAATAAAGTTTTATACTTTTCTTTTTCTGATGCAAGGCAGGTTCACAATGATCGGATGTCCCAAACCGGATGAGGGAGATTACACTGAGAAACTGACAGAAGTTATCAGTAACAAGGACATAAGGGATGTTACTATTGCAAGGATGGAAATGCCATGCTGCGTCGGTCTATGGTGTTCCGATGACTCATATAGCGTCGGAACACTTTTTTTATGTTCTAATGGTGCTCCGTGAATCCCTGGTTCAAGTCCCGTATGCGCATAAGTTAGCAATGCCGGAATACTAGAAGTCGCCTTTATCGATTTGTTATTTATTATTTATCGTATTTTAACATAATAATGTTAGAATTAAGTGTGAGTATCTAAAGCAAAGAACAAACAATAAGGCGAGTGTATCATGAAATCAAAAAGGATCCATACTACTATCAGCATAGCCCTCCTTTTCCTGGTAATCTATCTGGGAGTCTTTTTGACGCCTGTTTATGCCTCGTCTGATTCTCCTGCTACAGAATTTACAGTCGGTGTGCCTGTAGACAGATGTCCTATGTTTTACATTGATAAAGACAACGGCAAGATTGCAGGAATCGGCGTTGATCTTATGGAATCCGCTGCCAAAGAAGCTGGTTTCAATGTCGCATTCAAAGCTATAAGTGAATCAAATCTTAAGGAAGCCCTTGATAGTACTGAGTACGATCTTGTTATGCCCTTTGGAAGTGCTGTTTCAAGTGCATCTGGTCAAGCGACCATCGTATCGGACAATCTCATCCAGACCCCATTTACCCTTGTGACTACAGATAAGCACTCTATTTCTGACATAAATACCATCAGAGTAGGCATGCTAAAATCACAGGGCGGAGTAGCAGAAACTGTAAAGCAGTTATACCCTGGAATAACGATAAACCTTTACAATTCCATGGCTGATTGCATTAAAGCGCTTAGAAATGAAGAGGTAGATGCACTTTTACATAACTCATATGCGTGGAGCTATGTGCTTCAAAAGCCATCCTATAATGATTTTAAAGTACAGCCTTCTGCCATGTTTTCAATGGATTTTCGTGCCGGAACTCTTGAAACCCCAGAGGGAAAAAAACGAATTGAACTTCTGAACGAAGGAATTGCAGCTATTCCTGAAACCAAAAAACAGGCTATAGCCCTTGATTACACTACCAGAGATCTTTATGTATATACTTTTGAAGACTATCTCTACCAATATAAGTACTTCCTTATTATTGGGACTATCCTTTTTGCTGCTCTTGTTATAATGCTTGTCCTAAGACAGAAAGCATATTTTGAAGAGCAGAAGGAAAAGATGCGGATAATGGAGGATATCGATCCTCTCACTGGTGTGCTCAGCCACAATGGATTCCGTAAAAAAGTTGAGGAACTACTCACTAACAACCCTGATACACCGTATACGATATCCTATAACAACATAAAAGACTTTAAGTTCATCAACGACAGCTTTGGCTGGAAGGCCGGAGATGAGCTGTTAAAATTTTGGACTGAGAGAAGCCTTGAAGTACTTACCGATAAAGAAGCTATAGGAAGGTATGATGGAGATCATTTTGTTATCCTTCGATGTATTGGCGGCAATGAACAGATTCTTCAGGATGAAAAATATATTTTGACTCCTGTTCGCAATTATTTTAGCGATCGTGGAAAAGACTTTGTTGTAAGGCTCTGCTCTGGTATTTATGTTCTTATGCCTGATGACTATAAAGACATAAACGTGGATAAGATGCTTGATTATGCCCGCATTGCAGAAAGAAAAGTCAGAGAATCCAAGAAAGAAGGATTTGAGTTTTATAACCCAAAGCAGTGGGACATGGGAAGGAAAAGTGCCGGTATCGCAAGTCGCCTTCCTGCAGCTATTGAGTCTGGGGAAATACAAGTATGGTATCAGCCACAGGTCAACTATAAGACTGGGATGATAACTGGTGCAGAGGCTCTTTGCCGCTGGAAAAGCAAGAAGGATGGAAACATTTCTCCGGGAGAATTTATTCCGGTTTTGGAAGATGCTGGGCTTATCTATGATCTTGACTGTCACGTTTGGGACACTGTGTGTAAGGATTTGAAGCGATGGAATGATCAGGGCAGACAACTGTGTGTATCAGTAAACCTATCAAGACTTGATATAGTAAAGAACCCTGATGTAGCCGACCACTTTAATACATTAAAAGAGTTCTATAACCTATTGCCTGGTCAACTTCGTATTGAGATAACGGAAAGCGCATATGTCGAAAACTCCGATACCATCATCAAAACAACAACCAAACTTCGTGAAGCAGGCTTTGAAGTTGAAATGGACGACTTTGGAAGTGGTTACTCATCACTGAATATGTTAAAAGAAGTTATCCTTGATCGCATAAAGCTTGATCTTCGATTTATTACCGGTTCAGGTGACCAAAAGATGGGTCGGACAATACTTAGCTACATGGTCCAGATGATCCATGCTATTGGAACTTCTATTATCGCAGAAGGTGTTGAGACACTGGAACAGGCTGATTTCCTCGGAAGTCTTGGATGTGAGGAAATGCAGGGATATTATTTCTACAAGCCTATGCCGGTAGATGAGTTTGAAGAATTAACGGCATATCCAACAAAGAAATAAAGCCAATAAAGAACGATGTCAGACAGGGGGTTCACCTCCCGCTGGAACGCGCTGCTAACGCAAATATCATTGCACAAAATTCCTCTTTTGTGTTACGATTATTTTAGAAAAGCGGAGGAGTTAAGTCATGGGTGAAAATTCAGAATATTACAATTCATTGAGGCAGAAACGCCGTAAAGATACTGAAAGCATTAAAAACATTCTTCCTCAGCATACACATGGATTTGTTGAGGAATGTCTTCTCAAATATCAGGAAAGCACCGCTTTTAATTATGCGCAGGATATTCTATTTTTCTACGGATTTCTCAAGGAAAAGAATCCCCTGTGCAAGAATCTTGAAATCAAAGATATCCCCTTTGAAGTTGTCGAAAATCTTGGTCCTCAGGACATCAATGAATTCCAAAATTATGTTGCATCAGGCCACAAACCGGATAAAAAAGGCAATGTAAAGCCTGCTAAAGAACGTGCAATTGCAAGAAAAATGGCGGCTGTGCGGAATTACTATAAATATCTGATCAAATATGACTATCTTAAGATTGATCCCACAGTGAAAGCTGCTGTAAAGAAGAAAGAAAAGGTAAAGAAAGATATCCGAAGGCTGTATCCTGACCAGGTTCAGCTTCTAATGGATTCTGTCGCAGCTGTGAATTCTGCTAGTTACCATTCCAAAGTCATGTCTGAACCTACTGCAAAAAGAGATCTGGCAATTGTAACTCTTCTGTTAAATACTGGAATCCGCGTCTCGGAATGTGCAGGGCTTGATCTTTCAGATATAAATTTTGATGAAAATACAATTACTATCGTCAGAAAAGGCGGCGATGAAGATCATCTCTACATAAACGAGATTATCCGGAATACGCTGAGGGATTATATCAATCATGAACGCCCTTCCCTACTCAATGATTCTGAAGAACCTGCTCTCTTCATATCTCTTCAGCATAAGCGTTTATCGATAAGAAGCATCCAATATATGATTTCAAAATATGGAAAAAACACAGGACTTACTCAAAAACTCACCCCTCATAAGCTCCGTAGAACTTATGGTACAGCGCTTTATAACAGGACAAGTGATATTTATATGGTCGCTGATGTTCTGGGACATAAAGACGTAAATACAACTGTTAAACACTATGCTGCTATAGAAGAAGAACATAAAAGACAGGCATCCCAGGTAGACGTTTATGGAACGGATGATAACCAGGATAATGATTAAATTGCACACACTACAGTGCCCGTTTTTTTACAATTTTAGCTTTAATCCATTCGGCTTTTTACAGATTTTTCTTTAAAAGTACGGCTTTTTACATTTTCAAGCTTTATTTTTTTAAGTTAAAAAGTGTAAAAAGCCGTATTTTTGACTTTTTACACTCCTATCTTTAAACATATTACAAGTTTAGCTTAAACCGACATGTAGACAACGAAAAGGGAAGGATGTATTATATATATAAATAATGCTATGCGTAATATTTCAGTTTTACGTATAGAAAGTACTAATTTTTGCGTTTTCAGCGCTTATGAGGTTATATTATGGCCAATGACAGTCTGAATTATTCAAAAAAAATCAACGAACTTCTGGATAAAATGCCGGATTTTGTCACAGATTTCATCTATAACTTCAAGAATTCGGAGAATCCTTCGACAATGCTTCAATATTCAAGGGATATCTATGACTTTTTAAACTTTATGGTGAATTATCTGGCGGATTTTTCTGATAAAGAAATCAAGGAAATAACCCTAAGTGACATGGCCAAAATTGAGCCACTGGACGTAAACAGATACTTAACTACAATCGGAAGCTCCAAAGATCGTCGTTATACGAAGCTCAGAGACAAAATAAACGCACAAAACCAGGTTCCTCAGAGTCATAATGCATCTACGATAAAGCGCCTTCGAGCAACTTTGTCATCAATGTTCGGCTTTTTCATGATCACGGGTAAGCTTGGGACAAATCCCGCAGCGGCCGTCAGAAACAAGGCTCTTCCTGATAAAAACCTCATATATCTTACGAATGAGGAGCAAAAAGAGCTCTTAAATGCAGTCAGGACCGGTGAAAACCTCGAAGGCAAGGCAGCTGCGCTTCATGAGCGCTTTGAAGTCAGGGATTCCGCAATGATACTGCTGCTCCTTGATACAGGCCTTCGAGTATCTGAGATGCTCACAACCAATATTATTGATTATGATTTTGATAAATGCAGCGTGATTACCGTGAGAAAAGGCGGAGGAACGGACACAGTCTATTTTTCCGACGAATGTGCCTCATATCTTCAGGAATACTTTGACGCTCAGAGAGCAAGATTTCTTATTTCAGACGCCCAGATCCCTGCATTCACCACTCTGAAGGGTGAACGCCTTGGAGTGCGCGCAGTTGAAAATCTTGTAAAAAAATACGCAAAAGCAGGCCTTGGGGCAAAAGGAAAGCTCATTACGCCGCATAAACTACGTTCAAGCTTTGCAATGAGTTTCTACAGTGCCAGTGATAATGATCTCCTTCTGTTAAAAGAAAAACTCCATCACAAGAGCATAAATACAACAAATATCTACGCTAAAGCCGCTCCGGGCAGAAAGGCTGAAACCCGGAATATCCTCCAGGGCCTTAGATAACTTATTCTTGCTCCTTTAATTTTCTTTTAATACGCTGTTTATAATCTGAAAACCTGTACATGCTAAAATTTTCTTATCATGGATTAAGTATTGGTTTTCAGGAGGTCTCAAAATGAGAAGTACAATAAAGCGTCTGTTTACAGCTCTTTTGGCCGGTGTGTTTTTATTTACATCAGGCCTTGCTTACAGTGGAAATACGATCGTTACCTATGCTGCTGTCCCAAGTTCAGCAAAGATGCTGGAGAACATACTACCCATAGGAGTTGTTCTTTATGCAGATTCTTTCCCGGGTTTTCTTATTTCTTTTAATCAAGCTGATTCCTTCAATATAAAAGAAGGTAAAAATGATTTCCACTTAACTATAACCATGCTTGACAAGAGGGCTGCAGCAAAATCCGCTCCTGCTCTCCGACTTTTTTTGGGGGATATTACGCTTCCTGATAAAGTAGGACAAACTGTCTCTGTTGACGCGCATGTAAACGGCATCTCTAAAATAAAATATGATGAGATGATTCTTAAAACCGGAAATAAAAATCTCTACAAATTGGCACAAGCTCTTACCGTTCAAGATTCCAGCAGAGCGAAAGAAATACTTACAAGTTTCTTAACCTCTCTCACTGAAGTAATAAACTGGATGGAAGTAACTGAAAAACTTGAGCAAACTGCTGAAAATATCCCACATTATAATCCCGACCCTTCAATTGCTCCTGCGCCCGAGCCTGCTCCTGCACCTTCCCCCACTCCTGAACCAACTCCTACACAGTTTTATGACCGAACTATCCTTATTTATCTTGATGGAACTGATCTTGAATCAGATGGCATGGCCGGTACCAAAAATACGCTTGATCTTCTGAGAGCTAACATTCCTTCAAACATCAAGATATTTGTTGTGGCCGGTGGTACAAGAACCTGGCACATGAATGATGCGGAATACTACAAGGAATACTCAAGGCGTCTTCTGTATCCGGATACTGAAATGAAAGATTTAACTCCTGATCAAAAGGCTACGGTTGAAAACAATGCAGCCGATCTGCTTGGTAAATACGGCGTCAATATCAGCGGCCTTCAGCTTTGGGAGGTTGTAAACAATGACGGAGTTAATCAGCTTGTAAACAGACAGACATATAACGGAAGATACATCACAGACACAGCATTTTTCTCGGAGATGATAGACTATTGCGCTACTGCTGTTGAGTCTGACAAACTTGATCTTATTATCTGGGACCACGGCGAAGGTTTAAGAGGATATGGTTCTGATGATCTTCTTGATGATTACAAACAGGCTCATCCTACGGAAGAGGGCCTTCCTGACTCCGCCTTTTCTCTGAAGCAGATACGTGAATCATTTGCAGGAAGCGATTTCTATAAAAACGGTGGCACCTTCGACTTTATCGGATTTGATGCATGTGAGATGGGTAACTATGAGGTTGTCAGCATCCTGAGTCCTTTCGCTGATTACTACATAGGTTCAGAAGAAGATGAGCCCGGTGCCGGTTGGGATTATTTTGCTCTTATGAATGCCCTTGGATCTAATCCCGATATCAGCACAGAGGATTTGGGAAAAGAGATTGTCAGCTCATTTTTGGCTCAGTTCAACGATGGCATGTCCACACTCTCTCTTGTGGATATGAAGAAGGTTGGCGACCTTGATGATGCAATTTCAGAGTTTGCGATAGCTCTTTTAACAGAAATAGATGACTCAGATACTGCATACTATGAGCTTCTGTCAATTGCAGGCAAGAGGTCTCACTTTGCCACCCGAACGGGATTTAATAACTCAAACTATCTTGATATCAAGAGATTTGCTACAGCCATTATCAACAATGACAATTTATCAGACGATCTTAAGGCGGCATGCACACAGGTGATCGCTGCTCTTGGTAATTGTGTTATTGAAACGAAAGGGAATGATAAAACTGTCAATAACGGAGGACTTAGTGTATACTTCCCTCTCTCTGTATACTATGAAAGACCGGATCCGGAAAGAGCCGGTTACGCATACTTCAATAATTTAGCAAGCGATACCATAGGTATTTACAATTCTGTTGGATTGAATGAGGACTATAAGTTCGTCACAGCAAGATTTGCCCTGATCAGTCTTGCAGGAAAGCTCTTAGGCTATGACTGGAAAGATCAGCATATCGACTCCCTTGGGGGTCTTATTGATGCGATCAAAAATGATCCTGACAACGGAGGGGAATGGAGTGTTATTTATGACGCAGCTCAGGTAGATGAGGCTGATCCTGACGATCCTATATTAGAGCAGTTTGAAAAGCTTCTGGCAGACCGAATAGTCGCTAATTGTGTGATAACTGAGGTTCCGGAGGATCATAACATAGAAGCCACAGTAGCTGTTACCGATATCAATCCGATTGTTGCCGGAGATGTTGTAAATGTATGTGTGGGAATTTTCCCTGATCCGGACGATGATAACAAATATATCAGTCTTGGTGACACACCATTGTACTCCGGTCAAAAGCAAATCGATGGTAATGATGTGTACTACTCAGTAAGTGCCTTCGATAACCTCTGGTATACTCTGAATAACCAGATCTGCAGCATGTATGTTACAAGCAATAATGGTGACGGTTCCTACTCGGGTTACATTCCTGTCTGCTACTGGATTGACAGCAGAAACGCCTCGAAAATTGACCAGGGTGATCTGAGCAGAACTGAGTATTTGAAACAGGCTGCAAGAGAAAACAAAGTAAACACTATTTATCTGAATGTAACTGCCCGGAATGTAGAAGGAACCGCTCAATTTACCGTTAACGGCTATAGCGAGGTCAATAACGGAGATGTTGGAATCAATAATGCTGACACATCCTTCCTTCGTTACGGATACTTTGAACTCCTTGGCGGAGCAGATGATCTGTACTCCATCACAGAAACACCTACTATTGAATCAATAGGAACGTTTTATTATGATGAGCCCGGCGTAGATATCAGATATTATTACGTTCAGGATTTAGGCTTCGACTACCATCTTGCTGATGCCTACGGAGCTGAATATTACCTCAATGAAAACAATCTTGGTCCAAATAAGGGATTAAACAATTACTACCTTCCTATACCGGAGGTAGAAGCCACTACTTGGGAACAAAGCCAGGCTGAAGCAGAAAGAGTACGCGGATGGGCAGATGATTTTGCAAGAGATGAAGCTGCTCAGGCAAACAACGCCAATGCCGGAACTGCTTTGGCAGAAAGCGCTCCAAGGAGCAGCGCGGACGAACCCGAAAATGATTCTGTTCCTGTTATTGTGGTTGAATCTACACCAACGGAAGATGCTGCTCCTGTTGTTACAGATGCACCTTCAGAAGAAACTACTGCAGAATCATCTGAGCAGGAAGTTACAGAAGATGCGGATACTGTAACAGAACTTGCAGAGGATGCGGATGCTGTTGAAGACAGCGATAAAGCTGAAGCACCGGCTTCTGAAGAGCCTGCTCCTGCTATTGAAGATACAACATCAGAAGAGCCTGCTCCCGCTATTGAAGGTACAGCTTCAGAAGAGCCTGCTGATGCAGATGCTACTCCGAAAACAGTAACAGAACAATCAAATGACTCTACAGATTCAGATTCCTCCAATTCGGATGATACCTCTTCTCCCGCCGAGGATTCTATACCCTCAGAGCCTGTCAGCTCAGAGGATCTGGGATTAGACGAAGCAGCATAAAAATTTAAGGGCTTGGTTTATTAAACCAAGCCCTTCAGACTGTAGACAAAGTGGTCCTGAGGGCGTAGCTCTCTGGACCATTTTTCTTATGTTATGGGGATTTTGTTCAGAACAAAGGTCAGAAACAGCCTATATCAGGCCATCTCTAACCGCCATTCATGCTTGATCCTTGCAAGCTTTTTCAGATTCATACACGCAAAGGTAAGCGCGACCTTCATTTCCATACGCGCCTTGCCATACATCTGTGTATATCTGAATCCGTGGTTTTCTTTGGCGGTCCCAAAAATTCTTTCTATTGTTTCTTTGCGATGGGAATAAAGATCTTTCATTCCCTCTGTGTATCTGATATCATCGCATACTTCCATGTAGTCTTCCCA
>NZ_ATVT01000025.1 GCF_000420865.1 Butyrivibrio sp. XPD2006
CTCGTCATATCTGGGAAGACTACATGGAAGTATGCGATGATATCAGATACACAGAGGGAATGAAAGATCTTTATTCCCATCGCAAAGAAACAATAGAAAGAATTTTTGGGACCGCCAAAGAAAACCACGGATTCAGATATACACAGATGTATGGCAAGGCGCGTATGGAAATGAAGGTCGCGCTTACCTTTGCGTGTATGAATCTGAAAAAGCTTGCAAGGATCAAGCATGAATGGCGGTTAGAGATGGCCTGATATAGGCTGTTTCTGACCTTTGTTCTGAACAAAATCCCCATAACATAAGAAAAATGGTCCAGAGAGCTACGCCCTCAGGACCACTTTGTCTACAGTCTGAGCCCTCACCATACGGTGGGGGCTATTTTTTTGCATTAATGAAGTGGGAATTGTAAAATCTTTTTGAGATCTGTGTTTTTTAATTGCAAGAAAAGTGGAAAAGAGTAATGATAAAACAGTTTTTAATTTCATTAATGATGATTGTGTGTTTGTCTATGACATTTTCTAATGTTTCTTATGCACAAGAGGAGCAGACAGAACCGGCACCGATTCATGGCATATATGTAAGTGCCTATGTTGCAGGAACCAAGAACATGATGGATGAGATGATCACGCATATAGATGAGACTGACATAAATGCTGTTGTCATAGACGTTAAAAATGATGAAGGAAACATTGTCTACGACATGGACTCAGAGCTGATAGATGGGCTCGGAACGGAAAACATCCTTATAAAGGATATGCCGGGGCTTATAGATGAACTGCATGATCATGGCATATATGTCATTGCAAGATGTGTTGCATTCAGAGATCCATATATTGATGAGCTAAAGCCTGATTGGATGCTAAAGACAGCATCCGGTGAGATATATGAGGATAATAAGGGCTTTAACTGGATGGATCCCAGGAATAAAGAGGCAAAAGAGTATCTCGTAGAAGTCGCACTTCAATGTAAAGAAGCTGGTTTTGATGAGATCCAGTATGATTATGTCCGCTTTCCGACAGGAATTACGGAAGAAGACATAGGTACTAATGGTTACGGAAGACGAAGAGCGGTTTATGAATTTGTCAGAGAAGCTCATGCAGAGTTAAAGACTAACAGCATCCCGCTTTCGCTTGATGTTTTTGGAACTGTGATAAACTCTAAGGTTGACAGAAATATAGTTGGACAGGAGTATTCGTGGCTGTCCATGAATAGCGAGTATCTTTCGCCAATGGTGTATCCGTCTCACTATTATGAAGGGACAATGGGAAACGACTATCCGGATCTTTACCCATATGAAACTATTGATGCTGCAATGAAGTATTCAAAGAGAGAGCTTGAAACAGTTAATCCGTTAGGAAACAGACCCCAGGCAGGAGTTCGTCCCTGGCTTCAGGGGTTTACTGCTTCGTACTTAAAGAAGTATAGGCAATACGGGGCAGAGGAAGTAAAAGAACAAATAAGAGCTCTTAACGATAATGGAATATACGATTGGATCATCTGGAACCCAAGCTGTAAATATGAATGGGAGGCGTTTTATGGGAAAGATGGATGAAAAAGAAAAATCAGGAGTGAAGGACAGCCTCAGCGGAGCTCCGCAGGGAGTTATAGACCAATACAGTAGGGAAGGCAGGAATTTACTATGGTCGGAATCAAGGATATAGCAAGCAGGTGCGGTGTATCTCCGACTACCGTATCAAATGTTTTGAACAACAAGAATAATGTGGGGCGGGAAACACGGGACAGGATTCTTGAAACCGCCAAGGAACTGGGGTATGTTCACAAAAAGTCTGAGGCGACTGTGGGCAATAGGAAGAAAAACACAGTAGCCATCAACTTCAGTGATTTTGATGCGCCTTTCTATTTTGATGTGCTCCATGGAATCAGTGATTATGCTGTAAAAAAAGATTTCAATCTCCTGATATGTACCAAGGAGAATTTCGCAAAATATGCGGATTCTGACAGTATATGCGGATGCATAATAATGGACTGGAGCACGGATGACTCAACGATCATGAGTATCGCAGATAAAGGGATTCCGATCATTACTCTGGACAGGCAGATGCCTCACAAGCTCATTAAAAACCTGGTCACAGCCAACTACGAGAGTGAGAGAGCTCTTGTTGAAAAGCTTGTTTCTTCGGGCTTTACTTCTTTTGCTTTTATGGGAGGCATCGATTCAGACGACAATAAGGAGAGATACAGAGCTTTCAGAGATGTACTGAAGGAAAACGATATTTCTTTTGACAGAAATCTGTTATTCGAGGGTGACTGGACAGAAAAGAGCGGCGCGGCAGCTGCAAGGCTTATCATGCTACAGCCCAGGATGCCGCAGGTTCTGGTCTGCGCCAACGATCTCATGGCCATCGGAGCCATCAGGAAGTTTCAGGAGAACAGCATCAGAGTTCCGGAAGATATCTCGGTTTGCGGCTTTGATGACGTGATAATGTCCAAGTACCTCGGGCTTACTACAGTGTGCGTCCCCAACTACGAGAGGGGCTTCCTTGCAATGCAGGCGCTTTCTGACATTATAGACGGCTCAGGAGACTTCGGTAATTTCAAAGTCGGTGCCAGAGTCAAGTGGAGAAAATCCATAAAACCAATAATGACTGATCAGGAATGATAGTTTATGAATGTGTTAAGGTTTTGTTAAGGTTCTTTTCGTTTGGCAGAAAGGTTAGCCTGTTATCCTTGGTTCATAAGATAACAACACCGAATGAAAACAATAACACATTCAGCACATTCATAAACGGAGGAAAAAAGTATGTGGACAAGAAAAGAACTTAAGGAAAAAGGTAAAAAAGCATTTATGCTTAACTACTGGAAGACGGTTTTGGTAAGTCTGATTCTCGTAGTATTGATTGGAGGAGCTGCCGGTTCCGTTGCAGGAGTAGGTGGCAGAAGAGGCACTAATCATAAAAACGAACCGGCCATAGAATCGACAATTGACCAGTCTGATTCCGCAGCAGATGAAATTGAAGAGTTTTCCGATAAGGTTTCGGATTTCGAGATACCGACAGGTGCAGCTGTGGCTTTAGGAATTTTCGTTTTCTTGATCGGAATTATAGCAGTAGGTGTTTCACTTGCAGTTAACGCATTTATACTCAACCCGATTGAAGTTGGCTGCCAAAGATTTTTTACAAGAAATCTGAACCAGAAGGCTAATATTGGTGAGATAACATATGCGTTTGACCACAATTACCTCAATAATGTTAAGACTGCTTTTTTAAGAGATTTATATATTATTCTTTGGTCACTTCTGCTTATCATTCCCGGCATCATTAAGGCTTATGAGTACCGTATGATCCCATACATTCTTGCTGATCACCCGGAGATGCCCACAAAAGAAGTATTTGCAAAGAGTAAAGAGCTTATGAAAGGACAGAAGTGGAGAGCTTTCGTGCTTGACCTTTCCTTTATCGGATGGGAGATCCTTTCACTTCTTACAGCACGAATTCTTGGAATCCTCTATGTGACTCCATACAGATGCATGACAAACGCAGCTCTTTATGAGAGACTTGAGTATGGTAATCTTGTTGTTGAGGAGAATAACTGATGGATAAGATCCTTATTGCAGATGATGAAGCTGAAATCAGAAGTTTATTAAGGTTATACCTGGAAAATGAAGGATACGTAGTAGCAGAAGCAGGCGATGGCAAGGAAGCCTTAAATATACTTGCAGGCGGAGACATAAGTCTCTGCCTGCTTGACGTCATGATGCCGGAAATGGATGGCTTCCATGTGCTCAAAGAGATGCGCAAGAATAATAACATTCCTGTTATCATCATTTCAGCAAAAGACACTGATCCGGATAAGATACTTGGACTGGACCTGGGAGCAGACGACTATATGATAAAGCCATTTAATCCATTGGAGGCCGTGGCAAGAGTCCGCTCCAATCTCAGAAGATTCCATGCACTTAAAGGAGATAAGGAGCCCGAATCCGGCAAACTTATTGAACTCCTGGATCTCAGACTCGACACAGATGCGTGCATCTTATATCGCGGAGATGAGAAAATAGAGCTCACTTCCAACGAGCTTAAGATGATGGAACTGTTCATGGAGAATCCCGGTAAAGTCTTTACCAAGGAAAAGATATATGAATACGTCTGGGGAGATACCTATGTTGTAGCGGACAACAATATCATGGTCGCTATCAGCAAACTCAGGTCCAAACTCAGTGAGGATCCTTCTGCTTATATCAAGACCGTCAGAGGGCTTGGCTATCGTATGGAAAAAGAGTAATCCGGGGAATATGTTTTTATGGATAAATTCAAAAGTTTCTTGATCAAACACCTTATTCTTGTTCTTGTAATTGTAGTAGCGATCGAACTGATTCTTACTATAATTCTGAATGAAATTATTTTCCCTTTCATAGGCTTTTTGATGGGACAGCCGGGTCTATCCTCGCTGTCTATCGGCAGTATTCCCTTTTTTATATGGGGACTCATAACCGGTAACAGCGCATTCGTGTTTAATGCGCTGGAAACATCCACTGTTATTGTCCTGATTCTCTTTTCACTGCTTCTGGTAATGCTTCCCATCATTGTGGGAATACTGATATATGCACGTATGGTCACAAGGCAGGTTGAAATTCTGGAAAAAGAGAGAGCAGAAGAGCGAAAGAGCTATGAAGCAAAGCGAAATCTCATGCTCTCTGATTTTGCTCACGATCTCAGAACGCCCATTATGACCATTGGCGGTTATGCAAATGCAATAACAGATGGTATGGTAAAAGATGAGGCTCAGAAAACCGAGTATCTGACTGCAATTGCCGCCAAATCCAAAAGAATGACAGAACTGATAACTATGCTCTTTGAATATGTGAGGGTAGGAAGCGAAGGCTTTTCCCTTACAAGAAAAAAGATTGATCTGCATGCGCTGCTTACTGAGACAATCGCGAGCTTATATCCCGACCTTGAAGGAGCCGGAATGGACGTAGATATCGATATTCCGGAAGAGTCCTTTTTTATCAGCGCTGATGAACTTCACTTAAAAAGAGTCATAGAAAATCTGATCATTAATATCATCCGTCACAATCCTTCAGGCACAAAGGCAGGCTTTATTATCAAAAAGGCTCCCGGTGTGGAATTCCTTGCCGTTGCAGACTCAGGAGTTCAGATGGAAAAAACTGAGGATGAGCTCTTCGAACCCTTTGTAAAAGGCGAAGATTCCCGTTCCCAGCATACAGGAAGCGGTCTGGGATTATCGGTTGTCAAACAGGTTATGGACATGCATGGCTTTGATATTCATCTTAAGCAGCCTTACGGCAGTTACACCAAGGCTTTTGTCCTAAAATTTTACGAATGTAGTATAATTGATATATAGTACATAATGTCACTCTATAGTGACAGCGTAGAAGGAGTCATAATGGATAAAAGTTCTGTAGCTGATAGCATTAATAAGGGTATAGGCCAGTTTAACGCTGAAGACAGTGTTGAAATAGATGATTTGGAGCCCTTATTTGATGTATCTGCCTATCCGGAAGAACAGCGTGAGATCATAATAGAGTGTAACAACAGGATTGATGCTGCAAACAGCAAATATCGAATTGCCAAGATCAGAGAGGACATGTTCGCTAATGGATTAAAAGCCGGTATGTATTTCTGTACATTTGATCGTGATGAGAACATGACCGGTTTTGAATTCAACGATGAGACCAGGCAGATGCTGGGCTATGACGGCCTGGAGGATCTGCCCAATGAATTTGACAGCTGGGTAAAGACTCTTGTCCCTGAAGAGCGGGATGCAATAGTCAGGCTGTTCTGGGATTCGGTAAAAATGCATCGTGAACTGCCGGATATTACCCACGCCACATATCGGATGCAGAAAAAAGACGGTAATATCATCTGGGTTACCGGAGCCGGAAGATTTATAAGACGCTCTGATGACGGCTCACTGGAAATCTACATGGGGTGCTACCGTGATATCACAGCGCAGCAGGAGCTCGAAGAGCATTTAAAGATTATTGAAGCCATCGGTAAGGTCTTTAATTTCTCTTTATTTATCGATGTCAGCGATATGAGTTACAGAATGATAAGCACCAATGAATATGTTGAGATGGTGCCTAAGGATCCGGATGCTATACAGTTCCTCAAGAATAATGTTGACGCTTCAGTGGCAGAGAGCTTCCGCCAGAGCCTATTTGACTGGCTAAATAAGGACACTATTCTTGCTGCTATAGAAGAACATGGATCAACAAGCATGGAGTTCTACAGTGAAAGCGCAAACCGTTGGTTTAACGGTGTCTTCATGGTTGGAGATCGGGGTGAAGACGGAAGTCTTGCACATATCGTTTATGGCTGTATAGATACCACAGATGCCAAGCTTCAGAACCTGGCTCAGCAGAAGATGATCTCTGAATTTGAGACAGAGCTCTATGTGGATTCTCTTTCCCAAATCCGCAACAGGAAGTTTCTGGATGATAAGCTCGTGTTTAAACCATGCATGGCAGTAGTCATGGCTGATATCGACCTGTTCAAGCAGGTCAATGATACGGTCGGACATCGTGGCGGTGATGAAGCAATCAAGAAGGCTGCAAAAATGCTGGAACAGTCTGTTAGAAAAGATGATGTTGTCATTCGCTACGGCGGCGATGAATTCATGATGGTATTCTTTGATATTACCAGGGAAGATCTGGAGCACAAACTTTCAAAATTAAAGTCTGCAGTAAAAGAGATTTCTATTGATAATCATCCGGAAGTCAAGATCACCATGAGTTTCGGCGGGGCATACGGAACTGAGCTTGTAAATAATATGATCGCCACAGCTGATAAGGCACTTTATGAATCAAAAAAGAAGAGAGATACATTTACTGTAATTGAGATATGATGACGTAATAGAGGGGTGAACGATGGTTCACCCCTTTTTTACGGAATATCTACATCAGCGTAACTCTCGGCAACAGCATCAGGTATCACGAAATCTTCGCCGTCTAAATCGGCGAGGATTTCTGCAAGTTCATAGCAGCGCTTTCTTGAGTATTCTTTTCCTGCACAATTCTCGAGAAACGGCTGCATAGTACCACCGGCAAAATCGGCTCCTGCCTCGGCTATGTAGGCTTCTTTTCTCTTGATCCATGCACGTTGTTCATCGAGAAGTGTCTGTTTCCTGTCTTCATCAATCTTGTCTGTTATTCTGCTCCACAGGTCATTCAACTCACCATCCCACATCTGGTACCAATAGAAGGATTCATAATTAGCCTGCTGTTGAGGCAGGTTAAAGATTTCTGCGGTCTCATATTCTTCAGATCTTTCCTCGATCAGGGCGAGTTCTTCCTGAATAGTTGATGTGGTTCTGTATCTGTCAGCGGATTTATCGTGAACATATTCCTTGTCGAAGTCTATCTCCGTATATTCAAGAGGCTTTCCGTGATTTATCTTATCTGTTATTCCGATTTCTTTTATTTTATCTGAAGCTATCTTGTCCATTTCATCCATTGAAATGAATGATATGTCCTTGTGGCTGTCCATTAGTTTCTGATATGGGCTGTCTGTATACAGATTTGGAATATCCATCTCATCATAGTTGCTGTCATAAACAGCATAAGAATAATATTCATCGTCTCTGGTTTCTTCGCTGTAAGGAACAATTCTCAGGGTGTAGACGCATATTTTTCCTTCAAGAGATGAGTAATCATATTCATCATGTTCGTGGTAGCGTGAGAAGTCCTCCAATTCAGACTGCTCTTCATACGAGTATCCAAAATAGTATTTACCGTCAGCGCCAATAAAAGACTCATCCCAGCCATGAACAGTAGCACCACCGCTTCCATATCCGTTTAGTACGCCGTATTCATTTATATCTGTCCCGCTTCTTGACCATTCTGCAAAGGCATAGATAGTCTGAAGACTGCCATCAATTTCTTTTACTATAAAAGTGATGTAACTATCAGGATCGACAAAAGGCCCTTTGACTCTGATAGCAAGCTCTTTATTGCCATCTGCACCGCAATCAAGGAAAGCATAACTCATGTTATCTATTTCAAAAGAAGAGTCAACAGGAGAGACTGCATGGTAGTCATCGCTGTGGAGGGTATCTGTGATCAAATCCCTGAATTCTTTTATTGTGAATTCCTTATCTTCCGGAAAGCACACGATAAGCCTGTCTTCATAGGAGAGGTACTTATCTTCCGGAATATTTTCCTTGTAATATTTAAAGCTGAGAGTCCCTTCTCCTGCCAGAAAGGCATCGTAAGGGTCATCGAAGGTGGTCTTGACCGATGAATCAGCCTGATCCTGCTCGGTTGCTTTCTCTTCCGGGATTATAGCTTCCTGAGATATCTTTTCGGGCTCCATATCTGCAACAGGTGCTCCGCATCCTGTAAGGGCTGCTATCATGGCCATAGATAATATGAATATAGTGGTTTTTTTCATATGTTCTCCTCTTTGTTCTGAAATCAAACAGTACAATGATATCACTGTTTCTATATTTAAAACACCTTAAGATTATGGCTTGTTGCTTATACAATATAAATATTTTCTTACTGTCCCGGAGATAAGTTCGCCAGGGACAGTAATCATGAATGATGTTATGCACTAGTCCGGAGCGAAAAGCAGATATGGATTATATATTACTGATGCA
Organism: Butyrivibrio sp. XPD2006; assembly: GCF_000420865.1. Classification (GTDB taxonomy): domain Bacteria; phylum Bacillota; class Clostridia; order Lachnospirales; family Lachnospiraceae; genus Butyrivibrio. Next base: position 8,581 of record NZ_ATVT01000025.1, read on the forward strand.
ACATCCTCTTAAAATGCAACATACTTCAGGTCGTAGATGTGTACAATATAGAAATTGCAATACTCTAAATGGGAGAGAGAAAATGAAGCAGACCAAAAATAAAGAACTTTTGCAGTTTGTTTATGCAATATTGCTTGGAGGTGCAGTAGAGGCAGCGTATTTTACTGTGATAGAATATATCAGCTTTTATTGGGATGACTTTTTACCCGACTTCTTACCCGACATCGTTTTTGGAGGATTCTTTTTTATTTATATTGCAGCAGTCGGAATGCTTGTAGCCATTGTGATCAGTAGATATTGCAAACAGGCAGAAAGTGTGATGGGCTCACTTAAGGCGTTGGTTGCGTTGATCGGCGGTGCATACCTGCATTTAATGATATTTAATCATTACCACGTGGTTTATTATCAATTACATGGCAGGTTTTTTCCTATGGCAGATGACTTAGGGCCTTTCTTTTTTATGATTTATCTGGGCATGGTGTATCTTCTATGGATACCTGAGGTACTTTTTTATATTATTAAGAGTTTGATCCACAAAGGAAAATATAGATTTTGATGATGTCTATAGGTTTTATGCAGTAAAGAGGGCTTTGTCAGCCCTCTTTTTTGAAACTAAATATTAAGAAAATATTAAAAATATGTAAAAAAAGTAAAAAAAGTGCTTAACAAAGTAAAGGAAATACATTAATTCATCAAAGTGCATCAGCTATCATTAAAGTATCAGTACATACCTATTTATTCACCTTTTGTTGTGGCATAAAAAAGAGAGGAGGTACTTTGGTGAAAAAAGGAGGAATCAAGGCATTAGTTATGGCTGTCCTCATGGGTGTATCGCTTGTTGCGCCTTCAATGAAGGTTCAGGCAGCGACGACCCTCTACGAGAACAAGACCGGAACAGAGGACGGTTACGACTACGAGCTGTGGAAGGACAGCGGAAACACAAGCATGATACTTAATGGAGGGGGAACATTCAGTTGTCAGTGGAGTAACATCAACAACTGCCTTTTCAGAAAGGGCAAAAAGTTTGGTGGCAATCAGTCATATCAGCAGATAGGAAATATCTCTTTTGACTATGGCTGTGATTATCATCCAAACGGAAATTCTTATCTTTGCGTCTATGGATGGACAACAAGTCCACTTGTAGAGTTTTACATCGTAGACAGCTGGGGCTCATGGCGTCCACCGGGAGGATCTCCCAAGGGTCAGATCTATGTGGATGGCGGAACCTATGATGTATACGAGACAACTCGTGTAAATCAGCCTTCAATTCAGGGCAATACCACATTCCAACAGTATTTCAGCGTTCGTACAGAGAGAAGAACAAGCGGCACTATCAACGTAACAGAGCATTTCAAGGCCTGGGAAAGAATGGGCATGAGAATGGGAAACATCTATGAAGCAGCTCTCAACGTTGAAGGATATCAGAGCAGCGGTTCTGCTAATGTTTATAAGAACAATATGACAATCGGCGGATCATCCGGTCAGAGTGGCAACCAGGGTGGAAACCAGGGAGGTAACCAGGGTGGAAATCAGGGCGGCAACACAGGCAGCCAGACATCAGGAAATGAGACTATCGTTCAGTGCGAGTCTATGACAAAGGGTGGACAGTATACAGGAAATATCAACAATCCATTTGGCGGCGTAGCTCTTTACGGCAACAACGATAAGGTTTCCTACACACAGTATTTTGCCAGCGGAACTCATGATTTCACACTTCGCGGATGCTCAAATAACGACAATATGGCAAGAGTCGACCTTAAGATCGGCGGCGAGACCAAGGGAACATTCTACTACGGCGGATCATATCCGGCTGAGTACACGATCAAGAATGTAAACCACGGAACCGGCAATCAGACAATTGAGCTTGTTGTTACAGCAGATAACGGTCAGTGGGATGCTAACATTGACTATCTGAAGATCGGTGGTGCAGGTGTCGGCGGAAACGAGTCATCAGGCGGCAATCAGGGCGGCAATGAAGGCAACCAGGGTGGCAACGCCGGTAACGAAGGCGGCAACCAGGCAGGAAACACCGGCAATCAGGGTGGTAACGAAGGCAACGCAGGTGGACAGGCTCAGAGCGGTGACAATATCGTTCAGTGCGAATCCATGTCAAAAGCCGGTCAGTACACAGGAAACATCAACAATCCGTTCGATGGCGTAGCTCTTTACGGCAACAACGACAGAGTTTCCTACTCACAGTATTTTGCATACGGAACTCATGATTTTACACTTCGTGCCTGCTCGAACAACGACAACATGGCAAGGGTCGACCTCAAGATCGGTGGCGAGACCAAGGGAACATTCTACTATGGCGGACCATATCCGGCTGAGTACACAATTAAGAATGTAAACCATGGAACGGGAGAGCAGACTGTAGAACTTGTTGTTACGGCAGATGATGGACAGTGGGATGCGTACATTGACTACTTCAAGATTGAAGGCGCAGGTGCCGGTGGAAACAATGCAGGCAGCAATGAGTCAGCAGGAAACACCGGAAATCAGGGCGGCAATCAGGGTAACGGCGGAAACGAGAAGCTCATTGCTCTCACATTTGACGATGGCCCATCAAGCACAACAAGCGATGTTCTCGATATTCTTGAGAGATATGGTGTAAAGGCAACATTCTTCCTTATCGGACAGAATGTAAACAGTAACACTCTTTCTATCATGCAGAGACAGGTAAGAATGGGATGTGAACTTGCCAGCCATTCATACACACATCAGGATATGACAAACATGAGTGCTCAGAACATCAGAAATGAGATGGAATGGACATCTTCAGCAATCAAGAATTCAGTCGGTGTTGATGTTAAGTTCTTCAGGCCACCTTACATTGCTGTAAACAACACCATGTATCAGAACATTGATTATCCATTTATTCAGGGAACGCTTATCAATGACTGGGAGAACAGCACCTCAGTTCAGCAGAGAGTTAACAATGCTCTTGGCGCAGCAAAAGACGGACAGATCATCCTTCTTCACGACTTCCAGGGCAATTCTCAGACTGTACAGGCTCTTCCTCAGATCATTGAAGGACTCAAGAATCAGGGATATACCTTCGTTACAGTTAGTGAGCTCTTCGAGAAAAAGGGTGTTAACCCTAACGTAGAGTACAAGATCTGGTCAAACGCAAACGGCCAGTAATTGCTTTTAAATATCCAAAACACCTAAGACTACATATGAAAAGACCACAACAAAGATGGGGCTTCGCATGGGTGAATCCATGCGAAGCCTTTTATTTTTAATACATTTACTAAAAATTTTTCAAAACGTTAAAAGAAAAGGTAAATTCTGCATTTGACTGAAATTCAGTGTTTATAAGTGTTAATTCTGTTTTACAGAACTTACCCCAAAACTAAAAATGCGTTATAATCATACCCAAGTGCAGTGTTCATCATACATTTTTGTATGACAAACAAGCATCCGGAATAGTGTGTAAAACAGAATTCTGCATGCTGATTTCTGGTAAGACTTAATTCAGCAGTGGATTCCGTTCTATACTATAGAATTACTTTTTAAGTAAT
>NZ_ATVT01000026.1 GCF_000420865.1 Butyrivibrio sp. XPD2006
TTTGCAAATGTGTTTGCGTTCTTATACTTTATAATTTTTGGAGTACACACAGTGGGATAAATATTTTAAGTAAGTAACGAGTGTGTAAGTTGAAATAATATACAAATTACCTCTATCTCGCCATTGTGAGATAGAGGTTTTCTTCTGATCATTATCTTCTGAGTTAATTATCTAAGAAAATATCCACCAAAACTCATATAGTGTATCCATTGTCATTTCTGATATTTTTAATCTGTCTGTTTCCAATAAAATATTCATATTTATTTCCTTGCGTAGTTATACTGAAAGATAACACGCTATCCATCATCCCGACAAACTTGAATTTATATCACCATATCGCCATAACGAAAAATGCAAGTACGTATATTCCCACAATAATTGCAGTTGAGATCCAATCAAGAACTCCCAGAATCTTCACCGCCTTATCCTCTCTCGCTAATTTTCTCCCTATAAAAAAGGCTATCAGCATATATTATTCCCCATATTAACTGAATAAATCTTCTCCTGTTACTATGGATTGAATATTCCCATAATAAGAATTTTCTTCCACATCATATGTGGTTATCAATGTAGAATGAATTGCATATTTGGTTCTTGTAGCCTTTTGTAGGTCAGATATTCTTCTTCGCATCGCTTTATCAAATGCCATATCCGGAACATAGTCTGACTCTGAGTATTTCATCTCGCATACATTAATAACCTGATCTTTCCTTACAATTAAAAGATCTATCTGAGATCCCAGTAATCCTCTATCAGAATCTGATTCACACTTCCATGAATTAACTTCAGTTTGCACTCCGGAGATTCCCAAAGCGTCCTTAATTTGAGCAATATGCTCAAGGCAGACTCTTTCGAATGCTATTCCTGTCCACGCATTTAATTCGCCTGAATTGCTCGCATTTTTCCAATAGTTTTCATCATATGCATTGTTCTTCAAAAATCTATTATAAAAAAGTGTGTAATTATCTATTAGTTGGTACAAGGCGTTTTTGTTCTCTGCGCCAAAAGGAACATACTTCCTTATAAAACCGCAGTTTTCAAGTTCCTTAAGTTTCTTTGTAAGATCCCCCGAACTGGGAATCCTGGTTTTTTTGCAGATATCCTCCCTTGTAATGCCTTTATTTACACTACAAAGAGCTTCAATTATCCTAATATACTGGTCAGGTTTATTAAAAAGAGCCTTATATAGATTGTCATATTCTCCCTGAAGAAAAGCTCCTTCTTTAAAGAACAATTCATCTATATTCTGAGGCAGGCTCTTTCCTTTTTTCAACAAACTCCAATAATATGGCACCCCACCAAGAATCATATAGCATTGAATAATCTGATGTCGATTAAAGGCTATCTTTTTTGTTGTTAAGTATTCCTCGCACTCTGCCAGGGTAAATGGTTTAAGTCTTATTTGCCCAGTTAGTCTATTGTGCAATCCCCCTTTAGAATTGACAATGTTGTCCATCATCCAATAAGTTGCAGAAGCACATACAACCAAAATGACATCTTTCTCTTGACGTGCGGTAACCCATCCATTCCAAAAGTGTTCAAGCGCAGAGACTAATTCACTTCCTTTTGTGTCCATCCAGGATAATTCGTCAATAGAAAAATTTCCAAATCTCAAATATTAGAAGAGATTTGGAAATTTTGCTATTTGTTAACGAATTGTTTTTGAACCTTTTCCCGAACAAAAACATCGATTTTTCGATAACCGTCAAAAAGAGCCATAGAAAAGCGTTCACGAAAACAACTGTTTTTGTGAACACACATTAATAGAGATTTTCTACTGCGAGAATCAATTTCAAAATGGACGGTCGTTCATTTTGGTACGGTTTTGGGGCGGGAAAAGAGGTGTGGGAGGCTGCTAATTGATACGATTCAGATATACGTTCAATTTAATATTATTTTAGCTAAAGAAAAGGACTATCAACCATCCAATTCTACAGGATAATTACTCTCTCGTTCTTATCCTTAAGCAGCGCAGAGGTCGCAAGTTCGAATCTTGTCGCCTCGACTATGTATTTATCAGGGTTTGCTAAACGCAGGCCCTGTTTTTTTGTCCCAAATTTCCACATCAGTTCCGATCACTTTTGATGTAAACGGCGTCCCATCGTTCTTTTCAAAGTGTTCCTGAGCCTTTTTCACGTATTTAAATCCGATGTACAAAAGAGGTATATTACAGTAGGCAATAAGAATATTGGCAAAATCAGACAGATCCCATAGTGCTCCAAGATCCATGCCCACAATTGATGTAAGCATTCCAAAGCATATGACTGCGATGTCAATCAACCGGATCATATTGATAAATGCTGCACTTTTACTTATTCTGTTTGCACAGATCTCTGAAAACGACATAAATCCGAGAAGACAGGTAAATGCGAAAAGCCCAAAACAAAGGGATATCAGCAATGTCACCAGGCTGTTAAAGGAACTTCCCGGTGTAAGCTCTGCTACAGACGCCAGATACTTGGGGAGTTTTCCAAGTTCAAACCACGCATCTGCCGCATCAGTAAGCCATACCCTGCCCATGATTACAACGAAACCTGTGAGAGTACAGATTACGATAGTATCAAGGAATACGCCAATGGCCTGAACGCATCCCTGATCACATGGGTGTGCAGCGTCTGAAGCTGCTGCCGGCATCGTAATGGTACCCTGTCCTGCTTCATTAGACATAAGACCTCTCTTAACTCCCTGCATAAGTGCCACTCCAAATGCTCCGCCAAAAACCGCTTCCGGCTTGAATGCTTCTGTAATGATAGCATAGAAAAACCACGGAATACGTCTGAAGTTAATCACTATCAGGATCAGTACAGTAGCCACATATACAACTGCCATGACGGGAACAAGCACATCAGTCACTTTGGATATTTTCTTTGTTCCACCAAAGGATACGGATACTGTAGCAATAATGATTATTGCAAATCCAATCCAATAAACCAGGTGTGTTGTAGGAAGTTCTGTCCCGCTGATGATGCTGCATATCTGCCCCATTGCTGATAAAGTGTTAAAGCCCTGAGCAGGGAAGCATAAAATAGCATAAACTATATACATAAGTGACAACACAACGCCGACCACAGCGGAGTTCTTCATTAGTCTTCGTCCATAAAAAGACATACCACCGATATATTCTCCATTTTTTTCTTCCTTAAAAATCTGTGACAGCGTGGACTCGACAAAGGCAGTAGCCATCCCAAAGAATGCAGAGATCCACATCCAGAGAAGCGCCCCCGGACCGCCCACAGAAACAGCTCCTGTGACACCAAGGATATTTCCGGGGCCAACTCGCATTGCAGTTGATAAGAAAAAGGCTGCCAAAGGCGATATCCCTGTTTTCGCTTTACTGTTTTTAAGTACTTCTATGCCGTGCTTAAACTTTCTTACCTGGATGAACCTCAGTCTGATAGAAAAGTAGATTCCCGAGCCGATAAGAAGAATGATCGCAAGTGAGAAATTCCCCAATATCGGAATACTTGAATACCACCCGAGATTCGTGGGAAAATCCCAGAAAAGGTCAGACACAACCTGTATTTTCCCGCATACAGTGGTAATAAAATAAAGCAGCTTTTCCATACCCGTTCCTCCTAAATCAAGAGGGAGTCAATGGGGACTCCCTGTCCCCATTGACTTACGTTTTTAACTTTATTCCCTATTTCCTGTACACCTCAGTGGTCCCTGCCCCGGATATGATCAGTGTGCTCTGATCCTCAGATACGGACATCAAAAGCCCGGAGTTGAAATCATCCTTCCCCTCCAGCAGATATGTGCTGTTCCCAAGAGGAAGCACATTGAACTCCTCTTCGTAGCCGAAGGAGTACCTGCGGGTCGCAATGGCGTAGTGGGAGTCGTCGGAGTAATTGAGTATCTCCACAGTGACCTTGGGGTCTGTGCCGTACTCCGCTCCGCTGACGGGCTGGGTGTCGTCTGTCCTCCTGGGTTTGCTCTGATCCCATGAGCCGTCTTCGCCGGCCCAGTATCCGTCCTGGGCGTAGTTGCTCCTCATAAGGCAGCCCGAATAGTCCACATAGTAGTACTTGTCCTTGTCCTCAACCCAGACGTTCATGGTTTCCGCGCCGTCTGCCAGGGTGTATATCTTCTCTCCCGACTGGAGGGTAGTCCACTCTCCGCCGGTGACAGAATATGTGGCGGGAGTATAGCCGTCAAGCCCCTGGGAGTAGTCCTCAGATGACGCTTCTCCCTCGCCGGAGGGGGGTGCTGACTCGCTCTCTCCCAGAAGGAAATCCATTGCATCCGCCGGTTTTTCGCTCTCCTGAGCCGGTGCATCCTTCTCTTTATCTTCAGCTTCTTCAGTGGCTTTGGCTTCTTCGCTTTCAGCAGGTCCTGCAAGGTCCTCCTCTGAAACTGCTGGGCCTTGGTCCTTCTCAGGTTCTTCGGAAGGCTCCTCCTCTTTTTCAGGCTCCTCCTTATCCTGCTGAATTAGTCCCGGGATAAGGTCGTCTAAGGGCCCCGGAGCTGACAGTCCTGCTGCCGAAAGACCTGCTGCTCCTGCGGCTGCTGCCACTGAGAGGGTAAAGCCCGTCATCAGGCCGGTCAGAAGGCTCTTTGCTCCTGCGGGATTTGGAAGCTTACCTCCCTCTGACTTTATGGGCGAAAGCTTAGATGCAAAGCGGTACAGTCCTCCTGCCCTGCTTCCCAGGCTCCTGGCTGCCACCAGTATTCCCGCAACGCCCGCCATGATTCCCGAAAGCTTCAGATTGCCGTTAAATATCCAGTACAGCACAATGGCCAGAACGGCTCCCAGAAGGGCCAGGAAAAAGCTGCCCTTTCCCTCGCTCTCCAAACCCTCAGAAGCTCTTTTGCCGGAAAAGACATTTCTAAAGCCCGCGGCTACCATCCCGGCCCCGCCTCCAAGAAGGGTCACAAAGGCAGAGGCAAAGACGCCCCTTCCTATAGTGCCTCCCAAAAGGCCTGCTATCCCTCTGTCCATGCCGCCCCTTGCATAGGTGGCAAAGTTGAGGATCCTGGTCATGGGGTTTTCGATATTCATCCTCATGAGCGCGATCTGGGCGATCCACACGCCAATTAGAAGGATTGCGCTTACGGCTATCCCTCCCTTTTTTATGCGCTTAGTGCCCTCTTTCACCGCAGCTGCCGCAGGCGCTCCAAACTCACCTGCAACAGTCTCTGCAATATTCATGGCAGCTCTTCCTGCCATATCAGCCGCAGCGGAATGGGCATTTGCTGCCGCACTAACACCTTTATTTACCCCAAACCCTGCGCTGCTCTTTGGTTCCATGATCTTAAAGCCGCACTCCGTGCAGAACTTTGCCCCGGGCTCCAGGGGCTTACCGCAATTCCTACAGAAATTTGCCATACCTGCCACCCCCTTTAATTCTGATCGTCGTACAGCTTAGCTGTCTGAAGACGTTCTTTCATCCTTCTCTGTCTCACCTGCTTGGGATCCTCAGGGAAGGAGACCATAGCCGGCTCTCCGGTGAGCTGCCCAAAGATGAGATCATACAGGATGACCAGCGGGCTGTAGGGCCCGTAAAAAGCAAATGTAAATGACTTCGTGAGATTGATGCGGCAGCATATAGGATCGCTCCCCTCGCTCTCCCAGAGCCTGAAGGTAATGGTGAAGTCACCGTTCTCAGCAACGCCAAACTCCGAGGTCTGGTACTTATTCTCTGCAGCTTCGATAATGGTTCCAACGCCTTCGCCCACGCATTCCTCCAGGAATTTCTTGGCAAGCTCTCCGCCTTTGACCAGCTTGTCGCCCTTAAAGGTCGTGTAGCCTCTTGCGATATACTTGGCCAGTCTGTTGGTGGCCTGCTTCTGGAACTCGCGGTTCTTGATCCAGGCACCAAAGAGGTGTCCCGCTATAACCTTGAACATGGTGGTGGTCATGTCCTTCAGGGCAGCAAATATAGCTCCCGGAAGGTCAATCTCTCCGGATTTATTCATCTTATCAAGGAAATTCTTTATCACCAGAAAGCCAAAGTACATTCCGATGAACTTGGCGTTCTGCATCTTAACTCCCGGCTTTCCGATCACCAGGGAGTCAGTCATCATGGAGCCTGCGATATTGTCTCCGGCATCTGCTATATGCTTGAAGCTGTTGAGCCTTTCATAGTCAAAGCTCCTGCCGTTTATGAAGGCATCTGTCAGCTCCTCTATACTGTCCATGGCAAATTCATAGGCCATCTGGACAAAGGCACCTGCAATCGGGTTGCCCGTATAGGCGTCTGCGCAGTAGGAAAAGGCAACGCCGCAGACCCATTTGGTGAGCTCTGCTCCGGAGAGCATCCAGTCCACCACTTCGGCCTTAAACAGGTAACCTGCTCCCACCGAAACTTCAAAATCATAGTACTCGTAGTAGATACCCCACCACATCATCCTGAGGGTGTAGGCGGAGTAATTGCCGCTGTCCATGTGACGCTTAAGGATCATGACCCAGTAGGTTCTTTTCTCTCCGTCATCCACAAACCTCTTGATGGCGTAGATGACCTTCTTAAGCTCCATCTGCCAGTCCTGGAGAGGCGCGGGCTTAAGTCCCAGAACCCTCACTGGCACTTCTGCCTCAAAGAGCTCTCCCTCAACTTCACAGGACACAGGAAGCTTCATGAGAAATGGCACGTCCGCCTCCACAATGGCCCTCTTTGAGACCATGGTATACTCAGATCCCACGTTTGACAGCTCATAGTCGAACTTCTCGGCAAGGCCCGCTGCTGCGCCCTCTTCTCCTATGAGCTTTCCCATCTTGATCCCGGCCTTGTCGCCATCTATTATCCTTGCTCCGTCTTTTGTAGAAAGAGCTACCATCACCCTGAACCTTGTAGGCAGAAACTGTGGTGTAGGCGCCACATCATCTCCGTAGAAGATGTCATCCTCATAGGCATTAAGGAGCATCTGTGAGTCTTCAACCCTTTCAGGGTCAGGTCTTACCACCAGTCCCTCCGGATAGAGCCTTATGTTGATGATCCCGTCCACCTGATCGCCGTTCTCAAACTCCGCATGGACAGAGACGTACCTCTCCTCAATTTCTGCAAAGGCAGAGCCGTCCCCCTCGATCTTAAGGGTTCTGTTTGCTATGTCGGCGTAGAAGGTGTGGAGCCTGTCTGCCGGCCTTGATGACACCTTCAGGTCATCGCTGTCGCCAAACTTAAGGACTGTAGGGTCACCAATGGCGTCCTCAAAATATATGAGGACGGGATAGGTCTTTTCATCGCCCGCTATCATATCAACCCAGATGTCTGCATTCAGGGTCCACTTATCGCCCCCTGCAGTAATCTCGGGGAATCTCAGGTAGGGCTTGCCCACCAGTCTGAACACGATGTTGTTTTTGAAGTTTCCGCCAAGTCCCGCATAGGAGAAGGTCACGGTTCCCTCTTTGGCCTGGGAGGCTTCATCTGCGCTGACAAGAGCCTCAAGTACCGAGCCCTTGAGAGCTGCGGACACTATGCTAACTCCGGTACCGGAGACAGAGATGTTCCTCGTCAGATCGTCCCTGCTCTTTTCTCCGCCTTTTCCAATCTCTGCTATCCTTGCAGTGACGGCCACAGGACTGGCGCCCTTTCTTATGGCATCTCCGAAGTTCTTTCCCACGTACATCCTGTAGCGCTTTTTATCTTCCTCTGCAGTCTCGGCTCCTCCGCTTAAGGATGAAGCTGCTGCAGCTGCGCCTGCCGCTCCTGCAGCGGTAGCGCCCACTCCCACCGCTACGGCTCCCGGAAGAGATATACTGCCCTCATCATCATCTTTCTGAGGCTCCTCCTTTTCTTCGTCGCCCTCCACGATGTCAGTGCTGAAGTCCGTACCTGTCTCCCCGGCGGTCTCTGAGGCGTTCTGCGTCACTTCCTCCTGGGTGCTTTCATCAACGGCAGCCGGAGCGCCGATCCCGCTCAGAGTAAGGGGCCTTTCACTGCCCTCCCAGTAAAAAATGTAATATGAGGGCTCTTCCTCATAGTCGTCACCAATGGTGGTGGTCTCGTTCTTGTTGAGATCCGTATCTATGTACTGCTGTGTTCCCTGGAATTCAAACTGATACTGGCCGGTCTCGGGCACGACCTCGTCCTTACGCACCCCTACCATCACTGTCAGGGTACAGTGCTCTATGTTCAGCTGGTATTCATGGGTCCCCTGATATCTGTCCTCGGAGTAATATATCTCCAGCTTCTGATAGAACCTCACCGGAGCATCAAGGACAAAGTTATAGGCATAGAAATTGGCGTTGTACCCGTCCTCTATGGTTATCAGCTTTGGATCCCTGGCTGTAAAGCTCATGTAGCCAAGGTCCAGTGTGTTCAAGTGATAGAGCTCTGAATCGCCGGTCTTTTCCTCAATCTTTACGGGATCAACGCTCAGGTGGTATCCCGCGCTGTCATGGGTCACCTGCATACTACCGGCGTTTATAAGATCATTTTGAAAGAACATGTTAGGGCCGTGCTCCCACATGGTCAGATAGTGCCTGGAGTTGCCGGTACCATTGGTCCAGATATCCTCCCTTCCGTACTGCAGTTTAAAGGGAACCTCCATGGTAAAGCCCCCATCCTCAGCCAGGGCGGGAAGTGCAAAGGCAGGCACCAAAAAAGCAGCCAGCACCATAAGAAGTGTTGTCAGGGCAGCAATTCTCTTAACGCTCTTCCTCCCGGGAAATTTCTTTTTCCTGAAGTGTATCCTGTCCGTGATCTGTCTTCCTGCAAAAGTATCCATGTACATCCCCTTCCGCGACTGTGCACAAAACCTTTGTTGCCGACTGCATCTGTAATTCAGATATTTATTTCTCTAAATATCATACCATACTTTTTTTACCCCATACAAAAACGGGTATTCAAAGTTTTTGAGGGTCAATCATTTTGAGGGTCTAGTTTGAGGGTCTGGTTTTAGGGTTTGGTTTGAGGGTCTACTGTGATAATAAACAAAACCAGGATTAATCAGTTATTGAAACTGACTAATCCTGGTTCTTTTAATGTAGGGATGTGCTATGAAAATTGTTCTTTAATCCATCTTACTCGACGATCAATGCATTTATGTAAAAGATCGCTATTTAGCACGTCTTCAAAACCGTGACATGCCCCCTCTACTTCATAAAGCACTACATCAACATTTTCAATCTCTAAACGATTAGTAAATTCAATTCCTTCATCATGTAAACAATCAAATTCAGCAACCTCAATATATGTATTAGGAAAGCCCGCTAAAGATTCTGCTTCCATCGGCGACGCATACTTTATTTGCTCATTTGTATATTCCTTTAAATAAGCTTTCCAAAACATCTTATTTCGGCGAGAATCCCATACTGGCGTATCTGTATACTTTTCCATTGATGCAGTATTCATCCGCCTATCTAAAACTGGATAAATCAATAGATTGCCCTTAGGGCAAGGAACATTTCTATCCTTTGACATCAACGTTACTGCCACCGAAATATTTGCACCAGCACTATCCCCCGCCAATAGTATCTTATTTTTACTAATACCTAATGCATCAGCATTATTCAATACCCATTTGTATGTTTCAAAACAGTCCTCAATCGCAACTGGAAATTTATACTTTGGCAACAAACGATAATCAGCAAAAACCACCTTGCATCTAGCTTTTGAAGCATACCATTTGGCTATTTGATAATGAGTTTTTGATGCTCTCAATAAAAAGCCTCCACCATGGTAAAAAATAATACAAGGTAATTCCTTCTCAGCATGCTTAGGTTCAATCAAAATAGTTTTTAGCCTTGCACCATTATATCCGTACATATAATGGTCTGTTGCAAGAACATCATCATCTGATTTACATGAATACATCTGAAAGAAAACATTCACTAATGGATATAAATATATTTTAGATGGAGCTTTTTTCTTTCCCATTTTTGAAAGCTCCTTGTTTAAATTGTATTTCATAACATGTTCCCTACAAATCTCGATTTGTCTTTGTCAGTTTTAACTGGAATATATTCTTTCAATCCCTATTATACATAAACCAAAAGTGTATCAAAAATCATTTCTTTATCGATACAAATGCCAT
>NZ_ATVT01000027.1 GCF_000420865.1 Butyrivibrio sp. XPD2006
TTGTACCTTCAAAACCGAACACTGAAATCTCTTAGATCCGTCTCTAACCTTTGCTTTTTGGATAAGCCCTCGACCTATTAGTACACATCAGCTGAACACGTTACCGTGCTTACACCTTGTGCCTATCTAACCTCGTACTCTCCAAGGGGTCTTACTCCATAAAGGAGGGATATCTCATCTTGAGGGGGGCTTCACGCTTAGATGCCTTCAGCGTTTATCCCTTCCGGACGTGGCTACCCAGCCTTATGCACCTGGCGGTGCAGCTGATACACCAGCGGTCCGTCCATCCCGGTCCTCTCGTACTAAGGACAGCTCCTCTCAGATATCCTACGCCCGCGCCGGATAGGGACCGAACTGTCTCACGACGTTCTGAACCCAGCTCGCGTACCGCTTTAATGGGCGAACAGCCCAACCCTTGGGACCTGCTACAGCCCCAGGATGCGATGAGCCGACATCGAGGTGCCAAACCACTCCGTCGATGTGAACTCTTGGGAGTGATAAGCCTGTTATCCCCAGGGTAGCTTTTATCCGTTGAGCGATGGCAATCCCACTTTCATACCACCGGATCACTAAGTCCTACTTTCGTATCTGTTCCACCCGTCGGTGTCACAGTCAGGCTCCCTTATGCCTTTGCACTCTGCGAATGGTTTCCGTCCATTCTGAAGGAACCTTTGAGCGCCTCCGATACCCTTTCGGAGGCGACCGCCCCAGTCAAACTCCCCGGCAGACATTGTCCCCGGACCAGATAATGGTCCTTGGTTAGAAAACCAGCATCATAAGGGTGGTATCCCAACAGCGGCTCCACTGCAACTGACGTCACAGCTTCATAGCCTCCCACCTATCCTGTACATATAATACCGGCTCCCAGTATCAACCTGGAGTAAAGCTCCATGGGGTCTTTCCGTCCTGGCGCGGGTAACCAGCATCTTCACTGGTACTTCAATTTCACCGGGTGCATTGCCGAGACAGTGCTCAAATCATTACGCCTTTCGTGCGGGTCGGAACTTACCCGACAAGGAATTTCGCTACCTTAGGACCGTTATAGTTACGGCCGCCGTTTACTGGGGCTTAAATTCAAAGCTTCGCTTGCGCTAACCTCTCCTCTTAACCTTCCAGCACCGGGCAGGCGTCAGCCCATATACTTCACCTTTCGGTTTCGCATAGACCTGTGTTTTTGCTAAACAGTTGCTTGAGCCTCTTCTCTGCGGCCCACGTCTTAGGTGGGCTCCCCTTATCCCGAAGTTACGGGGACATTTTGCCGAGTTCCTTAACAATGCTTCTCCCGTCGGCCTTAGGATTCTCTCCTCATCCACCTGTGTCGGTTTACGGTACGGGTTATACATACGCAATAGTGGCTTTTCTTGGCAGTCATATCTAGTGCTTCACTACTTTAGTTCGTTCCCCCTTGCGGGACCGGGCTTTCCTTTCCCGGCTCACTCCTTTTGCCTGCGTCCCCACAGTTCTGATATGCATAAGTGCAGGAATATCAACCTGCTGTCCATCGACTACGCCTTGCGGCCTCGCCTTAGGTCCCGACTTCCCCAGGGCAGATCAGCTTTACCCTGGAATCCTTGGATATTCGGCCTGGAGGATTCTCACCTCCATCTCGCTACTCATTCCGGCATTCTCTCTTCTAAACGCTCCGCCGCTCCTTTCGGTACGGTTTCTTCGCCCTTTAGAATGCTCCCCTACCGATCAAATGTACCCGTAGATACATTCAATCCCCAGGCTTCGGTGTCGTGTTTCAGCCCCGGTAATTTTCGGCGCAGGACCTCTCGGCTAGTGAGCTATTACGCACTCTTTGAATGTGTGGCTGCTTCTGAGCCAACATCCTAGCTGTCTATGAAATCCCACATCCTTTTCCACTTAACACGCACTTTGGGACCTTAGCCGTGGATCTGGGCTCTTTCCCTTTTGACTACCCAACTTATCTCGTGTAGTCTGACTCCTGTTCACCACCTT
>NZ_ATVT01000028.1 GCF_000420865.1 Butyrivibrio sp. XPD2006
AAGTGCCTCAATCCCAGATAAATACTGGGTTCATGACACTTTTACAAAGAAAAATCCACGGCGAATGCCGTGGACTTTGTCTACAGTCTGAAGGGCTTGGTTTATTAAACCAAGCCCTTTTTTATCTTATTTTCTGATCAGCTTTTCTTCATTCAAGAAGAACATCGGTTTTATCGATCACTGACTTTCCAAGCCATTTCTTTTTATACCAATAATACATGACGATAAGGCCTCTTATACATTCATCTGTCGCCGTTCCTATAAATATACCCGCAACACCCAATCCAAGCGCGACTCCAACAGCATATCCCGTCGTAAGCCCCAGCCCCCAGTTACACAGAACACCGGCTATAAACGGGAACATATATGCCCCGGCTGCTTTGAGGCTGCTGACAAAAGTCATATTGAGGCACCGACCAAATTCAACCAATATATCAACAATCATTATCTTCTGACCAAGGGCAATGACATTAATATTGTCCGTAAAAATATGTAGCGTGAATCTGCACAGAATTGCATTGATACATGCAAGAGCTATCGTTATAGGCATAGAAGTTTTTAGTGTCTTGAACACTCTTTTATATGCTTCTTCGGTCTTGCCGGCTCCTACCAGATGCCCTGTGATTATCTGTGTAGACATGGCTGACGCGTTTGAAAAGATCATTGCAAAAGAGATAAGCGTATTACAGTACGCCCTTGCATTAACCGCATCATTTCCCATGGCATTGACAAAAGAAAGAAGGGTTGTCTGATAGAGATTATAAGTAAGATTCTCGCCTGCTGAAGGGAGCCCGATCTTGATCATTCTTGAAAGCAGCTTGAATGGGAATGGGTTCAAATACCGCAGTGAAAGTCTTCCGGTCTTTGTTATATAGAAAAAGGCTATGAGCGAGACCACTGACAAAAATCTGGCAGCAACTGTCGATATTGCTACCCCTGCAACACCCATATTAAGGAATTTCAAAGGCCCATACAGAAATAGATAATTCCCGATGATATTGACAATATTGATGCCGAATGTAACCCACATACCGATTTTGGTATATCCGTTACATCTCAGTATCTGCAGCATTACATTGGACACCGCCATCAGGAAGCCACCACCGCCGACAATATAGATATAAGTCATCGAGAACGGACGCATCTCCGGTGAGACATGCAGAAAATTCATTATAAATGGATTAGCTGCACAAAAGGCAGCGCTGAGTACCATTCCAAATACAAGATTAACTACTATCGCAAGCGTGTATATCATGTTCATGCGATCATACATTTTGGCCCCGAGATACTGCGCCACAACCACACTTGTAGCAGTAGCGATAATATTGAAAAATATTATCATCATAAACATGATGGTATTCGCATTTCCTACTGCTCCTACGGCATATTCGTTATAGTGACTAAGCATTACAGTATCGATATTGTGCAGCATTGTATTCAGCAGAAGCTCAAGAAACATGGGCCCTGCCAATACCAAAAGAGGTGTGTTTTCATCTATTACCGTGGTTCTGTTACTGTTCATTGCGCATCCTTTGCCATCACAAGTCTCTGCTTGCATGTTTTTTGAAATTACCAATCTTATAAATCATACAACTTAAAGTTAACTTTAGCTCAAGTGTTTTTTGAAAAATTTTCCTAAAATGTAAAAGTTAATTCTTGTTTGTAAGGTTAAATTCTATGTAGCTGAATTTACTCTTACATGATAACCTAGTCAGGCAGTGGATTCC
>NZ_ATVT01000029.1 GCF_000420865.1 Butyrivibrio sp. XPD2006
TCAGACTGTAGACAAAGTGGTCCTGAGGGCGTAGCTCTCTGGACCATTTTTCTTATGTTATGGGGATTTTGTTCAGAACAAAGGTCAGAAACAGCCTATATCAGGCCATCTCTAACCGCCATTCATGCTTGATCCTTGCAAGCTTTTTCAGATTCATACACGCAAAGGTAAGCGCGACCTTCATTTCCATACGCGCCTTGCCATACATCTGTGTATATCTGAATCCGTGGTTTTCTTTGGCGGTCCCAAAAATTCTTTCTATTGTTTCTTTGCGATGGGAATAAAGATCTTTCATTCCCTCTGTGTATCTGATATCATCGCATACTTCCATGTAGTCTTCCCAGATATGACGAGTAATCATCTTTACATGGTTCTTACTAAGTGTGCACTGCTCGAGGTATGGGCAGCTTTCACAATCCTTTCCACAACTCTTGTATTCCCTGTATCCATCACGGTTTGTTGTCGAATACTCCAGAACCTGATTGTTAGGACATATATAGCAGTCATTGTATTCATCATAAGCAAACTCAGATTTTCTGAAAAATCCCTTCTTCGTCATTGGTCGTTTGTATGGGAGAAGTGGTTTGATGCCGTCATCTATAAGAAGCTTGGCTATGGCTGGTGTCTTATAGCCTGCATCTGCAACGATGGTTTCAACACCGATATCCTTGATCTTGTCGTAGAGTCCTTTGAATGTACGGCTGTCATGCTCGTTGCCAGGATTGACCGTGTAATCAAGAATCCATCCGTTCTTATCACAGGCGGTTTCTACCCCGTATGCGAATACATTCTTGTGCTCACCTTTTCTGAACCATCCACTATCAGGATCTGTAGTGCTGCATCTTACTTTCTTTGTATCTTTTGGCACATCATCTGTGTAATCGCTGAAATCATCATGACCACCGGCGCCTTTATCGTTGTCATCATCCTTGTCTTTAAGCGGCTTCTTGCCATGCTCGGCGCGGTCTTCATTTATCTCTTTCTTAAGCATTTCCTCGTAGAACAATGCTTCCTGTTTTGCTAGTTTATGCTGCATCTTTCTGTTATTGGCCCTGGCTTTTACATGAGTAGCATCTACAAATACAGCAGTAGGATCAACAAGCTTGAAGCGGTAACAGTCTTCAAGAATACGCTGGAATATCTGCTCAAAGAGATCGGTATCTTTAAATCGTCTTGTATAGTTCTTTCCAAATGTTGAGAAGTGTGGCACAGGTTCGTTAAGCTCTAAGCCCAGGAACCATCTGTATGCAACGTTGACCTCGATTTCCTTGATAGTCTGTCGCATACTTCGGATTCCGTATAAATACTGAATGAATGGGATTTTTATGAGAGTGACAGGATCCATGCTGGGCCTGCCCATGTCGGATGAATACTTATCTTCAACAAGGTCATATATAAATGACCAGTCAATGGCTTTATCGATAAGACGTAGCATGTGGTCCTGGGGAACCAGGTCATCCATGCTCACAAACTGCATCTGTTCGCGTTTTCTTTCGGTATTAGAAGTCATCATAAAGGCAATCCCCATTCCCAACTTTGATACTTCTATTATACCAGAAAAAGTGCCTCAATCCCAGATAAATACTGGGTTCATGACACTTTTACAAAGAAAAATCCACGGCGAATGCCGTGGACTTTGTCTACAGTCTGA
>NZ_ATVT01000030.1 GCF_000420865.1 Butyrivibrio sp. XPD2006
TCCTAAAATGTAAAAGTTAATTCTTGTTTGTAAGGTTAAATTCTATGTAGCTGAATTTACTCTTACATGATAACCTAGTCAGGCAGTGGATTCCTCCATCCATAAATAGGAGGTTTACATAATGTCTGACGATAATAAATATGACCAGAAACACCTTACTACCAGCCAGAGAATAAAAGTTGAAAAGGGGCTGAATGATGGTAAATCCTTTGCTGAGATAGGAAGGATTGTAGGAAAACATCCTACAACCATCAGCAAAGAAGTTAAAAAGTATCGCACCTTCCAACCACGAGAAAAGAATGACGATCCGCAAAGGTGTGCATTATATAAGGAATGCTCACTTCGCTTCCTATGTGACAGGGAAGACTGTGTTAGAATGTGCAAAAACTGTTATGACAATGAACACAAAGCTATGCGCTGTGTCACAACTTGTCCGGAGTACCGTGAGCCTCAGTGCCCTACTCTCTCTAAGGCTCCTTATGTATGTAACGCCTGTTTAAAAGCAAGGCGTTGCAACAAAAACAAGGCTTTTTATATTGCTCAGAACGCTGACAAATCATCACAGGAGTTGCTTGTATCCTGCAGAAAAGGCATAAATCAGGATCCTGCTGAAGTTGCGCTCCTTGATGATCTTATATCCCCTTTACTATTAAAAGGACAGTCTTTAGCTCATATATATGCTTTTCATGGCCATGAGATTCCCTGTTGTCGGAAAACACTCTACAACTACATTGATCAGGGTGTTTTTACTGCCAGAAATATCGATATGCGCCGCAGAGTAAGATACAAATGCAAGCCTCGTAAAAGAGGTACTCGTGTCAGTCTGTCCGCAAAAGAATTCAGAATAGGCAGGACATATGACGACTTCATCAAATATACTTCAGAGTATCCTGAAATTCCTGTTGTTGAAATGGATACTGTTGAAGGCGAAAAAGGTAACAGCAAGCAAGCTTTTCTGACTATGATTTTCAGAAGTTGCCATCTTATGCTTATATTTGTCTTGGCTGAGAAATCACAGGACTGCGTAATCGAAGTATTTGATACATTATGTGAAAAACTTGGTATTGAAGTATTCCAGGAATTGTTCCCTATCATACTCACTGACAACGGCACGGAATTCCAGTTTCCAGCCCGACTTGAATGTGACCAGTATGGTGAAATAAGAAGCAAGGTATTTTATTGCAATCCCAACTGCTCATGGCAGAAAGGAATGATTGAAAAGAATCATGAGTACATAAGATATGTGATTCCAAAAGGCAACAGTCTGGATCCTTATGATCAGAAGGATGCTACTGTTCTGATGAACCACATCAATAGCGAAGCCAGAGACAGCTTAAATGGCTGCACCCCATTTAAGCTGTCCAAAATGCTTCTCAATAACAATCTCCACCGTCTGCTAAAACTTAAGGAGATTGCACCGGATCAGGTTACCCTGAAACCGT